>JAUWAU010000045.1 GCA_030601885.1 Armatimonadota bacterium
CTACGGACTGGTCGGTCACCTCCTGTTGCTTCCCACCTTGCCTTGCGGCAACGCAGTTACAGTCGGTTACAAGGCCGGAGAGCGTATGCCTTGGGGAGGACTTCCACCTCCCTGACCTCGTACGCTTGCCGGCGCACTAGCCGGAGCAGCTTGCTCCGGCGGGTATCAGCCTGCCCTTCAAAGCCACACCCGACCGGGTGGACCACCCATGAGACACCGCCAACCCGCCGACCAGGCTTTCGACCCGACGCCCGACTACAGCCCTGTCGCGGGTGTCGTCCCAACAGGGACCCATCGCCCGCACTGGGAACAGGAAGGGCGTGCCTACTTCGTTACCTATCGCACCGTCGAGGGCTTCCAACTCCCACCACCCGCTAGGGACGTCGTTCTGGACAATCTCCGGCACTGGGACGGGTCTCGCTACTTCCTGTACCAGGCGCTCGTTATGCCCGACCACGTGCATATCCTGGTGGCGCCGCTGGCGAAGTTCGCAGAAGCCTCACAGGACGTGGCCCCGATGTGGCGGCTGCAGGAGATCCTCCACACGGCCAAGAGCTACACGGCGAAGGTGATCAACAGGCTGTTGGAGCGGGAGGGGCGGGTGTGGCAGGAGGGGCGCTTCGACAAGATCGTACGCTCCGCTGTCGAGTTCGAGCAGCGATGGGAATACATTCGGAACAATCCCGTAGAGGCCCGGCTCGCGCCGAGGCCGGAGGAGTACGGCTGGCTGTACGAGTGGCGTTCGGAGCAGGAGACTGACACCTAGTGTAGCGTGGGCAGCTTGCCCAGGCGGATCAGCGTACACTGAGTTGGCAGCCTGATGCCCGCCGGAGCAAGCTGCTCCGGCTACACAGAGGGGCTGTGACGTATGGATCCGGCCCAGCAACTGCCATCCGTTGTAGCCCAGGGAGCTGGCCGAGGGAGGCCGCCAGCACAGGGCCGGAGCAATCCCTTGTATCCAGCGCGAGCTGCCTGCTTTGTGTAGGGCGAGCCGTCCCCTTTGTGTAGCCGGAGCGGTCTCCTTCTTGTAGCCGGAGCAGCCTCTTCTTGTAGCCGGAGCAGCTTGCTCCGGCGGGTCTTGGGCTGCCGATTACAGCTACACACGAGGCGAGTCAACCCAAGGTGCCATACCGAATCTGCACTCACGCCGAGGCCGGCGATATCATCGGGCAGCTCGTTGAGCTGGGACGTGCGGCATTCGCCGAGTACGAGGGCGCGCCCCGCCTGGATCCGGACATGAAGCGCTGGTTCCTCAGCCGCCCCGGCTGCGAGCCAAGACGTTGCCTCGTCGCCCTCGACGGCGACTCCGTCGTCGCCAACGTGCTCGTGACCGTTCAGAGCGTGCAGCTTGGCGGCGACCTGCTGCCGTGCGGCATCGTGGATAGCGTCGCCACGCACCCGGCGCACCAGCGCAAAGGGCTGGCGCGGGAGCTCATGACTCGCGCGCACGACGCGATGCAGGATGAGGGCCTCGACGCCGCGCTGCTCTACACGAACCCCGCGGGGCATGCCTATCGTTTCTACGAGGGCCTCGGCTACGTCACCCGGGCGCGGCTCGTCCTCGTGGGAGGCTCGCGACCGACTCACGCTCGGCTTGAGGGCACGCGTCGCATCAGGTCCGAAGAGGAGCCGGCCATTCGAGAGCTGATCAACGCCGAGTACGCGGAGCACGACGGCTTCGCCCCCATCGACGAGGCGCTCTGGCGCTGGCACCGCCTCGAGCGGCCCACAGGTATGCCGGCGGCGACATACGTGGTCGAGCGGGACGGGCGCACCGTCGCGGTGGCGACCTTTGCCGAGATGGAGATGCTGCTCTCCGGCCGCCAAAGGCGGCTCTCAATCGCATCGGACCTCGCGGGCCCGGAGAGCCTCGACCTGCTCTGTGCCGCGCCAACCGAGCACGTCGCGCTTCTGCTGGACGAGCGCGCGCCCGAGCTACAGCGCTGCCTTGACGCGGGACTGCAACAGCAGATGGGAGAGGCCGCCATGGTGCTGCCCTTCAGCGATCGTGCCGGCGCAGCCCTCGAGCGGCCGCCGAACATCTGGTACGTCATGGTCGAGTCGGTTGTTGGGGCGTGAGGCTGGCTGAGGTGGCATTGTAGGTGAGGGCCTGTACCTCGCCTGGCCGAGGTGGGAGGACCGCACCGAGTGCTTGCCACGCCGGGCCGCCACACACGTGCGCGGCTACAGCGGGAGGCAGAGGAGGCCCACCCTTGAGCTACCATATGCTATGTGTATCCCTGTTGGGAGTGGCGGCTTTGTCGGCAGACGCCCCGGACGCGCCGTCGCTGAAGCTCTTCGAGCGTCCCGACGAGCAGGCGCGCGCCCGGGCGATGCTGCCGAGCTTCATCTCAACGTACGGCAGTGAGCCACTGCGGAAGCGCCGGCAGGCGGAGCTGGACGCGCTGAAGACGCGCGAACAGTGGCGGGCCCGGCAGCGACGTACGCGGCAGCGCCTTGCCGAGTTCTTCGGACCTTTCCCGGCGAGAACGCCGCTGAATCCGCGCATCGTGGGAAAGATCGATCGCGAGAAGTACGTTATCGAGAAGCTGATCTTCGAGAGCCGGCCGAGCTACTACGTCACTGCCAACTTCTACGTCCCCAAGGGCCGCCCGCTGCCGGCGCCGGGTGTCATCTTCACGTGCGGTCATGCCGCCGAGGGCAAAGCGGCGCCGCTGTATCACGAGGCGTGCCTCGGGCTCGTGCTGAAAGGCTACGTCGTGCTGGCGCTGGATCCGATGGGCCAGGGCGAGCGCTCGGAGTACTTCGACGCAGCGACAGGCGATCACATCGTTCGCCTCTGCGTGCCGCAGCACCACCAGCTCGGACGGCCGGCGTTTCTGGTTGGGCGCACGCTTTCGGGCCACCGCACGTGGGACTGCATTCGCGCGGTGGATTACCTCGTCTCGCGGCCCGAGGTTGACGCCGACAGGCTCGCGGCAGTCGGCAACTCCGGCGGCGGGCAGATGGCGCTGCTCATCACGGCGGCGGACGAGCGGATCAAGGTGTGCGCGGCGGCACATCCGGGTGGAAGTATGGAAAACACCTACTTGGCGGGCCGCACGCTCATCGACCGCGAGGTGCTCAGCCTCATTCCGCCGCGGCCGTGCCGCATGATCGTCGGTGACGAGTCCGGCGAGGAGCCCGGGCATCGGAGAAAAATGGCGGACATGCTGCAGTTCTACAAGGGCCTCGGCGTCGGCGCCGAGCGCGGCGAGCTCGTGCTTGTGGACGGTGTGCACGACATGAAGCAGCCCAAGCGTGAGGCCGCCTACGAGTGGCTGAACCGCTGGTTCGATAAAGACGCCGAGGGCTCCGCCGAGCCGCCGCTGGCGCCCGAGGAGGTCGCCGCACTCAATTGTACCGATACGGGCTTCGCGCTCACTTCCCTCGGTGGCGAGACCGGCCAGACGCTCAACGAAGCGTATATGGCACAGATTATGCCGCGCCGCACGGCGCCACCGGACCGGCCCGCCGCCGAGGCCGCACAGGCACAGGTCAAGGCGGCCGTGATGCGACGACTGGCACTCAAGCTGCCTGAGCAGCGCCCGGCACCGCCGGCTCGTGTCGCCGGGACATTCCGCGAGGCGAACTTCACGGCGGAGAAGATCGTCTATGAGAGTGAGCCGGGGATCACGATCCCGGCTCTCTTGATGGTGCCGGCGAAGCCCCTGCCCACCTCGCCCGTGCTTCTGCACGCGGCCGAACGCGGCAAGCCAAGCAGCGCCGCGGCGCCCTCAGTCGCCACGGGCCTGGCGCGTCGCGGGTACATCGTGCTGTCCATCGATGTGCGGGGCGTCGGAGAGACGGACCCGCGGGGGCCCGGCGAGCCGAAGTCGATGGACGGCTACGACCGAACACAATGGTCGCGCGACTGCCTGGCGATCGATGCCGCCTACATGGGCCGCACAATGGCGGCCATGCGGACGCTCGACGTGGTGCGCGGCGTGGATTACCTGAAGGCGCACGGCGAGCTCGCAGACGACTCGGTGATGCTGATCGGCGAGGGCCTCGGGGGCCTCTGGGCCCTGGCCGCCGCAGCCTTCGACGAGCGTGTTGCCGGCGTCGTCTGCGTCGAGACGCTGCTCTCGTATACCATGCTCGTTCGCAGTAAGTACCATCGGGTGCGCAGCTACTTCTGGGTGCCGGGCGTACTGCACGACTTCGATCTGCCCGATCTGGCCGCCCTCGTGGCGCCGCGGCCGATCCTGTGGCTCGACGGCATCAATGCCATGGCCGAGCGGGTGGCTGAGGATGAGGCAGCCGAGATCATCCGCCGCTGGCCCGCGAGCGTGTACGCGGCTCTGGGGGCGCACGCCAACCTGCGGTTCGCCCGCACGCCCTCCGGCGCGCCGGACGAAGCCGTGCAGGCGATCGCATCTTTCCTGCAGAAATACTCATATCGGGTTAGTCGTAAGGGCGACCCGGCGGGTTGCCCCTACGACTCGGCCAAGGTGGGACGCGATGAGTAGGAGGATCCTCGGCAGGGCCGTTATGGTCGTATTGGCTGCAGCCGTGGCCGTGGGAGCCCACGGTGCGCGGGGGACGGCCGCTCCGGCTCTGTCGCCGTCAGCTCAAGACTACATCAAACTGCGGGCGAAGATGGAGGCGGTCGTCAACATCCCCTTGCAGGAGCTGCGCACGCGGCTGCACGAGCTCCGAGGCAAGGTCGTGGAGCTGGCCGGCACCATTATCGGGACCATGTCCCGCCGCGGGGAGGCGATTGAGGGCAAGAAGCTCATCAGCTTCCTGCTCAACGACGGAAAGACGGGCAGTGCCATCGTCCAATGCACGGAGGGCCTGGCGGAGGTCAGGTCGCAGAACCGTGTGCGCGTGCTCGTTCGGCTCGACGCCGACACGCCGGCGCTGGATTTCGTGCCGATGCTGGCCATCGTCCGCGAGGCTGATCTGCCCAAGCAATGGCGCGAGCAGACGGGAGAACGTAGCCCAGGCAGCTTGCCTGGAGAACCTCGGGCTGGCAGTGCGAGCGCCACCGGGCCGCCGGCGAGCGTCGGGCCGGAGATGGTGACAACGGTGCGTACGCCCACGATGCCGAACGCACCCGATCAGCCGCGCCCCACGCTCTCGCTCGACACACCGAACTTCGAGCAGATCGTGGATATCTATGCCAACCTCATCTCCCTGTGGAATTCGGAGCTGACGCCGGCCGAGCGCGACCTCATCGCCCGCTGCATCCTCGTCTACAGCCCGCAGTACAAGCTCGACCACAGGCTCATCTTTGCGATGGTCGCGTGCGAGTCGAGCTTCAACCCGCTGGCAACGTCACCCAAGGGCGCCAGGGGGTTGGGCCAGCTCATGCCCGGCACAGCCGCCGGCCTGGGCGTGTCGGATTCGTACGATATCGAGCAGAACCTCCGCGGCTCCATCCGCTATCTTTCGACGCAGATCCATCGCTACGCGGGGCGCTCTAACTACGACATGTTCTGCTTGGGAATGGCGTCCTACAACGCCGGCCCCAATCGCGTGGCGAAGGCAGGGCGAGTCCCAAACATCCCCGAGACCATCCGCTACGTCAACCGCGTAGCGAAGCTGTTCAAAGAGCTGCACGACAAGGGATATCCTTAGAGGCAGTGGTCAGTGTCCAGTGGTTAGTCGCCGGCGGCGCCGGGAGACGGCCGGCAGTCCGTCGGGCCTTCTACTGACCACCGACCACTGCTGTGCCCCGGAGGTGGCGACACATGGCAGAGCAGAAGTGGGAGTACAAGATCGTCGAAGGCGCACAGGAGAGCGCGGAGCGCATCATCAACGAGGCGGCGGCCGACGGCTGGGAAGTGGCCAAGATGGGCTGCATGCCCGGCCCGCGCGACATGGCCCTGCTCGTCATCATCATGCGCCGCCCGCGGCAGCAGTAGCACCACGGGAGCGGTATCGCTCCTCTACTACGAGGCGCACCACGACATATCGACATAGGTAGCCCCTTGCGGGCTGTCCCTGTCACACCACCGTGCGTACGGGTCCGTACACGGCGCTTCGGCTGGTTAAGCAGTCGTACCGGGCTCCAATCTCGGACGACCGAGCGAGGCGAAGTAGGCGTTGCGCAGAGACAGGCTGAGGGCCGGACTTTTGCTGAGACGCCACGGGCGATAGGCGCTGCCGGCAGTGCGCGCTGCCAGATCCTTGGCCACGCCGCCCCAGCTCGTCGAGCGCGATGTTGGACAGCAGCGGGGACAACGGACCGCCCTTGCGCTTCGCGTGCCCTTCGCCTCCAGACAGCCAAGCATGCTCGGCACACAACACGTAGGGGCGACCCGATGGGTCGCCCCATTCTTGTCATCGCGTGCTTCGCGACGGGCCCGTTATCCCCGAAGCGTCACCCAAATCGGCGATGACCAGGCGATCTGGCCATCGCTCTGGACCATGCGGATGTAGTAGTAGCTCTCCCTGCCGCGGATCGGGTCGGTGTCCACGTAGGTGAACTCAGCGTCCTGCTTGTTGGGCTCAATGCTGTAGATGAACTTCTCGTTCCGGCACACCTCGATGCGCTCGATCGGCGCCGTGCCATGGATCCGCACCTTCATGGGCTGCACGTCATCGGCCTCAAAGATGTCGCCCATCATGTGCTCGCCCATGCCGTACTCGAGCACGATGTTGCTCGTGGCCCCGTAGCAGTGGCGCGCCTTGAGGGCGTCAAAGATGCCCTGTCGGCTGAACTCAGTGGCCCACACGGAGCAGTACGAGATGTGGGTTGAGCCGTGGTCGGAGCTGGCCATGAAGCCGAGCCGATAGCCCTTGCGCAGGGCCTCCCAGACGAAGCCCAGCGGCCTGTAGCCGCCGACCTGCGTCTCCGGTTTGTCGGCAGTGGCCGCTCGCGGCCCGCCCTCGTACTCGTACGAGGTGCGGCAGCCCTGGTAAATCTCGACCACGGGCTCATACTCAGGGTCGTTGTCCCGCCAGTCGGTGCCCATGTTCGTGCCCGACGTGTGCGAGAAGCAGATGCCGTCGTTCTTCTCCAGGTACTCGTACAGCTTCTTCGTGTCGTCGGGTGAGAGCTTCCCGTCCTCTCGCACGCGCGGGAACGTGCGCACGCCGCGGCGGGCGAAGGTGACGTTCCGGTGCCCGTTGGGGTAGCCTTGGCTGCGCTCGTACCCGTAGAGCGTCTCGAAGACGTCGTCAATGCAGAACAGGTCGCACGCCTTCTGCGTGCGCCACCATGAATACTCCTGTCCGCCGCCGTTGTCGTGATCCAGAGCGGCCATGAAGTCCTGCGACACCGCGTCTATCAAGTACCTGTGCATGTCGTACTGGTTGCTGTCGCCGCCGCCGTCGTAGCTAATGTCGGTATGGCGGTGCGTTTCGCCGCCGAGCAGCCTGTACGTGAGGCCGCCAACCGTGGTCCGTGTCTCGCGGCGGTAGGCCACGTTGGCAGCTTCGTTTGGCTCCAAATTGGGCGGCACCTCAAGTTCGAGCTCGTTGAAGGCCACTAGCGCCGGCGGGTCCGCAGGCCCGCCCGGCACAGCAATGCTCGTGGTGTAGACGTTGTTGTTGCCGGGGATGGGGTTGGCCCACGGCCGCTCGTCGCTGGCCCAGGCCAGCAGCAGCCCGTCACCTCCGTCGGGCACGGCCGAGATGCGCACGTCCATCCGGCCGACGCTGTGCGGCAGCCAGATGTCGGTGACCCACCGCTTGCCGTCGTAGTAGGCGGCATAGTCGTCCCACATCGCCCGCGCGCTGCCGCCGCCGGCTCCCTGCTGCTTCATGCTCCGCCGTCTGTACAGCACCCACAGCCGTCCGCGCCCGTCGAAGCGGAGCGCCGGGAAGAGGTTGTTCTTTTTGTTCGGCACCTGAATGGCCTCGACGAGGTCCGGCTTGGGCTGTCGCAGGTCGCCATTCACGAGGCAGGCGATGCGCAGCGTCCGCGGGCTGTAGAGGCGGCTCATGCCGCGCGCCTTCACCCAGAAGCCCTGGTCCTTGCCCCACAGCACGCCGGCCTCATCCCATGCCAGCCACAGCCGGTCCTGCGGATCCACGGCCAGGCTCACGTGCGCCTCATACGCCGGCGATTCGGCGATCATACGGGCGGCTCCAGGTCGCCCGTCGGTATACGTCTTGAGACAGATGTCATAGTTGCCGTTCCGGTACGTGTCCCACGCCACGTAGACCTTTCCGGAGCCATCGGCGACCACAGTGGGTTCCCAGTCGTTCGCCGGGTGGATGCTCACGCGGATCTCGTCCGACCACTTCCCGCCATCGAGCGACCGCATGATGATGTCGAACTGCCCGGCGCGCGCCCCCTGCCAGACGAGCGAGAGCCGGCCGTCGCTGTCCGCCGCCATGTCGAGGTAAATGTCCGGCCCGGGATCGGTGCTGAGCCGTTGCACACGTCCGGGCCGGTTGCCCTTGACGCTGCACGCGTAGATGTCCCAGTTGCCCTTGACCTGCTCTGACCAGGCCACCCAGATGCGTCCGTCACCGGCTTCGGCGATGGCCGTCTCGAAGACGTCGCCACGGCGTTTCCGCAGCCTGATGGGCTCATCCCACCGGCCGTTGTGCCTGCGCCGCAGCACCGGGCGGTCGGCTTCTTTCTCGTACGAGGTGTAAGCGACGTAGATGTCCCCGTTCTTCGCCAGCACCGCGCTGCCGTAGTCGTCGTGCGTCGGCTCGCCAGTCACCTTGACGCTGACCGGCACGCGCTCGACCCGCGCGTTGCCGTCGAGCTGCGTGATCGGCTGCCCGTACGGGACGTCGGCGATGGTGAAGGAGACGTCGCCGCCGGCGGTCTGCACGTTAACCCTCGCTCGCTCCGGAGCCGCGAGGTAGACGATGATGCCGTTGGGGATGAGCCGCGGCGGCGGCGCCTTCCGTCCGCGCGCGATCTCGTCAGGGCGCAGCTTGCGCTGGCCGGCAAAGCGCGTCGAGCACTGCCAGGCGGAGCTTAACGTCGCCTTGTCGCCCTTCTCAAAGCGCCAGCCCTCGACGCCCACCACCTCACCCGGCGCCACCGACACGCTGCCATCGAACTTCTGCGGCTCGGCGTCCTTGAGGCCGAAGGCGAGGCGGAACGCGGACGTGGGCGCGGGTACGGGCTGCTGCTGGGCGGCGGCCCACTGGCAGCAAGCCAGAGCAGCGAAGGCGACCAGTGGGAAGATCGTGCTAAACCTGCGAGGCAACCAACGCGGCATGACACTCTGTCCCTCCTCTGTGCGTGCCTGGGGCACGAACGACCTCCGATAACTGTCAGCAACTCCCTCGCTATTCGCCCCGTCTCCACGTTTGCCCTCCTTGGGTACGGTGATCAGTGGCCAGTGATCGGTCCCGACTCGGCGAGGCTCAGCGATGCGGAGGCAGGCGTCGGTAGCCCCGGTTCCCGGCATTGCGCTTTCGCTGCCTTCAGGTGCTATGCGACGCCGAAAGAAGAAGGGTCGGCCCAACGCGGACGGGCCGACCCTTGCTGCAAATCGTGCTGCGCGCTGCGCTGCTTGCTACCGCGCCACCTGCAGCATCGTCACTGCCGACGCCTGCTCGCCATCCTCGGTGCGGGCGGTGAGGCGGAGCAGGTAGGTGCCGCTTGGGACTGTCGTCCCCCTGATGCTGCGGGCATTCCAGGTCAGAGATGCCCGGCCCTCAGGCAGTTGCTGCGCTTGGGCGATGTCGGCCGCGCGGCGCCCGGCGACGTTGTAGATGCGAGCCGTGACCGCAGCGTCCGCGGAGAGGTCGAAGCCGATGTCCCAGGTGCCGGCGCGGGTCGGCATGGCAGTGAGGCCGCTGATGAGCAGCGCGCCATCCTGTGTTCGCTTCACGGAGAGCGTGAAACTCCGGCTGCTGCCCACACCGGGCGCCGCGAACTCGCACTGGGCTCGAGTGCGCATGAAGGTGCGCTGGCCGGTGTCGCGGTCCGTGAGGATGGCCACGCGATCCTTGGGTAGCAGGCTGAGCTCTGGCCAGCTCAGCGTCACTGTGTCCCCTTCGACACCGCCGGTGAGGGTGAAGTGCCATTCGCCGGCCTGGGGGCCCTTTGTTTCCATCGCCAGCTCGGAAGCGGCTGCCAGCCCCCTCGGCGCCGCCGCCTGTGGCCTTAGCACGAGGCGCACCGTGCCTTCACCGGGTGAGGCCGGAGGCTTGGGCTTATCGAGCGCAAAGCCGTCGAAGCCCTCTGAGGCGGGGTCGGCCGCCGCTATGGTGATGCTGTCCGCCGAGCTTCCGCTGCGAGCCTGAATGTTGAAGGCCCAGGCGAACCGGGCCGTCTCTCTAAGCGCTGCCGTCGTCGCCGTCGGGCCGGCGGGCGGCGCGACGGGGACGATCAATGAGCAATCCAGGCCGGCGAGCACCCAATAGCCCACCCACAGCGACAGCGTGTCCGCCGGCGTCTGACCCACGGTGAGCGTGTTGTAGCTGCCCGTGCCATCGTGGGAGTAGTAGAAGGTGGCCAGCACCCAGCCGGCGCTCTGGGCGGCGGCAAGGCTGCGTACGTCGCCGGCGTTATCCACCAGCAGGCTGTCCATGGTGGCCTCGTGGGGTGCCGCCACCATGTTCCAGCCGGTCTGCAGCGGGATGACCTGATCGGTGATGGCCTGGGCTCCGGTCATGCCTATCGTGCTCGCCGGCGCCAGGAGCCAATAGCCCTCCTGAATGTCGAGCGTGGTGGTTTGTGATGCCGGGGCGCTCGTCGGTATGCTCTGATATCCCCCTGCTCCCCAGCCCCACATGTAGTAAGCGCCGTCGCCCAAGTCGTCGGAGAGCAAGGCGTCCGGCGTCGGCGATGGAGGAATGAGCGGGAAGGAAATCATGTAGTAGCCTACGTCCGCAAGCTGGTGCGAAGCTAACCCGTCGCCTGCTGGCAGCCAGGAGGCGCTGGCGTCAGGGCCGGGCTGCACCGGGTTGCCGGCGTTGTCTTCAACGTTGCTGACAGTGACGGTGTAGCTGGTGGCCGGATCCTGGTCGCCGGTGGTCAGACGCACGGTCACGCCGTCAGGCTGCCGCTCCGCGCCTTGCACCGTCAGAGAGGGGCTGACGACGTAGTTGGTTGGGTTCTGAGCCGTGCTGAGTCCGACGATCTCGCTGAACACCAAATCCACCGCCTGCAGGCCGGCGCCGGCAGCTTGAGTCAGCCGCGGCGGGCTGCCGTCGTCGGGCGTCACTCGCAGTTTGTAGTTGCCTGTGCCCTGGTCGCTGTAATGCTGTGCCTGAATCAGGTAGTCGTCCCGGGTTTCGGAGCAGGCCCACACGATCTTGGAGCCCAGCCCCTCACCGCTATCGTCGTCAGAGGCCAGCTCTTCGGGGAGGCCCCCCACCCCGGGCTTGTACAGCACTATCACCGTATCGGCAACATCCCAAATCTGCCCCTTTATGACGCTTGTGGTCGCTTCCGCGCTGCCCTGCGAGCCGAGGTCGAACGTCTCGATGACGTAGGTCGTGCCGGCAGAAAGCGACACCTGGAACCAGTCCTGGTCAGCCGGCTGCTCGAAGGCGCGCTGATACGCCGTGCCGTCGGCGTTGATGGGACGAGCTTGGTCATAGGTATCGTCCGGTTCGCCCCACGCTTCGACGCGCGGAGGCAGATTGGCCGTCTCTATCCACGTCTGGCTGCCATTGGTCGCCGAAATGGTGAGCTCCAATCCCAGATTATCAAGGTCCTGAGCCGTGTCGCTCACGTGGAACGCGTAGTAATCGCCCCATTCGCTGCCGGCCACCTGGTCCGGGGCTATGTCGCCGTAAGTATCTGTGTCGAGAGAGATGGAGTCCACCACGCTGGGGTTGGTCGTGGCCAAGGTGCCCGCGACACCGGCCGCCGTCTCGGCGCCGTCGTTTCGGATCCACACATAGAGCTGGATGACTTCGCCTGGCTCGATCCGGCCATTGCCGTTGCCCGCCGGCGAAGGATCGGTAATTTGCCAGTGGTCCACCACCAGCGGCCCACTGGCTGGCGGGCGCCCAGTAACGCTGATGTCGTATGGCCCCTCCTCATCGGGCCAGTAGCCCTCGAGCTTGATATAGTGTGTGCTTGCCAGGGTCGCGGTGAACTCAATTCGGGAAAGGAGCCCCGGCCCGCCGTCGTCATCGCGGGCGAACCAGTTGCCGGCCAAAGCATTACCCAAATCAACGTAGGCGTACAGGTACGTATCCGTTTCGGCCGGCCGGACGTCCGCTCCCTTGACCGCCTTCTCCGGCCGCTCCCTGTCTGGTTGGCGCGGCGCAGCGCTGGAACCACCGGGGTCGTGGGCCTCGATAACGTAACTCGTGCCCGGCACTGCGTCGAACTTGAACCAGTCCACATCCCCGCCCGGATCCAGAGCTCTGTGCAAGCGAGAGCCATCCGTCGGAATGGCTTTGGCTTCGTCAGGTGTACCGTCCGGCTCGCCGCTCTGCGGGTCCGTCTCCAGCACGGTGATGTCGTATGGCCCCTGCGTGACGGAGCTCCAGCCCCTGATCTTGATGTAGTGTATGCTTGTCTGAGTCGCGGTAAACACAATTCGCGAAAGGAATCCTGAGCCGCCGTCGTCATCGGTCGCGAACGAGTTGTTCGCCAAAGCACTGGCGAAATCAACGTAGGCGTACATATACGTATCCGTTTCGGCCGCCCCGACGTCCGCTCCCTTGACCGCCTTCGCCAGCCGCTTCTGGTCCCGTTGCCGCGCGGCAGCGCTCGAGCCCAGCGGCTCGTGGGCCTGCAGAACGTAGCTGACGCCGGCCACTGCGTCAAACTTAAACCAATCCTCGTCTCCGGGATCCAGGGACCTGCTCACCCGCGTGCCGTCGGTGGCAAGACGGAAAGCGTGCGAGGGGGAATTGTCCGGCTCGCCCATCTCGTCGGGGAAAGACACCACGACGGTGTCCATCCACTGTGTCGCGCCGTTGGTCGCTGTGATTGGCTTGAGCACAAAGCTCAGGGCATCCCCCGGCCCAACGCTTGCTGGCACAACGAACACATACTCGCCCTGGCAATAGGCGATTGCCCCTGGCTCCACGGTGCCGAAGGCGTCCTGGTCGTCGAGAATGCTGACGTCTCCCCCGGGGCTTATCAGCATCGCCTGCACGTCCACAGCCGCCGCTTGGCCGTCGTTGCCCAGGGCGACAACGAGGCGCACCGTCTCCCCTGGCTCCAGCACGCCGTCTCCATCTCCGCTGATCTCCTCGGCCGAGTGGCCGGCGTAGCGCAGCGGGCCGTCGGCGCCGATGAACACCTGGAAGCCGTAGGGCCCCCACGGGCCGCCGCTGCTGGCCGTCACGCTCAACTCGAAGTCGATCACGTCCCCAAAGCTCTTGGTCGGATCCACGCCGAACACGAATGGCTGGGAGCCCGGTGTCGGGACTCCCTCAGGAATGTCCCCGTAGGCGACAATTCCCTGGGTGATGCTGATGCCGGGAGTCGTCGTCGTAAGCTCGCCAGATGCGCTGAGCGCAGTTGTCAATCCATGATTGACGAGCTCCACCGTGAGCTCGATGGTCTCGCCCGGATCCACCGATCCGTCGCCGTTGCCTGCACTGTCTCCAACGGCGTCATCGTCCGTCTCGTGTGAGGCCAGGTACACGGCCGGGGCCGACGAGCGCAGGGGCTGATAGGCGTTGACGCGCCCGGCGCCGAGTTTACCGGCATAGCCTGGATTCACGCTGTCCACGGGGTCTGCGGTGTCCAGGATGCGCTGGATGATGTCGGCGTTGGTGAGCCCCGGAGAAAGGGTCTTTATCAAGGCCGCCACGCCCGCCACGTGGGGCGTGGCCATGGATGTGCCGGACCAGCCCGCACTCTCGTACGTGTTGGGAGGGTAGGTGGTGCTGAGGATATCTACCCCGGGCGCGCCGACGTCGCAAAAGCTATACGCGCCGCTGTAGTTGGAGAAATCGGCCTTCTGGTCGCTTGAATCGCTGGCCCAGACGCCCACGATCCGGTTCAGCGCTCCCCCTGAACTCGGGTCGATATCGTCGTTGCACACCGGCGACCCCCAAGTGGACGAGTCGGTCGTGATCTCGGCGTACTCGTTTCCCATCGCGCATACGATAATGGCACCCTGAGCATAGGCGTAATCGACGGAAGTTTGCATCACCGCGGAATAGGGGCCACCGATGCTGAGACTGATGACATCGGCGCCGTTCGCCGCCGCGTACTCAATCCCGGCCATAACGTCCGAGTCCCATCCATAGCCGAAAGCATCAAGGACCCGCACGGGCATGATGGTGCAGCTCCAGCCCACTCCGGCGATGCCCTGGCTGTTGTCGGCCTCGGCCGAGGCAATTCCCGCGCAATGAGTACCATGGGGATGTGCGTCCCCGAAGTCATCCCGCGCGTCCGGGTTGTTGTCATCGTCAGCGAAGTCCCACCCATTCACATCGTCAGTGAACCCATTGCCATCATCGTCTGCGTCGTTGCCGGGGATCTCGCCCGGATTCACCCAGATGTGATCGTCAAGGTCCTCGTGAGCCAGGAACACGCCCGTATCTACGATGGCGATGACGACGTTGGGGTCGCCCTGACAGAGATCCCATGCGTTCGGGCACTCGATCTTTTGTGGGCCCCACTGCCCTGCCCAGAGCGGATCTGCGGGGATAGTGACCTGAGGGGCAAAACGCTCCGCCCTCGCCCGAGCCGTGGCGACTACGCGGTACACGTAGTCCGGCTCAGCCGCCTGCACCCGCGCGCTGCGCTCGTAGGCGGCAATGCCTTGGGCCACCGTCATCCCTGCAGGTAAGTCCACGACCCAGAGCCGCCCGTCGGGCAGCACTCGCCCGCGCGCGCCTGTCTGCCGGTGCAGCAGGCTCGCCTGCGCAACGCTCACCCCCGGCTTGAAGAGCACCACGATCTGCCCGCTCGCTGCCGGCACCATCTTTCCCGACAGCCGGTGGCGAACCATCGTCGTCTGCAGCCGTTGCCCGAAGGCCGGTCCCGCTGCCAAAAGCAGCGCAATGACAAGCCACTTCGCACTCCGTCGTTCCTGGGTGGTTCGCATCCATAGTCCTCCCTTAACTTTACTTCCTACCGAACGTCCTCCGCATGCAGCAGGCAGCTCGCGCGTAAGTGCGCCCCGCTGTCGGCGCCCTGACAACTCCACTACGCGGCCGTCGCGACGCAACAGGCCTTACTATGCGCGGATGGCGAATATCCGCCCTCGCATACAGCGCCAATACATAGTATTTACCCTTACAAGGTGGAATGTCCTTCAAACCAAAGTACAAATTCCGGTAAATATATCACAACAACCTGGCGGAGACCGTCTTTCCCCACCCTTCCGGCCGGCAGCGCACTGCGCAGCGGATGATCGTCGGATCAAAGGCGCGGCGGCAGGGCCAATAGGCGTGGCCGCGCCAGAGACCGCCCCACGTGGAGCCGGAGCTGCATGTATTAGGGGTAGCTGGCGCCGTCGGTGCTGCTGATGGCTAAGGCCGGTGGTAGCCTCAGCCGAAAAAGACCACGGACGCCGCAGACCACTGGGCTGGAGAAACGCGCATGCCAGGCTCACACCGACAACCCGATGAGCCGGTCAGTGCTCCCGACGCAATGGATGCTCTCGGTCAGGGACAGTCGGCGATACGGGAATGTGACTTCCGCGAGAGCCGACGGTTTTCAGCCGATCAGATGCAGGAATTCGAGCGCGATTGCGGGGCCTTCTGCAAGCAAGCGGGTCAGCACCTATCCTCGTATCTCGGCACGAACGTTGCGCTCGAAGTCACGGGCACGGAGCAGGTGGTCTTCGAGATCTTTCTGGCATCGGTGGCCGACCCGCCGCTTCTCGCACAGTTCCATTGCCCGCCGCTCAGTGGCGTGGGCGTGCTCGAGGTGCCGATGCCCGTAGCCTACGCCGCACTGGCGATCATGACCGGCGGGACGTTGCCTGCCCCCTTGCGGGGCGGCACCGCGACCGAAGCGTCCGGGGCCGAAGGGCCGGGGGCCCAGGACTTGCAGTTGCCCGAGCGCCCGCCGACCGATCTGGAGCTCGGACTGGTAGCTCGTCTGAGCCAGCAGATCCTGGTGGGGCTGAAAGCCGTATGGAGTAAGTCGATCGACTTCAACCCACAGGTACCCGGCGTAACGACCTCAGCCAAGTCGCTCGACGTCGTGCCACCGACGGAGGTGGTCATGGTGGTGCGGCTGAACGTGACCTGTGGCGATACCGAAGGACTTGCCGCCATCTGTTTCTCCGCCACGCTCGCCCGCGGGCTGGCAGGATGGGGGCAGACCGCGCTCGATGGAGCGTCTGCGCACCGCGCCGACTCGGCTGAGGAGTCGGCGCGACTGGCCGGCGTCCCGCTGCCTGTAGTTGCTCGCCTGGGCTCCACGACGGTGACGCTGCGCGACGTACTCGGGCTGAGCGTCGGGACCGTGTTGCCCCTCGACCAGCACATGGACGAGCCGATGCTCATCCAGATCAACGGCGTGCCGAAGTTCCGTGGGAACGCCGGAGTGCATCAGGGACGGTTGGCTGTGAGGATAGCGGATGTGGTCGGCTAACGTAATGCACTCACCGCACCGCATCCCTGACACTCGTGTCCGCTCCGCTGCGCCGATTCTGTTCTCTCCTGCCGGAGGCGACGAGGCTGAAGTGCGCCGGCTAGTGGAGGCCGCCCGGCAGGATTACCGGGACGTGCTGTGGTGGGCGGATGAGGCATAGCAGCCGGCAGCCCGCGGCAGAGGTCACCCTCCGGAGCCGCGGCCGCCGCGTCGGCTGCTCAAGCCAGCGTCTCGGACGAGGTTCGAGAACTGCTGCGGGGTGCAGTTCCACTGCGCGGCGGCCCGTGCCTTGACGCCGTCAGCCTGCTCGAGCAGCTCCGCGAGCACGGGCCTCTCGAAAAGCTCCAGTCGTATCTCCTGCATCTGCGCTTTGAGCGCGTCGCGGCTGTGTCTGTAGTCCTGGTAACTGCTCGGCCTCTCCGGCAGCGTGATCTCGGCCGTGCGCGCGGTGTACCTCTCCGGCGTCGGCGGCGCGTACTCCAATAGAGATAGATCCGCTCGGCCTATTCTGATCTCCGGCTCGTCGGCGTCCACGCGCAGGCGCCCGAGCAGTACCTGTTCCAGCGCCTGCTCGATCTGCTGCAGGTTCCCGGGGAAGCGACCGGCAGCGGCGTCCTGAAAGAGGGCCTCGCGAGCGTCGGGCTCTATCACCGCGCGCTTCTGATACATCGTCGTCATGAGCGCCTCAATGAGGTCGAGGATGCGGGAGCAGAAGAGCGCAAAGGGGACACGGTCGAGCGACACGAGCTCCACGCCGATGTGCTCTACGGCAGCCTCCGGAGGGATATCGAGCACGGGCTGCAAGTCCGTGCATGTCAGGAAGATGGGGGCCGGGCGAGGAGCGCGCACCGTGTCGCGTAGTCGCTGCATGAGCTCCATGCGCTGGCGGGGCAGCAGCCGATGGAAGCCAGCGAAGATCACGGCTTGGTGCTCGTCGGCAAGCCACTGCCCTATGCGCTCCATGGCGGCGTGATACACTCGCGAATCACCCAGCGCTCTGATGATATCGCAGTCCACCGTGTTGTAGGGGATATCACGGCCGCTGCGATGCAGTATCTCGCGGCAGGCCGCCCACCGGCCGCTGCTCGACGGGCCGGTCACGATGACGAGATACGGATCGTGCTGCTGCCGTGCGGCCAGTGCGTCCATGAGCGTCTCGGCGGCTCGTGTCGGGGCGTAGCTGAAGCATCCGCCGTACACGCGCGCGTCGAGCATCCCCGCCTCGTACTCGCCATTGGCGGCCGCTCGTCGGTAGGCGGTGCGGTCGGCGAGGAACGTGTCGAGCACCGCGTTGAGCAGGTACGTGTGGCCGAGAAACGAGCTCTCTATCTGCAGAGGCGGCGGCCCGTCGACACGCTCCTGCCACAGCTCGCGAAGGCGCTCCAGCGCGCGATACTCCGCCCGAGCGCAGCGCTCCGGCGCCGTTGCCAACTCCGGAGCGAGCCGCGAGAGCGCACGATCCAAGCCGGATTCGCCGAACATGCGGGCCCGCTCCCACATCATGCGGCGGTAGGCGACGATCATCTCCGGCAGAGCCACGAGGAACACCGGGGGGTCGAGCTGCTTGCCGCTGCGAGCGAGGTGCTCCTTGAGCCGCAGCAGGTGGTCGAGCGCCATTTCGGCCGCTGCCTCGGCAACGGCCTCCGCCGGATCCTGCCCGGATGGGACCTCGAGCGCCTCGCAGGAGAGCCGGTGGCCGACGGCGCGAAGGTTGGTGATGACGACGAACTGTCGCGGGCCTTGTGCCCCCTCCGCAACCTGTTCGAGCATATCAAACTGCTGCGGCAGATGCGAGATGGGCGCCTCCGACACCGGCCAGAACCGGCCCCGTGGCGCAAAGGCGGCATGGGCCACATTCCTGCCGGCGCCGATCATGGCGCAGAGCAGTTGGTATCTGTCGCTCGAGGGTGCGCCGGACTTCTCTGCTTCTGCCATTCGTGAACGCTCCTGGATGCGAGTGTTGCTTCAGTAGCCGGGTGCCAGGGCACGCATCACTGCATAGCCCGGCGAAGTGTCGCCAGCTTCTCGGCGAAGCCGGACGCCTTCACCGCCTGTGCTGCAAGCGCATTGGCGAATTCCGCCCGCGTGTACAGGTCCGAGTGGCCGGGGGCTGCGAGAAAACTCGCGAGAAAGATGTCGCCGGCCGAGTTCGAGAAGACGCTCCCCTCTGCGGGGGGCGCCGGGATGTGCACCGTGTCGGCACCGGGCGGACAGAGAAAGCACCCGGCCTCGCCCGCAGTGGCGACGATTGCCGGGCGGTCGTCGGGCAGCTTCCACAGCACCCGAAGGCGGTGCACGGCATCGCCAACGAGCGCCGCTTCGGCGGGCACCTCCGAGCCCAGGCCGCTCAGGAGTCCCAGTTCGCCCAGGTTGGGAAAGAAGCAGTCCATCGACCCGGCGAGCCGTCGGAGAACGGAGAAGGCTTCGGCCGGAGCGTCGGCATTGTAGTTGGCATCCAGCACACAGAGGGAGCGTGGCGTGCTGCTGGTTAGGCCCTCGAACCACTGCAGGAATGTGCCACTATGCAGGCACGCAGCCTGGAAGTAGCCGGACACGACAACGATGTCGTGGGGGCCATCGGGTGGTGCCGGCAGCTCCGCCAGCGGCCTCGTCGAGTCGTCGGCGAGGAATCCGCGGTTGCCGTCCTCGAAGGCGAGAATCGCGCTCAGAGTCGGCGTGCACGGCAGAGGCACGACCTCGATGTGCTCTTCACGCAACGCCTGTTGCAGCGCAGCGCCCCACTGGCCGGCCGCCGGGACCATGAGGGTGATACGGTAGTCGCTGCGCAGCGCGCGAAGAGCCCGGGCGCAATAAACGCAAGAGCCGCCCCAATCCACCGGCAGCTTTGCCCAGCGGAGCTCGTCGGGCCGGGGCAGCTCCGAGGAGGCCACGGTCACGTCGAGGGCTGCATCGCCGATAAGCAGGACACTCGTCATGGGCTTAGGAGACGCGCTGCATTCATCAATTCTTGATTGTTATGCAGTCAGTATATGACTCCGACCGCTCGCAGGAGTCATACGTTAACATACCATGGCGTCTGGGTCAAGCTGCAATGGGAGCACGAGCGGTGGGAACCTGGAGGAGGAAATCGCGTGAAGCGGCAGGAGGTCGTCGAGAGATGGGATCATTGTCCGGCTGCCGATCTGGCTGCCATCACAAACGCCCGGACGGCCTCCGGGGACTTTATGCCCGGCGATGACTCGACGCCGCTGGCCACGTCAACGCCGGCGGGACGGACGGCGGTCACAGCAGCCGCGACGTTGTCGGGCCGCAGGCCGCCGGCGAGAAAGACGGGCGTGGACGAGTGTTCCACAGCCGCCCTGGCTGCATCCCAATCACTCGTCAGACCCGTGCCGCCTCGCAGGTCGGGCGACGCCGCCGTGTCCAACAGGATCACGTCGGCGCCGGCGGCGGCATAGGCAGCCATGCGCTCGGCCAGGGGTGACTCATCCGCTGCAGCGCCAGCCGCGGGCTGGTGCAGGACCTTCCACACCTGGCAGGGCAGGCGCTCCTTGAGGCGCTCGACCACCTCGACCGGTTCCCGTCCGTGGAGTTGGACGGCGAAGGGTGCGAGTGCATCGTGCGCCGCTTCTATCTGTTCGATTGTGGCGCCCAGGAACACGGTCACGAGCCGGATAGTGCACGCCTTCCTGACGCGTGCGGCCTCGTTCAGGCTCAGCGAGCGGGGCGATTTCGGGACGTCCAGTATGATGCCGGCGAAGTCCGCTCCGGCCTCCGCCACCAACCGGAAGTCCTCCGGCGTCTTATTGCCGCAGATCTTCACTTTCATGTCTATGCGCCAATCACCTGTTGCAGGACCCGCAGGAAGTTGCCACCGAGCACCTTGGTGATGACGGTTTCGCTCAGCCCGCGGCGCAGCATGGCCTCGGTGAAGTCCGGCAGGAGACCGACGTGCGCCGGCACCGGGACCGTGTCGCGGCCCATGCCATCGAAGTCGGCCCCGAGCCCCACGTGGTCTTCACCGATGAGCTCCGTCACGTAGACGATGTGATCCACGACGCGCTCGAGAGTGCCCCCCTCGTCCTGCTGCACGAACTTGGGCACGAAAGAGATGCCAATGACGCCGCCGTTATCGGCCAGCGCCCGGAGCTGATCGTCGGTGAGGTTGCGCCAATGCGGCGACAGCGCGAAGGCGTTGCCATGGGAGAACACAACGGGCGCCGTGCTCAGTTCCAGCGTCTCGAAAAACGTGGCGTCGTTGGCGTGGGACAAGTCAACAGCGATGCCGAGGCGATTCATCTCGCGCAGGGCCTCGCGGCCGAAATCGGTGAGGCCGTTGTCGAGCTTCCGCCCGCGCTCGCGATCCGCGCCCTTACAGAAGTCGAAATGGCTGCGTTCCTTCTGCAGGCCATGATCCTCCGGAGCCTCACCATGGGTGAGCCCCGCGACGCGGACGCCCAGTTGGTGGAGCATTCGGAGCGTCGCAAGCTCAGCGCAGAGGCAGGTGCTGCTTTCCAGTTGGCATATCAGGGCGATCTTGCCATCGGCTTTCGCCCGGCGGATGTCCTCGGCGGTACGGGGAACGACGAAGTCGTCGGGGTATCTGTCCACATGCTGGTGGACGGCGTCCAGAAGGCGCAGAGCCTTCACCAGGTCCGTATCGCCCACCATCGAGAACAGCGCCGTCACTCCCCCGGCGCGGAGGCGAGCCAAGTCAACGTGATAACCGGGTGCGTCTGGGACAAAGTCCATGGCGTCGTTTCGGGCCATGCGGGCGATGAGACTATCGTTGTGGCCGTCGATGATGATGGCCCTCTCGTGCACGGCTTGTGCTTCTGGAGTTGCCTGCTGCATCACTCGCGTCTCCCCATATTGCTGCAGTTCGGTTCATGCGGCAGTGTATCGCGAGGCTCTGCCGACGATTGTCGAAGGCATTGATTGGTCATGTCCACCCGCAGCACCTGCTCCAGCCTGAGGGTTCCCGAAAGCATTCCGCTCACAGCCCAGGGCTGCTGGGAGGGCGGGGCCCGGGAGGAGGAATGTGTGCCGGGGTGCGGAACACATGGGTGGCAGGCCCGGGCCGCACCGGGCAAGCTCAGGGGCGTGCCTTAAATCATCTATGGAGGGTATCGAAATGCGGGTTCTTATCGCCGTAACGTTGTTCCTCGGCATGACGCTGTGTCTGGCTCCGAATGTGGCAGCCGAGCCGAGTCTGAACGGCTATACGGGGCTGATCTTTGCACCCACAGCGCAGGTGGCAGCGCGCGACTACATCGAGGTGGGCCTCAACAGCCGCGAACTGGAGGACTTCGACAACGTCACGTGGCTGGCCAATTTCGGGGCGAACGAGGGGCTCGAGGTGGGCTTTGCCAACATCGAGCTCTCGAGCCAGGAAGAGGACACGGTCATCAACGGCAAGTATCAGTTGAGGAAGGAAAGTGGCGATCAGCCAACGATTGCCGTCGGCGTGTTCGACATCACGGACGCGATCGATGCCAGCGTGTATCTGGCTTTCTCGAAGAGCTATGGCAAGGAGCTGGGCGAGGTCCGCGGCAAGCAGACTCGATTGCTGAGCCTGCACGGGGGCTTCGGTGGCGGCCTCATTGATGGGTTCTTCTTCGCCGGCGAGGTGCAGATCGGCAAGGAGGTCACGACGCAGCTCGAATGGGTCAGCGACGAGCTCAACGCCGGCGCCGTCCTCCGGCCCTGCGAGCACTTCAGCGTCGGCGCCGCCTGGATCGACTTCGAGGACGTCGCGGCAACCGTGAGCATGACCTTTCAACTCAAATAGGCTTCTGCACCGTGGGCACTGGCCTCGACTGACGCCCCGCTGCTGTGAGCGGGCGGGTTGCGCTCGTCTCATGACGGTTGCGGGCCGCTGCGGGGTATCATTCTCGCCCGGAGATGTCTGCCATGGCTGAGCGCAAGGTCGCGCTCGCCGTCGGCGCCCATCCCGACGACGTGGAGTTCGCGATGGCGGGTACGCTGGCGCTGCTCGGCGACGCTGGGTACGAGTGCCACATCTTCACCGTCGCCAACGGGAGTTGCGGTACCGTCTCCCATAGCCACGCGGAGATCATTCGCCTCCGCAGAGATGAAGCCGGTGCCGCAGCGTCCCTGATCGAAGCCACATATCACCCCGGTCTGGTCAACGACATCGAGATCTACTACGAGGACGGCCTCCTGCGCCGGGTGACGGCGGTAGTGCGCGAAGTTCAACCCGAGATCGTCCTGCTGCCCTCGCCGCACGACTACATGGAAGATCACCAAAACACGAGTCGCCTGGTGGTGACGGCGTGCTTCTGTCGGGGCATGCGCAACTGGATCAGCGACCCGCCCAGGGATCCCACCATGCAGGACGTATACCTGTACCACGCGCAGCCGCACAGCAGCATGGACATTATGCGCCTCGCCGTGGTGCCCTCCCTGTTCGTGGACGTGACCGACAAGATCGACCTCAAAGACCAGATGCTGCGCTGCCACGCGACGCAGAAGGAGTGGTTGGATGTGAGCCAGGGAATGGACTCGTACCTGGCGGCGATGCGCGACGGGTGCGCTCGTGTCGGGAGGATGGCGCCCCATCTGGTACCGCACGCTGAGGGCTTCAGACAGCACATGCACGTGGGCCTCTCGGCCCGGGATGGGGATCGGCTGAGCGACGTGTTGGCGGACAAGGTCCAGCGGGGTGCAGACTGGTGGTGAGTCATGCCGACGAGCCGATACTGCCGACGGCAATTCCTGCGCGCTGCCGCCGGGACGGCAGCGTTATCGCTCCTTGGGGGTCGGGACGCGGAGGCTGAGCCGCGGCAGCCCAATCTCCTCTACGTCTTCAGCGATCAACACCGGGACTGCTCCCTGCCAGGGGAGCCTTTCTCTGACATCCAGGCGCCGAACATGACGCGTCTGGCCAAGGAGGGCGTCCGGTTCCGGAATTGCATCGCCAACTACCCTGTCTGCTCGCCCTACCGCGCCACGCTCATCACGGGGAAGTGGCCCTATCACTCCGGCGTGATCGACAACGGCATTCGCGTCGTGAGCGATGGCAACTCATTCGGCGACGTGTTCCGGAGGGCCGGCTATCGCACGGGCTATGTCGGCAAGTGGCACCTGCAGGGGCGGGGCGGAGTGTATGAGGAGCCGGGCCTTGGTCGGCACGGCTTTGACTGGTGGCGCGTCTGGTACAGGACGAACAATCACTGGGATACATCGTTTTACTTCGAGGACAGCCCAGACGCAAAGCGCACGCCGAAGGGCTACAACGCCACGCTGATGGCGGACCAGGCGCTGGACTTCATCCGCCGCAATCGGGACGCGCAGCCCTGGTGCCTGTTCCTGTCGCTCAATCCACCGCACTCCAACTTCCTCGACGCGCCGGACGAGCAGAAGCAGCTTTACGATCCGGCCGCTCGGCCGTGGCGGCCCAACGTCGCGGAAAGGCGGCGGCAGAACGAGCGCCTGCGTGCGACAGCGCAGGGGTACTCCGCCCACATCACTGCGGTGGACAAAGAGCTCGGTCGCCTCCTGGGCGCACTGGACGAGACGGGGCAGGCTCAGAACACCATCGTCGTATACACTGCGGACCACGGCGAGATGCTGGGTTCCCACGACCGCACGGGGAAGCGGCTGCCATGGGAGGAGTCCTGTCGGGTGCCGTTCTTCGCCCGCTGGCCCGGCGCGATACCGGCGGGACGCGAGGTCGAGGCGATGCTGGGCGCGATCGACATCATGCCATCGCTGTGCAGTCTCGCCGGGCTGCCTGTTCCCGCCACCTGCGACGGCCTTGACCTGTCGGCGGCGTTCCGCGGCGGGACGGCGCAGGAGCCCGAGTCGCAATTCCTCATGCACATTGACAAGCACCACGCCTCAGGAGGCATTAACCACCCCGCACCGCTATTTCGCGGCGTCCGCACGAAGCGCTATACGTATGCGCGGTGGCCGGACGGCCCGTGGCTTCTGTACGACAATCAGGAGGATCCGTTCCAGCAGCACAATCTCATCGATGACCCGACACGGAAAGCCCTTGCATCGGAGCTGGACGGGCTCGTCCAGGATTGGCTCAAGACGGCCGACGACCCGTGCGACCTGACGCTGGCGAACGCGTAGCGGCCGGAGGGTGGCATTGCACATGGTCAAGCCGTGCTCATGCCGCACCAGACGAAGGACCAGTCCAGTGCCTGGCACCAGGAAAGAGAGAGACTTCCTCGGCGAGCTCGACGTCCCGGCTGACGCGTATTACGGGGTCCAGACGCAGCGGGCCGTCGAGAACTTCCCCATCAGTGGCCTTCGAGCCCATCCCGGGTTCGTACGCGCGATGGCGCTCATCAAGAAGGCCGCTGCCACGGCGAACGCCGAGGCGGACCGACTGCCCAGGGACCTGACCGATGCCATCGTCCGGGCGGCCGACGAGGTCATCGGCGGCAAGCACGCGGATCAGTTCGTGGTGGACGTGTTCCAGGCCGGCGCGGGGACGAGCTTGCACATGAACGTCAACGAGGTGATCGCCAACCGCGCGGCCGAGCTGCTCGGGGGCGAACGCGGCGATTACCGGCGCGTGCACCCCAACGACCACGTTAACCTCGGCCAATCCACCAACGACGTCTTTCCCACGGCCATGCGCCTCGCGGCACTGGCGCTGCTGCGTCCCCTGCAGGATTCGTTGAAGACAGCGACGGACGCGTTCGAGCAGAAAGCGCAGGAGTTCGCCGGAATCGTCAAGTCCGGCCGCACGCACCTGCAGGATGCCACGCCGCTCACGGTCGGGCAGGAGTTCGGCGGCTACGCGCAGGCGCTGGCCAAGGCGGCCGACTCGCTCGCCCGCGCCGCCGAGGAACTGCGCTCGCTGGGGATCGGCGGCACCGCCGTGGGCACCGGGGTGACGACGCACGCGGGCTATCGGCGGCGAGTCGTGGAAGAACTGGCGAAGCTGACCGGCGAGCCGCTGGTGCCGGCGAAGGATACCTTCGAGGCGATGCAGAGCATGGCGCCCTTCGTGCGCCTCTCCGGGGAGCTGCGCGCGCTCGCGACGGAGCTCACCCGCATCTGCAACGATCTGCGCCTGCTCTCCTCGGGCCCAAATACCGGCTTCGCCGAGATCGCGCTGCCGGCTGTGCAGCCTGGCTCGTCCATCATGCCTGGCAAGGTGAACCCGGTCATCGCCGAGTGCATGAACATGATCTGCTTTCACGTCATCGGCAGCGATCTGACCATCGCCATGGCGGCCCAGGCGGGGCAGCTCGAGCTCAACGTCATGATGCCGGTGATAAACTTCAACCTGCTCCAATCGCTGGAGATCATGGCGAACGGTCTGAAAATGCTCGCCACGAGGTGCGTCGCCGGCATCGTCGCCGACGCCGACCGCTGCCGCGAGCATGCGCAGGCCAGCCTGGCGCTGGCGACGCTGCTGAAGACGACCATCGGCTACCAGGAAGCGTCCGAGTTGGCCCGGGAGGCGTACGCAACAGGCAGGCGCATCGCCGAACTCGTCGTGGAGAAGGGGCTGATGAAGGAAGACGAACTGCAGCGCCTCCTCTCAGCCGAGGCGCTGTCGCCGGACAATCCTCAAGCATGACGGTTCGTGGGCCTGGAGTTGCCCGGTGGTGGTCGGCGGTGAAATGCACAACAGGGCAAAGTCGCGGCAACGGGAACACTGCCACAAGTCTGCCGCCTCGGGGAGTCGTCCTCAGGGCGCAGCAATAGATGAAGCGGGGTGATAGCAATGGTAGAGAGTAATGCGCTCGACGCAATCCGTATAGGTATCGAGTTGGAACGGGCGGCTGTCGATGCGTACAGGCGCGCCGCCGGCGAAGCTGCGACGGAGGGCTGCAGGCAGCTCTTCAGGGAACTTGTGGAGTTCGAAGAGGAGCACCTGCGGTACCTGTCGTCTCTACACGACGAGTTGGCCGGCGGGCGGAGCTGGCTGAGCTATCCGGGAAGCAGCAAGCACGAGCATCTGCCGCCGCCGGGGCAGAACGCCAAGACCCCGGATCTGAACGAGCAGGCGCTCCGGCGAGAGCGGGCGGCGCTCACCGCAGCTCTGCACGCCGAGCAGAAGGCGCGGGATCTGTTCGTGCGAGCTGCCGAAGAGACCAAGGACCCGGCCGGCACGTCCATCTTCGAGCACCTCGCGGAGGAGGAGCTCTGGCACATCGAGTGGGTGCAGAGCCGGCTGCAGGCCCTGCCGGATTGACCAGCCGCGAAACCGAGCGCACGGCGACAGTGGGAGCTGGACTGACGCAGCGCTCCGCCCGGAGGTCACGGATGGGCGGCGCTAGTTGCGTGACTCCGTCGCCTTCCCCGCGGTGGACTCCAACGCCCCGATGTCCGGGGCCCGTCCCGCGAACTCGTCGTTGATGCCTCGCAGGGGAACGGCCTCGTCAATGCACGGACTGCCCGGCCGAAGACGGAGGTCTCCGCTTGGGCCGTCTACGAAGAGCGGATCGGCCGTCAGGCCGTGCGCCTCTTGTCCGGTCGCCTGGGCGAGCGAGGCCAGGTCCGGATACTCCGTCCCCAGCCATTGCATCCGCACGGGCCCGCCTCGCTCGATCACCCAGTAGCAGTTGTAGTCGAGCGTGTTGCCCGGGCGGCCGTGGCCGAGTCCCGAACTCGTTACGCAGAAGGCGTTGTTCTTAAAGACCTTTCCGCCGAAGGGAATGTCCGGCGGGAAGTTAATCGCCTGCGACGTGCCGTAGCCCGAGTTGTGATAAACGTAGGTCGGCGCGAGGGAAGTGCAGCCGCCGACGCCGAGCTTGAACATCGTCCAGCCGGAGTTATAGGCCACATTGCGCACGACGTACACCGGCCCGCGCTCGATGGGGGCGAGCGAAATCGCCGTGAGCATTCTCGTGATCCGATTGCCCCATATGCGCATGTTCACCCCGCCGCCGTCGGGCTCCAGCCCGTCGTCCCCGCCGTCGTGGATGAAGTTGCCCACCATGTCCAGATCACGGTTGAGCTCGACCCGCTCGGGATTCTTCCACGTGACGGCGGCCACTGCGTCAAACCAGCCGTGAAGCTCGTTCTCGATGACTGAATTCCCACGACCCGCGTTGATCGAGATCCCCTGCCGTCCATATCCGCTCGCCTTCACGGCGCGCCAACTGAAATCCGCCAGGCCCTGCTCGTAGATCTCGTTCCTGTAGAGCACGTTGTCGTCGCTGTCGGTGCCACGGATGATCACGCCTCGGGGGGAGTTATGGATGATGTTGTCCGTCACCACGTTTGCGTCGGACCCGCCCGCGAGCCCAATCCCGGCAGTGCCGTAATAGCGTATCTCGAAGCCCTCGATGACGAAGTGGCTCGACCCCTCGAGCTGAAGGCCGTACGCCTCGCGCACCACGTTCATCGTGTGGCCGTCGGGGCTGTCGCCGGCCGTCGTCCGGACGTAGAGCCGTTTCGCCTCGCCGTCGTAGTACCATGCGCGCGCCACTGCCCAGGGCCGACGAGTGTCCGGGTCGTCCTGGCTCATTATGTCCGCCTCCAGCTCCGCCAGGGACGGATACCGGTACATCCGCAGGCCGTCCTCGGCGACGTAGAGCGGAGTGAAGTCACCCGAAGTGAAGTAGATCCCCTTGCCGTGCGGCTTCCACCTCGAGCCGCCCCTCGGCAGCTCCGCCGAGCCGTCGAGGATCGGCCGCCCTTCGCCCCACACCGTGAACACGATCAGCCGGCCGGGCTTTCCGGAACGGCCCTCTATCTTTACGCTCTCCCGGTACACTCCGGGAGCAACGTGCACCGTATCGCCCGGACCCGCCTTCGCGGCGGCCGCGGAGATGGTCTTGAGCGGCGCGTCCTGCGTCCCGGGGTCGTCGTCGCTCCCCTGAGGCGAGACGAAGTAGCTCCTGCCTCCGGTCGTGCTACCCACGATCCGCCGGATCCGCGCTCGCGCTGTTAAGTCTCTCGTCTCAACCCCGTCCGGATCGGCAAAGCTCACTCTGATGTCGTAGACCTCACCCTCTTTGCCGGGGAAGATGCTCCCGCACCAGGTCCGCCGCTTGCGGTCCGGCGTCAGATCGACGCCGCTCCGCCAGTTCATCTCACCCCGACGGCGGTAGACGAACTCCGCAGAACCGTTGGCGTTGTCGTCTCCTCCGTATGTCGCCTCAATCCCGATAGCGCAGTAGGTCGGGTACGCCTCAACGCGGCCGGGGATGGTTCGATCCGCCGCCAGGGCCGCGGCGCCGGCCCCACACAGGAAGACAAACAGGGTGGCAAGAGCAATGCATAGTCTCATGGTCTGCTGCTCCTATTCAGGGCCCATCACAGAGCGGGTGACTGTCATGCCAAGCGAAGCATCCGGTAGCGTCGCCAGCCGGAGATAATCTGATCCCAATGGAGCATCGCCATTACTGCCGGTATAGACCGCTTCTATTTCTCGCCCTGCCACTCATACGCTCCGATATCGACCGGAGCGTTCCGAGGATTTCCATCTTTATCTGTTGCAGGAGCGATTGATCCGTTGCCTGCATCAACGCAGGGAGAACCGGAACGCAACCGGTAATCTCCGTTCTCCGGATCGACAAACAAGGGGTCGGCGTTGATATTGCCTCGGCCTCCATATCCGCCCTCGATAACACAAAAGGTGACCGTGGGAGCATCCTCGTGCCAGTTACTTATCTCCGTAGGGCCGCTGGGGGTGATATTGCCCCACAGGATGCAGTTCGTTAATGTGGGAGAACAGGCGACACCGCCAGGCCTGTAGGTGCCGTTGTACAGACCGCCGCCCAGATCCTTGGCGTGGTTTCGGGTAAAGACGCAATTGGTCAATGCAGGGCATGAACTGCCATCATTGGCCATGCCGCCCCCCCGTTCGGCGGAGTTTCCGGCAAAGATGCAGTTGGTTAAGGTGGGCGAGCAATTGAAGTCATTGTACATGCCGCCGCCCTTACCGCCGGTGGAGTTATTGATGAACGTGCAGTTGATCAAAGTCGGATGGGTGCTGAGATCGTTGCTCATGCCCCCGCCCCGGCCTCCGGCGTAGTTCCCAGTGAAGGTACAGTTGACCAAGGTAGGAGCATCACTTGCCGCCCCGCCAGGGCCGAACCCTGTTGCGCACATATTGTACATGCCGCCGCCCTTGCCGGCCGAGTTTTCGCTGAAGACGCAGTTGACTACTCTGGGAGCACACCTGATATTGAGCATGCCGCCACCACAACTCTCGGATCGAGCACCGCTTGCGATGATCTGAGGTGTCAAATGTTGATTGCCTCTGCCCGGCGCTCCCGGCGGTCGAATACCGAGTCCACGTCCGGGCCCCATGCCGCGACGCTCGCCGGGCCTTCGTGCCGGTAGAGCATTGCCCTCCGTGATGGTAAACCCATCCATCACGGCATTGTCGGCTCCCTTTACCACGTGGTAAGAGTTGTCGTTATTCTCATCCCGTACGCCAATGTCGCCACTCAGTATTGTTATATGCTTGGCCCAATCCCGCTGCTCGCGCGCCGTTTCCGTCCCAGCGAAGCCGCCGTACAGCGTGATGCCGGATTTCAGTTGGAATGACACACTTCGGTCGCTCGTCGAAGTAGGCTTATAGGTGCCTGCTGCAACCCAGACCTCGCCTCCTCCTACGTGACTTGCGGCGTCGAGGCCTTCTTGAACAGTCCTACAGGCCGTTGCCCAGGATCTGCCATCCCACGGCCCCGCAACATTATCAGCACGCACATGCACGACGGTCTCTGGCGACCCCCGTCGCTCTTCCCCGGATTCCCCAACGCCGGCCTGCCCTTGCGGTCCGCCGAAGGCCGGCGGCCGCTGCGGGCCTCGAAGGCCTTGCGCCTCTGCGGCGTTTTCCGTGCTCGGTGGACGAGAGCGGACTCGAGAGCTTTGATCGGTGTCTGTGTCGGCGGCGCCTTCGCCAGCGGAGTTTCCGGCAAAACTGCAGTTGGTCACTGTGACCGTGACGTGATAATCATTGGATATAGCGCCGCCGCCCTCACCGGCATAGTTTCCTGCAAAGGTGCAGCCGGTCACGGTGGGAGTGCATTTATTGTAGTTGGCCATGCCGCCGCCGCGGCATCCGGCGGTGTTCTTGGCAAAGGTACAGTTGGACACCATTGGGCTCGTGTGCCCTATTTGTGAGGAGGTATCGTCCGTGTACATTCCCCCGCCATTTCCGCTGGTAGAGTTCTCAGCAAAAGTACAGTTCGTGAAGGTCGGAGATGAACCGTAGTCATTGAACACAGCGCCGCCTCGCCATCTCGCGTGGTTCCCGCTAAAGGTGCAGTCGGTTACCGTGCAGTTGGAGGCCATTCTATTGACCATCGCGCCGCCTTTATCGGCGGAGTTCGCAGTAAAGGTACAATTGGTCAATGTGACAGAAGCATCGTCGTAGTTGTACAGGGCGCCGCCTTCACGAGCTGAGTTTGCCGTAAAGGTGCAATTGGCCACGGTGGGCGAGAAGCCGCTGCTGGCGACGATGCCCAGGCCGCCGCCTGAGCGACGAGCGCCTCGGCGAGCACTTATACGAAACGAAGTATCATAGTTCACCATCCCGCCGCCGTTGCCGTCGTATGCATCTCCGTCAGCATTGCCAGCGGTAATGGTGAAGCCGCCTATGGTGGCGTTATCCGCTCCCTTCACAACGTGGTAAGAATTATCGCGGTTATCGCCGCGTACGCCAATGTCGCCACTCAGTATTGTTGTCTGCCTGGCCCAATCCCGTTGTTCGCGCCTCGTTTCCCTCCCGCTGAAACCCCCGTATAGCGCCACATCCGGTTTCAATTGGAATGACACGGCTCGGTCGCTAGTGGATGTGGGCTTGTAGGTTCCTTGTGCAATCCATACGTCGCCTCCACCCGCATTATGAGCCACATCGATACCTTCTTGCACGGTGTTGTACGCGCTAGCCCAGGACTTGCCATCGAGGCGGCCTGTAACATTATCGACATCCACATAGACAACGGCCCATCCCGTAGTGGGAATGGCAGCGAACAACAAGACCGTCGCTGTCTCCGTCAGCCACCACAATGCATGCCTCACCATTGTTCCCTCCTTGTCGAGCCCAACTCGCGGGGAAGCCGTATGGGATCCGTCCATCCCCTGGCCGGTCCTTGCCAGGTCGAAGCAGGTGGAGGTGGGCCGAGGGTTGTGCCCCCCCATTGGTGTCGTTTTTGACACTACCTGTGTTTGGAAGTGCTGTGTTGAGCCGTGGAGTCCTCGAGTCGTCGGCGACGTGCCGAACCGCGGACGTCGTCCAGCCAGTAGACGAACACTCCGGCCAGGAGGACGCTCGACACGATCAACAGCCCGATCGGCTTGTTTGCCAGCGCGTACGACACGCAGTTATAGAGCATGAACGCACAGCAGGCGCAGAAGACAATCGTCGTCACTGGGTAGCCGGCCAACTTGTACGGACGGGGAGTTTGGGGCTCCTTATGCCTGAGTACGAATACGGATAGGCCGGTGGCCAGAAAGAACACCCAGACGATGGGAGCAGTGTAAAGGATCGTATCGATAAAGGAGCCGGCCACCAACACGATCGCCAGGCTCAGGCATCCCTGAGCAACAAGGGCCCACACGGGTGTGCCGAGGCGCCCGTGCCATCTCCCGAGGGCCCGGAAGGCGGCATGCTCGGCTCCCATCGCATAGGAGATGCGCGCACCGGTGAACACCATGCCATTGACGGCCCCCAGCGCTGAAATGCAGATGAGGACACTGACGGCTCTGCCGGCCATGTCGGGCAATACGGTCGCGACCGTGTCAACGCCAATCGCCTCGGAGGCAGCCATCTTCACATAACCCAGCGCGTGAAGGAACGCGCCATTGACCAGCAGGTACAGCGCGGTGACCCCAGTAGTTCCGATCACCAGAGCTCGGACGATATTTCGCTGCGGGCGCTTCACCTCGGCGGCGATGTAGGCTATTTCGTTCCAGCCGCCGAAGGTGAACAGCACCAGGATGAGTGCGAGTTGCAGTCCTCCCATGGAGAAGCCCGCCGGTTCGGTAGGTGTTAACGGCGCGCCCGGCGCCGCCAGGCCGGCAGCGACGATGGCCAGCAATCCCAGAGTCTTGATGGTGGTCAGGAGGTTCTGCGTCCATTTGCCCTCCTTCACGCCGAGCACGTTGATGGCCGTCAACACGACGACGGCCGCGGCGGCATAGAGTGGGCGGCTGTTCTCAAACGGGGCATACAGCGTCCGCGCATATCGGGCGAAGACAAAAGCCATGAGGGCGATGTCCCCAGGCCGAATGATCACCAACTGTGACCAGCCAAAGAGATAACCCACCCATCTCCGGTATGCGCGGCTCAGGTAAACGTAGTCCCCGCCCTGGCGAGGATAGGCGGTAGCCAGTTCCGCATAGCACAGCGCCCCGGCCAGCGCCAGCAGACCTCCTATCACCCAGACAGCCAGCACCCCGGCCCAACTGCCCATGCACCCAGCCACGGTCGGCGCCGTCTCGTAAATGCCCGCGCCGATGATGATCCCAACGATGATGCACATTGAATCGAAAAGCCCCAGTTCTTTCTTGGGGGTCGCGCTCACAGCACTCTCTCCGTGGATCTGGCGTTGGCTTTGCCCGCATGGGTAGCGCCTGCAGGAGACGCCTTCTGGCGCGGGCATCGCCGCCTGCGGGCGGCGCAATACGTGCTGAGGTAATGTAGGCAGACGGCCGCCTGCGCTACGCACCGCGGCTGGATCTATCCAGAGTTCTCGCTTGCGTCCCTCTGTGCGTTTATCCGCGTTTCTTGAGCGTCACGCCGACGCCCGTCGCATGCATGTGCAAGAAGATCGTTTCCAGATCCGGGTTCGTGGTGATGGCCTCGACGTATCTGGGATCTGCCTGTCGCGGACTCATGTTGTGGGCCACAATGAGCCCGCCCGGGCGCACCAGCGGCAGGAGCTTGTTCAGGTAGTCGATGTAGCCCGTCTTGTCGGCATCGAGGAACAGCAGGTCGATGGGCTCCTTCAGCTTTGTGACTTCCTCGTGGGCGTCGCCCTCGACGAGCGTGACGATGTCGTCAACACCCGCTCGTTTGAAGTTCTCGCGAGCCAGCGACGCCCGCCCCTCATCGATCTCGTGCGTGGTCAGCTTGCCCCCCGTGGTTCGCAGAGCCAGGCAGAACCAGATGCCCGAGTACCCGTTCGACGTGCCGATCTCCACCACGTGCTTGGCACCGATCGTTTCCGTCAGGAGGCGCAGCAGCCTCCCGTCCTCCTTCGGGACGTTCATCATACCCCTCCGCTGGTTCTCGTCCATGTCCTGCAGCACGCCCAGGATCTTCTCCTCCGCGTCTGTCTTCGCGATCGGCGAGCTTTCAATGGTCGCTGGAGCAGCTCCCGGCCCCCCGGGCCCACGTGGCCCCCGTCTGCCTGGTCCTCTTTGCGCCGCGGCAAGGTATGCCGTTCCGACCAGTACAACGCCGATCACCAAGCCCAAGATGGTCTTCTTCAGCATTTCTAGGCTCCTTTCCGAACTGTGTGGAGACCGCCGCCCCGAAATGGCCAGGCCGCGAGTTCCGCCTTATGCACCAGGAGCGGCCCCGCCCCCGCGCGCCCCGCCACGCCCTCCACGAGCAGCTCCGCCGCCTCGCGGCCCGCCGCGCTCGTCAGCAGGGGCTCCGCCGCCCCGCCGCGCCCCACGCCCTCCCTCACCGCCAGGCCGACGACCCCTCATGCCGCCCATGCCCCGCATGCCATTGTCCAGAACGCCCATCGAGAGCAGCATGGCGTGCAGCTTCGGCTTGGTGGACAGGCTCAGCCGCGCTTTAAGGGCCTCCTCCGCCTTCGCCAGCTCCGACAATGCCGTCTTCATCGCCGCCTCGTGATCGCGGATGGCCTGCTCGGCCTGGGCGCCCGTGGCGTCTTCCCCGCCAGCTTCCCGCAGGCTTTGCATTGCCTGCCGCAGCGGCTCCATGAGCTCGCGCTGCCTCGTCCTGTAAGCCTCGATGGCCTCGACGTCGGCCTCCGTCGCTCCGCCGGCCATCAACCGCTGACGCATCGCGTCGGCATCCTCATCCCGGCGGTCACCTGGGCCCGGGCCCGCGTCTGGCCCTCGTGCCGGTGCGATCTCAGTGCCTGCTGCCTCTTCGTCTCCGTCCGTCTGAGTAACAGCGCACGCCACCACACCGACCACTACGAGCACTGCCATTAGCGCAAGAACCACGGCTCTCATGCCTGTCATACATTGTCCTCCTTACTCGAGATCTGCGCAAGGTGACTAGTCCAAGCATGCACTCCAAAGGTTTCGCCGGGACTTCGGACACTGACAACCATAGGGGTAGGCGCCTGGCAACAGACACCTCGATGTCTCGGAGTTTCCGCGCTACACAACAGTGGCCACGCCCTGGGTGTCTGCTGCCTTGAAGATTTGGTCGTGTGCCTTTCTGTAGGCGAGCAAGGACCGGAGGTCCTCAGAGCACCTGTGGCTCGCCACTGTCCCGACTCGGAGAGGTCGGGGCCACAGCCCCGTCTCAGCGCTCCCACGGGCTGTGCGCCAGCCCAGACATCTTCATCGTGGAGTTTCGGGATCTCTCCCCGAAACTCACCAGGTGGCGCCCCAGCGCCATGACGCACCAAGACACTCTTGCCCTCATCGGGTCTCCCCATTTGGACTGAGCGAGGCACAGCGCACCGCATTTCAGAGCACTGCCTGCACCCCGTCTGTTCTCTTCCTCAGCGGCCGCGTCCGCCTCCAGGCCCGCGTCGGCCTCCGGGGCCGCCCCTTGGGCCTCGCCCCCGCCCGTCGCCGCCCATGCCTCTCTCCCTCATGCGCCGCATCATCTCGTCGCGGCTCATCCCACGAGAGCCAAACCCGGGACGACCACCGAAGCCAGGCCTTGGCCCCTCGCCCGGTGCCCCCGCGGCGGCCATCGGAGGACCGGCCGAAGGAGTGCCGCCCACAGAGCGGGACTCCGCGCCCTCTTCCGGAATCTCTTTCGCCCCCATGTCCAGCGTGTACGTCTCATCCCCCCGAGCCAGCGCGACCCGCTTGGCCTCGATGCTGACGACACGCAGGCCAAAAGCCACCTCCCCGATGCCGGCGTAAGCCGAGGCGCCCGTCCTGATGTTCTTGATCAGCGCCATGAGGCCGGCATCGCTTTCCACAACGCCGGTCATCGCCAGGTCCGCCGTCGGCGACGGGGGGCTGGAAGACCTTGGGGGCGTACGTGCCGCTCCTGTCGCCGACGGCAGGTCCGCTGGCACCGCAAGTGCCACATGCTCCTGTGGCAACGACACCAAGGGCTTGAATACGTTCCGCTCTGTCACTGCGCGATAGTCGTCAAATGACCGCTCAGGTGCGGCTGTCGGTTCTTCGGCGCTCACATCACCATTCCCACGGCGCACGACCTTGACGAGGCCTGGATTCGCCTGTTTGTTTCCTCCCATGAAGCGAAGCGCCAGAGCCGCCGAGCCGGTAGCAACGGCCAGCACCACGCCGCCAATGATTAGCGTGCGTCGATCACTGCGTATCATCCCGCCCCCTCCTCTTCGAGCACGGCAAGCGAGCATAGTGCCATTCCCACGCGCAGCAGCGACGGCTCGCTCGCGTTGGGAGCTGCGCACGGCTCTGCCGCCGGCATTGTCGAGGGCCCAAAGGCCTCAGGATCGGCGGTCTCCGTACGGGGACCGCCGATCCGTGCCCATGGCCAAACGCCGGGTCCGCGCCTTACCTGCCACGGGGGGCTCCGCCCCCACGCCCGCCAGGACGGTCTCCACCGCCACGCGGCCCTCCACGTCCTCTCTCGCCGCCAAGCCGGCGGCCTCTCATGCCGCCGCCCCGCATGCCATTGTCCAGCACGCCCATCGAGAGCAGCATGGCGTGCAGCTTCGGCTTGGTGGCCAAATTCAGCTTCGTCTTCAAATCCTGCTCGGCCTGTGCGAGCTGCGTCAATGCCGTCTTCTTCGCCGCCTCGTACTGACTGACGGCCTGCTTGGCCTGGGCGTCCGCAGCGTCTTCCCCGCCAGCTTCCCGCAGACCCCCCAATGCCTCCCGCAGCGGCTCCATGAGCTCTCGCTGCTTTGTCCTGTGAGCCTCAATGGCCTCGATGTCAGCCGCCGTCGCTCCCGCCGCCGCCAGGCGCGCAGCCATCGCCTCCATCCACTCCGGCCTCCCTGCTTCACGGTCAGGCGCAGCGTCTGGCGCCCTCGCTTGCTCTGCCCGAGCGCCCGCCTCCTCACCGCCTTGCTCCTCCCGTGCGTCAGGGCCAGGGGCAGCGCCAGGGGGGCTCGCCTCCTCGCGCTCGTCGTCTGCTTCGTCACCGCCTTCATCTCTACGCGCTTCGCGGTCGGCCGGGGCGTCCGAGGCTCTCGCCGGCCTGCCGCGGACGTCCGCGACGTCTGCCGGCTCCTCGCCTCGATCCCTCCGGATGCCACAGCCGGCCACCATCCCGGCGACGACCAAGAGTGCCAAAGCCGCAAGGACCAGGGCCGTCGTGCGTGTCATACGTCACCCTCCTTGCTTGAGACCGCCACAACGTAGGTACCCAATGCTCTGCCCCAGGCAGCCCTACCCGCAGCACATCCAGAAACACCATGGGCCGCTGTCCACAGCCTCGAGGCCACCAGTATGCGGGCAACGAACGACCAGAGATCGGCGACCGCCGCGCAACGGCCGCCGATCCCCGCGAATCTAAGGCCTGCAGGTCAGCGGCCTACGCGCCACGACCCCCTCCGCCTTCAGGACGGCCGCCGCCACGGTCTCCGCCGCCAGGCCGGCGGCCTCTCATGCCGCCCATGCCCCGCATGCCATTGTCCAGAACGCCCATCGAGAGCAGCACGGCGTGCAGCTTCGCCTTGGTGGCCAAATTCAGCTTGGTCTTCAAGTCCTGCTCGGCCTGCGCGACCTGCGTCAATGCCGTCTTCTTCGCCGCTTCGTACTTGGCCACGGCCTCCTTGGCCTGCGCGTCGGTGGCCTCCGGCGCCGCAGCTTCCCGCAGGCTCCCCATCGCCTGCCCGAGCGGCTGCATGATCTCGCGCTGCTTCGTCCTGTGCGCCTCGATCGCCTGGATGTCGGCCTCCGTCGCTCCCGCGGCCACCAGCCGCTGGCGCATCGCCTCCCGCGCCTGGGCCATCCGTGCCTCACGGTCACCGCCACCCGGAGCTCCCGGAGCTCTCGCCTGCGCCACCTCGATGCCTGCCGGGCTGCCGCCTCGGTCCGTCTGCGCAGCCACCAGCACGGCAGCAGTGCTGAGCACGAATACCCCGATCACCGCGTAGACTACGAGCTGTCTGGTTCTCATCAGTCGTCCTCCTTGGCTTCATTCGGAGCCTCCGTGTGCTCCGTTCAGACCGGCATTCACATTGCATAGTGGTGGCCTTTGCCCAGAGGTTACATGCGGGCGCAAGAAAGCTTCGGTCCTGCCAACGCGGCGAGGTTCTGTCATCGCGTCGAATACGCCGGCGGTCGTGGCCCTGCTACTGTGCAAGACCCAAGCAAAAACGGGCAGTGCGTGAGCCGTGCGCTGCCCGTGACCGTGCGACGTGTGCAACCTGCCGTGGCGTCAGGACCCCGTGCGCGACGGGTTTGCGCCCGTGCGACGATCGACGACGATTGCGCCTTTGGGTATCTTGGGAACGAACAGTTGGGGATCAATCGGCGTATCGTAGTCCACTCGTCTCCTCGGGCCAGTGCTCTGCCTGGCGCCGTTGTCAATACGCCACTCATCGAGCCCGATCAGACGCATGCTCCTGCTATCGACCCAGAGCGTGGCCCCAAGGCCTTCCTCGCTCGGGTTGGTGTCAATGCGCTGTGCGGGGCTTCCGTCGAGCACATCGTGCGAAACCGTATACTCATGGGACGACCACTCGCAGCCCAGTGGAGGCAGCCAGTATGCGCCGAAAAGCCTCTGAAACTGATCCCATCCGGCTTTGGGCGTGCCCCTCGAGATCACGACCGTGTTCTGCCTGCGGTCATATTCCCAGGTGCCCTCGTCCGTATAGAGGCTGAAGCCGTGCTTCGTCTCCCGCCGCATGCCGTGGTCCTCCGAAATCCAGATCCGCTCGCCGCCTACGGTGACGTGCGCTGTTTTCACCCGGGCCATGGCCACGAGCGTGCGGGCCACTGCGGGCGGGGGAGGCGGCGAGTTTCGCCAGCTGGCAGGCCTGCTTTCCCAACCGGCGGCGCGCGCCAAGACCCGAAAGCGGGTCGATGCGGCGCTTGCCCAGTTCCCGAGGCCTCCGATAACGCAGCCCTTGACACTGGTTGCGGGCACCGGACCGAAGTCCAGACCGTCGTAAGAGCAGGGCCGGTTGTCGCCGAGAACGAACACGTGCCCCACCGGAATGATAGTTGGTTCCAAGGCATGATTCCCTGGAATCGTCTGCTCCTCCCCAGGCCCAGGCTCTCCGTTCACCATCACCGCCCCGCCACGAGTCTCTACCCGGTCGCCGCCCATCGCTACGATCCTCTTCACCATGAGCACCTCGGGCGTCCCGGTGGCGAGCAGCACGATCTGACCCGGCTCCAAGAGCCCCAGTCGGGGCGTGAGTCTCTCCACCAGGACGCAGTCGCCTGGGGGCAGGGCGGGCTCCATGGAGTTGCCCTGCACGACGACCACATCCAGCAGGAAGGCTTTGGCCAGCACGACGACGAGTGTCGCCAACACAAAAAGCTTGAGCTTGTCGGCCACCACCCGCGCCGTTCGCCTGCGCGGGGATGGGCAGGTGTTGTGGCGCGCTATCTGTTCCATCTGCTTCACCGAAACCTGGCCACAGAGCATCGCCCCGCATGCGTCTGTCGAGTCCGAACTCAGGCAGCACAGCACCTCATGGCTTGGGCCGCGAGAGGCTGCGTTCCCCGAGCGCAGACCCGTGTCGTTCCCGCTATTGTCGGGCCCCGGCGAGGCCTGCGAGCGTTTTCGTGGAAACGCCGGGGCCCTCAAAGCGGGTTGATGCGTGTGCGATCTCTGTCTGATGAATCCGCACGTGCTCAGGTCATCATTCCCGCCGACGGTCACGTGAACAGTGGCCCTCTTTGCCAAACGGCTACAGGTGACCGACGTCACACTTCCGGCGTCCGGGCAGTCTCAAGAGGAAGCGAGGTCGTCGCGGCGAAACGGAAACCGGTCGGCAGGGGACCTCTTCGCACCGGGGTGTAACCTCAGTCGCACAGGGCCCCACTATAGAAGTGGAGCATCGCGTGCTCTACAGCGAATGCGCCGGGACAGAAGACGGACGGGACAGCCAGGTACTGCCATCGAAGCGACGAGAGACGAGCCAGGTCCAGGAGATGGACCTCGACGACATCCGCTGCTGTCTGAGCGGGGATGGCGAAGCGTATCGGCGCCTGGTCGAGCGGCACCAGCAGCGCGTATCGGCGATCATGTGGCGATTCTCGCGCGATACGGAGACACATGAGGACCTGGTCCAGGATGTCTTCGTAGAAGCGTACGAAAGCCTGGCGACGTACCGCGCCAGGGCCCCATTTTCGCACTGGCTGGCTCGCATCGCTACTCGTGTCGGCTATCGGCATTGGAAACGGGAGCGACGAGAAGGTACAATTCAAACAGTCCCTCTTGCGGAATGGGACGCCGTGCTGGAGCAACCCGCCGATGACGTGGAGCCCGCGGAGGCGGCCGAGCTGCTCCACCGGCTGCTGGCACTACTGCCGCCACGGGATCGACTGGTGCTTACACTGCGCTACGTCGAGGAGCACAGCGTGGCGAAGACCGCCGAGCTGACCGGGTGGAGCAAGACGATGGTCAAGGTGCAGGCATGGCGCGCCCGGGGCAAGCTCAGGAAGCTCTTCGAAAAAGCCACACCGGGGACGGACCGATGAACGAGGAGAACCGCATTGGCAAACTGGCACAGAGGGCGCGACTGGAAACGCCGCCCCACGTGGACGTCACCCACCGCGTGATGGCAGCTCTGCGCGTCAAGACCCGGGAAAGCGCGCCCAGGGTCGATCCCCTCGCATGGGTCGCTGCTGCGTCCGCCGCGGCCGCCATAGCGGTACTGGTGGCGGCCTTTGGCTTCGGCGAAAGCTGGACCGATACATTCATGGCGAGCCGTATCGACATTCCGTGGTGGTTGCTATGAGCCAAGAGCCGTCAACCATAGACACCGAGAGCCAATCAGCCCCGCCGCCCGCGCCCCGAAGATGGCCGTGGCGGCAGGTCCTGCTAGGCGTAGCGATTCTTGCCTGCGGCGTGGCAATCGGCGCCGGCGGCGCCACCATCATCACGAAAAAGGCCACCCGAGAGCGTATACTCCAAACTTGGCGCAACCCGCGCGGGACGCAGGGGATGATGGCGCGGCGCATTGAGAAGGAGCTGCATCTCTCGCCAGAGCAGGCGAAGCAGGTACAGGACATCGTCAGCCGGCGCATGGGCGCAGTTCGGGAGATCATGGAGGAAAACCGCCCGCAGGTATACGAGCAGTTCGATCTCATGAAAGAAGAAGTGGCGGAAGTGCTGGATGAGGATCAGGCGCGGGAGTGGCGCGAGCGATTTGGGCGGCTCCTCCGCGGGCCCGGCCCCAGAGGTCGCCGCACGCGGGGGCGGGACGAGTCCCGCACCCCCGGCCCAGACCGTCGAGGGGACGCCGACGAGCGGGAGCCACGCCGAGACCGCCCTCCCAAGCACCGATAGCGTCTACCCCACGGATCCAGCTGGCCGCGGTGGCGTTGTAGCGCGGGGTCTACGTCCCCCGCCTGGCCGCGGTGGCATGCCTTTCGCCCTCGCACCCATCTTCGTACCTTCGGAGCGTCCCACCCCGACATCACGACTACCCCGAATTGCGCCCCATAGCCGCGATCCACCGCCTCACTCCTCGAGCACATCCCACACCACGCGCCCCTCGGCGTCCCGCAGGCGGGGCATGCCGGCCAGCTCGGCGATGGTCGGGGCCACGTCAATGAGGTGTATCGGGTGCGGGCGGCGGACGCCTCGCTGTATGCCGGGGCCGGCGAATATCGTCACGGCCGGAATGCCACCGAACTGTGCCCTCCCGGCGGGCCAGTTGCCGTGATGGCTGCCGATCACTCCCGTCTTGCCGAAGAAGATGACGTCGCCAACACCGGGTCCCCAGAGGCCGAGGAACTCGGCATCCTCCCGCTTGAGCACTATCTGAGAGAAGCGCTCGCCGTGGCGATCGGGGGCCTCCGCGCTCTCGAGTATCCTGACGACCTCGTCGCGCACCGCTTCATACTCGCCCGGCTCGACGATGCCATGCGGTTCCCGGCCCTTGAGGTTAACGTACACGTAGCCGTCCTGAACGAGGGCGGCTTTCGTCTTCGTCCAATCGATCTGGCGGTCGGTGTTGGTGGCCGGATACCCGGGCCGCTCCCGCCAGGCGAACTCCGGTGCCGGCGGCTCGGCGTACGTGAGCAGGCCGGCCTGCTCGAGCAGGTCATTGACCGGCAGCCAGTCGCCGAGAATCTCCGTGTGGCCATGGTCCGACGTGACGCACGCGAGCGTGTCCGGGCCGGCGGCCTCCACAAGCATACCCACATACTCGTCAGCCAGCTCGTACGTACGGGCGACGATGCGGCTGCCCACCTCGTGGTGCCGATGGCTCGGATCCAGGCACGAGAGGAACATGTGGTCGCAGTGGTCGATGCCGTGAAACTGCGTGCAGAGCAGGGCCCAGTCGTGCTGCGCCATCAGATGCTGCCCCGCGGCGCCCAGCCACCGTACCTGGTACGCCATCTCGTCGCAATAGAGCTGCTCGGCCTCCTCCGGGGTCACCCAGCGCCACAGGTAGGCGCACCACATGCCGCCCAGCTCCAGATACGGCCCAAAGCGGCGCACCAGATCGGGCCCCAGATCGTCGGGCAGCGTCCAGCCGCTGTCGGGGAAGATCTGCGACTGGTACAGCCGGAAGCACTTCCCATCGGGCGATAGCTCGAAAAGCCGAAACCGCACGCGGCCCTGCACCTGCTCGCCATCCAGCTCGAACTCCAGCGCCAGCCAGTCGCTCCACTCCCCGACGGTCATCTCAGCGATCGCGTCGCCGTGTGGCACACCTCGGTCGGCGTACAGCGCCAGCCGGTCGTAGCCGGAGCCCGCCGAGTCGAGGAAGATGCCGAGGAGCGTGTACGGCTCCGCCTTCGTCGGCACGATGCGCAGCTCGACCTCCAGCGGCGGCTGCTTGCTCTCCGGCAACTCGGTCCAGCCTTGCGCGGGCTTCGGCGTAACCTGGTGTGCCATTCCGAGCACGTTCTCGGGTGGAGACGTGCACGTAGAGGTGCCCTGGTGCAGCTTCTCGTGGGAGAAAATGGCGCGAGGCGCGAGCGCCAGCACATTCCAGTCCGGGTCCGAGAAGCCCTCGACCTGGACTCCCTGGCCCTCCTCGATCGTCGGCGGCCACGAGGTAGTGTAGCGGAGTAGGATGGGCAGCTTGCCGCCGCGCACGGCCGCCTCCCAGAGACGCTCGGCCCGGCAGTGGTACGAGAAGAAGCCGCTGGTCTTGTGGTCGAGCGGATCTCCCATCTTGTGCATCGACATGGCCGTGACGCCGTGGGTGCCGGGGTGACAGCCGGTGACGATCGTATTCCAATTCATGGCCGTGCCGGGCGGCAGCGACGAGAAGGCCTCCGTCGTGAAGCCGCGCTCCATCAGGCGGGCCAGATTCGGGCATCTACCCTCGGCGACGTACCGGTCGATGAGCTGGAGCGTCGCCGAGTCCACGCCTATCAAAATGGCTCGTTCAGCCCTTTTCATAACATTGCCTCTGGTTAGACGATTTGGCCGAGGTGGCACCTCCTGCGTTTGCTCACTCCCCCGCGATCTGAACCCGACTCACCGCATACCACCCATCCTCCCCCCGCCCCTCAATCGCCAACCGAATGGCCACCTCCTTCGTCGCCGGATCGACAATCGCGAGCGCAAGCTCATAGCGACCTGGCTCGAGACCCTCCGGCGCCCCCACCGTCTCCGTGAACCCCTTCTCCCCAGGCAACCATCCTTTGATAGAAGTATCACCCACGTGGGTGAAGGCCTTGCCCGTGTCCGTATGCGTCAGCCGAACCGCGAGCAGATAATCCCGATATGGCGGCGCGACTCCAACATTCTCCCACACCATATCGAGCGCGAGCGCATCCCCCGCCGCCGCGGTGCTTGGATGTCGAAGCTCTCGCAGCACCAGCCGGTAGCCCATCCTCCGCAGGAACCGTTCCACCTCGTCGCGCGTGCCCTCGGGGATGGGCGCCGACTTGTTGTTGTGATAGCTCGCGTGGCAGTTCAGCCCATAATCGAAGATGTAGCGGATATCCCAGCCCTCCTGCTTCCACTTCCCCATCTCCCAGCAACTCTCGAAGGCGACCGGCGCCATCCTCCACGCCTGCCCCGCGCCCGTCTTCTCGATCTGCTGCAAGTAGAAGTCGTCCATGTGATTCCAGGTCCTCGAGAAGCCACCCATATCGCCCAGGCAATCCGCTCGCCATCCGCAGGCCTTGCCGATAGCGTGCTTCATGCCTTCCTCGTCGCCGATGAGCATCACCTTGGGCGTCTCGGCGAAGGCCTCGCAGTAGGCGTCAATGATCGCCAGCCGTGTCTCGAGGCTGGGCACATCCACGCCCGTGCCGCTCATGTGCCACTCGCCCCAAAGTCCCACCGTGCCGATATCCACCAGATCCAGATCGGGGTGCCCGTCGTAGCGCTTCCCCAGCTCTCTGATGAGGCGGAAATGCGCCTCCTGGAACATCGGGTGATCCATGTCCGGCACCCAGTGCAGGACGCCCTTGCCCTGGCGCCGATACTCGAACCCCGGGCAGCCCTTATCCTTCAGCCACTCGGGCACACACATGTACTCCCTGGCCGAGCCCGTGCACATAACGCGAAACGCCAGCTTCTGCCCCGCCCTCCGGGCCCGCGCCAGGAGATCATCGAACTTGGCGAAGTCGATCTCCCCCTCCGCAGGCTCAATCTCGCTCCAATACAGCCGAAAGTACGCCGACGTGCTCGGCAGCCCGGCCAGGTTTGCGTCCTCGTCGGCGAAGCGGTGGAACGTCTGCCAGCCCATGTGCGGATTGGCCAGCAGCGCATCGATCTCTTTCGGGGTCACTTTCATTCTGGTTTCCTCTCCAGGGACGGCCAGGCAGCAACCCAGTCCTGCCAATATCAGGATTATCCATCTCATCGAATGGACCTCCGTGTCGCTATCCTTCGTCGTCAGCCTTTAGCCGTCCCCTTTTCCCTTAACCCTTCTCCCTGCCGTCCCCACATCTCGACTGCTTGGTAACCGCCGCTCCAGTTCGCGCCAACGATGTCCAAGGCGCCCGTGTTGCCGATGTCGGCGACGCACAGATTGTGGGAACCCGTCTCCGCGATGACTTGCCGTGTCCACGTCGTGGGATCTCCGCCACTGAGATAGACCATGACACGCTTACGGGGTGACTGATGCATCTCTGCCGTCACGATATCGGGCTGGCCGTCGTTGTTCATATCGCAGATCGCCAAGCTGTGCGCGTAATCAACGGAGTCGTCAATCACATGTTCCGTCCACTCGGGGCTCTTGGGATCGGCGGGCGCTTCAAACCACGAGAGCCGATGATGGCCCTCTGACCGTGTCAGGACCACGTCCAGGCGTCCGTTCTTGTTCATGTCCGCCACTCGCACAACAGCATCCGGCGGCCAGTCGGCGAAGATGTGTTCCTCCCAGAGATCACGCAAGATGTCTTTGGGCGCTTCGTACCAACGCCCGCCAATCACTATATCGAGGCGTCCATCTGCATTAAGATCGGCCAGCGACAGGCCTTCTCCCGTGGGGCATTCCATCGTGCGCTTTGTCCACGAGGTGCGGTCCGCTGGTTTCCAGATGACTATCTCGTCGCCTTCCTTCCCCTGTTGCCGCGTGGCGATCTCGAGCTGCCCGTCGCCATCAATGTCCCCGACCGCAATATCGTGCGCCCGCGGGCTCCCGATGATGTGCCGCTGCCACGGATCCCTGCCGGGGTCACCCTCCGGCCCCGGGTTCTCGTACCATTCCATCCGGTTCTCCCCGTACCACTCCGAGATCACGAGGTCGAGATCGCCGTCCCCGTCCAAATCCGCCAGCTTCGCATCGCAGCTCCATCGTCCTGACGGAGCTATCACGTGCCTGGTCCAGTCAGGATACTCGTACCAGACCACCGGGCCCCCGGCGCTGCTGGCGACGACCACATCCACGAAGCCATCCCCATTGATGTCCCCAGCCGTCTTGGTGTGCGGGTTCTTCGGCCCTTCGGCGTCGATGACCACATGTTTGAACTCAATCGGCCGACTCCTGCCCATCTGCTTACCCTCCTCAGCAGCGACGTAGAGCACTGCATCGCCGTCGAAGGCCGCTCTGATCTCCCGCCCGTCGTGCGCCCCGGCGAGATAGATCGCTCTGCCGCTGCCGTCGGTGAAGTACCGGGGATTGGCCTCGCTCACCCGCAGCGGCCCTCTCGCGGGCTCTGTAAGGGCTCCCGATGACGCGACCGCCACCAGCGCAACAACGAACACCGCGGCCGATTGTCCCTTCGTACGCATCACGTCGCTCTCTCCCCTCTTCTGTCATCCTGAGGTCGTGCGGACCGCGAGGTCCACCGGCCGAAGGATCTCACACCAGCCGACAGTCGCTCCCGCCGCCCTTTTCCCCTCCCTGCCTCTCCTGGCCTTTCTCCTTCTCCGTTGTCTCTACTGTAGCCGGTCACCCGTGGGCTGGCTGCCTTTGCCTTTCGGCCTTTTTGCTTTTTCCTTGCCTCTATTGTAGGGCGCGGTGCCTGTCTGACTCGTGCTACGTAGCGCGCTACTTCGCAGAGTAGCAAGCGGCATCCCGTACGGGATCCCCGTCCCGCGCCGGCCGCCCACCGAGGCGCTCGGAGACGGCGACGTGATGCTCACGTTCGTGGGTGCCACGTTCGCCGGCGTCGTGGCGTTCACCTCATTGCTCGCTGTGCTGTTGTCAGCCGTGTCGTAGACGTACACCTTGTAGTAATACGTCGTATTGTCGCTGACGGACGTGTTGACCTACACGGTGCTCCCCTGGTCGGGGATGGTGGCAACGAGGGTATCGTTTTCGTCCCCGCCGGCGCTGGTGTCCCGGTAGATCTTATACTGCTTGAAGTCCGGGTCAGTATTGGCCGACCAGCTCAGCGTCAGGCGGTCGGCCCGAACGTCCGTGGGATCGTTGAGCGTGACCGCTGTGGGCGATGCATCCGACGTCGTTGTCGCGTTCTTCTCGTTGCTGCCCGTGGTAAGTGGCGTGGCCGCAGCGAGGGCGTGTGGTGCAGCGGGCCCATACAACGACTGGGGCAAGATGGGAGGTGCAGAGAGGGAAACGACGAGGCGGCGCAGAGGCCTGCCCCCGGTGCCACGAACGAAGCCCTGGGAGGACGAACAGCGTGAGGAGTCAAGAATTTAGTATTGTGTCCCCCGAGTTTTGACAAGTACCTATCATGAACGTCCCCGGGGTTTTCTATTCCGGAGTTCGGAATCCAGGTACCTACTCATCGGCGGTCCTGCGATCACCAAGCCTCCAAGTCCTGAGATGTGGCCACGGGTTGGTGGTGTTCTCCGGCAATACCTCCACCCATGCCAGTCGGCCCTCGTCGAAGCAGAGCTGGAGTCCGTCGAGCGGGCCAAGCTCCCGCCTCCCCACTGGCCGGAGCGACC
>JAUWAU010000057.1 GCA_030601885.1 Armatimonadota bacterium
GGTCGCTCCGGCCAGTGGGGAGGCGGGAGCTTGGCCCGCTCGACGGACTCCAGCTCTGCTTCGACGAGGGCCGACTGGCATGGGTGGAGGTATTGCCGGAGAACACCACCAACCCGTGGCCACATCTCAGGACTTGGAGGCCTGGTGATCGCAGGACCGCCCATGAGTAGGTACCTGGATTCCGAACTCCGGAATAGAAAACTCGGGGCACACAATACTAAATTCTTGACTCCTGACGCTGTTCGTCCTCCCAGGGCTTCGTTCGTGGCACCCGGGGCAGGCGTCTGCGCCGCCTCGTGGTTTCCCCCTCTGCACCTCCCATCTTGCCCCAGTCGTTGTATGGGCCGGCTGCACCACACGCCCTCGCTGCGGCCACGCCACTTACCGCGGGCAGCAACGAGGTGTCGGCGTCCACGACGGACGGCAATGCGCCCACCGCCGTGACGCTCAACGATCCCACGGACGTTCGGAGCAACCAGCTGACGCTGAGCTGGTCGGCCAATACGGATCCGGACTTCAAGCAGTACAAGATCTACCGGGATATCAACGCGGGTGTAGACGAGAACGATACCTCGTTGCCACCATCACCGCGCGCGGCAGCACGGTGTACGTCAATACGGGACTCAACAACAACGTGACGTACTACTACAAGGTCTACGTGTACGACACGGCGCTGAACAGCACCGGGAGCAACGAGGTGAGCGCCACAACGCCGCAGGATCAGCCGCCCACCGGGGTGAGCGTGACATCGCCGCAGGCGATAGGCGACATTGTGCGGCGCACAGCAGAGGGCGTGCGGGAGGCCAGTGGCGATGCTGTGATGTCGGCGGCCGTCTTCTCCAACATGCGCGGGGGCGCGCTGCAAGGCCAGGACCCGGGCGGCTGGGCGAGCGAGGGTTGGATGGATGTCATCATTCCCATGGACTACCAGATGCAGAGCCTGCAGGTGCGCGCCGACGAGCGCCGGTTCCTGGAGGCGCTCGACGAGGATGAGCACTTGCTGCCGAAGAGCGAGGATCTCGCGGTGGCGATCATCTTGCAGGAGGCTGTGGCTCGGAAGAACTCCGTCCAGTCTGGGGCCCTGCCGCTGTTCGCTCTGAGGTCCGCTCGCCGCAACTCGCCTCTTCGCGCAGCCTTGCTTCGTGGTGCGATCTGCGGCCCACCCCGCCCACTGTGGTAAGTCGCTCGGCTACCAGCGGAAGAAGCGGTACGGGTCATCCCATCTCTCGGGCTCATCGAGGTATAGGCCGGCCAGCCATCTGCCCTGCGATGGCGGGTCGCACGGCTCCATGCGGACATCCGAGAACCACACTGTACCGATGGCTCCGTGCCAGAGCTGGAAGCGCGTTCGGGAGTCCGCTGAGTCGTTCGCCTGGACCAAGAACGTGAACTGCTTCCAGTCTTCGCGGGGAGCAAAGCGCTGATACGGGAACAGGGACCGCCAGTTCTCCGTATTCTGGAGGGCCATGGTCACGTAGGCGCCCCTGAGACCCTGCGATTTGGCCGCGAACGAGATGCGGTACCATTGGCCCTTCTCCACCCGCACACCGTGCTGAGCCAACATGACGCTGCCGCTCTGCTTCTCGCCAAACCCAGCGCAAGTGATGCGCTGGCTCCACTCGTCGGTCCCCGGTGCGACCCTTTCACGTGCGGCCGTCATCTGCCTGGAGTCGCCGGAGATGCTCCAGTGGTCGGCGGTCCCGTCCCCATCTGTGTCCACGCTGAAATCCCCGTTTCTGATCAGCGACTCTCTGGCGCCGGCTGCGCCAGGGGGCGTCGAGATGTGGGATAGCAGGGGCGTGGCGCTGCTCACCCCCATGTTCGCGAGCAGACGCGCCACCAGGAAACTGGCGCGGCGGTAGGTCCGCCTGACGTTCCGGTTCTCTCTGTGGTGGAACCACCAGGGCTCCGGCCCTGTCTCGAAGCTCGGGTTCGTGAACAGGTTCTTGCGCCCTGCGGCGTCCTGAGCTGGTGCTCGCTCGGCACGGCCTGGCCAGGGGACATACTCCCCTTCGTAGAGCCGGAACATCTCGGCCCGGAACCGGCCGCCCTCCTGCGCACAAGCGATGTACGCCGACCAACCCTCCGCGAAGGGCGTCTCGACCTTGAAGGTGGCGCGGAGCTCCGTCCACTCGCCCTCGGGGATCAGGACTTCGTCGCCCTTGACAGCGCGGTCCCAGGGCCTGCCCGCCCGCTCGACCTCGAGACGCACGAGCACGGGCCCGCCCACGCCCTTGACGAGAACGGCGAACGTATACGTGTTGCCGGGCTGTCCGCCCTCCAGCTTCTGCCCAAACTGACCGCCCCATCCCATCGACGAGCCCATTGTCACCAGTGCGCTCTGCGTCCCGTGCGCCGCGTCTTCCCCGTCCACGACGAGAGAGGGCACAGCCCCCTCGGCCCTGGAGACGCCGTAGGGCGGCATCTGGCAGAAGACGACGTTCGCACGCTCGCCCACGGCAAGAACACCGTTGCCGACGATCGAGGCGCCTCCCGACACCAGCGGCAGCTCGCGCGGGTCGCGGTTGTGGACGTCGGCCGGGCCCACTCCCGCCAGCAGGGAGTCGTTGCCGAACGGCTCAAAGAACGAGGCGATGTGCTCCTCCTGCTTCATGCTGACCTCGAAGGGCAGGAAGGCATTGGCATCCGCCTCGTCGAGGCCGAGTGCCAGCAGGTTGCCGCCCGCCTTGAGGAATTCGCCAATCGGCGCCGCGCTGCCGGCAAGCTGCTGCCCCGCACCATGCCCCACGACGAGCACCTGTGAGGGCGCCGACAGATTCCCGCCGTTGTAGGGGCTCAGCTCTATCCCTGCGAATTCGAGATGGCGCTTGCCGGCCGGGTCGCCGACGTAGAGCGCCTTCCGCCTCGGAGCCGGCTTCCAGTCGGATGCGTACTGGACGATGTGCCGTGTCAGCGTCTCCGCCGCCGGCTCCATTTCGGTGCGCCCCGTCACATCCATCTGACAGAAGAGCACCATCCCCTCCCCTTCGCGGTATTCCATGAGCGGGCTGTACTGCAGGCTGTACCCGCCGTCGATGATCGGGAGGAAATCGCCGCGCGTTGGCTTCTCGATGAGCACGGAGGCAACGTTGCCCCGGCATCCGCACCGCCATAACCGCGGCACGTCAATGCCGCACCACTTGACCGTCGGGGGAGAGGTGGGGCTTCGTTGGTACTCGAGGCGCGGCGGGAGGATGGTCGCCTCGCCGCGCCAGTCGCGCAGGTTCTCAGAACCGAGCCCAGCCAGGAGGGGGTGGTCCGGCACGCGCTTGAATACCTGCCTCAGGCCGTATGCCGCCACACGGAAACCCAGCCGCTGCTCCAGCGTCTCCGCCGTCTGCTCGAAGACGATGACCTTCAGTCCCTGGCGCACGCGGCCGAGGTCCAGCCCCGGCCCATCCACCGTCAGGGCTCCCTTCCCAATCACGAGGGTGTGGTACGCAGACAGATCCGTGTTCGCATCGACGGCATCACAGCGGACGCCCATGCTACCCAGCAGGTTACCCGTCTCGCCCTTGGGATCAAAGAGAGCGATCTTCCCCTTCAGCTCCGGAGGCTGCCTGCGTGGCATGACGTGAACGGCGAATGAGTCCCTCTGCGTCTCTCCATTGCTGAACTTGGCGGTGGCGGTGAGTTCGTACGTGCCGGGGGCGACTCCGGCTGGCAACTCGAAGCGCAGCGGGATGCGTTCCTGTTCGCCCGTCGGCACGCTGACCTGCTTGCTGCCGGCCACGGCCTTCGGGAGGCCGAAGGACCACCTGCAGTCGCATGTCACAGTCTCGCGGGAGTTGTTGATGACGATGAGCTGCTTCTCGACCGTCTCGCCCGCGTAGAGGATGTGGTCCTTGCTCGTGAAGCGGGCGGGCTTGCCGGTGATGTACGCCAGGAGCGGCATGTTGTTGCGCATCAGGGCCTGCGCTGCGGCCGTGGGGATCCAGTCGGAACGCTCGAACGCCAGGTCCATGCGCTCGTATTGCTCGTCGATGTAGTCCGGGCTCAACCCGGGCCGCTGCAGGTTCTGCCAGTCCACCTTGAGCTCCTTACGGCTGCTGTCCACGTCGTCGCGCGTCTGCCAGAAGCGGCCATGTATCCACGGGCTGTTCGCCGACAGCTCCCACGTGCGGAATGCGCGCCAGTTGTCCGTGGTGTACATGGCAAGCACCGGGTACTGCTCGTCGAAATCCCGTGAACCCATCTGGTAGGGGTAGTCCCAGCGGTGCCAGAGCCGGCCGGCGCGGAACTGCTCGGCCTCCCAGCGCAGGCAGGTCTTCTCCACCTCGGTGATCCGAAAGGCCTGGTCCCCGAAGAACTGCGAGTTCCATTCCGCGAGGCACAGCTCCCATGGCACTACGGCGCTCCCGAACTCCCGGCTGCCCTTGTACCACCCGCGGTACATCGAGAAGTCCCAGGGAAACGGTGCAGCGTATTCGCAGAGGAAGACCGGCTTCACGCCTGCGGTAGACCAGTGCTCGAACCAGTCGGACATCTCTTGCATGGGGACGAAGTTCGGGTAGAAGTTGCTCGTGTGCATCGAGCTCAGGTTGCCCGACGAGTGGTGGTAGACGATGCGGTGTGGGTCCAACCGCTTCACGATGGCTTCGGCCCGCAAGGCCAGCGCAGCGTTCCTTTTGGCCCTCTCGCTCCGCGGATCGTGGACTCCGTCTATCATGTCCGGGTTCATGTCCTCGCTGTACCCGGTCGCATTGTGGCTCGTGGAGTACGCCACCACCGACGGATGGTTCTGCGCCATGCGGACGTAGAACTCGGCATGCTGCGCGTAGCCGTTGGTCTGGTCGGCGTCGGGAGCGTCCCACTCATAGTGGCCGAAATGGGGCTGGGAAATGGCCACGAGCATCCCCGCATCATCGGCGGCCCTCAGCACCTCCGCGAAGCTGAGGTGCGAGCCCGGTGTGCAGCCGTAGTTGTGGGTGTAGACGAAGTTGATGCCGAAGCTCTTCAGCCGCAGCAGGCTCTCCTTGGCAGCCTCGTAATTCGCCACCGCAGCTCCCACCTGCGCGTTGTCCAAGGGGACGGCGGAGAGAAAGAGGCGGGTGCCGTTCAGGAAGAAATCCCGCCCGTTGATCCGGAACTCGCGGAAGCCGAAGCGCACGGGGTGGCTGGTGTCCATGACCTTGCCCGCGGCATCGAGCAGGGACAGGGTGAGGTGGTACGTGTTCTGCGGCGTATGGATGTCCCAGAGCCTATCCGGGCGCCATTTCTCCGTGAATGCGATGCGGCCGTCCTTGAGGTCGCCCGGCCGGAACGCCTTGCTCGTGAACTCCGCGAGGCGGCGTCCGTTGTCCGTGATCTGGGCACGGAGAACGTAGGTTGCGTCCGCCGCGAGGCTCTGCAGCGCGGCCTCGAGGATGATCTCCGAGTTGCGCACCGATGTGTCCACCTTCACGTCGGTGATGCGCGCGCGGGGGGGCGCAGCGACCAGGTAAACGTCACCGCACAGGCCGCGTCGGCGCACCGTCCCCTTCACCTGCCGGGCCTGGTTGGTGTCGCTATACGAAAGCATGACGCCCTTCAGCGGCATCGCCACGACGAGCATGCTGAGAACGTGCTTGCCACCCGGGGAGCACACCGACGTGAGATCTACCTCGCCCGATGGGAACCGCATCTCGCCGGCCATCTTGCCGTCCACGTACACCTCGGCGTAGGAGTTCAGGTACTCCGTGTAGACGGCGATTCGGCGTCCGGCCCATTTGCGCGGGATGGTCATCTCCCGCTGATACCACGACGTCGTAATGCCGCCGAGCTCTTCGTCCTGCCAGCTCGGGTGCGCATAGACCGTCTGGCAGTCCTTCTGCATGTAGTCGGTGATTCCCGGCCAGCAGCCGGGGACCTTGAAGTAACCCCAGTTGCCGGCAGGCACCCGGTCTGCGCTGTCCTGCTTCGCCGGCTGCCAGCGCCACAGGCCGTTCATGGAGATGCGCTCGCGCGTGGCTGTCGTTTCGCGATATGCCTTGCTCACGTCCCAGACAGCTCTGACGCCTCGCGGCAGGCGTACGTCGGATTGCGCCTGACAAGCTGCGGCGATGGCCACCATGATGACGCATCCGGTAACCACGAGCGGAAGCGGCCTATAGCGGTCCATGGTTTCCTCTCTCCTTAAGAGCCGACAAAGGCTACTGCACGAAGGTCACCACGCCGAAGTTGCGCGGGAACCAGTTGGGGAACAGCCCTCCGCCCCAGTTCATCTGTGCGACGCGGCCCTTGCCGTCGTTGTCGTTGAGCTGAATGGAGAACCCGAGCTTGCTGCCCAGGACGCCCGATAGGGCCGGCTCCGGCGTTGCCTGTCCCCCTTGTTCGTCCCCGTCGCTCCCGTTTTCCTGCTCTCTCGTTTCGTAATGAGCCGGGCTTTTCGCATTTCCCACTTATACCACAAAGAGATCGCGGCAGCCGATACACCGCACCGGGCTTCCCCGCTGTCGCGATAAGCGTGGAGGGAAGGCAATACCTACTCGCCCGAGAAACGAATCCGTGCAGTCCTTGGAGTCCGTGCACTGTGTCGGAAGCGATCGAAGCCAAACACCGCGCCGTCCTGGGCCTCGCACAACTCAGCGGCTCGACGCGCGCAGCAACTTTGCAGCGCAAGCCACGTGCTGTTTCTGCAGGTCCGGGCAAGTTCACGGGAGTGAGCGCCATGGTCAGATCAAGCGCAATGCTGTCGATTGTGGTCGTCGCCGTGGGGCCGGTGGGCGCCGCGGACATGGCCGGGCTGAGGGATTCGGCGAAGTGGCTTGCGGAGGAGCGACTCAGGGGCACGCTGTTTCACAACCCGAACGTCGAGCCACTCAGGCCGATGCTGCTGGAGCCCGCCGACGCGTCGGGCCGCCAGGATGCACCCACACCCATCACCCTCCGGGGGTGGCACAATCTCATTATCTTGCCGGACGCGCAGAAGAGGATCGCGTTCAAGCTCAAGGACGTGCCGGGGGATACGCACTTCGCGGGCAGCATCTATGCCGTGTTCGATGGCGAGGGCGCGCAGGTAGCTGAGGGATCCGCGGGGCCCGGCGAAGAGAAAACGGTGGAGGTGCGCGCGGATGCCGCCGGGCCGCACATCGTTCTGCTCAACTCCGGCCCGGCCTCGGAGAACGCCGCTCGTGTCACCATCCTCAACTCCCACTGGGCGATCGACAGTAAGCCACGCAGGACCTACAACCGCACTCCGCTGCACTATCACTTCCTGCGCGATCTGAAGCTAGGTGGCTTCAACCTGGCGATGATCGACTTCGAGCGCCTGCCCCAGGAGTTCGTGACCGACGAGGGCCTCGCAGCATGGACGGAGCTGGTGAAGCGCTGGACGGACTACGCGCGAGACCACGAGCTTCGCGTCATGCCCGCCATCAACCTCGGCGGAACCACATGGGAGGTGGAGGCCTGGGGCGATTCCCCCAAGGGCCTGTACATCAGCCACGACCCGGAGAAGCCGCTGGCTCCCTGTCCGCTTCAGAGGATCTACTGGGAACGCATCCTGCTTCGCCGCGGACGAGAGATTGCCAAGCTCTCGCTCGACAACCCGTACATCGTCGGCTACGGCATCGACCCGGAAATGTATCAGTGCTGGCTGTATGGACACTACATGCTCTCCGGCACTTGCTTCTGCGACCACTGCCTCGGAGGCTTTCTGGAGGCGCAGAAGTCGCGCACGTCGGCTCTCGCCGAGAAGAAGACCGGCAAGGAGCGCCACGAGTGGATCAAAGAGCAGCACCTGATAGAGGGGTACTACGACTATCTGGCCGACGAGATGACGAAGATAGCCACATGGTGTCGCCAGGAGCTGCACAGCATCAACCCCGATTTGCTCTTCAATATGTTCGTGATCGAGATCGGGAATTGGTTCTGTGAGGGGATCGCACGCGGCCTCAGCTTGCCGGACCTGCCCATCGTCAACTTCTGCGAGCACACGTACTACAGCGTCGGGTACGACTCCGACTGGCTGACCAAGATCCACCAGCGCTATCGCGATTGGGGCGCCAACGTGCTGCAGGGCAGCGCCGTGTGGGACTTACACTTCCCACCCACGAAGCCCGGCTTCCTGGCGGCGCATGCCTACAACCTGGCAGTCAACGACGAGGGCTGGTGGTACTGGCCGGGCGATCAGCTCTACCGCGACTATGGCTCGCGCTACGCCTACCTCGACAGGCCCGCTTACTTCGAGGACTACTGGGATGCCTGCGTGTGGGCCAACCGCGAGATCGAGGCGGCTATGGCGGAGCCCGGTCGCAAGAGCCCCCTTGACGCCTCCGAGATCGTCCCCTGGAAGGGGAAGATCAAACGCGGCGTACCGGAGACGCCCGAAGACATCATGCGCAAGCACACGGAGCCCAGTCTCCCCGTCCGCGTCGCCGCGCCGGGCGTTCTCTACTTCACGGTGCCTGAGCGCGCAGAGAGCTTCGACCTGCTGGTGCAGGCGCCCGCTGACAACAACGCGGCCGCCGTCACCGTCCGCGACGGGAAGGGCAGCACTTGCGCCCAGGCTCGCGGGGAGTTGAACGAGCCGGAGACGATGCGTGTGGAGGTGACCGGCCCCGGCACATGGTCGGTGGAGATCGCTCTCCACGGCGAGAGACCGCTCACGGATGTTGGCCTCCTCTTTGAGAGCATGCCGACCATGCTCAGCCCCGACGCGCGAAGCCTCCTCGTTCCTCCGGCAAAACGGCCGGGGCTCATAGGATATTGGCCGATGGAGGAGGGCGGAGGCAACGTGGTGGCCGATACGTCGCAGGCTCCCGCCTACAACGGTACGATGCGCGACGCCGGGTGGGCCGATGGCAAGATCGGGCGGTGCCTGAGGTTCGATGGCAACAGCGGCCAGGTCCTCGTCCCGGTGGCGTACTCATATCACAACTTGAGACAGTTCACTGCTTCGGCGTGGGTGAGACTAACCGGCCTGCCAGTAAAGGGCAATGGCCACAGCATCGTCAACAAAGGGCCGGAGGCGCCCGTGCAGCATTTCTGGTGGTGGATTGGCTATCCCCCCAACTACGCGCTCGTTCTCGAGATGGGCAGCGAGGCTCATCGGTGGGGCGCGAGCTTCGCCAGTGAACCACTGAAGTGGGAGCTGGGGAGATGGTACCACGTGGCGGCTGTGTTCGCTTGCGATGGGAAGACGTCTACGGTGACGCACTACCGTGACGGTGAGGTCGTCGGCACCGTCGCGCGCCACGAAGTCTTCCACTCCGGCAGCTCTGATCTGAAGATCGGCACGTACGGAGGGCTGCACTGGATGCACGGCTGCATTGACGAGGTCAAGATGTGGGACCGCGCACTGACCGCCCAGGAAGTTCGAACCGAATGCGCGCGGGCGCAGCCCAGGTGAGCAAGGGCGCTACGCACCATCCCACGGATCGGTGCTGGGCAGCTTCGGGCATTCACAGCGCTGATGTAGTCCTGTGCCTCACCGAAGCTCCATCCGCCCCAGAATCTCGAGGCGCTTCCTCATGATCCACTCCGGCACTCGCGGGGACATACCGATCTACACATTGCCGGGCACCGTCCTCGAGGCCATCACCGGCGAGATCCTGCGAACAGAGGCCAACGTCACCTTCGTCCGCTTCCACCGGAGCGATACGCTGTGGTTCCGGATCCGCCCAGAGCGCATTCGGTAATCTGCGGTCACATGGCCCCTTGTCAGTGTGTTGCTCCTGTCCTCGTCATCGCCCGGCATGACGAGGGGACGCCATCAGTAACGGGCCCATCCGAAACAACTCACGGCACCATTCGCTTTACATCCATTCGCCAAAGTCATCCTGCCGCGCCCACCTGATGCGCCAGAGGACTACACGGCCACAGGCAGCTCTCTGCACTCCCCGCTCGCCGTCCAGTTGCAGAGGTTGTCCAGTGGGGGGAGGCAAGTCGGAACGACTCATGAAGGGCACAGAGCGCCCATACAGAAAGGGTGTAGGTGTACCGGCTCGACGCCGGAACTCTCGCCGCGAGGGACCGTGGTCTCACAGATAACGAGAGCCCTCGGCCCTTGTGTCCGAGGCGTATCAGCGAGTCTCAGCAGGGACTGGTGAACAATGGCGCTTCGTGACGGACGCAGCGGCTTTCGGCTGTCGCTGCTGATCCTGTCGTTTCTCATAGCAGGCGTACCCGCTCCTGCCCAAGACGCCGCTCTGCTTAGCAACGCCGGTTTCGAGGAATGGAACGCGGACGGCCCCACCGGCTGGGAAGCGCCCGGCGCCGAGATCGAGGCGGAAGACGCAGACGTTCATTCGGAGCCCAGGGCCCTCTGCATCAAGGCCGTCAGACAGGGAGATCACTTCCGTGCCGAGCTTCACCACATCGAGCAGGTGCCGGTGCAGGCGGAGACCCTGTACCTGGCGTCGATCTGGGGCAAGGGCGCCGGCCGACTCCGCATCCACATCCAGCAGTACAGCGACACTGCCTGGCTGGGTGGACGCTCCTCGATACATACCGATCTGACCGACGAATGGACTGAGTACCGCTTCTACTACGGCGCGGTGGCTGAGGGCATCAGACGGGTGAGATTCTGGGTCTATGTGGAGGGCAAGGACGCCGTTGCCATGCTGGACGATGCATCTCTTCACCCCATCGGCCCGGCGCGACCCCTGGGCCCCAACCTGGTGGCGAACGGCGACATGGAGGCTGATGCGGATGATGACGGCATTCCGGACGGATGGCGCCTCGGTCACCCTCCCGGGGCGCCGGACCGTTACCTTGCCGTCGGCGCAGATGCGAGTCGCGCCCTGACATGCCAGTGTTCGCTGGCGCCGGAGGATCCAGGCCGGCGAGTCGCCCCCGTGGATTGGTGGGACTGGGCCGGCCAACCGCCGCCGGCAGCCGGCTGGATCAACGCGGCTTCAAGCGCGGCCTTCGAAGTCGAGCCGGGGCGTACCTACGAGATCCGCTTCCAGCTTCGAGGCCAGGGCGTGCGGGTGTACCACACCAAGCTCTGGTGGATTGACGACGAGGGCAACCCCATCAAGTGGTTCACCATCGGACCGCGTCACGACGGCGACTGGGACTGGGAGGAAGTGACTCTCAGCCTGACAGTGCCGTCCGCCCATGTACACGCGGCGCGCATTGAGTTTTGGGCGCTCGCCGCGGGAGGCCGTCTGTGGATCGACAACGTGTCCGTCAGGCCAAGTCGCAGCTACAGCGTTGGCTGGGCGGCTGAGGAATACGAAGTGCGTCCGCTCGAGGCCGCGGCACTTCCCCCGTCGGCGACGGCCACAGGTCACGGTGAGCGAAGAGGTCGAACGGTCTCGTTCAAGGCACGTCCCCGGAGCCGGGTTGCAGTCACCGATGATGCCATCCGCATCTCGCTGAAGTCCGGCGTGGACCTGCGGCTGCCTCTGGCGAATGGCGAGACTCTGGGCGTGGCCGAGGTGAGGCTCGGGACCCTGCATTTGCGAAACCCGGCGGCCCCGCCCATCGCGCCGCTCATCGACACCGAGAGCCGAGGTCACTACGTGGCCTGTCGTTACGTGGGCCACGACGCCGGGGAAGATGGGTCCGTCACAATCCACACGGCCCTCATCTCTGCCGAGGGCCATGCCGACGACCTGGACTGGATCTTTCAGCCGGTGCAGCGGGAGATCGAGGGGCGGCGCTATGTGGGTTTCGCGTATCGATATGAGCTGAGGACCGAAGAGGATGAGGTGAACCACATCGATGACCGCGCAACGTGGGAGCTTGGCGGCGACCCGATCGGCCTAACGGTCATCACGCAGAATGCCTACAACGTGGCGAACGTCTTCACCGTCGCCCCCGGCAACACCTACTGCGGGACAGGCGGGCCGCGCTTCGCCGGAAGCGACGGACTCGACTACCAGTTCGGCCCCCAGGGCGCGCTCGCGGTCTTCTACGATGAGCCCATATCGCACGTGAAAAGCCTTCGCCTTGGCTCGGAGGAATGGATCCGGTACCGCGACTCCGTGCCTTTCGCCGGCCTGCAGACTCCTCAAACGCCGCTGAAATGCGTGCTGTTCGGCAAACAAGGCAACCACGATGAATGGACCAGGCTGCGGGACCACGTGTATGAGAGGCACGCCGCCTTCTGGGGCATTCGGCAACACACTCCGATGCCCATCGTGAACTGCTGGATGCACTGGCGCGAGCTCGCGAAGCACGGCGATCGGATCCTGTACGACATTGCCGACCAAGCGGTGCCCAGGTTGGCGGAGCTCGGCTTCAAAGTGGTGGCGGTGCACAGTGTCTGGGGTCGGGGCGGCTGCTCGTTGGACGTCATCGAGCCGGGCGAGAAGTTCGGCGGCACGGAAGCCCTGAAGTACCTGTGCGATAAGGCTGCCGAACACGACATGATCGTGCAGGCCTGGGCCCCGACGGCCCACTTGTGGCAGTACTCGCCGTTGATCGAACAGGCGCCCCACTGGCTCATCGAGGGGCCGGACGGTCAGCCGCCGACCACGTACTGCTACCCCGAGATCCGCGGCCTGCGTTTCCGCGCCGGATGGGCTGACTACGCCGTCGAGCAGTGGCGCAAGATCCGCGAGCAGACGGGTCTGGGCAGCTTGTGGCTGGACTCCTACAACAGCTTCACACACAACATCCGCTGCGCTGATCGCCGCGTCTACATCGAGCAGGCTCAGGCCCTCTTCGACTTCCATGCCAGGCTCTCACGGCTCGGCTACATACTCTACATTGAGTCCACCGGAACCTTTGGCATTCCCGCGGCGGGCTTTCCTGTGGCGAACCTTGACTCGCCGCATCCCAGCGGCCCGGACCCAATGACCAGGTACGGCGTCTCCGGCTACCTCGGCCAGCGAGGCAACGAGAGGCAGGACCGGGCCATCAATGATGTCATCACTCGCGGGGACTACTACTACCGCTGTCTCGCCAACAAGTCGCCGTGCTGGCTGAGCTGGCCGACCTTCTCTCACACGCCCGACGTCCACGCCAAGATCGGGCAGCCAAATCGCGACTACAACCAGGTCGTGAGGTGGATGAAGTACCGGCGGACGCTTCCTGATGATCGCGGTGTCGAGTGGACGAACCCGGAGGACAGAACGCGGGTGCTTTTCTCCTACCGCAAAGGCCGCTACACTTGCCCGGGCATGACGGTGGCATACGACGTGACCGCCGATCAGGCTGTCGAGGTCGCGGGCGAGGGTTTCACGGCAGAGCCGTCCCACACGTACCGGCTGACGGTGCCGAGATGAACCGCGCTGCCGCCCACGGCGCGGGGCATTAGGCGGGAGCAGATGGGCAGCGAACTCAGCCGTCGGGGGAGGTCTGAATGATGAGAGTTGTCAACTACGGAGTCATTGGTCTGGGATTCTTTGGCGAGAAGCACTGTGAGGCCCTCGAGGCAATTCCGCAGGCCAATCTGTGTGCGCTCTGTACGCGTACCCCGACGCGGCTGCAGCAGTTGGCTGAGCGGTTCGGGGTGGAGAAGACCTATGCTGACTATCACGATTTGCTAGCTGATCCGGACGTGGAGGCAGTCAGCGTGGTGACGATGTACGATCAGCACAAAGAACCGGCCATCGCTGCTCTGGAGGCGGGTAAACACGTGTTGCTGGAAAAGCCGATGGCCTCAACAGTGGCGGATTGCCAAGCCATTGCCCAGGCGGCTGCGGCCGCTGAGGGGTTCCTTATGGTGGGCCACATCTGCCGCTTCAATCCCCGCTACGCGGCGGCTAAGGAGGCCGTCGATGCTGGGCGTATTGGCCGAATCGTCTCCCTGTACGCGCGTCGCAACATCCCCGCCGCCCTCGGCGAAGAGGTATTGCCCAAGATTGGCCCTATCATCGGAGACGGAGTCCACGATACTGACCTTATGCTATGGTACACCGGGGCGAAGATCGCCAGTGCTTACGCCCAGACGGTGGATGTGCGTGGCCTGAAGAATCCGGACCTGGGCTGGACGATGTACCGTTTCGATAGCGGAGCGGTCGGGGTGCTGGAGGACGTCTGGTTCCTGCCCCAAAATACGCCCTTCGATATTGACGAGCGCATGGAGATCATCGGCACCGAGGGCTCCATCCACATCCACGAGACCCACCCGAATCTCTCCATCCTCGACGCCGACGGCTGGCACTGCCCCGATACCACTTATTGGCCACTGATTCGCGGCCAGCGACTGGGAGCGCTGCGGGACGAACTGGCCTACTTCGTCAACTGCATCATCGGCGGCCAGCCGCCCTCTATCATCACCCCCGCCGAATCCCTGGCCGCAGTAGAGGCCTGCCTGGGGGCAGAGCAGTCGGCGGCCACCGGTGAGGTCGTCCGCCTATAACTCCGCGTCGTTGAGACGCCCTTTTGATTGTCGCGCTGCTACCATGGCGGCAGGGCAAGGGTGCCCCCTTCCAGCATCACCGAGCTGCCGTTTATGTAACTGGCGTCGTCGCTGAGCAAGAAAGCAGCCACCTTGGCCACATCTTCAGGCTGGCCCAGACGGCGCACAGGAATCTTCTGGGCCACCTCGGCAAACAGCTCTTCAACGGGCTTATCCCAACCGGCGCAACTGGCCCTGAGCATCGGCGTGTCAATTGTCCCAGGGCACACCCCTACCACGCGGATGACTCCGGCGTGGTCCGTGGCCAGACAACGAATCAGAGCTTCCAGGGCGGCCTTGGAGGCACAATAGAGCGCATGGGCGGGGAAGCCGACGACGGCGGCCACGGAGGTCGTGATCAGCACCACGCCATGGCCCTGCTGCTCCATGACAGGCACGATGTGCTTGAGCAGCAGGAAGTTGCCCTTGACGTTGACACCCATAATGGCCTGCCAATCATCTTCGCAGAAGTCTTTGACCGTGCCCTGGCACCACATGCCCGCGTTGCTGTGCAGGCAGTCAATCCGTCCATACCTGTTCAGGGTCTCATCCACCAGGCTCTTGATGTCCTGTTCCACAGATACATCGGTCTCAATGAACGAGGCCTCCTGGCCCTGTGCTTGCAGTTCCTGCTGGAGAGACGCACCGCGCTCAGGTTGGTTGGAGGCCACTACTACTTTCGCCCCCAGTTGCGCGAAATGCCGACTGCAGGCCTCGCCGATTCCCGAAGTGCCGCCGGTTACGATGACGACCTTGCCATCTAGGGACATAACGGGTCACTCCTTTCGGGCCGCGAATGGTCCCTGTTCCTCATCCCACTGCATGAACTCGAACACGGCTCCGTCTTCGTATACGAATACCACAGTCAGATCCTCCATGGGTCGAAATGGGCCCAGGATGACGTTCTTGCCCTGTATCTCCCGCTCCAGGTCGTCGGTCGCAAAGGCCAGGTGCGGCAGCTCACGCAGCGGCCCGGTGACCGACGAGTCCGGCTCATAGCGCAGATACTCGACTTTGTAGGGATGATCCCCGGGATCTGTTACCCAGACCTTCGTATCCTCGACATAGATTTCACCAGGCTGCTTCTCGTCGGTGGGTAAACCCACGTGATGGAACTGGCGCATAGCAGACTCTCCCTTGTCGATCTGATGCAGCGCAACTTTGCGCTTACGAGTCGTTCTCACTGACTGCCCCGCTCCGAGCGGAAGGCTATGGCACGGTCGATCATCGAAAAGATGTCGTTCTGCGGGGCATAGCCCAGCACTGATCGGGCTTTGGCGATGTCGATCTCGAAAGAGTGGTAGTCGGGACAGGGAATCTCTATGGTCGGGATCTCAAGCTGCTTGGAGATATGTTCCGCGGCGACGCGATAGTCGAACGGCGCGGGGGCAGCGATATTGAAATCCTGCCCGAGGGCCGAGGGGTTGCCGAGGATTCTCCCAAAAGCCTGCATCACATCATCAATGTGAACGATATGGCGGTAATGCGGCCTGCCGCTGGCGTCCGCTAGAATAGTGATGCGCTCCTCGCCGGCTTCAACCAGCGCCAGGATACCATCGGTCAACTCCCCAAAGCCGTGGCCCTTCTCCTCGGGGCTTACATTCTCAAGTAGAGAGAAGTGCGTCAACAGGTCGTCCTCTTCGAAGACCCACGAGGAGCGCAGAATGGAGATGGGTAGGTCGTACTGGATCGCATACTGCTCGGCCATCGTCTCTTCGACAACCTTGCTAAAGGCGTAATAGCCTGGGTAAGCGGTTTTGGGGTGGTTCTCGTCAATCGGGCGGGGCTGGGGATAGAACCAGATTCCCTGGGTCGCATCACCGCTGAACAGGATGAATTGCTGAATCTCAGCCCCCCGGCATGCGTCCAGCACATTGAACGTTCCGCGTATACTGACATCGAAGAATGTATCAGGATCCTCCTTTGTTGTGGCCATGTGCACTACCGCGTCGCTGCCGCTGACGACTTCCCGGACCGCCTCAGGGTCAGCCACGCTGCCCGACACGGTCTGAACCTCGGTGGCGGCCAGGGGAGTGCGATGAACCAAGGCGCAGATGTGCAGGCCCCGTTGTTCCAGCAGCTCAATAACCCGCCTACCTATCTTGCCGCTGCCGCCGAACACCGCAACGGTCTCTATGTTCATTTCAGAGGCTCCTCCGATGACTGTTCGCTGCATTTCGTGTTCCGATTCCCGCCCCTGGGCTAAAGCTCCTGCGGCTCGCCTGTGCGAATGGACTCGAAGGCTCCGATGGCCAGAGCGGTGGCCTGTGCACCAGCGTGCAGATCTGCGGCATGAGGCGGCGGCGTATTCGTGCGCACCGACTCCGCGAATTCCTGGATCTGCGCCAAGTAGCCTAGCGGATCTGCCCGGACTTTGGCCACGCCAATGGCGCTGTCAGTGAACTCCTCGTGCGGGCCGCTCCCCAACCGCCACACGCGGAGTTTCGCGAAATATTCGTACAAGGTCGCGGTCACGTCGCGGCCGAAGAGCTGGTACGACGATTTGCCGGCCACGGGTGTGAGCTCAGGGTGCATCGTCCTGCAGTCCCTGGCCAGGCAGCCGCCTACTCGGGTGGTGGGCCGAAACGGAAGAAGCCGTTGCCACCCGTGCCGGCGTAGAGCCTGGATGGATTGACTGGGTCCACGATGAGCGTTCCTATGCGGTAGTTGCTGAGCCCATCGAGCGTGAAGGGCTCCCACGTATCGCCGTGATTGCTCGATACGAACACGCCGCGGCCGTTGTTCACATCGTAGCCCTCCTCGCGGCAGGCTGCGTAGAAGCGCCCAGGAGTCGCGGGGTCGGCGACGAGACATGACACGAAGACCCGGGCGCCCTGGTCGCCGCCGTGGGAGCCGGGGCCGGTCAGGAATACCGTCTGGTCCGCGCTGGTCCACGTATCTCCGCCATTGACGGACTTGTAGAGCGCGTTGGGGTAGTCCACCCCAGAGAAGTTCCGGTTACCGGCGAGGATGACCCGTGGATCGGATGGATCGATGACGATACACTGGGGCTCGACCCCTTCTTTGACGATCTCCCAGCTCTCCCCGCCGTCAGTGGTCCGCGCGATGTAGCCGGCGACTCGCCGCTTGGTAGCCGGGTGGAAATGGGCGCCTGATGCCAGGAAGAGGCGATGCGAGTCGGTGGGGGCCATGGCCAACTGCTTCGGCATGCGGCTGTCCCTGGGCAGGCCGTCGGACTGCTCGTCCCACGACATTCCGCCGTCCGCGCTCTTGTAGACGCCGTAGCCCGTCACCGTGACGTAGATGACCCGGCTCTCGACGGGGCTCTCGGGATCGATGAGCAGGCTGAAGATGCCCCCAGGAGGCAGGCCGGATCCCTCGTGCCCAATCAGATGGAAGTCGGTGCCGGCGTTGACGCTCTTGTAGAGCCGGTGCTGGTCGTAGTTCCTCCCTTTCGAGAGGTACACGATGTCCGGGTTGGCCGGGTCGAGGACGACACACCCCATCCGGCCGTATCCGCTGCTGATGCCGTTGGTCAGGCGGTAGCACGTCCTGCCCCCGTCGTCGCTCTTCCACGCGTGTGTGTCCCAGTACCCGAAGTAGAGCGTCCGCGGGTCCGCCGGATCGACCGCCAACGCCTGAGGCCCCCCAACACACAGGACCTCACACCCTCGGCCGCGCCAGCTCGCCGGCGATTCCGCCTCCGCCGGAGAGACCAGATCAGTGGCCACTTGGTCCCAGGCCTGCCCGGCGTCCACGGTCTGGTAGAGGTCCATGTCGTTGCAGTAGACCAGGCGGCTCGGGTTCCGCGAATCGATGTCGATCCCCGTGACGCTCGCGCCCACGAAGAACCAGGCTGATCGGATGTTGTGCGCAAGGTTGACCGGCTGCCACGTGGCTCCGCAGTCATGGGTCACGAACAGCCCCGATCCCCGGTGCCAGCCTATGTAGTACGTGTTCGCATCGTCCGGGTGGGCGATGATCCGCCAGGCGCCCTCCTTGGCAGGCAGGCCGCCGTTGCTCTCCACCCACCGCTCCCCGCCGTCGGTGCTCTTGAGGACGCCGCCTCGGCCGTCGGGCCCTCGGTGGTAGGCGAGCAGCATGACATCGGGCTCGTCCTGTTTGATGACGAGGAATGTCGTCTCGTACCCATCTAGAGCCTGTCTCAAGCGCGTCCAGGATTCTCCCCGGTCGGCGCTCACGAACAGGCCTCCCTGCGTCGTTGCGTAGAGGCGGGACGGATGCGTCGGATGAACGCGGATGCAGAGGACGGAGAGCCTGCGCGCCTCTTCGCCGCCGGGCAGCTCGACCATGCGCCACGTCTCTCCGCCGTCGATACTCCGGAAGATACGGCCGCCGACGGTGCCCGGGCGGAGCGTGCCGTAGTTCCGCTCATGGCCCACGCCGGCGTACACGGTATCGGGGCTCGCCGGGTGGACGGCGATGGCACAGATGGGCGCGCTCAGGCCGAAGGTGACCAAGGGCGGGAATCCGTGCCGCTTGATCGCCCACGTCGTGCCGCCATCAGTGGACTTCAGCACACCTCCATTGCTGCCGGCGAACACAATGCGCGGATCGCTGGGGTGGAAGGTGATGGTGTTGATGTAGAGATTGGGCATGCCGGAGTTGACAATGTCCCACGTTCGGCAGTTGTCGGTGCTGCGATACATCCCGCCGACGTCGGCTCCGACAAAGCAAGTGCCGTCATGTGGCGAGATGGCAACGACGCGATACCAGCCTCCGCCCCCTGGACCGAAGTTCGTCCAGTGCGCGTGTTCCGGGGGCACACGTCCGCTCTGCGCCACGGCGCGGGCTTGCCGTGGGCGAGTCGGTGGGCGGAGCTCGGCAGCTACGTCTGCCGGGCCAAGAAGCTCGCAGCGACGAAGGTAGAGCGAGAAGCGTCGCCCGGCCTCCTGGGGCGCCCATAGGGACAGCTCAAGGCCGCTGACCATGTCCGGTACGTCGCCTTCGAAGTCGCGCAGCAGTATGGTCCGCCGGTTCCACTCCGGCGGCAGGATGAGATCCGGCTCGTACACGAGATGGTCGGGCCCGTTCGCATCGAGCAGTCGCACCCGCGAGACGCAGAGCGCCAGTCCGGAGCCCTCGTCGCTGCGACCCTCGATGACCAGGCGGTCCGTGCCCGCGGTCGGGACGCTCGAGCGGAAGACCAGGTGAACGCTACTCATCGCTGACTCGGGCCGGAGATCGAAGCGCAGGTGACCGTCAACGCCGTCAACAGTGATGTCACCGGCGGGCATTGCGGCGCACTGCTCGGCGGCGACCTGTGATGACAGTGGCGCGCTTGAGGCTGGCGACGGGCTCACCGTCGCAAGAGCAACGACAGACGCGGCGAGTAGTCGCAGGTGTCTCATGGAGAAAGGCCTCCTCGCGGCCGCAACGGCGGTCCCAGGCCCAAAGCCCTCACGAGGCGTCTGGGACTCGTTCGACGTCCGCCGCCCAACGCTCTTTGCGCAGGATCAACTGTTTGCCGTCGGAGAAGCCGTCGCCCCGGCGGCCGAGCCAGTCGATCAGGCGCTGGCGCCACGGGACCACTCGATCCGCGCATGCTGCATCCCTGCCGAGATCGCGGAGCTCGTCACGATCGTTCACAAGATCGAACAACTGCTCCTCGCCGGTCACTGGGAACCAGATGTACTTCTCTTTCCCGTCCGTGAGGTAGTGCATTGCCTCTTCGAGCGAGTAGCAAGGGGAGTGCTCGCCGTGCAGGAACTCGCGCCACGGCTTGCCTCGGACCGCGTCCAGCACGCTCCGGCCGGTGACACCTTCGGGCGGCTCGATGCCGGCGGCATCGTACATCGTAGGGGCAACGTCCTGAAGCCCGGCGATGTGGTCGAACCTGCCAGTTGGCAGGTCCCAGCCGGTTGGGTATTCGACTACGAACGGTACGCGTGCGGAGCCTTCGTATGCGTACGTTTTGCGGAACAGATGATGGTCGAACTGCATGTCTCCGTGGTCCGAGATGTAGATGATCATCGTGTCGCTGAGAAGCCCCATCCGCTGGAGCCGCTGCTTGAGTCGGCCCAGTTCGTGGTCCACGTGGGTGATGCAGCCCATGTAGCCCGCGCGCATGCGTTGGTACTGCTCCGCCGTGATGCTCCCGCGCCAGGTCGCGGGCGGAGGGCCCGATAGCTGCACGTCGTGCCGGGCACACCAGTCGCCGTACACGGGCCCAGAGATCCCGCGGTCGATGTACCGGTCCCAGAAGGGCTGCGGCGGGCAGAATGGTGCATGGGGCGGACCGAGCGACAGCAGCACAAAGAACGGCAGCGACGGGTCCCGCTTCGCCAGCACATCCAGCGCGGTGTCGATGGTCCAGTTGACGGGGTTGAACCGATCCTCCAGGTGCCAGGGCCGGGCATCCCAGCCGTTGGGGTCAACCCCATGGCCAGCCGGATCAGCCGTCGATCCGGCGTGAAGTCTCAGCCACTCAGGGTAGTCCCCTCCGCCAGGATCATCCTTGCAGCCCGTTAGAATGACTCGATGGAATCCATACAGCTTCCGCTGCGGATAGATGTTCCGGCAGCCGATGCTGAAGCACTGATACCCGTGGCCGGCCAGGACCTTGGCAACCGTGTGCTTCTCTCCCCACCGGCAGGTCTGGTACCCGATCTGACCGCAGTCGTAGCTCCCTTTGCCGCTCAGAATCACGCGTTGGGCGCCGGTGGTTGACGGGATCTCCGAATACGCGTTGGGGAAGTACGCGCCACGGTTCACCATGTTGTCGATGTTGGGCGTCTCGCACACCGGATGGCCGGCAAGACCCAGATGGTCGCCGCGGTGCGTATCAGCGAGGTAGATGATGAAGTTCACCGGGGGCTCTGTCATGGAGTTTCTCCTGGCCGTGCCGGGCAGGCCTCGCAATGCTCATCAGTGTAACCGGGTGGAGGACCGGGTTACGAGCTCGCCGCGCTCGGCCGGACGTCGACAGTCACCGCGCCGGCGCGGCACTCCGGGCATCGAGCGTTGTCGGAAGCCGCTTCATCTTCTCCAGAAGCTCATAGGACTGCAGAACCGTCTCCTCGGAGCGGCATCGCAGGTAGTCGCGCAGCAGGACGGCGAAGTAGACGCAGTTGTCCGGCGACTGGCCGAACTTGATCTGGCCCTCCTCGTAGTCGCGCATCGGGTCGCGGTCGGTGGCCAGGTGGTAGCGTTCGGCACGTTGCTGCTGGTCGATGCCGGCCGCGGACTCCCACGGGTTCAGGCCACGAGGGACCTCGGCATGAACCTCGAGCAACTGCACCACCGGCGCGACGTTCTCGCGGACCGCCTCAAGATAGATGTCCTTCGGCTGCAGCTCATACGCCACCATGATCCCGTGGCAGTACTCGTTGTTCCACTGCATCCCGGCGGTGAGGTAGTGCGGGTAGCCCCAGCCCCCGCCGGGCTGGCGGTGGGTGGCCATCCAGTCGTTGAGCGCCACGATGGTGTCCCGCAGATGCCGGTCGTCGGGACGGTGCTCGAGCAGGTAGGGGAGCGAGTTCGCGGCGTACTGGACCATGTACGGCTTGACGAACTGGTGCTGGTAGCCGTACGCGTCGGAGTGGATGTAGAGGTGGTCGCCGGTGGCCTCCTTCCCGTGCTGGGTGAAGAGCAGGTTGTCCATCTGCCCCTGCCGGAATTCCTCCCACAGGCGAACGGCCTGCTCGAGGTGCAGCTCGTTGCCGGTGTACTCGTAGAGCTTTGAGTAGTCGGCGATCACTCCCACGCTGCGCATCTCGCGGCGCAGGCACGTGACGTGGTCGGCCGACCAGCGCGCCTGGGCCTCGGCGGCGTCGCGAAAGCGCGGATCGCCGGTCTCCTCGTACGCCAGCCAGAAGGCGGCGAAGCCCTTGGTGAGCCAGCCGATGGCGTTGTTGAAGCGCACCATGTAACTGCCGGGGCCGTGGGGACTGCCGGGCTCGTCGCGCAGCGCCCGTCCCCGTCGGCTGCCGCCGTAGTAGTCGTCATTCGGGCCCCAGTAGATCGAGAGGTTACGGTAGTTCTCAGACCAGTCGCGGGCGATGTCGAGCAGCCTGGGGTCGCCGCCGCGGAAGTACTCCTCCCAGACGTAGCGGCAGTGGTTGTAGCGGACTTGGGAGTTGATGGCCTGGCCGTCCCGCTGCGGCGACCACGAGGTCATGTTGCCCCAGTCGTCGCCGCTGATCGACATCCCCTGCATGGCCCGGACGTACTTGTCCACCGCGCGGCGAATGAGGGGCGCCTCCACGTCCAGCGGCGCGCCCGTGTGGTAGACCGCATCGTAGAGACGCCAGTCGGCGTGCGTGCGGAGGGGCTCGTCGAGACGCCAGGCCATCTCGTCGCGGCCGACGGGCGCGATGGTCAGCCAGCTGACCCGCCACTGGCCCTCCTGGATCATCAGCCCGTTCTCGTCCAGGTCCTCCACGGACTCGTTCCGGTTGGAGCGGATTCGCACCTGCCCAGCACTCATCTCGCACGACAGAGCGCCCCGGTTCTGGCGGATTGCCAGCGGATTGGCGGCGCAGATCTCGATGCCGTCGGCGAGCGTCAGCGGGACGATCAGCTCCGGACTATCGGCGAATGAGGCCGAGTAGTCGCGGGCCATGAAGTGAACGGCGCGGGACGGCGGGTCAGCCGTACGGGCGCCATATGCAGTCAGGTCGAACCCGAAGTCGGGAGTCCACGAGTTGCCCGGCACATGCACCTGGAGCCGGTGGGTGAGCTGGACCTGGCCGAAGCGGTTGATCTCGACGTCGATCTCCCGCGACCACTTCTCGCCATCGGTGTTGTAGCGCAGCCAGACGTAGTGGGGGCCGGCGTCGAGAACGGTGAGCGTGGTCCCGGCCGGGCTCCCGAGGTCCGGGCCGAAGGGCTCAACGACGGCCGCCACGTCGCCCGCGGCATCGAGGAGCTGCACCCGGCCCTGCGAGGCGAGGACGGCGAATGCCTCGGTCTTGACCCGGGCGGGATCTTGCCCGGAGAGCATGGATGAGAGCTCCGTAGCCCTGTCGTCCGCCCGGCAGGCGTACTGCGCCTGATCGCCGGCAGCGACCTCGACCGGGAGGCTGAGCATCAGCCGACGGACGGAGCCGTCGGGATGGCGCGTGATGACGGCGCTCTGTGCGGACACGTCGCCGCCGGGTCCCGTGACGCGCACGGCACGTGGAGCCCGGTCGATCTCCCCTTCAGGCACTGGGATGGACACGCGGGCGACCGTGCGGCGGGGGGAGTCGCTGTGGTTCGTCGCGCTGAAGCGCATGGCATCGGCACTCTCCTCAGCCGTACAGATCACGGCCAGGCTCAGCGGGGTAAACAGCATCACCACGTGTCGCATCGGCCATCTCTCCGCAGGGCGTCCCGGCCGGATCAGCCCTCGTCGGCGGACTCGCCCTCCGCCGGTTCCATCATGGCGTTCCACGGCTCGATCATCCGAAGGTGTTTGCTCCGCAGCTCCCGGTAGACGTCTGGGAGGTCGAACTCCTCGAGGACGTGGGGCAGCATCGCCGACAGCGGCCACTGCTGCATCTTCGTCTCGGCCATCTCGGAGTAGGATGTCGGCGCGTTGACCAGAGTGACCCTCTCGATGCGGTCATCCAGCAGGGCCGCCAGCGCGCCAGGGATGCTGCCCCAGCCGCATGCCACCAGATGCACCTGGTCGTAGTCGAATGACGCCATCCAGTCCAGAGTGCAGAGCACGTCGTGCACGCGCCAGGCCACGTACGATTCGCCGAACACCAGGGCGTAGGAGGCGTAGTGGTAGTCGCTGCCGTAGAGGTGGAAGAACATGTCCGGCCGGCAGGTGACGGGGCGGGACTCGCCGATGCCCCGGTAGTCGCAGGCAAAGAACGCCTCGTTCTCGGTCGCCATCTCGCGCAGGAGCTCGTCCTCGCGCAGCTCCTCGTCCGAGGACAGGTGCGGCAGGTACAGCACTGCCGGGCCCTTCCCCGGCAGCGGCCGGGCCGCCCGCCGCTCGTCCTCGAGCTTGGTCACGATGGCCTCTGCTCCGAACGCGGGATCGGTCTCCAGCACGAACTGGCTGGCATAGCGCCGGGCGTACTCCCGCCTCGTCCAGGGACGCAGCACGCGGTAGTCGGGAGGGCCGTCCCGCTCGGGAAGGTCGAGCAGGTCGCGTACGCGGCGTTTCAGCTCCGCGCCCGATGGCTTGCCGCGCTCCCGGGCCAGCCGCTTCGACTTCTCGCGCGTGAAGTCGAAGACGCACCGGGCGCCCATGTCATCCACCTGCCCCGTCTCCGTGCACTGGAGGGTCTGGTCCTCCTCGATCGTCAGTTCCCGCTCCTCGCTCGGAGCGTCAACGCCCGCATGCGCGTTGAAGAAGGCGTACATCGCCTCCCGTCCGTCCTGCCAGTAGCCGTGCCTCTGCGGTCCCACATGGTAGGCCAGGCTATCCTCCGCGCCCAGAACCTCGTACACGTGGCGCAGCCGGTCGTAGGCCTCCAGCGATCCGCGCTGGTCGAAGAAGTCCTGCTCCTGTGTGATGAGGATCGTCGGCTCGGGCGCCTGAACCAGCAGCAGGTCGCTCTGCTCAACACCCAGGCCCAGGGCGTTCAGCGCGCACTGCTCGGCGTCGATGGGCTCCTCGTTCACGCCATTGTGGTGCCAACTGGTGATCCAGCACGACGGCGCGGACATGGTGGATCGGGGATCGTTCGCCACGGCGTAGGTGGTCATGTTGCCGCCGCCGGAGTTGCCCGTCACGCCCACGCGGCTGGTGTCAACGTTCTCCTGCGACAGCAGCACATCCATGGCGCGGATGCCGTCCCAGACGAACCACGTGCCGATGAACTCGCCGACGAGGAGCTGTTGGCGGGCCGCGATGTTGTGTTCCTGCACGCCGATGCGGAACAGCGAGCCGCCCTCCCCGTCATGGTACTGCAGGCGCTCCCCCTGCCCGAGGGGGTCGAAGATCAGCCCGGTGTACCCCATCCGGGCCAGCGCCTGGGCGAACGACTGGTACGCCTCGGCGGCCTTGCCGTTCGCCGAGTGGCCGCACAGGCACAGGACCGCCGGCCGCGGTCCCTCAAAGCCCTTCGGCAGGTACAGATTCGCCGTCACGGGGAAGCCGGGGCGGCTGTCGAAAATGAGCTTGCGGATCACATGTGTGTCGCGCTCGATCTCGCCGGTGATGCGAACGTTCAGCGGCGTCCGCTCGGGCAGCTCGCCGAAGATCAGCGGCATCTTCTCCCGCAGCTCTTTGCGGTAAGCCAGCACCTGCTTGCGGGTCCTCAGGCCCATGACCCGCTCGTGGTTGTCGCGGTAGACGGCACGCAGACGCCTGGTGAGGTATTCCTGCATCATCCGAGGGAATCTATTCAGTGGCTCCATATCTGAGGGCTCCTCAGCCTCAGCCTGGCACAGACCGGGCAGGGCGGTCAGCAGCACTAGGAGCCTGTCTGCCTAACAGCCGGGAGTGCTGTTTGTATTGGTTATTGTTGTCGTAGTTGCGATCGCGGTGCTGGAGTGAGGCTCTGGTGTTGCGATGGGTGCTTAGGTCACCGACGCAGGCGTCTGTGGCGGGGGC
>JAUWAU010000054.1 GCA_030601885.1 Armatimonadota bacterium
CGTCGCGGCCGGAGCGGGACTTCTGGATGGCCACTATCTCCGAAGCGCGTATCTGTTGACGTTGTGGCTCAGCTTTGTGGTCAAAGCTGGAGCACGCTATCTGGTCCCAGCGCTGGCTGCCGCCTCGATGGCTACGGATCGCATGACGGGCCGACTGTAGCCGCTGCTGGTGAGCCGGATGTCCCCGGGCGAGATCCTGCTGGGCACGGCCCTGGCGCTGGCAGCTCCGTTCGCCGTCCTCGCGCTGGTTGTCGTTGTCCCGTTGACCTGCCTGGCAGCGGCCAATGCGGCATTCGTCGTCCTGGGCGCCTCGCTGATTGCCGAGCTCGTGCTGGGGCTGACTGTGGGGGCTCTGGTGGGGCTGAGGGTTGGACTGTCGCCCCGCCGTGAGCCGGCTGTGGCCATGGCCGGCAGCATTGCCATCGCCGGTATCGCGGTGCCGACGGCAGTCGGTGGTCTCGGGTTGGGGCTCGGGTGGCTGCTGTTCAAGGTGACCACCGGGCTTGGCGCAAGCCGAACGTTGGGGTGGTTGGACTTGGCAGCACCGCGGGCCGTCGTGCAGGGCGCCGCATTGGTGTTCTTCTGGATCAGCGCACAGCACGCTTTGCAGCGGGTGACGGAGTGGGACCGCAGCGCGCAAGTGTGACAAGTGTCGCTGAGCATGGCGGGATGCGGCCACACGCGGCCAGCGGAGGCTGAGGGAGAATGCACGGATGCTGCGCTGGGAGCGAGTCCCAATACTGGGCAACAACCCGGTGTTCTGCTTCGAAGATTCGGCCCGTCGGCCCACCCGTTGTAGCCGGAGCAGCTTGCTCCGGCGGCCCCCAGCTCCCCGCCGGGCCCATCTTCATCGTTTCCGGGTGGCCCACCGGGCGATGGCGAACTGCTTCGAGGCTCGGCGGCTGTGGACGCGACGGACACTCCTGGTACTGGTTCTCGTGACACTCGCCATAGCCGTCGTTGCCCCTGCCCTGGGTCTCGTGTCGCGTTACGTTCTCAGGCACCCCCCGGGGCCTATGTTCCTTCGATTCGCGTCTCGGCTCGCGCTTGTCGCGTTCCCGCCGCGAGTCCACGCCGTTGAACTGGTTCTCGGGGAGGTCATTCTATTCACCCCGCACGCCGCATACGTCCTCACGTCAGTGCTCGCCTGGCTAGCGATTCTGGGCGGGCGGTACTTCCTTCCCGCGCTCGCCGCCCTCTCGGTGGCGGGCGACCGGGCCTCCGGCCGTTTGGGACGGCTGTTGGGGAGCGGGATGGCACTTCGGCAGATCATGCTGGGAAAGCTGCTGGCACTCGTGGTGCCCCGGTGCACGCTCATGCTGTGCGGCACTGCTGTCCTCGGGCCCATGCTGATCAAGGAGGGCACGCACGACCTCCCCCTGATACTGTGGGGACTCCTCGATACGGCAGCGCTGTTCCTGGGGAGCATTATTGGGCTCTGGGTGGGGCACGCGACGCGCAAACCTGCGGTTGCGGCTGGCATGAGCGTTTTCTGCGCCGGCGTCTGGTTCGCGGCCAAATGCGCCCTGAGCGAGGGAGCCGAGTGGCGCATCCATGCGGCCGCCCATTCGTCCTTGACGACACCCACGCCGGGGCAGACGCGCCGCATCGCGGTCATTGATCCGGCGGGCGGAAGCCACGTGATCGTACGAGCGTACAACGCCGACCCGGTCCGCCTGCGCCTGTAGGACACGGCGACGGGGGCAGTCGCTCGCCTCCCCCGCCGGGGGCCCAGACACCGACCGTTCGACGGCTGGGAGTGATCGTCCGTCGTGCCCACGGAGCTTCACCTCGCACTCCAGCGCCACTATGCCGGGGAGGATGGACTCGTCCAGGCAGAGCTGGGCGGCTACAAGGTTGACGTGCTTCGGGACGGTGTGATCTACGAGATCCAGACGGGCACTTTCTCCGCGATCCGCAAGAAGCTCGAGGACCTCTCCAAGGCCCATCGCGTCGTCCTCATCTATCCGATCGCCCGGCAGAAGATCACAGTGCGCCTCGACCCAACGTCGGGCGAGGAGCTCTCGGCGCGCCGCTCTCCCACCGGCGACGGGAGCGCTTTTTGGTTGCCTTGGGAGATTTTGCGTCGATTCGGGGTATGTTATAGGTGTTTACGGTATCGTAATGTTAGCTGATGCTCGCCGGGCGGCCTCAATAGGGGGAGGTCCTACCATGAAAGTCGCTTCCCACCGTGCACAGGCTCTCCTTGCAGCGATCGCGAGCGCGATTATCATCGTACTGAGTGGCTGCGGCGGCGGGGACGGTGAGCCGAGTGGTGCGCGGTTCGTGCGGTCTATCCCCATAGGCGGGCCAGACGCGCGCCCGCTGGACGTCATCATCGATTCCAACCGCACGCTGTATGTGCTGGCCGCCGGGTCGTGGCAGGTGAAGAAGTACACGATCACGGGGGCGCTTCTGGGGGATTTCATTGACTTCCTCCAGCCCACGGCCGCGAACTTCGGCCCAAACCAGGACATCTACCTCGTCAGCCCCGACGTGGGTCGCGTGGCGGTGTTCGATCTGGCCGGCCAGAGAAAGGCGGAACTGGAGACCGCTCTGCCCAGCGGCACCCGAGCGTACGGCGTTGCCGCGGATGCGGCGGGGCAGGTGTACCTGTGGGCGGTGGATGAGCTCGCCAGCCCGATGGCCTGGAACATCCTGCTGTGTACGGGCGGGACGTGTTCGCTGCTGGTGTCAGGCGGACCCACAACGCCGATACCCACCGGGGAGCAGCAGCGGGGGATGGCCGTCGATCGCGAGGGCAACATCTACTACCCCGACCCCAACAACGATCGCATCGTGGTATTCGATCCGTTGGCCCAGCAGGGGTGGACCATCGGGTCACCAGGATCGGCCCCCGGAGAGCTGAATGAGCCCCACGATGTGGCGGTGGACCTGAGGGGCGACATCTACGTGGCCGACAGCGGGAACGATCGCATCCAGAAGTTCAGCCGGGAGGGGGAGTTCCTGTTCACTGTGGGAGGGCCGGGGACGGCCGACGGGCAGTTCCAATCGCCCCAGGGGGTCGCAGTGGACTCGCTCGGCTTCATCGTTGTAGCCGATACGGGCAACAATCGTGTTCAGGTCTTTGTGGAGTTCTGACGCACGGCAGGTCGGGCCGAGAGCCCGGTGAGACAGCCTCGTTGGGCCGGGATACCCACCCGACCCTCTGACGGAGTGCTATCCCCATCCCCATCCTCATCCTCATTGATCGCCGCTCGCCTGCGAAAGGCGAAACACCGCCCGGCGGGGAATGCTCCGGCACCACCGACGAAAGTCGTGAGAGGAGCGTTCCCAGTGGACAGCCCCACGCACGGGACTTGCACCATTGCCGTCCATGCGGGGCACGGCGTCGATCCGGCGTATGGCGCGGTGGCCGCCCCCATCTACCAGACCGCCACCTTTGCCTTCGAGAGCGCCGAGGAAGGCGCACGCCGATTCGCCGGCGAGCAAGATGGTTACATCTACACGCGCTACGGCAACCCGACGACCAAGGTTTTCGAGGACAAAATCGCTGCGCTCGAGGGGGCCGAGGCGGCACAGGGGGTCGCCTCCGGCATGTCGGCCGTCAGTACGGCGCTGCTTGCCCTGCTCAAGCGCGGCGATCACATCGTCGCCACGGATTCCATCTACGCCGCCGTGCACTTGCTTCTGGCGGACACACTTCCGCATCTTGGGATCGAGTGCACTTTCGTCGATGGGACGCAGGTTGAGCGCGTCGCGGACGCGGTGAAGCCAAACACACGGGCCATCTATTTCGAGACGCCGGGTAACCCGGCGCTCAAACTCGTGGACATCGCGGCTGTTGCGTCCATCGCCCGCAACACGGGTGTCACCACCGTCGTCGATAACACTTTCGCGACACCGATCAACCAACGCCCCATTTCTCTGGGGGCTGACGTGGTGATCCAGAGCGCCACCAAGTACCTGGGCGGTCACGGCGATCTCATCGGCGGCGCGGTCGTCGGGAGCAAGGAGTTCATCGACAAGCTCTGGCACACGCACATCCAGTTGGGTGGCGCGCTGAGCCCCTTCAATAGCTTCCTCATCGCACGCGGGATGCAAACGCTGCCTCTGCGAATGGCCGCCCACAACGCCAACGCGCTGCGGGTGGCAGAATTCCTCGAGCAGCACGCCGCCGTTGAGCGAGTGATCTATCCCGGACTGCCCTCGCACCCTCAGCACGAGCTTGCGCGGCGGCAGATGTCCGGGTACGGCGGCATGGTGTGCTTCGAGCTCAAGGGCGGCATCGAGGCCGGGCGCGCGCTTATGAACTCCGTCAGGCTCTGCACGCTCACCGTGAGCCTCGGCGATGTGAGGACGCTGATTTGTCATCCCGCCTCCATGACGCACGCAGAGGTCCCCCCGGCCGAACGGGAGAAGGCCGGAATCACCGATGGCCTGGTGCGCCTCTCGGTGGGCGTCGAGGATGCCGACGACCTCATCGCCGACCTCGATCAGGCGCTCGACATTCCAGGGGGTATGGGGCCATGAAAGCGACGATATGCCTACTCCTTTTCCTCGGCCTCGCGTCGTGCGCTGCGAGCCAAACGCTGCTCAAGGAGGACTTCGAGGCAGGCTTGCCCGGGGGCTGGGAGATCGCCTCCGGCAACTGGACTGTCGTGCCGGATCCGGACGTGGCGGGCAACCATGTACTGCAGGCGCTGGGGCAAGGCACTATCGATTTCGGCGAGCCGACGTGGGATCACTACCGCGTCACTGCTCGTATCAAAGTCGCGGTGTCCGAAGCCCGAGGCTTCCACGTGAAGCTCGGCGTACGGGCAGCAGCCAGAGACCGCGTCTACTGGCTAAATCTGCGGGATAGCGGACCGGCATTCATACGGCATGTGGGAACGGAGTTCGCCCAGTTGGCTGCAGTCGGCGGCTTCAACGTCACCCCAGGGGTATGGTACGAGTGCAGCCTCGAATGCGCCGGTCCCGTCCTCCATGCAAAGGTCGAGAACCGCGATCGGCGGTGGGAGTATGGCGAGGCGCGTCTGCTTGACGATCGCATCGCGGAGGGCCGATTGCAGTTCACGCTGGTCACATACGACGGCCCAGTGACCGTCTGGTTCGACGACGTGGAGGTGATCAAAGTGCCTGCGGCGACTACGCCGGCCGGAGGGCCGAAGCACACCGTTGCCTCGCGCCTCAGCCGCGTGACCCTGGATGAGAGCACTGGGGAGCTGAAGCTCACGGACCTACGGACGGGGAAGACGTGGGGCCAGTCCACGTACGGGGTGGTGTTGCCACGGGTGAGCGACGTCAAAGCCGACGCCAAGGCACGCACGCTCAGCTTCACGCTGGACGCTGCGGCTGGAAAGATCGCAGTCGCCGTTCGCCTCGAAGGCAGCGAGGTACTGGTGGACTTGGAGCCGGCCGCGCCGGGCAGAGCCGTCAGCCTCGACTATCCGCTGCCGCAGTTGCCGGCTCCCGATCAGGAACTCGTGTTGCCGGCCGATGAGGGCATTATAGTGCCGGCGTCGAGGGTGGACCTGCCGAGGCTGGTGGGGGCCTACCAGTACGGGCAGGGCGGCGTTCTCATGCCGTGGTTTGGCATCGTGGAGGGCGGGCACGGCCTCATGGCGCTGATAGAGACGAGTGATGACTTCCGGCTGCAAGTCCGGCAGGCACGCTCTGGCGAGACGGTCGTCGCCGCACCGGCCGTGGAATGGCTTCCCTCCCGAGACGATCTGCGCTACCGGCGGCGCGTGCGCTTTTGCCTGTTCGACGGCGGCGCCCCTGACCCCTACGGGGCGGGGCGTCCCGCTTCAGACAGGAGCGGCTACGTGGCCATGGCAAAACGCTACCGCCGCTGGCTGCAGGACCAGGGACGCTTCCGCACCATCGCCGACAAGGCGCGCGAGATACCGGCCGTCGAGCGGCTCGTCGGCGCGGTGAACGTGTACGACCGGAGCCCCGACACCACGGTCTTCGACTGGATGATCGAGAACGGCATCACGCGGTGCCTCTACAGTTGCGGCGGTCCGCGCGAGCGCATCGAGAAAGCTCAGCGTGCCGGCTACGTGGTGAGTCGGTACGACATCTACACCGACGTCGCGGGCCCGGAGCTGCTCGCCCACTGGGGCCCGCCCCGGTCGGAGCTCGACCACCGCCGCATCGGCTACCCCGACGAGTGCATCATCGCCCGATCGGGCGACCCGTTGCCCGGCTTCGCCTATCCTGTCGGCGCCAGGGAGGGCGTGGACCCTTCGGGCGCAGCGGGAACGCGTATCCGCTGCTACAAGCGCTGCTCGCTCAGCAAGCTGGCCTGGCTCAAGAAGAACATCCCGCCGCAGATCGAAGAGCTCGGGTACGATGCGCGCTTCATCGACGTCGAGACTGCCACCGGCTTCCACGAGTGCTACAGCGACGAGCATCCGGTGACGCGCGGCCAGGACCGCGAGGCCAAGCTCGGCCTATTCGACTACCTCCGCTCACTGGGGCAGGTGTGCAGCTCCGAGGGCGGGGGCGACTGGGCCGCGCACGCGCTGCACTACCAGGAGGGCAGCCTCACGATCACCCGGCTCGCCCGTGTGCCAGGCGTGTACGTGGGCACAAAGCCATTCCGGCTTCCGGAGGAGTACATCCGTCTCCAGCTCGACCCAAGCATTCGGGCTCCGTTGCACGAACTCGTGTACCACGACTCGATGTGGATGACGTGGCGCTGGAACCACACGCCGAACCGCTGGGAGCAGCGGGAGTACTGGGACGACTGGGACCTGCTGCACATTCTTTACGGGGCGATGCCGATCTACGTCGTTCATAAGAACTACCTGGACGAGCAAGGGCCGCGTCTGTTGCAGTCGATGCGGAACATCGGCCGCTTCCTGCAGAAGGTCGGCGATCGAGAGATGCTGAGCCACCGGTTCCTCACGCCCGATCGCACCGTCCAGGAGACCCGTTTCGCCGGCGGCATCGGCGTCGTCGTTAACTTCAGCGACACGAAGCCCTACAAGCACCCCTCCGGCGAGACCGTGCCGGCCAAGTCATACCGGGAGTTCGAGTTCACGGAGTGACGTGCCGCGGGCTGCTTGACCGTCCCCGTCGGCGCGTGGTAGCATCGTACCTGAGGAGTGCCAGACGACGGGAACGGAGAGTCTAATGGGCAAGGTCATTGTGAAGGTGAAGCTGGAGAACGGGGCCGACCTGGTGCGCGCCGGGGATGGCACCATCGCCCCCGAGCAGGTCCGGCGCTGTGAGATCGATGCGTTGGCCGACACCGGAGCGTCAATGATGTGCCTTCCTGAGGAGGTCGTGGAGCAGCTTGGCCTGGAGGTATATGAGACTCGGCCCGTGAGGTTGGCAACTGGTGTCCGGCACAACGCACACCTGGCACGCACGCTGCACATCGAAATCGGCGACAGGGCCCTGGACCAGAATTGCGTCGTCCTGCCGCGTGGCACCCAGGCACTGATCGGGCAACTGGTGCTCCAAGGCATGGACCTCGTGGTTGACTGCAGTGAGGACCGGCTTGCGCCCGGACACCCTGAGGCCGACGGCCCCGTCTACGACCTGCTCTGAGAGCCCCCCTGATCGGCGGCACGACCCCCAATGACCGAACACGTCCAGGGCGGCAAAGTCCGCACCCGCTACATCGCCACACAGGGCGTCAAGGAGTACCGCGCCACCATAGACGAGTACGTCAAGCCCGACGACATTGTGCTCGAGGTCGGCTGTGAGTGGGGCACGACCACGGTGCTGCTGGCCGAGCAGTGCAGGGAAGTCATCGGCGTCGATATCGGCAAAGAGCCCATCGAACGGGCCAGGGAGCGCCACCCGGGCATACGCTTCGAGCAAATGGACGCCTACGATATGCGGGCGATCCTCACCCTCGGCCGCCGCTTCACCAAAGTCTACGTGGACCTCTCCGGCCTCTCCGGCTACCACTCCCTGCTGGACTTGCTCTCCCTGCTCAACATGTACACCGCGGTGCTCCGCCCGGATGTCATCGTCGTCAAGAGCTCCGCCCTCAAGCGCCTCGCCCAGCGCTGCATCGCCTGGCAGCAGCCGGCGCGGAGGCGTGCGTGACCGCGGGGGAGTCACGCAGGCCAAGCTAACCCGCCGGTGCGAGGCGGAGATCCCCCAGCAGCGGCACCGTATTCTCCACGATCCGATACGTCTGGCTAATGCTGAGCGACTCACCCGGCGCGAGCTGGCGCTCGGGGGACCATAGCTCGAGGTTGACGCGGTGCTCGGCGCCGGAGAAGTTCAGCAGGCACACCTCGACCTCGCGCGGCTCGAAGCTACTGATGAGGCCGAGCTTCTTGGCCGTGTCAACGAGCATCCACTCGCCGGCGGGCTTCTCGTCGCTGCGGAAGTACAGCTCCTTGCCTCGCGGCGGATCGTCGCTCAGAGCGCCTGCGAGATCGAGGGAGGACCACGTGCCACTCTCCCTGCGCATGTACAGGACGGCATCATCGACACGCCCCAGCGAAAACTCCGGATGCACGCGAAGGCAGGCCGTGCGCGGATCCTTGGCGCGGTTCGTCAGCGTCGAGGTGATCGACACCTTCGGCTCATCGGCGGCCAGCACGATGCTCCGCCGCAGCTCGAGGCCGTTCTTCAAGCGTGCCACCAGCACCGCGCTGCCGCTGGTCGTCTCCTCGAGCCGGTACTCCTCACTCCATCCGGGCGAACGATACCCACTCTCGCTGTACTCCTCGTAGCCGCCGACGCCCGGATACAGCGGATCGTCCCGGCCCGCAACGTGCAGCACGTTCGTGTACAGCCGCCGGTCGAGGATGCTGTAGATGCGCCCGCCGAGGCTCGGGATGATCTGAACGCGCAGCGTCGGGCTGACAAGCTCGAGCACGGGATGGCCCCGCCGCGGCTGCGGGAGCCTCGCCAGCCAGTCCTCGATGAGCCCGCGGGAGCCCTCCCTGATGTGGGTCACCTTCGCCGCCTTCGCCACCCGCGCAAACGTATCAATGAGCGTCTGCCGCTCTGGGCCAAGCTCCGACACAAAGGCATCGCCCCGGAGCCGATATCTGGGCGAGCCCTGCGATATCTCCACGTATTGAATGGGTAGCAGGGCCACCTGGACGCGGTGCAGCAGTTGCGGATCGTCCGCGACCGCCTTCTCGGCCTCATCGAACAGCCGCTTGGCCCGCGCGACGATGTCGGGACTGAACAGCGGCGACGTGGGCGGCGTGCGGATGGTGCAGTGGATGTTCTCCTCCTGCACCTTGTCGTGAATCATGTCGATGTACTGCCGAATGGGCCGCGCCGCCGCACCGTAGTACCCCTCGAGGAACTCGTCCATGTGCTTCTCGAGGTCGCAGTCGGGATTCCACAAGGCCTTCGCCATCAGATACGTGCGCAGCTTCGAGAACTCCCCGCCCCGCGAGAAGTAATTCGACTCCTCGTATATGCCCTTGACGCCGTTCTCGACGAAGAACTTGATGTTGGGCTGCAGCACGCGCAGGTTGGGGAACGGCATGACGCAGTGGCTGTAGTCGATGACGTAATCCCAGATGTAGAGCCGATCGCAGATCTGGTGCCAGCGACGGATGTCATCTGCGAAGGAGGCATTCCGCTCGCACGTCGCCAGCGGATGGGCGAAGCAGCACTCGATGCTGCACAGGCGCACGATGACGTTGTCGCGCGGCTTGACGTGCTTCGGCGGCTGGCGGGTGTACTGGTAGGCGAGGGTGCTGATGGCGACCTGCGGGTGCTCCTTTTCGATCTGCTCGGCGATGGCGTTCACGAACTGCAGGAGCGGGCCGCTCTGGCTGCCCTCCCGCTCGGCCACGGCCGTGCACCGGTCGCATTGGCACCAGTTCCGCCAGTCGTTCTGCGAGACGGAGAAGATCCGCGCATCGGGCGCCGCCTTGATCCACTCCTTCACCGTCTCCGTCGCGATCCGCAGCACATCCGGATTCGTCAGGCAGAGCTGCGTGCGCTCTTTGATGCGCCGTCCGTTGATGAGCGAGAAGTACTCCGGATGGGCGTCGAAGTACTCGTCGGGCGGGACGAGGGAGTTGAAGGTGTGGACGAAGTGGGAGTAGCTTATCTTGCCCCCTCTGGCCTCATCCAGTCGTGGGTGCGTGCCGTTGAGCTTGTTTCGGGCGGCGAAATCCGCGTCGCGCGAGCAGGGGTAGTCGGTGTCGCGGTACTCAAGTAAGGGTATCTGCGTGTCGTCGATCTGCCCGAGCCGAATCGTCTCGCGCTTTGGCACCCGGCTGCGGTCCTCCGCGAACCACCGGCAGCCGAGGTGCTCCTCCAGGAAGGTGTAAACGCCGTACAGCGTCCCCCGCAGCCGCCCGCCCGCAATCACCAGGTGATTGCCGATAGTCCGAATCGTAAACCCCTCGTCCCCCAGCTTCTCCCAATCGACCCGCACGCCGAGCTGCCCCAGCCGCTTGTTCCGCCTGCCTGCGCGCCATAGCCGCTTCGGCGACGGCGCGAGGATAATCTCCGCTGCAGCCGGCGGCTCATCATCGTTGACAATGGGCAGCTTCGCCCCGGAGATCTGCTCCAGGAAGCTCTGCAGCTCGTTGGCGGCATGCTCCTCCGAGGGCGACGCCTCGCCCGGCAGCACTATGACGTACTCGCTGCGTCCGCCCTCGGCAAGCACGATGTCACTCCACGCTTCCGCCAACGCGCCCCCCCGCGCAGCGCGGGCTTTCGAGCCCGCGATGTCGGCCTGGAAGGGACTCCGCCGAAGCTTCGTCCCTCTCGCGAAGGCGGAAGGCCGACCTACGCGGGGCGCAGAAACCGACACCAGTATGGGGACGACAATGACTGCCGCTGTCCACCCATGCATCGCAATCCCCCGTCCTTGGGCAAAGAACGCCTACTTCACCTCAACCGCCTCACCCGTCCGGGCCGATTCGTACACGGCGCAGAATATCGCCGTCGAGACGCGTCCCTCGGGACCGTCGCACGCGAGCTGCGTGCCCTTTGTGAGGGCCGAGACGACGTCCTCGATGATGTTCTTCGGGCGGTCCGGGTCGGGCACGAACTCGTCGAGCGACGCCTCCGGCTCCCCGTCTACCTCGTAGCACGTGATGCCCTTGTCGCTGAAAGCCAGCGTCCCCTTCTCGCCGCTGATCTCGATGGCCGTCCCGAGGCTCGGCCTGTTACACGTGGTCGTCTGGATAACGCCCCAGGTGCCGCTCTCAAAGGTCAGCAGCGCGTTGCACATGTCCTCGGTCTCGATGTCGTGCGTGAACGTCCCGATGCGGCCGTAGACGGACTTCACCGGCCCCAGGAGCCAGTAGATCAGGTCCACTTGGTGCACGCCCTGGTTGGCGATCGAGCCGCCCTCCCACTGCAGCGAGCTGCGCCAGCCGTCCGGTGAGCCGCCGTCGTAATAGGACTGCTCCCTGAGCCACTTCATCCGCACGTCGCACAGCAGGATCTTGCCGAGCTTGCCGGACTGGACGGCCATGCGCACGCGGTGCGGCTCGTCGGCGTAGCGGCGTCCGAAGTCCACCGCCAGCAGACGATCGGCCTTCTTGCACGCCTCGATCAGCGCGTCGCACTTCTCCACGCGAATGTCCATGGGCTTGGTGGTGAACACGTGCTTGCCGGCCTCCGCCGCCATGATGCCGTGGTCGGCGTGCATGCCGCTCGGGCTGAACACGCCTATGGCATCGATGTCATCGCGCCCCAGCATTTCCTCGTGATCCGTCGTCCACTCGCAGCCATACTCCTCGGCCATCGCCTTGCACTTATCCTCGAGAAGATCGCACACGCAGACCAGCTCCGCGCCCTCGGCCTGCGCCGCCATCTTCGCTCTGCTCCGGCCCACCCCGAGCCCGAGAATGCCAATGCGTATTTCCTGGTCCGACATTTGCCCGTTGCCTCCTTGGGAAATGCAGGGAAAAGGGTTAAGGGTCAAGGGAGAAACGCACGCAAGACCCGCGCCCCAAGGGTTAGCAGCCCTGCCCCCGTCGTCCGCTCCCCTTTCGCCGCACGAATCCAACCTCCTGCCGTGGCCGTTCGCCTTTCCCCTTCTCCCTTCTCCCTTTTCCTTGCCTCATCGTTGCAGGCCGACCCCTCCCTCCCGACGAAACACGCACCCGTCAATCCGCAATCACCCGGGAGGCCCCTCAACCATGATCGAGACCTGCGTCTTCGCCGACGAAGTTTCCAAGGACTTCGACGAGGCCGTGCGGCTGAGCGTGGAGGCCGGCGCCACCGCCATCGAGCTGCGGGGCGGGATCTGGGGGAGAAGCGTTCGGAACGCCACCGACGACGACATCGCCCGCATGAAGGAAGTGCTCGACAAGTACGGCGCCCGCATCGGCGTCATCGGCTCCCCGGTGGGCAAGTGCAGCCACGAGGACGAGGACGAGTATCAGCGGCACCTGCTGTTCTTCGAGAACGTCGTCAAAGTCGCGCACGCCATGGACGTGAAGGTGATCCGGGGGTTCGCCTTCTGGAACCCGCTGCGCAAGGAGCGCCGCCGGCCCAACCTCGACGAGTATCTGCCCCTCATCGCCGAGAAGTTCACGCCCATCGTGAGGCGCGCCGAGGAGGAGGGTCTCATATACGCCCTCGAGACGGAGACCTCCACCATGACGGGGACGCTCGAGGAGACCCGGCGGGTGATCGACGCCCTCGGCGGCGGGCCGGCGCTGGCCTCGTGCTGGGACGTCAACAACGGCTACCGCGGCGGCGAGCAGCCCCTCCCCGACGGCTACGCCCAGGTGCGCGGCATCGTCAGCCACGTCCACGTCAAGCCCAACGCCGACAAGAACATGGAGACGGTCTCGGACAGCTCCACGACCTACGAGGAAGTCCTCAACACCCTCATCGCCGACGGCTACTCCGGCTGCGCCAGCATCGAGCACTGGGGCTCGCCCGAGCTGATGCTCGCCGGGGTCCGGCAGTTGAGTGCGCTGTTGGGGAGGATACAGTAAATCACAGGCGGACGACCCGTCTCATCGCTATGGCCGGCTGTCGCCGCCCGCCCGCTGGACCCACACGTCGCCAGCCAGCAGGACCTTCGGAGCACCCTCGCGGGGGGCGATCTGGAGGGCCCCGTCGTCGCGGATGTCCACGGCGCGGCCCTCGATCTCAGTGCTGCCGTCCACGGCTCTGACCCACTGGCCCAGGCATACGTCGGTCGCCCGCCATTGGGCCAGAAGGTTCTCCGGCCCGCGGGCGCAGTAGTCCTCGTACAGTCGATCCATCGCCTCCAGCACGCCGCACAGCACCTCGACGCGCTCCACCGGGCGGCCGAGGTGCTCTTCCAGTGTCGTGGCGCTTGCGGCCACGTCCGGTGCTAACTCGGCCGCGCTCCCGTTCACGTTGAGAGCGAATCCGACTATGGCGGCCCGAATGCGATCGGCCTCGGCCATCAGCTCGATCAGGACGCCCCCCAACTTCTTCTGCTCCAGGACGATGTCGTTCGGCCATTTGACCGCGGCCGATGTCCCGGTGGCCGCGCGCACGCCTGCGGCGACGCCCAAAGCCGAAAGCAGCGAAAGATGCTGGGCCATCGCGGGTGGAATGGGCGGGCGAAGGATGATGGAGGCGGTGATGCCGGCGCCCCTGGGCGAGAGCCATTCGCGGCCCCGGCGCCCCCGGCCGCCCGTCTGCAGCTCGGCGATGACCACCGTCCCCTCGGCGGCGCCCTCCTGGGCGAGCGCTCGGGCATCGTCCATCGTCGAGCCGGTCACCTCGCGGTGCTCGATACGGCGGCCGATGACCCTGGTGCGCAACTGAGGAGTGATGGCCACAGCGTCCAGCACATCCCGTGGGCCGACAAGCCGATAGCCACGCCGGGGCGAGGCCTCAATTGAGTGACCGTCGCTTCGAAGGCGCTGGATGTGCTTCCAGACGGCCGCGCGCGACACGCCGAGATCGTTGGCCAATCGGGCGCCGGAGATGTGGTCGTCGGCTTGTCGGAGTGCTTGCAGGATGCGGTCTCTGGTGGACATGGCGGGACACACCGACGGCCGACAGGCTGGTCGCCTGTCCCACACGCAGCCGAAGGACGCACGGGACGGCCGACAGGCTGGCAGCCTGTCCCACACACGGCCGCAATACACACGGGTTGGCGAGCAACCCGTGGCACATGTTTGCGGCACTGCTAGCGCGAGTAGGCGCCCTCGAGCATCGTCTCGGCCAGCACCTTGCCCTCTATCGCCGCGAGGACTTGCTCCTTGCTGGCACCGGCCTCGAGGTCGGTCTCCGCGCTGACGGCGTACAGCGTGAACTGATAGCGGTGCGTTGGTCCGGGTGGCGGAGACGGGCCGCCGTAGCCGGTGCTGCCGAAGCTCGTCACGCCCTGCTTGAGCGCGGGCTCTGCAACAGCGGCGTCCGTGGCCACGCCCTCGGGCAGGCTCGTCGCCTCCGCCGACAGGTCGTAAACGATCCAGTGGTTCCAGGTGCCGCCGGGCGCGTCCGGATCGTCGCAGATGAGGACAAGCTCCGCTGTGCCCTCAGGAGCCGATGTCCACTCGAGCGGCGGGGACAGATCCTGCCCATCGCGAGTGTGCTGGACGGGGATGCGTTCCCCCTGGGTGAAAGCTGCGCTCGTCAGTTCCCATGCCACTTCGGTTCCCTCCTCCGGCGCGGGCGTCACCGCGCGCTCGGCCGTGGGCTGCGGCGGCTCGGCGGCAGGCTGCGGCTGGCGGCGACAACCTATGCATGACGACAGCGACATTGCGACAAGCACGAGTAGCACACCTCTGACGTTTCGCCTCTGCATCATCTCCATCACCTCGTAGGCAGTAGTGTCCACAGATGGGCAACTTCGCTTTCCTCCTGGCTGCCTCCAGCGGCCTTCTTGGCCGTGCCGGCCGACAAACCTTCCAGTTCTCCGTGGCCGTGCTTCCCTTCGAAGTGTCATAATGACTTGACGTCTCTATGTCTTATTGGTTAAAATCGTGCCAGGTTTGGAGGTGTGGGAGTTGACCCGCGTACACATGGCCGTTGCCGAGGTCAAGCGCCGCTTCGCCGACGTCATTGGCCGCGTCGTGCACGCCGGCGACCGGATAGTGGTAGAGCGCCGCGGCCGGCCTGTCGTCGCGATTGTCCCTCTTTCCGATCTCCCGGCGGACCTCCGGCTGCGGCCGGACATGTCGCCCGCAGAGCAGAGGGAGACACAGCCACACCGTTCTGCCGCGCGAGTTCCGGAGAAGCCCCCAACAGCGCCGTTCGGAGCTCCGCCGGATGGCGCCGAACGGTCCGATGGGGGCAGCATCCTCGATGTCCTCGGGTGCGGCGGCCCGGAGGCCGACGAATTCTGCAAGATCATCGACGAACTGATCGAGGAAAGGGGCCGCGATACCGGGCGCCCTGCCCCGTCACTGGAGTGAAGATTCTCGATACGGACATGCTCGGCCTGCTCGTGAAGGCCCCCGTGGACGAACGCGTCGCTGAGGGACTGGCGAATCTCACGCGGCCACCTGCAACGACGGCGGTGAACGTTGCAGAGATCCACTATGGCCTCGCCAGGATGCGCGACGGCTCGGCCTTGAGACGGCGCTATGAGACGCTGGTGTTTCCGCGGTTTGAGATCCTGCCGTTTTCCACCGAGTGCGCCGCCACACTCGGCAATCTTCGTGCAGAGCTCGACGCCTTGGGAACGCCGATCGGCCTCGCCGACGCAATGATCGCAGCTATCGCCCTCACGTACCGTCGCGCCATCGTCAGCCGTAATGTGCGGCACTTCTGCCGCGTGGCCGGGCTGGTCGTGGAGAACTGGCTGGCTGAATCGGAGAGTCAGTAGCGCGCCTGACCCATGAACCCGCGCCGTCGCGCCAGGCGTCCGAGCCAGGTAAATCGCAGGTCGATGGCCGCCTCCGGGCACACCTCGTGGCAGCAGTAACAGCGAATGCACTTGGCGTCGTCTATGACGGCAAGCCCCTCAACGATCCGAATGGCATCTTCCGGGCACGCTTTGACGCACGTCCCGCAGGCGGTGCAGAGCCGCCGCTGCGGTACGGGACGGGCGTTGAGATGATCCCGCATGAGGGGAAACAGTAGGTGCTCGTACCACTTCTCGGCGACGAGGCCGCCGGGCCCGACGACGGCGGACGATAGCCTGAAATCAGAGACCGCCACCTCCTCGATCGACGCGCCGACGACCTGTACCCCATCGCCTGCTTCGTTCCACCAGCCCCGCCGCTGTGCGGCAGCGAGGACGGGCAGGCGTGGTGGCTCGAGCCCGATGATGCGGCACGCGACGGCATCGAGGGCGATGCTGTCGGCGCTGGCCATGATGAAGCCCATCTTCTTCGGCCGACCCGCACGTCCCGGGCCCTCGCCGTCCATGCCGACGACGGCGTCCATCACGTGCAGCCGTGGTCGGACGATTGTCTGAATGTCGAGGAGCATGTCGGCGAAACGATCGGCCAGGCGCAGCTTCGCGTGGTGCCCGGGCTTGGCTAGCCCGGGCAGTATGCCGAACATGTTCTTCGTCGCCAGCGTCAGCATCATGAAGCTGTGCGTCTTGAGCTTCGGCACGTTGATGACGGCGTCGGCGTCGAGCACCGGCTTCATCACTTCGAGCCGCTTGACCCCCACGCCCTCGGGGCACGACATCTGGGTAACCGACGCATCGAAGTTGAGCGTGGCGCCGCTGCGCTCGGCGGCGGCGGTCATCCCCGTCGCCTCGTAGAGCCGCGAGAACCGGTCCTCGCGATGGGGCGAACCCGCTCCGGGGCTGTCGGCGATGATGGCCTGCGCACCCGCCTCCCGGACCAGCCCGCAGACGGCCTCGACGACGAGCGGATGCGTCGTCACGGCGTGATCGGGAGCGGTCGGTGACAGGAGGTTGGGCTTGACGATGATGCGCTCGCCGTCCGCCACGAACTGGCGGACGCCGCCGACGAGCTCGACGGCCTCCGTGACGGCCCGCTCGATATTGTCTCCCTCGTAGCTCTCGCAGGGGACTATGGCGACCTTCGGCAAGACTTCCTCCGTTCAGGGTACGGAGCCCCACGGATAGCCCCTGACCCTTCGGCCCCGTGCGGGGTCCCGCTTTAGACAGGGACAAGCTATCCGTGCCACACGTCGGCGCCTACAGCTCCGGAATCTGCAGGGTCTTCTTCGACTCCACGTGCTCGAGGAGCTCGGACCTGGTGAACCACGTCGGCTTGAGGCGCTTCCTGGCAAGCAGCGTCTCGCCCTGGTCGGTGTAGTGCGGCGAATCGGGATGATCGCTCTGCCCGTATGGGGTCACGCTGTAGGACTCGGGCCCACCGGGCCGGAGCAACACGAGCGTGGTGCACGATTGCCCGCTGCGGGCGTACAGCACCCCGCCCTCGGGCTCGCCCGTGCCGACGGCCCGCAACGTGCTGCCGATGCCGGGCTTGCCGCCGGCGAGGGGCCAGGAGCGGTCGCCACGCCGAGCCCGGTGCACGTCGCCCCATGGAACACTGACCTTCCCATACTGCTGCTTCAGGAGCGCTCCGGCGTCGGCCAACGCCTTGAGCAGCGACCGCTGCTGCGCCGTGGTGAGCGGCTCACCCTTCCGGATGGCATCGCGATCAACGGCCGGCTCCTGGCGCTCGTCCATGGTCCGCCACGCGCGGAAGAGCGTCGCAGCCGCGCTATCCGTCTCCAGGCGCCCGTCCCACTCGGCGATCATGTCCAGGAGCAGAGCCAACTGCCGCCGCTGGGTTGCCGTCGCTGCCTGCTCGGCCGCGCTCGCGAGCGCCTCCTGCCACCGCTCGACGGCGTGAACGTGCGTATCGTTGACGATTCCCATTGCGGCATCGAGCGTCAGCCGCTCGTTGGCCGCCAGCAGCTCGCTGGCCCGCGCGCCCCGAGGATTATAGCGGCCGCGACCCGAGTGATAGATGTAGTCTGGATAGCTGTCCGGGTCGAAGGGCAGCGGATCGGTCATCGTGTCCGGATCGACGTTGCAGTTCTGCATCCAGCCGGCGGGCGGGTTGAGGATCCGGATGAGATCGCTCTGCGGGTGCAGGCCCTGCCATTCGCTGGCGCTCGTGTTGCCGGGCACGGGTCGGCTCCAGTCGAACCCCTTCGGGCGCACGGGAACGCGCCCGGTGCGGATGTACAGGATGTTGCCCTCGTCGTCGGCGTACATCACGTTCTGGGCCATGAGCTGGTTGAGGCCCGTGGCGGCGGTGAACTGCTTCAAGTTGCGCGCTTTGTTCATGCGGTAGAGCTGTGTTGACAGGCCAACCTGATCCAGGTAGGGCGTCCTCACGGCATACGCCTTGTTGCCCTCGCGAAGCACGACGGGACCGTGGTGCGTCCACTCCAGCTCGCGCACGACATCGGGGGCTCCCCCTACCTTGATGGTTATCTTCTCCACCCGCATGTCCCGCCAGGCGCCGTCGTACCGGTATTGGCGCGGATTCTTGGGGTTGATCTCCTCCTCATACACGTCAGTGGTATCCGGCCCGCCGGTGGTGCAGGTCCAGGCAAGATGCCGATTGTGCCCAAGGCCCATGACCGGCGAGCCGAGGATGGCGTAGCCGCAGACGTGCAGGTTCGGCGCGTGCAGCCGCGCCTCGTACCACCGGAAGGGCCCATCCCACGGGACGTGCGGATCGATACACAGCATGGCGCAGCGCTCGGCGGTGCGCTCGGGCCGCACGGCCCATTCGTTGGAGCCGCGTTCATCGTCCGGCTCGTCGCGTCGCCCCAGCTCCGCGGCTGCTTCGCCCATGGGCCAGCCGAAGATGATGTATCTGCCGAGCGCAACGATCTGCGCCGGCTCCAGTTCCGGCGCCCAGTCGGGCACTTCCTCCGGGTGCTCCTCCATGTACTGTCGCACGCCGGCCTGGAAGTATTCGATGAGCGTTCGCACATGCGCCGGCAGCTCGCGGTAGCGCTCGCGGCTGACTCGGGCATGCTGCTCGATGCGCCGCTGCCAATCGTGCTCGAGCCAGTCGGGGCCGAGGGCCTCGGCCATGCGCCCCTCGGCCATGAGGTAGTTCTTCAGGAGCGCCTCGAGCCGGTCTTCGGCCTGCGCGTAGCCGAAGCCGAAGGCCACTGCCCGCTCGCTGCGCCCGTAGATGTGCGGCACGCCCCAGGTGTCGCGGTAGATGGTGACGGTATCGGCACGCCCGGACGTGCTCGCGGCCAGGAGCGCGGCGCAGGTGAGGGCGATAAGGAACGGCCCAACTGAGCCGAAGCTATGGGGCATATGCTGCGTCCCTCCATACTTGTGGGGCAGGCAGCCCTGCCCCGCGTCTCGCATCTATGAGGCGCCAGTCGGCTGTGATTGTTCGCGCTTCACTGTCAACGGCCTCCTGGGCCAGCACTGGGGATGCGCGAGGCGTGGCTGAGAAGCGATGACCCCATTCCTCCATTCCTTCCCATTCGAAGAGCGAAGGTCAGCTTGGGTGATCTGCTCAATCTGTCGGGGAAACATCGAAGAGAAGGAGTATCTCGCGATGAAGATCGCCTCGCAACTGCGCCTCGTCCCCGGCAGCAGCATCAAAGAGCAGATCGACAACCTGCAAGAGTGGGGCTATGAGGGCGTCGAAGTCCACGGCCGGGATCTGGCCGACACCATCGACGACGTGAAGAAGGCGGTGGCGAATTCCAGCGTCAAGGTGTGCACCGTGTGCAGCGGCTATCGCGGCTGCGCGCTGGATCCGGATCCCGCTGAGCGCGACATCATGGTGCGCGATGCCAAGGAGATCCTCAGCATGGCCGCCGACCTCGGAGCCGTCGGCATGATCATGGCGCCCATCTTTGGGCCGCCCCGGCTGCCGGATCTCTCGCCCCTGTATTCCGCCATCGAGCTGGAGAAGCTGCTCATAGCAAAGATCGTCGAACAGCTCGGAGCGCACGCGGAGAAGGTCGGCACGTTGCTGCTGTTCGAGCCACTGCAGCGGGGCGAGACACACTTCTGGAATCGGCTCGAGGAGGCCATCGGATGCGCGGAGATGGTGGGCAATCCGCACGTCAAGATCATGGCCGATTTCTTCCACATGAACATCGAGGAGCCGCGGATAGACGAGAGCATCCGCAAGGCCGGCGACTGGATCCGGCATGTACACCTCGCCGACAGCCATCGAGCGCAACCCGGCACCGGCCATACGGACTTCAAGTCAGGCTTCGCGGCGCTCAAAGAGATCGGCTTCCAGGATTACATGGCCCTCGAATGCGGCATCGAGGGCGATCGGACGAAGGCGCTGCCGGCGTGCGCCGAATTCCTGCGAAGCTGCATGTAGAGCAAGGCAAGGAGAAAGGTGGAAGGAGAAGGGAGAAGACGGCAGCGGGGCGGGACGCATGGACTAACGACTATGGACTGAGAACTAAGGACTGCCATTCTGCCAAGGAGGCAATCATTGATGAGCGTCAAAGTCGGCTTCATCGGAACGGGCGGCATCGCCAACGCCCACATGCGCTGCCTGTCGGAGATCCCTGACGCGGAAATGGTGGCCTTCTGCGACATCGTGGAAGAGAAGGCCCAGGACGCGGCGGAGAAGCACAATGGCAAAGCGTTCACCGACCACAAGGCCATGTTCGACGCCGTGGAGATGGACGCCCTGTACATCTGCCTGCCGCCACATGCGCATACCGACCAGGAGCTGATGGCCGCCGAGCGCGGGATTCCGTTCCTCGCCGAAAAGCCCATCACCCGCACCTGGGAGAAGGCCAAGGAGATCGAGGCGGCGGTCGAGCGCGCCGGCCTCATCACCTCGGTCGGGTATCACTGGCGGTACTACGACGTGACCGAGCGGGCGAAGAAAGAGCTTGAGGGCAAGACCATCGGAATGGTGCTGGGCTGGTGGATGGGCGGACTGCCCGGGGTGGCCTGGTGGCGCGTGTTCGAGCAGTCCGGCGGCCAGATCCTCGAGCAGACGACGCACATTTGCGACCTGGTGCGCTGCTACGCCGGCGACGTGAAACGCGTATACGCCGCCTTCGCCCTGCGGGCTCTCCAGGACACCCCGAACCTCGACGTGCCCGACGTCGGCACGGTGGCGATGGATTTCGAGAGCGGTGCGGTGGGCACCATCAGCAATAGCTGCATGGCGCCAAGAGGGTATCTGACCGGCCTCGATGTCGTCTGCCGCGACTTCGTGCTGCAGCAGCGCGCGGGCAAGCTCACGATCCGAGGGCCGGACGGTGCGGAGGAGCTCGAGGACCCGGCGAATCCGAAGATCAAGCAGAGCAAGGTCTTCATCGAGGCCGTGCGGACGGGCGACGGCTCGAAGATCAAATCGTCCTACGCCGACGGCGTCAAGAGTCTCGCCATCAGCCTGGCGGCGCTCAAGTCCCAGGAAACAGGAGAGCCGGTAGCTCTGGCCGATCTGTAGGCGGCCGTCGCTCGAACAACAGGCAAAGGACGAACTACGTGCCCGGGCGCCGCGGTAGTGGTCATGCGGGGATTGGCACGGAACCCGTCAATTATGTACGGTGTCCCCGGAATCTCCCAAAACCCAGGCCACAGGCGCGTTCGCGTAGCGCGGGCTTCCGCCTTCGCGGAGGACATAGCTTCAGCGGAGTCCTCGGCGGAGTCCCTTCGAGCCCGCGATGTCGGCCTGGAAGGGACTCCGCCGAAGCTTCGTCCCTCTCGCGAAGGCGGAAGGCCGACCTACGCGGTGGGCGGACGGTGGGCGGACGACGAGCCGCCGGGGACGGGCTATTCCGCCGCCGATCGCGCGGCGCCGTGAGCCTGCCCGAGCCCTGATCGCGACCCGCGGCTACCGCATCACCGTCTTCAGGAAGTCCCGCGACGCTAACAGTCCGGCTTTGTTCTTCTCCGCGTCGCCGGTGTAGCAGTGGTCCTCCAGCTCCACGCTGAAGCAGAGGTCGTCCTTCCCCGCCGCCGTCAACGCGACAACCACTTCCCGCCACTTCACGACTCCGTCGCCGGGAATGCAGTACCGCCACCAGCCCTCGCCGTACTTGAAGGGCGAGGCACCGAACGTGCGCGTGAGGCGGCCCTGCAGGTACAACTCCTCGCCCACGATGGCGCAGTCCTTGGCATGGCCGTGATGGACGCGGTCGCCGAATTCCTTCAAGACGCGCAGGTAATCGATGCCCAATCGCGCCATGTGGGAGGGATCGTAGCAGATGCCCAGCGCGGGGGAGGGGCACGCCTCGAACATCGCTCGCCACATTTCCGGCGTGCAGCCGATGGTGGGATAGTGCGGCGGGGGCCCGGGCCACGGCTCCATGGCGATGTTAATGCCGAGGGATTCGCACAAGTCTACGATCTGCGGGAACGATGCTCTCCAGATCTCGAAGGTCCGCGCGCGCGGCGTTTCGGGATTCGGCGGCACGAGGCACGCAAACAGCGTATTGAGTCCCAGCTCCGCCGCCTCCCTCAGCTCGGCCTCCATTGCCTGGACGGCTTCCTGGCGCTTGGCCTCGTCCTCGTGGAGGGTCCCCCTCAACGCGGACACACTGAAGCTGCCCACCGAGAGGCTGGCGCCTTCGATGGTCGCTTTCTGCTCCGCGTCCACGGCGGTCATGTCCACGGCGTCGAAGCCGTTCTCGGCAAGCCACTTCACCATCCCCGCGAAATCGTCCTTGAGGCTCAGTGGACCGCACACTACACCGATCTTCATGTGGTTGCTCCTTTCAGTCGTGTCAATCGATACGAATTCCGGGGACATTCATGGAGAACTGGCTTCATAACGCATTTCGTGTGTGCGTCTTGGCGTGCGACAGGCTATGAAGCCAGTTCTCACTGCCTCAGGCTCGTGGTGAGCCGTCGCAGAAGATTGGGTTTGGGCCAGACCCGCCGGCCTCGAAACACCATACGGGCACATCGTGGAATCCCGCGAAGTGCATCATTCCTGCAGCTCGGGCGCTGGGGGGACGAGCGGCTCCAGCAGCACGATGAGCTCTGGCACGCTCGCCGTCCCTACCTGCCACACCAGATCGTCCTGCACCTCACCGTATTTGTGGGCCAGAACGTTACGCTGGGCTATGATCTTGCGCCATGGGATCTCGGAGTGCGCGCTCTGGAAGGCCTGCGAGACGCGTCGTGCTGCTTCGCCAATGATCTCGATGCGCCGCTCCACGGCCAGCCGGAGTTCCTCGTCGCGCAGGTAGTCCCCCAACGTCCGGCCTTGGAGAGCCTGGGCCACGCCCCGCGCGTGCTGGAGCATGTCCAGCAGGTAGCCGGCGTCGCGATCGTCAGGACGCATAGAGCACCTCGGCTGTGCGCAGGATCTCCCGGCGGCGGAACGGGTTCTTGAGGCCTCCCTTGGCCACCAAGTCCACGCTCCGCCCGAGGATGGCCCCCAGCTCGTCAATCATATCCACCCAGTCGTACAGGTTCAGCCCATGATTCGGCTGAAGCACCACGAGCACGTCCACATCGCTGTCCGGGCTGAAGTCGTCCCGGAGCGCGGAGCCGAAGATGGCGAGCTCCTTGACTCGCCACTTGTGGCAGAACTCAGCGATCCTGCCTCTGTCCACCGCGATCTGCAGACTCATGTCGGGCCTCGTGCGTTATTCCGCGTATTCCGGCGACACACCGCTCATTCCCCCGCGGTCCCGCTGCGCGGATGCAGGATGCTCATCCTCTCGGAAATGAGTATTGTGTGCCTGGACTACGGACGATGGGTGGTCGCCGGAGCATGTCGGGAGTGTATCATGGGGGGGGCTGAGAGGCAAGAAGCGGGTGGCTGTCCCTCGTAGTGCCACCGCGGGAGTCATCCGAGGTCATCCGGGGCAAGGATTCCGTAAGGTGTCCCCGGAATGCACCGGAATTCCTGAACTCCGGTTCCCCGAGTCACCCGTCCGTCTTGCTCCAGAGCTCCTCGAATCTGTGTGTCGCGGTGAATCCCAACAGACGCTTGGCCTTGGCGTTGTCCCACTTCAGCCCGGGGACGTCCGCGATAATGTGAAACACCTCAAAGCTGATATCTCTGGCCTCCAGCGCCAGCCGGTACGCCCTTCCCACGTCATCGCCGTGGATCCAGCCCGGGTAGTACCTGGTCTGCTCCAGCGGTTTCCCCGGCTTGGGCACGACGTTCCCCAGCCGGAAGCAGATCACCCCGAGGGGAAATCCGTCGGCGTGGCATCGGCAGATCTCCTCGCCCAGGTACTTTGTGAGCGGATAGGCGGCCTTCGGCGTGACGGGGTCGTGCTCGGTCATCAGCCGATCGCGCTCCGCCGCATGCCGGTCCGCCTGTGACACCGTCATGCTGCTCGTGTAGATCAGTCGCTTCACCCCGCACTGCGCGGCGGTCTGTACCACATTGTAGACGCCCTTCACGTTGACGTCGAACTGGGCTTGCGCAACGCAGAGCTCAGACTGGCCGGGACGACGGGAGTATGCTGCTATGGCGAAGTGCAGCACCATGTCCACTCCCTCCATAGCGCGGGCGACGTCGTCCGGGTTGCGCACATCGCCGTAGATGTCCTCGCCCTCCAGCCCGGAGGGAGCCCGGTGCACCAGCAGTCGCAGGTCGTAATCCGGGAGAAGAGCGCTGCCGACGCACCTGGCCACTTTTCCGTCCGCGCCGACCAGGAGAATCTTCATGAGGTGGGTCCTCCTCCACGAAGAGTTCCGCGAGCATTATACTTGATTCTTGCCCCGTGCCCTCTTGGTGTGGGCCCTTTGGGCCTCGCTTGTGGAGACGCCAGACAAGGTGCAGCGCCGGCTCCCAAAGGAGCCGAAGGCGGTGAGCGACAGGACAAAGGCGGGCGAGCCACAGGTACTCGCCTACAGTACGGCAAAAGACCAAGGCCTCGCGAGCCTTTGTCGTTACTGTAGGCGAGCACCTGTGGCTCGCCGCCGTTGCCTTCGCCTTTGTCGACAGGAATTCCGGTGAGTTCCGGCCGAATTCCGGGGACACCTTAACTTAATTCTTGCGCCGGTGCTTCCATGGCCCTTGGGAAGCGGGGGTTAACCGTCAGAGAATAGATTTTTGCGGCGCCCCCATACGTGTCCCGGAAGTTCCTCTTCCACAGGAGCGGTCTATCACATCAACGGGGGTGCGTCAATGTCTGGTTTTCTGAGGGTTGACCCAGGATCCTTAACCCACGAACCCACGAGATCCGTCGCAATCTTGGACTGAAAACCGGACGTGCTCGGACCGATTGCGCCTTCAGGCTACGAATGGAAAACCACGGCTAAGATGACAAGCGCGTACTATCACCAGGATTCACCGTTCCCTCAACGCTTCATTGACCCTCTCGGGAGTCATGGGCAGTTGGAACAACCTCACACCGGTGGCATCGTAAATGGCATTGGCGACTACAGCACCCATCGTAATGATGGCTGGCTCGCCTCCGCCCTGCGGAGTGGCGTTCTTGTCCTCAACGAACACCGTTTCAATCTGTGGCAACCATGAGAAACGAGGCAGCTCATAGGTATCGAAGTTGCGGTCCAGCACCTCTCCACCCTTGAAGCGGACCTCCTCGGTCAATGCATAGCCCAGGCCCATGGTGATACAGCCTTCCATCTGAATCCTTGCCCCTTCGGGGTTGATCACCAGGCCCATGTCCTGCGCACAAACGACGCGCTTGACCTGAACGGAGCCCGTCTTCTCGTCCACTTCGACCTCCGCAATTGTAGCCACATACGTTCCCGAGTCTATTCCACAGGCGACGCCGTAGCCCCGGCCGCTGGGTGCTTTAGCCGGCGTCCATCCGAGCTTGTCGGCAGCGGCTCTCAGCACTGCCCGCATCTTGTCTTCCTTCAGGTTTCTGAGGCGGAACTCCACCGGGTCAATTCCGGCCTTCGCCGCCATGATGTCGATCTGCGATTCTCGGGCGAACGTGTTGGTGTTGTTGGCCGGCGCTCGCCAGGCCCCCGTCGCAAACGGGTGGGCCCGGCCGCCTCCCCGGCTTGATCCGTGGGAGACGGTGGCGTGGTCGGCGATGTCATAGAAATGCTGCGAGCCCCTCGAGCCGGCGAAATAGACATGGTAATCCCAGAAGGCAATGCTGCCGCTGTCGGTGATGCCGGATCTGATTCTCACCACAGCCGCGGGTCGAAAAGAGTCGTCAAAGAACTCCTCTTCTCGACTCCAGGCAACCTGCACCGGCTTCCCGGCCAGTCTCGCCAGACGAGCAGCTTCCACAACCTGCAGATTTCTGGTCTTGCCACCAAATCCCCCACCGACGAACGGCGTGATGAGTCGCACGCTCTCACTCGGAAGACCGAGCGCCTCGGCCGCCTCATCTCTGGCTCTGAATGGAGTCTGAGTCGAGGCCCACACGGTCGCCTTGTCGCCCTCGATCTGGACAACCGCCGTATGCGGCTCAATGGGCGCATGCGCCACGTAACCGTCCAGGTATGTTTCCTCGAACACCTCGGCCGCGTGACCCTCTCCCGTTTGCAGACTGCCGCCTCGCGACACGTCGCTGCCCTCAGAAGCGACCTTCAGCAGATGATCGAAGATGCTCTTGTCATCCACATCCGCCTCGGGCGTCTCGAACTTCGCCCTGACCTTCGAGAGCGCCCTCTCGGCCTCGTCCGGATACCTGTGCAATACCGCGACCAGATCACCATCTTGGATCACCTGCGCACCCTTGACTTCCTTGGCCCCGGACACATCCACATCCGTCAACGTCGCCCCGTGCGCCGGTGGTCGCAGGATCTTCGCATAGAGCATTCCGGGAGGCCGGATATCCCCGGCATACTTCGCCTCGCCGGTCACCTTCGCCAGCGCATCTCTCCGCGTAATGGGTTTGCCGACTACATTGAACTCCGATGGCGTCTTGACGGGCACGGCCGTCTCGAGGTGCCTCTCGATCCGCTTCCCCTTGGCAAGTTGGGCGTATGACACTTGGTTTTGCTTTCTCCTCTGGTCGAACACGACGCCATCCTCAACTGCCAACTGCTCAACAGGGACTCCAAGCTGCTCTGAAGCCAATTCCAACAGAACCCGCTTGGCCTCTGCGCCGGCAGCTCTGAGTGGCGGGCCGAAGAAGCGTGTGGTCATGGAGCCAAACGTGCCCATGTCCCAGGGACACAGATCGGTGTCGCCCATCACCATATCAACGGAGTCAAGCGAAACGTCCAGCTCATCGGCCAACATCTGCGCCAGCGAAGTGACGATTCCCTGTCCCATCTCAATCTTCCCCGTGAAGCACGTCACCTTGCCATCTTCCCCAATCCGCAGGAACGCGTTGAAATCCTCCGGCAGTTCTCGACGGGATCGTCCGCGCCGCCTCTCTTGCGCTTGAGCGATGGAATCCCCCGCCGTGAACAGGACGATGATGCCGCCGCCGAGGAGTTGGAATAGCTCGCGCCGGGTCACCGGAAAGTCGGGGCCCGCGTCTGTGAAATCCAGTTCTAGGCATCTGTCGTGTTCCATCTCAGGACCCTCCCGTCATCTGCTTCGCCGCTGCCTGAATGGCCTCGACGATCCGCTTATGCGCTCCGCAGCGGCATAGGTTGTGCTCCATTCCCTCGAGGATCTCCGAATAGGAGGGCCGAGGGTTGTCTCGCAACAGGCTGTACGCGGTCAGGATCATGCCGGGAGTGCAGAAGCCGCACTGGAGAGCATCGTGTTCCGCGAAAGCCTTCTGCAACGGATGAAGCCCGTCGTTTCGTGCCAGTCCCTCAATCGTCGTCACTTCCTTGCCCTGAATCTGCTGGACCGGGACCGCGCACGCGCGAACAGCCTCATCATCGACGAGCACCGTACACGCGCCACAATGACCTTCCCCGCATCCATACTTCGCCCCGGTCAGCCCCAGATCAGTGCGTAGAACCCATAGAAGCGCTCGGTCGCTGTCCACGGTCAACGTCGTGGGTTTCCCATTCAGTGTGAATCGGACGACTTCTTCCATCGTGAGTCCCTCCATCTGTAGCCGCGATCGCCCCCGTCACAGCTTGCGTGGTCATGCAACGGGCTGAAGGGCAAGCCATCGGTACAATAGTTCGCCTCTGGGGGTGCCAAGGCCTTTGTCTCTGGCAGTACAACTCGAGAATTCCAGGTGTTGCCAGCACTCGTGGCGGTCCGCGGGGGGATTCCGGAATTCCGAAGGGCGGGGCTGTTGAAAAACCCAGGCCACACGCGCGTTCGCGTAGCGCGGGCTTTCCAGCCCGCGATGTCGGCCTGGAAGGGACTCCGCCGAAGCTTCGTCCCTCTCGCGAAGGCGGAAGGCCGACCTACGCGGTGGGCGGCCGGTGGCCAGACGACAAGCCGCCGGCGCCTGGGTTTTTCAACAGCCCCAGGGCCCCCATTCTCCACTTGACAAATACCCATCATGAATGTCGCCCCAATTCTGCTATAATCAGATATGGTATCCCCGGGATTTGTCCCCGGAATCCCGGAGGCCGAGTTCTCCTCGTAGCAGAACCCTCGTGGGAGGGGTCCGATTGACTGCGAGATTGGGCGTGTTCGTCGCGATATTGGTGCTCGTGTGCATCCTGATCCCATGTGCCGGCTGGTGCACCGACACGCTGCCCATCCCTGCCGGATGCTCGTGGGTGAGCCAGCCGCAGCAGGGCTGCCCGGTGAACGATGCCCGAGGGTACCAGGAGTGGGTGAAGCGGAATGGGCCAGTGACGGCACGCCACGAGAAGAGCGGCATCGAACTGGTGTGGGTGCCTGGTGGGAGCTTCATGATGGGTTCTGATGATGGCGATGATGACGAGGGCCCGGTGCACCGTGTGCGACTGGACGGATTCTGGATCGGGGAGACGGAGGTGACGCTGGGCCAGTGGCGGCGGGCGGCGGAGTCGCCGCGGACCCCGTACAACGACCAGGGCGACGACCATCCGGTGCTTGATGTGAGTTGGGAGGGATGTGCGGAGTTCTGCCGGCGTGCCGGGTTGGAGCTGCCGACGGAGGCGCAGTGGGAGTATGCAGCGCGGGGGCCGGATGTACGCGCGTACCCATGGGGCGATCGGTGGGATAGCTCGTTATGCCAATCCGATACGGACAGGCACGGGTATGCACGGACGGCGCCGGTAGGGAGTTTCCCGGGCGGAGCGAGTTGGTGTGGCGCCTTGGACATGGCAGGGAACGTGTGGGAGTGGTGTCGGGATTGGTATCAGTCGGACTTCTACGGCACATCGGCGGCTCGGGCACGGAATCCGGAGTGCCGGGACAGGAGCTCGGGATGGCGTGTGCTTCGCGGCGGTAGCTGGGGCTACCCATCCCGCTACTGTCGCTCAGCGGACCGCTACAAGAGCTACCCGGACTACCGCTTCAGCTTCAGGGGTTTTCGTGCCGCGCTTCCTCGCTGAGGTCTGATTTTGCACTTCCGCTGTCTTCGCTTTTCTCTTGACAGCCACCTATCATGAATGTCGCCGGAATTCATCGTATTGTGCCTGCACGAAACTTCACAGTGTAGGTGGGTTACTTCCTGCTTCTCATCGGCGAGCAAAGGCGGTGAGCGACAGGACAAAGGCGGGCGAGCCCCCCGGACACCCCGACAATAAACACAAAAGCACCCCGGGGCAGGGTCTTTTTACCGAAAGTAGGCGACTACC
>JAUWAU010000016.1 GCA_030601885.1 Armatimonadota bacterium
CCTACAGTAACGACAAAGGCGCACGGCGCCTCGGCCTTGTGCCGTACTGTAGGCGAGTACCTGTGGCTCGCCGCCGTTGCCTCGGCCTCTGCTGTTGTCGTTAACTGGAGCGCAGGCTTCCAGCCTGCAGCCTTTGCCTTCGACGAACGACGCACGGGTTGACAAGCAACCCGGAATTCCGGGGACCCCTTACATAACTCTTGCTCCACTGCCGCCCGGGCTGCCCTGCCTTGCTCCTCCCTGCCTTCACCAACCACCAACCACTGAGCACTGGCTTCCCTTCTACGGAAAGAACGGAAACAGCCGCCTCAGCTCCTCCGCACTCGGTCGTCTGCCGTACTCACAGACCTCGAAGGCCTCGGCGTACTGCACCTGCTTCCCCTTCTCCTCCCCGTACAGCTCGATGAGCTTGTCGCGATACGTGTCGGCCGTTCTGGCGGACCGCCTCTTGAACGATTCGCGCACCCCCCGCCGACGCTCCTCCCGCTCCGCTTCGTCCCTCGGCAACGGACGGCTGTAGCCCATGCACCCGCCTTCGATGAACTGTGACTCGATCTTCGCCAGCGCCTCCACTTTCTTGTCGATCACACTATCGATCGCCACCACGATGTCCGGCCGGAAGGGCTGCGGACGCTGGAAGCGGTCCGAGGAGTACAGGAACACCGGGTTGCGACGCAGCGGCGGCGTGTCCGGGCAGAAGAACGGCACCGCGACCATGTACGCCGCGTCCTGCATGAGCACGCCGACGTAACGGTGATCCGGGTGGTAATCGTTCGGCCGATGGCCGATCACGATATCGGCATCCCACTGCCGCATCAGCCGCGTCAGTCTCCGCCGATTCTCCAGCGTCGGCATCAACTCCCCGTCGTGAATGTCCAGCACCGTGCTGCGCTCGATTCCGAGCACCTCGGCCGCCGCCTTCACTTCCGCCGTCCGCCGCTTGGCCAAGGCGCCGCCCGACATCTGCCAATGCCCGATGTCGCCGTTGGTGACCGAGACGAATTGGACGTGATGCCCCAGCTCGGCCCACATCGCCCCGACGCCGCCGCCCCGGATCTCGCAATCGTCCGGGTGGGCCCCGAACTGAATGATCCGCAGCTTCCCGTCATCCGGATGCAGCGTATCCGCCGTCACAATCGGGCTGGCCTGCCCCTGCGCGATCGCCGCGCCCGCCCCCAGCGCCAGCATCGATCCTACTGCAACGCAAAGCCACGTCGTCCTGGTCATCATCAATCCAGCCTCCATTCCGACGGTTCCCGCCGTATGCCCTTCAGCCCCCACTTCCCCGCGCAAGCCCCTACAACCTGGGCGACTCCGGATCCAACCGCCCCCAGACGCAACTCCCCGCACCTGTCCTGTTGGCCTCGTCGTCTCGCCTCTGCCTCGCCGTCACTGACCACTAACCACCGACCACTGACCACTGCCTTCCTTTGCAGCCCCTTCAGGTGTCACTTGCATTTGTGATACGCTTTCGTGGGAAAAGAGAACCAAACGCATCTACCAACCAGTACCGGACGTTTCCGCGGGACACCTCTGCAGTGGAGATGGGCTTCTCATGCAGTCGAGAGTCAGCGTGGGACGTGCCTACGGCGAGCGGCTAGGACACCTGAGCCGACACCGCCAGACAGAGCTACTGTACGACGAGCTGGAGGGCTTGCGGGCAGTCGTGCAGAAGGGGATTGACGGCTACGCCTTCCGGAAGGCGTTTGTTGGGGCGGGTGGCTACGAGAGGGACTGGGAGAGGCTTGTGGCGCCGGTGGTCAAGACCTCCACTGGGCAGGGGCGCGCGCGGGCGCCCCGTACGGCTGTGGCCGAGCCCGAGGACGATGGCCTGTTGCAGGCTCTGGCGGCAGTGCCCGACGTAGATCAGCCCGGAGAGCTGCAGCAGGAGGCTGGCGGCACCCCCGAATCGGACGGTGATCCGTGGGCGGGACGGCCGTGCGAGAGGATACCGGCCTCCGACCGCTGCGACCTGGTCCTATGCGAGATGTCGCACCGCACCCTGGGCGTGAAGGTCGAGGGGGTATTCGGAGCAGGCGGACACGGGGGCGGGCGGCTGGTCGAGGAGATACGGCAGGCGCTGGACCGGGGCGTCTCCGCAGTTCTGCTTGACCTCAGCGACATCGAGGCCCTGCGCATCGACAGCACCGCCCCGCTGGTGGCCTGCCAGATGAGCGTCGAGCGCGTGAGCGGACGGCTGGCTCTGGTGACCCCGCCGGGCGCCGCCGGCGGACTGATTGAGGCAACCGGGCTCACGAGGCAGATCAAGTGCTTCGACGATCTAACGAGCGCTCTGGCGGAGCTCGCACCGGCCGATGAGTTGCCGTGAGTGGACTGCCGTCAACCTTGAACCTTGAACCCCGGACCCAGAACCTCCAACCCTTGACACCCGCCCTCCCCTCCTGGTATCATCTGTACGTCGCTGCCGGGTGGTCTAATCGGTAAGACGGCTGACTCTGGATCAGTAAATTGCAGGTTCGAGTCCTGCCCCGGCAGCCAAGCCCCGCAAGCCACGCTCTCCCCTGGAGGAGGGCGTTTTCGCTTCGCCGGCGCGTAGTACCCGAGCCCGGCCCAGGCGCGCAGCACGTCGTCGAGCTCAGCGCGGGCCAGTGCCGTCACACTTGGAAAGCGCTGCAGGAAGCGCTGGTAGCACTCCTTGCCTCGCTCGACCTGCGTTTGCTGGAGGATGACCTTGGCGATCCGGAGGCGATGAGGATGGCGCGTTCGCCGCCAGAGGAGGTCGCGGTGGCTGTTGCCATACCAACGTAGGAGTGCTGGGCGTACCTCAGCGATGGCGCAGTGGCCGGTGCCGGGGCGTCCTACCACGCATACCACCGGCCTACGTAGAAGCACTTGTCCTACGCACCATACCTTGACATACTCCGCTATATTAGGTATACCTTAGCTACAGTTGCCGACACATTGAGGTGTGTACAATGATAATCCGTGCGTCGAAGAAATGCCAGATTGTCATACCTGCCGAGATCCGTCGCCGCATGGGCATCAAGCCCGGCGAGTACTTCCACGTGGAGGAGTCTGACGGCCAGATCGTCCTCCAGCCCCTTGGCGACGACCCGGTTGAGGCCTGTCACGGCATGCTCGCAGGCGGCCCATCCTTGACCAAGGAACTGCTCAAGGAGCGCGCCGCCGATCGGGAGCGCGAAGAGCGCAAGATGGCACGGTGGCTGCGATGACTGAAACGGTACCGGCATACGTGCTGGATGCCTTCGCAGTCATGTGCTACCTGAATCGCGAGCCAGGTAGCCCACGTGTCGCCGAGGTCCTGGAGAGGGCGAGCACCAAGCAGTGCGCGGTTAGCCTGTGCACCGTCAACTGGGCCGAAGTACTGTACACAGTCTTGCGGGGCCGGGGAAGGCAGGTCGCAGAGGGTGTCGTCGCCAGACTGGATGCTCTTCCCATCGACCTCATCCCCGCCGACAGGGACCTGTCGGCAAGGGCCGCAGAACTCAAGGCTCCCGGGGGCATCTCCTTGCCCGATTGCTATGCGGCCGCTCTTGCCCAGAGACTAGACGCTACACTGGTCACCGGCGATCCGGAGTTCAAGCGGGTAGCCAACGTCGTTGACATCGAATGGCTTCCCACCACGGACGAGTAGTGCCCCCCCGACGCAGCTTGATCGCTCCCTGGCCAGGTTTCCTGCCCTTGGTCCCGCCCGCCGAACGCATCTACAGGCCATTCAGAAAACCCACATCCGGCTTCTTGGCGTGCACCACAATGCGGTACCGCAGCACCAGCGGCTGACCCGGGGCGATGGTGTATGCCGCTGCCTGCGGCAGTGTGTAGACGAAGTAGGGAACTTCCGGGTGCATGCGCAGCCGGTTGGGGAAGCGGACGTTGCTCGGGTGGTCCATGTACGTGACGCCGGCCCAGCTCTCGTCCAGCGGCCCGCCCATCATGCACCAGCGCGCGTTCGTCTCGTCGGCTCCCTCGCGATCCTTGCCCTCGGAGGTCAGCACGGTAACAGCGTCTTTGTTCGCTATCCAGTCGCGGTGACCCCGGAACGCCATGCCGCCGTAACGGTACAGCGGCAGCACGAGCGGCGTGTCGGTGGCGCACTCCTGCTCACTCGTCAGATCGAGAATCCAGTGGTCCGGCTCCGCCGCTTCAGGCGCGTGCGCCCGAAGGCTCCAGCGTTCGCGCAGCACCGGCTCCCATTTCTCGTCCCGGAGCGCCTCCCATCGGTGCCGAACCACGAGCTCTGCCGTATCTGCTCCCGCCGAGCGGCTCTCGAAGGCCTCAAAGACGATACGACCGGAGCGCTTGTCAAGGTTCCAGAAGTCGGGATGCAGGTCGCCGAACTCCGTCTTCGTCCAGGCGAAGAATACGCCCCGCTGGTGGTAGTGGTCGCGCGGGAAGTCATCGGTGACGATCTGCCCGGCCGTATTCCACAACGGATGGATATAGGCGCCGCGGGCGAACGCGTCGGAGACGCCCTCGGGCTGCGCGACGGGCTCGTAGTTGTACTGCAGGAGAGGCCGACCGTTGGCGAGCAAACGGAGGGCGCCATCCTGATCGACCCAATTGAATGGGCCGTCGGCGGCCACGGCTGGCAGCCCAGCACATACGAGCAGTGCGATGCTCAGAGCAGCCCCGTGGGAACGGCTCGGCAAGATCAGATACATAGTGTGCCTCCTTCGAGCACAAGTTGCCGGCAACGCCCTCGCTCTCACACCTCGTTCGCCAGCCTGACGGCCGTATCAATGAGAACACCGTCCGCGCCCGGCGCGAATCCCGTGGAGCGCACCTCGTATCCGCCGCGGGGGTACTCCTCGCCGACGGGCACATAGCCCACCGAGTCGTTGCAGAGACTCATCACCAGGCAGTGCTCCGCGGTGGCCTGCTCCTTGATGCGCATCCCGATCTCGGCGAGTATCTCGCCAGGCAAGCCGACAAGCCGGATGTCGCCGATGTGCAACGCCTGCACCCAAGTCGTCTGTTCCGTCTGGCCGTCGTACTTCCTGGCTTTGCTGAGACCGCTTTTCGCCATCGCCAGTTCGCCGCGGATGTTGTTGAGATCCTCCGGCGTTGACGTGTCTGGACCCGCTTTCGCAGCGGCTGCCTCCAGCTCCTTCACCTTCGCTTCGGCCCCCGCGACCGTACCGAGCTCCTTGAGCGGCAGGGCGGTCTCCTCGCACCTCGCCGAGAGCCGAGCCCCACCAGTGGTATCCGTCCACAGAAGCTGTCGTATGGCCTCGCCGGCGACGGAATAGCCGATCTTCTCCTTGGCCCACCCTTCGCGCACGCGGGGCACGATATTGCCGCTGCAGCCCGGCACGCAGAGGCACACCCCGCCGAGCACGGACTCGACGCCGGCGCTCGCCCGTCCCGGCCAGTCCGCCGAGATGGCGTTCATGCGATCGACGCTGCACACCGCGTGACAGGCGAAGTTCACCACAGCGGCGATCAGCGCGCCGTCCAGAGACTCCACCCGGAGCGTCCGCAGCTCGGTGTCCACCGGGCCGAAGGTGAGGTCCGCATCCGGCTCCGGGTAGCGGAAGCTCATGACGACCTGGCCATCCGGCTGCCGCGTGCGCCGGTTGAAGCTGATCCCCTCGATAGTGGACTTGGTGGCCCCAATACGCGCGGGCACGAGCGCATCCCGCGCCGCGCGCACGGTGTCCACGATCCGGCGGGTGAGCATCTGGCCGTAGATGGCCTTTGATTTCTCCTCCGACGCATCGTCCGGCTCGTCGCTGGGCCGCACCTCCGGCCCGAAGTGCGTGTGGGTAGCGCTGAGCATGACGTGGCTGCTCGGGATGCCGACCTCTGCTTCGATGGCTGTCCGGATCTCGTCCGCCAGCGCCCGGTGAATGCCAATGAGGTCGGTGGCGACAAGCGTTAGCCTATCGTCGCCGCTCTTCAGCACCAGCGCGCGTGCATGCAGGGGGTCGCCGATCTCCTTAGCACCTCCCTCGCGGGAGGCATATCCGGCCATTGTCACGCCCAGCCACGGCGTGATGTCCCCGCAGGCAGCACCGGCGTGCAGCCCGTTCTCTTCGGTGTCGCTCATTGCATTGAGTCCTCCCCGGTGTCGCGACGCGACTACTCGACGCGGATCTCCTCGATGCGGCGCACGATGTCGTCGATCTGCGCCACGCTCTCGAAGCCGATGACGATGGAATCAACACACGGCATGCGGAGCACGTAGCGCAGTGATTCGTCCCGCTCGTCGGCCAGCTTGCCCTCGCCGAGGATTTTCATCCCCGTTACTCCTTTGCCCCCATCGTGCATCTTCTGCAGCAGAGGCACGACCTGCTCCGGCCGAGCGTCCATGCTGACGCCCTTGTGGTTGATGCGCACGAGGATCACGTCCACCCAATCGAGCTCCGCGGCAGCCCGCAGCGGCTGCCACCCGTGGCACGAGACGCCATGGGCGCGAATGATCCCGCGCTGCTTCGCCTCCGAGAGCGCGTCTCGGAGCGGCCGCAGATCCTCAGGCCAGCTCCCGCGCGTGGCGCAGTGCAGCAGCACCGTGTCGATATAGTCCGTGCCCAACTCCGTGCGGAACCTATCAAGAGCCGGCAGGACGTCCTGCGTGCGCCGGAACCAGATCTTGCTCTCGATGACGTACGTATCGCGGTCGATACCTTCGAGCGCCTGGCGCAGATAGGCATGCGAGCCGTACCACTCCGCCGCGTCGAAGTAGTTGACGCCTGCTTCGTACGCGCGCCGCACCATGCGGGTGAAGGCCTTCTGGCCGAGCAGGGTCTGATTCGACGAGTTGCCGGTGCCGACGGTGCCTGTGCCCAGGCCCAGCAGAGAGACGTGGATGCCGGTCCTGCCCAGCGGAGCCTTGTCCCCGATGGCTCGAATGCCATGCGTGTTCTGCGCCGCCCCGGCCGATGCCTCAAACACCAAGGCGCCTCCGGCCACCATGGCACCGCCTACGAACTCGCGTCGCGTCATTGTTGCCATGAGTGCCAACCCCTGTACGGAAATCCCTTCCGGATGCGGGCTCCGCCTGTAGGCCGCGGTAGGGTCAGCCTGTCGCACCACCTGGGGCACAGACCCGAGCCTCGTGGTATGGTTCCGCACGTGAGAGCGAAACTCTTCCTTTGGTGCGTGAATTACCCGCAGGAGCGATGTTAGATGTCGCCACGGCTCGCCTTGGGGGCTAGATGGGCGTACATTCTGCTAAAGCACTCTTGGGCACCAGCCGATATACCCGGTGCCGCAATCTCAAGATGGGGTTGCCCATCTCCTCCCTTGACTTCGGACGCTCCGCACGAGCGTCCGATTATTTTTTGGCCTGCCGCGTACCCCCCCACCGCATTCCAGGCTGCTTGACACGGTCTCACATAGCGCGGTATCATGATGTCGAGCGAATGGAAGAACACGGCGCCGGCCGGGGCGGGGTGTAGGACAGATGGCGCACCCTTGCCCGGCGCAGCTTGTGGTCGGCGACTCTTGAATCTGTGAGCGTTTGCCTGCCGTCTGCACGCAGGCGCAGATTGGCAGGATTGGGGTATAGGTTCGTTGCGATCTAAGATAGCGCCTGGCGATGCGGAGCTTGTGCGCCGCGTTGCCAAGCCGATTCGGTACGTTGGCGGCGAGTGGAACGCAGTCAAAAAGGACCTCGCCAACGTAAGGCTTAAGTTCGCCTTCGCCTATCCGGACACATACGAGGTGGGAATGTCCCACCTCGGCCTCCAGATCCTGTATCACGTGCTGAACCAGCGCGATGATACCGCGTGTGAGCGCGTGTTCTGTCCCTGGATCGACATGGCGGCCCTCATCCGGTCCCGCCGCGACGTACTGCGGAGCCTGGAGTCGCGAGTCCCTCTGTCGGATTTCGACATCGTCGGCATCAGCCTCCAGCACGAACTCAACTACACCAACGTGCTCTCACTGCTCGAACTCGGCGGCATTCCCCTCCTGGCAGCGGACCGCGGGCCGGATGATCCCCTCGTGATCGGGGGCGGTCCGTGTGCCGTCAACCCCGAGCCGCTGGCGTACTTCTTCGACGCCTTCGTCATCGGCGATGGTGAGGAGGTCGTGCACGAGGTCGTTGACGAGTACCTCGCGTGGCGCGACGATGGGACGCTCACCCCGCCGCGAGACGAACTGCTGCTCCGCCTGGCGGCGCTGGAGGGCGTATACGTACCGTCTCTGTACGAGGAGCGCGAGCTGCTCAGTGGGGCAGACGGCGGCCCGGGAGGCAGAGCCGCGGGAGCACCGCGGGATGGGGCCGCACCGGAGCGCATCGTCAGACGAGTCGTCGCGGACCTGGACGCCGCGCCCTTTCCCACGGCACCGATCGTGCCGTTCGCCGAGGCGGTGCACGACCGGGCCATGATCGAGATCATGCGCGGCTGTCCCCGCCGGTGTTACTTCTGCCAGGCACGGGCGATCTATCACCCGGCGCGCTGGCGAAAGCTTGAGACCCTCAAGGAGCAGACCCGGGCCATTCTCGCCAACACGGGCTATGAGGAGATCGCGCCGCTGGCCCTGAACTGCTCAGACTATCCGCAGATGGCCGAGCTGCTGGCATATCTCTCGACGGCTGCCGGAGACAAGCATCTGTCTGTCTCGTTGCCATCTCTGCGCCCGAATGTTGCCTCAGTCGAACTGGCAGAGCTTGCCTACAGAGCCAAGCGGACCGGCCTCACCTTTGCCCCAGAGGCAGGGTCAGAGCGCCTCCGGCGCATGATCAACAAGCCTGCGACGGACGAGGAGATCCTCACCACCGCCCGGGCGGCCTTCGAGGCCGGCTGGACGCGGCTGAAGCTGTACTTCATGATCGGCCTCCCGGGAGAGACCGACGAAGACGTGCGCGCCATAACGGAGCTGACGCGTGCCGTTGCACGGACAGGGAATGAGGCACTGGGGTCGCGTCGTGGGCGGCTCGGCATCAGCCTGAGCGTTAACCTCCATATCCCCAAACCGCATACGCCTTTCCAGTGGAGCCGCCAGGTGTCGCCGACGGAGTTCGAGGCGAAGCTCGGCATTCTCAAGGACAGTCTCCGGAGCCGGCGCATCAAACTCCGCTGGACCAATCCATCGCAGAGTCTTCTGGAGGGCATGTTGGCCCGAGGCGGTCGAGACCTATGCGATGTATTGCGTCGCGCATACGCGGCGGGATGCGGTTTCGATGCCTGGGGGGAGCAACTGAAGCTCGACGCGTGGCAAAATGCCTTTAGGGAATGCGGCATAGATCTCGCTGAGCGCGCCACCGCAGAGTGGCCCGTTGATGCGCCGCTGCCCTGGGAACACATCGATTGCGGCGTGACGCGCGAGACTTTGCTGGCGGAGCTGCGGAGGGCACATGATGCATAGGCTGCCACCCGGAACGCGAGTGTTCGCGCAGCTCAAGTTGGCCAGGTACGGCATCGGAGCGTTGCTCTCACAACTGGAGTTCGCCCGTGCTCTGCACCGTGCCGTGCGGCGGGCGGACCTACCTGTCGTGTATAGCCGCGGCTTCGCTCCACGGCCGCGCATAAGCTTCGCGTCGCCGCTGCCGGTCGGCGTGACAAGCGATGGCGAGTTGGTGGCGATGCAGCTTGAGCGAAGCATGCCCTCGCTCGAGCTGGCCCGGCGACTGCGCCGCCAGCTTCCGGAGGGCCTGGAGCTGGTCGAGCTGCAAGTCGTGGCCCGCTCCAAGCGCGCTCTCTTCGCGGGCATTGACCTGGCGGAGTACGTGGTGGATGTCGGCTATCAGTCGGCGCAGGCAGAGGCAGGTGAGGCGGTGTGCGGGGGCGCCAAGCAGAGCCTGGCGGAACGGGCCGAATCCGCTGTGCGGCAACTGCTGAATCGGGCGGAAGTGGAAGTGGTTCGCAGGACGAAGAAAGGCGAACGCACGGTAGACATTCGCCCGGCCGTGGATAGGCTGGAGTTGTGCGAGTGCGACTCAGATCGGTTCAGCCTACGCATGCGCGTGGGCATTGCGCCGGATGCGATGGCGAAGCCTGCCGAGGTCATCGCCGCCCTCGCCGCCGATCTGGGCGAACTCGAGGTGTTACACATCCATCGCGTCGCGCTGTTGGCAAGCCGCCGGCCGAGAAGCCAGATGCGAGCATGAAAGCGACGGACACATGAATAGACAGATCGTCGTCAGTGCCGGCCCACGAGACACGCGACTGGCCATTATGGAGAACGACCGCCTGGCAGAGCTGAAGATCGAGCACGGGCATCACATCCTCGGCAGCGTGTATAAGGCCCGCGTGGAGAACGTCGTACGGGCGCTGGATGCAGCCTTCGTGGACATCGGCCTGGAGCGCAACGCTTTTCTGTACGTGGCCGACGCAGTGCCGGAAGAGCCACGGATGCGTCGCGGTCGGCCCCAGGGGCTGCGCCCTATAACCGAGATCCTGAAGCCGCGCCAAGACGTACTCGTGCAGGTCACCAAGGGGCCCATTGGGCGCAAGGGGGCCCGGGTCTCTGCCCGCATCTCGCTGCCCGGTCGCTACAGCGTTCTGATGGTGCAGGGCGGGAAGAAGGTCGGCGTGTCGCGCAAGATCGAATCGGCGAAAGAGCGCGAACGCCTGCGCAAACTGGGTGAGGAAGTCCGGCCCAAGGACTTCGGCCTCATCATTCGCACACAGGCCCAGGGCGTGACCGCCGCGCAGCTCGGTCGAGATGTCCGCTTTCTCCAGCGCGTCTGGCGGGGTATCCAACACAAAGCCAACGAGTCCAAGGCGCCGGCGCTGGTCCACGAGGACATCGGGCTCCCCTACGTCATGCTTCGCGACGTCTTCTCCAGCGACATATCCGCTTTCGTGGTGGACGACGCGGAGCTTCACAAGGGCCTGCTGAATCTGGTGGGCTCGATCGCGCCGAAGCTGCGCTCGCGCATCAAACTGTACGAGGGGGCCACACCCCTCTTCGAACGCTACAATATCGATCAGCAATTGGAGCAGACGCTCCGTCCGCGGGTCCCGCTGGCGCACGGCGGCTTCATAGTGATCGAACAGACGGAGGCGTTGACGGCCATAGATGTGAATTCCGGCAAATTCACCGACAGCCCCAGCCTGGCCGACACCGTGCTGCACACGAATCTCGAAGCCGTCGAGGAGATCGGCCGCCAGTTGCGCCTTCGCGACATCGGCGGCATCATCGTGATCGACTTCATCGACATGGACAGGCTGCGCCACCGCCGTGAAGTGATGGCGGCGCTGCGCCGCACCCTCAAAGAAGACCGGATGAAGACGCGCATCGCTCACCTTACGCCCCTGGGCCTGGTGGAGATGACGCGCAAACGCACGGGGAAGAGCTTGCGCGACACGCTGTACGCTACTTGCCCGCACTGCGAGGGGCGCGGCGGCATACTCTCACCGGAAGCCGTGGCCACGAACTGCATCAACCAGCTCCGTCGAGCAGCGGCGAAATCGCGCGCTGAGGCCTTTCGTGTCACCGTGCATCCCAGCGTGATACCTGCCGTCATCGGCGAGGAGGGCGAGGGCGCCGAGGAGCTGGAGAGGCTGGTCGAGAGTGACATCTACGTGCGCAGCAGCGAGGAGATGGACCCGGAGCGGAGCAAGGTGGCGTCGCTGTCCAAGGGCGAGATCGAGCGCATCGAATCCCACTTCCGTGCCGGTCGGCGGGTCAAGGTGTCGCAAGACCAAATCCTCTCTGATGGCCCTGCTCGCCAGATGGCTGCTGTGGACGGGTACACCATTATCGTTCCGGACGGCATACCGGCGGGCTCGGACACTGTCGATATCGAACTGACGGAGATCGGTCACTCCTTCGCCAAAGGCACTGTCGTCACCCCCAAGAAGCGTGCGCGACGCCGCCGGTCCCGCAAATAGGCGCCGCTGCGCTTCGGACCGGCGTATTGCCGGCCCGCTGACCGCGTCAGCGGATCCATCCCGTTCCCGCCGTGTCCCGAGCTGCGTATGAGCGCCCAGATGCCGACATGACCGACCCTGCGCCCCCGCTATCTGCCGACGTCGTCGTCATTGGGGCCGGCGTCGTGGGCTGTTTCATCGCCAGGGAACTGGTGCAATACGACCTCACCGTGGTTCTCCTGGAAAAGCGCAGCGACGTGGGCGCGGGCACGAGCGGCGCCAATAGCGCCGTCGTGCACGCGGGCATCGATCCGCGGCCGGGCACCCTCATGGCAGAGCTGAACCGCGCCGGGGCGGACGCATTTCCGGCCGTTTGCGAGCAGCTTGGCGTGGGGCTGGCAATGATCGGCGGCTACATTGTCGCGAAAGACGAGTCCGAACTGCCGGTATTGGATCGCCTCCTCAAGCGCAGCCGGCACAACCGCGTCCCCAACGTCCGGCTCATCACGGGTCAGGAGCTCCGCGAGCGTCAGCCGGCCGTGCGCGGCGCCGCCGCCATCCACGTCCCGCACACGGGCGTCCTCGACGTGCACCAACTCGTGTTCGCCCTGGCTGAGAATGCCGCTCAGAATGGCGCAGTGGTATGCCGAGAGTGCCCCGTGGAAGCCGTGTTGGTCCGCAACGGACACCTTCGGAGCGTGCTGACCCCGGCAGGCGAGGTTGCCGCACGCGTGGTCATCAACGCCGCCGGGGTGGACTCCGACGAGGTGGCGGGGATGGCCGACGCCTGCGACTTCGCCATAACGCCCCGCAAAGGCGAGTACTACGTTCTGGATAAAGCAGTCAAGCCGGTGAGCAGCGTCATCCACCCGGTGCCTACCGAGCGCACCAAAGGGATTTGCGTGATACCCACCGTTGATGGGAACACACTCATAGGCCCCACGGCTCACGACGTCCCCGACAAGGCGGACCTCTCCACGACCGAAGCGGGCCTCGCGGAGGCGCACAGCAGCGCCGCGGCTCTCTGTCCCTCCATCGAGCTTACCGATGTCATCGCCGCCTACGCGGGTCTGCGGGCCGTCGCCGGCGATGACTTCATCATCGGCCCCACGAAGGTCGGCGGATTCATCAATGTGGCAGGCATCAAGTCGCCCGGTCTGACGGCTGCGCCCGCGATCGCGCACCGAGTTGTCGCTCTCGTTGCTGAGCAGATCGGTCCATTGCGGCGGCGAGCCGACTTCGATCCCGTGCGCCCGCCGAGGCCGCGGTTCAGCACGCTGTCAGGCGAGAAACAGGCGGAGCTGATCGCTCAGGACGATGAGCACGGCGAGATCGTGTGCCGCTGCGAGACGGTGACGAGGGCGGAAGTGCGAGCCGCGATCCACGGGCCCGTCGGCGCGCGCACGCTCGATGGGCTCAAGTACCGCACGCGCGCCGGAATGGGCCGCTGCCAGGGCGCCTTTTGCTTACCCCGCGTCGTGAAGATCCTGGCCGGCGAACTGGACATATCGCCGCTTGAGCTGACGAAGTTCGGCTCGGGATCAGAGCTCTTCATCCCACCCGAGGCCGATGCGTGGGACGCGTGATGCGCGATGCGATGCACGACGACTGATCTGGTGATCATCGGCGCCGGGCCGGCGGGGCTCGCCGCCGCTCTTGAGGCTCGGCGACGCGGCATCGAGCGCACTTTCATACTGGAGCGCGACGAACGCCTCGGCGGAATCCTGCCCCAGTGCATCCACCTGGGTTTCGGCTTGCACTACTTCGGGGAGGAGCTCACCGGCTGCGAGTACGCCCAGCGGTTCATTGGCGACGTGGAAGCGCTCGACGTTGCTCGTAGGCTGCGCTGCATGGTGCTCGAGATAACGCCGGGCCGGGCCATCTACGCCGCCAGCAAAGCCCGCGGCATGGAGCGGATAGAGGCGGGAGCCATCGTCCTGGCCATGGGGTGCCGGGAGCGAACCCGGGGCGCGCTGCGCATCCCCGGCACGCGACCGGCAGGAATCTACACCGCCGGCACCGCCCAGCGGCTGGTGAACATCGAGGGCATCATTCCGGGCACGCGCTTCGTCATCATCGGCAGCGGCGACATCGGCCTCATCATGGCCCGGCGCCTCACGCTCAGCGGCGCGACGGTGGAGGCGGTCGTCGAGATGATGCCCTATCCCGGCGGGCTCATGCGCAACGTGGTGCAATGCCTGCACGACTTCGACATCCCCCTGTACCTGCGCCACACGGTCACGCGCATTGACGGCCCAGTGCGAGTCGAAGGCGTGACCATCGCACCGCTCGACGACGCCGGGAAGCCGATTGCCACGCAGGCGCGACGCCTCGCCTGCGACACAGTACTGGTGTCCGCGGGCCTGATTCCCGAGAACGAGCTATCGAAGACGGCCAGCGTGCAGCTCGACCCGCGCACGGGCGGCGCCATAGTAGATGACGTCATGCAGACGTCCGTGCCGGGTATCTTCGCCGCCGGCGACGTTGTCTATCCGCACGATCTGGTGGACGCAGTGTCCACGGAGGCGGAGATTGCGGCGCGAGCGGCTGCTCGGTTCATCCAAGGCGAAATGGTCGCGGAGCCGCAGTGGTGGCCGATGGAGGCCGGCGACGGGGCACGCATGGTGATCCCGCAGCGCATTCGCGCCGACGGCGACAGCGAAGTGCAGCTCGCGGTTCGCCCCGCGAGCCCCATGCAGAACGCCGTGCTGACGCTGCATGGGGCCGACGGCCGCATCATCTGTCAGCGCCGCCGTCGGGCCGTGTGGCCGGCGGAGGTAGAGACGCTGACCGTGGACAAAGGCGCCTTGCGCCCCGGGGAGCGCCTCCGCGTCACCATCGCCGAGTCTCCTCACGAGGACAGGACTTCGTTATAGTCCTACCCTGTCGCCGCACTGACCAAGTACAGCACCGCGTCGCCGCTGAATGGCGGGGCGAATGATCGCTCACTGGCCTCAGCTTCGAGCGTGCCGGTTTCCGGGGCCTCGCCCGTGCTCGGATTGAACCATTTGTACTTGTACGTGCCGGCCTCGAGCTTGACCGTGAACTCCTCGTCCGGCTCTGGCTGATACACGAGGTACTCGGCGCCGGGATTCGCGAGGCAGTACTTCGTAGACGAGAGCCCGTTCCGCGGCGTCATTGCCGCCAGGTTCATTCGCTCGCCAAAGCGCAGCGTGTATCCCATGCTCGCCCGAATCGGCTCCCACTGCGGATCGAAGCGCTCACCCAGCACCACGCCCGCGTACGGGTCCATGAAGATCGGGTTCATCCCCCGCAGGAAGCTCTTCCACACCCACTGCTGATTCCCGCCGATGCCCCACAGGTGATCGGTGTCGTTGATGATCACCTTGCTGCCATCGGCCGCCGGCGGGTTGTTCCTGTAGCCGCCCTCGGGGTTAGGGGAAATCCAGTCGGCGGGACTCTCAAACAGCGTCTGATTGCTCCCGCCCTTGAACTGGAACGTCATCCCCACGGGGTGCTGCGACGGCTTGCTCTTCTCGTACTCCTTGATGAAGCGAATCATGTGGTACTGGAAGTCGGTCGAGCCCGGGTGGTTCTCGTTCGAGATCTCGTACAGCACGTTGTCCAGGTCGTTGACCGTGTCGATGACCTTCCGGACGTAGGCCTCCTGGATCTCCGTGATGGACCGGTGCTTGAGCTGGTGGACCTCCACGCCCTTGGTGTCCGTATCCACGTCGCCCCCGATCCCGTTGATGTTGTTCTTGGGATGGAACGGATGCGGCGACCAGGCGTCCTCCATGCGCTGCAGCGCCCAGCCCTCGAAGAGCATCACGGACACGTAGATGCCGCGCTCCCCGGCGGAGACCACGCGCTCCCGCAGTCGCTTGAAGTAGTGCTCATTGAACTTGCTCAGATCGAACCTCGGCTTCCCGTCCCACGCCTTCCCGGGCCCGGTGCGCTGCCACGGGTGCGGGGCGACGGTCTGGATCTCCTCCCGATCTCGCCGGTTCGCCGCCGTGTCCCAGATCACCGGCTCCCAGCGCCACAGCCGAATGAAGTTGTGGTGGTAGCGCTCGAGGAAGTCCAGGTACTCCTCCCAGCCGAACGCCTCCGGCGGATCGCCGGGACTCATATCCTGGAGGCTGTCCCACGTATGCGACCCGACCAGGCAGATGGCCCTGCCGCTGCCGTCGGTGAAGTACCGCGGATTCTCTTCGCAGACCCGCAGCGGTCCGTCAGCCGCGCCGCATCTTGAGGCGGCCATGATGAATACCCCCAGCAGTACGCCGTAGTGTACCCGCCACATTGCGATCGTCCTCTCTGCAGCCGGCGCGCTACATCCTCTCCCAAATCGGCGCTATCCGCTCCTTGCCGTCCTCGCCCAGCACGACCGGCGTGATGCCGGCGATCTCGCACACGTACGTCAGCGCGCGCACATAGTCGCCGACGACGCCGAGGACGTGGTTGCTCGGGAAGACGCTGAGGAACTCCTCGAAGCTGCAGCGCAGCCGCGCGTGTACGTGCGGCCAGGTGGGGTTCGTCATGTCATTGATGCGCCGGCGCTCCTCGGCCGGCAGCTCGACGGCCTCGCCGCGCACGATCACCATGAGCGGCTTATCGTCCCACAGCCCCAGGCGGCAGAAGGTCATCTCGCCCGCAGCGGCGTCGAACTCCACCGACGCGCCGCCGGCTTTGAAGTAGAACTCCAGCGCCGGATGGAAGGTGATGGTCTTGAAGTTCTCCGCCGGGTCGTCGCTCCGCGCCGCGTACCAGCTCGCGTGGTTGCCGGAGTTGCACCAGTCCCACAGGTCGAGATCCGGGTGGTACAGCCGCACGTCCATGAACAGCGTCGGCAGGCCGCCGCTGATGTACTTCAGGAGTTGCATGGTCACCGCCGCGAACGCATCGGCCTCGGTGGCGCACACCGTCGGCTCCTTCGGCCCGTTCCAGTCGTACGGATCGTTCATGAGCATCTCCGGCACGTCGCCGAGGCACACGTATTCAGTCAGCTCCCGCTGCCCCTTGAGCCCGCAGTAGTCGAAGCCCTTGTCCTCGTTCACCGCCTGCATGGCGCAGTAGAGCCGAATCTGGGTCCTCAGCGTCTCGGGGGTGAGCATCTTGTCGTCGTACTTGATGCGGTCCCCGAGCAGCTCGGTGAACCACTGGAAGCCCTTCTCCACCTCGGCCTCGTCCACGTCCTTCATCGCCTCGAGCAGCCAGAGCTGGTCAATCTGCCGGGCGGTCGTCCCCAGGGCCTTGATGGTCGGGACCATGTGGAAGTATCCCGTCTCCATGCCCATGGAGTGCCCGCCATAGAGCCCGTAGACCTCGTTCTTGATGGTGGTCACCGCCTGGCTGGCCCGCAGCCAATCGACGACTCTGTCGATGGTGGCCTCGTCGTCGATCTCGCCGACGATCCGGTGCGTGCGCACTCCGGCCTGGCGCAGGGCGCCGTCGGTGGCCAGGAGGCCGACATTGCCGGGATACTCGCCGTTGTTGTTCGAGAGCGACAGGATGGGCTTGTCTCGGCCCACGGAGTTGACGAAGGGCCAGCCAAGGAACGGGAAGTTCCACACGTTGTAGGCCATGATGATCTGCTGACAGTTGGCCCGCGCGAGCTCCTCCCCCACCTTCTGCGCCGACCGGACGCTCGTGATGATCTCCGAGCCGGCCACCACCTCCGGCGCCGTGCCATCGCGGTTCGTGAGCTTGCTCTCGATCAGCTCCACCCACTGCGCGACGATGGCCTCATTGATCGGGTTGTTCAGCTCCCACACATGCTGCCGCTCGTCATTGAGCATGGCGATCCCTATCGGTGTGCCGCGCATCTTGTCGTCACCTCATGCCTTTACTGTAGGGCGGGGATGCCCTACTACTCTGCGAAGCAGGGCTTCGCTGCGAAGCACGAGTTCCCCGCCGGCCTTGGCCTTCTAGCCTTTGCCTCTTCGCCCTTCACCATTGACCCTTACCCCTGCTTCTACTTAGCCGCGCCTGCGGTCGGTCCCTTCACCCCCAAAGGCCCTTTTTCCCGTCCGTGATGTTCATGATAGCGACGGGCCCGCCTTTGCCCTTCTCGATGCGCCGGGGACCAAGGTGGCCACCATCCGGCGGGCGAACTTGCTTTCTGGGTCCGTTGATGGTCTTCTGTACGTCTCGCTCGCGACCGAGCCCCCCGGCCGCACAACTGCCTCAGAGGGAGCCGACATGCCACCAGAGGGCGAACTGGCGATCAGCCACCCGGACTTCGGGGTCGTCAACTATGCGGTGATCTTCCTTTATCTCGTAGGGATGCTGGTCCTTGGCGGCTGGTTCGCCCGGCGGATCAAGGGCACCCGCGGCTTCTTCATTGCCGAGGGAAAGCTGCCGGCTTGGCTGGTGGGCATGTCGCTGCTGGGAACGTACCTTTCCGCCCTCACCGTAATGGCCCTGTCGGGCATCGCCTTTGGGCCGGCCGACTGGACGTGGACGATCCAGTTGCCCTTTCTCCTCGTGACCGCCGCCGTCATCACAGGGCTCGTGCTGCCACGGTACCGGGAGGCAGGCGTCATCAGCGTGTACCAGTACCTGGAGCAGCGCATTCACGTCTCTTCGCGGCTCATCGGCGCGGTTTGCTTCCTGGCGCTTCAGGTCGGTCGCATGGGGCTGGTGCTGTTCCTGCCGGCCCTGGCCTTCCACATCATCACCGGCGCCGACTTGGCCCTGACTATCGTGGTGATGGGCGTGGTCGTCACGGCGTACACGGTCCTGGGAGGCATCGAGGCGGTCATCTGGACGGACGCGGTGCAGGTCGTGATCTTCTCCTTGGGGGCCGTGCTGAGCATCTTCTACATTTTCAGCGGGGTAAACGCCGTCGGGGCGGACTTCTGGGCTCTGGCCGCCGAGCACGGCAAATTCCGGGTGCTCGATTGGGGGGCGGGCCTGACCGCGCGGGAGTGGTTCGCGTCGGCGCTGACGCTGTGGCTGGTCCTGGAGACCATCTTCCAGACCATTCGCATCTACGGCACGCAGCAGGACATGACGCAGCGGTACATGGCCACCCCGTCCACGGCCCAGGCCAATCGCAGTGTGTGGATCGCCATCCTCGGCTACATCCCGCTGGCCTATCTGTTCTACTTCATCGGGTCCGCGCTGTTCGTCTACTACCAGGCCGCGCCCGACCCCAACGTGCCCGCGCTCGTGCAGGCGGGTCGCAACGACGCGATTTTCCCCTACTTCGTGGTCACTCATCTCCCGGTGGGTATCGCCGGGCTGGTCATTGCCGCGGTGTTCGCAGCCGCCATGTCCAGCATTGATTCAGGCATGAACTCCAGCGCGACGGTGTGCGTGGAAGACTTCTACAAGCGCTTCTGGGGCGCGGACAAGCCCGACGAGCATTACCTGTGGGTCGCCAGAGGTCTGACCATCATCCTCGGACTGCTCGCCACTTGGATGGCGCTGTTGTTCATGGACATCGCCTCGGCCCAGGTCGTGTGGTCCAAGATCATGGCCTACACGACCAACGGCATGCTGGGATTGATGGCGCTGGCCTTCCTGCCCTTCCGGGTGCACCGCTGGGCAGCGGTGATTGGCTTCGCCAGCTCGTGGCTCGCGCTCTTCTATATGACCTCTCGCACGGAGATCGTGTGGCTGCTGTATCCCGTCGTGGGCAACTTGCTGTGCTTCTTTGTGGCTTTGGCTCTGAATGCCCTGTTTCCGAAGGAAGACCGGCCGCTTCCCGCGGCAGCCGATCAATGAGGCCGGGCGCCCTGCCGTGGACTAAGGACTGACAACTATCGACTAAGAACTGCCTTTATGAGCTGAGCACAATCCAGCGCCGAATTCGGGTGCCCCAGTCCCCGCGCCCGTTCCGCCATCGCGTCTAGCCGGTGGCGCGGGGTGATCATCCGCTGAATTTGCCGATACAGCGACCCCGGCTTGGTCACCTCAACGGCAGCGCTCTCCTCCAGCAGCAACTCCGTGTTTGCGCGTTCCTGCCCAGCCGACGGGCCGATGAGCGCCATTGGCAGCCCCTTGGCCAGTCCCTCAGCAACGATGAGCCCGCCGGGTTTCGTCACAAGCAGGTCCGCTCCGTCCATCACCTCGTGCATGTTCTCCACCAGCCCCAGCACCTCCACCGGCCACGGGAACTGCTGTGCCGCCTCCTGCAGCGCAGCCTTCCGCGGACCCTCGGAGCCCGTGACGATGACCACCCGAAAGGGCGTGCCCCCGCCGGAGGTCCTCGCGAGAAGATTGTCTATCTCGCCTATCGCCCGTCGGTAGTATCCTGTGCCGAGGGCGCCGGCGATCATGAGCACCGTCGGCATGTCATCTTCGGGTGACTCCTCCGCCGCAGCCTCCCTCGGCTCGTCATCGGCGAAAGCCAGGCGGATCGGTATGCCCAGAACGTGGACGCGCTCGGGAGGGAACCCCTCGAGCACCAGCCGGTCCCGCATCTGCCGCGTGGAGACCACGTACTCGTCAACGTCCTCCCGCGACCAGTACGGGTGCATGCCGAAGTCGGTGGGGATTGCGATGTGGCACTTGACGACGCCTTCGCGCCGAGCGGATGCGGCCAGGCGACATGCCCAGCCATGCGTGGTAATGACGGCAGAGGGCGTGGCCTCTGCCAGAAACTCCTGCACGGCCCGTCGCGATCTTCCGCCGAAGTGCCGCTCCAGCCACCACGCGCATCTGGCCACGCGCCTGCTTTGCCAGAACCTGTCGTAGAGACCAGGAAGCCTGCCCATCAACCACGTATAGAACCCCGGCGCACGGCCCATAAGTCGCGAGCCGGCTATCTCGATCGCATCACCCGTCCGAATGGGGATCTCAGGCGCACAACTGCGCAGAGCGGAGGCAAGCGCCTCTGCAGCAATCCGATGGCCCGCGCCCACGGACAGGTACAGGATGGCAACGCTGTGCTTTTCGGTTTCGCTGGTCACGGCGTTCTCCACCGTCGCAGCAGAATAGCGCATTCGGCCCTTCTCTGCAAAGGCCAGCAGCTCTCGCTCGCCCGCTCAGTTCTCGCCGACGCACTAATATGCTACAATGGTGTGCCCGATGCGGCCTTCGGTGCGTGTTAACAAGGTACCAGTGACCAAACAGCCGATGTGCGCACGCTGTTCGTGACCGCGCCAGGCCCGGTGGTGGCAGTGCTCGCCCGAAATGAAATGGATGGAGAGCGTCCATGAACGACCTCGACCAGCTCTGCGTGAACACCTTGCGTTTCCTCTCCGTGGACGCCGTGGAACAGGCCAAGTCCGGGCACCCTGGATTGCCACTCGGAGCGGCTCCAATTGCCTACGTGCTGTGGGACCGCTTTCTGCGCCACAATCCGCGGGACCCCGCGTGGTTCAACCGCGACCGCTTCATTCTCTCGGCCGGGCACGGGTCGGCTCTGCTCTATTCCCTGCTGCATGTCACTGGCTACGACCTCCCCCTGCAGCAGCTTCAGCGCTTTCGCCAGTGGGGGAGCATGACACCGGGGCACCCCGAGCATGGCGACACGCCGGGCGTTGAGGCAACGACCGGCCCGCTGGGACAGGGCTTCGGCATGGGCGTCGGGATGGCCATGGCCGAGCGCTTCCTGGCGGACTACTTCAACATGTCGCCTGAGCGCGCCGGCCAACGCGCCGGGTTCGATCTGGTCGATCATTACACCTACGCCATTGTCTCAGACGGCGACCTGATGGAGGGCGTCGCCTCGGAGGCGGCGTCTCTCGCGGGCAGACTTGGCCTCGGGAAGCTCATCTACCTGTACGACGATAACGACATCTCCATCGAGGGCCACACGGATCTGACCTTTACCGAAGACGTGGGCCGGCGCTTCGAGGCATACGGCTGGCAGGTGTCTTCGGTCGAGGATGGCAACGACTTGGCGGCAATCGAAAAGGCGATCCGGGCGGCGCAGGGCGAAACGGAAAGCCCCTCCCTCATCATAGTCCGCACCCACATCGGCTATGGGAGTCCCAAGCAGGACATGGCGGAGGCTCACGGCGAGCCGCTGGGGCCCGAGGCGGCGCAGGAGACGAAGAAGAAGCTGGGCTGGCCATTGGAGCCGGCGTTCCACATCCCCGACGAGGCGCTCGCCCACCTGCGGGAGGCCGTGCAGCGCGGCGCGCAACTGGAAGCCGGGTGGCAGGAGCGTCTGGATGCGTACCGACAGCACTACCCCGACCGCGCCGCCGAGTTTGACCAGGTGGTGCGCGGCGAGCTGCCCGAGCACTGGGATGCCGACGTCCCCGCCTTCGCGCCGGACGACGGCCCCATGGCCACCCGTGAGGCCTCGGGCAAGGTAATGAATGGCCTGGCGAGGAGACTGCCGACCTTCATAGGCGGCTCCGCGGACCTGGCTCCTTCCACCAAGACGCTGCTGGAAGACTACGACGAATTCATCTCGGGTGGCTCCGCTGGTCGAAACATACGTTTCGGTGTGCGCGAGCACGCCATGGGCGCCATAGTCAATGGCATGGCGCTGCACGGGGGCGTCATCCCCTACGGCGCGACCTTCCTCATCTTCTCCGACTACATGCGTCCGTCGCTGCGCCTGGCCTCCATGATGCGCGCCCACAGCATCTTCGTCTACACCCACGACAGCATCGGCCTCGGGGAGGACGGCCCGACGCACCAGCCGGTGGAGCATCTCATGAGCCTGCGGGCCATCCCCGGCCTGACGCTGCTTCGGCCGGCTGACGCCAATGAGACGGCGGCAGCGTGGCGGGTGGCCATCGAGCACGATGGGCCAGTGGCGCTCGCCCTGACGCGGCAGAAGCTGCCCGTGTTGGATTCGGCGCGGCATGGCATCGCAGAGGGCCTGACCAAAGGCGCGTACGTGCTGGCCGACGCGGAAGCTGGCGCGCCGGACGTCATTCTGATAGCCACGGGCTCGGAAGTGCACCTCGTCCTGGCAGCCCGTGAGGAACTGGCAGCGAGGGGTGTGCCAGCGCGGGTGGTGTCCATGCCCTCGTGGGAGCTTTTTGACGAGCAGCCAGCCAATTATCGAGAACACGTGCTCCCTCCCGCCATCCCCAAACTGGCCGTGGAAGCCGGTGTCCCCCGGGGCTGGCACGACTATGTCGGGGACAAAGGCGACGTCATCGGCCTCCAGCGCTTTGGCGCATCCGCGCCCGGAGATGTGGTGATGGAGCAGTTGGGGTTCAGCGTGGATCACGTGGTGGAACGGGCGCTGGCGCTGCGGCGAAGGTAGCGCACTGGCTCTCCTACGTCTCCTCGTACCCAACCACCTTCGGCTCAAGCGTATTCGCTTGTCGCGGCGCTCGAAGCCGCAGCCGGAATGGATGTGACCCGCCCGGGGCGATGGGTCCGGCTACGATGTAGATCTGTGAGAGCAAAGGGCTGCCGTCGGCCGACGGTGACGCCTCGGCGAAGACGCTTATCCGGATCTTTACGTTCTTCACCGGCTTCGGCAGGTTGTTCACCACCCGGCCGCTCACGACCATCGTCCCCGAGCCGACTTCCTGCGCGCTCGATACGCCGATGAGAGCCACCGGACTGCCCGCCTTGCGCAGGCACATGCGCAAGTGCTCGGCCCCCTCCTCGGTGTAGCTGGCGCGCTGGGCCAGTTCCCACATCTGCGCCCCTTTCTCCCACTCCTGCAGCAGCTCGTACACCAGGCCTTTGCCACCGTACACCCCGTGATAAGTGAGCCCCGCCTGGAGGAGCTGATCGAGCCGCATCAGGGCAGCCTCGAACTGGCCGTGCCGGGCCAGTTCGTATGCCTGCCGAAAGACGGGCGCGGCCTGCTGGCAGACGGCGAGGCGTTCCTGGGCTTTTGCGGCCGCCGTTGTATGTGGATATTTGCTCCGGAGGGCCCCGTATGCGCTGGCTGCCTCCGCGAACTTGCACTCGCGCTCCAGGGAGGCTGCGTACTCAAGAGACTCCTGTGCCGCCCGCTGTCGTCTGGCGAACATCAGCCGCTCCCGCGCCTCCTCGAGCAGCCGCGTGTTCGGGTACTCCTCCCCCACCCGCTCGTAGATCCGCACGGCCTTGACGAAGTCCTCCGCGGCTTGGGCCTGCTCGGCGAGCACGAAGAGCCGCTGCGTGCCGATGTCCGGCCGCAGATCCTCAAGCAGCGCCTTGGCCTGGACGGCAGCGCGCCCCTTCGGATAGCGCTCCAGAAGCGAGCGCAAATGGCGCTCGGCGATCAGGAACTTGCCGGCCCGCTCGGACGCATGCACTCGCTCGAGCATGTGCTCCGCCTTGGACTCCCGCACGAGGGTGCGAAAGAGGATGGCCCCCGTCACCGCGGCAAACAGCGACACGCCGACGATGATGCGGCGGCGGCGGCGTTGCAGCTTCCGCGCGGCCAGTTCGGCCTCGATCTCGGCCACTCGATCGGGCTCAGCGTTCGTCCCCGCGGGGGTGTCCGTCACAAGTCACGGCTCCTCGGGCTACTGGGCAGCGACACGCGCCATTCGTATCCTCGTCTGTCTTATCAATCGTGCGGAACTGCGTTGGTGTTCCATTGACTCGCAGACTTCTTTGCGGCTTGCGTGCCTTCCTCGGCGTGGTCCGTAAGGCCTGGCTCTTGTAGCCGGAAGTCCTGCAGTGATAGAGTGGCCGTGTCACCAGACCAGGGAATCCGACCAAACGTGAGGAATCAGCCACAGATTATGGCCGAGCCATATTTGAGTCTACTCGTCAAGCCTGCTGGCCCGGACTGCAACCTGGATTGCACCTACTGCTTCTACCGGTGCAAGGCGGCGTTGTACCCGGAGACGAAGAGGCACCGGATGAGCCTCGAGGTGCTGGAGCGCTTCATCGCCGACTACCTCCGCATGCGCTTCCCCCACACATCCTTCGGCTGGCAGGGCGGCGAGCCGACGCTGATGGGGCTCGACTTCTTCCGCCACGCGGTGGACTTGCAGCGCAAGTACGCATCTCCGGAGCAGGTCGTGACGAATGGGCTCCAGACCAACGCGATGCTCATCGACAAGGATTGGGCGCGGTTCTGCGCGGAGGAGAACTTCCTCGTGGGCGTGAGCCTCGACGGGCCCGCCGACATTCACGACTACTATCGGCTCACCCCGGGCGGCAAGCCGTCGTGGCAGCGGGTGATGGAGGGCGTCGAGCGGCTGAAAGAGGCGGGAGCCGAGTTCAACATCCTCGCCATGGCCACGCCCAAGAGCGCCGCCTGCCCCGAGCGCATCTACGACTTCTTCATGGAGCAGGGCCTCTACTTCCTGCAGTTCATCCCGTGCGTAGAGCTGGACCCGAACACGGGCCGCATCGCCGACTACACAGCTCGGCCGCAAGACTACGGGCGCTTCTTGTGCCGCATCTTCGACCGGTGGATCGCCGACGATTGGCAGCGCGTCTACATCCGAATGTTCAACGACATCCTGATGGCCTACCGCGTCGGGACGCAGCCGACGTGCATTATGCAGCCCACCTGCCTGGGCGCCATCGTGATCGAGCACAACGGCGACGCCTACGCGTGCGATTTCTTCGTGGAGCCGGAGTGGCGCCTGGGCAACGTGATGGAGACAACGCTGCGGAAGATGTCCGCGAGCCCGACGATGCAGCGTTTCCGCGAGCGCAAGCGAGATCTCGCGGCGAAGTGCCGCAAGTGCCGCTGGCTCTGGCTCTGCAACGGGAGCTGCGTCAAGGAGCGGCTCGTCGTCGGCGCCGCCGATGCACCCAGCTACCTCTGCGAGGGCCTTCGCGCCTTCTTCGCCCATACCGAGCCGGGCTTCCGCGCGCTGGCGCGGCGGATCGAGGCCGAAGAGCGGATGCAGATGGAGAGGGAGGGCATGCAGGTCGCGGACCCGCGTCCCAACGACCCCTGCCCCTGCGGGAGCGGCAAGAAGTACAAGCGCTGCTGCATGCACCGAGCGCGCTAGAGAGACCGTGTGCCACGGCGCCTGACCCCCTTCGGGGTCCCGTACGGGATCAAGCCGTGGCCTTCATGCCACGCCTCCGCGCCACAGCCACCACCGCGGCCAGCTCCCCATCGTCAAACCACACCCCATCGCACTGCATGCACCGATCTACGTTGACGCCGTCCACCCCTTTAACGGGCGCCTCGGCGAGCGCCTGGCCGCACTGCGGGCACCGTTTCGGGGCGACGCGGCTCCACCCGACGCCGATCAGATTGGCGAACTTCGTGTCGGCGGCCGAGAGCCGATGCGGCACCGACTGCATGAGGTCTCTGAATACATCCGTGCCTATCCAGATGCCGCCGCAGGCACGGCACGCGCGCAGCTCTCGGCCCACGAGCTTGGCCTGCACAAGCGTCTCGTGACAGCGGGGGCATGCATTGGGCGCCGAAACGGCAGCCGCAGAGGTCGCACTGCCAACGGCACTCCCGGCTGCTGTGGCCGACGCCGATCCGACCGGTACCGGGATGGGCATCGGCATCGGCGCTCCGGACGTCGCTCGGCCGGCAGCCTGCGTGACGGGCGCCGGCTCGGAGGGCCCCCTATACCCGCGAAGAGCGCGGGACCTCTCGCTCTCGTCAATGTAAGCCATCTGCTCGAGGCGACGAATGCGATCCTCGATCTGGGGATGGGTGCTGAACAGAGATGCGGCGCGCGCTTCCAGCGATTTGATGGGATTGACGATGTACAGGTGCTGCGTCGCGCGGTTGGCGACCTCGAGCGGCGCCGGATCGCTGGATATCTTGCGCAGGGCCGACGCCAGGCCGGCCGGATAGCGGGTGAGCAGAGCGCCAGAGGCATCGGCCAGGTACTCACGCCGCCGGGAGGCGGCGAGCTGGATGAGCTTGGCGAAGATCGGCGCGAGGATGGCGAGCACCAAGGCGATGATGAAGATGAGCGCGTTGCCCCGACCCCGGCCCCGGCTCCGCCTCGACCCGCGGCCGTACCAGACGCTCCGTCGGAAGAAGTCGCACAGCAGCGCAATCGTGCCGACCATCACCGCCATCAACATCATGAAGAGGATGTCATGATTGCGAATGTGCGCCATCTCGTGGGCGATGACGCCCTGTAGCTCGTCCCGGTTGAGCTTGCTCACCAGCCCGCTGGTGACGGCGAGCGCCGCTTCTTCAGGTTTGCGACCGGTGGCGAAGGCGTTCGGCGCGGTGTCGTCGATGATGTACACATCCGGCATCGGCATCCCGGCCGCGATGGACATCTCCTCCACGACGTTGAAGAGCTGTGGGTACTCGCGCTTCTCGACTTTGCGCGCCCCGCTCATGGAGAGCACGACTTTGCCGCCGGCGAAATAGGAGACGAGGGTGAGCACTATGGCGATGACCGCGGCGGCGGTAAGGCCCACATAGGGCGGCGCACCAAGCGCCCGGCCGATGAAGTAGCCGACAGCCACCAGCAGCGCCGAGCAGGCCGCCACCAGGAGAATGGAGTAGTTCTTGTTGCGATCGATCTGCTGAAACATAGTAGTCGGCTAACTCGAACGGCCACGGAATCGTCTAAGCAGACCCACTGCTGCTATCCCCACGGCAAGGGTCACGAGCAGGGCGAGTGGGATCATGCTCTGATCGTGCGTCCTCTCGGCCGGCTTCGGCCTCATCTTCTGGGCTCGCGTCTTTCTCCAGGCCTGCAGCACCTCCGCTGGCATCGCCTTCAACGCCTCTCGTGCGGCATCCCGAACCCATGGCTCCTCATCCTTGAGCGCAGCGTGCAGGGAGTCTAGCGAACGCGCGTCCTTACAGATGCCCAGCCACTCAATTGCGTCCGCACGGTCCAGTGCGTCCCCTTTGCCCGCAAACCCCCGCACGCGCTCAAGAGCGTCCTCGTGACCCAAGGCAGCCAAAGCCCCGAGGGCCGGACGTTGGACACGTGGGTAAGGCGTTTCGCTCATCGGCCGCAGCACCGCCTCAGCTCCCGGCGGCTGCTTGGCCGCTAGGACCTTGCACAGTTCGGACACATTCCAGCGCTGCCGCCCTCGTCTTTCCCGCTTGTCAGCATCTGTGTAACGATCGTCCAGCCACCCCACGAGCTGTTGGAGACTGGCAACATCCCCGCGCCGGGCCAACTCCAGAATCGCGTCGTCCCCAACGTGGTCGTCACGCTGGGCCTGTCGTCGCAGCACCTCGTCCAGGTCGGGAACGTCGAGCTGCACCAATCCGTGCAGCGCCCACATCCCGATGACCGGATCAGCGTCCTTCAGGGCGGCGCGCAGGAGCGCCGCGTCGTTCTCCTGAGCGTTTTCGGCGAGAACGCGGATAGCGCGATACCGAACGTCCTGATTCTTGTCGCGCAGCCACTGCATGCTCTGACGGAGCGCCGTCCCGCCGTCGCTCTTCAATAGAGCTCTGATGGCGCTGCTCCGAATATCCCTGTTTCGGCTGCGCGTCAGCTTCCGCAGTTCCTCGCTCGATCCCGCTGCTCCCGTGTCGGCCAGCATCGGTATCCAGTGATACGCCATATAGTCGTTGGCCCCACGCAATCTCGCGTCGATCAACGGTGCTGCATTCGCTCCCAATAGCTTGACCAAGGCCCGTCCTGCTGCCAACCGGACACGGTACGCCTGGTGATCGCCGGTCATGTCCTCATATACCCAATGCACGCTCTCGGCCGTCGGATCGTCCAGCAGGCGCTTCAGCGCGGGGATTGATTCCTTGTCACCGAGTGCTGCTGCCACGGCCGCGCCATGGATCCGCTCACCCGCATCATCGCTGCACAGCAAGTCTCGCGACTTCTGAATAGCTTCCCCTCTGACTTGTGCTTTCAATTGTGGCCCGAGCGCCAGCATCCGACCCGACGCAAGATCAAAGCACCGAATCGTTCCCTGCGCGGTCACGAAGGCGAACTGTGTCTGTTGAGCCGGGAAGAAGAACAGCCCCCCGCTGCTCCACCATACGGAGCTTATCGTGCTGGGCGCGTCCAATATCTCTGCGTCCGTAATGATATCCTCTAACGTGTAGCTGGCCAGTACGTTGCCCGTTGCCCCAAGGAAAACCAGCACCTTGCCATACCCCACCTCACCGTGCTCGTCCTGCAGGACGACGAACCGTCCATCGTCTGTGATGTGGGCCTCATACGGTGCATGCTCTTGCGGAAAGGGGATCGACCATCGAAGTGCGAAGCCGTTCTGCCGCTTCGCTTTCAATGTCAGCGTCCGCCTGTCGTCGTCCACCCTCAGGACGTAGATGCCGTTCTCTGACCAGTGTTCAGGTGTAGAAGGCCCCCACTCATCAGCAGCGACGGGGTCCCCCCAACGGCCAATGTAGAAGACCATTGCGATATACAGAATCAGAGACGCTGTATCGCCTTTTCCAATTCGCACCACGCCACTCCCTGGCGTCATCCACACATCACTGATTCATCCCTGCAGAGAAGCCGCCCAACCTTCGACGCTCGTCAATCGAGCGCAAGTTGCTCGTCCGTCCCCCTCCGCCGGCAGCCGTCTTCTCCTTTCTCCTTTTCCCTTTCTCCTTGCCTCAAAACTCCACTACCGGCGCCTCGCGCTCGGCGGGCTCTTCGAGCTCGAAGAACTCCTCGGGCCGGAAATCGAACATCCCGGCAACGATGTTTGCCGGTATCTTCTGCGTCGTGACGTTGTACGTCATCACGGCATCGTTGTAGAACTGCCGCGCGTAGGCGATCTTGTTTTCGGTGGATGTCAGCTCTTCCTGGAGCGCCAGCATGTTCTGGTTGGCTTTGAGCTCCGGGTAGTTCTCGGCGACGGCGAAGAGCTGCCGCAGCGCCTGCGTCAGGACGTTCTCCGCCCGCGCGGTGTCGGCGATGCCCGAGACGTCAACGGCCTGCTGGCGCGCCTTGGTGACGTTCTCCAGCACCTCGCGCTCGTGCTTCAGGTAGCCTTTGACGGTGTTGACGAGGTTCGGGATGAGATCGTGGCGCCGCTTGAGCTGCACGTCGATCTGGGCCCAGGCATCGCGCACGCGCGTGCGCCAGGTGATGAGACCGTTGTAGGTGAGCACGAACCACAGGATTGCGATGACGCCGACAGCGATTACACCGATGGTGAGTCCGAGCATTGCGTCTCCCTCCTGGTGCGACGCTGCACTGTTCGCATCTGCGCGCGAGATGTCACTGCGCCCCTCGCCGCTGTCCCTCTTTGTACCATGCACACGCCCATGCTGTACAGAGGGCGCGGAGGCCCCAGGACCTCACGCCCTACCGCTCCCGGTACTCATTGACGGCCTCGAGCCCCTTGGGATCGCCGATCTTCTCGAGCGCCTCGGCTGCAGCTCGTCGGGCCCGGGGGATGGGCCCCGTGAGGGTCTCGATAAGAGCGTCCACGGCGCCGGGGTCGCCGATCTCGCCGAGCGCCTCGGCAGCAACGACCCGAACCTCTGTGTTGTTGCTCCGCAGGGCACGCGTCAGAGCCTCCACGGCACGCGCGCCTCCGACGCCGGCGAGCCGCTCGGCCGACAACTCGCGCCACGGCCCCAAGGGTGGACTCCGCTCGAGGGCATCGGCGAGGAAAGCTACACCCTGTTCGTCCCCCATCTTTGCCAGCGCCTCGGCGGCACACAACTGAAGCGCCTTCTCGTCGTCCCGCAGCGCCTCTGCCAGAGCGGGGAGGGCACGGTGATCCCCGATGTCTCCCAGCGCCCGGGCGGCCTGCACGCACACGCCTCGCTCTTCGTCACGCAGAGCCGCAATCAGCGCCTCGGTCGCGCCGGCATCCCCGATCCATCGCAGCGCCAAGGCAGCCCGCCAGCGCATCTCGCTATCCGCGTCCCGCAGAGCGCGCGAGAGAGCCGGTACGCCACGCGGGCTCCCGATTTGCCCAACGGCCAAAGCTGCCGCGTACCTCACCTCCGACTGCTTGTCGCCCAAGGCCTCGGCCAAGGGCTCAACCGCACGCGGATCGCCAATCTCCCCAAGCGCCCACGCGGCACACTTGCGCGCCGACACGTCCTTCTCCCGCAGCGCCACGATAAGGGGCTCCACCGCGCGAGCGTCCCCGATGTTGCCAAGCGCCGCCGCCGCGAATTCGCGCACGGCGACATCCTTCCCCCGCAGCGCCGCGATCAGGGGCTCGACCGCGCGGGCGTCCGCGATGGCCCCCAGGGTCCGCGCCGCCTTCTTTCGCATCGAGCCGTCCTCGTCCGACAGCGCCGCGATCAGGAGCTCGACTGTGCCAGGGTCGGCACTCTTCGCAAGCGCCTCAACAGCCTGCCGGCGGACGTAGTCATCCTCGTCCGATAGCGCCCGAATCAGAGGACCGACCGCACGCGTGTCTCCCAGCTCGGCAAGCGCCTCAACAGCTCGGCAGCGGACGTGGCGATTCTCGTCTGACAACGCAAGGACCAGGGTATCGAAGGCACGCGGGTGGCGGAGCCTGCCAAGCGCCTCAACGACACCCGAGCGGACGTAGCGATCCTCGTCCGACAGCGCCAGGATCAGAGGATCGACCGCACCTGGGTCCCCGAGCTCACCAAGCGCATCAACGGCCGCCGAGCGGACGGGGCGATCCTCGTCTGACAGCGCCAGGATCAGATGATCGACGGGACCCTGCACCCCCAGCCGGCCAAGCACCCGGGCTGCATCCGACCGGACGCGCGCATCTCTGTCACCCAAAGCCTTGATCAGGGGGGGCACCGCACGGGGGTCGTGCAGTGCGCCAAGCGCCCAGGCCGCCGCTCCGCGGACGAGGGAGTCCTCGTCCGACAGCGCCAGAATCAGAGGTGCGACCGCCGCCCGCTCCCCAAGCGGGCCAAGCACCTGAGCGGCCTTCTCCCGGACCTGCGGGTCGTTGTCGCCCAAAGCCCCCATCAGAGGTCCGGCCGCACGTGCGTCCCCGATCTGCCCGAGCGCAGAGACCACAAGCCTCCGCACTTCCGCATCTTCGTCCCCTAATGCTGTGATGAGCGCCGGGACCCCACGCACGTCTCGCACTGATCCGAGGGCGCCGGCCGCCGCGCTGCGCACGTCCGCATGCTCGTCCCTGAGCGCCTCGATCACCAGTGCAATGGCACGCGGATCTCCGGTCCGCTCAAGCGCCCGAACCGCGCTGCAACGTACGGAGGCGCTTTCATCCTCCAATGCCCGGGCCAGCAGTTCGACCCGGCGCGTCCCGCCCAGGACGCCAACTGCCCTGACGGCATCCGCGCGCACATCCGCGTTCTCGTGGTTGAGCAACTGGATGAGGCCACCAAGAGCGCACGGATCCTGGATCCTCTGGAGCGACGAAATGGCCTCCTGTCGCACGTCTGGATCCTCGTCCTTGATCGCCCCGATGAGAGGCCCAACCGCCCGCCTGTCCCTGATCGTCCCCAGCACCGTAACCGCCCAGCGGCGAACCTCTGGATTGTCGTCCCCCAGAGCCCGGATCAGAGGCCCCACGGCGCGATCGCCCATGCTGTAGAGAAGCACCGCACTGCAGCGCTGAACTTCGGCATGGGGCAGGCGCAGTGCCTGAACTAGGCACCAAGCCCTCACCGAAGGGACAACGCCTACGGTGATCCCCGCGCCCACAACCACCAGCACGATGATCCGCAGCCACAAGCTTCGACGCCGAAGCTTGTTCTTCCCTTTCCTCATGCCATCATCTCCCGGTCCTATTCTTCCCACAAAGCCGCCTCATTATCAGCCGCAGCAGCCGGCCCGCGGTCCCGTACGATGGGTCACGGGCCCCCGATGTCCGAATCGGCGCGGGATCTGTAAAGCACCGACGCCCGGCGGGGGACCTGGGTACGGCCGCGCCGCGTCAGCCTGCGCCCTGCTCTTCAGCGTGTCTGGTTGTCCCCCCTTCGCGCTGGCGATACTCCCGGACGGCCTCAAGGCCCTTGGGATCGCCGATCTTCTCGAGGGCCTCGGCGGCAGCTCGTCGGGCCCGGGGGATGGGCCCCGTGAGGGTCTCGATAAGAGTGTCCACGGCGCGCGGATCGCCGATGTCGCCGAGCGCCTCGGCGGCGAGAACCCGAGTCTGTGTGTTGTTGCTCGTGAGGGCATCCGTCAAAGCGCTGACGACACGCGCGCCTCCGACGCCGGCGAGCCGCTCGGCCGACCAGTCGCGCCACAGCCCCAAGCGTGGACTCCGCTCGAGGGCATCGGCGAGGAAAGCTACACCCCGTTCGTCCCCCATCTTTGCCAGCGCCTCGGCGGCCCAGAACCGAAGCGCCTTCTCGTCGTCCCGCAGCGCCTCTGCCAGAGCGGGGAGGGCACGGCGATCCCCGATGTCTCCCAGCGCCCGGGCGGCCTGCACGCACACGCGCCACTCTTCGTCACGCAGAGCCGCAATCAGCGCCTCGGTCGCGCCGGCATCCCCGATCCATCGCAGCGCCAAGGCAGCCCACCGCCGCATCTCCCAATCCGCATCCTGCAGAGCGCGCGACAGAGGAGGCACAGCACGCGGGCTCCCGATCTGCCCGAGGGCCACAGCCGCCGTGTATCTGACATCTTGATCCTTGTCCCGCAGGGCTTGGGCCAACGGCCCGACGGCCCGGGCGTCTCCCATCTGCCCGAGCGAGTGGGCGGCGGCGTCGCGCACGGTCGCGTCCTTGTCCCTCAGGCGAGCGATCAATGGCTCGACTGCCCGAGGGTCTGCGATGTTGCGAAGCGCTGCGGCGGCGGTCCCGCGTAGACGCGCATCCTTCTCCCGCAGGAGCGCCAGCAGCGGCTCAAACGCCCGAGCATCCCCGATGGCTCCCAGTGCTCGCGCCGCGTGCCTTCGAACTGACTTGTCCCCACTATACAGCGCTGCAACCAGCGGCTCCACGGCACGGGGATCCCCGATCTGACCAAGCGCGCCAATGATCGCGCCCACGGCGTACTCGTTCTTTTCCCGACGCAAGGCGTCCACGAGGGGGAGCGCAGCACGGCCGTCCCCGATCTCGCCAAGCGCCTCGATAGCGTGCTGGCGGAAGAGGCGATCCTCGTCCGAGAGCACCCGCATGAGCGCACCGACCGCACGCGTGCCCCCGAGTTCCGCAAGCGCCTCGACAGCCAGCTTCCGAACGAGCCAATCCTCGTCCGACAGCGCACGGATCACAGGACCGACCGCACGCGCGCCCCCCAGCTTGCCAAGCCCCTCAACGGCCAGCCAGCGGGCGCGCGGACCTCCGTCTGACAACGCCCGGATCAGGGCATCGACGCCACGCCGATCCCCCAGCCGGCCCAGCGCCGAGGCCGCATCCTCCCGCACGCGTACGTCCCGGTCACCCAGCGCCTCGATCAAGGGCGCGACCGCACGTGGGTCCCCGAGCTCACCAAGCACTTGAGCAGCTTCCCAGCGCACGCGGACATCCTCGTCTGACAGTCCCAGGATCAGTTCCGGTACCGCCCGCGGCTCCCGGAGCGCCGCAAGGGCGCGAACAGCCGGCCACTTCACCTCCTCGTCCTGAACGGCGTTCATCAGCGGATCAATCGCAGACGCGTCCCCGATCGCCGCAAGGGCCCGGGCCGCGCCCTGCCTCACCTGTGCGTCGTCGTCGCGTAGAGCCTTCGCCAGCGGGGCGACCCCACGCACGTCCCCGATCTGCCCGAGCGCAGAGACCACAAGCCTCCGCAGTTCCGCGTCCTCGTCGCCCAATGCCACAATGAGGGGTGCGACTCCACGCACGTCTCGCCATTCTCCGAGCGCGCCGGCCGCCGCGCTGCGCACGTCCGCATGCTCGTCCCTCAGCGCCTCGATCACTAGTGCAACGCCACGCGGATCTCTGGTCCGCTCAAGCGCCCCAACCGCGCTGCAACGTACGGAGGCACTTTCATCCTCCAATGCCCGGGCCAGCAGTTCGACCCCGCGCGTCCCGCCCACGACGCCAACTGCCCTGACGGCATCCGCGCGCACATCCGCGTCCTCGTGGTCGAACAACTTGACAAGCGGAGCAAGAGCGCCCGGGTCGTCGATCCTCGCGAGCGACAAGATGGCCTTCTGTCGTACGTCTGGATCCTCGTCCTCGACCGCCTCAACCAGGGCCCCCACGGCGCGCGCGTCCCCGATGGCGCCAAGCAACTCCGCCGCCGACCGGCGGACCTGGGGGTTGTCGTCGCCCAGCGCCTTGATGAGCGGCTCGACGGCGGGAGTGCCCGTGAGCTTCAGGAGTGCGCCACTAACCGCCTGGACCGACGGGTAGGGCAGGCGCAGTGCCTGAACCAGGCACCAAGCTCTGATCGGAGGCACGGTGCTCACTATGATGCCCGTGGCCAGAACCACCAGCCCGATGAGCCACAGCCGCCGGAACCCCCGTCTGCTCTTCTGCTTTCGCGTGCCAGTCATCTCCCACTGTCCCTTTGCTGCGAGGACCTTTTCACGGTCCACATCCCGCCCGTGTCAGCAGCCGCTCGCCGTTCATCTGTCGCGAGCGCTCCTGGGTCCTTTCCGCTCGACGGCCCGGTTGATCTTCGCAAGCGCGTCGGCGGCACGCTGCCACACTTCGTCGTCTTCATCCTCGTCCTCCAGGATCCGAGTGAGGGGCCCGATGGCGCCCTTGTGCCCGATCTGTCCGAGCGCCTCAGCAGCACACCCACGCACTCCCGAATCACGGTCTTGCAGCGCCCTGATGAGCGGCCCGACGGCCTTCGCGTCCCGGATCTTTCCAAGGGCCTCAGCGGCGCTCCTGCGAACGGATACGTTCTCGTCCCAGAGGCGCGGGATGAGCGGATCGACCGCGCGGCCGTCTCCGATCTTCCCGAGCAGGACGATGGACCTTCGGCGGACGTCGGCGTCGGTGTGCGCCACGTATGGCAGCAGAGGCTTGACAGCATCGGCCCCCAGTCTCTCCAGAGCCCCCTCGGCCTCCGCGCGCACCTGGCTATCGCCGTCTGCCAGAGCAGCGGCCAGAGCGTTGACAGCCTTTGGATCGCGCCGCCGCGCGAGCGCCCGCACAACCAGAAGGCGAACGTGAGCATCCGGGTCCTGAAGGCCCCGTATCAGGCCTTCGAGGGCCCCCGGGTACCACGTCTCGGAGAGGACGGTCGCCGCGGCCAGGCGCACACTGGTATCAGGGTCCTGCATGGCCTCGACCAGAACGGCAACCAGATCAGAGGGCGCGCCCCACTTGGGCAGCGCCCGTACAGCCGCTATCCGCACGCGTGCATCGCCGTCCCTGAAGGCCGTGATGAATGCCTCGCGGGCACGGGCGTCCGGGAACCACGCAAGACCTCTCACAGCACGCACCCGGACACCGGCGTCACCCTGGCGCAGCGCTTTGATCAGATGGTCCAGGGCAGTGTCGCCGATCTGCCGGAGGGCCTGAGCCGCGCGCCCTTGGACGTCAGGATCCTCGTGGCCGAGCGCCGTCATGAGGGCCGGGATCGCCGGCGTGCCGATCTTCGCCAGAGCGTTCGTGCCTTCTCCCCTGAAGAGCGCTTTTCTCTCCTTCAAGGTCCCGATCAGAGGATCAATGGCGCTGGGGTCGCGGATATTGCCGAGTGCCTGCGCGGCAGCGACACTCACCCAGTAGTCCTCATCGCTGAGGAGTGTACTCAAAGGCCCGACCGCCCGCGCATCACCGATTGCACCAAGCGAAGCCGCCGCGGCGAGCCGCACTTTCTGGTCCTCATCCGCAAGAGCTTGCACGAGGCCGGAAAGGGCACGAGTGTGCTTGATGTTTCCCAGCGCCTCCGCAGCCGCACGTCGGACAGCCCCGCCACTGTCGCCGAGCGCCGTCACCAGCGGATCGATGGCACGCGCGTCCCTGATGCTGCCCAGAGCGGTCGCCGTCGCGGTCCGAACGTCCGTGCTCGAGTCATTGAGGGCGCTCAGCAGCGGCTCTACCGCACGCGTGTCGCGGACCCTGGGGCTGCCAATAGCTTCGGCGGCGGCGGCCCGAGTAGCGGCGCTCTCTGCGCTGAGGGCATCGATCAGAGCGGCCACGGCAGGACGGCCGATGTGTTCAAGGACCTGCGCCGCGCACGCCCGCATCTGCTCATCCTCCGCCCGCAGCGCCTCGCTCACGGGTCCGATGGCAGACGAACCGATCCTGAAAAGCGCGTTGGTGGCAGATGCACGGACGCTCTCTTGCTCGTCCCCCAAGGTCTCTACCAAGGAGCGAACAGCCCGGGCATCTCGAATCCCTCCGAGTGCCCGGGCGGCTCTGTCCCGAACGGAGGCGTCCTCGTCCTGCAGCGCGCGGATCAGAGGCTGCACTGCACGCCCGTCCTTGATCGCCCCAAGCACGTCAGCCGCATGCGCTCGCGCTCGAGCGTCGTCGCTATGGAGACGCCGGATCACCGAGCCGACCGCACGAGGCCCCATCTCCTGCAGCTTTGCAGCGGCCTCGTACCGCGCCCAAAGCCGGTCGTCTCCCAGGGCCTTGACCAGGAGATAGGCTCTGATGCTCGGGGCCACCAGCACAAACACGCCCGCCGTCACCACCGCCGCGAGCGCGCACACGAACCACACGCGGCGGAACCGGACCCTTCTGGTCTCATCCGGCATGCCGTGCCTCTCCCATTACAGGTCTTGCAGCAGTCATACGTCGGCGTCAGTGCATGCTCCCGGGCTTCGTCTAGTTCAGCTATAGGAAAACATACGGAGTTGGCTCCACGCTGGCGGGAACGGGACCCAGGCGCCTGCCAACCACGTGCAGGCTGGAAGCCTGCGCTCCCGGGACCGCGGGCATCCCTGCCTGCATTCGTGTCGTCTTCTCGCTCCCGGGACCGCACGCATCCTTGCCTGCATTCTTGTCGCCCTCTCGCCGCGGGTGCGCCTTAGTGCATCGTCGTCGCCACCCGCAAGGCCTCCCATGTTTCACTTCGTGGTCAGAGCCGCTGCTCCTGCCGCTCAGACTCCCGTAGGACCCGCTGCCGCCGTTTACATCCCGCTTTACACCTTTTGCATTCCCGTGCTATCATCGGCACGTCTAAGCGCCGTGGTTGTCTCAGGCACCGCGTGTGGCATAAGTGTATCCGGAGGAGCATCACCGATGCGCGCCGTTGTCCAGCGAGTGAGCTCTGCCAGTGTGTCGGTGAACGGCGAAGTCGTCGGGCAGATCGGCAAGGGGTTGGCGGTGCTCGTGGGAATAGGTGCAGGCGACGAGGCGCCGGATGTCGAATATATCACTGCTAAGCTGGTCGGGCTCCGGGTGTTCGAAGACGAGGCGGACAAGATGAACCTGTCGGTCGGTGACGTGAAGGGCGCCCTGCTGCTCGTGCCGAACTTCACGCTGTATGGAGATTGCCGCAAGGGCCGCCGACCGAGCTTCACCGCGGCCGCGCCGCCGGAGCGCGCCCGGGAGCTCTTCGACGATCTCGCGGCGGCCGCCTCGGCGAGAGTCAGCGAGGTGGCAACCGGCGTCTTCGGGGCGCACATGACCGTCAGCATCGCAAACGATGGACCGGTAACAATACTCATCGACAGCAAGCGGGAATTCTAGCTGGGAGCTAACGTAGGAGCACAGGGGCTGGCGACGATGGCCGAACTGGAGTTCGCATACAAACACGAGCTGCCGGAAGAAGAAGACCCAGAGCGTCTCGACAGCTTGGACTATCGGCGGATGCTCGCCGACGCCTATGCGGAGCGCGGACGGCTCGAAGACGCCATTCGCCATTACAAGCGGGCCGCGAAGCTCGCCAAACGCACCGACGACACGCAGACGCGCCTCGCCGACGCCTACCACGCACGTGAGAACACGGCGGCAGCGTTTCGTGCCTACGGGCGAGCCCTCGCCACAAATCCCAACGACGCCGATGCGCACTTCAGCTACGCCGAGTTCCTGCAGAGCCTGGGCCACACGCGCGTGGCGGCGCGCGCGTATGAGAAAGCAGCCCAGCTCGAGCCGGAGCGGGCGTACTACATGTGCCGCCTTGGCGAAGCCTACCTCCGCCTCGGGCACGTCGAGCTCGCCTGCGAAGCTCTCGATGGAGCCATCGCGCTGGCCCCGGATGATGGCTTCTATCATTACAAGCTCGCGGACGCATACTTCAAAACGGGACGCACGGATCAAGCCATAAAGAGCTACGAGCGCGCCGTCGAATGTGACCCTCTGGACGATTTCTATCACGTCTGCCTCGCCGCCGCCTACTTGTGCATGAAGCGAATTCGCAAAGCGCGGGCGATCTTCGAGCGCACCGTGGAGCTTCGGCCGGGGAATGCGTGCTATCACTACTTGCTGGCCGAAGTGCTCGAGATGGCCGGCGCGGTCGCAAAGGCGCAGCACCACTACCGGCTTGCCGGACAACTTGACTTCTACGACCAGGACTACGTCGAGCGCGTACGGGCTCGGGCCAACAACAACCACAGGGGCCGGTAGATGCTGCTGGTGAAGTGCCTCGTCGTTCCTCCTCTGGATGCAAACTGTTACATCGTGGCCGCTGAAGGTGCGCGCGAAGCCGCCGTCATCGATCCGGGAGGGGCGGGGGAGGGCATCCGCGATTCAGTGGCACAAGCCGACCTCGTCGTCGCCGCCATCCTGCTCACCCACGGCCATTTCGACCACATGACGGCCGCCGTCGAGCTGGCTATCAGCTCAGGCGCGCCCGTGTATGCCCACCCGGCGGACGCAGGCATGCTGGCCCGTCCCCAGGCCCAGATGCCGGGCGTGGTCGATGACTCGGTGCCCGGGGTGAAGGAGATGCGACCCGTCGAGGAGGGCGACGAGATCGAGGTCGGCGACCTGCGAATGACCGTACTGGAGACGCCCGGGCACAGCCCCGGGTGCGTCTGCTACCTCACCGAGGGCGCCATCTTCACCGGCGATACGCTGTTTGCCGGCGGCATCGGGCGTACCGATCTTCCCGGCGGCGACTTCGAGCAGCTCCGGGCGTCCCTGCGGGACAAGATCCTCCCTCTGCCCGACGACACGAAGCTCTACCCCGGGCACGGCTTGCCGTCCACAATCGGCGAGGAGCGTCGAACGAATCCGTGGCTGGCTGATCTCTGATCATCAGTGGGCGGTGGTCAGTGTTCGGTGGTCAGTTCAACGGCTCCGAACGGACCCAAAGCGCGTGGAGCATCTGTGGCAGCCGGCAAGATCCTTCCCTTCTGGTTGAGAGCTACAAACGCCCTATCACTCGTAGGAGGCACTGCTCCGTATGAGAGCGAGCGGCTATCCCCCGGGGCAGGTGATAGGTCACGAGAGAGACAGGCCGAGAAGGCACGCTGCGAGGCTTGGTTCAATCGCGGATGCGTACGCGGTTCGTCTCGACAACCCACAACCGGTGGGCAACCGGTTCGGAGGAAAGAAGTGGGAGCAGTCGGCGCACGAGGGATCTTACGGTGAGTTGATCCTGTGACGGAGGTCGCAAGACAATGATGCCGCCGTAGTCGTGTGGCGGATAGGCGCGAATATCGCTGAAGTCCAAGTCCAACGTAATGAACACGCGCCCTTCCTGCTGCACTGTCGAGAGGATATCATCGTCACTCGCACCCGACATGCCCTCCTCCGCGACCGTGCGGGCGTCGAACCCGGCGTTTCGCAGCACATCCGCACCATCGACGCGAATGTTCTCGTCGAGCTTGAGCTTCACGCTGACTGCCCCAGCGGCAGGGCGACAGTACGCTCCCGGGCCAATTCCGCGGCGTACGCCAGTGCGGCGTGGATATCCGCCGATGTGAGCGTTGGGTAGCTGCGGAGCATGTCCGCTTTACTCACACTTGCCGCCAAGTTGTCCAGGATCGTGGACACCAGTACGCGCGTGCCTTTGATGCAGGCTTTCCCGTGGCAGACGGTGGGATCGACCGCGATACGTTCAGACCAGTGGCTCATTTCATTCACCCACCCCGCTCCTGCCGAAGTTAGTGCTGAGACTGCCTGATGCTCCGCCCCCCATAGTCCCATCGATCCGGCTCTGCGGCGTCATTGACAGAACGTTGATCCCAAATGGCAGATGGCGGCGGTGCTACTGGCAGCGCTGTGGTTTTGCTCAAGCTTTTTGGGGGAATTGGGAGAGAAAAAGCTTGAGTGGACCGGAGCGGACTCGAACCGCTGACCTCCTCCGTGCGAGGGAGGCGTTCTCCCAACTGAACTACCGGCCCCTGACCCTTCGGTCGGGGTCACCCCGGCCCGCCAGGGGTCGGGGCGGCCCACGCCTCTCATTATACCGTTAGTGCAGCACAAGTCAACCGGTTCGCCCGGTGGCTGCAGTCGGATGTTGCCGTGGCTACTGGCCGTCGTTAGCCTCTATCTCGTGATCGTAGAACTCCATGAAACACTCCCGCAGCCCGTGCTCCCCGTGTATCTCCCGCCGCACAGGCAGGCGGACGCCAGCCTCGGGAAACCACTTGTACTCCGTCACGGTCTCGCAGCCGATGCAATAGAGCGGCCTCGGCCACGCCGGAAGTTGCCGCCGCGCCTCGTGGCGCCGCCGCACGGCGCCCGGGGACAGCACTTCCGTCGCGCGTAAGGCCACGGCAGAGCCGCCTGGCAGCGCCTCGAAGTCTTCGTACACGGTCTCCCAGAGGACGGCCCCCTCCGGGTCATAGGCCACCGCCCGGAGCACGGCCCGCCGCTCTGGGTCGAACCAGTAGCGCAGGCTGGCGATGTCGCTCAGGTCGTAGAGGGTCGCCGGCTGCTTCAAGCGCGCCTCGAAGATCTCGGTCTCACCGCCCGCGGCACCCTCCTCCACCGCACGCCATTCGAACCGCCCCGGATCGGCCATCTGGGCAATGGCGAGAAGCTCCGCTCGCGGCTTGGCCGCCTCCCAGGGAGACACCAGGAGCTTCCGCACGGTGGTCGGCCCACGTGCATCCTCGGCGCTGACCGCCCCCACGAGGTCGCCTGCCGTCGAGGAGACGCGAGCCCTATCGGGGCCAACCTCGTACAGCGTCGTCGCACCCACGAGTCGATCATCCTCCGGGGCCATCGGGTCAGGCGCCCCCCTGATCTCGAGGCGGAGCAATGGCGGCGTGATGATGTACTGGGCCTCGAAGTGATGGATTCCCGGCGTGCGCTTTGGCACGGGCGCGAGCAACTCAATGTAGGCTGAGTAGCGCACGGTGCGGACCGGCCGCACAGCGCCGCGCAGGCGCCGGACGATGCCGGCCTGCTCGGCGGGCAAATCAGTCAGAGTCAGGGCAGGACAGCCGGCGATGGGATCGGGATGGAGTCCGGCCGCGACTACACGGCGCGCCATCGGGCTGATGCGCCCCGCGATGTCCCTGGCCGCTCGGAGGGCCCGTGATGCTTCAACTGCGCGGCCGCGCGCCTCCTGAAAGTCCCCAGTGTCGGGCATGTGCCGCCACGACCAGTACTTGTGCGAGACCACGTGCAGGGCGTGCTGGGCGATGGGACGCGTGATGAACTCGACCCTCCGCTGGCGGAACTCCGGCGGCTCCTCTGAACCGCCCGGCGGGTGCGGAAACTCCGCCGTGACCCGCGCAAACATCGGCGCCTTTTCGTCGATGGCCTCGCGGATGTCGGCACGGGCAGCCTCCATCTGCTCGTCGGTCATGGGTCTGCGCGCGAAGCGGTATTTGGGCTGGTCGATGTAGTCTGCGTATAGCGCCGAGGCTTGCTCCGCCGCTGATTGGGCCGCTTGCGGGCTCGCCTCCAGACGTTCCACAAGCTGCTCGGCGATGTACGACGACAGTTGCGACACCTGGGCCTTGAGGCGCGCCACGTCTGCCGGGTCGGCTAGGGGGGTAGCGATGATGTCGCCGACGATGAAGTCATACACCATGGCCGCGAAGGGCAGCCAGGAGCGCGTTAGCGCCTTTCGGCTGGTGTCGGCGCACTTCGTAATCGCCTTCCGAAGGTCGGCCACATGGGGCTCACTGAGTGGCCCTCGTGCGTGCTTCAACACTGCCGTCTCGAAGGCTTGGGCCCACAGCTCCCGGTCCGCCGCCGCCCATTGGGGGCGGACCCGCCCTATCCGCTGCACCGCGAACCCCTTGATCGCGGCAGCCTGCTGCCGCAGCTCCGGTGGCGCACCGGCCGGCGCCGCAGCTCCGAGTGACAGTGCGATCACCACAAGTACGGCAGAACATGCTACAACACACCTGCTCATCTCGGTCTGCCTCCTTGAACCACCTGAATCCCCCCGCGCGCGAGCCCGGACACTCGCGGGTCGTGGGTTGCGGCCCCTGCCATGCCGCAGGGCCTCTGCCCAACGAGGCGCCGCGCGTTGAAGCCACTACGAGACGTCAACCGCTGCACCGCGAACCCCTTGATCGCGGCAGCCTGCTGCCGCAGCTCCGGTGGCGCACCGGCCGCGACTGCGGGTGCCACTGCAAGAACGACAGCGAGGGCAGCGCTTGTGGCTCCCGGTGGCCGCCTCCTAGTCCCCCTTCGTAACCTCAACATCGAACTTGGTCACCGTGGTGTTGTGAAATGCCCCCGCGGTCCCGGGCTGGGGGTACTCTGGGCCGATAACCTCGCACTCGATGAGACAAAGGAGCAAGGCCTCCTGCTCATCGCTGAGGTCTAGGCTGTGGCTTGTCGCCGTCCAGTGGGCCTCCAAAACGAAGGTGAGCTGCTGCCCGGTTGTGTGGCTGCACTGCGTCCCCTCGGAGGTAATGTCGTCGGGAAGCTCTGCTTCCCAGACGCCCCCGGCCGATGCGTCGGCAGGGTCCGCGTTCCACCGGTAGAACCCCCTTGTGCCCTCGGCATCGATTGTGCCGTCACCGGGCTCGTCCTCTGGGTCGCAACTCAGGCTCCTGCTGCCCGTGACTGCCCTCAGCGCCGTGCCTTCGTGCTCCTCATGCTCCGGGTCATCGCAGTGCAGAGCAGTGATGAGAACCTTCGCCCACGCGCTGGATCCGCTGCCCCCGTCGCTGATTTGCACGCATGGACAATTCTCGTTCTCCCCGTAGGTATCGCCTATATTGGTATACTCCGCAGGGCCCACAATCCAAGTCGCTCCAGCGGGCGCCGTAGCCCAGAGTGACAGCGCCATCACCACAAGTACGCCACAACATGCTGCAACACACCTGCTCATCTCGGTCTCCCTCCTTGAACCACCTGAATCCCCCCGCTGAATCCCCCCGCGCGCGAGCCCAGACACTCGCGGGTCGTGGGTTGCCGCCCCTGCGATGGTGCACGGCTTGTGCTCAACGAGGCGCCGCGCGGCCCGAGGACCAAGGCACACGCAGTCGCTGCGCGTTGAATCCGGGACAGGACGTCAACCCATTCCCTGAGAGAAGCAATGAGGGGTAACTGCTGGGGACCTACTCAAGGCCGAACCGCTAACTGCCTCCCCTTGCCACTCTCCCTCGGACGAAACGGGCAAACCAGATACCGACAACCCATTTCAGGCAGCAGTCTATCACACCTGCCCCCCCCCCCGTCAAGGGCTCTTGCGGAAATCGCTGCGCGATCCGCTCGCCAGGGCTACTGCGAGCCCAACCGCCACCCAGGGAGGCGACGCGACCAACCAGCCTCACGCCCCCGCCGCCCGGGCCAGCTCAGCCTGCTTATCGGGGGACTGATAGCGGTCCGGGTGCGCGAGGTAGTCCTTGATCGTCTCGCGCTCCAGCGAGGCCATGGCGTCCGCGAGCCAATCGAGCGCTTTCGACGCAAAGGGCACGAGCGAGTGTAGACGTATTCCGTGCTCATTCGCAGTTTCGGCGGCGCCCTGCTCGCGATCGAGCACGACGGCGACGTCCTGACATACGACATCCTCGAGGCCGTGCCGCGCCAACTCGTGCTCCACCTGTCGGACGGCGATGAGCTTGCTGTCGAAGCCGGTCACGAGATCGTCCAGGACCACCAGCCGGTCGCCGGCGGCCAGCTCGCCCTCGACCATGGCATGCTCGCCGTAGCGCCGGATCGCCTCGGTCAGCTCGTCGGCGCTGCGAACGCCCTCGAGTTTGCGGGTGTACAGGCAGGGGATGCCGGAGGCGAGAGACGCCGCCACGGCAAGCGGTATCCCGGCCATCGCCACGCCGACGATCTTCGTCACGTCGGGCGCCTCTTCGTGGATGAGCCGCCCGAGGGCCTCCCCCACCTCGCGCAGCAACTCCGGGTGAGAGCAGACGGGGCGGAGCTGGATGTAGAAGGGACTCCAGGCGCCGCTTACGAGCGTCCAGCCCTCCGGTTTGTCCCGGTACCAGGTCCTGATGAGGCCGCGCTGGTAGAGCGCCTCGACGATGCGCTTGCCGATGGCGTCCTTCTCTTCAGGCCAAGCCATTTGTCACCTCTGCGCTGCACGAGCCAGCGGGTGCGGCCGAAGGGTTACGCAGCCTCTGAGGGGTGCTCAGTCGGGGGCCCGGCGGTGCGCACCGACCAGACGAGGGTGACTGCCTCGACGACGGCGGCCGCCAGCGAAGCCACAACGAGCAGCCGAAGCCCCCACCAGAGCCCCGCGGGGGGAACCGCCCACAGCACGGCTGTCGGCACGCACATCATCGCCATGGAGCCGGCCGTCACCAGCCACCGCTGTCGCTCCGTTGCGTCCGGTACCGACACTTCGATAATGGGCCCCCAGATCAGGCCCGCCGCCGCTCCGCACCACGCCCCGAACACCCATGAGGCGACGATATCCGGCAGGGGCCCCGTGTCACCGTACACCCTCAGGTCCACCAGCCAGAGCGCGGTGCCCAGCGCCGCGCTGACGGCAACGCGCACGGTCACCCGAAGAAGGGCCATCAGCCCCGGCTGGTGCTCCGGCGCTTCTTCCTTGCAGCTATCAGTCTGTACATCCACCATCACGGCAATCCTTGTTTGCTGGTCTCACGCCTCAGTTCCCTGCCGTGGGCCCATCTTCCTTCCGGCCTCAGGCTTTTCCAGCCCACCTCCAGGCCCAAAAAGCTCGAGCAAAACCACCACGCCACTGACTCAGGCGTCGCCGCATGCCGGAGGCGGGGGCGCTCCCTGCGCGGCCATTAAGCCGCCTTGCCAGGCGGTCCGGCGCTTGGTCCGCTCGCCGTGGGGCATCTGCGGCTCGAAGCGCCGTTCGACCTGCAGCAGACTTGCCGTCTCCTCAGCATCAAGCCAAAAGCCGGCGGCCAGCCCGGCGATGAAAGCGGCGCCCATGAGGTGCGTCTCCGGATTGGCCGGGCGTTCGACGACCACGTCCACTATGTCGGCCAGAAACTGCAACAAGAAGTCATTCGCCGCTCCGGGGCCGTCCGCGCGTAGGGTCTGCAATCCCAGCCCCGCGGCGCCGCCCATTGCCTGGAGTGCATCAGCGGCCTGGTGGGCAATGGATTCGAGCGTCGCCCGAACGACGTGTGCCTTCGTCGTCTGCGCGCTCAGTCCGAGGATGGCCCAACGCGGATCGGGCTCGCGCTGCGCCGCTGCGTGCCGGTCCCCGGCAGGCACCACCTGCACGCCACCGGTATCGCCGACCTGCTGGGGCAGCGCCGCGGCCTCCTCTCCGCTGCCGACCAGCCCCAGGCCACCGTGCAGCCATTCAATGACCGCCGCGCCCATCGGAAGCGCTGCCTCCAGTGCGTGAAGCGGCTCGCCCCCAGGCCCGCACACCGTCGTGGCCATAGTCTCCGGCGGCGGCTCAGCGGCTTCTTCGCCAGTGTTGATCACGGGCACGCAGGCGTCCGCCAGTCTTATCTTTGCCGTCCCCCGACGGTGGCAGCCTTGCGCAAAGAGCGTGGCCGGCTCATCGCCGACGATGCCGCCTATGAGCAGCCCTGCGGGAGTGCGCTTCGCCCCCGACGTCTCGGCGTAGGCGGCCGACGACGTGCGGACGGTGGGAAGCATCGCCGCCGGAATGCGGAAATCCGCCAGTAGCTCCTCGTCCCACGTACGAGTGTGAATGTTGTACAGGAGAGTATGGGAGGCGTTGGTATGGTCGATGACGTGGGCGCGACCGCCTGTGAGCCGCCAGGCAAGCCAGGAATCGGCGGTGCCAAAGAGGACGTCGCCGCCCTCGGCGCGCTCGCGCGCTCCTTCGACGTCGTCCAATGCCCACATTGTCTTCGTCGCCGAGAAGCGGGGCGACAGCGTCAGCCCCGTCTTCTGCCGCACCGTCATCGCCATGTCCGTTGCCGCAAGCCGCTGGCACAGGGACGCCGTGCGAAGGCAGTGGGTGGCGATAGCGTTGCAGATCGGCTCGCCGGTCTGTGCGTCCCAAAGCACCGCGGAACCGCGCTGGGCGGCAATGCCAATGGCGGCGATGTGGCTCATATCCACGGTGACGCTGGTGATGAGATCGGGGAGCGTGCTCTCCACCTGGGCCCAGATCTCGTTTGGGTCGTATTCGAGCCAGCCCGGCCGGGGACGTGCCTGTCGCAGCTCTCGCTGGGCCTCCGCGACGATGCGGCCGGCGCGGTCGATCACGGCCATGCGCGTTAGGGCGTCAGTCAGATGAATGGCGATCACAAAACGCTGTGGCATGGCGAACGCCCGGCGCCGGGGGCAGGAGAACACGGGAAGCGATGGCGTGTGGGCTGGGGAAGCGCGGCGGTTGTTGCCGTCTTCTCCTTCTCCCTTTTTCCCTTCTCCCTGCCTCAGAGCGTCTTCTTCTGCAGGCGCGGGATATTCGTAAGCATGACCCTCTTGCGACCCAGCTTGATGAACGCAAGCCGCTCGAAGAGCTTGAGCACGCGTGTGAGGGTCTCGCGCGAGGTGCTGACGAGGTTGGCCAGCTCCTGCCGGGTGTGATGCAGCGGCACGAGGATTCCGACCTCCGTCTCCTCTCCCTCCCGCTCGGCCATCTCCAGCAGCATTCGCGCCACTCTGCCCTGCACATCGAGAAAGGCCAGGTCCTCGATCTGCTGGTCCGCGCGTCGGAGGCGCTGGCTCATGATGGCGAGAAGATTCAGGGCCACCTGCGGGTTCTCGCCAAGCTTCGTGAGGAAGTGCTCGCGGGCGCCTACCAGGGCGATGGTGTCAGTGGTAGCCGTCGCGGCCGCCGACCGTGGTTCGCCGTCGAGGATGGCCATCTCACCGAAGAAATCGCCTGGCTTGAGGTACGTGAGCGTCACCTCGCGCTCCGTTTCATCAGAGCGCAGGCTGATCTTCACTTTGCCGCTTTTGATGAGGAAAAAATGGGCGCTGGTGTCCTTGGCGTGCAGGATCACGTTCCCGGCATGAAAGAAGCGCTCCTCGAGACCCTCCACCAGGGCTTGCTTGTCGCGCTCGGAGAGATCAGCGAGAAGGGCCACGTCCTTCAGGAAGTTCTGTTCGGTCATACCACCCACTCCTTCCGTGGCGCCGGCTGCCACCTCGCCCGGACGCGTCTGCGCCAGCATTATAGGATATGGTGTCCGTGGCGTCAACGCAGCCGCACGACGCCTTGACAGCCGGCCTCTGATCTTATAGCATTGCCGCCAATTGCACCCGTGCGCTATTGTCTTTGGACAACTCAGCGGCACAGGAGGCTCCGTAGTGGAGAAGGTTTCGGAGGCCGACTTGGCGTACCGGCATGGTGACAGCGGGCCGAAGTACCTGTTTCGCGGGCCACACATGGAATGGGGCGTGATGCTGCTCCAGCCGGGTCAGACCATGGGGCAGCACGGGCACCGGGAGACGGAGGAGTTCTTCCACATCATTGAGGGCGCGTGCGTGATGATCGTGGACGGCGAACAGCACCCGGGGCGGGCGGGCGACGCGTTCCGGGTGGTGCCGGGGGAGATGCACGACATCGAAAACACTTCCGACGCGCCGGTAAAGCTGGTCTTTATGAAAGCGCCATACAATCCAGATGACAAGATTGGGTAGACTATAGCATATCGCAACAGCAGACGAAGGTGACGGGGCCCGCGAGCCCCGCTCACGGCCAATGTCGAGGGCGACCGCACCGCATTGGACACAAGAGCGGCACCGCGACGTGGCGGAAGGGAGAACATGGCGGTGGGCATATGGTGGACCTACTTGATCGCCGGCTGGATCGGTGGTGTGATCGGGTGGATCCTGTGCTCCACCATGGTCGCCGCGCATCGCAGCGATCAGGCGACCGGGGATGAGCCGGCACCGGAGCGCCGAGCGACCGCCGCACAGGCGGCTGAGTCCAAGCAGAAGTGCACGTCGAGGGTGGCGTGAGGGATAACAAGTAGCGCGCGGTCGCCGCGGCGTCGGATTGCCGGCCGCCTATCGGACCAGGCGCGCCGCCCGGCCACTGGCCTCGCGGATGATCTCCTCCTCGTTCAACGTCGTCAGTTTCCCATCCAGCATCAGCAGCTCGCCGTGCACTATGGTGGCCGTGACGTCGCTTGCGCGGGCAGCATATACGATGTGCGACACCGCATTGTGGCGGGGCGATAGATGGGGCTGCTTGAGGTCGATGACAATGACGTCCGCCCTCTTCCCCACCTCGATGCTCCCTACCTGATCGAAGATCTCCAGCGCTCTCGCGCTTTCGCGGGTGGCCATGGCGAGCGCCTCATAGGCGGAGATCACCGTCGGGTCCCCGGTGTTGACCTTGTGCAGCAGTGCCGCGAGACGGGCCTCTTCGAGCATGTCGAGGTTGTTGTTGGAGGCCGCGCCGTCGGTGCCGATGCCCACGATCACTCCCCGGCTCCGCATCTCCGGCACCGGCGCAATTCCGGAACCCAGCTTCATGTTGCTCCCCGGATTGTGAGCGACACCGACGCCGTATTCCGCCAGCACATCGATGTCCGAATCGGTCGGGTGCACGCAGTGTGGAGCGATGACGTGCACGTCGAATAGCCCGAGGTCGCGGACGCGCTCCACCGGCGTCTTTCCATGCTCGCGTAGGCTATCTTCAACCTCTTGCTTGGTCTCGGACAGGTGTATGTGGATACCCACGCCGAGCTCCTGCGCCTGCGCCCGCACTCTCTTGAGCATGGCATCGGGGCACGTGTACGGCGCATGCGGCCCGAACATCGGCACAACCCGCTCGTGGCCGTCCTCCTGGCACCGCCGTACGAAGTCGATGGCCTGGGCCAGATGCTCCTCCGCCTGCGGGTGGACGCCGATAAGCACACCGGACGGACAGGCCCGGATGCCGCTCTCGATGACGGCCCGCAGCGTCTCGTCGAAGGCCCAGTACATGTCGTTGAAGCACGTTGTCCCCGAGCGGATCATCTCCGCGATGCCGAGCATCGCGCCCCAGTACACGTCAGCCTTTTCCAGCCGCTCCTCCGTGGGCCAGATCTTCTGCTCCAGCCATTCCTGCACCCGCATATCGTCGGCGAACCCGCGCATGAGCGTCATCGCCAGATGGGTGTGTGCGTTCACAAAGCCCGGCAGCACCACACACCCCTCGCCGTCTATCGTCGTCTCGGCCTCCGGCGCCTGGTCCGCCCCGCCCACATAGACGATCTCACTGCCGGCAATGCCGATGTCCCCCACATCGATGATTCGCTCGTCCGGATCGAAGGTAATGATGGTGGCGTTCTTGATGGCAATACTGCCCAAACTCACTTCACCTCTAATCGCCATTTGTCATTCTGAGGCCTACACATCGCTTCTGGCCAGTCACTACTCCCTCAGCGCCGCCAACCCCTCCTCATACGGCGGCCGTGCAACGCCTCTGTCCGTAATGATCGCCGCCACGAGCCGCGCCGGCGTCACATCGAAGGCGGCGTTATAGATCTCCACGCCGGCGGCCGCCACGCTCTCGTCCGTCTGCAGTCCCAGGTGCGTGACCTCCTCCGGGCTGCGCTGCTCGATGGGTATCTCGGCGCCGCTGCTCAGCGAGTAGTCCACGGTGGAGATCGGCGCGGCCACGTAGAATGGGATGCCGTGCATGTCGCACAGGGCCGCGACGCCGTACGTGCCGATCTTGTTGGCCACATCCCCGTTCGCCGCGATGCGGTCGGCGCCAACGACGGCGCACCCGATCTTTCCCTGCGCCATGAGGCTGGCCGCCGTGTTGTCGCAGATCAGCGTCGCCGGTATGCCCTCCTGCGCCATCTCCCAGGCAGTGAGCCGCGCGCCCTGCAGCAGCGGCCGCGTCTCATCCACCCAGACGTGGATCTTCTTTCCCTGCAGATGCGCCGACCGAATGACGCCGAGCGCCGTCCCGTAGCCGGCAGTGGCCAGCGCGCCGGCGTTGCAGTGCGTCAGCACATTCGTTCCCTCGGGGATCAGCTCCGCGCCGTGATCTCCCATGGCGACGCAGCGGGCATAGTCGTCCTCGGTGATCTCCTTCGCCTCAGCCACGACGGCCTGGACCACGTGTGCCACATCACCACTCTCGGCGGCCTTCTGTGCCACTGCCATGACGCGCTCGAGCGCCCAGAAGAGGTTGACGGCGGTGGGCCGCGTGGCGGCCAGGCACTCCCGCGCCTTTTCCAGCTCAGCGAGCAGCGCGTCAGCGGTGTTTGCCCTGCTGTGATAAGCGCACAGGGCCATGCCGAAGGCAGCGGCACAGCCGATGGCAGGGGCGCCGCGTATCTTCAAAGGCCGGATGGCGTCCGCGATGTGCTCGTGGGTGGTGCAGTCCTCGAACACGAGCGTCTGAGGGAGCTGCGTCTGGTCGATCAGTCGCACCGTCCCGCCCTCGAGCCATTCAATCGTCGCCGGCATCTTCGTATCGCGCTTCTGGTTCATGGTGTCCTCCGCACCTGGCCGCGGTGGTGTTGCAGCGCCAGCCCTCCGTCCCCCGCCGCCTTTGCCGTTATCCGTTCCTAACCACTGACCACTGATCACTAACCACTGCCGTCCTCCCGACAACCACACTCCACGTCCTCCGCCTCCGCCAGCGCTGCGGCGAGCACCAGACCACGCACCTGCTCCGCCTGCGCCGTCATGCTCTCGACAATCTCCAGGTGGCTGATGGGGGTCGGCGAGATGCCCGCGGCCAGATTCGTCACCATGCAAATGGCCGCATAGCACATGCCGGCCTCACGCGCAAGGGCCACCTCCGGATAATTGGTCATACCCACTACATCGGCGCCCCACGTGCGATACATGCGGATCTCAGCCGGCGTCTCGAACCGTGGCCCTTCGGCGCACAGGTACGTGCCGCCGTCGTGGAGCTGGAGGCTCTGCCCTCGGGCTGCAGAGCGAATCACCCCGCGCAATCGCGGGCAGTATGGCTCCGTCATGTCCACATGCTCGACACTGTCGTCGCCCCCATCGAAGAACGTATCCGCTCTGGCTTTCGTGTTATCGATGAACTGGTCGATGAGCACGAGCGCCGGCCGCAGCCAGTCGTTCCTGAGCGACCCGACGGCATTCGTCGCTATGATGCTCCGGATGCCGAGCTTCTTCAGCGCCTTGATATTGGCCCGAAAGTTAATCCGATGCGGCGGGATGCTATGCTGCTCGCCATGCCGGGGCATGAAGGCTATCTCTTTGCCCTGCATCCGCCCGACGACGACGTGCGCCCGCCCGTATGGGGTGTCCACGCCTTGCTGCTGGACATCCTCCAGCCCATTCAGCGCATAGACACCCGTCCCACCAACTATGGCCACATGCATAGGGGCATCCTCCAACCCGCAACGCGCCGCAATTCGCGGCCGCGGGACGTCTTTCCTTCCATCCTCCGAGTGCGGCGCCGGCCGTTGACACATGGGAGGTATTTCCCTACAATCACCCGGCCTTTGCTCCCACGCGCCGTACATTGCGGAGGATGCACCACATGTCGGCCGGGTCCTGGGAGTCGTTCTTCGAGGTCGGTCAGTGGCCGGCGCAGCTCGCGGCAGCGGACGGCGCAACCGTGTTCGTCCCGACGGCGCGAGTCGTCGCCGACGGCATCAAGCATCAGGCTGAAGAGGCGCCGCCCTCCGACGAGCCGGCGTCCCCGCCTCAACCCGAGCCGGAGGCGCCGGGCGCACCGGAGGAGCGCAAGTCCATCTTCGACTAACGGGGTCGCGCGGCGTGCCTCGTTCCTCGGGAGGCCGAACATGAGCGACGAAGGCTTTCTGGCGGCATCGCGGTCTGGCATATTGCTCCTCGACGGGGCGATGGGCACCCAGCTCATGGCCGCCGGCGCATCGGAACGCGACAGAATGGAATGGAACGTGTCGCATCCGGACGTCGTCGAGCGCCTATTGCGGGAGTACGTGGATGCGGGCTCTGACGTCATCGAAACCAATACCTTTGCCGCCACGAGGCAGCAGCTTGCGCGCTGCGGCCATGGGGATCGGGTTGCAGAGATCGCTGAGGCTGCCACGCGCGTGGCACGACGGGCGGCCGATGGTAAGGCCTTCGTGGCCGCCTGCGTTGGCCCGACGGGGGAGCTACCGGAGCCGTACGGAGATCTGAAGCCCGAGGCGGCAGTGGGTATCTTCGCCGAGCAGATCGAGGCGCACGCAGCAGCCGGCGTTGACCTCGTCTTGCTCGAGACGTTCATCGCTCTCGAAGAACTCGAGCCCGCTGTGAGCGCCGCGAAGCGGGCCGCGCCGGACGTCCCACTGGCGGCGACCATGTCGTTTGACCGGGGAGCCCACACCAGCTTCGGCGTGGATGGCGAGACGGCGGCAAGCCGACTCGTGGAGCTGGGCTGCAATATCGTGGGGGCCAACTGCGCCTACGGGGATGAGCTGGTCAGCGTGATGGCGGCCATGCGAGCGGCAGTGGACGTGCCACTGCTCTGCCAGCCGAATGCCGGCCTACCACAGCTCGTAGACGGCGAGACGGTCTTCGCGGCGCAGCCCGGGGAGTTTGCCGAGTTGGCGAAGCGTCTGAAAGACGTAGGAGTGACCCTCTTCGGCGGCTGCTGCGGGACCACCCCGGCGCACATCCGCGCACTGGCACAGGCAGTCAGGACTCCGTCGGGCCGTTGAGCAAGTTCACGCCCGCTGCTGCCGCACCCGGCTCCGCGCCCGCGGCAGCTCCGGGCCAGGAGGAAGATGCGCCAATGGAATTCCCCGACGACTTGAAGTACACGGACAAGCACATGTGGGCGCGTGTGGACGGCAGCGAGATCACAGTAGGCCTCACAGCGTACGCAGCGGACGAGATGGGCGAGATCGTGTACGTGCAGCTTCCCGAGGAGGGGGAGGCGGCGGTGGCCGGGGAGCCCTTCGGATCCATTGAGTCCACGAAGGCGATAGAGGATCTGGTCGCGCCCGTCGGGGGCAAGGTGAAGAAGGTGAACACGCAGATCGTGGACGCCCCGGAGACCATCAACGAGGACCCCTATGGAAATGGCTGGCTTGTGGTGGTCGATGCCGAGGATGTGAAGCAGGTAGACGAGCTGCTCAGCGCCGCCGACTACGAGGCACAGATGGCGAAGTAGGCGACGGGAATCAGACAACGACCCCTCATGGCTACCAGGAAGCCCACATGGCGGCTCATCCGCTCCGGATTTGCCGACGGCTTTGAGAACATGGCCATTGACGAGGCGCTCATGCTGTCCTGTGCGGAGGGCGCCTCGCCCCCGACGCTGCGGCTGTATGGTTGGCGGCCGCCGGGAGTGAGCCTGGGCTACTTTCAGCCGGTCGATGGCCAGATCGACCAGGAGGAGTGCGCACGGCGCGGGTACACGGTGGTGCGTCGTCCGACGGGCGGACGTGCGATCCTGCACGACGACGAGGTGACGTACAGCGTCTCCGTGCGGCAGGCGGATCTGCCGGGGGGCGCAAAGCTGCTGTCATCGTATCGGGAGATATCTCGCGGCATCGAGGCCGCGCTGCGGCGGGTCGGCGTCGCGGCATCTCCAGCAGCCGGAGAGACGAAGAGTGGCAGCCAAGTGCCGCCCGCGGCGTGCTTCGCCAGGGCGGCGCGGAGCGACATGACCGTCGATGGCCGCAAGATCGTCGGCAGTGCGCAGGCCCGCCGCCACGGTGCCATCCTGCAGCATGGCTCGATCCCGCTGCGCGTGCATGTGGCCGATGTTGCCGCCGTCATGGCACCGGACAGCCGAGCGAAAGCGGCGCTCGGGGAGGCGGCAGTGTCCGTTTCGGACGCCGCGGGCCGCCAGGTGAGCTTCGAGGAGCTCTGCGAGGCTCTGATAGCTGGGTTCGAACAGGGCCTGGGAGTGACGCTGGTTCCTGGGAATCTGACGGATGAGGAGCGAACGGTCGCGGCCCGCCTGTGCGCCACCAAGTACGGCACTGATGCGTGGAACCTCGAGCGTCCCGGACCACGCCGGGGCTCTCACTCGGCGAAGAGCTTGGCGATCTCGTCCTGATCGTATCGGGGCAGGTCGGCGAGGCGTTTGCCTCGCCGCAGCTTGACGCCCTGCTGCGAGCCAACGAGGTGGCCAATGATACCACACTCGAACCCCTCGTCCAGAAGTGCCCACAGAATCTGCAGCGCATGGGATTCGGGGGCAGAGATGAGCAGAGCCCCCGAGGCGATCACCCCGAGCGGATCCAGCCCGAGCTTCTCCCATATCTCCCCATAAGGGTTCAGGCGCTGCAGCTCGTCGAAGTCCACCTCGACGCCGACGTTGGCCGCAATGGCAAGCTCCCAAATGCCGGTGGCCACGCCACCCTCGGTAGGATCGTGCATGGCGTGCACCCGCCCCGCCTGGCAGGCGATGCGCGCCTCAGGCACAACGCTGATGCCGGGATCGTGCAGTAAGTTGCGCAGACGCTCGATATCGTCGGCTGAATAGCCGGCATCGGCCAAGAAAGTGGACTTCTCCCGGGCCAGTATCGCTGTACCCTCGAGCGCGACAGCTTTCGTGAGCAGGAGCAGGTCGCCCGGCTTGGCCCCGGCCGTGCGAATCAGATGGCTCTTGGCCACCTCCCCGAGCATCTGCCCAACGATGATGGGGCGGTCCAGCCCGTACGTTATCTCCGTATGCCCGCCGACGAGCGACACATCGAGCGCGGCGCAGGCACTCAAAATCTGATCGAAGATGTCGTGAGCCAATTGCTCAGTGCTGCGCCTCTGCGGAAGCAGAACCGTCGCCAGAAACCACTTCGGCGTGGCTCCGCTCGTGGCTATGTCGTTGGCGTTGATCGTGACCGCATACCACCCGATCTCATCGGTGGCGAACGTGATGGGATCGGTCTTGGCGACAAGGCAGACCTCGGGCATCTCGATGACGGCCACGTCCTCGCCGATCTGGGGACCGACAAGCACCCGGTCATCTCTGAGCTCGACCTTCGCGAGCAACTCGCGAAGCGTGTCAATGCTCAGCTTGCCTATGGGGAGGTAGTTGGGCATGACGTATGCGCCACGGCAAAGGCGGCGGGCCACAGGTGCCGGCCTACAGTATGTGAGCCGGGAGCCGGGCGGCGGAATCGAGCACCAGATCTGCTCCGGCCTGCTCCAACTCCCGCCGATCCGCGCCGCTCGTCAGTACGCCAACTGTGGTGAGACCGGCGTTCTTGCCAGACATCATGTCACTGATATGGTCCCCCACCATGATGGCTTCGTCAGTGGCGCAGCCGAGCTCGCGGAGCGCGGCGAGCAAGTGGTCCTGATGAGGCTTGACGTTGGGGACGTCGTCGCGGGTGAGAATGACGTCGCAGGGGAAATGATGCCTGGCCCGAATGCGCCGTACGCATTCGGCGCAGTTCCGCGTGACAATTCCGACCTTGATGCCGCGGCGCTGTAGCTCAGCCAGGGCGCGTGCGACGCCGGGGAAGAGCTCCGCACCGGCCGCGGCCGTCAACTCGATGTCAAGAATGGCTGCGTCAGCCCCCTCAGTGAAACACTGAGCAGCCGCTGTTGACTCTCCCAGGTGCTCCCGCGCCAACTCCACCATTTCCAGCACCCAACGCCCGTCAAGCAGCTCGCCCGGCACGCCCGCGGACTCGGCCACACCTCGCACGCGGACGCGCATCTCCTCGAAGTCTATCCGCGTGCGTGCCACGGTACCGTCGAAGTCCAGCAAAACCGCTCGGACGCCTGTCAGCTTTGCCATTCGTCGGAGTTGGGGGAGTGCCCTATCAGTCGCTCGTCGCGGGCTGCGCCGGCGCCGGGCGCCCCTGCCGTGTGGATTCCATCTCGTCCACGAGCTGCTCAATGAGCCGCCCGATCTCCTTCTGCTCCCTGTCGTAGCCGGCGAAGTCGCCGCCGCGGAGCAGCCCCTGCGCGCGAGAATATCGTGCGCGGATTTGTCGGGCCAGCTCCATGAGCGCCGATGGCACTTCCGCGCCTGCCGGAGCTACTCCGACGGGCCGCCTTGCGCTCGGCGCCGCCCGCACGACCTCCGTGCCGAACATCTTGGCCAGGGCTTCATCGAGCGTCATGCCCCACGCGATATTGTCATTCGCTCCCAGGATCACCATCTTGAGCTGCGGTATCGGCGCGAACTCTGACTGCACGTATAGCGGCTCCACGTACAAGATGGAATCCTCAATGGGGATGACCAACAGATTGCCTTTAATGACGCGACTGCCTGAGTCGTTCCAAAGAGTGTAATTCTTGGATATCTCGGGATCTGCGTTGATGTCGGCCTCGATCAGCATCGGGCCGTCGATCACTTTCTTCTTCGGAAAGAGGTATACGATCAGCTCGCCGTAGTGCTCGGGATCGCACCGCGCACACATCCAGGCGAGCATGTTCTTGTCGCTCTTGCCGTACGGCGTGAAGGGAGTCATGAGCAGGAACTCTTCCGCGCCCGGGTTCGCCCCACCGCCCTTCGCCCCCTCCGGAAGCGTCATCACGACATAATACGACTCCATAACCTGCTGCCGGCCGGCGAACTCCTCGACGGGGAACGACCAGCGGTCCTCCTGCTGATAGAAGGTCGGCACATCAGTCATATGATAGAGTTGATACATCTGCGACTGTATGCGGAACAGGCCCTCTGGATATCTGATGTGCGCCATCAGGGACTCGCTCATCTCGTCTTTGCCCTTGAAGACCTCAGGGAAGATCTTACGGTACGTCTGGAGTACCGGGTCTTGTTCATCAAACACGTAGAACGTGACGGTACCATCGTACGCATCGAGGCGGACCTTAACCGAGTTGCGCAGGTAGTTGACGTTGAGGCTTTGCCCGCCAATCATTGGTTGCTCGGAATAGGGATAGCGACTGGTGGCCGTGTATCCATCAGTGATCCACTGTAGCTTCTCGTCGGCTATGACGAGGTACGGATCCCGGTCGAGCAGCAGGAACGGCGCAATGGCCCCGATGCGCTCGTGCACCGTCCGATGCATCATAATGCGGCTTGTATCGTGCACGATGGAGGAACTGAACAGGATTGGCCAAGCCCGGAAGCGCGCAAAGAATGCGAGCCGACGGAAATAGGAGGAGACGGCCACGCCGCCGTCGCCCGAGTACCGGGTGTACGCATTCCCGGCGCCGCCCAGAGGATAATCCAGTTCGTCGTCGCGTGCACCGACGATGCAGAAATCGGTGGTCGTCTTCACCAGTTCCAGGGGGCGCGCCCCCCGCCGCGCGGGCCGGGGGCCCGTCGGTTGGGGGGCCTCCGCCGGTGGTGGTGGTGGCGCCGCTTCTTCGCCGGGCCCTTCAGGCGCCCCCATGAGCGGTGCCCCCAGCGGGGCTTCACGCTCCACCGCAACCTGATAGTAAAGGCCCGCTCGCGCCGCGGGGACGGCCAGGGCCGCCATGCCCTCCGGCGGGGGATACGGTGGGGGGATGTCTTTGACAAAGAAGTTCGGCTCTCCGGCAAGGGTGGTCTCGTTCACCGGTGCCAGGACGAAGCCGTGCCCGTGGGTATACTGCATGTGTCTGTTGATCCACGTGCCACTCGGCAGGTCCTCCACATTCAACTGGCGGGCGGCGAGCATCACCTGGCGCATCTGGCCGTCGATGGTATAGCGATCGACGTCCACATCGGCGAACTCGTAGTACGTTCGCAGTTGGTGCCTCTGATTGGCTACCGTCTCCAGTGGTCGATCGTCCCACAATCTCAGGTTGTTTATCGTTGCCGGATTCGCGGCGACCTCCGCACTCGTCAGCGGCGTGACGTCGTAGGGCTCCTCCTGGACATCTGCGAGGCCATACGCATCGCGGGTGTAGTCAATGTTGTAACGCAGGAACCTCTCTTCCCGCTGCAGCTCCGAGGGACGCACGAGAATGGCCTGCACCGCCGCCGGGGCGGCGAACTTGCCGAGCCCGGAGAAAATCAGCAGACCCGCAATGGCCATGCCAACCGCCCGTACGCTCAGCCTGCGGATGGCGATGACCGTCACCACCGCGCACACCAGCGCCACCGCGATAAGCGCATAGTACAGCGGTACACGGGCGTAGAAATCGGTGTAGCCGATGCCGTACACTTTCTCCTGCCCGGGCTGGGTGGTGAGCAGGCGGAAGCGATCCAGCCAATATCCTGCGGCCTTGCAGACGAACGCCGCCGCGAGCAGCGAGAAGGCGTGGAGTCTGGCCGGTGGAGCGAGATGCACGGTGCCTGGAACGATGCGAAGGCTCTCCTCATACAAGTACACCAGACACACCAGCACCAGCGCTATGAGGATGCCCTGGAAAAAGACGCCCCATACATACTGAATGAACGGCAGTCGAAAGACGTAGAAAGCGATCTCTCTGCCGAAGATGGGGTCGCTCAGCACACTGCCGTCATCTGCAGTGAACGGCGTGCTGTGGGTGAATTGAAGAAAGGGCAGAGCCCGGTGGCTGGCCAAGATTGCCGCAACCACTGCAACGAGGATCGCCACCCCAAGGATGGCCTTGTCAATGTGCCGCTCGATGGTCGCGCGCTCCGCCGGTGGGAGCAGCCGCTTGCCGATGAAGGTAATATCGTCAGACGTAGAGCGACGTGCAATCCGACAATTCCACCATAGCCAAAAGAAAAACGGCACGCCCACGAGGGCGGCCAGTGCGATTCTGGTCTTGTAGATAGTAATGAATACCGAGCGGTACCCGACGTTGGAGATCCAGAGCCACTCCGTGTAGACGGTCAAAGCCTTCCAGATGAAGATAATGGCGAGGCAAACGAACCCCGCAATCCACAGTGCTTTCTGGCTGCGCGCCACTATGACTCCTCCGAGCCTTCGATTTCGACGTTATCGAGTAGCTTCTTGAACTGCTCCACATCATCTTGCTCGGCGTCGTCACTGAATATGGCCGCCTTGTCCAGAACCTCTTCTGAGACAAGTATTGTCGCTTTGGCACGGATGGCGAGCGCGATGGCATCGCTCGGCCGGGCATCCACCTCGGTGGTTGCTCCGTCTTGCTGGAGCACGACGGTGGCGTAGTACGTCCCGTCCTTGAGATCGGTGACGACGATGCGGACGACGTCGTGGCCCAGATTGGAGATGACGTCATAGAGCAGGTCGTGCGTGAATGGCCGCTCCATCTTTTCGTCGCGGAGCCCGGCGGCGATGGCACTTGCCTCGAAGCTGCCGATCCAGATGGGGAGCAAACGCCGTTCTTCCTTGTCGGCAAGCATCACCACCGGTTTGCCGGTGAAGTCCAGCCCGACATTGCGAACAATCATTTCAACCATGACGTCCTCTCCGCTTCCGCGCAGTCCTGTCTGCATCGCCAACCTTCGGCGGCTCAGGACTTGCGTATTTGGTCGTAGTCCAGCCCCGCAGCTCTGATAGCAGCCTCCCAACTGCCAAAAGCTGTGGCGCGCCTTGCTGCCGCCATCATACCACGGTACCCTATGCGACGCATACTGCTGTTGTTAAGCGGTCGGCCTTCGTTGTACAGCCTCTGTATCGTCTGAACGATCTTGTCCCTCGTCCACCGCGTGGTCTTGCGGACCGAATCGTAGGGCAGCCCGGCCGCTTCCACGGCACGCGCCCAACTGCCGAAGAAGCGGGGGCTGCTGGCAGCGGAAACGAGCGAAGGCCAAGATCGCTTCGCTTCTTGGTGACTGAGCGGCTCCCCCTGTCTCTGCAGTTCCCGAATGCGCGCCACTATCTTCTCCTGCGTCCACGACTCATGCTTCCTGACAGTCCCGTAATCCAGGCCCGCTGCTTGAACGGCCGCCTGCCACGTGCCGAAATGCTCTGCCCGCCTGGCCGTAACGACCAAGTATTGACAGCGGCGCTTCGCCCCGCTATGACTCAGATCGGCCCCGTCACGCCGGAGACGCTGTATCTCCCGGATGATCCGCTCCCGAGTCCACTTCTTTCGCCGCGTACAGGCCTTCTTCGGGTCCAGTCCCGCTGCACGGATGGCGCTCCACCATCCGCCGAACAGCTCCGGACTATAGCAGCTTGTCACCATGCCGCTGTACCCGAGCTGTGCCATATTGCGCGTGCTCAGCGATTCCCTGGCCCGGTACAGCGCTCGTATCCTATCAATGACTGTTTGCCTGCTCCACTTGCGCCGACGCATAGAGCATCCCCATCGTTGGAGAACACATATGGCCGCCCTGAGTCCCCCTCCTCCTCTCCTCAGTACCCCACCCCGAGGGCACGTCGCAGTATACCATTCCGCCCTCCCGAAGACAAGGCTGCCGCGGTAATCTCCCCGACACCGACCGGCGCGTGCGATTATTGCCCGTGAACCGCAGCAATTGCCATCCCATGATAGGCCTGGATCGCACGCCCAGCGAAGCACCGATCGCCCCCCACGCGCACCGAACAGCTACCGAGCAGCCGACAGCCGCCTCTGCAGAAAGCTGGTCAGGGCCTGCTCCACGGGCGTGCGCGTGTCCACACTGACGTAGTCAATGAACTTGTCGCGACAGCCCTGCTGGTACGTCCGCATGAACGTCGCCAACTCCGCGCGATACGAATCGCGCAGGACGTCCGCGTCGGCGGCCAAGTCCTCTCCCGTCTCCACGTCGCGGAATAGCACTGGACCACGAAACGCAAGATCGAGCTCGATTTGATCCAGGATGTGCCATACGGCGACGTCGTGCCCGTGATGCCGGAAGTGGGCCAGGCTGCGGAGTGTTAGTTCCGCGTTCCCGTACAGGTCAGACAGCACAACCACAATGCCGCGGCGCCTGATCTGGCTCGCGAGCGCGTGCAGCGTCTCGCTCACATTTGTCCGGCCCTGGGCACGCACGTCATCCAGTTGCTGGAGCAGCGTCGAGAGATGGGCCCGCGTGGCCGCCGGGGCGATGCGACTCCGCACGCCCTCATCGAACACTATCAACCCCGCGGCATCCGCCTGTGAGATGGCCACGTATGCCAAGGCGGCCGCTATATAGGAGGCGTACTGCAGTTTGGTGAGTCCGTCTCCCCCACAGCCCATCGAGGCGCTCGCGTCCAGCAGTAAATGCACGTGCAAGTTCGTATCGGCGTCGTACTGCTTGAGAAAGAGCCGATCGGTCCGCGCGAAGACCTTCCAGTTGATATGCCGAGTCTCATCTCCGGGAGAGTACTCTCGATGATCGGCGAATTCGGCGCTGGCGCCGCGAAAACGACTCTTGTGCTGTCCGGAAAACAGCCCATCCACGATAGTCCGGGCGCGGAGCTCCATGTTCTGGAGCCTGGCCAGGGCAGCGGGGTCAAGGTAGTTGGTGCCGGACATAACGGCAACCCACAATACAGCCCACGTGCCAACGCGCCTGCAGGCGCAAGGCGCGCTGCGACGTGGGCGTGATGGGGCCCAGCGCGCGCCCGCCCTCTATCTCGCTGGGCCGACGCGGCCGAACCGACGCTCTCTGCGCCCGAAACAGAGCACAGCTTCGAAGAGGTGTCTCTTTTGGAAGTCGGGCCAGAGGATGGGCGTGACGTACAGCTCCGCGTACGCCACTTGCCAGAGGAGGAAGTTGCTTATGCGCATCTGGCCGCCTGGCCGAAACACCAGATCAGGATCGGGCAGCTCAGGCGCATAGAGCTGGGATCGGATGGCGTCCTCGTCAATCTCTGCGGGCTGCAATTCTCCCGCGAGCACCCGCGTAGCCAGACGCCGACACGCGTCCACGAGTTCTGCCCGCCCGCCGTAATTGATCGCGAGGTTCAGCACCATGCCGGTATTGCCGGCCATGCGCGCCTCTGCCTTCTCGATGATACCCCGCAAACCGGGCGGAAGCTCCTGCAGGCGGCCCGAGGCGACGAAGCGCACCTGCCGAGCGTGCAACTCTTCGATCTCCTCGTCCAGGCTCGTCTCAATAAGCTGCATGAGCGCCTGGACCTCGTCCTTGGGCCGCGACCAATTCTCGGCCGAGAACGAGAAAATGCTCAGCACCTCTATGCCGATCTCGCCGCAGGCCTCCACAAGTCTCCTCGTGGCATTGCGCCCCTCCTGGTGGCCCAGGACACGCGGCAGCCCGTGCTGCCTCGCCCACCGGCCATTGCCGTCCATTATTACGGCAACGTGCCGGGGCAGACGATTCAGTGCCTTGACCGCCTCACGTGCCTCGTCTTCGGTGATGGATTCAGACATCGTACGCCCTGCGCTCTCAACCCACGCGGCAGCGTCCCAAAAACGTGCTCAGTCCACGCAGCGGGTGGCCGCTGTGGCAGCCGAAACAGGTGCGTCGGGCACCGGCAGTCCGACGAGCCGAAGCCCTGCACCACAGCCTGCCCGATCCCGTTCGCCGATGCTCCGCGCGCCAGCCTGCACTCCGCGTCGGGCTGCCAGCAGAACGTCGCCACAGCAACAGGCCGTGCATGTTGTAGCAGATAGTCAATATGCCAGTGGCGACGCTTGTTGCGCCGCCGGTGTCTGGCGATGCGACCCCGAAGCCCGACTTTGGCGCTGCCGATATACACGTAAAAGCCCCGGGGAAACCGATGAGACCCCAGGGCGCCGACGGCGATGCACTGCGATGCGGCTGCATGAATCAGAAGCGCATACACGCCGCTGTCCCGACTCACTCGCCCCTCGCCTCTTCGTACTCCCCAAAGGCGACAGTTAGCTCCACGCTGCCATCGGACCGCAGGCGCTGCCGGATCACGCGCGGCTCGCCGCGGCCCGCACCGGCGCCAGGAGGAGCCGTCGCCACAACCTCGCCCACAGCCACCCCGACCCGCTCGAGCACCCTCGTCGCCTCGCCCGCGGGATAACCCAGCACATTCGGCAGGCCGCCCTGATGCCGCGGCAACGACAGCGCCTACACCTCCATGATCTCCTCGACCTTCTGCTCTCCCGCCTCGTCTAGCTGCTGAATATGCGTATCGGTCAACTCCTGTATCTCTTCCTGCCCGACGCGCACCTCGTCCTCCGAGAGCTTCTCTTCATTCTCCATGCGCTTGATCTTCTCGTTGGCATCGCGCCGTACGTTGCGCACGGCCACGCGGCCGTCCTCAGCCACCTTCTGCACGTGTTTGGCCAGCTCCTTGCGCCGCTCCTCCGTTAGCGGTGGCACGGGCAGCCGGATCACGCTGCCCTCCACGACCGGCGTCAGCCCAATGTCGGAGGTGGAGATGGCCCGCTCGATGGCCGGCACGTTCTTCCGGTCCCAGGGGGTCACCACGATCAGGCGCGCCTCCGGAACGCTGATCGTGGCCAACTGATTCACCGGCATCTTGGCATCGTACGCATCCGCCATCACCTTATCCAGCAGCGCGGGACTGGCTCGCCCGCTGCGAATCCTGGCGAACTCCCGTTGTGTCGCCTCGAGCGCCGCTGCCATTCGCTCCTCAGCTTCGGCGATCACCTTGTCCATCGCCTCTACCTCCTGTGCGTTGGTCGCCGGCAACACCTGGGTGACGACCCATCGCGCACCGGCAACTAGCTGACGAGCGTGCCGATCTTCTCGCCCCGAATGGCTCGGCAGATGCTGCCCGGCGCGGTGCAGTCAAAGACGACGATGGGTAGATCGTGCTCCATGGCCAGAGAAAGCGCCGTCGTGTCCATCACCCTCAGCCCGCGCTTGATAGCGTCAATATGCTTCACTTCCGCCAGGCGCACGGCCCCAGCTTCCGCGTTGGGATCCCGGTCATACACCCCATCCACATCCGTGGCCTTGAACAGCACCTCGGCGTGGATCTCAATGGCCCGGAGCACTGCTGCCGTGTCGGTCGTAAAGAACGGATGGCCGCTGCCGGCCGCCATTATGACGACGCGGCCCTTTTCCAGATGCCGGATGGCGCGCCGACGAATGAACGGCTCCGCCACTTCCCGCATCTCGATGGCCGTTTGGACCCGCGTGTCGCAACCCATGCGCTCCAGCGCGTCCTGAAGCGCGAGGGCGTTGATCACGGTGGCGACCATCCCCATGTGATCGGCCGTCGCCTGCTCCATGTGCGGCGCCATTCTGCCGCGCCAGATGTTGCCCCCTCCGACGACGACGGACACTTCCCTGCCGTCGTCCGCCACCTCCTTGATCTCGCCCGCCAACCGATCCACTGCCGGGGGGTGAATACCAAAGCCCTCGTCACTGCTGAAGGCAGTCCCGCTCAGCTTCAGCAGCACCCGTTGCCATGCGGCATTTTCCTGCCCACCCGGGTCAGCGGCCATCCTCAGGACTCCTGCCCCACCGCAAAGCGGCTAAAGCGCTTGATGACTATGTTTTCCTGCACCTTCGCGGCGAGCTCGTTCAGCATGTCCTGTACTGTTGTCTTGCGCTTCTCGTCGCGGCAAAACGGCTGCTCCAGAAGGCACGTCTCCCCATAGAACTTCTTGAGACGCCCCTCCACCATCTTCTCTATGATGTGGTCCGGCTTGCCCTCCTTGCGGGCCTGCTCCCGCAGGATTTCCCGCTCTCTTTCCAGGGCCTGCTCCGGCACGTCCTGGCCGCGTACGTACTCGGGCTTCGCGGCGGCCACGTGCATGGCCAGCTCTCTGGCGAAGTGCTGCATATCCTCGCCGTGCGCCACGAAGTCCGTCTCGCAGTTCACCTCCACCAGCGCGCCGATGCGCTTGTCGTGGTGCAGATAGATCGCGATCGTCCCCTCAGTCGTGGCCTTTCCCTCTCGCTTCCTGGCCACTTCAATGCCCCGCTCGCGCAGCAGCCTGGTGGCCTCCCCGAGGTCGGCGCTTGCGTCCGCCAGCGCCCTCTTACAATCCATAATAGGAGCTCCGGTCTTCTCGCGAAGCTCCTTCACTTGCGTCGCAGTAATCTCCATTCACATATGCCTCCCACGTACCGTGGCCAGACGAGTGGTGGAACGTCCGCAGATGTCGCCACACCCCCTACACCGCGGCTATCTCCGGCGTCGCCTATCCTTGCTCACATTGAAGTCGTAGCGAGCGTAGCCGTCTTCTGTCGTCGTGGCGACTACCTGGGGCCCGCCGGGAGCAGCCACGGCCTCTGCGGGCGCCCCCTCGGCCTCCGCGGCGACCTCGGCAGCGGTTGCTTCCTCCGCCTCGACGCGCGCGCGCTCCTCCTCTATCAACCGCTTCTCCCGCTCTTCCGTGCCCTCGACGGCCGCATCGGCCATCTTCCCGCTCATGAGGCGGATCGCTCTGATGGCATCATCATTGCCCGGGATAGGGTACTGCACCAGATCCGGGTCGCAGTTGGTGTCCAGTATGGCCACGATGGGGATATCGAGCTTATTGCACTCGGCGACGGCGATATGTTCCTTCTTCAGATCGACGATGAAGCACGCCCCAGGCACCCCCTGCATGTCCTGGATGCCGCCGAGGTTCTTCTCCAGCTTCTCCCGCGCGTCGCGGAGCCGTGCCGCCTCCTTCTTCGGTAGAACGTCCAGCGCACCCTCCTCTTCCGCCGTCTGGAGCTCCTTGAGCCGTTGGATACGCTGCCGTATGGTGGCCCAGTTGGTCAGCATGCCGCCAAGCCACCGCTGATTGACCCAGAATTGGTTACATCGCTTGGCGGCTTGCTCGATGGACTCCTGCGCCTGCCGTTTCGTGCCGACGAACAGTAACGGCTGACCATTTGCCACGGTCTCGCGGACGAACTCATACGCCTTGTCCAGATTTCGCAGCGTCTGGTGCAGATCCAGGATGTAAATCCCGTTGCGCTGCCCGTAGATGTACCGCTTCATCTTCGGGTTCCAGCGCCGCGTTTGGTGTCCGAAGTGCACTCCCGCCTCGAGGAGCTCCTTCATAGAAACGAGTGCCAACGTACCTACCTCCGATGACGACCCCTGCAGCATTGCGGACCTGTACGGCGCCATAGGACCGCCCGGCTCTTGTGCCGAAGCTGCACGGGGACGCACGCCCGCCGCCTTTGCCTGCCGCCCGTGTGTGCCGTTGTGCCTGTGGGCGGCAAATGAAGACGCCTGGCGTTCTCGATTCAGAATGGCCGTCCCCATGCACGATGGTGCAGGGACGACTTTGCGGGCAATTGCCCGCACGGGGGTAAGATTATCACAGGGCCAAGGGAGCGTCAAGCAAATGCAGCGCCGGAAAGAGCGTCGGGGGAAAAGGCACAAGACTGCGCATGGCAACTCCGCCGCTGTGTGCCCGGCTGGGGGCCGCGGGGAACGGCTATGGACCGAGAGGCGAGTCGGCGATGCGTCCAGAGCAGCAGCTTTTCCACGGTGCAGCGACGCTGCTATGACGGGAGCAAGCGGCAGCATCTACCCGGGGGCCGTCCGGGACTACCACGGTTCGAGGAAACGTAAGAGCGTCCCGGGTAGGCGGGCGAGCGGCGAGGGAAGAACGTCCCCTGCTAACGATTCGCGCGTTGGGTGATGTGGCAAGGAACGCCCGGCGCCAATAGTCGCCCCAGTCTGGCCATCTCGTCGCCATCACACCACCAGCGCCAGCCGCCAGGAACTAAGTGTGGTGTCCCTCCAATTCCCGGTAGATCTTGTACTCCTTGAAGTCCGGGTCGCTGTTGGCCGACCAGCTCAGAGTCAGGCGTACGCTGACCGAGTTGGCATCCTCACAGCGGGTGCGGCTGGGGCGAGATGAGGCGCTGTGATCGAGAACAGGAGGGGTTACGACGAGGGGCGATCAAGGCGAGACAGCCGGCAAGAATTAAGCAAGGTGTCCCCGGAATTCCACCGGGCCCTCTCCTAATGAAGCAGAACCTGATGACATGCGGGCCCCCGGGATCGCCCAGCAAGGGACTACAGAGTCCCCGGAACTCCTAGGGCGTACTGGCGTCGAAGCCACCTCCAGTACCCGATGAGCGTGAGCAGCATTGCCGCGGCAGTCACGCCATGGACGCCAGCCGGGCTCCGCGGCACCAGCCCGAGCCACGCGAGGCCCAGGTACCACCGGCCAACCCAGGTCGCGGCGGTCCACAGAAGAAGGAGGCATGCGAGCTGGTACGCACGGGGGAAGTCCGCGGCTCTAAGGGGGAACCAAAATTGCCGAAGCGTCATTCGCCGGCCAGTGAGGGCGGCACGGACGAACTCCGCCTCGCCCGCCGGTCGAACGGCCCAGGCGGACCGGACCACCGCCCTCCGATGGCGCAGGAAGGCACCTAGAGCCAAGCACCCCCAGAGCAGGTCCGCCGCCTGCCCGACGCCCGCCAGCAAGTATACCAACCACAGCTCGTGCCCGGAATCAAGCAGTGCTCGGACGAACGGGTTCGCCTCCTGCGATAGGTCGGGCGTGTGCGCAAGCGTCGCGCCCACGTCGAGCATAGACCCTCCCAACATGAAGGCACATCCGGCGCAAAAGGCGCCGCGGGGCACGTCAGCGTCGCCTAGCAACGCTATACGACGCACCAATCCCAGTAGGAGAGCTAATGAACCCCCAAGAACCCAGACGCAAGCTACCCGAAGGCCACGCAGCTCCTCGACGTATAGGACCGACGCCAGCCCCAGCGAGATAATCGTGAAAGTAACGAGATACCATCGCGCGAGATGGGTCGTTCGCTCCGCCACGGATTGGCTCCGGCTCACTGCCCTTCGCACCCATTCCCAATCGCGCGAGAGCGGCTGGGCCCACAGGCGGCGGCGTGAAGGTACGGCACGCCTGCTCTCGCACCACACGGACGGACCTTGCCGCGCCGACGCCCGCCCATCCGTCGCCTCTACCTGGGAGAGTAGTCGTAGTCGTGGCCGTCGTCGCCGCTGTCATCATCCGGGAGGGGCCCCACAGGCGGCCCACCGCCCTCGCCGTCGCCGCTCCCGTTGCACCCCCTCCAGCACCAGATCCACACCAGAATACCCGCGAGGCAGATCGCTACCCAAAAACGTCCGGCGGGATCGACGTACCGCGTCGGCGTGCCGCGTGCGTACGCGTACCAGTTCAGGCCTTGTCTGCTCGGGTCCAGCGAAACAAACCGACCGGACCCGGCGTCGTAATACCGCGCGCCCAGCAACGACAAGCCCAGATCGCCGTCCGCGTAGTAGCCGAACCCGCCCACGAACTTGCAGTGGTTCGTCGTTGAGCCGGTCGAAGTGCTGACGTTGCCCCATGCATCGTACTTGTGGGTATCCGTGACCGTCTCCCCGGTGTTCGTTAGCGCCCGCGTGGAGCCCAGGTGGTCGAAGTGATACCAGTACAGCGTACCGCTCCGTTGCATGGCGATGAGGCCGCCCCCAGCGTTGCGGCGGTACTCAGCCGCCTCATTGCCCAATCCGTCCGTCTCAAACGCAACAGCGCCCACTCCGTAGAGGAACTTCGTGATCGTCCCGCCGAGGACCTTCTTGACACGCGTGCCATCCCCATCATACCTCATGACCGGATCGTCGCCCGTTGGGAAGTCCACGTTGAGCATCTTGTTGCGGAAGTCCCAGGTGTAGGTGGTGGTCTGCTGGTTGACCGTCTTGCTCGCCATGTTGCCGGCGTTGTCGTAGGTGTAGGTGATGTTGCCGGCGGCCGTCATCTGGTTCATGTTGTTGTACGTGTAGTTCGTATCGCTCGGCGCTACCTCATCGCGCTTCTTCGTTCGATTGCCCACGGCGTCGTAGGTGTAGCTGTAATCGTACAGGGTCTGCTGGCCGGAGTCCTCCTTCGTCTCGCGGGTCAGCCGGTATAGATCGTCATACGTGTAGTCCGTCACATCCCCGTTGTTCTCGGTCGCCGTGGTCGGATTCCCCAGCTTGTCCTGCTCGTAACTGATGCTCAGGAAGGTGGAGTTGTCGCTCTTCTTGTGCGTGATGGCCGTCAGCCAGTTGCGCGTGCTGTAAGTGTACAATGTATATGTCCCGTTTGGCACGTCTAGCCGAAAGGCAGGAAACAGGGTCGAGGGAAAAGAGAGAAGGCGGCATCAACAGGGCCGTCCCCGGCGGGGGCGATGGGCTGAGGTGAGGCATCCGGTGGGGCAGGTGCTGTGAAATGCTTGGTCGCGCCCGACCGCGGACCTCTTAGCCTGAGATGGAAAAAGCTCGTTCGGCACCCACCGGCACCCGTGCCGCCAGGGGGGCACCATAGACCGCTGCCGACGGGGAATCTCCTTTTTCCCCAGAGGCTGTCGACATGGGCAGCCCCACAACTACCTATCATGAATGTCCCCGGAATTCCGACTTGACCGGCGTGTCCCCCACAACCCGTCGTCATCCCCGAGTGACCGCCCGGTACACCGCCGCCAAGCCGGTGGCGCCCGCCAGCAGCAGAGCGACCGCGAACGCGGCCCTCGTGAAAGGAGGCCCTTGGGCGAGCGCCTGTGCCTGCCGGGCCATGACCGGTGCGACCCACGCATACGCGAGGGCGGCCGTCACGCAGAAGGCCCCCACCGCTAGCCACCATATACGCCTCGGCACGCCCGCACTGAGCTCCCGGCCCACGGGGCGGCCGCCCCGCCGGCGCTGCCCGGCCAGCGAGGCCCCCAATCCCGCGAGGGCCACCACAGCCAGAGCGCCAGGTGGGCAGTGGGGCCACCAGGCAAAAAACGCGCACCACAACCCCAGCAGAATGCCAGCCCAGCGCTGCCAGGAGTTGAGTCGGGTGATTCCCACGGCCATCGCCACACACACAAGCGAGAGCGTGACCGCCAGCCAGTGGGTGTGCTGATCGGCCGGGAAGGGGCCTCTGGGCTGTTGTCCGCTGAGTGCTGAAACGAGGGCTCGGGCACACAGTCCCACCAACACCACGGCGGCAACGACGCGGCTGAACTGCGGCAGGGCCACCCGACCCAATGGTCTCTTCATGGAGCCCAACCTCCCCTCGCTCTAGCGGGCCCTACGCACCGTACTCCAACCAGCACACGCCATAGCATGCCGCCCAGGCTACGCTGCACGCTGCGAGGCAGCGCCCGAGCGCTTGCACCGCCAGCTGGTAACAGACGTACATGCATCCACCGCAAAGCGGGGGCGTGATGATGCATACGATGGCGCAACTCACAACGCACGCCGCCACCAGGGAACCGAAGACCACGAGGCAGAGGGCCGCGCACCCGGCCATGCTCGCGTCGCAGTCGTCGAGGCAGCACTGCAGCGGGGTCCGGCCCTGCAAGCCCGTCGGATCCAGATGACCGAGCGGGCTCGCCATGGCATACAGGTACAGATTGGCCCCCACGTGCAGCGGGTCCACGGAGACGAAGCGGCCTGCCTCGCGTGAGTACCACCTCCCCTGCAGCAGGAGGAGCCCAACGTCAGGGTCGGTGTAGTACCCCAGCGCTCCAACGAACTTGAAGGGGTTGGCGGTCGAGCCGCTCGAGGCAGTACCCTCGCCCCAGGCGTCGTACTTGTAGGTGTCTGTGACCGTCTCGCTCGCGTTCGTCAGGGCGCGCGTGGACCCGAGATGATCGAAGTGGTAGTAGCTCATGGTGCCGCCGCGCTTCATCGAGATGAGCTCCCCGCCCGACGAGCGCCGATATTCTCCGGTCTTCGATCCCTGCCCGTCCGTCTCGAACAGCAGCGGCTGAACCCCAAAGAGTATCCCGTCCGAGTTAGGCGGACGCACGGCGAACTCGGCCTGACCATACAGGTATCTGGTAACCGTCGCGCCCATCTTCTTGTAGACCCTCAGCCCGTCACCCTCGTACCGCATCACCGGGTCATCGCCGCTCGGGAAATCCACTTTGAGCATCTTGTTGCGGAAGTCCCAGGTGTAGGTGGTGGTCTGCTGGTTCACCACTTTAGTCAGCATGTTGCCGGCGTCATCATACGTGTAGGTGATGTTGCCGGCAGCCGTCATCTGGTTCATGTTGTTGTACGTGTAGTTCGTATCGCTCTGCGCGACCTCATCGCGCTTCTTCGTGCGGTTGCCCACGGCGTCGTACGTGTAGCTGTAATCGTAGAGCGTCTGCTGCCCGGAGTCCTCCTTCGGAATTCCGGGGACACCATACTTAATTCTTGGGTCGTGGCTTCCGCGGGCGGCGAACGCGTGGGATATTCTCTCGGACCGGGTACTCACGGCTCTTCGCCCTCCAAGAAGACCTTGAGCTCTGTCTTGAGTCGCTCCAGCACGTCTTCCGAGCGAAGGACCAGGTCGGCCATTTTCGTCCACTGCAGCTCAAATGTGTAGGCATGGCGAAAGACGTGCCTGAACTGCATGTACTTGCCGAGCTGCGCACAGAGATCTCCGGATATGGCGGCTGGACGCTCAGCGAACGGCTTGGCCATCCGCAAGAGCAGATCAGCGTGCCATCGCTCTCCTGCAGGGAGTGAGGCGTCTATCTCGAGAGCTATTCGCTTGAATATGTTCTCAATGCCGGTATAGAGCGCGTGGAGAAATGCCGAAAGGGCCGACAGTTCAATGCTGTCCGGCTCCACGCTGCGCACTTTCACCAGCAGAGGCCGGTGGGTCTCAGCCAGACGTTGCAGAAGGGCGAGTTCAAGATTCACCTTCTCCCCAGTTTCAGGCCACACGCCTCAGTTCGCCTTTCTTCTCCAAGTACTCGGTAAACGGATTGCGCTCGTCCAGGTCAATCAGATCGAAGGGCCTGGAGATGGCGAGAGCAGCCCTGCTCATGGCGTCGAAGAATCGTTCGGGCGGCAGCCCTCGCACAGCGAGGTCGAGGTCGGAGCTTGGCCCTTGCGCCCCGCGGCTGGCAGAGCCGAACACGAACACCTCCCGGGCACCGGCCTCCCGAAGAATTCCCGCCGCCATCTCGATGTCATGCTGTAGGGTATTGACTGTGGTCATCGCTGCACTCCTGAACGCTGTCTCATTGTATCACATTCTGCACCCACCGTGAATTCGGCGTCAATTCCTGAAATCCGGGGAATTCCGAGGACACCATACTCAATTCTTGCTCTGTGCCTTCTTGCGTAGGCCCTTGGACGATTCCGCCGACACAACACTCATTCTCTGCCCCCCAGCAACAACGCCCCGCCGCTCCGCCACGCTGAGCGTCCGGGCTGGCTGGCCGCGGCCGAGAAGGAGGTGTCAGGTGGTGGCAAGTCCAAGAAGCCCGGCACCGGGATTCGCACAAGACGCATGAAGGGAGGAATGAGGCATGCCGGATCGGAAGCCCGGCAAGACGGGCCGTCGCGATTTCCTCAAACGCGTTGGGGCGGGCGCGGTCATCGGCGCCGCCGGTACGGGGCTCGGCCCCACGGCCGGAGCGGCGCTGGCGACGTCGAAAGCCCCGAGTGGCAAGGAGAACATCGAAGACCGCCGTCTGGCAGAGACGAGCTCAAAGGAGGCGCCGGCTATGAGAATCGGCGTGAATCTGCTGCTTTGGTCAGCCGCAATGGGGAAAGAATCCCTGGGCCTCATTGAGAAGGTGGCTCGGTTCGGTTTCGACGGAGTGGAGATCTTCATCGACGAGCCCGCCAACATCGACCGCCGGGCCATCAAGAAAGTGGTGGATGATAACGGGCTGGGCATCACGTGCTGCTCCATTGTTGGCCCGGACAGGCACCTGATAAGCGACGATCGGAAGATCCGCCGGAACGCGAGAGATTACCTCAAGGCTGCGGTCGAGGTCTCCCACGACGTCGGCAGCTCCATCTTCTGCGGCCCGCTGTATGCCGGAGTCGGTGTGCTTGTCGGCCGTCCGCGCACCGAGGAGGAATGGGGCCGGGCGGTCGAGGGACTGTCGGAGGTGGCCAAGGACGCCGAGGCGGCCGGTGTAACGCTATGCCTGGAGCCCCTCAACCGGTTCGAGACATACTTCGTCAACATCGTGGAGGACGCGGTGAAACTGGCGAAAGACGTGGACAGTCCCAACGTCAAGGTAATGGGCGATACCTTCCACATGAATATCGAGGAGAAGAACCTCCGTCAACCCCTCGTTGCGGCCGGGGACCTGCTTCACCATATGCATTGCTGCGGGAACGACCGAGGCACGCCGGGGGCAGGACACGTGGACTGGGACGACGTTTTTGCAGCCCTCCGCGATGTCGGCTACGATGGGTGGCTGGTGATCGAGTCCTTTGTGCTGGGCAACGAGGCCATTGCCAAAGCCGCCGCCATCTGGCGCGATATCGCCCCCTCTGGGGATGACTTGGCAAGGGACGGCCTCGCGTTTCTCAGGAGGATGTCCGCGGCGTAGGGATGGGGCGCCAGGCACCCCTCTGCGGTCCGGACGCCGGATGTAAAGCTCGTCAACCTACTTGCTGCTCGGCTCCCACCGGCCCGTGGGTGAGACAAAGGAGAAAAGGCGAAGATGATGCGCAGGCAACTGATTGCCCTTGCCGTGCTGACTGCTTTGTCGATCGCCGAGTCGTCGTTTGGCGTGGCTGCTCAGAGAGGCGAGGCAGAAGCTATCCTCGACCGGATCGGGATCACTCGCGGGATTTGCGTCGTGCTCGGCGACAAGGAGTGTGAACTGGCCCTGGACCTCGCCCGGAACAGCGACCTGACGGTGTACCTGCAACTGGCCTCCGCCAGGGATGTGGAGGCGGCGAGCCGGGCGGCCGATGCTGCCGGGCTCCTTGGAACGCGGATATGGGTGGCAAAGGGCAATTCGACCCGAATCGGCCTTGCTGAGAACCTCGCCGACGCGCTCGTTGCAGTGGGCGATCCGGCGGGTGTGCCCAAGGCCGAGGTGCTGCGAGTGCTCAGACCCGAGGGGAAAGCTATCCAGGGGCGAGGAGAATTGGTCAAGCTCTTTCCCCAGGGGGCGGACGACTGGAGCCATCACTATCATGGGCCGGACAACAACCCCCAGTCCGAGGATCGTCTCGCCGTGGCTCCCTACATCACCCAGTTCATCGCTGAGCCGCGCTACGGACCGGGCCCGCAGGCTGCCGTCGCCTCGGCCGGACGCATCTTCATGGCCTTCGGGCATGTCGCCTGGCACAAGCGAGAAGAGCCCTGGCTGAACACCCTCGTCGCAATGAACGGGTTTAACGGCACCATTCTCTGGAAGCGACCACTGTCCCCGGGAATCATGGTCGATCGCAGCGCGATGATCGCGACGCCAACGACCCTCTACCTGGCGGACGACAAGTCGTGCAAGCTCCTCGACGCCGCCACCGGGAGGCTCACCGACGAGATCGTGGTACCGGCCAACCTCACGGACGGGCCCTTCTGGAAATGGATGGCGCTGGAAGACGGTGTTCTCTACGCGCTGGTGGGAAAAGCGGAACCCCTGGACCCCGTGGCACGCTGGCGCAGCGTCAGGCATGGCTGGCCGTGGAGCGGCGTATCGGAGGGGTACAACCGGTCTGAGTACACGTGGGGACTCGGGAAGACTCTCCTGGCGATAGATCCGAAGACGAAAAAGGTCCGTTGGCATCATCAGGAGGCCGTGCCAATTGACAGTCGGACGCTGTGCATGAAAAGCGGCCGCATCTACTACGGTTCTTTCGGCCAGTACATCGCGTCTCTGGACGCGAAGACCGGCAAGGTGATCTGGAGGAGAACGGCCGAGGATGACCCGGACGTCTTCAAGGCGATCGGGCCGTACCGCCCCGGCCACGGGTATGTCGCCGGCTGGAAGAGCACCGTGTATGTAAAATGCACCGACGAGGCGCTCTACTTCGTGGGGCCGCAGGTGGAGTGGCTGACGGCGCTCTCGGCAGAGGACGGCCGAGTGCTCTGGACGTTCCCCAACAAAGACCTGCACGTGGTCATTCGCGATGACGGTCTCTACACTATCGGCGCTCAGAAGAGCGAGGGACACACGAAGAAGCTAGACCCTCTGACCGGACAAGTCCTCGCCAGCTACGAAACACACCGGCGGGCGTGCACGCGATCCGTGGGCAGCGCCGATGGGATTCTCTTCCGAGCCAGCGGGGGCTCCGTGCGACTCGACTTGCCAACCGGCAAGCCGCAGTGGATCTCGCCCATGCGCCCGTCGTGTCACATTGGCGTCCTCGTGGCCGGTGGACACCTCTACTGGGTGCCCTGGGTGTGCGACTGTAACCTCCAGATGTTCGGCGTGATCTGCTGCGGGCCGGCGGGCGGATTTGAGTTCGACCGAAGGGCCACCCAGCAGCAGCGACTCGAGAGGTCCGTTGACGACCGAACCAAGATCGCGCAATTCCAGGAGTCACCGGCTGACTGGCTCACCTACCGGGCGAATAGTGCCCGCACCGCCCGCACGCGGGCCGCGATACGCGATGAGGTGAGTCTCCTGTGGAAGTCTGAGCCAAAGGTGAAGTTCGAGCCCACGGCCCCGGTTGCCGCCGGCGGCATGGTCTTCGTCGGCGGCTCGGACGGTATCGTGCGCGCCCTGGATGCGGCCACCGGAGCGCCTCGCTGGCGGGCCTACACGGGTGGCGCCGTGCGATTCCCGCCGTCGATCGCCGGCGGTCGGGCCCTTGTCGGATCCGGCGATGGTTGGGTGTATGCTTTCGAAGCGGCCACTGGCAGGATGCTCTGGCGTTTCCGCGCCGCGCCGGTCGAGCGAAGAATACCGGTCTACGGCTCACTGCTGTCCACGTGGCCTGTCGCGAGCGGAGTGCTGGTCGAGCAAGGTGTGGCCTACTTCGCGGCCGGCATCAACGACTATGACGGCACCCACCTGTATGCCCTCGACGTGGCAACCGGCGAGATCAAATGGCAGAACAACACGGCCGGCCACCTCGATGCCTGGTCCCGCAGGGGCATAGCCTGTCAGGGGGAGCTACTGCTGCACGATGGCAAGCTGTACCTGGCGGGCGGCACCGCGGTGTCGCCGGGCGCTTTCGACGTCACGAACGGCGAGTGCCTCAACGATCCACCATCGTGGGTCGGCACCCAGGCCCGGCGAGGCCGGGAACTGCGCCTTGCCAACGGGCGCGTGGAAGTCAGCGGACAGCCCCTCTACTCGCGAGCGGACTACCCCGTGTACGACAAGTCTGCGCAGTGGGATGACCCCGTCGTGGAGACGAAGAACGTCAGTCTCCTGTGCCGCCAGCGCGAAGATCCGCCGGGGGGCGTTTGGAGCCTCGTGGCCCGGGACCCCGCCAATGGCACTGATCTGTGGGAACAGCCGCTGCCGGACGAGCCGGTGCGGTGGGGCATGGCCGTGGATGCCGGTGGGCGCATCATCGTGACGCTCCGAAACGGGCAAGTGCTCTGTTTTGGCTAGCGCTTGATTGCGTCAATCGGCACGTGAAAGGCCTCGGGCCAGGAATGGCCCGCACACGCGGGCGGCGCCGCCCGCGGGCGACCCGCGGCCTCCCACCCACGCGTAGCTCGGGCTTTCGAGCGCGAGATTCCCGATCAAACAACAGCTCTTGCATACCCATCGCCGGGCCCTTCCCCGTGTGCAATGAGCTGATCACACCTGTCTCTCGCATCCACGGAGCATCAGGAGAAGGAAATGAGCCAAACCGCCGAAAGAAGCGCCGCGGGCTGGACGGCAAGACAAATCCGTCAGCGTCTCGGTATCTCGACCGCCATCTACCAGAAAAAGCGCCTGGGCGCTGGCGAGATCGCAGCGATACGGGAGAGAGGCATTCGGCGTATTGAGCTGCTCATAAAGCAGCCCTCCTTCGATTTCGAGGATCGCCACCAGGTGTCAGAGGTCCTCGGCGAATGTGAGAAGCAGGGCGTGGCGATCGTCTCCGTGCACGGCAGCCTGGAATTGGATTACAAAGCGGAAGACGAGACAACTCGGCGACAGGTCATCGGCGAGACCCTGAACTCGATACGATTCGCCGAGGAGGTGGGCGCATCCGTCTTCGTCGCTCATTTTGGCTGGAATGAGAACACCGAGAGGACCGTGACAGAGCTGCTGGGCAATACCGACGGGTGCCAGGTGAGGCTCACTACCGAGAACATGCTCGGAAAGATCGAGCGGTATCTGCCCGTCGTGGAGGAGATAGGGACCGAGCGCTTTGGGCTGACATTGGATGTTGGCCACGCCAGAGACGCTGAGGGCCGCAATCCCTTTGCCATGAAACACCGCGCGCGCCGCGCTCTGGCTCAGTGCAGCGCCGGGCTTCTGCACCTGCACCTCCACGAGACGTTTGATTTGGAGCAAAAGCGCGACCATTGGCCACCCCTGCACGAACGTGGGATCATCGCATGGGGAGAAGTCTTCGCCGCGCTCAGAGACATTGACTACCGGGGAGAGCTCCTATTCGAGGACGGCCGCGGCGAAGACCCAGAGGAATGGAGTCAAATGACCGGGGCCTTCCCCGAGAGCTTCGTTACTCGTTATGCCGAGTGAATCGCTGCAGCTCTTGGGCCTCGCCGGGCACCCCCTGCCGTGCCCGCGCCCCCGCCTCGCGGAAGCCCGGAGGCCGTTCTTGCCGGATCGCGCGGCAGCATCCCTCCGGCATTGCCAAGGCTCTCAGGTTCTGCCAAGTAGGCTTGAACGGCAGGTTGCATTCCCACGTGCTACTCGCCTGACCTCGCCTTCGCAGCAACGGCCACCGTCGCGAGAGCGTGGGTGCCGTGGCAGTCGGTGCACATGGCCTGCCGAAGAATCTCCCGCCCATTCGGGCGCACCTTCCCCTTCCACTCGGCCAGGAATGCCGCGACTCTCTCGGGATGCTCGTGGGGGCCATGGCATCTCTCGCAGAACGGCGCCACCTCAGCGCGGCCGAACATGACGTCCGGCTTGATCTCGTGCCCCTCGTCGTCTGCATGCTCGGAACAGATCCCGTGGCAGACGGCGCAGGTGATGCCGAGTTTGAGATGCGTCGTGACGAGGAGCTCCTCTTCGAAGTTCGCGTGACAGACCAGGCAGGGCGAGTTGTCTTCAGGCAGCCTGGCTCTCAGGCCACTGCGTACAGCGTGGGCCGTGACTTGCTGCTGTATCTCCTGCTTGAATTGCTCGACCCTCGCGCCCATCTCCTGCGTCACGGACGACCCGTGGGCGGCCAGCCAGATTCCACCCGTGGCCATCACCATGATCGCCGCCAATCTCCACTTCATTACTTTGCCTCCTACATCTGGTTCCAGGTCATAATGCTTTTTGTGGCCTCGAACATGAGTATCATGTCGCCGGAATTGCCTTGACGGAATAGAGCATCGCCGTGGGCCTCACGCCTCGCTGCGTGACGTGATGAGCAACTGCAGGAAGGACCGCTCGTGCCATTCGGGCGCCGGCAGCCAAGATACCAACGACTGCGCGCCATCGTCAAGAGAATGAGTACCATGCCTCCGAGTGCCAACTAACGGGTGTCTTTCAACAAGCCCCTTGTCTTGTCCCCATCTTGTGGCGAAACAGGTCACGGGTCATCCTCAGCAAAGCCCCCACGCGTCTCGCGTGGGGCAAGAGGACTCCATTCAGCTTTGCGCGAAGCTCGTCGGCGATCCCGCTGGGCGGGACCAGTCTCGTCACATGGAGAGCCCCAATGAAACGACATCGCGTCCTTTGGCTCTTGCCTCCATTGGCATTGGCAACTGCCCCATTCGTCGCCACGCTGGGGATGGCTCAGGAGGGCAAAGACTCAGCGGTTCCGGCTCCAGCGAGAATCCACGAGTTGGCGAAGATGCTCCCGCAGTCGCCTCGCGGACTGGGCAGCCCCATCGAGGATCGCGAATCATGGCAGGCCATCGCCAACGTGCTGGGGGTCGAGGAGATTCTCTCTCGGGCCGAAGAGCTGACGAGGGGTGCGATCCCCGAGACCGTCGGCGAGGCGCTTTCCGGGACGCTCCGGCAGATCGCCGTTGTGGAGGCTCTACGAGCTGGCAGTGTATCGCTTCCCCAATTCGGCAACCAGCAGGGCCGCCGTGGACAAGCCGCCCTCTGTTCCCCCTCGGCGCGACTACTTCCCGGAGGCTGGCGTGCTCATCTGCCGACCCGCCCCCGACAATCGGGGCCATGCGCTGGGCGTGGCGCTCAAGGGCGGTCATAATGGCGAGCACCACAACCACAACGACGTCGGATCGTTCGTCGTGGCGTTAGCCGGGAGAACCCCGCTGGTGGACCCGGGAAGGGAGAACTACTCCGCGCTGACCTTCACCGCCCGGCGCTACGAGAGCAAGCTGCTGAGCTCATTCGGGCACTCCGTGCCGCGCGTGGCCGGCCGGTTGCAGCGTGCGGGCCGTGCCGCCGCCGCCCGGGTTCTTGAGACGGAGTTCACCGACCGGGCCGACACGCTGGTGCTCGACCTCCGCGCGGCCTACGACGTGCCGGGCCTGCAAGGGCTCAAGCGGACCTTCGTCTTCTCCCGCGAGCGTGGCGGCAGCCTGACGGTAATCGACAGTGTCGAGTTCGCCGCCCCGCGGACCTTCGAGACGGCGCTGGTCACCTTCTCCCGGTGGCGTCAATTGGCCGCCGATCGCCTTTTGATCGGCGAGGGCCCCGAAGCCGTGCAGGTGGACATCGCCGCCCAGGGTGAGGAATTCGTGGTCCAGGCGGAGAGCATCGAGGCGGACCTCTCCGGCGGCCGACTCCCGACGCGTCTGGGAATAGCCCTGGCAAAGCCCGCCACCAACGCGACAGTCACAGTGACCATCGCCCCCGCTTCGCCGGACCAGGCGACCGGGCCAATGGAGTCCAAACGCGCCATGAAGCAAGCAGAGCGACCCATCTCAGACGTCCCCGGCATCAGCATCCCTGAGGATACCTCTCCCGTTCAGACGGCGGAAGTAACGGCGGAAGACGGCAACACAATTCAGATCGCCATCAGTAATTCTGGGGACACCATACTTAATTATTGGAGTCGAGTGTGGTGTCCGTCGAACTTCGGATTGGCCCAATAATTAAGTATGGTGTCCCCAGAATTACGGCATGTGGATGGGTTCCATCCCCACGCATTCACTGAAGGGCTGCCTGGCCACCGCCCAGTTCATCAATCGCTGCCTCGCCCGCGAGGAGGTGGTCGGCGCCAACTACCACAATGTGTCCGCCGGTGTCCGTGGGGCGTCATCTACCGGGGGAGAGAGACCGGAAAGCTCTACACGACCGGCATTCTCGACATGATCCGCGTCCTCAATGAGGGCGTGGGCGACCAAGTGGTGTTTTCCTCGGTCGAGGGGGAGCGCTGCGATCCGAGAAAGAGCGACATCAGTTTCACCGTCACCGCAATGACGACGCCTGAGGGGCTGAACCTGATTCTTGTCAACCGCGAAGCGGACGTCGCCCGCGATTTGACGTTTCAGTTTCAGCGGGGCTATCGTTTGGTGGAAGAGATCTCACTCTCCGCCGAGTCCCTGGATTCCCACAACACCGAATTCCAGAGGGAGATTATCGTCTCCCGCGAGCGACCGCAGGTGCCAGAAGAGCTCCGGCGCTTCCTCATGCCCGCCAAAGCCCTGGCAACGCTCAAACTGAAGCTGATTCCCGGCACATGATAGTCATTCGAGAAACCAGGGACAGTGGCGCTGTTGAAATACCCGGGCCCCGGCGGCTCGTTGTCTGGCCACCGGCCGCCCACCGCGTAGGTCGGCCTTCCGCCTTCGCGAGAGGGACGAAGCTTCGGCGGAGTCCCTTCCAGGCCGACATCGCGGGCTGGAAGGCCCGCGCTACGCGAACGGGTGTGTGGCCTGGGTTTTTCCACAGCCCCACAGTCACCCATTTCTGGGCACACGTTTACCCGCTGGGTTTGCCCGTCCGCCGAAACTCAGAAATAGGTGACTGTGCCTCGTTTAGATGCTCTCCTGCCAGTCCTTGATTCGCTTGGTCAGTCTCGCGATCACGTCGTCGTGCTTTCCGGAGTCGAAGAGGTTCGTGGTCTCGCCCGGGTCCTCGCTCAGATTGAAGAGCTGGCAGTGGTCCTCCCGGAAGAGACACAGCTTCCACCCGTCCGGGGACACGACGGTGCGGACCGGGGTGTTGCCGTGCCATTGGATGAAAACGTGGTCCTCGGCGACGGTCTCCCCGCGCGTCAGGGGGAGGAGGCTCTGGCCGGGAAGCGCCTCCCCCGCATCGGATCCCATCAGCTCCAGCAGCGTGGGGACCAGGTCGATATGGCTCACGGGCTGACGGATGACAGTCTCTTTCCGCCCGAGCCACGGGATACGCATGAGCCAGGGGACCCTGGAGGCCTCCTCATACATCACGCCCTTTGTCACCAGGCGATGGCTGCCCATCATGTCCCCGTGGTCGCTGGTGTAGACGACGATGGTGTTCTCGGTGAGCCCGAGATCCTCGAGGGCTCCCAGGATCTGCCCGACGCTCATGTCCACCTGGCTGCACAGCCCCCAGTACCTGGCAATCAGGTTGCGGAAGTCCTCCTCGGTCTCGCCGTACTTCTCCCGGTACCCCGCCAGTTTCTTGCGATAGGCCTCGGGCTCGTTCTCCTCCAGCGGGTCGTCGAAATTGGCCGGCAGATCCACATAGTCCGGAGCGTGCAAGTCGTCCAGGGGGCCGTAGAAGGGCATGTGGGGTTCGAGGAAGTTGACGTAGAGAATGAAAGGCTCACCGCGATGGCGCCTGAGGAAATCACCTGCGTTGTTCCCCAGGAATGCCGGTTTGCACTGCTCGATTGGCCTTCTGGCGGCGAAACCGCGGCTGAACTTGCCGTCCTTGGTGTCGGGCTCGTAGCCATGCTCGATCAGGAAGTGGTGATAGTCGCTTCGGGCGTTCCTGTCGCGGCCTTCCCGGTAGTACTTCGCGTAGCCGTCCTCCATGGACACCCATTCCTCGAACCCGTGCTGGGCGAAGATCTCGTCGCCGAGGTGCCACTTGCCCATGTATGCCGTGCGGTAGTCCGGATCGGCCAGCACCTCGTTGAGGCAGGGGGTATCGAGCGGAAGCGGGATGTTGTTTTTGACGCACCCGCTCGTGTGGGGCCAAAGGCCGGTCATGACGGAGGAGCGTGAGGGCGTGCACACCGGCTGGGTGACGTATGTCTTCTCGAAGACGTAGCTCTCGGAGGCGAGCTTGTTGAGGTTCGGAGTCTTGATCTTCCGGTTCCCGTAGACCGCCATGGTGTCGGCGCGCTGCTCGTCGGTCCAGAGAAACAGCAGGTTGGGCTTGTCGCGCGGCGCCGAGGAGGCAGAGCGGCTCAGCCCCGCCAGGGACAGGGATCCGGCCGCACCCGCACCCAGGAATTGTCTTCTGTTCATTCGTTGCTCTCCTTTTGAGCTCCATGCGCGGCGTCCGTGATCACAATGACCGGCCGTTACGGATCTACGCGAGCGGCGGAGCCGTCCAGTTCGCGTATCCTGATATTGCGAAAGGCGACACGGGCGCCGTGGTCTTGGAGGAGAATGGCCCCTGTTTTGGCCTTAAAGAAATCCGCGGCGAAATGATCCTTGGAGGACGGGCCTGCAAGCAGTTTGGACCATTCGCTACCGGGTGCGGGATCGACCATAACATCGACGGTCTGTGTGCCGTTGAGCCAGAAGCGCAGCCGGTCTTTGTTGTCACCGGCAGGTTCGAGCAGAATGCGAACATCGTTCCACTCGCCGGGTCGCTTGGCGAGGTCCTTGGGGGCGGCCACCAGGCCGTACAGGGCTCCGGCGCAGCGATCGCCGCGGACCTTCACGTTGTATGAATCATAGAGTTGGTACTCGGGAGCGAGCCGCCACGGATGACGCTCCTCGGTCTCTTCGACCACGCGAAACATGACGCCGCTGTTGCCCTCTTCGGCAATGGTGTGTTCCAGCCGGAGATCGAAGTACCCGAAGCTCTCCTTTGTGATCAGGTCCCGGCCGCCCTTGGCGGTCATCACCATCGCCCCCTCGATGACCTGCCATTGCGGCTTGATCGTCTCTGATCTGTAGTTGCGCCAGCCGTCCAGGGAAGTGCCGTCGAAGAGGAGTCGGAAGCCCTGGTCCTTTTCCTCCGGGCTCAACTGGTTGAGCTGGTCGGCGGAGACGCCGGAGAAGATGAGCAGCAGGCAGATCAAGGCGAATGTGTGTGCCCTGTGCATGGCTTTGGCTCCCGTGGAATGCATTGGGTATCCCTGTGTCCCCGGACTACAGGCAACGACAATGCAGGCAGGGATGCCTGCGTTCCCGGAGAGCGGAGGTCCTCTGAGCTACAGTGTCCAGCCCTCGCGGTAGGTCGGCTTGACGAGCTCGTTGGCCTCGTCGCTGTTGGTGAACTCCATCTTCTCGGCATCCCAGATCAGCTTCTCGTTCTTGATGCGCATGGCGATGACGCCGAGGAGGATGATCTCGGTGAGCGGTCCGCCATACTCGAAGCTGCCGCTGGCGGGCCTGCCGCCTTTGCAGGCTCTGACCCAGTCCTGCTGGTGGCCGTCTTTGCCGCCCTCGACGCGCTCGATGGCTTTGGGCGGGGGCTCATTGTCCTCCAGTTTGTAGTCAGGGAGGATCTTGCAGCCGCCGGCGCCGTGGGAGCCGTGCATGATGACCCCCTTGTCGCCGATGATGAAGGCGCCGTTGCCGCCGAAGCCCTTGTGCGGCGGGTGCGGCTCGGGCCGGGGCGGGAGGAGGCCGCCCTCAAACCAGGTGAGCTTGACCGGGGGCAGATCGCCCCGGGCGGGGAACTCATAGCGGATGATCGAGGCGACGGGATAGGTCTCGGCCGCGACTTCGGGCTCGAAGTGCGTGGTATTGGCCTCCACCGAAATGGGCGCGCCGAGCTTCAGGGCCCAGAATGCCGGGTCGAGCGTATGGCAGCCGTAATCACCCAGAGCGCCGGTGCCGAAGTCGAGCCAGCCGCGCCAGTACCGTGGGCAGTATGCCGGATGGTAGGGCCGGTACTGCGCCGGGCCGAGCCAGAGGTCCCAGTTGAGGGTCTCGGGCACCGGGGGCGTGTCCTCGGGCCGGCGCATGGCCACGGGGAAGGAGAAGCCTCCAGGGGGGCGATTGCTCCAGGCGTGGATCTCGCGCACCTCGCCGATGGCGCCGTTCCAGATGGCCTCGCAGCAGAGGCGGATCTCGTCCGAGGAGTGGCCTTGGTTGCCCATCTGAGTGGCGACTTTGTGTTTGCGGGCCGCTGCCATCAGCCCTCGCACTTCGTAGATCGAATGGGCCAGGGGCTTCTCGCAGTAGACACGCTTGCCGCGCTCCATGGCAGCCATGGCGGCCACGTAGTGCGTGTGGTCCGGTGTGGCGACGATGACGGCGTCGATGTCTTTGTCCATCTCGTCCAGCATGACGCGGAAGTCGCGATAGACCTTGGCCTCGGGGTGTTTGTCGATGCCCTTTTTGCCCTGCTCCAGATCGACATCGCACAGGGCGACGATGTTCTCGTCCGCTACGCGCCTCAAGTTGGCCCAGCCGCGGCCGCCGGCGCCGATGGCGGCGATGTTGAGCTTGTTGCCGGGGGCATCTTGACCCAGCACCCGGCCGGGGACGACGGTGAGGGCAAAGGCCGCCGAGGCCGCGGCGCCCATGAAGGTCCGTCGAGGAATCGTCCGCTTAGTCTCTTCTCGCATGGCCCTGCCTCCTGCTGCTTACTTGAGCGCGTCTCCGTTCGGGCCCTTTGTGGCTTTGGCGCTCAACCCGGATGGCTGCCGTTCATCGTGGGTTGCCCTCGCCGACGCTGCGCCACACCTCGATGCCCGAGAAGTTCGCGGCGCCGCCGGTGCTCGTGATCTCGATCGTCCCGTCCGTCACCGTCGCAATCCACGGCCCTACCCGATGCCACTCTCCCTCAACCCCGCTGTAGTGATTCCGCGCCACTACGCGCCCCTCCAGCGAGATGCTCAACGTCTCCGGGTTGTTGTCCTCCCATACATAAGCATACACCGCATACTTCCCGACGGGCACACTCGTCAGCGTCAGGCTCGCCCGCCCGTTCCATCGGAACGAGTGAATCATCCTCGCCCGCGCCTCATCCGTCGGCGGCCTCAACTGAACCTGCGGGCTGTTGAGCGCACGATCCTTGCAGACGAAGTTGGCCGCATCGTCCCCGTCCCACTTGTTGCCGTCGATCTCGATGGCCGGCCCGTTGAGGTTGACGCCGCGATAGAACTCCCACCTCCCGGTCTCAGCCGGCGGCCCCCCGAGCTTCGTGATCGGCGTTCGCAGGTACACTTCATCCGTCCCCGTACCCGGCGGCGCCTCCACCGGCTCCCCGCTGACGTTCACAATCGCACGACGATACGCCGTCAGCGGCGGGTTCCCATCATCGACGACCTCCAGGATCACATGGATCGTCCTCCCCGACGCCTCCTCTGGGACCGTGACCACGGCCTCAGTCGCGTCCGCACCACGAATCGGCGCCTCGGCCCAGTAGCTGCCGGCCTCCTTGTAGACCCACCATTTGTACGAGAGCTCATCGCCATCAGGATCCGACGACCCCGCCGCACTGAGCTCGACCTCGTCCCCCGGATCGGCGGATATCTCGAGCACCTTCCGCGTCGGGTCCCCATTGCACACCGCCGCCGGGTTATGGTTGCACTCCTCGTACGGCTTCACGCACCAGTCCGCCCTGGCCGCCCAGTCGTTCTGGAACGCCACGGCCCAGCGCAGAATCGATTCGTACCTGTTGCGCTCGTCCGGCGCCGACCTCCACGTGTCGCCGGCTCGCATAAACCTGCCGCCCCAACCTCCGTAGGTCGGATGTTCGGCGCTGCCCAGGCCCACATCGATCGTGTGCATGAATGACGGGGAATCACCCTCGGACCGGAAGCTCCCGTCGTTGCGCGCCTCGTACATGGCGCACAGCGGGCCATGGTCGTTGAGTATATTCTCGTTCATCCATTCGGCGTCGAAGTACTTCTGCACCTCCGGAGACTGTATGTCATCCCACCTATACGCAATCGCCCCGAAGGCGTTGCTTACGATGACCAGGACGTCCGGCCATTGCTCTGCGATGTAGTTGCGATATGTCTGGTCCTGCTCCGTGATGAGGTAGAGCCTGGCTTTCTGTGACACTTCGGCCATGCGGTCGGGGTGCTTCTCCTGGATCGTCTTCAGGGCACGGGCGATGGTGTTCGCCCCGCCCCAGGCCTGGAGCCACACTGGCGATGGATCGTCATCGAGCAGGACCTCCACGATGCGATCTGAGCCCGGAGTCGGCTCCCTCATGTCTCCCTCGAGCAGGATGTTGCCGACGAAGACCTGGCTGCGCAAGTACTCCGGGGAGGGATAGCCGGGGTCATTCTGCTTCAGGTAGGGATGGACCTCGGCGTACTGGTCGATCTGCTCGTCGAGCCAGGAAACGTCGCGCCATGTCTTGCCCGGGTGGTCCTCGTCGCCCAGCCAGTGGTGCTTGGAGCTGGAGTGGATCAGCCCCTTGATGTCCCACTCGTTCGCGTACATCAGGAACCGAATCATGGAGCAGCGGTCGTCGATCTCGCCATCGGTGGTTGCGATGGCGCGGGGCTTCTTGCCGACGGGCGTGCCATCGCTGAGAGCGCAGCCATGGGAGATGGCGATGCAGAGGCATGCCAGGACGGCGGTTGACAGGAGGTGGGATGCGGTCATTGCTCTTACCTTTCGTGTGCAACTGGTCGGCGGATCGCCATCATCGGTAACTAGCGCTTCGTTCGGTAAGTTCGCGTGTCAAAGGCAGCGGGCCAAGAATGGCCCGCCTACGCGGCTGCGGCCTTCAGTGCGCCGCTCGCGGCCCGCATCCCCGCGTAGGTCGGGCTTTCCAGCCCGACAATTCCGACGCGGACCTACGAAAGCAGGCACTAGCAGCAGGATGTGAATCGTCTTACCGCGGGCGTCCGTCGGCATTAGACGACCGTAATATGAACGAGCAACGGGCGGATATCAACCCGCCAACATGAGAAAAACGGGCCTCCACGCGGGATGCCCGCTCTTCCATTCATCCGCTTGAGCTCGTGCGACTCTAGACCCACTCCCAGTCCTTGAGCCACTGGTAATCAGCCGGAAGCTTGGCGTGCATCTCGTCGGCCGCCTTTTCCAGCTTGGCTTTCTCCTCGAGATTGAGCTCGCGCCGCTCGCGCACCGCCAGAGCCACGTTGTCCACCTGGTGCGTATTGATCAGGCCGGGGATCGGCGCGGTAATGCAGTCCGTGGCCAGGATGTTGCGAATGGTGAGCCGCGCGATCTCGTCGTCCTCCTCCGCGTGAGGGTTGCCAAGTGTGCTGTCGCCCTTGAAGAGCGAGTTGTTGGCGAAGGGCTTGATACCGAAGACTCCGACGTCGTACTTCCGCACGGCCTCAAACAGGCTGTCTGTACGCCGCTCTTTGCTCTTGGCGGTGAACGGCGTCGCGACGACCTGGACGGTCCCGGGATACGTCTCGATCATCCACTTGATATGGTCTCGATCGTGGGAGGAGAGGCCGGTAAAGCGCACCTTGCCCTGCTCTCGGGACTTCTCCAGGGCATTCATCATCTCCTCGACTTCCGCCTCGGTGTGCTCGCCGCTTCGCGAGAGCATGGTAATGCGCCAGACGTCCACGTAGTCCAGCCCGGCTTCCTTCATGCCCTTATCCAGCGTGCCGAGGAGCGCGTCCGCCGTGCGGTAGTTCTCCCTCCGCATCTCCTCCTGATACCACGAGAAGCCCAGGTAGACCGAGTCGCGCCGGCCCTTGAGGGCCTTGGCGTACGTCACGACCTCCTGCCAGGTGCAGGCGTCGATGTAGTTGATGCCGTGCTCGATGCAGCGGCTGACGACCTCGTAGCGGTTCTTATTGAAGTCCGAATTGCTCAGGTCGGCGTTGAGCCATTTGCCCTTCTCCCCGAACAGGCCCGGCACGAGCGTGTCCACGCGCTTCCAGTGCCCGCCCATGCACACGGCCGAGACCATCAGCCCGGTCTGGCCCAAGCGGCGGTACTCCATATCCGGATTATAGCTGCGCGTCTTCGTCACATCAACGGCCGCACTAGCCCCAGCGCCATCGAGCTGCGTGGCTGCCGCTCCGATAGCGGCTCCCGCGGCCGCGGTCTTCAGAAAATCACGCCGGTCAATCTTCTCGCCCTTGGGATTAGACATACACTACTCTCCTTTCTCCAGCCTGCGAAGAGCCGCAGGGAAGCCGGCAGAGGAGCGCGCCTACTGTCATGTGCGATCGCAGTAGAGGCGACTCTGTGCGGTCGCCCCGTTCTCTCCCGTATGAATACGGGCTTCGCCTCCGATTACTCGTCCCCGCGGCTGGATCAGCCCGCTGCGACCTTTGCGTAGCACTGCTTCAGATGGTCGCGCGCCATCGCCAGATGCTCAGACATCACCTCGGGCTCCGGCTCCCCGTGCATGAACGGGTTGACGTACCCGCGATAGCCCACGCTCGCCAGCGCCGCGATCCAGGGGGTGAAGTCCGCCGCGCCCACGCCGGGGAGCTGCTCTGCCCCCTTCGCCCGCTGCCACGCGTAGAAGAATAGCAATTGTCTCCCGCAGACGTCAATAGCCTTCGCCACCGAGGCGTTGAGCGCTTGCAGATGGTACGGCGCCAGCGCGATGCCGAGCCGCGGCGAGTCGTTGATGTCAACGAAGGCCTTCAGCGAGTCGATGGTGTTGAGCAGCCGGTTCCCGTGGTTCTCAATGGCCAGATACGAATCGTACTTCTCGGCAAGCTCCACCAGGGGCTTCAAGCTCTCAATGAAGGCCCTCATGTTCGCCGTCAGTTCCTCCGGCTCGCCGGGCTTCGTGCTCCCCTGCACGGCCACTCCGCCGCCGGCTTTTCCCAGCAGCTCCGCGTACTTGGCATATCCGCCCTTGTACGTGCTGAAGGCGAACAGCTTGAGCTTGTTCTTTGCGAGCATTTCCTTGAGCCCCTCAGGGCCCAGGCGCTCCAACACATCGTCCAGGTGCGGGCACCCGGTGTGTGCTGACCAGATGTCGATGGCCTCGAAGCCGAGCCTGGCGATCTCGGCACATGCCTCTTCAATCGGGAGTTGCTTGTAGTGTATCGAGGAGGTTGACAGGCGGAGTTGCCACTTGCCCTCCGCTGCCACCGTCTGCCCTGCTCTGATGCTCTGCGCGGCGATGCCGGCGCCGCCGGCGGCCATCGAGATGAACTGCCGTCGGCTGAGCTTCCCACATCGCCGGGGACCTTTTTCTGCCCATCGCATGGTGCTCGAGCCTCGCGCCGTCACTCAACAGCCGTGGCGCCCCTTCCGCCTCGGCCAGTGCTTCCCTCCCTCAGTTCAGGCTTCGGCGAGCACCTGCTTCAGATACGCGATACTGCGCTCCGCCTGCTCTTCGGTGCCACATTCCACGGAGAGCACGCCGTCGAACCCCGCTTCCCTCAGCACCCGGATCACCGCGGGCCAGTCGATCACGCCATCGCCGCAGGCACAGCCGACCGGCGTGCCTGTGACCTTACCGCGCTCGGCTTCCTCCTGCTCGATGGAGATATCTTTGGCGTGGAAATGGACGACCCGGTCGGCAACGGCCTGCAGGTACTCGACGGGATCGTTCCCTGCCAGGAAAGCATTGCCGGCGTCGAAGTTGGCCTTCAGCATGGGCGAGGGGACCAGGTCGAGCAGCCGCAGATAGGTGTCCAGCTTCGTCGTGTAGATTTGATGCGGTTCGAGGCCGATGTAGACGCCGTGCCGCTCCGCCACGGGCAGCACCCGCTTGAGGGTATAGCGCATGATGTCGAAGGCTTCTTCATCGTTCTCGATCCAGGGCCCGCGCGGGCCTTCATCGGTGTTGACGACGGGAGCGCCGATGTCAGCGGCCCAGCGAATGGCCTGGGTCAAGTAGGGCACAGCTACCTCCGGCTTCATCAGCGGCGAGTGCGCCGACAGGCCCGACACCTTCAAGCCGCACTCGTGCAACAGCTCTTTGTAGGCCAGAGGGTCGTCCTCCATGCTCAGCATGTGGTAGTACCCGGCTTCGGCCAACAGGTCGCGGCCCGTGGACACACAAGGTTCGACGTACTCGTAGCCCAATTCGGCGGCTCTCCGAGCGCCGTACTCGAAGTCCTTGTCCGCGTGGCGCACGTAGTCCAGATTGATGCCGATCCCGATCGCCATGACTCGCACCTCCGTACGTTCGGCGCGAATGGCCCGCCTACGCGGCTGCGGCCTTCAGTGCGCCGCTCGCGGCCCGCATCCCCGCGTAGGTCGGGCTTCCGCCTTCGCGAGAGGGACGAAGCTTCCGCCTTCGCGGAGGACGTAGCTTCAGCGGAGTCATCGGCGGAGTCCCTTCCAGCCCGACAATTCCGACGCGGACCTACGGAAGCAGGCACTAGTGGGGCTTCTTCAGCCGCAGGCGCCTCTTCGCTTTCTTAGCTCTTTTGCCCGCCAGGATGTCGTGCGCCCCGTGGCATTGGCCGCAGTTCGGCGCCAGCCCGACGGCATCGGCCTTCCTCAACTGCTCCTTGTGGCACTCACCGCACAGGCTGGGGGCCGCTTCCTTTGTGAAAAGCCGGTCCGGCTTGACTTCGTTGTGCTCGTCCGTGACATGGCCCCGGCTCTCGCCATGGCAGGAAGCACAGGTCAGCCCAGCCGGGCCGTGCGCCCCAATGGCGAGCTGTTCCTGTAGATCCACGTGGCACATGGTGCACTTGGAGAACACCATCGCGACCGGCTGAGGCTCCGGCGCCTGTGCCTTCTCGTGGTCACAGCCGCCCCCGCCGCGGGCGCCAAGCAGGATCAGCACTATAATGCGAGCGATGCGCCGAAGGGTCACGCCAGCCATCGCTTGGCCCACTGGTACTCGGCCGTCAGCAGCCTGGGCACGTCGCGGCAGTAGCGATCGAGCGTTCGCAGCTCAGCTTGTGTCGGCGCTCCTTGCTTGACGACGGCGACGTTCTGCTCGACGTGCTCGAGTGTGTCCATGCCCGGGATAGTGACAGTTATGTAGGGGTTCGCCAGCACGAAGCGCAGGGCGAAGGCGGCAACCGTCTCCACCTCCCGCTTGTTGGCCTCGTAGCGCTTCTGGAACGCCTCTGTCCTGAACATGGCTGCTTTCATGAAAGGCTTGATGGTCACAATGCCTCTGTCCCGGTTCTGGCATAGCTCGAAGAGAGTGCCCTCGCCTTTGGCCCCGGGATAGAGCCGGTCGGCGGCGCCGCTGAAGACGTAGTTGTAGGGCAGGTAGATGACGTCCACCTGCGGCTCCTCTCTGACCGCTTTGGCCTGGAAGGCCGGATGGTGGGTGGAGAGGCCCATGAAGCGGCATTTGCCCTCGTCGCGGAGCTTCTCGAACTCCTCGGCGAACCAGTGCACGTTGTGGAACTCCTCCATCGGCCATCCGAGCGGCATGGGGCCCTGCGGCACCGGCTCAGCGTTCGGATTCCCCTCCGGCGGCGTCATGCGGTAGACGTCTACGCAGTCTGTGCGCAGCATCTCCAGGCCCCGCTCCAGATGCTCGCGCACTACCCGCTTGTACTCAGCCTCCGGGCTCTGGCGCAGCTCGGGACGTCGAGCCTTCAGGAAATCGCGCACAATGTACGCCCGGTCGCGCCCCTTGCAGGCCTCCATGGCGATGCCCAGTTCCTTCGCCTCGCCGTCGCTGGTCGTGTCGAAGTAGTTGATGCCGAGACCCAGCGCCTTGGCGACTACGCGGTTGCGCACTTCCTGGTCGCCACCGCGATGATGCCCGCCCAGCCCAACATGGGAGCACCACAGCCCGGTCCGTCCGAGCCTTCGGTACGCCATGACCTCGTTGTAGTTCAGGATATCCTTGGGATTCATCTCCGCCGCCTCGGCAGCCGCACGTGCGAACAGGCCTGCTCCCACGGCAGCGGCCGGCAGCCGCTTCAGGAATCCACGACGCCCCATTCCTCGCTCCGTCGGCTCGGACATGACAGCTTCCTCCTTACACGAGGTCTCGAGAGTCCGGACTGACAAATGGCGCCCTTGCGCCACCGGCAGCTTCGACATCTGTGCTCTACATCCTCCGAATACCGCGAATGGACCCGACAGGCGCGGCCGGGGCGTTTGCCAGTTCAAGGTGATCTCTTTACGTTTTCACACTGGCCCATTTCGCAGTTGCCGTACGACAACGACTCGTGGCGCTGCGGGAGGCACCTGCGCGAGCCATCGCATACCTCGCTCTTCGCGGACTTCGCCGAGACCTTTCTCGACTACGCTGGGGTGCCCATCCCGAAGGCGATGCGAGGCCGAAGTTTCCGTCCGCTTCTACAGGGCAAGACGCCAGCGGATTGGCGCAAGTCGTCGTTCTATGCCTACTGGGGCCGCCGAACCAAGCACTACGGAGTCCGAACCGAGAGATATAAGCTGGTGATTTGCCATACCGGTGAGCGCGAACTGTATGACCTGAAGACAGATCCACAAGAGCGCAGGAGCGAGATCGGTAACCCCGAGTATGCCGCCGTGGTGAAAGAGTTTGAGGCGGAGCTGAAGAAAGTGATGGAGGAGATAAGAATCTCACAGGATGTTCTGCCCGGAAACCGAGGAGGATAGGACCAAGACCATGACTCAAAAGGTGCTGATTCGGCGGGCAATCGCGTGGATGAGGACGCCGGCCACGATCTTGGCGTTGGCTGCGGCGTCTGCGACCATGTCGGCGGCGGACTGGCCGCAGTACCGGGCCGACGCCACCCGGAGTGGATACGCGCCGGAGACGCTGCCGAGCCAACTCTCCCTCAAGTGGGTTCGCCATGCGAGGCATGCGCCCGATCGGGCATGGGTGGGCCGGAGCCTGGCGCGGTCACGGATGAAGTTTGACTGGGCGCACAGCGTAGTTGTGGCCGATGGCATCGGTTATTTCGGCAGTTCGACAGATGACAAGCTGTACGCTATCGACGCCGCCACCGGTGAAGAGAAATGGAGTTTCTTCACCGGCGGGCCCATCCGCCTTGCCCCTGCCGTCTGGAAAGATCGTGTGTTCGTCGTCAGCGATGATGGGTTTCTGCACTGTCTGTCGGCACTGGATGGCACGGAGCTCTGGAAGGTGCGCGGCGGCCCCGATCCCGATCTGGTGATCGGCAACGGGCGCGTCGTGTCGCGTTGGGTGGCGCGTGGCGGTCCGGCCGTTCGGGACGGCGTGGTCTACTTCGGCGCGGGCATCTGGCCCACGGATGGGGTCGCCATCTACGCCGTTGATGCTGAGAGCGGCAAGGTTCTGTGGTGCAATGACAACGCCGGCGCCCTGGAGATCGACCAACCGCACATGGGCGCCTATTCCCGGGGAGGCGTCGCGGCGCAGGGATACCTGGCGGTTACGAGCGACAAGGTGTTCGTAATGACCGGTCGCTCCATCCCGGCGGCGTTTGACCGGAAGACCGGACGCTTTCTCTACTTCCACCTGAGTCGGTACGGAGGGAAGACGCCGTGGGGTGTGGGCGGTGGCGATGTGGTAGCGACCGATGATGTCTTCTTCACGGCGGGCTTCGCCTTCGATACCGCAACGGGCATGCGACATCATCAAGTTGGCAAACGTAACTGGTGGATCCCTTTCGTCAGGGACGGACACCAGTATCACGGCGAATTCCTGGTAGGTGTGCGGCAAGTTATCGCTGCTACGCCGGATGGGTTCGTCAGGTCGGAGGGCTCGACCGTATACGGCTCCGCCCTCTCCAGGAAGACCTATGCTGTCCGCCGGGAATGGGAGACCTCTGTTCATACGCCCCGCCTGGCATCTGTCGGACCGGCGAACAAGGGATACATGGAGAGAATCGACGACGCTCCTCTGGTGGCGGATCAGTGGTCTGTCGAAACAGACGGTCCGATCCAGGAGCTCATTGTCGCCGGCGGAACCATCGCGCTGGGCTCGGCCAACCGGGTCTTTCTCGTGGACGCAGTATCGAGGAGAGTCACGTGGTCAACCGAACTCGACAGCGCCGTCTACACATTGGCCGCATCGGACGGCTGCCTGTACGCCAGCACCGGCAAAGGGACCATCTACTGCTTCGGTGCGCAGGATGTGAACGCGGCTCCGAGAGAGATCGAGCTGAGCTCGAGGGCCTCGCCGTATCCGGACAACAGCCTCGCGCGTAGGGCGGCCCAGGAGATCATTCGCCAGACGGGCATCACCAGCGGTTACTGTCTGGATCTGGGATGTGGCAATGGTGCGCTGGCCTATGAGCTGGCGAAGCGGACCGATCTTCACATCATTGGCATAGATGCCAATCCGGCTAACGTCAGGGAAGCGCGGCGCAAACTGGATGCCGCCGGGCTCTACGGGGTGAGCGTGGCCGTCCTGCAACGGGCTCTCTCGACCACGTATCTTCCCGACTACTTTGCGAACCTCATCGTCTCCTCATCGGCACTTCTCACGGGCACCGGCGGCTTGCCCGAGGGAGAGATCGCCCGCCTCCAGCGCCCTTACGGCGGCACAGTTTGCCTGGGGACGCCGGGGGCCATGACTGTCAACGTGCGCGGCGAACTCGAGGGCGCGGGCAGTTGGACTCATCCGCTTGGCGATCCCGGCAACACCATGTGCTCGGGCGATGAGCTCGCCAGAGGCCCGCTGGGGGTCTTGTGGTACAGGGACGAGACCCTCGAGACCATTGACCGCCACGGCAAGAACCCGGCGCCGCTGTTCTACAAAGGCGTGCTGCTGCGCGAAGGCATCAACGCCATTGACGGAATCGACGCCTACAACGGCCGCGTCATGTGGCGCGTTTCTTTGCCAGAGCTGTTGGGCGCCTACCTGGGCGGCTCGGGCGTCGGGGCGACCCAGGTCGCAAACACGTACTGCGTCGCCGATGACGTCGTCTACGCCCGACAGGGGAGCCACTGCCTACTACTGCACGTCTACACGGGAAAACGTCTGGACAGATTCGAAGCGCCCAAGCATCCGGACGGACGCAAACACGACTGGACGTATGTCGCTTGTGAGGACGGCATTCTGTACGGCGCGCTCGCCAACGACACGCACATCGTCAAGTCGCAGCACGGAAGCGGAAACGAGCGCACGCAGGTCCCCATGGACAGGCACTTCACGGAATCCTCCATGGTCTTTGCCATAGACGCGGATACGGGCGAGGTGAAGTGGACGTGGGTTCCTGAACAGTCGATCCGGAACAATTCCTTCGCCGTCGGGAATGGCTGCATCTTCTTCATCGATCGCCCCGTGGCCGAGATTGACCGAATCCTCCGTGAAGTCGCCGAGGCGAAGCGCCGCGGAGGGGAGCCCCTGCCGGCCCATCCGCTCGGCAGGTTGTTGGCTCTGGACGGGAACACGGGGGAGTTGCTGTGGGATAGGAAAGACAATGTTCACGGTACCACGCTCGTTCTGAGCGCCAAACATGACGCGCTCCTCATGTGCTACAACCACGTCGGTCGCGCTCTTGCCTCGGATGGCTTCAATCAAGGAACCACCTGCTTTCGGGCGTCGGATGGAACGATTCTGTGGGAAACGACGCAGAAGCTGGGCGGGCAGCGTCCCGTGGTCGTCGATCGGACGATGTACAGCCCCCCGGGCGCGTGGGATCTGCTGACGGGAGAGCCGAAGACCGTAATGCGAAATGGTCAAGAGGTGCTCTGGCAAATCAAGGACCGGCGGATGGGTTGCGGCCCGTTGGCCGGCTCGCAACACCTGCTAATGGGGCGCGCGGGGGCCATGGGATACTACGACCTGGCGTATGATCCCGGGAGATACGAGTACTTCGGCGGCGCGCGGGCGGGATGTTGGATCAACATGATCGCGGCCGGCGGCATCGTTCTGGCGCCTGACGACAGCCGGGCCTGCCGCTGCGCCTATCAGAACCAGGCGTCCGTTGCCCTCAAAGAGTATGGGGAACGTCCGCCGAGGGTCACGGTGGCGAGCGAACCGGCGAACTACGCCTATGACATCGCCAGGAGGTCGTATAGCTTCGTTGGCAAGCTCATCATCGAGATGAGTCATCCCAAGGACGATGTCGAGATACGCTACACACTGGACGATAGCTATCCAACGATGGGATCAGCTCTCTACACGGGGCCCATTACATTGACGGAGACAATGCCCGTGCGGGCCTCGGCGTTCAGGAACGGCAGGAAAGTGGCCGTTCGCGACGGCATCATCTTCACCAAAGTCCGGAAGCTGGACACGACCACCGGGAAGAAGGGGCAATGAGCGGCCCTGAAGCGCCGACACGAAGGGATGTCCTGAGCAACACAGTCTCGGCGCCGCGATGATGAGAGACCTGCCCACGATATTGCAGTTACTGCGCCTCGACAGTGCGGGCGATGTCCGTGAGGACCTCGGGGATCGCCAGGACCAGCCTGCGTCCGTCTGAGTGGGCTTCTGTGGCCGACGTTCGATGAATATCTTGGCGGATGATCCGCGTAGAACAGCGGCTTGCCTTATCCGGCGGCCATTTTCGGCTGCAGGCGGCGCGCGGCTGCCCACAGTGCAATGGCAAGCCAAAGCCGCATCTGTGGGGCGTAACGGCGCCAGGAGCGGACGAAGCTCGATTCGAACACCCACGTCCACGCCAACGCGGCAGGCAGCGCCAGAAGTGAAGGCAATCCGCCAAGTGCCACCCAAACCTGCCCCCCGCCCGGTGCTGCTACTGCGCTCCACCATTCCCGCAGCGCCTCCGGGTATTGCATAGCCAGGCACACTACCAGGCCAATGAGGGCCAACTGAGCGACCGCCTCCCCCGCCACCCAGAGCACCGCCCACCACAACCTCCCCCAGGCGCTCCAGCCCTGCGTGGCTCGATTCATGGTCTCGGGCGCCACCAGCGAGTCGATGCGGTCGAGCAGATCCTCCCACGCATCCGCATCGTCGAGCCGCACCAGACCCAACGCATCGGTCAGCAGCCACCAGCCATCGGTCCTCGTCCCGACAAGCAGGCACCAGGCTGCAGTGAACTGCAGGAAAAGCGCCGCGGCCAGGGCGGCGGGCCAGGCGGTGCCCACATAGATGGCATACGAAACGACCGCAGCCACAAGCTGAAGGTACACGCCACCAGCGTCCACGATACACCGCCGCGCGCGCGGGAGCCTCCAGGCTTCAGTGACATCCGCACTCCAGGATGCCGGCAGGAGCCCGGTCACATCGCCATGAGTACCGGAGAATCTTCGGCACGCTGCGAGATGACCTAACTCGTGCAAGAAGACGAGCAACGGCGCCAGGAGGCTCAAGACCAGGACGTCGAGCCACGAAAGCTGGTGCAGCGCGCGGGCTACTTGGGGAAGCCCATCGAACACGACCATCCGGACTAGCATGGCCAGTACGGCGACCAGTACAGCAGCCGCCACCGGCCGTGCGAATAGGACGCCCAGCAACGGTGTAGCCACCCCGAGCTGGCCCGCCTTGACAGTGACCCGCCAGGCACCCGCCGTTTTCTCGACAAAACGCGGAGGCACTGGCTCCATGTCCGGTTCGGCGTCGTCGTCCTGGGCGCGGCGGCCGGCCAGGAGGCCTCGTGGCCCCAGCCTATTCTCCAGAGCCCACTCAACCTCCCACCGCGTGACGTGGCGGCGCCAGAGGCGGGAGACGGCGCGCGCAATTCGCTCCTCAGACCGCATCCCATCGATGCAGGAGAGGAGTTGATAGAGGGACTCGGAGATGCGGAAGAACCTGGCGTCCGGTAGCCGGACCAGGTAGGCCGGCTGGGGCAGATCCACGTCGAAGGGGCCGATCCAAACGCCCTCGGCGAGGCGTGGCTTGGCGGCGCTCGCGGGCATGGCTCAACTCTCTTGGAGGGCCGTGAGCAGCGCCCGGAGGCAGAAGGCGGTGGTCACCGTTGCGCTCTTGAAGGTCAACACGTGTGCAGACGTCGTCGCCTGCCGCTCCAACCGGAGGCGCGATAGGTCCACTTTCACGAAGGGACTGGCGGGCCATGCGCCGCTGCTGCGCTGGCGGCCGAGGAGATATGACAGCCCCCGCCTCCCGGCCGTGTCGAGCTCCGGTTGGCCCTCTTGCAGATCACACGCCAGTACACCGAAGGCCGTCTCCAGAGGCGTGCTTTCCGGTTCTCCCCATCCGCCATCCTGGTGCTGCGCCTGCAGCACGTACTGCAGCCCGCGCGCCAGCGGCTCGCAGTCGGGCTCGACATCAGCCAGAAGCCGACAGCACAGCCACGTGGGATAGGTTCGACCCCAATACCAGTGGCCAGACCAACTGCCGTCCGAGTGCTGGACGCTCGCCAGGTAGCTTACACCGGCTCGCAGAACCTCGCCGAAGGCCTGCTTATCGTACAAGCAAACCCCGAACAGCGCATTGGCAACGACGTCCAGATCCGGCTCTTCGCCCCATGCCTCGTACATTCGTGCCTTGGCCCGCAGGGCGTCCTCATCGTCGGGGTCGGCCAGCCACGTGTCCACGGCACCATTTGAGCGCACATTGTGCTCGGCCAGCAGGGCCACGACATCGCCGCACAGCTCGGCCATTCGCTCCGGCGCCGCACTGGCCAAGGCAGACAGGACGGCGCCCAGCGTGTCGGCATCCGCCGGCAGTCCGCTCACGCCCGGGATGTACGTCCATCCTCGTTGCGGGCCTTCGAGGCGGCTGCGTGCCAGGTAATCAACCTCGGCCTGCAACACTTCGTCAGGCACCATCAGACCGACGCGTCGGCAGTGCGCGAGGGCCTCCAGGATAAGGGCTCTGGCGAACACGTCGCCCGTGCGAAGGTGTCCACCCTTCGCCAGGGGCTCCGGTTGGGGGAAAAACACGGGGTGCCGTGCCTCGACAAAGCCCCGCTGCTGCTCCTGGACCAGCAGCCTCAGAGCCGACTCAGTCGCCTCGCGCGCCCGCTCTGTCGTCACTTCATCCGATGCCGGTCTGGGGAGGGGCTCTGCCTCAATCCGGGCTCGCTCTTTTGTTGTAGCGCGGAGCAGTTCAAGGTCCTGCTGCAGGTTGGCTGAGCGAGTTCGTGCGCGCTGGACGTACCCCAGCCAGCCTGGACAGCCCTGCTCAGCGGCCAATTCGTGCGCGTGGTCAAATGCTGCGATGGACTCGCCCAGCGCCTCCTCAGCCAGCCCCGAGAAGTACATGAATTTGCCCACCAGCTCGGCGTCTGGCTTCTCGTCGCCCATGATCTGGTTGGCTAGGCCGCTTTCGATGAGGGTCCGGGTCAGGATGTAGGAGTAGTTCCCCCGCTCATAGTCGAACTTCCAATCGCAAAGATCGTCGTGCAATTGCAGGCCCATGGCGTGGTGGTCTTGGGAGGCGGTCAGCGGCTCAATCTTGTCGGGCTCGTGACCGAGCAGCCCCAGCGCCGTGGGGACCAGCTTGGCACATGCCTGCTTCCCCGTAGCCGAGCGCCAAAGCTCCTCTCCCGTGTAGGGGATCACTTGGCCGTCGTGGCGGCTGCGCTCCGCGACCATGACACCGGCCTGCTCCAGCCAGAAGGCGTCAAAGCGGAGCCAGAAGTCCGAGCTGGCGTCGAACAACTCCTGAAACGCGCGCGAGGCTTGCTGCAGACGATAGTGGCAACTCAGATAGCTGGCCAGGATGAACGGCCGCGCGTGTCCAAGCTGTGCGTCCACCAACTTGTCAAGCAAGATGGCGTGCTCAGCGACGAGCTGCGCACCAACCGCCAGTGTGCGCGCGTCCTCTGCCGTAACCCGCGGGAAGCCAGACAGAAACAGATAGACGTAATCATGGAACGAGCAATAGGCGGCGATGCTGTCAACCCACGTCCCGTCCTTCTCAATCACGCCGTCCATCGCTTCCCACTCGATGTAGGGCGATTGCTTCAGTGACTCATAGAAGCTGCCCACCACCTGCGTCGCGAGCGCCCAGACTTGCTCCACCTCGTGTGCCATGTGAGAATCGGGCTCCTGCATGCACAAACTCCTCTCTCGCCAGAGGGCGGAATGCGGTTTCGTTCAGTCTAGGCGCACTGACAGCGCTGCTGGCTCAGGGGCGGCGCCCGCTTCCGGCCCCAGCTACTTTGTCCGCACCGCGCCGGCCCGCCATGCGCGAACGCTGTGCTCAAGGCGGCACCGACATCGTAGATGCCTGCCCATTGTTGGCACAGGCCATTGGCCGGCCGCCTATAGGGTCTACGTTCGGCAATGAACGGGATCCCGCGTGCGCGCGTTGGGAGGAGCGAGGGCTGTGGGGTTTTGTATCAGGAAGGCTCCATCCGGCCCCCGACGATGTGCAACTCAGAGCCTATCCCAAAACCCCTCGACTTGTCATGCTGAGCCTGGCGAAGCATCTCGCAATAGCCTCCGGGACGAGATTCTTCGCGTTGCTCAGAATGACATTTCTTCGAGCGGCTGGTTTTAGGATAGGCTCTAAATCACGGGACAGCTCCAGCACTGCCTTCCCAGCCCTCGAGAGCGATTCCCTAACCATCCCGTGTCCGCTTGCCGCTGCTGCCAAGCCCGAAACGGCCGGCTCTCGCGGCCCCGGGTAGTCGCAATGACACCCTTTCGCGGCTGCCGCCGGCCGGGGCTTGGTCCACGTTGTGCACCAGCGAAACGTCGCCCTGCCCGTGAGCACGTGTGCCCGTGCGTGCATGAGCCCGTTCCCCAGAGCGTCACACCGCCTCGCGTCCACGGATAGCACCCCACGGAGCCCTGACCCTCCGCCTGCCCTCGCTGTGGTGCAGAGGGTCCAATTCCCACAGCGGCTACTCCGGCTCTGGCTTCGGCATTTCTTTCTTGCCCCAGTCGCCGCACGCTTTGAAATTGTCGCACACGCACCCCCAAGCCTCCCCACGAACGTCCAGCTCCTCCATGGCCAGCCGTTCCTCAAGCTCGTCTATGGACACCGCAGCGAACAACTCGGTGTTCAATGACTCGATTTGCTTACCAGGGCTCATGCTGTGTCCTCCTTGTGGAACCGCCACCCCGCCTCCGTGGGCTGCTGGATGCGACCTTTTCCAGGGCCCACACGGAGCCGAACGGTTCTGCTGTTCCCTATGCTGCCGCCGTAGATGAAAGCTGTTGCGCCGACTTGTCACTGTTGCGATCCAGCCACTCGACGTACGCCAGCGGCGCCACTCGTTGGAAGAGCTCGGGAAAGTCAGCGCAGTGCGGCTCGTACAGGTCGCCGGTTTCCCAAAAGGCGCGCTGCGCGCAGCCGCCTCCGCAAAGCAGGGCGTAGGGACATTTCCGACACTGTGGTATGTTCGCCACCGTCCGCGCACGCCATCGCTCGACCGCCTCGTCGTCCAGCTCTAGATCCGGCACATACCTGCCCAGTTTGCCCTCCGGCGTCCGCACCGCTTCCCAGCATGCATACACATCGCCGGATGGGTCGAACAGATACATGGCTCTATTGGCGCCGCAGAAGGACGGCTGCAGGCGCGGAAGGCCCGTCTGCCGCAGCAGGCCAAACACGGTTCTGCGTAAGCCGAAGTCTGTACGCAGACACGAGAGTTCGGGATGGCTGGCCTGCAATCGCTGAAGGCCCTGCATCATCTCGACCGGAGAAAGAGTTTGCCGAGCAGTCGATGGGGCATACACCACGTGGCAGTACGGGTGGAAGTTTTCGTGTGCCGCCCATCCCTGCTCCCGATAGAAGCGGGCCAGCTCCGGTATCAGGCTCAGATTGCTGCGGTCCACGTTCGTCCGCAGGCTCACGTCCACGCCGGCTTGAAGCGCGAGGGCGATGTTGTCGCTGATAGCAGCGAAGGTGCCGCGGCCGTCAGGCCCAATGCGGCGCTGGTCGTGGATCGGCTGGGGCCCGTCCAGGGTGATTTGGATCTCCTCGATCTTGCCCGCCCCCAGCAAGTGGCGGTAGTGTGCCAACCCTACGCCATTAGTAGTGGCGTGCAAGGCATAGCCGGCCTCAGTGCTCCTCTGGACCATGTACTCCACTATCTCCAGATTCCGGGGCATCAGCGGCTCGCCGCCATACAGCGTGATTGGCGCCCGCTGCTGGTCCTCGGGCTGCAGCTTCTCGATGGCCCGGAACGCAGCGTCCACCGTGGCCTCATCCATGTGCGTCTCGCCACGCTCGGCGTCACGCCCGTCACGCCCGGCCTGAATGCAGTAGGGGCAGCGCAACTGACAGTCGTAGGTCGGAATCAGGTGAAATGTGGTGTACCGCCGATCCCGCCGATGAATCGCATCGGCAATCCGGCACATCAAGTCCCGTTCCTCTTCGGGGGTCTTGTCCGTGAGATACCCCCGCTGACGAAGCTGCGCCGCCGTTTGGGGCAGAATGTCTTCCGGCGCATGGGCGCAGCCATCCGCTGCCTCTCGCAGGAACGCTGCCACCTCACTAGCGACAACATCCACCGCACCCGAATAGCCGTGCACCAGAAGAACGCGACCCGATCCGGGCAAATCCGCCATCATCGTGTAGTCGCTTGTCCGCATGTGCACCACCGGGCGTTGACATCTCCCAACGGCCAAACGCCAAGCCGGGGCAGCTTTGTCTCTGCTGGCTCGTCCCACCGCGCCCAGCCCGTTGAGGTAACCAGGCACGTCTATGCGTCGATCCGGCCCATTAGAGCCTCGCTGAATTGAAACTGCTGTGTCTCGACTGCACGGTTGTCGAGCGCGGACAGGCTGGACCTCACACCCCTGGTCTGGCTCATGCTGCGGGACATGCTGGGGTCCTTGACAACCATTATGGCCGTGTACATGGGGGCTCCTTCCGTGCCCACCACCAGCTTGTAGATGGCTGCGCGCTGGATGCCCGCCTGTTTGCCGTACTGCGCAAACGCCTGCTGCAAGTCCGCCTCAAGCTGGGCCTCCTGCCCCGCTTTTGGCTTCCAGTACTGAGCCATGATAACGGGGCTGGCACGAAGCTGTGCAATGGTAGGCGCGTTCGGCATCACCCGTTCGACGCCCGCAGCCCGTGTGGACGGTGTCCGCGTCCGACCCAGCGGGCCCCGCCGCGTTCGCAGTTGTGCGGAGGCGCGCTTGGGAAGAATCAGCGCACCCAGACCGCCCAGCAGCGATCCGGCTAAGGCGCCCAGTCGTATGAGCGCCCGGCGTCGGGCACTGCCTGCCTTCGTCTTACGGTCCTCTGGCATCTCTCAATCCTCCTTGTGCTGGACTCGCTAGCACGACTGCATTTCAGACTAATTCGGCTTTCTTCTCGGCCGAGTCGTCACCTCCTCCGTTTAGGGCCATATGCACACCCTTGCCGGACTCGCCGACCGCCGCACAGCGGCGCTGTATGCCATGGGCATGGCTGTTAGGGTGAATTGTGAGCAGTCTAACAAAGGGGGTATTGTATGTCAACCGCCGCCGGTTAGCGCGGTGGGAACGGCAGTTGACCGGCGACGACGGGCAGCGATGGCGTTAGTCTCCCACCGGAGCTTTGTCCGACTTTTCCCGCCCACGCCAGGATCCAGTTCCGGCACGCCCATCTCAGTGGAATGCGTGCGTTTCGTCGCGTCACGGTCGTCCTCGCCTCTTCGAGGGGCAGGGCGCGGAGTACAACCTGATGCTGACCTTCGGCCCGGCAGTCTCGCTGGTGCACTGAGGCAGCTTGCTCGGGCAAAGGACAATCAGCGGCGCTCGCGGAACGACGCCCGGGGGAGGTGCGGCGCACACCATGGACAAGCAATCGAAGCCACTCGCCTATGTGGAGGCCGGAGTGGACCAGGCGCGCGAGGCACGTGCCCTCGCCGGGCTCGTCGGCTGGCTGGCGAAGGCGAACGAGCTCCGCGACGGGATCGGAACGTCGGTATTGCCCTCCGGCCACTACGCCACGGTGGTGGACATCGGGCACAACACCGGCCTGGCGCTCTGCACCGACGGCGTCGGCACGAAGGTGCTCGTGGCGCAGCTCATGGGCAAGTACGACACCGTGGGCATCGACTGCATCGCGATGAACGTCAACGACCTGATCTGTGTGGGGGCCGAGCCCATCGCCATGGTGGACTACCTCGCCGTCGAGGAGGCCGACGAGGAGCTGCTCGAGGGAATCGGCAAGGGTCTGTACGAGGGGGCGAAGCAGGCCAACATCACCATCCCGGGCGGCGAGGTCGCGCAGCTCCGGGAGATCGTCAAGGGCGCGGTCCAAGGCAAGGGCTTCGACCTGGCCGGCGCCGCCTTCGGCCTCGTGCCGCTCGATGGCATGATAACGGGCGAAGACATCAAGCCGGGCGATGCGATAGTTGGGCTGGCCAGCAGCGGCATTCACAGCAATGGCTTGACGCTGGCGCGGAAGGCGCTCCTGGAGCAACTGGGGCTTCGCGTTGACAGCCACGTGGCGGAGCTTGGGCGCACCGTGGGCGAGGAGCTGCTCGAGCCGACGAGGATCTACGTCCGGCCGGCGCTGGAGATGCTGCGCTCAGACGCTGACGTCAAGGGCCTCGCGAACATCACCAGCGACGGCCTCACGAACCTGGCTCGACTCTCGCGCGAGGTGGATTACGTCATTGAGGAGCATCCGGAGCCCCCGCCGATATTCCCGCTGATCCAACGCGCCGCCGGCGTGACGGACGAGGAGATGTACACGGTCTTCAACATGGGCGTCGGCTTCTGCGTGGTGTGCGCCGAAGGGGATGCGGACGCGGTCATCGAGATCGCTCAAGCGCACGAGATAGACGCGTGGAAGCTCGGCAGTGTGGAACAGGGAAGCGGACGGGTGATGCTTCGGACGCGGGGACTGGTCGGTGAGGGCGGGGAGTTCCGGCGGGTGTAGGGCGAAAGACACGGGTTGACAAGCAACCCGTGCCACACGGCGGTGATGGCGGGGTGCTCAGCCTCGCCGCCGAATGACCTTCGCCAGTCGCACCTCGTTGCCCCGCTCGTTGTACACGACTTCGTCAGCGAGTCTGGTGATCAGCAGCAGCCCCCGGCCGGATGGCTCTGTGGGGGAGACGCTTTTCAGCGCCCTCCCCAGACGTCGCGCCACGTCGAAGCCATTACCCTCGTCCTTGACGCGCACGATCAGGCGCCCGTCCTCGCAGGCATGCGCGATCTCAACTCGCTTCCGCACGTCCTGCTTGTTGCCATGCATGATGGCATTGACCACGGCCTCGTGCACCGCCAATGTCATGTCGAAGGCCTCGCGGGGCCCGAGGCCGACATGCTCAACGAGCTCTCGCATCCACTGCTTCACTCGCCCGAGTTGATCCAGGGCACTCGCGATTACCATAGCACTTCGAGGAATCGATACCCGTCTCACTTTGCTGTCATCAGTTGCGTCGCCCACACGGCCGTACTCCGAGGGGATATTCCATATCTGACAGGCTCATTCCCAGCCCGGAGCTGCCATCGGCCGCCAGCCCCAGCTCTACAACGAGATCCTTCGCTCCCGAAGGTCGCTCAGGATGACGTTCGCCAGCACGCTTCCTCGTCGCATCAGTCAATGCCATATATGCGCGCCAGATTGCGCCAGAAGATCAGCTCCAGCTCCTCTTCGGAGAAGTCCTGTCGTTTGATCGCCTCCACGCACAGCACGGGTATGGCGCCGGGGGCGTTGCTGCCGAAAACGATGCGCTCCGCTCCGACGGCCTCCACCGCGCGCTTGATGACGATGGGCTCCGCCGTCGCGATGGTCGTGCCCAGGTAGATGTTCGGGCATTTCTCCGCCGCAAGCACCGCTTCCGCCGTGTGAAGACGGTAGCCCATGTGGTCCATTATGACGGACACGTCGGGATAGCGCTCCGCCAGAGCGGCGATTTGCAGCGGCATCGCATTGTAGTCGCCCGAATGTATGTTGACTGGTATTCCCAGCTCCTGCACCTTTTCCATGATGGGGTCGAGAATGCGGTCCGTGGCCGCGTACCCGTGATAGGTGGGCATGAGCTTCAGAGCGCGCATGCCCAGCTCGGTGACGCACATCTCCAACTCAGCCACGGCCTCTTGTTCAAATCGCGGATTGACCTGACAGCAGCCGATGAACCGGTCATCGCCGGCGATCAGCTCAGCCACCATCCGGTTCGGCGGTCGAAACTTCGCCGACGGCATCCCCACCATCTTCTCGATCCCGGCCTCGTCGGCCCAGACGAGCAGTTGCTCCCTCTCCTCGGGATCAGTGACGTACACCTCGAAATCGTAGATCTTCATCGCGCCGACTCTCCTGGGCTCCAATGCGATCGTCAAGGAGCCAGTGTCATTTCACCAGGCCGCGCTGCCGGTCCTGCGACGAACGGCACGACCCGCGTTGCCTCTATTTGGGAACTTGAGGGGTGACCGCGGTCGCGGCCGGTCGGGCCTCGGTCGGTGGCGTGCGCACGAAGCAAGCTGCGCAGGCATATATGAATGCCAGCCCTGCGGCCCCGAGGAAGACGGTCGCTGCGGAGAAGCGGGCCCACACGTAGCCACCGAGAGTGGGAATCGACATCGACACGGCATGATCCAGGGTTACGCTGAGCGCCAGCGATGGGGTCACGTCCTCCCGCTTCAGGGCGATCTTGTCGAGGTATGTCGTGCGTGCCATGCCGACGGAGAAGAGGAGCTCATCGCACACGTAACACAGACAGATCAGATACAGCGTCCAGTCGCCCAAGGGCAGGCGATCGCCGTAACCGTAGCCGAGGCACACGAGGATGAGCGCCAGGCCTTCGCCCACCAGGATGATGCGCTCGCCGACTCGGTCGATGAGCTTGCCTATTTGTGGCTGCAAGAGCACGCCGATGACGGCATTGATCATCCCCAGCTTTGCCAAGGTGGACGCCGGCTGCTGAAAGATGCGGACGAGCACCCATGGGCCGAAGGTGAGAAAGACCTGCTTACGGGCCCCAAAGAGTACGGACAGCAGATAATAGAGGCCATAGCGCCTCCGGAAGACCAGCGGCCGCTGGCGGGTGCGATCGACCGGCTCCGATCGCATGCGGAGGTAGACGGCGCTTCCGGCCAGGGCGAATACGGCGCCGGCGATGAATACCGCCGAGTAGGCGCCCGGCCAGTGCTCCGTGACGATCCACACGACGGCGCAGCCGAGAATCGTCGCCAGTCTCCTGGTGGCCCCCACCTGCCCCAGTCGCCGCCCCCGCTCCCCGGCCCGCGCTAGCTGCAGCGCGAGAGTACTGGAGGCGGGTTGCGCCAGGTGGCTGCCGGCACTCCAGACCATGAGCGCTGCAATCATGGGGCTGTAATGGCGCCCTACGAGGCCCAGGCCCAGCATTCCTGCCGCCACTCCAGCCGACGCCACCGCCCCCAGGCGTGATGCCGACAGAAAAAACAGACCGGCCCAAAACGCGGCGGCGAGAAACCCGGGCAGTTCGCGGGGGAACTCGAGGCGGCCCCGCGTTTGAGGGCCCATGTCGAAGGTGTCGCTGAGGAAGTTGTTGATGGTGCTGTGGAATACGCCGGCGGTTGCACCCACGCAGGCGATGGCGCCGAGGAAGATGAGCAATTGGGGATCGGCCGCGCGCACTCGCTCGATGGCACGGCCCAGTGGCGATCTCAGCATTCAAATGTACCAGGCGTCCGTGCGCCTGGGGCGGCTGCGCGCGAGTGGGAGCAGGGGCGCAGCGGATGGCCCTGGTGCTTCCGTCACTGTTCGGCCTGAAGGTCGTACAGTACCGTCCCGCTTAGCAGCTTCGGATAGAAATACGTTCCCTTCTGAGGCATCTGCTGACCGGCAAGGGCCACCTGCATAACCTCATCGGGTCGCGTCGCGTTCACAAACAGCGCCATGGCCGCCTCGCTGGCATCCACGGACTGCATCGCCTCCACGGCATCGCCACCACGCGCGAGGTGTCTCGCACTATCTCAGCATCATCGTGCAGCCTCGCAAACGGCTTGACAACCGCCATTTCCCCAATCCTTTTCCCGCCGACACCGACGGCAGAGTATATCAGAGCCCCACCGCCGACGCAAGGACCGCGGCCGACGTAGGAATCTTCGCCGGCGGCGCGGAATAGGGAACCGTCCGGCCTGGGGTCTTGCGGTGGATGCGAGCACCAGGGGGATCCCGGATGACGGCCGACTCAGACCGCACGCTGTGTTGGCACAAGTATGCGCAGACGGCGCTCTGTAGGCCGCCAAGGCAGCGATATGCATACATCACAACGAGGGGCGTTCGGCTTCTCGAAAGGGGCACACGAAATGCCGACTCTGAAATACCTGGGACACACCTGCTTCACGGTGACCGAGGGCACAGACTCCGTTATCTTCGATCCGTTCCTGGAGGGCAATCCGCAGGCAATTGTTGGGCCAGACGACGTGGACGTGGTGGCCGTACTCCCCAGCCACGGACACAGCGACCACATCGGCGACACGGTGCGGATCGCCAAGCGCTGCGATGCGCTCGTCATCGCTCCGTACGAGCTCGCCGTGTACTGCGAGCGGCAGGGCTGCAAGACACATCCGCTGCACATTGGCGGCGGCCGGGACTTCCCCTTTGGTCGCGTCAAGCTCACCATGGCGCTCCACGGCTCTGGCATCATGGAGGAGGAGCCCCCCATTTACACGGGTCCCCCGTGTGGGTTCATCCTCACCATGGGCGGCAAAACCATCTACTACGCGGGCGATACCGGGCTCTTTGGCGACATGAAGCTCATCGGCGACCTCAACACCATCGATTTGGCCCTGCTCCCCATTGGCGACAACTTCACCATGGGGATCGATGACGCGGTCCACGCGGTGAAGCTCATCCGCCCGGCGAAGGTCGTGCCGATGCACTACAAGACGTTCGATCCGATCATGGTGGAGCCTGAAGAGTTCGCTGAAAAGGTGGCAGCCCAAACTTCATCAGAGTGTATCGTAATGGAGCCGGGCGCGAGTATTGACATCTGAGGACGGCCACGCCTCCCCGAATCTGCCACCGAGAAAACGATCGCCATAGGTGGACCCTCGCGGGCTGCCCGTGCGCCGATGTCGGGCCTATGCGAAGGCATCCTGCGGGACCTTGTCCAGGTACGGCTCCTTCGTCTGCACCAGGTGCTCCCGCAGGCGGCGGTGCAGACGGCGCACGACCTGGCGGCACTTGCGCTCCTCGATCCGGTTGACGTTCTCGTCCGGATCATCGACCACGTGGTAGAGCTCGTTGAAGCCGTTGGACCGGTACACGTACTTCCACTCCCCCTGGCGGATCATGGGCGCGCACGTCCGCGCCGTGTCCTTCTTTCTCGGCCTCTCCTTCGGCTACATGGCCGCCACAGTGGCCGCCGTGTGCGTCGCCTTCGCCGTCGGCAAGCCCTTCAGCTTCGGCGCCGGCCGGCGGTTGTACTTCGATATCTGATGCACTAAGGCATGAGCGCCTGGTCGAGCACGGAGAGGCTGTGGAGGTCGGGGTGTGCCTTCTCCATTTGCTGGATCTGCCACTGCAGGGAGCGGCGGAGCTGCTCATCCTCTGCGCCGAGCATGGCGCTGACGATGATCGGATAGGCCGCTTCGGCGTCGAGGGATGCGAGACTCCCCGCCAGCGCGCTGCCGTAGTTGCGGTAGTTCGTGCGCCGCTCCGTCGCTGCTCTCTGCCCAAGGCGAGCGTCCTCGGGACCCATCGCCATCAACTGCTCAAGCAGCGCCGCCACGTCGCGAAACGCCGGGCGATGCCCATGCTTCCCGAGCACGCCCGCAGCACGCACCCGTGGGGCCAAGGCTGCCGCGCCTCGGAGCACGGAGTGCACCTTCTCAAGGCCAGCGCCGCCGAGGTTGGCGAGGGCCTCCATCTCCGCGGAGCGGGTCCAACTCGCCCACGTGGCGAGGCTGGTGTCGAGCGCTTGGGAGAGGTCGGGGAGGGCCTCCGTACATCTGAGCTCGCCGAGCGCGCGGGCCAAGCTAGCGCCGCGGCGGTCCCATGCACGGTAGGCGGCCAGCAGCGCCTTTGCCGCCCCGGGATCGCCCGACCCCGCAAGGTACTCTATCACCTCGCGTGGTGGATAGGGGCCCGACGCGGCCCAAGTCACCAACTGCTCGACGGGAGGCCAGTCGTCGCTCTCGTCGGTGAAGTTGCCGGCCACGTACACGAGCGCCTTGGCTGCCGCGACCTGCACAGCGGTGCTGGGATCGCGCAGCGCTTCGTACAGCGGGGCGCGAGCGAGGGCGAATGCATGCGCGCCGGCGGCGGACTGCTCGGGATCCGCCAGGGGGACTGCCCAGCCCGCGCGAGCGCCCCGCTCGCGATCCTCCGGGGCGAGCGTCCACCGGCGGCCGCGTTTGGTGGCCAAGGAGCCGAGCCCCTCCGCCGCGCCGAGGCGCTCGTTCGCGTCGGCGGATCGCCGCAGCACGTCCACTAGCAATGGCACCGCGTCCCTGCCCAGACGGCGCACGAGCGCTTTGACCGCGGCAGCACGCGTCTCGCGGGCTTCGTGGTCCCCCCCGGTGACTCCGAGCAACTTCACGCAGAGCGGTACGATCCGCTCGTCGTCGTACGCGGCGAGCACATCGATGGCCTCCGCCCACAGAGTCGGCTCCTGCTGTCTGAGCAGACCGAGGACCGCCGAGACGAGGCGCTCGTCGTGGTACTCGCTGGCGAGGCGGAGGTAGGCCTCCATCGAGCGGTGCCAAGCCCAGTAGTCGGAGCCCGTGTCCTCGGGCCTCGGGACGCGCAGGCCGGACACGATATTGTCCACACCCTTCACGTCTTCGGCCAGAGCAAGCGCCTCCGTCGCGCCACGGTGCCGTCGTGCGCGGACGCCAAAGCGCTCCTTGTCCGGATCGGGGGTCGGGATGTGCTTTGCGGCCTCGATGCCCTTCTCACCGAACTCCTGCAGCGCGAGGGCCACCAGGCTGCCGCCGCGCGCGCCCCGCACCCTGGCGAAGGACTCGGCAATCACGGGCACCGAGCGTTCCTGCTTGAGGCACGCAAGCGCGCAGACGGCAATGCCCGGGTAGAGGGGGTCGGCATCGAAGGCGAGGGCTGCTTCTAGGAGGGGGATGCCTGCTTCGCCAACGGCGTCGGCCACGTGCCTGCCGGCGGCCTGGTAGTCGCCCACGCTCGGGCCGCCGCGGTTCATGAAGCCGCGGGGCCTGAAGGCCGCGGCCTCCACAAACACCGCCACAAGCTCCGGCTCCAGGATGCGAATGAGCAGCGCCTCGCACAACACCCGCGGGTGCCAGTCGGTGGCCGAGTCCTTGTGCTTGCGAAGAGGACCGACGGCGCGACTGCCGAGTGCGAGGATGTCGTCCCGGAGCTGCCGGTGCATGTGCTCTCGCGCCGCGACCGCAGCGTCAAGAAGAATACGCAGCCCACGCGCGTCCCCTCTGCGGGCGAGGCAGCGCGCGGCCACCTCGCGTACGGTGGGCGCCTCGGCTTCGAGGAGCTCCGCGAGGCGCTGGCGGTCGCCCCCCATCGCCGGCAGCACCGCCTCAGCCAACTCGGCCGCGGCCCTGTACTGGGCTGCATGCGCGGCATCTGGATCGTCGGCTCGCCGCACGACTTCCTCGAGCATCGGGACGGCGTCACGGCTCCCGAGGAGCAACGTGGCCACGACAACAGAATCGATGTACCGCGTCGGCTCCGGCTCAAGTAGTTCGCGATACGCCTCGAGGGCACGCTTATCGCCCATCCCCGCAAGGGCCAGTGCGAGTTGTGGCCCGTACTCGTCAGAGAACTTGTGACGGAGCAGCCCGTCGGCGAGCACCTCGAACGCGAGGCTGTTCCCCTTCAGTCGCGCGAGGCGCAGGAGGTCCTCCGAACTGAAGTACACGTAGGCGCGCTCGATGAGCAGTGGGGCGGGAATCGCCTCGGGGGTCGCGTCAAGGCGGTAGCGTTCCCAGAAGTTGGTGCGACCGAAGAGCGGAGCAACGGTGCGATAGAACGATGCCGCTGCCTCCGGGTGCTCGAGCTCGAACAGAAGGCCGGAGGCGATCGCGCGCGTTGTCAGAGGCCCATCGCCGTGGGCGCGCTGCTTCAGGAACTCCAGTGCCGCATCAGCGAAACTCAGCATGGCCTCCCGCACGGGGGTGTAGCGCCGTTCTCTCGACGTGTTATACCGTCGCTTGCCGTCGGGGCGGGCTATTCGCCCAAGCTCAGCAAAGACGAGGGGGACGGCCTCGGGCGCGCGCATCTCGCCGAGCGCGGCGCAGTAGCCCTCGGTCTGCTTCGAGTGTGTCGCCTCTTTGAGCCCGCTCATGAGGAGGGGCGCGCTTTCGGTGTCGCCGATCCGGCCGAGGGCGAGCGCGGCTCCCGTCGCCCGCATCATGGCCGGCCAGTTGCGCTCACGGGTCTGCCGTGCCGCTTCCGTATAGCCGTCGGGCCATTCGGTCGGGCAGTCCCGGACCGCATCGCGCAGCACGGGCGCCGCCGGCTCGCCGATCGCTGCCAATGCATCGACGATGCTCGCGCCGTGTCGGGAGTACACGCCGTAGCGGTGAAGAAGGCCGGGGGCAGCCTCCGGAGCAGCGAGATGCTCCAGCACACGGAGGGACCGTCTCCACAGTACCTCGTTCTCGCTTATCCTTCCTCCGGCCGTGTCGCGCAGGCGGTCGAGGATGACGGGGACGGCGTTTCTGTCTATGACGACCGTTGTGGGCTCCGGCTCCGTGCCGGGTTGGGCCGGCTTTGGCCCCTCGTAGGGCGGCAGCGTGACGCGCACGGTCGCCTCCTCGCCAAGCTCAACTTCCGCATGCCGCGCCGCCATCGCATGCAGCCACAACGCCACCTTCTCCGGCTCTTCGATGCGAAGGATGAGCGCCCTCGCCAGATTCCGCTGGCGCCAGACGGGGCTGCTCGCCTTCTGCCTCAGGAACGGAAGGATGGCCTTTCCCTCGCGCTCGAAGAGGCTGCGCCCGATCGCATGGGCTTGGCCGTCGAGCTGCGCGGTCTGGATGAACGCATCCTCGCGGCTCAGTTCGATCGGCAGAGCCGGTGTCGCGAGAACGCTGAGCGCCGCCGGCAGGAGGACGATCGAGAACCATCGGGGATAGTCACTGAGAGGCACGCTGTTCCACCTCCACGGCCGGCCGAGCCGCCGAAGTGCGGCCCGGTCCCTTTCTCTTGGACCCCATGGACAAGGCCCGGCGTTGCCTGACTTCGCGAGCTACCGTCAGTACCTCAGACGCTCCGGATCTGTGGCGAGTTCAGCAGCCGGCGCCGCAGCACTACGCAAAGGGGTCTTGGGGGACCTGGTCGAGGCGGGGCTCCTTCGTGGCGGCGAGGTGGTCGCGGAGGCGCCGGTGCATCTCCCGCACCACCGCCCGGTACTTCCGGTCCTCCACCAGATTCACGTTCTCGTCCGGATCATCGACCACGTGGTAGAGCTCGTTGAAGCCGTTGGACCGGTACACGTACTTCCACTCCCCCTGGCGGATCATGCGCATGACCCACGCGCCGGTTCCGTGGGCCGTGCGCTCGCAGAAGGCAGCTCTGTCGCGATCCTCCTTCTCCCGGCCCTCGATGAGCTGCCGGAGGCTGCGGCCATCGATTCCCTCGGGAGCCGGCACGCCGGCGTAGTCCAGCAGCGTCGGCATGATGTCCACGGAGTTGGCGGGCGTGTTGATCACCGTGCCGGGTCGAATTCGGCCGGGGAGGCGCATCAGCATCGGCACGCGGCCGACGGCGTCGTAGAAAGCGGGGAGCGACTTGCCTACCGACCCGTGTGAGCCCTGCATGTCACCGTGGTCCGCGGTGAAGAGCACGAGCGTCTTGTCCGCGAGGCCCAACTCCTCCAGGCGCTTCAATATGCGGCCGACGTTCCAGTCGATGAATGACACCTGCCCGTAGTAGCAGCGCAGGTACTCCCGGATGCCCTCCGGGCCGATGCAGTCGCCGAGCCGGCGGGCGACGCTGGTGCGGTACATCTCGGGGCAGATGTCGAGGTTGTCGGGGAGGGGCATCGCCGCCGGATCGTACATGCTGTAGTAGGGCTCGGAGGTGACCCAGAGGGCGTGCGGCGGCGACCAGGAGCAGGTGATCATGAAGTTGCGGTCGCGGTACTTCTCCAGCAGCCCCATAGTCTGCTCGGTCATGAGGCTCTCGGGCAGGCCCTCGGGCGGGATGACGCTGCGCCCGATGATGGAGATGTCCTGCTTCGGGCGCCGATCCAACGTCGCCCATACCTTGCGCCCCTCCACGACCGCGTCGGTCATCTCGACGGGGCGCCCCCAGGCGCGCGCTTCGCCGGGCTTCTTCGGGTAATCGGCGGCCGGGGAGTGTTTCTCCTGGAACACACCGTACCCACTGACGTAGCCTCGGCCCTCGTCATCGCCGCGGTACGCGCGGAAGTCCGCCTTCGGCCCGAGATGCCACTTGCCTCGATGGCCGGTGGCGTATCGGCGGTCGAAGAGCATGTCCTCGGTCGTCACCCAGTCGCTCCGCGCGGCGTGCTCGCGGCCCCGGACGTTGGTGTTCTGCCCGTGCCGATGCGGGTACAGCCCGGTGACGACGGATGCGCGCGTGGGCGAGCAGAAGGGAGTGGGACAGAAGGCCTGCGTGAACCGAACACCCTCGGCGGCGAGACGGTCGAGGTTGGGTGTGTGGATAAGCTCGTTCCCGGCGCAGCCAAGCGTGCGGTGATGCTGCTGGTCGGTCATGAGGAAGAGGATGTTGAGGCCGTCTCCCTCTGCATGAGCCGGCAGCTCCATAGCCTGCACGGCAGCGGCTCCGAGCAGTGTGCCCCCGGTGCGCGTGATGAACTCCCGGCGGGTCATGTCACGACTCATGTGATCGCCTCCCAGAGAAGGCTATTCCTGCTCGATGGAATGCGGCCCAATCGCCGCCGTGCGCATCGTCCGGTAGTCGGAGTTAAACAGCCACTCGTCGCCGATCTCCCGCATCTTCCGCCACATGCGCTTGGTCATGTCGATGAGCATGTCGCGATGGGCGGGATCTTGCGCGAGATTGTGCCGCTCGTCGGGGTCGTCGGCGAGGTCGTAGAGCTCGTCTATCCCGCCGGGCGAGAAGACGAACTTCCAGTTGTCGCGCCAGACGAGTCGCTGCGTGTAGAAGAAACGCTGGCTGTAGAACTCCGCGTATGCCTCGCGCCACTCGTCCGGGTCGGCGGTCCTTTCGAGCACAGGCCGGAGGCTTCGCCCCTGGCAGGCCGGCAACGGATCCAGGCCGACGAGATCCAGCAGCGTCGGCGCGATGTCCACCATGCTCACGAGCGTGTCGGAGTCAAGGCGGCCATCGGTCATGCCCGGTGCGCGAAGGATCAGCGGGATGTTGTACACGTCCTCGTACGACAGGCAGAGCCCCAGGCCGATGATGCCCCTGGCGCCGACCATCTGGCCATGGTCCGATGTGAAGACGATGATGGTGTCGTCGTACGTGCCGGTCTCCCGCAGCACGTCGAGCACTCTCCCGACCTCGTGGTCCACGAAGGTGATGACGGCCAGGTACGAGGCGAGGGTCCTGCGCCACTCGTCGTCCGTGATGCTGCTCCACGAGTCGCGGATCCGGCGGAGCATTTCGGGCTTGTCGAGCAGGTCGTCATGGAGGGATGCGGGCAGGGGCACGCTCTCCACGTCGTACATGCTCATGAACTGGGTGGGGGCGACGAGGGCCCCGCCCGGCTCGATCATGGAGACGAAGCAGCAGAAGGGCGCATCGCCGTCGGCGTGCCTGCGGATGAAGTCGATCCCCTTCTCGATGGCCGGATGGCGGATCGGCTCGCTGCCATCCGCCGCCTCGGCAGTCAGGACGGTGTCGCGGTAGCCCTCGTTGTGCAGGACGACCTCGGTGCCCTTGACGCGCGGCACTCTCGCTCCCTGGACGTCGGTGTCGTACTCGTCCCAGCCGAAGCGCTTCAGCTTCTCCGACTGCTCGACGTGCCATTTGCCGAAGTAGGCGTTTCGGTAGCCCGCGTCGTGCAGACGCTGCGGCCAGTGCACGAGATGCTGCCGGATGTCGAGCCACTCCTTCTGCTGCGTGTGGGTGCAGTCCCACACGCCGTGCGTGGACGGGTACGTGCCCGTCAGCAGCGACGCGCGAGAGGGAGAACAGATGGCATTCGTGGTGTAGCAGCGGCGGAAACGGATGCCTTCGGCGGCCAGGGCGTCCAGGTTCGGCGTCAGGCACTGGCCGCCCGGCGCCATCGCCTTCTCGCCCGCGTGGTCCGTCATCAGCAAGACGACATTCGGTTGACCCGGCATGGAGGCACTCCTCACTCCCCAGTCGTCATGCCGTGGGGCGCAGGCCGCTGTCTGAAGCGGGGTCCCGTACGGGACTTCCAGCCTGCATCCCAGGCTTCCAGCCTACAGAAAGCGCCCATCCCGCTCCGCCCGCAGCGACCACAGGGCCGAATCCGACGGCGCCCGGCTCATCATGTCTGCGAGCGACATGGAGGTGAGCCTCGCTGGGGGCTAGTTCGACAGAACGACCGGCCGACCCGATTCACAAGACTCATACGCGGCCACGATAACCTCGAGCGTCTTGCGACCTTCTTCGCCCGGTATATCCGCGGGCTCGCCATCCAGCACGGCAGCCGCGAAGCGGTCCATGGCAAGGACCCCACTATCCATGGACTCGAGCTTGAGGTCAGTCCACTCTCCACTCTCCAGCCCGGGGACTTCGCGCGTGGTATACACCTGTAGTCGCGCTCTCCCCTCGAAGATGATCTGCCCGTGGGTGCCGTAGATCCTGTTCCCCGGGCCGCGTCCACCGCGGGCGCAGGAGGAGCCCAGTATGTTGCCGACGGCGCCGTTGTCGTAGCGGAGCGTGACGCTGATGAAGTCCTCCACTTCGACGTCGGTGCAGAACGTGTCGTATTCGGCGTACACGCGAGTGGCTTCCAGGCCGGTGATGTAGCGCAATCGATCGATATCGTGCACCAGGTTCATGATGAGAATGCCGCCGCCGGACTCCTCCTTCGACTTGCGCCACGTCGTCTGAACGCGCCCCGTGAAGCCGCCCGTCCAGTAACTGTCCGCCTTGTCCCCGGCGGCGGTGAACGTCAACGCAATGACGTCTCCAATGGCGCCGGCTTCGATGAGCTCCTTCGCTCGCCGTGCCGCGGGCGTGTACCGAGTGACGAGGCGCACCATGAGCACCACCGAGGCCTTGCTGCACGCGTCGATCATCGCGTCGGCCTGCTCCAGCGTGCAGGCGATGGGCTTCTCCACCATCACGTGCTTCCCGGCCTCGGCGGCCTGGATGGTCTGCGGCGCGTGCAGGTTGTGCGGCGTGGAGATCACGACGGCGTCAACATCGTCGCGTTCCAGCACCTCGTCGAGGCTCGTCGTCCACTCCGTGTCATACTCGGCCGCGAATGACCTGGCCACTTCCTCCACAACATCCATGGCGACGACCATCTCGGTGCGGTCGGAGTTCCGGATCGCCTTGCCCGTGGATTTGTAGGCAATCTCGCCGGCGCCGATCATCCCAAGTCGCAGTTTGGTGGGCATGTGGTTCACCTGCTTCAAAGATTCGAGGCCTCTACTGTAGGCGAGCACCTGTGGCTCACCAGTCCGCTAAAGCCATCCCGTCAGCTTCGCCAACAGCCGCGTATACTCGATGAAGTTCGGCCAGGAGATGTCCGGCGGCACCCCGTGGTCGCACCCGGGGATGAAGCCGCCGTCCTTCAGCATAGGCGGCACCACGCGCATGACTTCCTCCTCCATGACCTTCCCGCCCGCCGCGATGGCGCGCTTGTCGATGGCGCCGTGGTAGGCCATGTCCTTCCCGAACTCTCGCCGGAACTCCACGATGTCGTTGTGCGCGGCGACCTCGATGGGGCAGCAGCAGTTGATGCCCGCCTCGATCCACAGCGGGATGAGCTCGCCGATGTAGCCGTCCGAGTCCATGTCGATGATGGGGCAGCCGCTTGCCTTGATCTCGCCGATCCACTGCTCGTAGGCGGGCATGAGGAAGCGGCGGCACATGGCGGGCGAGATCATGCTGTGCGCCTTGTAGGCCATGTCCTCCGAGATGCCCACGCGGTCGAGCTGGACGCGCTCCAGGATCGGCGCCATGGTGCGGGAGACGAAGTCGGCCCAGAATTCGCACATCTCGCCCACGAACTCCGGGTCGTCGGCCATCAGGATGCAGAGCCCCTCCATGCCGCACCACTCGCGGAGCTGCCAGAAAGGGCCGTTGAAGCTTATGCCCGTCACGTAGTCGCGGTTCCTGAGGGCTCTACATCGACGCTCGAAGTCCCTCGGGAAGCGCCCGGGCGTGTCCGGGTCGTAGCGCTCCTTCATCCGCTCCCAGTCGTCGCGGCCTTCGACGGGGAACTTGTGCCACTTGCGCGTGACGAAGTCCTTGGCGCTGCGCAGGTAGGTGTAGTCGAACTCGTCCGAGATCTCGACGACGGCGCCCATCCAGTCGCTCACGAGGTAGTGGCCGTCCTCGTGCTTGAGCACCTTCTCCTCGAACTGGGGCATCATCTTGAACGAGACGCCGACGCTTCGCGATGGCTTCGTCTTGTCGGGCTCGATGCCGAGGATCTCGAGCAGCGTGCTCATGTAATTCGCGCCCTCGGGCAGCCCCTGCTTGTACCAGGCCGCCCGTGTAGACTCCCTGGGCCCGCCGGGGCTCAGAGGCACTTTGTCCGGTTGGCCGAAGAGCAGTGTTTCGAGGTAGCGTTCGCGTTGGTTCATTGCTGTCATCCGTTTTCAAGGTCCGGCCTGGTTTCTGTAGCCGGAGCAGCTTGCTCCGGCAGGCCTTAGGCTCTCCCCCTCGTGCCACAAGCCCGGAGCCCGGACTATGCAGGTCAGGCAGGGGACCCGCCTGGGCAAGCTGCCCAGGCTACAACGGGTGATATGAATGCTCGGAATAGGACGATGAGGCATTCTCCCACGGGCTATCAGTTGAGCGCTGCCGGGCCCCACTCCGGCGCGTCGAAGATCTCGCGCAGCAGCTCGAGGTAGTACATGAAGTTCTCGAAAGGGATGTCCGGCGGGGCGGCGTGGTCCACCATCGGCCCGTAGCCGCCGGCCTCGACGAGCTGCGGCACCTTCGACATCACCTCTTCCCTCACGGCCTCACGGTCCGCTGCCAGCGCCCGCTTATCGATGGCGCCGATCATCAGCAGCTCGCGCCCGTATTGCCCGCGGTACTTCAGCGCGTCGCAGTCCGCGGCCACCTCGATGGGATACACGCCGTTGACGCCGCCCTCGAGCCAGAGCGGGATGAGCTCGTCGGTGTTGCCGTCGCAGTCGAGGAGGAAGACGTCAATCCCCCGAGCCCGCAGGAAGGCCGTGACGCGCTGGTAGCACGGCAGCATGAACTCGCGGACGAGCGAGGGCGAGATCAGGCTGCCCGTCTTCATCGCCATGTCCTCCCAGAGGACCGCGAAGTCCAGCTCCACTTCGTCCACGGCGCGCTCGATGGTGGCGATGACGAAGTCGGCGATGTAGTTGGTCATCTCGCGGACCAGCTCCGGATCGTCGTAGTACATGACCGCCAGGTGCTCCATCCCCATCCAGTTCCGGATCCAGCCGTAATAGGAGCCCCCATGAATGCCGAGCGGATAGTCGCGCCCGCTCCAGCCGCGCTTGGCGTCCTCCCAGTACTGCGGGTAGCGGCACGGCGCGGCCGGATCGAGCCGCTCCTTGAAGATCTCCCATTGCTCCCTTCCGCGGAGCGGATATGTGATCCACTGCGGCATGCCGATCTCGCGGTCCTTCCACACCCTCATGCGCCCGCCCAGCTCATCGGCGACGATCTTGTATTGCTCCGTCTCCTCTATCGTCTCTTGCTCCAGTCCGGGGACGAGCCCGAGGCTGATGGGCAGCGTCTCGTAGCGGTCGAAGCCGAAGAAGGCGTTGAAGTGGACGTCCTTCGGGAGGCCCTCGTTCTGCCAGCGCTTCACCGTGTCGCGGAAGACCCACTGGGGCATCATGAAGGGTCGGTCGGGCTTACCGAAGTGCATGGTCTCGTGGAAGCGCTCGCGGGCGGTCACTGGGCATCGCCTCGTTTCGTGCGTGACGCGGCGGAGGCTAGTTCCACGCGGCGGCGATGTGTCCTGCCGAGCAGGCGAGGAGCCGGGTGAGAGCGAAGTAGGGGTCCGGGGTGCACGGCTTGGCCCCTGACCCTTCGGCCCCGTGCGGGATCCCGAAGGGGGTCAGGCGCCGTGGCACACGGATTCTCGAGGAATGGAGGGCTGGGAAAATGAGCAGTCTAAGATTCGTTGTGGCTGGACTACTGCTCGTCGTTTCGCTGGCGCTTCTTGGAGACAGAGGCCTGGCGCAGCAGGCGAGGCGTCAGCCGCCGAGGCCGGCGCCGGATGTGGCCGACGTCTCTTACGGCCCGCACGCGAGCAGCGTGCTCGACCTCTGGAAGGCCAAGTCCGACGAACCGACGCCGCTGGTCGTGTTCATCCACGGCGGCGGCTTCCGGGGCGGCGACAAACGGGGAGTGCCGGCTCCGCTGCTCCAGGAGGCTCTCGCAGCAGGCATGTCGGTGGCCTCCATCAACTATCGCCTGAGCAACGTGGCCACCTTCCCGGCGCCTATGCTCGACAGCACCCGGGCCATTCAGTTCCTGCGCTCGAGGGCCGCCGAATGGAACCTCGATCCGACGAAGATCGCCTCCACCGGCGGGTCGGCCGGGGCCGGCATCTCCATGTGGATCGCCTTCCGCGACGACATGGCAAAGCCCGACAGCGACGACCCCATCGAGCGCCAGTCCACCCGGCTCTCGTGCATCGGGCCCTACAACGGTCAGTGCTCGTACGATCCGCGCTTCATCAGGAAGCACATCGGCGGGAGCGACATTTCGCATTCGGCGCTGCTGGCGTTCTACGGCCTTGCGCGGGAGGAGTTCGACACGCCGAAGGCCCACAAGCTGTTCGAGGCGGCATCGGCCATCAACTACCTCACCGCCGACGATCCGCCCGTGTTCATGTTCTACCCGGCGAAGGCGGCTCCGCTTCCCCTTCCCGCCGACGTGGCCGAGGGCGTATGCATCCACCATCCGCAGTTCGGCGTCGTGCTGAAGCAAGAGATGGACAAGCTGGGGATCAAGTGCGAGCTGCACCTGGCTGAGGAGTACGGGGAGGCACGGCAGAAGCTGCAGGCGACCGCCTTCGGCCAGATGGTGAAGTTCTTCGGAGAGTGCTTTGCAGGTAAGTGAGGGAGCGAGGCAGCTCTACGCCTGCGGGAAGCCCTCCTCGCGGAGGCGGGCGCCGATGGCGCGCATCTGGGGCTCGTCTCGGGGGTCGATGGAGCCGTCGCCCCGGGGGCCGGTGTTGAGGAGCAGGTTGGCGTTGGCGTGGCGGCTACTGGGCTGCGCGGGTGAGGGCGCCCTTCGCCGCGTGCCACACGACTACAAAGGTGACGGCATAGGCGGCCGCTGAGCACACCGTGAGCCAGAGCGCGACCGCCTCGCTGGTGCCACCCAGAGAGTTGGCGGCAATTGACGCCAGCCGGCCCACGACGATGGGGAGGCCCACCCCCGCGATCAAGACGCTGACCACGCCGGCGACCGCCCGGCGTCGCGTCAGGACGCCGACGAGGAGTCCGAGTGTGCTCGCGGCGAGAAGCTGCGTGAGGACGCCGATGGCCCAGACCACATGCAGACCCGGATGTGCGCCTGCGGCCATCGCGAGAGGCTCCATTGAAACGGCGCAGACTAGGCGCACCACACAGAATGGCATTGCCAACGCCCCGAGTCTGCCGACCAGAAGCTGGCGAACTGACGCGCCACTGGTGAGGGCTGCTGCCAGGCGGCCCTCCCTCCGGTCAGCCACAAGCGACATCGCGGCGTGCGCAGGCAGGACGTAGCGAGCGGCAACAAGCACTAGCCATTCGGCTATTCGGATGATGACTGCGAGAATCGCACGCCAGTGTCCCGTCCACAGAGATGCCTCATAGGCGAAGACGGCTGGTCTTGGGAGCTCCGGAGGCAGGCCAGCTTGAAGGAGCCAGAATGTCGGCCAGACGCGGCTGTCCGGGTCGATCCGGTTGATGGCCAGGAGCGTACCGTGATACGCGACATAGTCCACGAGGGCGACCGGGGGCGCTACGAACAACAGCACGCCGATCATCCACCCGGGCCACATCCGCCGGGCCTCGAAGCAGAATACGGAGTTTCTGCCCAAGACCGGCACGCGTTCCCAGCCCAGTCTGTCTGCGCGTTGCTCACCCGTGTCCGTCATTCCGAACGGCCTCTATCCCCGGGAGACCTCTCGGGCCTCACCCCGGGAAGCCCTCCTCGCGGAGGCGGGCGCCGATGGCGCGCATCTGGGGCTCGTCTCGGGGGTCGAGGGAGCCGTCGCCCCGGGGGCCGGTGTTGCGGAGCAGGTTGGCGTTGCCCTGGCGCGCTTCGCGCAGCGACTCCCAGACCTCGTCGGCGGTCTTGTGGTGTGTGTCCTCCGCCTCCTGGTAGCCCCATGAGACGGGCGGGCCGATCATGGTGGTGCAGACCTCGAGTGGCTTCCCGGGCTGGGCGTACACCTGGCCCTGGCGCCCCTCGTCGCCCTCCTCCGGCACGTGGTGCTCCGGCGCGAAGAAATCCTCTGTGCCCAGCCACCCCTGCTTGTAGGTGACGAGCACCTGCGGCTGCATGCCGCGGATGAAGTCGTAGAGCTCCTGGCACTTGAACTGTTCCCCGGGGCCCTTGCGCGGGACCGCGATCCCGTCCAGCCAGATGCCGGCGATTTGGCCGTAGTTCGCGAGCAGCTCCTTGATCTGCGCCGTCATCAAGTCAACGTAGATCTGCAGATCGTGGTCATCCCCGTACGCGTACGACGGCTCCGGCGGGTCGTACTTCGGCCGCGCGCTGCCTCCCCACTCGTCGTTGTTGGGCGCGTGGGGGTGCTTCCAGTCGCGGCCGTGGGAGTAGTAGAAAAAGAGGCCGAGGCGGCGCTTGCTGCAGGCTGCCGCGAGCTCGGCGAGGAGGTCGCGCTTCGCGGGCGAGTTGGCGCTGGTGAAGTCGGTCTCCCTGCTGTCCCACAGGCAGAAGCTGTCGTGGTGCCGAGTGGTGATGTTGATGTACTTCATGCCGCAGTCCTCGGCGAACGCGGCGATGTGGTCCGCGTCGAACTTCTCGGCGGTGAACTGGTCCTTGAGCTTGGCGTACTCGGCCACGGGGATCTTCTCCCGAAGCTGCACCCACTCGTGCCGACCCAGCAGCGAATACAGGCCGTAGTGCAGGAAGAGGCCGTACTTGGCGTCCCTGAACCACTCCGTGGCCGCGGCTCTGGGGTCCTGCTGGTACTGGTCCTCGTAGCCTCTCAGATAGCTCGGAATCTCGGCCATGAGGTATCCCTCCGATGTATCGTTCGTCACCACGGGCCGTTCGACTTCCCGGCGAGCATCCCCTGCCGACCCCTGTTGGCTGTCATCCTCGCCAGAACCCGAACACCTCGACGCCCCAGATGACGCCGATTATGCTCCACATTCCGCCGATGACGAACTCCCCGATTATCAGCCCCATGAACAGCGGCAGCAGGCGCATGTACATCTTGTAGCCGCCGTAGCGTATGATGATGACCTTGGCGAGCCAGGCGATGAACAGGCTCGAGTACGACCAGCCCATCGACCATTCGCCTGAGATGGCATAGCCCAATGGGTGCAGCGGGAGCGAGACGAAGCGCGCCCGAAGGGTCATAAGCCCCAGGGCCGTGAGCAGCCCGACGGCGATGGCGCCGCTGACGTTGTAGTCCGGCTGCTGCCCCACCTCGAGCCACGTCTGCAGCCGCGTGAAGGCCTCCCGCCCGTAGCCGTGCGTGCCCCAGCCGGTCATCTTCCCCCGCACGCCGAGCCGGTACGCGATGTGCAGGTAGGCCCAGAAGTGGCTCAGGCAGCCGGCGAGGACGGCGATCATGATGGCGAAGGCCATGCGCCGCTGGGACATGCCCGTCCGCTCGCAGAGCTTGAAGCCCTCGAGCTGGTGCGGCATCGGGTGGCTGCGGTACGCCCGGTTGAACCAGCGATAGAAAGTGAATACCGTGAGCGCCCGGGGGCCAAAAGCCCCCGTGCCGAGCACCGTCGGGAGCATCGCGTCGGGCCCCACGTGGTGCAGGTCGTGCGTCGGCGGGCCGAGCTGGGCGCGCATGCGGGTGATGGCGACGGCGATGATGTAGTACAACACGAAAAACGTTATGCCCGCCCAGATGGGGAGGCCTATGGCGTGCGAGAAGAGCACGAGGGCGACTATCCCGCCAAGAGCCCCATAGACGGCCGCCCGCGGCCGGAGGGCCTCCTTGTCGAACTCGGCGCTTTGCGGTCCAACGAAAGCCATGCGCAGCACGCTGCCGAAGTATGCCCGGGCGGCATACACGGCGAAGAGGCAGATGGCGATGTAGGCGCCGAGTGCCTGCTCCTTGGCGTATGGCCAGTAGCCCCGGCCGACCGGCAGCCCCAGAGCACTGGAGATGATGGCCTCGAGCTTCCAGATGATGAAGAAGAACCAGCAGCTAAAGAGCAGGTCCACCGGCAGTAGGTAGCCGAGACCGACGACGAAGGGGAAGACCGTCACCGGCGTTGAGCCGATGCCGCTCCACGGACGCGCCCGGACGTACTGGCGGAGGTTGAACCGCTGCGCGTTCCACGCGGGCACGGACGGGAAGAACATGTGCAGGCCGTTGAGCAGATCGTACAGCCCCGCCAGCGCAAAGCCGATCCACATCATCTTGTCCCGCAGCAGAGAGCCCTGCGGATCGGTCATGTCGTACGGGAGCAGCACAATCGGGTACGTCAGCCGCTCCTGCTCCATCCAGCGCTTGCGCACGATCGCACTGAGACACACCATCACGCCGAGCAGCACCATGATGAAGGCGGTCCAGATTAGCGAGGGCCAGAGCCACGTGAGGAGGCGTTCGGGCCGGTAGAATGTCGAGCCGCCCTCGAAGTACGGCTTCAGCACGTCCATGTCGCTAACGCCCAGAAAGCCCGGCATGTGCTTGTGGAACATGTCGGCCCAGTCGTTTTCAGGCGTGGCGTACCAGTAGCCGTACGGCATGATGCAGATGAGCGGCTTGAGCATGTCGATGGAGCACAGGGCGGTGACCATGCAGAGCATGGTGTAAATGACCAGCAGCTCGGTGCGGGCAAGGGCGATGCGGGGCCAGAGGCGCCGGAGGATGTGGTTCAGGAGCGTCAGGGCCAGGAGCGTGAGAACGACGTTGAAGAAGAGCGACACGGTGCTGGCGAAGCCCCGCCCGCGCACGATCTCCATGTGGATGAGCCAGTAGCATTGAAACGGCGCAAGCGCCACGCCGATGAGGATCGACCGCCACGTGACGCCCTCGAGAATGGCTGTGCCATTCTCACTGATTCTCTCAATCGTGCTTGGATCAGCCACCGGGTTTGCCGTCGCTGGTTCGCTCTTCGTCCCTGGCGCCAGGCGTTCGCCTCTCGAGGCGAGGGCTCCTCTTGTGCGTGCGCACAGACGGCTGGTCCGGCGCCTGCCGGTTTCCCTGACTCGTCCCTCCGAAGGCAGCGGATCATCCTGCCATGGCGTCACGTTCGCTACTACTGGAGAAATGCGGTATAATCGCATGGGCCGGAACACGTCGGTGCACGAGAGGATGTGCGAGCGATGAATCAAGGGGCGAGCATCATGCTAACCCTGCGCGAGCGTGCCGGCTATGTGGATGTAGAGTCCTTTGTGACCGCTACACGCGCGCTGACGGTCATTCTGCGTGAGGTCGGTTCGGCGATCCCTGGCGGGCCCGGCGAGGGCCTTCGATGGGGCGTCTGTGCGTTGAGGTCGGATGGTGGTACGCTGGAGGCGGTCGCTATTCCGAAAGACTGCGCAGCCGCTCAGGCCAGTCACGTGATCGCCGCGTGCGTGGCTGGACTCAAGCACCTTGAGCACCATGCAGAACCCCCCGAGTTCTTCACAGACACAGCCCTTGTGGAAGCCAAGGCTCTGGTGAACCTATTGGAGCGTGACGTGGGCCGCATTGCCGTCGCAGGTGCGAATCAGCGCGCCGTCATTACTCAGCACGTGGCGGCTCACGTGGACGAGATCCTCGCCCGCGGCTACACGACTCCTATCTCTGTGGAAGGCCAAGTGGAGAGCATCTCGCTCCACGATCGTCCCGTCTTTGGGCTCCGGGAGCGCTTAGGCGGGCGCCGCGTCGAGTGCCACTTCCCGAGAAAGATGCTCGACGATGTGCGGGAGGCACTCGGCCGCCGCGTGCTTGTCACCGGCAACGTACGCGTCAGCGAGGTAGACGACCCGCCGAGCATCCAGGTAGCGGCGATTCGAGCGTTCCCGCCGGAGGAGGAGCTCCCGTCCACCGACAGGATTAGAGGCCTGGATCGCGACTTCACCGGGCCGACCGATTCCGCTACACATGTGCGGGGGCTGTACGATGCCTAACAGGCCGCCACGCCGATACTGGGACTCGAACGTGTTCATAGCGCTCATAAAGGACGAAGAGGGTCGTGCCCCGACGATGGCTGCCATCCTCGATGCGGCTGAGCGGGGCGAGACCGAGATAGTCACATCGGCGTTCACGCTCGTCGAGGTCATTAAGACCCCGGATGCTGCGACCCCACTCACGGAAGCTGAGGAGGCCCTTATCCGAGGTTACTTCGAGCACGAGTTCCTGCTCGCGGTGCCATTCGGCTTGGCTATGGCGCAGGACGCCAGGCAGCTCATTTGGCGGCACAACATCCGTGTTTCGGACGCCATTCACGTTGTCACCGCGTTGCACGCCGGTGCCGATGTGCTCCAGACCTACAACGCCCGCCTGCATCGCCTCACGGGGCAGGAGGGGATATCCCCTCTCGTGGTCCGGGAGCCAACGTTTGAGGGCAAGGTCGCGACGGGCCGCGGAGGAGGCGAGTAGGAGTCCGGTGCCGCGCTGTGGTTGCTGCGTCAGAGGCATACCCGGGCAATCCCAGTGAGGTGGGAAGGACTGCCCATGGGCTGGCTCACTGTGCCTGCCTCGTCGCGACCGCCAGCAGATGATCCCAGGTGCGCTCCTCGTACTCGGAGCCATCGAAGGCGCCGTAGAAGCCCACCTCGGAGAAGCCGGCGGCGTGGAGCTGGCGCTCGAGGTCGGTGCGGAACGTGGGCCGGTGCTGCGTCGTCTCCACATGGTGCGCCCACTTGCCGCCTTCTTTCATGAGCGTCACCATGTTGAAGCCCACGAGCTCCGCGCCGAAGTCCAGCACGCGCAGGAACACCATCTCTTTGCCGTCGCGGAGGCCCGACGACGGTGGCATGAAGCGTTCGCCGTCGGCGATCATCTGCGCGTAGTTCAGCGTCTGCAGCACGAGCACACCGCCCGGGCCCAGGGAGGCATGGAAATCGTCGAGGGCCTCCTGCGCCGCCGACTCGGTGAGCAGGTGGGGGTAGGAGCTGCCGAGGCAGGTGATCGCGTCAAACGTGCGCCCGATCTTCGCCTGGATCTCCCCAAAGCCCACCGGCAGGAACTCAATGCCGAGTTCGCCAAAGCTGCTCTCGCACACCGCCAACATCTCCCGGCTCGGGTCGCATCCCACCACCTCCAGGCCCCACTCCCGGAACAGCGCGGCGTGGGGACCGGTGCCACAGGCCATGTCCAGGACGGTGCCAACGTCGTGCTTCGTGAAGAGCTGCTCGTAGAAAGGCCCCTCACGCGCCAGGCGCTTCTCCCAGTCGATTAGCAGATCGTAGTTGGCCCCCAGGGCGTCGTAGAAGCGTGTATCGCCGGTCATGTGATGGCCCACCTCCTGATCGTGGGTTGCAGTTGACGGCGGCGCACGGAAGATCGTATTGTATAGGGCCCGTCATCGCCGACGGGCGCCGGTCTGTCGCCCCCGGACAATGCCACTGCCAGCCCTGAAACGGAGGGCCCCAATGAACTGGATAGTCAAAGGCTTGTTCACCGAGCAGATGCTCCTCTTCGCAGCAGCGAGCACGTGCCTGTTCATCGCAAGTGCCTTCTCCGCGGCCTGGGCCCAGGCCACGGATACCATCATAGATGAATGGGCCGCTGTGAAAGCCCCACCACCGCCTGAGCTAGAGCCGGTAACTGTGGACCCAAAAGCGACGGCGCTCCTCGTTTTGGACATTCAGAACCAGAACTGTAATCTCGAGAGAAGGCCTCGATGTGTAGCTTCGTTGCCGGGAATCAAAGCCCTACTCGCGGAGTGCAGACGCAAGGGCATGCCCGTTGTTTACTCCTTAACGAGAAACGCGAGCAAAGCAGACATCAGGGACGAGGTAGCACGCATCGCAGAAGAGCCCATAGTCAAGGCTGGAGTGGACAAGTTCTTCGGGACCGACCTGGAGGGGATATTGAGGTCGAAGGGCATCGAAACGGTGATTTTGGTCGGGACTTCCGCGCACGGAGCTGTCCTCCACACGGCTACTGGCGCCGCTCTGCGAGGGTTCAGAGTCATCGTCCCAGTCGATGGAATGTCGGCCGGGGAAACCTATGCTGAGCAGTACACCGCCTGGCACTTAGCGAACGCGCCTGGCACGCGAGGCAAAACGACTCTAACTCGGATCAGCTTGATCGGATTCTAAGCGTGGCGAGGTCGCTCGCCGGCAATGCGCCAGGGTCGCCGGCGGCGAACACGACGACCGAACGGAGTGAGTTTGTATGTGGCGGCACGTCATTATCTGGGTTGGCTTGCTGATGGCAGGACATGCAGCCTACGGACAGGGCGAATCGGCAAACGTGCCGACCGCCGACGAGGCCCGGGCCGGCCTGCTCCAGGCCGTCTCCGCCTTCCACGCCCTTTCAGTCCAGGGCGGGCACGCCAATGCGTACTCCCCCGACCTCAAGACGCGGTACGACGGCAGCCACGGCAAGTACGGGCCCATCAGTGCGCCGGACCAGATCGAGATGGAGCCGCCGGCCACGCCGTGGATCGGCCGGACGATGCTGGGGGCGTATCGCGTGACGGGAGATGAGCGATACCTTCGGATGGCGAGCGAGGTCGCCGACGCCCTGGCCAAGGTGCAGGCCGAGTCGGGCGGATGGCCCGCCCGGGCGCGACTCAGCGGCCCGCGACCCAAGACCAGCGACATGGACGACAACCGGACGCAGGCGTGCGTGCTGTTTCTCGTGGAGCTGGCCGAGGTGGAGCCCGCGCCGGGGCACAGGGATGTCATGCTGCCGGGCCTGGACCTGTTGCTCAAGGCCCAGTACCCGAGCGGCGGCTGGCCGCAGGTGTACCCGCCGCCCGAGGATCAGGACAACTACCGCCGCTACCACACCATCAACGACGCCACGATCCCCGACTACATGCGCACGCTGCTGACGGCGTACCGCGTGCTGGGCGAGCAGCGATATCTGGACGCCGTGCTCCGTGCGGCCGATTGGCTCCTGCAGGTGCAGCTCCCCGAGCCGCAGGCCGTCTGGGCACAGCAATACTACGACGACTTCGTCAACGGCCCGCTGACGCCCAATTCTCCCGCGCCGGCGCGCTGGTTTGAGCCGACGGCGCTCGTCTCCTCCGAGAGCACGGCCGTGCTCCGTATCTTGACGGAAATCTGGCTGGAGACGGGCGACAGGCGCTACAGAGACGCCATCCCCAAGGCGGTCAAGTGGTTCAAGCGATCGCGTCTGCCGGACGGTCGTTGGGCCCGCTTCTACGAGTTGTGCACGAATCGGCCATTGTATTGCACACCGGACCGCATCATCACGTACTCCGATGAGGACCTCCGCCCGGGCTATGCATGGCAGAGCTCATGGGGCGAGTCCGCCATTGCGCTCTGGACGAAGATCCGGAAGCTCGGGCGCAAGGGCATGCTGGCCGAGCGCGACCGTAAGCCCAGCGCGGAGCGCGTGCGTGAGCTCGGCGCAGCGGCCCGTCAGGCGCTCGACACCCTCGACGAGCGCGGGCTTTGGGTAACGGAGGGCTTCGAGGGCCACGAGCGCGTATGGGCCGGCGCGTTCTGCAGCCGTGTCGGCGAGTTGTGCGCGTATCTGGAAGCTCTGAAGGCCCGCGAGAACGGATAGAGACTATCGCATCCAGGCAATAGCAGCGTCACCGTGCGGACTCCCATCCCTCCCGGCAGGCCGCTGACTTGTCGTGGCAGCTCGCGTGCCTCTGCTGCCATGGCACCTGCCTGCGCTGCAGCGAGGCGCCTCTGCGCGCAGATGGCCCCGACCACGACCTGCCGGTGTGCTGGCCACCTCATCTGCCCCAGCAGCCTGAAGCCTCCCTTGCCTCCGGTAACACTGTGTCGCGTTGGCTGGGAACACCCGTGGGCCCGAGGCTATGTGCCCCACCGGCCAGTGCGGCCCAACGCGGTTGATGCTCCGGGATCGATGTTGTCACTTAACGTAGCACTATGCGCGCTCACTGGTTCCGCCCGCACGAGCGGTGGACATTTATCCAGCATATCTCCATTGCGGCAGGCACATTTGGACACCGAGCGCGCTGTTGGACAGGAAAAACGGCGCCAAACACCCCGTCGCACGGCGTTGCGCGGCTGAATCCCGCGCCCATCAGTACAACCTTTGCGCCAATCCTGGCAACTAAGTAATCAAGAGGTAAACAATGGAAACGCATGCTGTGGCGTGCCCAAATCCTGCCTGCGACAACTTCGGACGCCGCAGAAGCCGCGACATCGTGGCAGTGTCGCCCGTGGGCAAGGACAAAAAGCGGGAGCGCTTTCGGTGCAAGGCCTGCGGCAGGAAGTTCGTGGCAACCTGCGGCACCTTTATGTACCGGATGCGAATCCCGGAGGGAGCATTTCTCGATATTCTCAGGCGGCACCACCGCGGTCAAACGATTGCCGACATCGCAGCTTCTATCGGGGTTTCCACGGACACGGTGCTCCGCGTCTTCGATAGAACGCTGCCGTATCGCGAACAGGTGAATGAGGCGCTCATTATGGAGTGCAGCCTGCCCGCGCGAACGGCCGAGGAGATAGTGCAATTGATGGAACACCGGGCCCGGCAAAGGACCACCCAGCGCCGACAGCGGGCCCGCGAGACGGGCGTGCCACGGTAGCGAGGCGCGAACGACACACTGGGGCGTGCTCCCAGCAGGCGGTGCGCACCGCACAAGCGTTTCTGTGACCGATTGCACGCGAGGCTGATGCGTCCCGAACTTGAGCTGAGACGCTCCGTCTGCAGCCCCGGACATACAGGGCGGTGATATACTGAGATGATTGGCTCAAAGGACAAGACGCGATACTGCACGATCACGATCTATGGGGAATTCGCAGAGGTCTTGGCGGGTACCGACATTGCCCGCGGCATTGCGGAACTGCAGGCAGAGACAGATGCCGCGCAGCACGTGAGAGACTGAGCTAGCAGCGTCAGTATTTGCATCGCCGATAACACCCCTGCACTGATCTCCGCGCCACACTCGCAGCAGCAGTTCAGATGGCGATCGGACGGCTCACGGGCTGACGAGCCGTCGCACACCTGAGGCGACCTCTGGCGTCGGCTCACGTCGGTGCGGGCGAGCCAGAGGTGCGCAGGCACGTGCCATCCAGTACAGGAGGTCAAGGAGATGCACGTGTTGCATGAAAACCACAAGGGGAGGTACGAAGACGTGCTTGCGGGGATCGTCTATCAATTGCACGATCGCCACCGGGTTCTGCTGAAGTCCCTCGTGGAGGTGGAGCAGAATCTCCTGGCCGACTTGGCTCGACGCGAGAAACACATGTTCTGGCGCTACAAGGAACTTCTCGACGAGCTGCATGCGCTCTATCAGGTTGCAGCCTACGAGGCCGGCCGAAAAGCGGGTGCGAACGTCTCGACGGAGGCGCTTGAGGACATGATTCGGATCCTTCGGGAGCTCCTCACTTCTCAGAAAAAGGCAAGCCGAGAGCCGTGGCCCGGTCCCTCGCCAGGGCAACCGTAGGCCTGGGGCTCTCGGCGCCCGGAGAGTAGCACACCGGTCGCACTCATGTCAAGTGCCTCTAATCGACCGATATGTGTGTGCTCAGTGCTGTTGCCGTGTCGGCAGACAGCGCCGTCATGCGGCGAAGCATCGCGACGTCCTAGCCCGAACTATGCATGAAAGTGCTGGTGTGAGCGGTTTGGGGTTATGCTGATGGGCTGTGTCATGGTGTCGATGCGTCGGCGGGAGACCGTGAGCCAGGTTGGCCATCGATTTGGGCACTTGAGTGCCCGGGGGGCTT
>JAUWAU010000013.1 GCA_030601885.1 Armatimonadota bacterium
GTCGTAGTAGCTTATGTGCGGATACCCGCTGGCGTCGAGGGCCACCGACGTGGGGCCACCAACATTGCCAGCGCTGTCCACCGTCTGGATGTCCCTACTGCTGCCGTTCCAGGCGGCGTACTTGAGGTCGGCGTTGCTCTCGTCGTGGTAGCTTATGCGCGCATAGCCGCTGGCGTCCAGAGCGAGGGAGGTCCACTGTCCGATATCGCCGGCGCTGTCCACCGTCTGGATGTCCCAACTGCTGCCGTTCCAGGCGGCGTACTTGAGGTCGCCGTTGGTCGACTCGTAGTAGCTTATGCGCGCATAGCCGCTGGCGTCCAGCGCCAGGGAGATGTACTCGACGACCCAGCCGGCGCTATCCACCGTCTGGATGTCCCAACTGCTGCCGTTCCAGGCGGCGTACGTCAGGTCGTAGCTGGTGGCGTGGGAGTAGCTTATGTGCGCATAGCCGCTGGCGTCCAGCGCCAGAGAGCTGGCCCAGCCGCTGTCCACCGTCTGGATGTCCCAGGCGTCCGCTGCGCAAGCGCTAGAGGCCACCAGCCACAACAGCCCGCACAGAACCGTCGTCACGATTGCAGTCCGCGCCATGACATCATCTCCTCCGAAGAGAGGGCTCTGCGGTGCGCCCCTGCCGTGGCCAGCCGGCGGGCTGAGCGCGCCTCAGCGCGCGAGCCTCACCGGCCGCACGGCACGCGCCTGCTGGCCGTCAGGTGCCTTGGCGCTCAGCACGCACAGGTAGAGGCCGTTGGGCAGCGCCGTGCCGCGCAGCGAGCGGCCGTCCCAGGTGACCGTGTGTGTGCCAGCCTCGGCGGCTGTTGCCTGCCGCACATGCTGCACCAGGCGGCCGGCGGCGTTGAGCACGCTGATGTTCAGGCTGGCATCTGCCGACAGGCTGAAAGCGATCTCCGCTCCCCGACCGCCTCTGAGCGGCACTACCGAGAAGCCACTGATGAGCGCTGCGCCCTGCTGCGGACGTTTCAGCGTCACCGCGAAGCTGCGGCTGCTGCCCGCTCCCGGAGCGCTGAATTCGTACTGGGCTCTCGTCCGCATGAAAGTGCGCTTGCCGGTGTCCCTGTCGGTCAGGATCGCGACGCGATCCTTGGGCAAGCGGCTCAGCTCCGGCCAGCTCAGCGTCACCGGCTCGCCCTCGACGCCGCCGCTGACGGCGAACTCCCATTCGGCCGCATCCTGCACGGTGCCCTTTGTCTCCATCGCCAACTCCGAGCCCCACGGCATCTGGCGGCCCGGTGCCTTATTGTAGGGCGGGGGCTCCGTCCCCCGCCTGCCTTCGGCTCTGAGCGCCATCCGCAGCCTGCCCTCGCCGGGCGCTGCCGGCGGCTTCGGCTTATCCAGCGCAAAGCCGTCGAACTCATCGGTCGCCGCATCGGCCGCCGCGATGGTGATGGTGTCGCCAGAGCTTACGCTGCTGGCTTGAATGTCGAACGCCCACGCAAGCCCGCCAGCAGCCGGTTGCGATGCGGTCGTGGCCGTCCCGCCGCCACCCACCGGCGGCGGCACGATCAGCAAACACTCAACCCCCGCCAGCACCCAGTAGCCATACCACAGCGACAGCTCGTCCGGCGGCGTCCGGCCGATGGTGACCGTGCTGTAGCCGCCGCTGCCGTCGTGGGAGTAATAGAACGTTGCCAGTACCCAGTTGGCCGCTTGGGCCTCTGCCAGGCTCCGCACATCTCCGCCGTAGTCCACCTGCAGGCTGTCCATGGTGGCTTCGTAGGGCGCGGCCACCATGCGCCAGCCCGCTTGCAGCCAGATCGCCCAATCACCGTAGGGCAGCGTGCCACCCACGTCCACGTCCAGTGTGGCCGCTTGCGCCAGCAGCCAGTAGCCCTCTTGAATGCCGAGCGTGGCGGTCTGAGATCCCGGGAGGCTAGTCGGTATAGTCTGGTAGCCGCCGGCTTCCCAGCGCCAGCGCCACATGTAGTAGTTCCCGTCGCCCAAGTCGTCGGAGAGCACGTCGTGCGGGGTGGGCAACGTGGGCGTCAGCGGGAAGGAGATCATGTAGTAGCCCGTCGCCGGCAGCAGGTGAGGTGGCATCGGCTGGGTGGTGGCGTACTTGAGCTCGTCGTGGCTTGCGTCGTAGTAGCTTATGTGCGCATAGCCGCTGGCGTCCAAAGCCAGGGAGGTGAATCGGCCCACCCCCCAGGGGACGCTGTCCACCGTCTGGATGTCCCACGTGCTGCCGTTCCAGGCGGCGTATTTGAGGTCCTCGTTCAGATAGTCGTAGTAGCTTATGTGCGCATTGCCGCTGGCGTCCAGCGCCAGGGAGGTGTCCCACCCCACGGAGTCGGCGCTGTCCACCGTCTCGACGTCCCACCTGCTGCCGTTCCAGGCAGTGTACTTGAGATCGCCGTTGGTCTCGTCGTAGTAGCTTATGCGCGGATAGCCGCTGGCGTCCAGCGCCAGAGAGGTGGAATAGCCGACGTAGCCGGTGCTATCCACCGTCTGGATGTCCCAACTGCTGCCTGTCCAGGCGGCGTACTTGAGGTCCTCGTTGGTGTCGTCGAAATAGCTCATGTGGGGATAGCCGCTGCTAGCGTCCAGGGCCAGCGAGGTGAAGCGGCCGACCCAACCACCGCTCTCCACCGTCTGAATGTCCCAACTGCTGCCGTTCCAGGCGGCGTACTTCAGGTCGTAGTTGGGATCCCAGTCGAAGTAGCTTACGCGCGGATAGCGGTTGGCGTCCAGAGCCAGAGAGGTGTACGTGCCGACGTCGCCGACGTTGTCCACCGTCTGAATGTCCCAACTGCTGCCGTTCCAGGCGGCGTATTTGAGGTCGCCGTTGCTCAAGTCCTGGTAGCTTATGTGCGGATAGCCGCTGGCGTCCAGCGCCAGCGAGGTATGCCAGCCGATCCTGCCCGCGCTGTCCACCGTCCGCATGTCCCAACCGCTGCCGTTCCAGGCGGCATACTTAAGGTCCGAGTTGGTCGCATCGAGGTAGCTTATGTGCGGGTAGCCGCTGGCGTCCAGGGCCAGGGAGGTGTACATGCCAACATTGCCAGTCCAGTCCACCGTCTGGAAGTACCAGGCGTCCGCTGTGCACACTTCGGCAGCGACAAACAGCAGCAAACCACACAACACTACAGCCGCAATGAGGCGCATCGCCATTCCCCCTTGAGCAGGCAGTCGTGTTTCGCGGACCACATATTATCCATGCCGCTCGATGTGTAGGTTTCGGGGTCTGGCGGGCGATACCTGCATCGGGGGGAAGAAAAACCGGGGGGGCGGGGGCTGCGCCCTGGAACGAAGGCCGGCGGGGGACGGAGGGCGGACGTGAAGGCAAAGGCGGCGGGCGACGGTCGCCGACGCGCCAAAGCCGCTTTGGCGACGGCGCGAGCACCCGCTCTACAACATACGGCAGTGGCCAGTGGTCAGCAAAACACCAGGGCAGGAAAGAGTAGCGCGCGGAGAGGGTGCTTGACTGGCGTTTGGCGGGAGGTGCTATAATCAAATGCCAGAAGGAAGAGGGGCATGCACGTCTCCATCCGGTTGGCGGTAATTGGCGGCAGCCGCGCGTACGACTTGCTGGCTGAGGGGGACCTGCCAGAGGGGCAGCTCGCCCCGGTCGAGACGCCTTTTGGGCGCTCGTCACCGCTCGGCACGCTGAGGCTGGGCGGGCACGAAGTGCTGTTCTTGTCGCGGCACGGCCTTGGTGGATATAGAGTCGGTGCCCCGTTCGTGAACTACCGGGCGAACATCTATGCCCTGAAGGACGCCGGCGCGGATCGCATCATTGCCTGGAGCGGTCCAGGCGCCATCGATCCATCATTCGTACCGGGCCAGTACGTGATCCCCGACGACCTCGTCGATGAGACACGCGGTCGGGCGTCGTCTTTTTACGAGGGGACTGGCCTCGGTCTGCTCCGACAGGACCCGGTGTTCTGCCCGGCGATCGCTGCTGCCCTGGCGACGGCAGCCAGTGGGAGCGGCATCTCCGTAACGGAGGGCGCTGCCTACGTGTGCACTCAGGGGCCGCGGCTGGAGACGCCCGCGGAGATACGCAAGTACGGGCTGGCCGGGGGGCAGCTCGTGGGCATGACGCTCGCGCCGGAGGTCTTTCTGGCCCGAGAGCTGGAGATGTGCTACGCGGCGCTGTGCTACGTCACCAACTACGCCGAGGGAGTCCGCGAAGCGCCGCCCAGGCCCGAAGTGCTCTTTCAGGGCCTTGCCGACGAGCAAGATCAAGCGACGGTTGAGGCGGCCGTGAGGGGGCTGGCGTGCGTCATGGAGCGAGCTGTGGAGGCGCTTGCAGAAACGCCGCGATGTTGTCCCTGCGCGGAATCGATGAAGCGCTACAAGCTGCAAGGCGACATCGGTGAGGATTGGCGAGAATGGGTTCGACCACCGTTGTGAGCAGCGCCGCCCTCGTCGTTGATGCAGACACTGTCATCCTCGGCGGCTGGCTCGCCTTCAGCGGGGACGAGATAGTCGGCTGCGGCGCTCCCGGCGAGCTGGAGGGCCGATTTGAGGGTGCCACTCGCTGGGATCTGTCCGATCTGATCCTCCTGCCGGCCTTCGTGAACGCGCACACGCATCTGTGCTTCTCCCATCTCCGGCATCGGGTTCCGTTCCGAGATACCTTTACTGCGTGGCTGATCGAGGTCGGCGCGACGGCCCTGTCTGATTCGGACGATGCGTTCGCCGCAGCGACGCGTGAGGGTGCGGCGGAGTGCATGCGGACGGGGACGGCTGCCGTGGGGGATGCGACGCCGCGCTGGGGGACATGGGGGACGCTCGATGAGAGTGGGCTGGGCGGCGTGCTTTTCCTCGAGGTCTTCGGCTTCGGCGGCGCCGGCAGCGAGAACACGGTTGGGCAGTTGGAGCGGGAGCTGCCGGAGCTGGCGGCGAAGCGCCTGGCCATCGGCATATCGCCCCATGCGCCGTACACGGCCGATGCGCAGACGTACCGGGACTGCGCCGCGTTCGCGCGGGCCAACGACATGCGCCTGATGACGCATCTGGCGGAGACCGCGGAGGAAGTTGAGCTGCTGCAACACGGTCATGGTCCGCTCGCCGATTTCTTCAACCTGCGCGCTGCGCCCCTCGGGGCTTCCTGGCAGCCTCCGGGCATGTCGCCGATTGCATATGCCGCGTCGCTGGGGGTACTCGGGCCGACGACGCTGATCGCCCACGCGAACTACGTGTCATCCGAGGACATTGGCATGATGGCCGACGCGGGAGCGCACGTCGCGTTCTGCCCCAGGAGCCACGCCTTCTTTCGCCATCCGCGGCATCCGGTGGAGGAGTTTCTGAACGCCGCCATCAACGTGGCACTGGGAACCGACAGCCTCGCGAGCAATGACTCCCTGTCCATGCTGGAAGAGATGCGTGACTTGCGTCAGAGGCATCCGGCCATTCAGCCTCACGTGGCGCTGCGGATGGCCACGGAGAACGGTGCGAAAGCACTGGGTATCGAGAGTCGCTATGGAACGTTGGCACCGGGCAAGAGCGCCAGCTTCGTCGCCATCCGTCCGGCCGGGAAAGCCCAGGTCACCCGCGAGACGGCCATGGGGGCAGCTTTAGAGGGGGAAGCCGAAATCGAAGCCTCGCTCATTGCCGGGAAGCGTATGCCGGCCGACGAGGAGACGTAAGCCTCGCAGGCCGATGCAGGGCGCGCAAAACGTGGCCGGGCTACGGTTCCTTTTTCTCCGGGGTGAGGCGGTGCTTCCTCGCCTGTCGGGCCACGTACAGGATGTTCCGATCGACCTCTTTCGCATCTATGAGGCGAATAGGCGTGTTGATCTCGAACCACACCGTTCGATCTTCGTCCAGGCCGAACTTGCCCCGCTGAAAGCTGAAATTCGCCCTCAGAAGGTCAAGCAGCGGCTTCAGAGTCAGCTCTTCCTGCGCGGGAAGGTCGCCCACGATGGCGCGGATGGAGACATTATCCCCCGAGGTGTGGACCCAGACGTCGGGACCGTCCTGCATCGGGACGCGAAAAATGTCGCCGCGCTCGTGCCGATACTTCCAACCCGTCTTCTCCAGCAGCCCCTCGACGAGGGCCTTGTTGTCAGCGGCGAGCGTGGGAGCCTGTGCTCGCGCAAGCCCGGCAAACAGCGACACGGCAACACCGACGCCTATCAGAGCACCTGTGGCTGCGAGCGACCGCGCGACCCACCTCATCGCGGCATCATCTCCTCGTCTCGGACGTCTGGTTCGAAGATTTCGCCCGTCACGCCATCCTGTCATTCTGAATGGAGCCGCAGGCGGAGTGAAGAATCTCGGATGAGTCACCCGGCTACTCCATCTTCATCGTCGAGTTTCGGGATCTTTTCCCGAAACTCACCGGGTACCGCACCGCAGCATGACGACTGGTCAGGACTACCCTTCAGCGTCGGCACTGCAGAGTCCTTCTGCTGAGGGAGTGCCGCAGCCGTTCGCGGCTTGACTTCAGCATACTCGTTGAGTACCATGCCCCTGCTTGGGTCGGTGGCGAAAGGAGGCTGAGCGTGCGAACGCTCCATTGGCTGACACTGTTGTCCCTCACCGTCGGGTGCAGCAGCCCACTTATGGGAGCCGACGAGGGCGGCCTGTTTCCAGATCCGGTGGCGACCGTCAATGGCGAACCCATTTCTCGAGACGCCTATTACCTTCGCCTCCTGCGGGTGGCGGGGGAACAGGTGCTCAGGGAATTGATCGAGGAAGTGATCGTTCGACAGGCGGCCACAAAACGCGGGATTACAGTTGAGGACGCTGAGCTGGATGCCCGCCTGGCCGTCGAGCAAGCCCCGAGAGTGGCCCAGCGACGCTATTCGGAGGAGAGGTACCAGGCGTGGCTGACGATATACAAGGTCGGCCTTCGACTGCAGATGCTCAAGGAGAGGCTCGTCAGCGACAAGGTGACAGTGACGAACGCGGACGTCGAACGAGCCTACAATGAGAATCGCGATAAATATCCTATCACCGTGCCCGAGGAGCGGCGAGTGAGCTTCATTCTGCTTCCGAAGGACAAAGAGACGCTGGCCCAGCAGATCCGCGCTCAACTGGCGAAGCAGCCGGAGAAGTTCGGCGAACTCGCACGAAAGCACTCGATCAGTCGCACCCGCGAGCAAGGTGGCGAGTATCCGCATTACGTACGACGGAGCAGCAACCCCGGGGCGGACGAAAGGGCCATCTTTGAACTCGGTGAGGTCCACCATATCTCTCCGCCGGTACGGACAACGGAGGGCATTTTCATCATCAGGCTCGACGACATACGGCCGAGGGTGGAACACACCTTTGCAGAGGTCCAGGAGCAACTCCGAGACATCATCCGGCGACAGCAACTGATGCGCCTGTACGCTGCGTGGCGCGATGAGCAATTGAACAGTGCGAAGGTTAAGGTGCTCATGGGAACGCGCGAACCGCTGGCAGAAACAGCAGCAGAGGAGGCGCTCAAATAGGGACTCGGTAACATGCCCCACCCGAGGGCGGCGTCGCGGCTGTTCTGACTCATGGAGGGATATGCACCGGGACCGCCGAAACATGGCACCGCCCACGGCAGCGTCTTTCTTAGCCGCGGGCACGGGCAGACACAATCTCCGCCATGTGCTGGGAGGAATACCGGCAGATGAAAACTGTGAATATCGGCCTCGTTGGCGCGGGGTTCATGGGAAAGGCTCACAGCAACGCCTATCGCGCCGTCTCCTTCTTCTTTCCCGACGTTAAGGCGAAGCCCGTCATGAAAACGATCTGCGACGTGGACGTGGGACTGGCGAAACAGCGAATGCAAGACTGGGGCTGGGAGAGCTACGAGAGAAGCTACAAGAAGCTCTGCGCCCGGGATGACATTGACGTGATAGACATCTGCACGCCCAACGTCAATCACCTTCCTGTGGTGCTGGAGGCCGCGAGGGCCGGCAAGCCCATGTTGTGCGAGAAGCCTCTGGGCAAGGACGCGAGCGAGGCGAGACAGATGCTGCGAGCGGTGGAGAAGGCCGGCGTGGTCCACATGGTGAGCCACAACTACCGTCGGTGTCCCGCGGTGTCGCTTGCCAGAAAGATGATCGATGGGGGCGCCGTCGGCGACATCTATCACTTCCGCGGCACGTACCTGCAGGACTGGATTGTGGACCCGCAGTTCCCCCTGGTGTGGCGACTGCAGAAGCGTCTCGCGGGCTCCGGCGCCCTCGGGGACCTCGTGGCGCACTCGGTGGATTTGGCCCTGTATCTGGTGGGCGAGGTAAGCAGCGTCGCCGCTACCGTGGAGACGTTCATCAAGCAGCGCCCTCTGCCGGAGCAGGTCACCGGCGGGCTCCGGGCACGGGGAGCGGGAAGAGGTAAGCGGAAGGGCAAGGTGACGGTGGACGATGCGGCCATCGTGCTGGCCCGGTTCAAGGACGCGCCGGCGATCGCCACATTCGAGGCGACGCGCTTCGCCCTGGGTCGGCGGAATCAGAACCGCTTCGAGATCAACGGGAGCAAGGGGAGTCTGGCTTGGGACCTGGAGCGCATGAACGAGCTTGAGTACTACGATGGCGCTGCCCCCGAGGGGCGGCAGGGCTTCAAAACGATCCTGGCCACCGATGCGACTCATCCCTACATGCAGGCCTACTGGCCACCGGCGCATAACTTGGGCTACGAGCACAGCACGATCAATACGGTGTATGACTTCCTCAACGCCGTCGCGGCGAAGAAGATACCGAAGCCAAACTTCGAGGATGGGCTTATTGTGAACGCCGTCATGGATGCGGTGCTGGCGGCGGCGAAGAGCAAGAGGTGGGAGAGGGTGAGGGCGTGAGGCAGTGGTTGGTGGTCAGACACGGCAAAGGCGGCGGGGGACGGTCGCCGACGCGCCAAAGCCGCTATGGCGACGGCGCGAGCCCCCGCCCTACAATAAGGCAGTCACATACGGAGGACTGAGGACGATGAAGATCGGTGTACTTACGGCTCCGTGGAGCGAGCAGCCCCTGGAAGAGGTCCTGGATTATCTTTGCGAGTCCGGACTCGAGGCCGTCGAGATTGGGACCGGCAACTACCCCGGCGCGAACCACTGCAACCCCTTTGAGCTGAATAAGAGCGCCGCGAAGCGGAGGGCATTCCTGCAGGCCATCCAGAGCCGGGGCCTCATATTGTCTGCCCTGAGCTGCCACGGCAATCCGCTCCATCCGAACCGGCGAATGGCGGAGGAGAGCCACAAGGTGCACCGTGAGACGGTGAAGCTCGCCGAGAAGCTCGGGGTGAGCTGCGTCATTAACTTCTCGGGCCTGCCGGCCGGATCGCCGCGGGACCGAGTGCCCAACTGGGTCGTTGCGCCGTGGCCGGAGGACCACCTCGAGGCGGTGACGTATCAGTGGGACGAGGTGGCGATTCCCTACTGGAAGCGGGAGAACAGGTACGCGGATCGGTACGGGGTTGACATCTGCTTCGAGATGCACCCGAACTTCCTCGTGTACAACCCCGAAACACTCATGAGACTGCGGGACGCATGCGGCGAACGCATGTGCGCCAACTTCGACCCGAGCCACCTGTTCTGGCAGGGAATTGACGCGCCGGCTGCCATTCGCTTCCTGGGCGCCGATGTCATCAAGCACTTCCACGCCAAGGACAGCCTCGTCGATCCGCAGAATGCCGCGGTCAACGGGGTACTGGACATAAAGCACTACGGAGACGAGATGAACCGCGCCTGGATCTTCCGAACGGTCGGCTATGGGCACGACTACGCCACCTGGAAGGCCATTGTGAGCGAGCTGCGGCTCATCGGCTACGACTTCGTTCTGAGCATCGAGCACGAGGACAGCCTGATGTCGGCCGACGAGGGCTTCCAGAAGGCCGTGAGCTTCTTGAAGCAGGTAATGATTTCAGAGCTGCCGGGCGAAATGACGTGGGCGTGAGGAAGGCAGGGGAAAGGGTTAAGGGTCAAGGGTAAACGGCCGTGGTTAGTGGATAGTGGTCAGTAACGGCTAAGGAGGGGCGGGGATGGGCATGCCGGCCCTGCAATGACGCACGAGCCGACAAACAACAGGGGAGCCCGCGGAGGGGCTCCCCTATGGCGTTTTGGCGGCCTGCGGCGTTGCTTGTCACGGTCAGGTATTTCTGCTATACTGCCGCACGTCAACGGCTCGGCGCTTTCTAGCGAAATGGCTTAGCCAAGCGGCGAGCAGTTTCGTAACGCCCCGTTCGCATCATTGTTTCAAAACCGCAGTATGCAAAGGTGATGCCAATGAGCCTCGTCGTATACATCGACGGGGCATATGTGCCCAAAGACCAGGCATCCGTATCTGTCTACGATCACGGTCTATTATATGGGGACGGTGTCTTTGAGGGTATCAGAGCGTATAATGGGCGAGTGTTCAAGCTCGACGAGCATCTCCGGCGGCTCCAGGTGTCGGCGCAGTTCCTGCAGCTTGAGATCCCGCTGCCGATTGACGAGTTGCGTGAGGCGATCCTGGAGACGTTGAGACGCAATGAGCTGCGAGACGCCTATGTTCGGGTGTTGGTCACGCGGGGAAAAGGGGACCTGGGGCTCGACCCACGCAAGTGCCTACGGCCGACGGTGGTGATCATCGCCGACACGATCCAGCTATTGCCTCCGGAGGTCTACGAGGGTGGCATCGAGTTGGCATGCGCCAGTGTTCGCCGCCCGCCGCCCGACGTGTTTCCGGCACAGATCAAGTCGCTGAACTACCTCAACAGCATTCTGGCCAAGATGGAAGCTATCCGGCAGGGATTCGACGAAGCCATCATGCTCAACACTGATGGCTTCGTGGCAGAATGTACTGGGGAGAACATCTTTCTGGTCCGTGACGGGCGTCTCGTGACAACGCCGTCGTATGCCGGCATACTGGAAGGGGTCACCCGGAACACCGTCATCGCGATGGCGTCCGAGCTGCAGATCGAGGTGCAGGAGAGGCTTTTCACCCTGGTCGATGTCTACAGTGCGGCAGAGTGTTTCTTGACGGGCACCGCCGCTGAGATGGTGCCGGTGGTCAAGGTGGACGGCCGGACCATTGGCGATGGGCGGCCCGGGCCGATTACGGCGAAGTTCACTGAGCATTTCCGCATCTTGACTCAGACTGAAGGTGTGCCAATATACGAATAGGGCCACCAGGCTTGGCCGATTGTGGAGGAAGCCTGGTAGGGAACTGCCGTTGTGTGACGTGTGCAGCAAGCGCGCGTGAGGGGAAGAGCCGCCGTCTCACACGCGCTCGGCGGACGCGACGTGGAGAGAAGCCGCGAGCGTGGCCGGCTGGCGTGGATGTAGCTGAGAGGGCCGTCGGAACAACCTGGCCAGTCGTGGGGAGGGTGCAGTGGAGCTGTGGGAACGCTTCAGCGGGCATGCGAGGCGCGCCGTGTTGCTTGCCCATGACGAGACGCCGCGGGCGAGGCTGCCACGGATTGGAACGGAGCATCTTCTACTTGGGCTGCTGCGGTTGGGCGAGGGCATGGCTGTTGACATTCTTCAGAGTCTGGAGGTGGATCTGGACTGGCTTCGAGGCGAATTGCGACGCCAACTCCAACGTGGGGGCGCGGAGGAGCCCGCCACCGAGGTCGCCTTTACTCCCGAGGCGCAGAAGGTGCTTCAATACGCCTATAACGAAGCGAAAAACATGGGGCAGGCCTACATCGGTACGGAGCACCTTCTCATCGGGTTGGTCCGGGAGAACCGCGGTGCATCCTACCGTATACTCAAGCGTTGCGGCGTCGGCGTGCGCAAGGTCCGCCAGGAGCTGAAGCGTGGCGTTGCGGCCATCGAGGAGCGGCCAAAACGGGGCAGGATGGGGTTGCCGAAACTGGAGGAACTGGGGGCTACCGTGGCCCAGTTCATGCGCAAGTGGCACCCAGGACCGAAGGGGAAGGGCGCGAAGGTGGATGATTTCGGCCGCAGTGTGGCACAACTCGCCCGCGCGGCGGACCTGGATGCGCTCGTTCTGGTGATCGGCCGCGATGGCCTGTGGTGCGCCCTGACGACGAAGCCGCTGGTTGACTTGACGGAACTACTCTCTGATGTCAAGCGTCTATCCGAAAGCGAGAAGGGTCACGCGCCGGAGGAGGATGAACCTGACGAGTGAGGCGCTGGAGCAGACGTGCGCCGGCAATGGCAGACGGGTGCGCGGGCATGCTCTGGAAGGATTGCGACGCCGAAAACGGCCGACGGGGTGTGATGTTGTTTAGGGTAAGGGCAAGGAGGGCACTGATAAGGGGAACGGGCTGACCGGACGCAACCTCCGTCCGATGACACGGCCGGCAAGGTTCCGGTGTGACGTCATCTGCTGCAGGAGGCCGGCAAATATGGAATTGTGGGAACGGTTCAGCGGCCACGCCCGCCGCGCGGTGCTGCTCGCCCACGACGAGACGCAGCGCGCCAAGATGCAACGGATCGGAACCGAGCATCTTCTGCTCGGACTGTTGCGTTTGGGCGAGGGAATGGCCGTTGATATCCTTCACAGCCTCGAGGTGGATCTGGAGTGGCTTCGAGGCGAGCTTCGGCGACAGCTCGAACTCGGCACCGCGGAGGAGCCCACCAGCGAAATCGCCTTTACGCCCGAGGCTACGAAGGTGCTTCAATACGCCTATAACGAAGCGAAAAACATGGGGCAGGCCTACATCGGTACCGAGCACCTTCTCATCGGGTTGGTCCGGGAGAACCGCGGTGCATCCTACCGTATACTCAAGCGTTCCGGCGTTGACTTGGGCAAGGTCCGGCAGGCAGTACAGCGCCACAGTACGATGAGCACCGGGGGACGAGAACGGGGCAAGTCCAAGACGCCGACGCTCGATCACTTCAGCCGCGATCTGACGCAATTGGCCCGCGAAGGGCGGTTGGATCCACTCATCGGTCGAGAGAACGAAATAGAGCGGGTCATCCAAATCCTCAGCCGTCGAACGAAGAACAACCCATGCCTCATTGGGGAGCCCGGCGTAGGCAAGACGGCCATCGCCGAGGGGCTGGCACAGCTCATCACCGATAGGAGAGTTCCGCAGCCGCTGCACGGCAAGCGCCTGGTGGGCCTGGACCTGGCCGGTATTGTCGCCGGCACCAAGTACCGTGGCGAGTTCGAGGAACGCATGAAGCGGATCATGGACGAGATCCGTGGGTCGCAGGGCAACATAATCGTCTTTCTGGACGAGCTTCACACGCTGGTGGGAACCGGGGCTGCCGAAGGTGCGATGGATGCCAGCAACATCCTGAAGCCGGCGCTATCTCGCGGCGAGCTCCGCTGCATTGGCGCCACCACATTGGACGAGTTTCGCAAGTACATCGAGAAGAACTCTTCCCTGGAGCGACGCTTTCAGGCGGTGACGGTGCGCGAGCCGACGTCTGAGGAAGCCCTCGAGATCTTGCGCGGCATTAATAGCCGGTACGAAGATCACCATGGCGTCGATATTACCGAGGAGGCCCTACAGGCTGCCGTGGAGCTGTCGTCACGCTACATAACGGACCGGTGCCTCCCGGACAAGGCGATCGATCTGGTGGACGAGGCTGGCTCTCGGGTTAAACTGCGCGCGATCTCCGAGCCGCCTACAGTACAGGAGCTGTCGGCAGAACTGCGTGACATCCGGGCTGATAAGGAGCGTGCGGTCGAGCGGGACGAGTACGAGGACGCCGCGCGACTCCTGGCACGGCAGCAGCAGCTCGAGCGGCACATGGAGCGAGAGCAGGAGCAGTGGCGCGGGCAGGAGGGCGCCAAGCGAGCACAGGTGACCCGGGAGGATATTGCCCACGTGGTATCCGTCTGGACCGGCGTCCCCGTCACGGCTATCTCCATGGAGGAGTCTGAACGTCTTCTGCACATGGAAGAAGCACTGCATGAACGCGTCGTCGGCCAAGACGAGGCCATTCGATCGGTCGCCAAAGCGGTGCGACGTGCGCGCGCCGGCATCAAAGATCCCCGTCGCCCCACGGGGTCCTTCGTTTTCCTGGGACCCACCGGCGTGGGCAAGACGCTTCTGGCCCGGACGCTTGCCGAGTTCCTGTTCGGCGACGAGGATGCCTTGGTCCGGGTCGATATGTCCGAGTACATGGAGAAGTTCTCGGTTTCGAGGCTGATCGGCGCGCCTCCGGGCTATGTGGGCTATGAGGAGAGCGGACAGCTCAGCGAGGCCGTGCGACGCCGGCCCTACTGCGTGGTGTTGCTGGACGAGATCGAGAAGGCGCATCCGGAGGTCTTCAGCATTCTGCTGCAGGTAATGGAGGACGGCCGCCTGACGGACTCGCAAGGGCGCACCGTTGACTTCAAGAACGCCGTGCTCATCATGACCAGCAACGTCGGCGCCAGGCAGATCTCGGAAGCCCCGAGGCTCGGCTTTGGCACGGGTCGCCCCGAGGAGGAGCAGCGGAGCGATCCGCAGCAGCGGTACGAGCGCATGAAAGCGAAGGTCATGGAGGAGCTCAAGAAGACGTTCTCTCCGGAGTTCCTGAATCGTGTTGACGATGTGGTCGTGTTCCACGCCCTCTCTCCGGAGCAAATCACCGACATCGTTGACATTGAGTTGAGGCGCCTCCGCGATCAGATCGAGCCCATGGGCATCACGCTCGACGTGACCGAGGAGGTTCACGCCCTGTTGGCGCGAGAGGGCTACGACCCCGCGTATGGCGCTCGCCCGCTGCGTCGGGCAATGCGCCGCCTGCTTGAGGATCCGCTCGCCGAGAAGGCGCTCCAGCGCGAAGACGACGAGCCGCTTAACATCGTGGCCGAGCTGGAGAATGACGAAATCGTCTTCAAGACCCTGAAGATATCAGTTACGGCGTAGATGTCTGTTGCCGCCGCCGGTCGATGTCGGGGCAGCAGCCCTGCGGAGGGGCTCGCCGGCGGACCGTTCGCCGCCATCGCGTGCTGTACTATGCCGTGGCGATGCTGCTGCTGGCGACTGAGGAGACGGTCTCGTGGTCTATAGGGGGCTGCTATCTGTTTACACCGTTGTGGTCACCATCGCTGGCGGGTGGGCGAGCTACAACTTCACGGGCAGGGTCTTCCTCCAGGTCCCCCGGGTGCAGAGCGTCCTCGCGGCAGAGCCCGGGTCAAGGACGGAGATCGGCTGCTTCATTGGGTTTACCATCGTCGGACTGCTCCTTGGATTCCTCGTTTCCCTGGTGACGTTTCGCAAGCTCGTCGTCGTCATTCACCAGATCGAGAGTATGCCATTCCTGGAGAAGCTGGCGATCATGTCCGGGCTCATCTTGGGGCTCGTGGTGGCGCTGCTATTGGTGTGGCCGTTTCGCGTGTCCCTCGGGCCAATGGCGCTGCCGCTCCAGTTGTTGGCTGGCACCATAGGAGTCATCCTCGGCGTGGCCATGGCACGCAGTGCCATCAGTCAACTGGGTCAGATCTTCCCAGCGATGCGCGCAGAGCACGACGGACGGTATGCCGGCCGCAGCACGATCAAGCTCCTGGATGCCAACATCATCATTGACGGCCGCATCGCGGAGATATGCAAGACGGGCTTTATCGAAGGGCCGCTCCTGGTTCCGGCGTTCGTGCTCCAGGAGGTCCAGAACATGGCCGACCACGCGGACGATCTCAGGCGAGCTCGTGGCCGCCGGGGGCTGGACGTGCTGAACCGAGTGCGCAAAGAGCTGGATGTGGAGGTGGAGGTGTTGGAAGAGTACGGCGAGGATGACGACGAATCGGACAGCGTAGACCTGCGGCTGGTGAAACTGGCCCGCCGACAGGGCGCGGCGGTGATCACCAACGACTACAACCTCAACAAGATCGCCGAGCTGCACGGCGTCGGCGTGCTCAATGTTAACGAACTGGCCAGCGCGATAAAGCCGCAGTTCATTCCCGGGGATGGGCTGATCGTGACGCTGATGCGACCCGGCAACCAGCCGCGACAGGCCATCGGATACCTGGACGACGGTACGATGGTGGTGGTGGAGCAGGCCAGTGACTTCATCGGTCAAGAAGTCGATGTGGTGGTCACGAACACGCTGCAGAAGGTAACCGGAAAGATGATCTTCGGCGAGCTGAAGTCCGACGGACAGCAGCCGCAGCCTACCAGGAAGGCAACGCAGCCTTGAACGTAGCTGCCCTCATCCCTGCTGCGGGCAGGGCGCGACGCTTCGGCCAGGCCTCGAACAAAGTGTTCGCCGACCTTCACGGCCAGCCTCTCCTGGCGAGAGTGCTGGCCGTCTTCGAGAATTGCCCCCTCATACGCGAGCTCATTCCCATTGCCACGCCGGGAGAAGAGGCATCCGTTGCAGCGCTGTGTGAAGAGCGCGGCTTGGCAAAGGTGAGTCGCGTTGCCACCGGCGGCGCCCGTCGCCAGGACTCCGTGCTGGCCGGTCTGCAGAGCCTGCAGTCGGCGCCGGAGATCGTTGTCATCCACGACGCGGCGCGCCCTCTCGTTTCGCGCGAGTTAGTAGAGCGCACTGTGCAAGCCGGCCATGAGTGTGGTGCGGCTACAGCGGCCGTGCTCGTGTCCGATACCATCAAGCAGGCCAACGACGCAGGATTCGTGCGTGCGACCCATGACCGCTCGCGCCTGTATGCGACCCAGACTCCGCAGGCTTTTCGGTACGCATTGCTACTCGATGCCCACCTCCGTGCGCAGCGCGACGGCTTCTCCGCCACGGACGATGCCGCTTTGCTGGAGCGGCTTGGACATCCGGTCAAGATCGTCCCGGGGGATGAGGCAAACATAAAGGTCACCGTCCCAGAGGATCTTGCGATGGCGCGTGCGCTGCTGGAGCCTGGCCTTGCGTCGTGTCGGATTGGACATGGCTACGATGTCCATCGTCTCGTCCGAGGTCGGCGTTTGGTGCTGGGCGGCGTTGTCGTGCCGTACGACCTCGGCCTGGCGGGCCATTCCGACGCTGACGTTGTCCTGCACGCCATCTGTGATGCCGTGCTGGGTGCGGCGGCGTGCGGCGACATTGGGCGGCATTTCCCAGACACCGATCCGGCCTTCAAGGACTGCTCGAGCATGAAGCTCGCCGTCGAGGTGGCTCGGATTGTGGCCGCCAAAGGCCTCTTGGTGGCGAACATCGATGCCACGGTCATCGCAGAGGCGCCTCGGCTCGCGCCGCACATTGACGAGATGCGAGCGAACATCGCCGAGGCGTTCGGCGTCAACGTGGAGAACGTCAGCGTGAAGGCGACGACGACGGAGGGGTTGGGATTTGCCGGGCGGCGCGAGGGCATGGCGTGTCATGCGGTGGTGTTGGTGACCGCCACCGGGGGCGGCGGTCCTGGGGAGGCTTGGCGCTGGCCCTAATAGGGTTCATTCAAGCACCTTAATGCAGTTGGCGAAGTCTATGCGTGATGGTTTGACCTGGCGGCGGGGGCCACTCGGAATCCTCGGGCGGAAAACCCGGGCCAGGAGGCAGGTTTACATGGGCGAGGGGCTCACGCTCGGGTTGCAAACCTACCTCGCATTCTCGCCGGGTTACGTCTTCTCCCTTTTCGTGGGGCACTTCGCCCTCGTCTCGGTGCTGGATGGGCTTCACGCCCGGATGGGTATCGCAGAAACCTCGCTCTGGTATCCCGCCTCCGCACGCCGGGTCCTGGATGGCGCGGCGCGTCATTGGCGCCGGAAAGGAGGCGAGGGCTGGCATCCGGCCGCGCTGGGCTACGTGGAGCGGACGCTCTACACCCTCTCCTGGCACGTCGGAGCCCCTCAGTTCATTGTCGTGTGGCTGGGGCTCAAGACCGCCGTCCAGTGGCACCGTTGGCAGCAAGCGGGCGGGCAGCTGCCCGGTCGGCACGTCTACAACGTGTTTCTCGTGGGCAGTGCGCTGTCGCTCCTCTACGCATCCGGTGGGGCGGCGGTCGCGCAGCTCGTGCTGGACAACATGGTGCTGCGTGCCGCAGCGATCGTCGTGGTGCTTCCTCTCGCCACGTGGGGCCTCAAGGCGTGGGCCGACCACAGCGAGGTTGTATAGGACCTGCGGGCCGGCCGGGGCGCTGGCTGAGCGGCTCGTCTGCGCCCGTACTGGGTACGCTGGGATGCGGTTGCACTGCGATCTGCATATTCACATCGGCTCTGCCGGCGATGGGCAGCCGGTGAAGGTGACTGCCTCAAAGGATCTGACCTTCGCCAACATCGCCGCCGAGTGCGCCAGGCGCAAGGGGATCGCCGTGGCGGGGATCGTGGACTGCGCCTCGCCGCGGGTGATTGCGGACATCGACACGCTCATTGCAGACGGGGAGCTCGAGGAGCTCCCGGAGGGCGGTCTGCGCTACCACGACAGCGTCACGCTCATCCCCGGGGCCGAGTTCGAGACGGCCGAGCCGGATCGCGGGCAATCACACCACATCAGCTACTTCGCGAGCGTCGAGCAGCTCAAGGACTTCTCCACGCTGCTCTCCCAGTACGTCACGAATATCGACCTCAGCTCACAGACGTGCCGTATGCCGGCGCGCGATCTGCGGCGCATCTGTGAGAGCGTCGGCGGCATCTTCGTGCCCGCGCACAGCTTCACGCCGCATAAGAGCGTGTACGGGAGCTGCGCCCGGCGGCTGGCGAGGATGTTCCCGGGCGATGCGCTGCGATCGATCGTGGCCATCGAGCTGGGGCTGAGCGCGGATACCGATCTGGCGGATTGGATCGGCGAACTCGAGTCCATGACCTTCCTCACCAACTCCGACGCGCATTCGCTGCCGAAGATCGGCCGGGAGTACAACACGCTGGAGATGCAAGGGGCGAGCTTTGCCGAGGTGGCGATGGCGCTCCGGCGGGAGAAGGGGCGGCGGGTGGTGGCGAACTACGGTCTCGATCCGAGGCTGGGGAAGTATCACCGGACGGTGTGTGAGGACTGTGAGTGGCAGGCCTTATCGGAGCCGCCGGCGCTCGTATGTCAATCCTGTGGCAGCGTCCGAGTGACCGTGGGGGTGCTCGACAGGATCGTGCAGATACAGGACTGGCCCGAACCGCGCCACCCGCCGCACCGGCCGCCGTACCATTACCAGGTGCCGCTCGAGTTCGTGCCGAGGGTAGGGCCTGTGACCCTCAACCGGCTTATCAACCAATTCGGCAGCGAAATGGCGGTGCTGCACGAGGCCTCACCGGAAGCGCTGCGACAGACAGTGGGGGGACGGATCGCCGAACTGATCCTTCTGGCGCGCTCCGGGGACCTACCCCTGCTGCCGGGCGGAGGCGGACAATACGGACGAGCGGTCCTCTCCGCCGCCGATCTCCAGCTCACACTGCTTTGATGGGCCCCAGGAGTGGGGGAGAGCTGACCCGAAGTGGCTCCCCTACCGACAGCGCACGTCCCTCGTGATGACCTCTCGCACTTTGGGCAGCCGCAGAATGATGTCCTCGATGATCCCGAGCTCCTTGCGCGTGTCCACCCCTTTGGCCCCTCGCAGGGGTCGGAGATCGCCCGTGATGGTGGCGATCTGGTTGATACACGAGACCTGGAGACGTAGGGGGTCAACGCTCTGGCGCTTCGCGATCTCCCGCATGATGTGCAGCCGCGTTTGCTTGTCCTCCAATGGCATAGCCACTACACCTCCGACGCCTGGTTTCACGGCTCGACTTCTAGTTTCCGCCCCGAGCAACGGCTGATGACCCGTCCCCGCTCGTCCGTCACGAGCATCTCGAAATCCATCCTGCCCGCGCGTCGCGGTTGGACCGGCACCGTGAGTCGAAGGTATTGCCCCGGAGACACGGCCTCAAATGTCATCCGCTGCGTGCCCCGTCGCTCCTCCTTGCTCAGAGGGGGCGGGATGGGATCGAAGATTTCAAAGCGTCTGAGCGTGTCGGGCGGGAATTCGATGCGGAAGCCCAACGGCCGCTCTCCGGTCACATTGGCTATCGTGATGTCAATCTGCCACGGCCTGCTGGCGGTGAGTATGTCCGGTAGGCCAATACGAACATCCAGGCCCGCGGTGGGCTGTCGCAGCGGCCCGAAGACGAGGTGCTGGAGCAGCACGACGATCGCAACCACCGCAGCCAGACCGATGCCCGTGTAGATCCAAAAGCTCCGCCCAAAGAGCGGCGCTTCTTCCTCAAGCTGCACCGGCGCCTGCTTGAAGAGCGGGCATACCGTGAGGGCGTCCGGATCTGCCACGCTCTCCACCGGCGACGTTGGCTCAACGCAACGCCCCGTTGCCGCCTCGTAACTGACACAATACCGACACGTCTGGACCAGCGTATCACAGCGATGGCAGCGCGGGAAGGTGAAGTGGCCTTCGTAGAGCTGAAGTCCACAGCTCGGACATTGCAGCGTCGTTGTATCGGTGGACTCCTCAGGGGCTTGCATTGCTCCGTCCCATATCCTTCCCCGGAAGTATACAGCATACGGCGGAAATGGACAATTGGGCTGAAATTGAGTCGCTTACTGCTGCAGCCGCCACGCGTTGGTCACGGCGATCTCGGGCCATGGGCCATGGCATTCCACGACGAGCCATTTACGGCCGCCGACGGGCAGCTCCAGTGTTCGCTGGATGCGCCTGAGTCGGGCGCCCGGAATGCTCTTGACCACCTCGCCGTCCGCTATCATATCTATACGCTCCAGGGGGCCGTTGGACACGGCCTCCAGTGTTACGCTAACCGTCTCCTCATCGCGAACACGGACCGTCTGTCCGGGCACGCGGCCCTCGAGCGTCGCCAGCAGCAGGGGGCCCGTGGTAACGAATGTAGCGCCCCCGCGGAGGCCGTCCAGGATGCCGTCCCGTGTCAGCTCGGGGCACTGGACGTAGGTGCGGACGGCGCCGAGGTAGCCGCCGCGGCGCGCGAAAGGCCTCAACGCCTCGGCGTCGAGGGCGCGCAGGAGCAGCCTGATGCTCTCGTGCTTCTTCGCGGCATCGGAGGGGTTGGCGAGGAGGCGCCTGAGGGGAGCGCTCCTCATGTCGCGATTGCCTGAGCCGGCGACGGCCAGAGGGCGCTGTCCTGCGTTCAGCAGCTCGTACCACTTGCGGCGCCCCTGGAGCATGTCGAAGCCGTACGAGTAGGCGGGCAGCATGCCATCGAGTATCTCGATGGCATCGTAGGCCTTCAGATCCCAGTCTCGATATGCGATGTCGGGCATGTTGGGGTGTGCAATGACGGCCAATCCGCCTTGAGCCTTTATCTGGGCATAGATGCGGTACATGTCGTTTGCGCCGTAGCTCGTATCGGGGTCAATGAGATCCGAAATGCCGAGCGCGAGAATGTGTCCTCGCGGCGTAGCGACCGCCTGCCCGGGGAGCGGCACGAAGTGTTGAGTGCCCTGGGCCAGCCATTGCCGCGCGCCCGCCATGGTGTTCTGATCCGTCAGCGCGGCCCAGTCGAGTCCTTCGCATTGTGCCGCCCACGCGATGGCCGCCGGCTGCTGCGCGCCGTCGCCGCGCTTCGAATGAACGTGGATGTCGCCGGCGTGCCATCCCAGGCGGCTCATATCGAGGAGGCACCGGAGTGTGAAGTCCAACCTGCCGCGTCCGGCGGTCAGCTCCACCGAGCGCTCAGCTATGCTGTACTCCGGGCCGTGGCTCACTGAGAGCCGGCACTTGCCGCTGTGAAAGGCGAGGCGGTAGTTGCCTTTTGGGTCCGTGAAGCAGACTTGCGACTTCTTCCAGTCCTCCGTCGCGATGACAATGCGCGCGGGCAGAGGAGCGCCGTCCTGGTCGGTGACCTTTCCAACGACGGTGGCCGGCGCGGCCCACACTGCCCTTGCGAGGGCGGTGAGCACCGCGACCAGCAGCGAGGCCTGGTAGAGCCGAGTGCAGAGCCCGGTCATCTCTGTCTCCCTGTAAGCTGCGCAACAGGTCGCCGTGGCGGGAGCGTGCGCCGCGGCTCCGGGTTTGACATTTGGTCCCCCGATGGTATAATCCCTTGACAATCTGCGATGTATTATGCCCGGCAACCAGTGACCCGTTGGCTTGAGAGCGGCGGGATTTTTTCGTAAAGAGGCAGTGGTTGGTGGCCAGTGGTTACCGGTCAGTAACGGCAAACTGAGGCGCGGATAGGCATCCCCCTCCCTACACCGGGCAACGCGGATTGAGAGAGCAGGCGGCGGGACAGATGAGTTTCTTCAGACGCTTTTTGCCCTATGTGCGCGCCTATCGATGGCGACTGGCCCTGGTCTTTGGCCTCATCCTCATCGCTGAGGCCATCGGCGTCGTCACCCCGCGCATCATGGGCTACTGGATCGATAAGCTCAGCGGCTTCGACCACCTCACGACCTCGACGGCCGCCCAGCAGCAGGCCATTCTGACGGTGCTGTTGATAATCGTCGCCGTTGTGGCCGGGCTTCGCATCGGCCGCATCCTGCTCTCGTACGGCCGCAGCATTCTATTAGCCTTCGTTGGGATGCGCCTCATCTTCGACATGCGGCAGCGCCTCTACAGGCACCTGCAGCGACTGTCCCTGCGCTACTACGAGCGGAAAAGCACGGGCCGTATCATGAGCTATATCCTCTACGACGTGGACAGCGTGCAGTCGTTCGTCAGGAGCGGCCTCGTGGACATTCTCACCAACAGCATCCAGTTGGTGGCCGTGCTGGTGTACATCATCTTTTGGAAGCCCGGCATAGCTGTGATTCCCTGCATAGCGTTGCCTCTATACGCTATCAATTACATGATGTTTCGTGGCCGCATCCGGCGCGCCTCGATGGATTCGCGCGACAAATACTCGGACCTCTATGCCGTGCTGCAGGAGAGCGTCTCTGGGGTGAAGGTGGTGAAGTCCTTCGTGCGCGAGGCCTCCGAGTCGCGTCGGTTCGTCGGCGAGCTGCGCGAGCAATTCGGCCTCAGCATGCGCCTGCGGCGACTGAGCATCCTACTGCACATTGGCTCCGATGTCATTACAGGTGGGGCCTATGCCGCTATTCTGTGGTTTGGCGGGCGGCAGGTGATTCTCACCGACACGATGACCGTCGGGGATCTGGTCGCGTTGAATATGTACCTCGGAATGCTGTACAGCCCGATCCGAACCATTATCAGAAGCAGCGACACACTCCAACGGGTGTGGACGGCGCTGGAGCGCATCTTCGAACTGCTCGATACCCTTCCCGAAGTGCAGGAAAAGCCGGATGCCGCCGCACTGGACGAGATTGAGGGCCGCGTGGAGTTCCACAACGCATCTTTCTGGTACGAGCCGGGGCAGACAGTGCTGCACAACATCAGCTTCGTCGCCCAGCCCGGAAGCATGATCGCCCTCGTGGGGCCAAGCGGCGGGGGCAAGAGCACTCTGGTGAATCTCATCTCCCGCTTCTATGACTCCGTGGAGGGGCGCGTGTCGGTGGATGGGCACGACGTGCGGGATCTGCGGATCGCCTCGCTCAGATCGCACATCGGCATTGTGCTCCAGGAAACGTTCCTGTTCAGCGGCACGATCCGCGAGAACATAAAGTACGGCAAGGCCAAGGGCACGGATGAAGAGGTGGTCAGCGCAGCCATCGCCGCCAACGCCCACGAGTTCATCACGGAGTTCCCCGAGGGGTACGAGACGGAGATCGGCGAGCGGGGCGTACGTCTGTCCGGCGGGCAGAAGCAGCGCGTCAGCATCGCCCGGGCCATTCTACGCAATCCCAAGATACTCATTCTGGACGAGGCCACATCGTCGCTGGATTCGCAGTCCGAGGCCCTGATTCATGAGGCGCTGGACGACCTGATGAAGAACCGCACCACGTTCGTCATCGCCCACCGGCTCTCCACGGTGATGAACGCGGACGAGATCCTGGTGATCGACGACGGGCGGATCGTCGAGCGCGGGACCCACGACGAGCTGGTGCACGCCGGCGGCCTCTACGAGCGGCTGTGCAAGGTGCAGTTCAAGGACAGCGAGAGGATACTGGCGGCGAGGCCGGAGGAGGAGCGGAAAGGCGCCGCGGTTTAATTCCCCGTCGATGTCGCAAGCCTCAAACCCAGAAGCTGTACGTGTGAATCTGCAGCGCGATGCCGAGGATGGTCCAGAGGCTGCCGACGACGAACTCGCCCAGGATGAGGCCGAGGGCGAAGGGGATGGCGGCGCGGTACATCTTGAAGCCGCCGTAGCGAATGATCATCAGCTTCGCCAGCCAGGCGATCAGCAGAGGCATCCACAGGCAGTTCATCGACCAACTGGCGGAGATGGCGTAGCCGACGGGGTGGAAGGGCCACCAGGTGAACCGGAGGCGCAGCGCCATCAGCGTCAGCGTCAGCCCGAGGCCGACGCCGTAGGCGATCAACGCCCGCCAATCGGTGCCCTCGGGGGCGCCGAACCACGTCTGCAGGTGTGCGTACGGCTCGCGGCCGAATGCTCTGAGGGCGACGCGGGACATCTTCGCCTCCATGCCGTACACGTAGTAGCAATGGATGTTGGCCCAGAAGGCTGCAAGGGTGCCGACGACGCCCGCCAGCAGAAGCGCCCACATCAGCGGCGTATTCTCCATCTTGGTCTGTTCGGCCACCTTGAACGCCTCGAGTTGGTGCGGCATCGGGTGGCTGCGATAGGCCCGGTTGAACCACCAGTACAGTCCTATCACGGTGATGGTGTGTGGGCTGAGAATGCCCGACTTTGTCCCGAATGCATTGATGAGGAACTGGTCCGGGCCCCCGTAGTGCAGGTCATGCGCCGGCGGGCCGAGCTCCGCCCGAATCCGCGTCACTGCCGTCGAGAGCAGGAAGTACATGACGAAGAAGATGACCGCCACCCAGGCAGTCATGCCGAGTTTCGCCGAGAACAGCACCGCCAACACCGCGCCCACGCCGAGGCCGACGAACGCTGCTCTGTAGGTCATAGGCTCCCGGTCGTCGCAGAGCTCACTGGGCCGACCGAGGGCACGCCTCGCAGCATCGCGAAGATGCTGTCGCCCGGTCCAGAGCGCGACGAGGCAGAGGCCGATGTAGGCGCCAGAGGACTGCTCATTGACGAATGGCATGCTGGGTATTCGCATCAAGCCCATCCAGGCGGCCACCACTTTCTCGGCGGCCCACACCAGGTAGAAGAACCAGCACGAGAACAACAGGTCGAGCGGCAGAAGCATGCCAAGCCCGATGGCGAACGGGTAGAGGGAGATGCGGGTGCCGCGGATGACGCGCCATGGGTGGCCCCAGGCGTCAAAAGAGGCGCGGATGACGCGATCGAAGTGCACCACGCGCACCTTGATGAGCGGGAAGCCCGGGTACAGCTCGTGGAGGCCGTTGACCATGTCAACGAGCGCTGCGGCGCCGAAACCCAACCACATGACTTTGTTCCGGAACAGCGTCGTCCGGAGGTCGGTCATCTCGAGGGGGAGGTGCACTATGGGGTAGTCGAGCTTCTCTCGTTCCATCCAGCGCTGCCGGAGGATGGTGTTCACACACATCATCATGCCGAGCAGCACGGCCATGAACCCCGTCCAGTTTAGCACGGGTCGGGCCCAGGCGCGGAGGCGCTCGGCGGTGTACAGCGTGCTGCCGCCGATGTACGCGCCCTCGATTATCGCCTCATCGCCGAGTGTTACCTCCCGGGGCAGGTACTTGATGAACATGTCCTCCCAGGCATTCTCCGGCGTGGCCATGCGATACGCGTGCGAGATCTCGGGCGCGCACACTTGTACCATGTCGTGGCCCGCGAGGGCGGAGGCGATGCATAGCATCAGGTAGATGACGAGCAGCTCATTGCGGTGCAGGGCGTAGGTAGGGACGAAGCGGCGGACGATTCCGTTCAGGATGATGAGCAGGAGCAGAGCGAAGATAGTGTTGAAGAACAGCGATACCGTGGTGGGATGGCCCTCGTAGCGCACGATGGCCATTTGGGTGATCCAGTAGGCGTTCAGGGGCATCAGTAGCAGCGCAATGATGACCGCACGCGCGGTCACGCCTCGCGCCCCCTGAGTGACTGTGGAGGTGGGCAGGGAAGTTGGTGGGTGTGTCTCGCTATTGGGAACCATGATTGCCGGACGACATCAGCGAGCCACCGAACGCGACAACGCCCGCGAAGCTGCGCTGCCCCGCGGGCCAACACGCTCGCTCACAGCAGCGTGCCGTCGAGCCGGCGTCGCTGCCCTACGTTGTCGAAAGGCTATCAGGCCCGAGAAGCTGCTGCACTTTCGCCACCAGTTCGGGTCCGGGGGACACAGCGAACTGGGCGCCTGCGGCCACCGCCTTCCCGTTCATGTGCAGCGTTATGGGCTGTGGGCCGGGGTGCTGGCGCAGGGCCGCCGCGAGCTGTTCGAGAGCCGACCGTGGCGTGCCCTCAGGCACCCAGATGTGTACGGGGGTGGGGGGCGGCGGCGGCTCCGCCTCGGCAGTTGGCGCTCCTCTAACGCGTGCAGTGGCGGCCGTGTCGCGCCGGCGCTTGCTTGGCCGCCTGGCGTCCTCAATATGTTTGGCGCGTTCGCACACGAACTTGACGCTCACCTGCACCTGTCCGTTCTGCGTTTCTCGCTCGCTGCGCTGCAGGCGCCCGTCGAGCACCACGATGGCCCCATCCACTAACACGTCACGCGATCTCTCCAAAGCGCGCGGGAAGACAGTCACCTCGACATCTGCTGCCACCCCCCGCAGATTGAGGAACATCATCGGGTCGCCGGCTCGAGTAGTGTACGGGCTGATATTGCCGACCATTCCCGCGATGACCACGCGCGCCCCGTCCTCGAGCTGCTCCAAGTCCTCCAGGCGCGCCGTTGTGCATCGCTCCAGCTTTTCCTCGACGTGGAACAGAGGATGATCCGACAGATACAGGCCCAGCAGCTCCTGTTCGAAGGCCAGCTTCTCATCTTGACTCATGGGGGCGAGGCTGGGCAGCAACTCGACCGCCGGTTCTGTGCCGCCGAGGTCATCGCCGAACAGGGACGTCTGCCCGGTTCTGGCATCCTGTTGGGCCTTTTGCCCGAGCGCAAAGGCGCTCGGGAGCGCGTCCAGCAGCGCGGCACGATCGCCGAATTCGTCCAGCGCGCCCGCCTTGATCAGCGTTTCGAGCGCGCTCTTGGTCACAGTGGGGCCCGACACTCGCCGGCACATATCGTACAGGCCTTTGTACGCGCCGTTCGCCTCGCGGTCTTCCGCGGTAGTGGCTCCCACGTTCCAGCCGATGTTCTTGATCGCGGCAAGGCCGAAGACAACGGCCCCGTCCCGCACGCAGAACTCGGGCTCGCTGTGATTCACGCTCGGCGGGAGGACATTGACGTTCTGTCGGCGGCACTCCGTCACGTACTTGGCTACGCTGCTGCTGTCGTCCATGAAGGCGGTCAGATGGGCCGCCATGTATTCGGGCAAGAAGCTGGCCTTGAGGTACGCCGTCCAATACGAGACGAGCCCGTACGCGGCACTGTGGGCCTTATTGAAGCCATAGCGCGAGAAGGTCTCCATGCGCTCCCATATCCGGCGCACGGTCTGCTCATCAATCTCGTTGCGCATACACCCCTCAAAGAACGAGCCACGCAGCTCGTGCATCAACTCTTTCTGCTTCTTTCCCATGGCCCGCATCAGGATCTCCGCTTGGCCGGGCGAGAAGCCGGCGAGGTCAGTCGCCGTGCGCATCACCTGCTCCTGGTACAGGATGACGCCGTACGTCTCTCGCAGGATCGGCTCCAGCTTCGGATGCAGGTACTCGATAGGCCCGCCATGGCGAGCGGCCAGCAGGGCCGGGGCGTCCCCCATCGGCCCGGGCCGGTTGATCGCCATGAGGGGGATCATGTCCTCGAAGCAGTTTGGCTGCAGTTGCCGCACGAAGTTACGAACCCAGTCCGCTTCCAGTTGGAACACGGCGGCGGTGCGGCCCTCGCGCAGGAGCTTGAAGGTGGCCGCATCGTCAAGCGGTATGTCGTCCACCGTGAGCTCGATGTCACGAGTCGTCTTGATCGCCTCGAGCGTGCGCTCGATGACCGTGAGTGTCTTGAGGCCCAGGAAGTCCATTTTCACCAGCCCGACGGCTTTGAGCTGGTCCATGGCATACTGCGTCATGCAGCCCTCGTCATCGCCGCTCGTGATCGCCTGCAGAGGGACATAGTCCGTGAGCGGGCCGGGGGAGATGACGACGCCGGCGGCGTGGGTCGAAGCGTGGCGGACCAGCCCCTCGACGCTCATCGCAACGTCCAGCAGTCGTTTCACGTCGGCCGAGACCTCGTACTCGTGGCTCAACGGCGGCGTTGACTTGAGCGCCTCGTCGATGCTCTGGCCGAAGGGCACTTGCTTGGCAATGCGGTCTACGACATCGCCGGGCAGATTCAATGCGCGACCGGCGTCGCGAATGGCTGCCCGGGCTCCCATGGTGCCGAAGGTGATGATTTGGGCGACATGGTCGCGGCGGTACTTGCGCCGCACGTACTCGATCATCTCGTCGCGCCGGTGGTCGGGGAAGTCGAGGTCGATGTCCGGCGGGCTCTTGCGCTCCGGATTCAGCAGGCGCTCGAAGGGAAGCTGGTGCTGCAGCGGATCCAGCTCGGTGATGCCAAGCAGGTACGACACAAGACTCCCCACGGACGAGCCACGTCCCGGGCCGACGAGAATGCCCCGTCGCTTTGCCTCGCGGATGAAGTCGCCGACGATGAGGAAGTAGCCCGCATAACTCGTCTGCCGGATAATGCTGAGCTCGTAGTCGAGCCGCTGCTTCACGTCGGGAGTCACGCTTGGCATGCGCCGGGGGAGCGCTTCCTCACATAATTGCCGGAGGTAGCTATCCAGGGAATGGCCCTCGGGGACATCGAAGTGCGGCAGCATTAGCTCACCGAGGCTCAGATCTACGTCGCACATCTCCGCAACCGCGCACGTGCTCGTGAGCGCCTGAGGCACCTCGGCAAACAGGGCCTCCATCTCTTCGGGCGACTTCATATAGAACTCGTCGGTGCGGAACCGCATCCGATTGGGGTCATCTATGGTGGTGTTGGTCTGGATGCACAGCAGCACGTCGTGCGACTTGGCATCCTCCCGGCGCTGATAGTGAATGTCGTTGGTCGCCACGAGTGGCAAGTCGAGCTCTCGCGCCAGCCGGATAAGCTGGGGGTTGGCTGTCGCCTGGTCCGGAAGCTCATGGTCCATCAGCTCGATGAAGAAGTGCTCTCGCCCGAACAGCTCCGCGTACTGACCGGCCGTTCGCCTGGCGCCGCGGTAGTCACCCTCCAGGATCTTTGCCGGGATCTCGCCCCGGAGACACGCGCTCATGCCGATGAGCCCTTCGGAGTGGGCCCTGAGGACTTCCATGTCGATGCGGGGCTTGTAGTAGAAGCCCTCCAGGTGCGCGATGCTAACGAGCTTGATGAGGCTGCGGTATCCCTCCTGGCTGCGCGCCAGCAGGACGAGATGGTAGTTCCGCGCCCCCCGCTTGCTTTGTTTCTCGTGCCGTCCATGGGGTGCTACGTACACCTCGCAGCCGATTATCGGCTTGATCCCCGCGCTGCGACAGGCTTGAAAAAAATCGATGACGCCATACATGGCGCCATGATCCGTTATCGCAAGAGCCGGCATTCCCATCTCGGTGGCGGCTTGTACGGCATGCCCGATGCGGCAGGCACCATCCAGCAAACTGTACTCGGTGTGTGTGTGGAGGTGAACAAACGAGCGACGCATCCGGGGGTGCCCTACCTTTCCGAGAGAGTGTCGCCGTGCGGCCAACCGTCAGCTATATGTTCCCTACGCTCCGGTGTCCCCTCCTCCTTCGTCCGTCTCCTGCTCGTCATCGACTTCCCCTTCTTCCTCCTCACTTGCGGAGTCCTGCTCCCCGTCATCCGCCGCCGGCTCTTCCGACGCCTCATCGGGCACTGATGCTTCCTCACCCGCTGCCTCCTCAGGTATTGGTGATGGGGCGCCGCCGTTGTCCTCCGGCTTCGCGGCGGCAGCCTCGGGCTCGGATGGTGCAGTGCCGCCCAGCCCACTCATGACCTTGCCGACGGCGCGCTCAGCATCCGCCACCCAGGCGGCAGCGGCCGACAGTCCATTCCGGCCCAGCGCCTCGATGGCCGCGTTAATGCACCAGTCAGCATGCGCCAGCAAGACCTCGCCCGCCGAAGGTGCCAGCTTCGTCTGCAGCAACTGCGCGATGGCGGTGCGGACCTGCTCCGCGTCGCTCTCGTCTATGGCCTCGAGGATCTTCCCCAGGTCGCCATCGACTTCCACGCGCATGGGTCGTGAGCGGGCGCCCTCGCCCACACGGCCGGCTTCCTCCACATGGCGTCTCACCGTATCCCATCCACCATCTCCGCCGCCCGACTGCCCTTGCTGTTTGGCCGGCAGCGCTGCCACTGCCCGTGCGAGGCACATCACCATCTGGGCTCTGGGCAAGCGAGAAGAGGTGAACGACAGGACGTCCCGGGCCCTCAGAAGCAGATCCGCTCCGTCCTTCGGCTGCTCTGCATTGATCCTCGCGCGCGCCTCGGCAAGGAGGGCCGACGCCGCACCAAGATCTGTCAGTATCTCTTCGGCCGTCGGCACTCCCAGTTCCGCCGCCCGCCGTTCTGTCTCGAGGGCTCGGAGTGCCTTCAGCGTTTCATCGAGCTTGCTCCGAATCTCCTGGGCCTCGTTCCGTTTCTCCTGCTCGGCGGGCTCAACGTCAGCAGCACGCTGGCATCCCTGACCGGCCAGAAGACACAGACAAACCCACGCTACTGCACTCACTCGTCTCATGACGACAGCACCTGCCCCCGGTTCCGCACCTGGCGCGCCATCTCCTGAATAGCAGACATTAAGGTGGCCAAATGCGTCCACGCATGTGTGCAAGTCAGTACAAGTATTCAGCGACGATCTTGCCCACAGAGGCGCCGGTATCGAGCACCAGACTGCGTATGCGTGATTCTACCGCAATTCGCTTCGAAAGGCAACCGCACCGGGGATCCGCTGCCCAAAGAGCGGCGGCGAGGGTCGCGCGCAGGCCACGTCCCACCATACGGGTGGCGCACCAGACTGCGTGAAATGAGGGCCGCCGGTCTTATCTCCGCCTGCCGCGCCGCCAGCGACACTTAGCTGAGCATTGCCATAGCCTCGAGAACGGCGGCGCGGACGCGGTCATCTTCGTCAGAGGAGCGCACGTGCAACAGCGCCGTGACGCCTTTCTTTCCAGCCTTGGCGCCTTTGCCCCCAATGGCCGTCACCGCGTTTCGGCGCACCCTGGGGTCGGCGTCCGAAAGCGCCGAGATGAGAGGGTTGAGAGCTGCCGAATGCGATATCTTGCCGAGAGCAGCGACCGCATGAAAGCGCACAGACCACTCCCGGTCCTTCAAAGCGACAGTCAGGGCGCGGGCGGCTGATGGTCCGCCGATGTGCCCCAGACCTTGCGCGGCGGTGAAACGAACGACGTAGTCTCGGTCCTTGAGGCAGGGCGCCAGGAATCTCACGACGCGAGACGAGCCCATCTGCCCCAGTGCCTTCACAACCGTGTACCGCAGATCGTCATCCTTGGTGTTCAGCAGCTTCATCAATGGGCGCAAGGCCCGAGTCTCGCCAAGTTGGCCGAGGGCCAGCGCTGCGTAGCGGCGCACCCGTGCTTCTTCGTCATCGAGCCTTTCGATGAGGGGCTTGGACGCACGCGGGTCGCCAGTCTTTCCCAGCGCCTCGGCGGCCCAGCGCCGCACGACGTAGGAATCGCTCGCCAGCGCCTCGATGAGAGCTGGAACAGCGCGCTTGCCGATGGCGACGAGAGCTTCCGCGGCTGCCTCACGCACATCGATGCTTGGGGACGAAAGCGTCGCGACGAGCGGTTCGACAGCCAACGCGCTGCCGATCTTCCCGAGGGCCTGAGCGGCTGCCTTGCTCAAGTCCACATTGTCGCCCTCAAGCACATCGATCAGCGGCTGCGCCGCCTCCTTACCCCTCAGCGCCCCCAGGGCAGCGATGGCAGCCCGCTGCACGTCCACGTTCGTGTCCGTGAGGCGTTCCATCAATTCGTCCACCACAGAATCATCGCCAATGTTTCCCAGCGCCTCGGCTGCCCAGCGACGCGACAGTTGATCGGTGGACGTCAGCGATTCCAGCAGCGGGCCAACGCTCGGCGGCCCAATCTTCGCCAGGGCTTCCGCCGCACGCGCCTGCACGTTCACACTCGAGTCCCCGAGCAACGTCAACAACGGTTCGATAGCGCGCTCGTCGCTGATCTCACCCAAAGCCCTGGCCGCTGCCATCCGCACGTGGTAGCTCTTGTGTTCGGTCGCTCTCAGCAGTGGTGGGACGGCTTTGTGGCCGACCTTCACGAGCCCATCGATTGCCGTGTCCTGCAGGGCGGAGTTCTTGCTCTGCAGGTCCTGCATGAGCAACTCGATCTTCGCGGTGCCTTTAGATTTCGACATTTACGACTCACCGTGCTCCTTGAGGTAGGGCCCTGTTATCGCTGGTCGCGGTGCGTGGCGCCGCTACTCGGTCTCCATGTCTTCTAGTCCGGTGGAGTACTCCTGTCTGACGATAGACTGGACATGGGTCAGGGCATCCGCGACGGCCTCCGCAGCCGCCTTTGCCTCCTTCTCGACCTCCGCCTGCAGCCTCTTCTGGCGCTGCTCGACGTCCTCTTTCATCGAGGTGAGCTTGTTGTTCAGCATATCCAGTGGGCCTCGCATGTCCTCGGGGGCCACTGAGATGGCGAGACGGAGCGCTTCGGACGCACTGGTGATGTCGTCGAGAATCGCATTCATGTCCGCTGCCGCCGCGCTTTCCTCAGCCGCTCGCAGCTTCTCCATTACGAAAAGCAAGTGGGTCTTGGTCTCGGCCTCTTTTTCGGCGATCTGCTGCGCTCGCTGTCTCTCGGCGGCGACGTATTGCCAACCTAGCCATCCCGCGACTGCAACGACGGCGATAATGATCAACGCAAACACCACTCGCCAGAAACCCCATGCAGCGCCGCCGGTCGGCGCCACTGCTTCTTCCGGTTCTATGTCTTCCTCCTCATCTTCGTCCTCCGGCTCTTCCAGCTCCTCGTCCTCAGCCTCCTGCGCTTCCTCTTCCTCAATCTCCTCTTCGCTCTCTTCCTCGGACGCCTCTTGATCTTTTTCCTCTTCCGAGTTCGGCATGTCACATCCCCCTTCGTCGTTGTGTACGGCGGTGTTGGTGCTGGCGTCGTCGGCTATGGGTCACGCCTCCCCCTCCCCGGGGCGCAGCGCACGCTGTGTAGGAAGAATTCATAAGGCCGTTGCGGTGGTCGGGGACAGCACACACGGGGGTGAAGAGGATGGCAAGCGATAGTGAACCGGTCCCCTGCAGTTCCCAATCCGCACTGGGTTCTCGTACATGCATTCGATGAGTGTTGCAGTCGCTGGTCGTTTTGTGGTTAGGCGGCAATTATACGCTCAGGCAGTGTCATTGTCAATCTGCGGTGGCATCGCGGCGGGGTGAAGCGCATCGAGGCTGTCAGTGGCAACACCCGGGGCGCGTTCTGGCTGCCCCGGGGGAAGAAGACACACCAGAGGGCGGGGAGATGCCCCTGGCGGCGAGAGTCGTCCGTGCGCGTCCAACGCTTGACGGCGACTATACGCTCCACATGTTGTACCAAAGCCATGCGTTTACGGCCGCGAACACTGCCCAGATGACGGCAGTGTACTTGGTGACGCGCTCCAGCAGGTCGTCCCAGCCCCCCCGGCGAAAATGGCTGCTGCTGGAGCCGCCGATCACACCCGATAAGCCCTCCTGCTTCGTGGTCTGCATCGCAACAGTGGCGATGATTACGATATCCAGAATGATGACCACAACGGTGGCAAATGTAAGCAACGCTTGTCTGACCTCCTTGGCCTGCCCCGTCCAGTGGAGCCCGCGTAGCGGCGGGGCTGCCCGTCTGCCTCTGCGCTCGGCCACATGGTAGCACCTCAGTCCGCCATAAGTCAACGCTCGTCATCACTGCGGGACCCGATTACGGGCGACGGCAGCCTCCTTTTCGCCCCTCGACGCGCTCACAGCGGATCGAACCGCGTACTCTCGCGCAACTCGTCGTATCGCTTCCGCACATCGTCTCTGGTGACGCGCCAGAGCCGCTGGAGGCTGAAGTCCTCACAGGCGAAAGATGCCATGACAGTGCCGACGGCCAATGCGCGCCGCACGTTCGGCTCGCCCAGGTCCTCGGTGGCCGCCAAGAAGCCCGCGATGCCGCCGGCGAAGCTGTCCCCGGCTCCGGTCGGATCGCGCACCTCAGCGAGAGGATAGGATGGCACTGAGAAGCACGAGTCCGCCGACATGAGTGTGGCGCCATGCACGCCTCTCTTGATGATCACGTAGCGCGGGCCGAGTGAAAGAGCCTTCCTGGCGGCAGTTACCAGCCCCGGCTCCTCGGTCAGTTGGCGCACCTCGGCGTCGTTCAACAGGGCCACATCCACCTGTCGGAGTACCTCCAGCAGCTCGGTGCGTTTGCCCTCTATCCAGAAGTTCATCGTATCGGCCAGAGAAAGCTGCGTCCCGGTGACCTGCTCCATCACCCAGCGCTGCAGCGCCGGGTCGATGTTCGCCAGGAAAACGATATCCGTGTCCCGATACTCATCGGGGATCTCCGGGCGGAAATCGGCGAAGACATTGAGCTGGGTGTCGAGCGTCTGGGCCTGCGACATATCGCCTTCATACCGCCCGCGCCATCTGAAGGATCGCTGCCCCTCAACGCGCCGAACGTGGGTGATGTCAATCCCCCGAGTGGCGAGCGCCTCGAGATGCGCCTGCGGGAAATCCTCTCCCACGACGCCAATGAGGCGCACGGTGGCAAACACGCTGGCGGCCCACGATGCATAGCTGGCGGCGCCGCCGAGTACTTCCTCGACCTTCCCGAAGGGCGTCTCGACGCTGTCCAAAGCGATTGAGCCCACGATTAGTGCGGATCCCACGGTCTTCTCCTCGGTACGCTGGGGTTGAGATCTATCCAGGAGCGTTCAGAGCCGGCGACTGGATGATGCTAAGTGTCCTGTCTTCGGGACGAACGTTGACTGGCCCACTTCGCCAGGGCCGCTCGAAGCGTGATGAAAGCAAATACCGGCAGAGCCGCCAGGCGGGGCAGTCGGCGCGGCTCGCGAATCGTGCGGTACAGCCATTCCAGACCGCACCGTTGCATCCATCGTGGGGCGCGCGGGACCCTGCCCGCAATGACGTCCAGACTCCCGCCCACCCCTACGCACACGGGCACATCCAGCTCCTGCAAGTGCCGCCGGATCCATTTCTCCTGCTTGGGGATGCCAAGGGCGACGAAGAGGACGTCGGGCCGTGCGTTCTTGATCTGGGCCACCACGCGCACCTCCTCGTCGGGGCTGAAGTATCCGTGCTGGGTTCCGACGACACGCAGGCCGGGATGCTGCTCGGTGAGCCTGCGGGCGGCCAGTTCGGCAACGCTCGGCTCGCCGCCGAGCAGGTAGAGACAGTACCCGCGTGCCGCCGCCAATTCGCTGATGCCCAGTATCATATCGCAGCCGGCGACGCGCTCGCGGATAGGCAGATCCAACAGGCGGGCCATAACGACAACACCTGCCCCGTCCGCAGTCACCATATCCGCCTCCCGCATGATGCGCCGGAGGTCGCTGTCGTGCTGGGCGCGCACGATGGCCGAGGCATCAGTCGTCACGATGTGGTGCGGCGCCTTGGTGCGTATGAACTCATCAATCGCGCTCAGTGCATCGTCCATGGTTACGGGGCTGAGCAGGACATTCCAGGCCTCGACACGATCCGGGAGCCGTTGCGAGCGTTGCAGATGAGCGCCCGGCTCGGTGAGGGCCCGACGGGGCATGATCTTGGCTACCACGTACAGACACGCAGCACCAAAGGGAAGCGCGAAGCTCAGGATGAGACTCTTGATGCCGAAATGAACCTCGATGAGCGCCACGAGCACGACGGCCAGCGCGGTGAGGTACGCACTTCCGAGCATGAAGAGCACCAGAACCTGCCGGCGGCTGTAGCCTTGGCTCAGGAGGATGTCATGAAGGCGCTGCACTCGGGCTTCGATGGCCACCGCCGTGGGCCCACGTCCGCGACGGTACACAATGGCGTAGCTCGCGTCCACCAATGGCACACCGAGCAGCAGCAGAGGCAGGACGGCGATGAGGAAGGCCGTGTTCTTTAGCGCTCCCAGGATAGTCAGCGCTCCGATGGCAAAGCCCACTGCCAGGCCGCCGGTGGCCTCCACCTCGCCGAGTCTTCGGCCCCCGGCCGCCAACGCGCCAAAGCAGGCGCCCGCCAGAGCGGCGGCTATGGCCCAAGTCGTCGGCCCCGTCACTTGGGGCTGGAGCAGGCATACGAGCAGGAATCCCACGGACGCGACGCCTCCGATCCCCAGAGCCGCACCTGGGCTGTGCGCCGACGAGTTGAATATCGCAGCACACAGCGCGACCCAGAGGACCGTGATGGGAGCGGACCACGAGCGCAGCGCGACGAAGTTGGTGGTGAAGGGGGCTTTCACGCTTTCGATCACGATGCCCTGTCGAGCCAGCAGCCAGGCGGCAAACACGACGACCGGCAGCCATACGAGCCAGCGGTGTTTCGTGAGACCGCTGAGGAACTGTCCCAGGCAGACGAGGGCAAGGGGCAACACGATGAAGCCCAGCCTCGCCTCCGCCGCCGGCCGTAACCCGTGGGCGAGCGCCAGCCCGCCGAGGATGGCGAGGCCCCCCGCATCCAGGACCACGCCAGATCCAAGAAGCCGCTTCGCACGCCCCCGTCGGTCGCCCAGCAGTCGGAAGACGACGAAAGCCGTCACCGCGGGCGCCACGAAAGCGCTGGCTGCAACGAGGGTGCGAACCATTAGCCGACCTTGCCAATCCGTTGGCGCAGCGGGGCCCCAAATGATGTCTGCTGCTGGCTTTCGTGCTGGGCCTCGCGCGTTTGCCTGCCACTCATGTGCCCATGTCGTAGGATGACAGGTACTTCTCCTGCTCCTGGGTAAGAGCATCGATCTCTATGTCCATAGACCGGAGCTTCAGCCGCGCCACCTCCGCATCTATCTCCTCCGGCACGTCATAGACCTTCGGTTCCAGGTCGTTGCCATTGCGGGCGAGGTGGACGCAGGCCAGCGTCTGATTGGCAAAGCTCATGTCCATTACGGCCGCCGGGTGGCCCTCGGCTGCCACGAGATTCACCAGGCGCCCCTCCCCGAGCAAGAGGAGTCGGCGGCCGTCACGGAGAGTGAACTCCTCCACGTTCGGGCGCACGGCGCGGCGGGACGTAGACAGCTCCTCCAGGCCCGGAATATCCAGCTCCACGTTGAAGTGCCCGGAGTTGGCGAGAATGGCGCCGTCTCGCATCAACTCGAAATGCTCTTTTCGGATGACGTTGATGTCGCCGGTCACGGTGACGAAGATACCGCCCACCTCAGCAGCTTTTGCTATGGGCATCACCTGGTAGCCGTCCATCGCCGCCTCGAGCGCCCGGAGCGGATCCACCTCGGTGATGATCACGTGAGCGCCCAGCCCCCTCGCGCGCATGCTCACTCCCCGCGCGCACCAACCGTACCCGCACACCACGACCGCCTTTCCCGCGAGCAGGATGTTGGTGGAGCGCATGATGGCGTCCACGGTGCTCTGGCCGGTGCCGTACCGATTATCGAAGAGCTGCTTCGACTTCGCATCGTTGACGGCGATGATCGGGAACTTGAGAGCGCCGTCGGCGGCCATCGCCCGCAGGCGTATGCACCCGGTTGTGGTCTCCTCGGTCCCGCCGATCATGTTCTCCAGCAACTCGGTGCGGTCGGAGTGGATGACGTTGGTGAGGTCGGCGCCGTCGTCGATGGTTATCGTCGGCCCGACGTCGAGCGCGGCGTGGATCTGGGCATAGTAGGCATCGGTGTCAACACCCCGCGCGGCAAAGACGGGTATGTCGAAATGCTTGACGATGGATGCGGCCACGTCGTCCTGGGTGCTCAGCGGATTGCTGGCGCACACGACGGACTCGGCGCCGGCGGCTTGCAGCGTGCGGGCGAGAATGGCCGTCTCCGTCGTGACGTGGCAACAGGCGACGATGGTCTGCCCCTCGAGAGGCCTCTCCTTGCCAAGTCGTTCGCGCAATGTGGCCAGCACGGGCATCTGTCTGTCTGCCCAGTCTACCCGCATTTTCCCGGTATCAGCGAGCGACTCGTCGGCGATGCTGTACTTCATCAGTTTGCCTCCCGGTGCGGCTCTGTATAGGCTACTCAGGCAACCCGGGTACGCCAGTCGGCCAAATAGGTATCCACGAACTCCGCCAACGCCTTTTCCCATGGCCGGGCCGCCGGTACGCCAGCGGCTCGAAGGGCGGCGTTTCCCAGCACGCCGTATGCCGGTCGGGCCGTGGGCGTGGGCCACTCGGACGCCGGGGTGGGCGTCAACTCCACCTCCGAGAGCCTTGCAGCCTCCAGGGCCGCTGCCGCCACATCGTACCACGACGCGCGCCCGGAGTTGGTGGCATGATACACGCCGGTGGGCAGCGAGATCACCTGACAGATGAGCTCCGATAAGTCCTTGGTGTACGTCGGTGATCCGAACTGATCGTTGACGGCCCGAACACGGCCATCGCGCTTCGCCGCCTCAACGATGGCAGCCACGAAGTTCCGGCCGTGCCTGCCGAAGAGCCATTGTGTGCGAACTATCTGCCAGTGGCCACACACCTGCCGCACGTGCTCTTCGCCGAGCAGCTTCGATTCGCCGTATGCGTTGATGGGGTTCGGCGTATCCTGCTCGACGTACGCTCGCCCCTTCGTTCCATCGAACACGTAGTCTGTGCTGATGTATACGAGCTGCGCTCCCACGCTCTCGGCTGCTTCCGCAACGTTACGCGTACCGTCGCCGTTCACCATGTAGGCCTTCAGCGGTTCCCGCGTGCAGCCGTCCACGTCGGTATACCCGGCGCAGTGAATCACGCAGTGCGGCCGCAGCTCGGCCATCTGCTTGCGGCAATCGGCAGCGTCGGTTATGTCAAATTCGGGCAGATCGAGGCCCACGACTTCGACGTCCCCGGGCTGGTCCTGGGAACGCCAGGCTCCTGTTCGGAGTGCTGCGCAGAGGTCTGTGCCGAGCATTCCTTCGGCGCCGGTAACGAGGATGCGTTGGGGGGGCGTGCCGTTATCCATGGGCCTCTCGGCGCACCAGCCGTGACCCGAGCATCCACAGTCCTGTCAGCAGGGCGCACAACGCGATGCTCCACAGCGGCGCGCGCAGCACCGGTCCGAGCACGGCCACCACGGCCCCCAGAAGCGCTATGCCATATTGGAGGTAGAGCGCCTGCTCCACCGTCAGGCCCAGATCCAGCATACGCTCGGTGAGTGTCTTGGGCCGGCGACGTAACCCCCGCGACGGTGCCGGCCGGGTGCGTGCGAGTAGTATCGCGTTGAACAGTGGCAGCGACAGTACGAGTATGGGGGCGATGGCCATCTGCACCGAGTGCGGCGCCCGCCACGGTCCTACGGCGAGTAGCCCGCCCAGCCACAAGCCTAGCATAGCGCTGCCCCCGCGGCTCAACGAGATAGATGTCGGGATGAGATTGTAGCCGAGAAAGCCCACGCAGGCGCTGCCCACGAGGCACGAGATGAGCGTTACGAAGGGATCCCCCCGCCAGACGCCGAGGATGAACAATGCCCCGCATGCTACAGTGGTAACCCCCGTGGCGGCGCCGCTCAGATCGTTCACAAGCATCAGAGCGTTCATGACCACGAGCAGCCAGCCAATGCTCACAAGTGCGTTGACCCAGCCGGGGGCTCCCACATCCGCCCGCAATCCGAGCACCACAGCCATCGTCGCGACCACACACTGCAGGGTTATCCATCCCAAAGGTCGAAGCGGTCGCAGGTGGTGTGCCAGGCCAAAGGCGAGGACGAGCGCGCCCGGCACCAGCAGGCCCGTCAGCCGTGGGTCGCGCTCCGGAGCCACGAGGGCGGCAAAGCCAACCGCCGCATAGATCGCCAGCCCGCCCAGCAGCGGAGTCGGTACTGTATGCAAGGGAAACCGGCGCCGCGGGTCGGGGACGTCAACAATGGCGAACCGCCGGGCCAACGCCCGCACCAGCGGGGTGATCACGAGTGCAACCAAGCTACCGATCAAGGCCGGGTATATGTATATCTTCATGTAACACAAATGGAAACATCTGCGGATTGCGCCCGTGGGTGCGCTGAGCCCATCCACCAAAGTCTGGCTGCGGGCCCATGTAGTGACCATTCAGCCCCACGGAATGTACGCGTGCGTGTTCGGAGTGATGATAGCAACGTGGCCATCGCGTGTCAATGGGCGGCTCGCAGACCAGCCCACGCGAGGCCGCCAGCGATCTACTGCCTCAATGTCGGCCACTCGCAGCTTGGTTACCGCAACCGCGGGCGGGGCGGACCCATGTTTGTCCCCGCCGGGCTGCGGACACTGCGAATGCCGGTGGCAGGAGAAAAGCATCGACCCGCGAACACTCGAACGAGCGGCGTGGTATGCTCACGCGACGTTGAAGCAAAGAAACGAGGTCCCGCTGAATTCTGCCGGCCCAAAACAGGACCCTGAACGCGCTCGCTCGCGACGCACGAGGTTGACGGAAGCCACATCCGCTCAGCCTATACTGGCCCGTGCTCAACGGCTCGGCGGGGCGTTGCCTTGCGCTGCTGAAGGCTGGGCCGGTGGGAGGGGGGAGAACTCGATGGACCGGGAAGCGCGGCAGAAGCTGGATGCGGCCCACGAGATGCGAATCAACGGCCATTACCCGAAGGCTGAGCGGCTGTACCGCGAGGTCCTCGAGCAGGTAGATGCCCCCCTGGAGGAGGCGGAGACGCGCCACGGACTCGGCTGCACGCTCGTCTTCATTGGGATGTTCGATGAGGGGCTGCAGGAGCTGCTGGACGCCCGCGAAAAGGATCCGGACAACGCGACGATCTTGCTCGACGTCGCGAAGACGCACCTCATGCTCGGGATGTACGAGGAAGCCCAGCCTGAGCTGGCGCAGATCGTGGAGCGCTTCCCCGACACCCCCGAGGCGGCGGAGGCCAAGAACCAGCTCTCGTATTTCGAGTAACCTCCCGGCTGCCGGCGCCGGCACCGCCAGAACGCACGATGCGCACCGAAGACTTCGATTACCATCTTCCGCGGGAGCTCATCGCACAGGAACCGGCCAGGCAGCGCGATGAATCGCGTCTCATGATACTGCACCGGGCGACGAAGCGCATCGAGCAGCGGCGCTTTCGCGACATCCTCGACTACCTCCGCCCGGGCGACTGCCTGGCTCTCAACGACACGAAGGTGATCCCGGCGCGGCTGCTGGGTCGGCGGAGGCGTACCGGGGGGCGGACCGAGGTGCTCCTGCTGGAGCCGCATGGTGCAGAGCGGGGAAGGGGCCTGGATGCGCGCGTGTGGCAGGCGCTCGTGCGGCCCGGCCGCCGCACGCGGCCCGGCACGGTGATTGACTTCGGCGATGGCGAGTTGACTGCCAAAGTTACGAAGGAGCTCAGCGATGGCGTTAAGCTGGTGAAGCTGGAGCACGAAGGCGAGCTGGCCGCCATCCTCGACCACATCGGGCAAACGCCGCTGCCACCATACATCCGGCGTGAGGCGCCGCAGGCGGAGGATCGCACCAGATATCAAACTGTATACGCCCGGCTTCCGGGCGCCGTTGCCGCTCCCACGGCGGGCCTGCACTTCACCGAACAGCTTCTCGAGCGCATCCGGCGCGCCGGCGTGAACACCGTTTTCATTACGCTGCATGTTGGCCTGGGCACGTTCAAGCCGGTCGATGTCGAGCGCGTGGAACAGCACCACATGCACGGCGAGGACTTCCATATTTCGCCGGATGCGGCCGAACACATCAACACGTGCCGATCGTCCGGGGGCCGCGTCGTGGCCGTGGGCACGACGGTGACGCGTGCGTTGGAGAGCGCGTCAGACAGCGAGGGCAACATCCGACCCATGACGGATCGGACCGAGGTGTTCATCTACCCCGGTCACCGCTTCCGAGCCATTGACGCCCTCCTGACGAATTTCCACCTCCCGCGCTCGACGCTGCTGATGCTCGTTGCCGCCTTCTGCGGCCGGGAGTTCATCCTGGAGGCGTATGCCGACGCCATCGAGCGGCGCTACCACTTCTACAGCTATGGCGATGCGATGTTGATCGATTGAGGCCAGTTGTCAGTTGACAGTCATTGGCTTGTGGTAGCAGGCTCAGGCGTTGTGGTCCGTGGAACGTGGTATGCGACCAAAGGGTTAGTACAGGCGTGGTCACAGCAGAGCCCATGGGCAGGAGGTGTGTGTTGATGCGGTTGGCACTGCCGGTATTGGCGATTAGCCAGGCGTTGTGCGGCGCGGCAGGATACGGGCAGGCGACTAGCGGCGCCGTGGAAGCGATCGCGGCGTTGGTACGCACCGGCGGGAGCGACACGGAGGCGCTGGCACGGTTAGGTGAGGAGGATCCAGAGCGGGCGAGGATAGCTCTCCGGGAGTATCTGGCGACCCACAAGAGCATACCGACGTACGACCCGGCGCGAGTCCTCCATGCGCTGAAATGCTTCCTCGGAACACGCGAAGCGCTATCCTTCGCCAGGCATATGTTCCTGAACGCCCGCGATCCGAAGGACATTCGGACTTGGTTCAGGGTCACGCAGCACCACATGGAGGCGCCATGGTCGTGGTTCTACGAAGTGCGCTTGGCTACCGACAATGATGACGCACAGCGGGTAGAGCTGCTCGATCTTCACTTGGCGGGGTCGCCTCCCGCATCGGTCGAGGAGCTATCAGCGCTACAGCCGGAGACCGCGAAGGCCTTCTTGCTCCGGGCCCAGAGCTACGGTCGGCTGGCTTACGTCATGCGCCGACGGGGACATGACGAGGACGCCCGCGCGTACAGTGAGCTGGCCCTCATGGATGCAGAGGCGGCGCTGAGGCTGGAGCCGCGGTCAGTGGATGCCCTGTATGCCGTGGCAGCGCGGAAGTCCGGGCTTGGTCAGTATGAGGAGGCCCTTCCGCTGCTGGACCAAGTCATCGAGGGCGATCCGGAACACATCCGTGCGCACAGGACGCGGGCTTGGGCGCACCGCAATCTGGGACATACGGCAGAGGCGGAAGCCGACACTGCCCGGGCGGAGGAGCTGGAGGCGGCAGCGGAGGCGCGCGAAGCGGCTGCACGCGAGGCGCACCTGCGCTCGGCTGCGGGGCTAGAGCAGCTATCGAGATCGGCCGACAGTGGCGTTCGCCAGGCTCTGGCCATGGGAGGAAGGGGAGAGGCGGAGAGGTACGCCGATATGGCGTCTGAGCGCCTGGACGAGCTCCTGCACTACCACCCGGATCAGGCTCTGTTCCGATTGAAGCGCGGCATGTTCCGTCATCACCTGGGACAGGCGGCCGAGGCGCTCGCGGACTACGAGGCATACGTGGCGGTTACAGATGACGCGCCGTACGTGCACTACCTGCGGGCCAAGGCGTTGACGGCGCTGGGACGAGAAGAAGAGGCTGCGGAGGCGCTTGCCGCCTACGAACGGGGAATCGCCGCCTTTGAGGCGCCGACGCTAGCGATGGCGCTAGCGTCGCCAGAGCGGCCCACGCTTGGCTTGGACCACTGGGATGTGGTGGGGCTGGCCGACGCGGCGGAGCAGAACGCCGAGACACTGGCGCGCGTGCTGGTGGATGCCGGCACCGATGGCCCGACGTGGAGCAAGGCGATCTGGGTGCTGGAGGAGCTGGACGACGGGCAGCTCATCCCGCTGGTCCCGTATCTAGAGCAAGCGACGCTCGTGTGCGAGATGCACTATCCGGGGCGGCTCACTCTAGTCAGCCTTTTGGGGCGCGCAGGGCAGGCGAGCAGCATTCCCTACCTGCTGCACGCTGCGACTGATGCCAGGCCGGAGGCGTTCGCTTGGCGAAAGAAGGCGGTTGAGGCGCTGGGCGAGCTGCCGCGGGAAGTGGCCGAGCCCGCGCTGCAGCGTCTGGTGCTGGCGTCGGAGGACCGGAAGGTCGTTAACTGGTCGGTGCGCCAGCTTCTGGAGCTGTCGGGGGAGTCATACAGGCACTTCTGCGTAAGGACGATGCTGGAGGCTCCGAGAGAGTACCAGATCCGTGCGGCGAAGGTGCTGGGTGAGCCGCTCAGCCTGCTGGTCCTCCTGGAAATCGCCGGGGATGAGAACGCGGAGGGCGCCGCTCGGGAGGAGGCCCGCGCGGCGCTCGAGTCCTGGCCGTCCACGCCCGCCAGACTGGCGCTCGCGGACATGGGATAGGGCCAGGGCGCACCGGGGATCAGTTCCGATGATCGTCCGGGAGATTCAGTGTAAGAGCGTTCTGCAGAAGACGGGCCTGCCGGCCGACTACGTGATCAACTGCTACGTGGGCTGCGGGCACGCGTGCTGCTATTGCTACGCGCGCTATATGAAGCGCTTCACCGGGCACACGGAGCCGTGGGGGACGTTCGTGGATGTGCGGGTGAACGCGCCCGCGCTCCTGGAGCGAGAGGTACGGCGCAAGCGGCCCGGTTCCGTCATGCTCAGCTCGGTCTGCGACGGCTGGCAGCCTCTGGAGAAGAAGCATCGCGTCAGTGGCGCCTGCCTCGCGATCCTCGTGGACCATGGCTGGCCGGTGCGTATCTTGACGAAGAGCACGCTCGTTCAGCGGGACCTGGACATGCTGGCTGATGCGGAGGATGCCGACATCGGGGTGACGCTCACTGCCGCCGGCGAGGAGATCCGGCGCCTCATCGAGCCGGACGCCTCGCCGACGGCAGACCGGATACGACTGCTGGAAGATGCTGCCGCCCGTGGTATTCGGGTGTGGGCCTTCCTCGGCCCATTCCTGCCGGGACTTACGGACACGCCGGAGAACATCGACGCGCTGATGGGGGCTATCGCCGATTTGCCCCTCACCCATCTGCACACGGATCGCTTGAACTTCCGCTCGGGAGTGGCTGCATCCGTGCGGCGCACGGTGATGGGCGGATTCCCCGGTCTGCGAAAGCAATACGCAAGGCTGGGCGCCGACCCGGAGGCAGATCGCGACTACGAGGCGCGACTCCATACGCTTACGCGCGAGCTTGCGCGAAAGCACGGGCTACTGCACTTGCTCTAGGTCCGGACTCAGAGCGCGGGCCCGCGCCTCCGCAGGCCCGGACCACGCGAGATCGGGATATCGCTCTACGACCGCCGTATAGCTTCGCGCAGCGCGCTCCCACCGCCCCAGATGCGCGTGGCAGAGGGCGCGATGGAAACCGACTTCGGCCAGAAAGGCGCGGGCGTGTGCTGAGTCCGGCCACTTCCGCAGGCGGCCATCGAGCGTGTCGAGCCACATGAGGGCCGGCTCGAACTTCTTCCGATCGTAGATGGCGTCCTCGATCTGATCGAGAGATGCCAGATCGCGCTGCGCCATGTCGTCGCCTGACGGGGCAGCTTCCGGCTCCACTGCGGGCGCCTCGTCGGCTCCCACAAGCGTGAATCCGCGTCCGGCCCAGGCCACCCTCATCGTCCGCTTCCCCTGGATCTCGATATCCTTCACGCCATCGCCGTCGAAATCAGCTATCTGACCCACAACCCATTTCGTCCCCGCCTCATCAGACGAGGCCGTCCCTGCGAGTGCGTCGGAGATGCTGATGGCGCCTCGCGGCATCCCCCGGTCCTGCTCGGCGCGCACCGCATCTGTGCCTGCGATGGCGTATCCGTCCCACCCTTTCTCCATGGACACGAACGCGACGATGCCGGTTCCGGCTCCCTTCGCCGCAGGCAGCGCCACGATGATGTCGCCTTGGCCGTCGCCGGTGATGTCCGTTACCAGGGCCTGCTCGGTGCGCACTCCTGAGTTAAGGATGGCAGTGGCCGGATCCTCCGGGGGGTGATCGGCGAGATACAGCCACAAGGCGTACGCCGGCGCCACTGCAGCCACGGCGTCGTACAGGTCCGCGGCCTGTTTGTAGCGGGCGTTGAACCGCTCGGCCCAGTAGCCGGGCAGGAGGTCGGTGCTGTGCTGCGAGACGCCATTGACGTAGGTGTATTCCGCCACCACGTCTGCCATTGCGCGCCGGGCCTTCTGCACCTCGCCCACGTGAGCCCAGGCGAGGCCCGCGAGATACAGCGCCGTGGCGCGATACGACCGTCTTTCATCTTCCGGCGATGCGTACCTGTCCGGCCGTGACGGCGTCCCTGGGCCGCCTCGCCGAGGCCGTGTCTTCAAGGTCTCATCCGCGGCCGTCCTGCCCAGCAGCACGGCCGCTCGATCGAAGCTTCCGGCGTCGTATGCCTCACGGCCCGCCCAGAACTGCTCATACAGGTATGTGGCTGCGTCTCGTCGCGTGCGCACGAAGGCATATCGACGACCGTCGAAGGCAAAGTAGTGGCGCTCAGCACGGCGGAAGCTCTCCGGAGCGTCCTCGGGCGTGCCAAAGCGCCGGACTATGATGATCTGCCGCCAGCCGCTCACTCGCCGGCCGAACTCGTACTTGCCCTCCGGGCAATTCGCCGAGAGCAGCCTGCGCGCCCGGCCAGCCTGGAAGCCGAACACGAGCAATAGACCGCCCTGTTGGTCCACAGCCCGACATTGCAGCAATACTTCCTGGCGACCGTCATCGTTGAGATCCCGGACCTGGTGCGGTTGCGGCGCCATCGGCGCATCCGCCATTGACGACGCCAACGCCGGCGACGGGCCAAAAAGCCGGACCGCGGCCCACCGATCCTGCTGTCGATGAAAGAGAGAGCAGAAGCCGCCGAGTTGGGCGCGATGTCCCGCGAACGTATACGTCATGACCACCTCGGATCGCCCATCGCCATCAATATCTTGCGTGGTCGAGCGCCAGTCGCCCTCGGCCCGAGGAGTCACGATGTCACGCCTGGTAAGTTCTCCGACGAGCGAGGTCTCGCCCGGGCCCTGCTGGTTCAGATACGCGACGATGGCGCCTTCGAGAGCGTCGGCAGCGCGTGTCGCGTCCCCGCGCGCGAGGGCCCACGCGCGGCCCAATAACCAGCGCACGCGAACACCGTGCGCGCTGTCTGGGAAATCCAGCAGAAACTCACGGCAGAGGGCAGGCACAAGACGGGCACGGGCGTCTTCCGCGGTGGCCTGGATCGTGGCCTCGGGGGGTGCTTCCGGCTCCGACATGTCTTTGGCAAGCGCCCAGAAGGCACGCCGGATCTCCTGCAGACGCGCTGCGTCCGCCGCTTCTGTCCCGGCCTGCTGGGCGTAGGCCGCGCCGGTCACGACGCCAAGCGCGAGAAGAACGGCTCCCAGAGAACGCCAGTTCGCCGCACCGCCACCCGACACGGCTCACACCCCTTTGGGGCCGGCATATCGACAGGCTGGCTGAAAGACCCACACCTCTGCGGCGAGCATACTCCACGCACCAGCCATGGTCAAGCACTTGCCGAGAACACGGCGCGCTCCGTGTATCCGGACGCTAACATCGACGGGCAGCCGCCTCCGCAGTATAATGACCCGCCAAACCCGGATGAAGTGAGCTGCAGGACGAGCGCGAGCGCCTGCCGTTGCTTCCAGACCGGCGAGCGTCAAGGAACCTGGCAGGAACGGGATGAATGGGCACAGGGTCCTGCCGGCCGCAGCAGGCACAACATCGCCGCAATCCTCGTGAGGGGGCACTGCGATGGCACATCTTGTACGCGTTTCGACGATTGCCTATAGTCCCGTTGAGAAAGGCGATGCGTGGCTGGAGCGCACCCACGAGAAGATGGCGCAGCTCCTCGAGGAAGCCGCCCGCGCCAAGCCCGACATCGTCTGTTTTCCCGAGTTCTGCCCGGTACTCGGGCTGGGCGACGAGGCCTACGAGATGGCCGAGCCGATTCCGGGCCCGACGACCAACCGCATCGCCGAGATAGCCAAGGCCCACGGCATGTACGTCGTGTGCCCACTACCGGAGCGCGATGGCGACAGGCTGTATAACGCGGCCGTTTTCATCGACCGCAATGGCGAGATCATTGGCAAGTATCATAAGTACCAGCCGACCATCGGCGAGATGGAGCACGGTATCATCCCCGGCGTGGATGCGGAGGTCTTCGAGACGGACTTCGGCAAGGTCGGCGCGGCCATCTGCTTCGACATGAAGTTCATCGAGGTCGGTCAGCGCCTGAGCGCCAACGGGGCGAAGGTCGTCTTCTTCCCCTCGATGTTCATCGCCGGGGAGCGGCTGCTGCACTGGGCACGCGACTTCGGCTTCTACGTCGTCTCCTCGTGCCCGGCGCGCAGCTACATCGTGGACATAGCCGGGCGCTTCCTTGCAGAGACGGGCAACGAGATCAACCCGGTGCGCTCTGGCCTCGTGCCGCCCATTGCCAGCGCTGTCATCAACGTCGATCGCTGCCTGTTCCACCTCGACTTCAATCAGAAGAAGCTCCCGGACATCGTGAAGAAGTACGGCGCCGGGGTCGAGATCGAGATCCACTCCCCGGAGGCCCACTTCACGCTGGCCTCCGTGATGGACGACGTGACCGTGGATGACATCGTCGCGGAGTTCGAGCTGGAGCCGTGGACGACGTACCTGGATCGCGCCCGCCGAATCCGCCGGCAGACACTCGAGCTCATGTAGGGGCGACCCGCCGGGTCGTCCCTACATATCTGCCCACGGATGCGGCTCGTCGCTGAGGTTGACCCAGACGGACTTGAGCCGCGTGAACGTCTCGATGGCGTCCATGCCCGACTCGTGCCCCAGGCCGCTCGCCTTGTAGCCGCAGTAGGGCGACTGTGGGCCGACCACATTTGTCACATTGACCCAGACGATCCCCGACTCGAGCTGCCTGGACACGCGATGAGCTTTCGTGATGTCCTTCGTCCATAGCGCGCTCGCCAGGCCGTACTTCACGTCGTTGGCCTTGGCGATGGCGTCGTCTTCGTCCTCGAAGGTGATCACGGACAGCACCGGCCCGAAGATCTCCTCCTGCGCGATGCGCATGGAGTTGTCCACATCGTCGAAGACGGTGGGCAGCATGAAGTACCCGCCCGCCAACTCGGGGGCTTCAGGCTCCCGGCCGCCCGTCAGCAGCGTCGCCCCGGCCTCCTTGCCCAGCTCGATGTACATCTTGATCCTATCGAGCTGCTCCTTGGACACAATGGCCCCCATCTTCGTGTCGGGCTTGAGCGGGTCGCCAACCTTGAGGCGCTCCGCCTTCGCCACGAGCTGCCCGACGAACTCGTCCTTAATGCTCTCCTCGATCAGCAGGCGCGAGCCGGCGGTGCATATCTGGCCCTGGTTCAGGAAGATGGTGCGGACGGCGCTGTTCAGCGCTGCGTCCCAGTTGGCGTCGGCAAACACGATGTTGGCCGTCTTGCCGCCGAGCTCGAGCACGGTCCGCTTCAGATTCGCGGCGGACATCTCCAGTATCTTGTGACCCACTTCGCTGCTGCCGGTGAACGTGACCTTAGCGACGCCCGTGTGCCGGGCAAGCGCGGCCCCGGCCGTCGGCCCGAAGCCGGTTACCACGTTGAGCACGCCCGGGGGCAGGCCGGCATCGAGGCATATCTTGCCCAGCTCCAGGGCCGTCAGGGGTGTCTGCTCAGCCGGCTTCAGCACGACGGTGTTACCGCACGCGAGCGCCGGCGCGCACTTGATGGCGGCCAGGGCCAGCGGGTAGTTCCACGGCACGATGGCGCCCACAACACCGAGCGGCTCGCGGACGGTGTAGTTGAAAAACCCGGGGAACGGGACCGTATCCCCGTGTATCTTATCGACGGCCCCGGCATAGAAATCGAAATAGGCTGCAGCTCCGGGAATGTCGCCGGCCTTGCTATCGGCCAGCGGCTTCCCGTTGTCCAGCGTCTCCAGCAGGGCCAAGTCGTCGAGGCGCTCGCGCAGCAGGTCGGCCACCTTCCGCAGAAGTTGTCCACGCTCGCCGACGTCCATGTCCCGCCAATGCTGCTCGAAGGCCCGTCGCGCGGCGTTGACGGCCTTGTCGATGTCGGGAGCATCGCCTTCGGCGATCAGCGCAAGTACGTCGCCATTGGCCGGGTTGATACACTGGAATGTCTTGCCCGACTCGGCGTTCACAAGCTCGCCATCGATGAGGAGCTGACACTTCTCCTGTGCCACAATGACCCTCTCCTTGGCAGTGGGTGCCACGGGCCGCCTGCGCGCCATAGCCGCTTCGGCGCCGGCGCGTTGGTCGTCCCTGTCTGACTCGTGCTACGTAGCGAGCTACTTCCGGCCTTCGCAGCCGGGGCTGCTTCGGCGGAGTAGGCTCGCAGAGTAGCAAGCAGGACCCCGTACGGGGCCAACCCGTGCTAACCAGCGCGCGCTATCGCAGGCGCACGGCTTGGCCTCTCTTGGCGCTGTCGTAAGCCGCTTCGATCACGCGAAGGTTCTCGCGGGCCTCCGCCCCCGACGTCGGGACGTCGGCGCCTTCCGCCAGCGCCGCGATGTAGTCATTGAACACGCCCGCGAAGTTCTGCAGCGGCACGTCAACCAGCTCCGGCTGGGTCCAGTCGCCGTTGCGGCACAGCCGCACGGGCTCATCGCGGCCGCCAACGTGAATTGTCCCCTCGGTGCCGTGGATCTCCTCCACGCGCTTTCCGCCGCCCACGCTCGACCAGGCTATCTGGATGCTGGTGATGCCCCCGTTCTCGTGCGACAGCAGCACGCAGGCGGTGTCGTCAACGGTGATGTCGTGCCGATAGGTGCCGATGCACCCGTAGGCCGATTGCACCGGGCTGCCCATGAGCTCGCGGGCGATGTAGATGTTGTGGTAGCCGTTGTCGAGCAGGCAGCCGCCGCCGGCGCGCTCTGACTTCGTGCGCCAGTCAGGATCGTACCCCGACGTGCCGGGGTAGTGACCCGAGCCGAGGCCCTCGCTGCGGATGAGGAATGGCTCGCCGATGGCGCCATCGGCCACGAGCTTCAGGACGGTGGCGGACACCGGGCTGTAGCGCCGGTTGTGAATGACGCTGAAACAGATCCCGGCCTTCGCCACGGCGGCCAGCATGTCGTCGGCCTCGACCGTCGTGGTGGCCATGGGCTTTTCGCTGAGGATATTGACGCCGGCCTCGGCGCACTGGATGGTGATGTCTCGGTGCAGGAAGTGGGGGAGAGCCAGATCGACGAAGTCGAGCTCCTCTGCTTCCGCCTCCAGCAGCTCCGCGGCGCCGGGATGCCTGCTCTTCTCCGCCACGCCGAGCGCCTCGCCAACGGCCGCGAGCGACTCGGGCGCGGGGTCGGCCAGCGCCGTCACCGTGACTTTGTCGCCAAGCGCCTCAAAGGCGCGAACATGTCCCTCCTGCACGATCCTGCCACAGCCGATGATGCCTGCTTTGAGCATGGAGAGGCCTCCTTGATGCGCCCGAGATGATGCGCCTGCATGTGGCGGGCAGTGGCAAGAATTACGCGATGGGTGAGGGGATACCTTCTTTGGACAGGGGCGGGACGCCCGCAGCGCGACGAGGGGCGGCGCGGGGGGAGAGCGGGGGGTTCCGAAGGTGAAATGGTGCAGTCGGGTGAACCCCTTCGGCGTGTAGCAGTGCCGTGAGCTTCTTTGGTCACTTCAGGGGAGGCGAACTGGCATGCCCGAGCTGCCGGAACTGGAAGTGCTCAGACGCAGCATCGAGAAGACGTTGGTCGGCAGGACGATCGTGGACGTGACGGTGGGGCGCAAAGAGTGTCTCAACATGGCGCCTGAGGAGTACGCCTCCATCGTCTCGGGCGGCAAGATCGTCGGCGCGCGGCGCTTCGGGAAGACGGGCGTCATCGACCTCGACAACGGCTACTCGCTCATCGTGCATCTGGCGCTCGGCGGCCTGTTCGTCCAGGCGAGCCCGGAAGAGTTCGAGCCAAAAGACATTCAGATCGCCTACCACCTCGACGATGGCAGCACGCTGCTGGCAGCGAAGCTCATGCTCGGCAACGTACACGTGCGTCCGACTGACGAGCTTGCGGAAGACAACCGCATTGGCAAGATGGGCCCGGATGCGCTCGATGCGCTGCCGAGTGCGGAGGAGCTGGCGGAGACGTTCCGGGACAATCGGACGGGCGCCAAGGCGTTCCTGATGGACCAGAGCCGGATCGGCGGCATCGGCAACATGTACGCGAACGAGATTCTCTTCGAGGCTCGCATTCATCCGGCGACGGAGCTGCGGGCGCTCAGCGCCGACGATGTCTCGCGGTTCCACGAGGCGATTTCGACTGTCCTGGAGCAGGCCATCGCCGCCGGCGGCGCCACGGACACGATCTTCGCCGACCTCGATGGGAGAGTGCCGACGCATCAGGAGACGCTCAAGGTATTCGGCCGAGAGGGCCAGGCGTGTCCCGAGTGCGCGGGGAAGATCCGCATGATTCGCCTGGCAACGCGAGCCACGTATTACTGCCCCACGTGCCAGAAGAAGAAGTACCCGCGGAAGAAGGCAGCCAAGAAGCGCGCCAAGGCGCGGGCAAAGAGCGGGCGCTGAGCAGAGCCGGTCCGGGCGCGAAGAGCCTGCCCTGCAACTGTCCGCCTGACCACTACCGTTCCTCGGTGTGGCGGCGGATCACGATGCGCAGGCCCGGGCGCGGCTCAAACGTTTTACATAGCTCGTAACCGTATGCGGGCACGGGAGCCGGGTCGGCGAGAGCGAGCCAGAACAGGTCCTGTTCGCCGAGGGGATCGGACCGCAGGGGGCTGCTGAGGACGGCGTAGTTTATTGACCCCGCTGCAGACACCATCTGTCGAAACTCGTCCTCGGTCCGTGGGGCCAGTATCGCAGTACGATCCAGGTGCCAGGCCACATCCCAGGGCATATCCGTAACCACGGGCTCTCCCTCCGGTATGTGACCCTCAGCCGGCTTCAGTGGCTCCCGGTCGGGCAGCACGGTCCACTTGGCTCGCTGGAATGTCATGGCGAGCGGATAGAGCAGCAGCACCACCGCAAGCACAACGATGAGCCAGCGCATGGTCTCGGAGTGCACGCGACGGTACGGGCTGATCCGGTAACGCAGATGCATACGCCAGAGCTGCTGGAGGAAGGCGCCGCTCGCGATGGTGATGACAAAGGGGACGAACTGCAGAAAGGCCCCCGCCTGGGGCCTGGTCGCTGCAACACCGATGGCCATGGTCCCCATCATCACGTACACTGCCAGTCGAAGTCTCTCCAGCCGTTCGTCGCCCAGGCGTACGAAGGCCGCCACGACGAACACAGCCCCAACGTAGAAGTCCGCCGTCGCAAAGAGCGCGTCTCGAAGGGATCCCATAGCCGTGACGATCTTTGTCAGCATCTCGCCGGGGTGTGTGAGGCAGAATATCAGGGGAGACGGAGCCGGGGCGTAGCTCTGCAGGAGGGTGTCGCTCCCGAAGCTCTCGGTGAACATGATGAGATCGGACCACCGGAGCGTGAAAAGCGGATTCCCGCACACGATGGTGTTGCGCAGCAGCCACGGCAAGACGGCGACGAACGCCGCGACCACGCATGTGATGCTTCGTACACGCCGCTCTTTGGGCCACAGGCATACGTAGACCAATAGCCCCGGCAGCAGCAGACACGCGAGCGGCAGTGTGAGACAGCCAAGAGCGAAGATGATGCCCCAGAGTGCTGCGGGCACCGCCACTGGCGGAAGCCACCGCGGCAGCCAGGAGGCCCGCACGCTCGCAGTCCCCAGCTCGTACATGGCGTACAGCAGGAGGGTGCACAGCAGCGTAGCCAGCATATGAGGCGCACCGGATATGGCCGCCGAGAGCATGGTTGTGTTTATGCAAACGAGGATGGCAGCGAGAGCAGATGCCCCCGGGCCAAAGGCTCGCCACGCGAAGAGCCACGTGAGGCCGACAACGAAGAGCCACAAGATGACTGTCAGCATCGCTGCGGTAGTGTCGGATGGCGATGCGATGCGAAATGCCAGGGCGAGAAACAGCGGCCCCAGAGGGGCGTTCACGGTGTCAGGATGGTGGCTCACATTGCGGAAACGCTGCAGTGAGAGGGGAGTGACGATGTCCGTGACAAAGCCGCGACCTGACGCGATGTTCCGGGCGAGCTGGGCCTGGTCGAGAGCAGCAGGGCCGGCCAGGCCGTGGAAGTGTGAGGCAAAGAAGGCAAGCATAAGCAGCATCGGGCCCGCAGAAAACATGCCTACGAGGAGAGCGCCCTCCATCAGGCGTCTCCGGCGTCTGTCCCTGCGTGTCCTGCGCTGTGTCACGTGCGTCTGCCTCGGGCTGGGGTAAGAGCGCCGCTATGCGCGTGCTTCGTCAGAGGATTCCCCGGCACCTTGCAGCGGAACGACGGCTCCGGTGCGAACGTCCACCAAACCCAGGTCGGTTACGCGAAGCTTGGGGATCACGGACACTCGGGTGTACACGCGGCAAGCGTCTCCCACATGGCCCATGAGTGTCTCGGATGCGTGATCGGGTATGCCGCGCCAGATGGGCGAGGAAGCCATGAGGAAGCGAGAAAGAGGGCAGCGACCCTTATTGCGCCTGACCCAGAGCGGCCGTGACCATGCTGCCGATCTGTCCTACGGTGGGAACGGTGGCTACGAAGATGAGCTTGTCGTCGATGGCGAGCGCGGGCGCTCGTGCAACGCCCAATTGGCGTGCTTCTTCACTGCCGAGCTCGTACTCATGGACAGTGACTTGGGCGGGGAACCGCGCAGCTATCCGTTGGGCCCTGTCCAGGAGCATCTCGTAAGGGTGGTCTGGCTGGTCCTTTCCGAACACCTTGAGCGTTATCATACGGGTCCTCCAACAGACGATGGGCCTATCCCGTCACGGGCAGCCTCGAGGCAGTGTCTGTTAATGGTGCAGCCGCTGCCATACGGCTGCCGGCACTCCGGTGTAGTAAAAGCCCACGGTCATGGCGAAGTAACCGAAGGCCCGTTTCAGCGTATCTCCTGGTAATGCGTGGGCCAGCGGCGCGCCGATGAAGACGCCCCCGACGATGGCGCCCGCTGCCAGAGCCATGGCGAGCTTCAAGTCCACATACCCGAACGTATAGTGCTTGATGGCGCTGGCGAGCGAAATGAGCACAATAGCCGCCAAGGAGGTTCCCACAGCCACTTGCGGCTGGCGCTCGAAGATGCTGATGCAGACGGGCACCATCAGGATGCCTCCACCAACGCCGAAGAGGGCAGCTACGGTGCCGATGATGAGGCCAAGAGCGCCGTACAAGGGTATCACTTTGAGAATGGGGATGATAGCTTTCAAAGCCAACGCTCCTCTGCCTGCAAACGCTACCGGGACGACGTGCGGCGTTTCGGATATTACTGCGGTGCGATTCTCACGGTGTTCCGGATCGTGTTATGGCACGACCGGGCAAGACAGCGGACGGGCCGCGCAGGCGCGCGGCCCCCTCTTGCGGAGCGTCCTGCCGCGCCTGTTGTGCTGCGGCGCCGGCAGATTCGGTCATTCACTTCAGCGGCACGTCCATATACTGATAGTCGCCTTCGTACAGGATGATATTGCGGGACCCCTTCTCCACCAGGTCGAGCAACTCCTCGATGATTTCATAGTGCCAGAAGTATCCCGGCTTGTCGTCGCGATACTCTATCACGATGTATCCGTTTCGCTCAACAAGGCGTCCGCGGAACTGCGCGTTGTTCGTGCGCACACCGCGCAGCACTATGCGCTTTCCACGAAGCCGTTCGAGTTTGCGGATCCGCTCGTCGATCTTCATCTTGGCGTCACCGTGGTGCGAGGAATGTCAGCGGCGCTGCTCCGGCGCACACGCTCCGCCGCTATTCGTCATCCGGAGCTGTCCGGTGGACGGGAGGCGCAGGCAGCTACGACTCCGTGCCAGGGAGCGCAACCCCACAACTATACCGGAACAGGCTCCAGGATTTCAGTGTCGTCATCCGCATATTCCGGGCAGCAGATGCATAGCAGGTCAAGACGCTTCGGCCACATGGCCGTGATCCGATGCGGCGTACCGGCCGGGATCAGAATGGCATCCCCGGGGCCAACTCGTTCGGATTCGTTGCCCACCTCCATCAACCCCTCGCCGTCGAGAATGTAGTACACCTCCTGCGCCCGCTTGTGGGCGTGGCGCCGCGTGCTGCTGCCCGCCGGCACGGTCGCCTGAGCGATGCTGTAGTCCTGTATACCGTCGTTTCGCGGATGAAAGAGCTCCGTTACCAACGACTGATCGAGTGTCTGCTCCGCCTCTAGTCGCGCTGCGTTGCGAATATCCACAGATGCCGCCCTCTCCAGCCGATGCTCCACTGAAATGCGTGCGTCGGCCCATCAGCCCCGTCACACGTGCAGCTTCCCGACGATGTCTCGCACCGACTTGATGTGTCGCTTCTGCAGATAGGTGGCGATTCCCTCTATAATCTCGAGGCTCGCCGGCGGATTGACGAAGTTCGCAGTTCCTATTGCTACGGCGGTTGCCCCGGCGAGGAGGAACTCGAGCGCGTCATCGGCCGTCATGATGCCCCCTATGCCGATGATGGGGAGGGGCATCGCCTGAGCCACCTGCCACACCATCCTGACGGCCACGGGCCGGATGGCCGGCCCCGAAAGTCCTCCCGTAACCTTCGCCAGCCGTGGCCGCCATGTGTCCACGTCGATGGCCATGCCAAGGAGCGTGTTGATCAGGGACAGAGCGTCGGCCCCCGCGTCCTGCGCCGCCTTGGCTATTGGCACGATGTCGGTGACGTTTGGCGAGAGCTTGACGATAAGCGGCTTCGTCGTGGCTTTGCGACAGGCGGCGACCAGATCGGTCATCTCGGGGCAACTGGTGCCGAAGCTCATTCCACCGTGCTCGATATTGGGGCACGATGCGTTGAGCTCGACCGCCGCGATATCGTCCGCCGCCTCGAGAATCTCGCAGAGCCTGACGTACTCGACGAGCGTCTTGCCGCAGACGTTTACGATCACCGGGACGCGATACCGGCGCAGGCGCGGCAGCTTCTCGGAGAGCAGCGACTCTACGCCGTCGTTCTGCAGCCCAACGGAGTTGAGCATTCCCGCGGGCGTCTCAACGATGCGGGGTGGCGGATTCCCCGGCCAGGGCTCGAGCGTGGTGCCCTTCACGACGATGGCGCCGAGGCGGCTTATGTCAACGATGTCGGCATACTCGGTGCCGAACCCGAAGGTGCCAGAGGCGACCATGACCGGGTTGTGCATGCGCAGGTCGCCGATGGAGACGCTCAGGTCCGGTGATGCGCGTCCGTCCTTTGCGTGTGCCACGGGTAGCTCGCTACCCGTGCTACCGACGGATACACGGGTTGACCAGCAACCCGTGGCACCCGTCCCACCTGTTGGCTGCCCGCACCCCGTCATGCCATGTCCTCCCATGCGACCAGCTCGCCCGGGAACACCGGCCCATCGCAGCAGGCGCGTCTGTAGACGACTCCGCCGTCAGCTCGTATCGGCACGGCGCAGCCAAGGCACACGCCCACGCCGCATCCCATGTGTTGCTCGAGGCTGACCTGGCACGGCACACTGTGCGCCGAGCAGATCCGCGCTACCTCCGCCATCATCGCCGTCGGCCCGCAGGAGAATGCCACATCTGCCGGACGGCTCGACATCGTGGCCTGGAAAGGCTCCGTGACGAGGCCTTTGTGTCCCAGAGTGCCGTCCACCGTCGCCGTGTGCAGTTCGTCGGCGAGCTCGTCGAGGCGCTGAAGGAAAAGCAGTCGCTCCGCCGTCTCCGCGCCGATGAATACCGCCGCCGTGAGGTCCGTCCCCGGCTGCTCTCGTAGGGTTCGCAAGAGCAAGTGCAGTGGCGCCACGCCATATCCGCCCGCGACCAGCGCGACAGCGGGCCGCCGCTGCGGGGTGCTGTGAGCCACCTGCCGAAGGTCGAAGCCGTGTCCAATGGGGCCGATGATGTCGGCCGTCTCCCCCGGCCGCTTCGCGACCAGCTTCTCCGTGCCACGGCCGACGAGGCGGCATAGAATGAAGAAGCTCTGCCTATCGTCGGCGACGTCGGCGATGGACAGGGGCCGCCTCAAGAGCGGGTCCCACGTGTCGCTGCAGCGAACGTGGACCCATTGGCCCGGCTGTGCCTCCGCCGCTATCCGTGGTGCAGCGAAGCGCATGAGGAAGTGACCGGGGGCGATCTCGTCCGATGACAGTAGGGGTGCTCGCACGTGGTGCATTTCAGAGCACGTCGCCCAGCTTCGCGCCGCTCAGCACACCTTCGACGATGTCGGCTGTTCGCTTTCGCGCCTGCGCGCACTGCTGCCGCCGCGCGCACACCCGCTCCCGGCTCGATGCCACGCCGGTCCGCAGCCGCTCGATCATCGTCCGGACCTGCTCCGGCGCAGTGCCGCCGAGGCTCGTCATGCGCCGAACGCAGCGCTCAGGGTCGAGGATGTCAGATAGTTGCTCCTCAGCCACCTCGACTCCCTCGGCGGCCAGAAGAGCCTGCACGCGAGACAGATCGGCGAAGGTCTTTGCCTCGTCGATAAGCTGCTGCACCACGGTGCCGACGATGTGATGGCTCCGGCGGAAGGGAAGGTGGAGCTCGCGCACGAGATGGTTCGCCAGCTCCGTAGCCGTGGCGAAGTTGGCGCCGCTGAGCTCGCGAAGGCGGTCGGTGTTGATCTTGAGGCTCCGGATCACGGGCGCCAGGATGCCGACGGTCGCCGACACGTCGGCAGCGGCGCGCCACAGTGGCGGCTTGTCCTCCTGCAGATCTCGGTTATAGCCCCCTGGAGTGCCTTTTATGAGCACCAATTCGTTCAGCAGGTTGCCATACACCGCGGCCGTCTTCGCGCGGGCAAGCTCGGCAATGCACGGGTTCTTCTTCTGCGGCATAATGGAGCTGCCGAAGGCAAACTCGTCGGCCAGCTCGAGTGCGCGGAACTCGTAGCTCGTCCACAGCACCAGCTCCTCGGCCAGCTTCGACACGTTGCTCATGAGAATGGCGAGGGCGGCCAGCGTCTCGGCAGCGAAGTCGCGCGTGCCGACGGCGTCGAGGGCGTGCTGCAGGACGCCGTCGAAGCCGAGAAGCTCGGCGGTGAGCTGCCGGTCGATGGGAAAAGACGTGCCCGCCAGGGCGCACGACCCCAGCGGGCACACGTTCGTCGTCTTGAATGCAGCCTCGAGGCGCTTCTGGTCCCGGGCGAAGACGCTGCCGTGCCCGCTGGCCCAGAAGCCCACCGTGATGGGCTGGGCGTGCTGCACGTGCGTGTAGCCCGGCATCACCGTCTCGGCGTGGGCCTCCGCCAGGTCCAGCAGCGCCTCCTGCAAATCCGCAAGTGAGTCCTGGATGTCCAGGATGCGGGCGCGGAGGTGCAGGCGGGAGTCGGTGACAACCTGATCGTTGCGCGAGCGTGCCGTGTGCAGGCGTCCGGCAACCTCGGGGCCGGCGCCCTCGCGCACGTACCGCTCCACATTCATGTGGATGTCTTCCAGCTCCGGCCGCAGCTCCAACTCGCCGGCTTCCAGCGCTGCCCGCGCCTGCCGGAGGCAGCGCAGCATCTCGCCCAGGTCGCCCTCGTCGATGATGCCCTGCCGCGCGAGCATTATCGCGTGCGCTTCGCTGCCCCAGATGTCCTCGGCCGCCATCACGGCGTCGGCATCGAGCGAGGCAGCGTAAGCAAGGGCCGCCTTCGAGGTGCCCCCGCCGGCCCGCGCGCCCATCGTCTCCTGCTCGGGCATTAGAGGCCTCGCTTGCCGAGAATGGCGTACTGCATCGCGTGGATCTTCACGGCCGGACCCGAGTCGCGCTGATCCCAGCCCGTGGTGGCCAGGGAGCGGATCTCGGGGTCAAACAGGCACGTGGCCGAATCGCGATCGGCGATGTCGATGTTGCCCTTATACAGGTCTACCTTGTACGAGGCCTCGACGTACTTCTGCGAGCGCTCGATGAAGGCGTCGAGGTCGCTCTTGAGCGGATGGAACCACGCGCCGTGGTAGGTCAGGTAGGCCCACTGCTGGTCCACCATGGTCTTGAACTGGCGCTCCTCTTTGGTGAGGCACATGGCCTCGGCATCGCGGTGCAGCTTGAGGATCACCTCTGCCGCCGGCGCCTCGTAGGCCTCGCGGCACTTCAGACCGATCATGCCGTCTTCCATCAGGTCGAGCTTCCCGATGGCGTTCTCGCCGGCGACCTTGTTGAGGTAGTGGACGATGTTCGCGATGCCCTCCTGGTCGTCGCAGCGCACCGGGAGACCGTTCTTGAACTCGATCTCGATGCGGCGCTTCTCGTCAGGGGCGTCCTCGGGCTGCGCGTACCAGATGTAGGTCTCCGGCGGGATGACCATGTGGAGGTTGTCCACCTCGCCGCTGCCGATGGAGCGGCACCACATGGTGCGGTCATCGCCGATGCCCGGGTTGTACGGGATGCCGTACTTCTCCGACAGCTCCTTCTCCTGCTGCCGGGTGAAGTTGAAGTCCCGCACCGGCACGATGACCGTGAGATCCGGGGCAAAGAGCTTGAACACGTTGTGCATGCGGTACTGGTCGTTGCCCTTGCCCGTGGAGCCCTCACAGATGGTGTCGCAGCCGTTCTCGAGGGCGAACTCGGCCACTTTCTTGGCGATGAGCTGCCGCGTCATGGAGGTGGCGACCGGGTAGCCGCCGTAAGAGGAGTTCGCCTGAATGGCTTTCGCCACCCACTCGTTGGCGAACTCGTCCGTTGCCTCGAGGAACGTCCATGGCACGCCGAGCAGCTCGGCCTTGGAGCGCGCCTCTTCGATCTCCTCCTCCTGCAGTCCCACGTTGATGGTGACCGGAAGCACCTCTTTGGCGCCGTACTCCTCGAACAGCAGCTTGATGCACAGCGCTGAATCCAGGCCGCCGGAGTAGGCGACCGCTACTTTGTTGCATTTTGCCAGCTCAATGTCTGCCACTTGGCACCCTCCTTGGGTTGTGTGTACAGCATCGTCTATGCTTGGACTTCGTGGTCGCAGTAGATGCAGTGCACGAGGCGCGACTCGTCGGGGACCGGAGCGAATTGCGGCGTCAAGTAGTGTTCGTGGTTCGTGACGCAGCTCGGGTTCGCGCAGACCTCGGGAGCCGCCCGCGGTCTAGCCCGACCGGGCGTAGACGGCTCAGCCGCCCGGGCCTCCGCGAGGACCGTTTCACCTGTCAGCCGGAGAAGGGCTGCAATAAGTGCCATGCGAACGGGTACTCCGTTTGCTGCCTGCTCGAAGTACGCGGCGCGCGGGTCGTCGTCCACCTCGTAGGCGATCTCGTCCACGCGCGGCAGCGGATGCAGCACCAGCATGTCAGGCTTCGCCTTCGATAGGAGTGCGGCGCTCACCACGTAAGTTCCCTTGACCCTCTCGTATTCCTCTGATGAGGGGAAGCGCTCCTTTTGTACTCGGGTGGCGTACAGGGCGTCGAGCTGGCCGATGACCGCGTCGAGATCGGCGGTTTCGCCCAGCACGGCCCCGGCCGAACGAGCCTCGCGGAGGGCCTGTTCGGGCATGGGCAGCTCGGGCGGCGCAATGCAGTAAATCTTCGCGCCGAGGCGCGCCAGCATCGGGGCCAGCGAGTGCACCGTACGACCGTACTTCAAGTCACCGCACAGCCCGACGACGAGCCCCTGAAAGCCGCCCCTGGCTTTCTTGAGCGTGTACAGGTCGGTGAGCGTCTGCGTCGGGTGCATGTGCCCGCCGTCGCCGGCGTTGATGACGGGCACGTCGGCGTAGTCGGCGGCGACTCTGGCCGCGCCCTCCAGCGGGTGCCGCATGACGATGATGTCGGCGTACGCCTGGATCATGCGCGCCGTGTCGGCGATGGTCTCGCCCTTCTTTACCGAGCTGGTTCCCGGGTCTGCGAAGCCCAGGGTGCGCCCGCCGAGGCGGAGCATTGCCGACTCAAAGGACAGCCGTGTGCGCGTGCTGGGCTCGTAGAAGAGGGTGGCAAGGATCTTGCCGGCGCACAGATCACGCCCGCCGTCGCGCTCCATTTCGGCCGCGAGATCGAGCAGAGCCGTCAGCTCTTCGAGCGATAAGTCGTCGGGGCTGATCAAGTCTCGCTTGGGCAACTCTTCGGAGCACCTCCACCCATTTGATCATCGAGAGGCAAGGGCCTCGTTGATCTCGTCACGCATCTGCTTCGCCGCTGCGGCTGCGGCCTCGGCGAACTTCGCCTCTCCGTAGCGCTCCGCGTATGCGTCCTGCTCGTAGGCGAAGATGATGCCGCGCGAGGAGTTGACGATGGCGCCCAGACCGGCGGCGTCAAAGCACCAGGCCACATCGGCCGCGGTTGCTCCCTGTGCACCGTAGCCCGGCACGAGAAAGGGCACACCCGGGAGCATCTCGCGTAGTGCCTTCGCCTGCTCGGGAAACGTCGCTCCCACGACGGCACCGACGCTGGAGTAGCCCCCCTCGCCAACGAGTTCGGCTCCCCATTGCTTCACCATGCCGCCCAGGCGCTCAAAGATGGCCTCGGGGCTCTGGCGGCGTGTATCGTGGACTCGCAGATCCTGCAACTCCCCGGAGGATTTGTTGGACGTCTTCACCAACACGAACAGGCCTTTTCCGTTGGCCTTGGCAGTCTCGACGAACGGCCGTACGCCGTCCGAGCCGAGGTACGCATTCACAGTGAGAGCGTCGGCGGCGAAGGCCGAGAACTCGGCCCCATCCCATAATGGCGTGGTGCCCAAATACGCGGCAGCGTACGCCTCAGCGGTCGAGCCGATGTCGTTGCGTTTTGCGTCGGCGATGACGAGCAGGCCTGCCTCTCGAGCGTGCTGGATCGTCTCGCTGAAGGCCTGGATGCCCGCGGCGCCGTAGGGCTCGTAGAAGGCGATCTGGGGCTTAACCGCGACACTGAAATCGGCGACCGCATCAATGATGCGGCGGTTGAATTCCAGAATGCAGCGCGCCACACCCTCCACAGTCGATCCCACACGCTTGCGCGCCGAGTCCTGGACATGCGTCGGTATCTGCTTCAGACGCGGGTCCAGGCCAACCATGACGCAGCTTTCTTTGGCCCGGGCGGCCGCGATAAGACGGTCAGCAAAGTTCGTCGGCTCATTACTCATCGTTGTGCCACCGCTTCGATATATGGCGGGCATCGCGCCCGGATCACGCGCGCTGGAGCTGCAAGATGGCGGCGTGGTAATGCTGCAGCGGCTGTACATGGATGTCGTCGCGCTGCAGCGCCTCGATGCCATTCACCGCAGCCATCGCGCCCGAGAGCGTCGTGATACACGGGATGTTGTACAGGAGGGCCTGACGTCGGATGCGCGCCTGGTCCTCGACCGGCATCGTCCCCGTGGGCGTGTTGATGATGAGCTGGATCTCACCCTCATGGATCAAGTCAATGGCGTTCGGCGTGCCCTCGTCTGACACACGGTAGATGACTGTCGGATCGATGCGGTGCCGGCGCAGCACCCTCGCCGTGCCGGATGTGGCCACGATGCGAAAGCCCATCTCGTCGAGCTGTTTGGCAATGAAGATGATGTTCCGCTTGTCCTTGTTCTTCACGCTGATGAAGACGGTGCCGCGCAGTGGCAGGTTGTGTCCGGCGGCGATGTAGGCCTTGGCGAACGCCGCCCCGAAGTCCGAGTCTATGCCCATGACCTCGCCGGTCGATCGCATCTCCGGCCCCAGCAGCGTGTCCGTGCCGGGCAGCTTCGCGAACGGGAACACGGGGTACTTGACTGCGACGTGCTCCGTCTCGATCTCCTCGGTGAAGCCGAGCTCGGTCAGCTTCGCTCCGGCCATCACCCGTGCGGCTATCTTCGCCAGAGGCACGCCGATGGCCTTGCTGACGAAGGGCACCGTCCTGGAGGCCCGCGGATTCACCTCCAGCACGTACAGGACGTCGTTTTTCATGGCATACTGAATGTTCAGCAGCCCGACGACGTTGAGCTCCTTGGCGAGCTGCTGCGTATTGTCTTTGACGAGCTCGATCTCGTCCTCGGCGAGGCTAAAGGCGGGTAGCACGCACGCCGAGTCGCCGGAGTGGATCCCGGCCTCCTCGATGTGCTCCATAATCCCGGCGATGACGACGCGCTCGCCATCAGCAACAGCGTCCACGTCAATCTCCACGGCATCCTCGAGGAATTTGTCAATCAGCACCGGACGCTCTGGCGATGCCTCCACGGCCCCGTTCATGTAGCCGCGCAGCGACTCGGGCTCGTAGACGATCGCCATCGCCCGGCCGCCGAGCACGTACGACGGCCGGACGACCACGGGGTAGCCGATGCGCTCGGCGACTTGGTGTGCCTCCTCCACCGATGTAGCCGTGCCGTTCTCAGGCTGGATCAGGCGGAGCTTCTGCAGCATATCCTTGAAGCGCTGCCGGTCCTCGGCGCGGTCAATGGAGGCCGGGGACGTACCGATGATGGGTGCATGCGCCTGTTGAAGGGACTGGGCAAGATTCAGCGGCGTCTGTCCGCCCAACTGCACGATCACCCCGTCGGGCTGCTCCTGTTCGAGAATGTTGAGCACGTCCTCCTTGGTCAGTGGCTCGAAATACAGCTTGTCAGACGTGTCGTAATCCGTGCTGACGGTCTCCGGATTGCTGTTGACCATGATGGTCTCAAAGTCTGCATCTCGCAGCGCCAGGGAAGCGTGCACGCAGCAGTAGTCGAACTCTATCCCCTGTCCGATGCGGTTCGGGCCGCTGCCGAGGATCATGATCTTCTTTCGATCCGACCGTCGCAGCTCGGTCTCCTCTTCGTAGGTGCTGTAATAGTACGGCGTGTAGGCCTCGAACTCAGCGGCGCACGTATCCACCAGCTTCACCACCGGTTCTATGCCCATAGCCTTCCGCATGGCGCGAATGGTGTCTTCGTCCGACTCGGAGAGCGCGGCGATCTGCACGTCCGAGAAGCCGAATCGCTTGGCCTGCCTCATGAGCTTCTTGGGTATGGACGGGCGACCGTCGGTGCGCGGCAGCGTGCGGATCTCTGCGATCTCATCCTGGAGATCGACGATCTCTCTGATATTGTTCAGGAACCACGGGTCGATGCCTGTGACGGCATGCAGCTCGTCGACGCTGATGCCCTTGCGCATGGCGCCGCGCAGTTGAAAAAGCCGGTCGGGGTGGGGAACCCGGAGTCTGGTCTCCAACTCCTCTCGCGACATCGTGTCGTAATGCGCACCCTTCCCATCGCCACCCAGGCCAAAGCGCCCGATCTCCAGCGATCGGATGCCCTTCTGCAGTGCCTCCTTGAAGGTGCGCCCGATGGCCATTGCCTCGCCCACGGATTTCATCTGCGTGTGCAGCGTCTCATCGGCGCCGGGGAACTTCTCAAAAGCCCATCTGGGGATTTTCACCACGCAATAGTCGATGGTCGGCTCGAAGCAGGCGGGCGTTTCGCGCGTGATGTCGTTGGAGATCTCCTCGAGCGTGTAACCTACGGCCAGCTTGGCAGCGATCTTGGCGATGGGGAAGCCAGTGGCTTTTGAGGCCAGGGCGGAGCTGCGCGACACGCGGGGGTTCATCTCGATGACGACCATATGTCCGTCGTCAGGGTTGACGGCAAACTGTATATTCGACCCGCCCGTGTCCACCCCGATCTCCTGCATGATGCGGATCCCGGCGTCGCGCATCTCCTGGTACTCTTTGTTGGTGAGGGTCTGGGCCGGAGCCACGGTGATGCTGTCGCCGGTGTGGATGCCCATGGGGTCGAAGTTCTCTATCGAGCAGACGATGACGACGTTGTCCTTGTGGTCCCGCATCACCTCGAGCTCGTACTCTTTCCAACCGATCACCGATTCTTCGATGAGCACCTCGTTCATGGGGCTTGTGTCGATGCCTTTGGCGGCGGCATCCCCGAGCTGCGTCATATCGTAGGCTATTCCGCCGCCCGCGCCCCCGAGGGTCGCTGACGGGCGAATGATGAGGGGAAAGGTGAACTCCTCCGCAATGCGAAGGGCGCCCCGGACGGTGGACGCGAAACCGCTGCGTGGGACCTCGAGGCCGGCCGCCAGCATGGCGTCTTTGAACAGCTCTCGGTCCTCCGCTTTCTTGATGGCCTTGCGGCTGGCGCCAATCAACTCGACATTGTGCCTTGGCAGAATGCCGCGTTCGGCCAGCTCGAGAGCCAGGTTCAGCCCGGTTTGACCCCCGAGAGTAGGCAGGAGAGCCTCGGGCTGCTCTCGCACAATGATCTTCTCAACGCTTTCTGCCGTCAGCGGCTCGACGTACGTTATGTCGGCCGTCTCGGGATCCGTCATGATGGTGGCCGGATTCGAGTTCACCAGGCAGACCGTGTAGCCTTCCTCCTTGAGCGCCTTGCACGCCTGCGTTCCTGAGTAATCGAACTCACACGCCTGCCCTATGATGATGGGGCCGGAGCCAATGATCAGGATCTTTTCGATGTCGGTGCGTTTTGGCATAGCGTATCGCCGCCTTTGTCCACCGCCGCGTCCCTGCCAGTGTCAGTTCGGCGGCACTTCCCGCCGGGTGCCACGGGTTGCTCGTCCCTGTCTGACTCGTGCTACGTAGCGAGCTACTTTGCAGAGTAGCAAGCGGGACGCCTGTCTGAAGCGGCGTGCCGTACGGCACCCCGTACGGGGCCAACTCGTGCTCGTCACCGCTGGTCTCCGCCTGTCCACGAGCGCATCATCGCCACGAACTCGTCGAAGAGACCGTGCGCGTCGTGTGGCCCGGGCGAGGCCTCCGGGTGAAACTGCACTGAGAAGATCGGCAGCTCCTCGTGGCGCACGCCCTCGTTAGTTTGATCATTGAGATTCACGTGCGTCTCACGCAGCCCAGTGCCGACCAGGGAGTCCATGTCTACAGCGAAGCCGTGGTTTTGAGCGGTGATCTCGATGGCGCCCGTGTCGAGGTTCTTGACGGGATGATTCCCGCCATGGTGACCGAATTTGAGCTTGTACGTCTGAGCGCCAAGAGCGAGGCCGAGAATTTGGTGGCCCAGGCAGATGCCGAGGATGGGCGCCTTGCCAATGAGCCGGCGCACGGTCTCGATGGCGTATGGTACGCCTTCGGGGTCGCCAGGCCCATTCGAGAGTACGACGCCATCCGGTGCGTAGGAGAGCACGTCGTCGGCATCAGCCCACGCGCCAAGCACCAGCACAGCGCAACCGGCCGAGGTCAGTTGCCGCAGAATGTTGCGCTTGCACCCGTAGTCGAGCGCGATAACGCGCATGGGAGCGCTTTGGGAGGTGGTCCGCCGACGCTGCGGGACGCAGGCGCCCGGCTCAATGTCGAGGGAGAGCTGTGTGCGGCGCTGCTCGACCCGGCCTTCCCGGCTCCCGGCTGTACCCCACCCGCTCCAGGCGTAGCGGCGCTGCGTGGTGACCTCTTTCACCAGATCGCGCCCGATGAGCCCCGGGGCCTGGCGCGCCTTTTCAACGAGGCTATCGGCGTCGAGGTCCTTCGTCGAAATGACGCCCCTCATGGCCCCCTTGGTGCGAATGAGCTTGGTGAGCCGGCGCGTATCTATGTCTTCGATGCCCACAACGTCGTTGCTGCACAGGTAGTCGCTCAGATTGCCCTGTTCGCGCCAATTGCTTGGGTATGGTGAGTACTCCCGGACCACCAACCCCGCCACGTGGAGGGCGTCGGATTCAACGTCGTCCGGGTTCACTCCGTAATTGCCAATCAGTGGATACGTCATCGTCACGATTTGGCCCTCGTAGGACGGATCAGTCAATATCTCCTGGTACCCCATCATGCTGGTGTTGAAGACCACCTCGCCCGAGCGCTCGCCCGCTGCACCAAAGGAGGCACCCACGAACACGCTCCCGTCCTCGAGTGCCAGCATTGCCCGCGTGCCATCTTCGCTCATCATACACTCCTCGGGTCCACCAAGATCCACGTCTCAGCCGACAGGCGGCGGGCTGCTGCCCCTACGTGCGGCCGCACAGGCGGCCCTCGATCATCTGAACCTCGCCGCCAACGATGGTGGCGAATGGCGCCCCGTGCAGTTCCCAACCTGCGAAGGGCGTGCTGCGCCCTTTGGAGGCGAATCTGGCCGGGTCCGCTCGCCAGCGCGTTTGAGGATCGATAATGGTTATATCTGCCGGCTCGGACACGTTCAGACGACCATGCGCCAGTCCGAGCACCTCAGCGGGCCGCACGGTCATCTTCGCCAGAGCCTGAGTGATGTCCAGTACCTCTGTCTCCACCAGCCCGGTCATTACCAGCCCGAGGGCCGTCTCCAGCCCGACGATACCGAAGGGCGCCGCATTGACACCTGCCGCCTTCTCCTCCGGCGCATGTGGCGCGTGGTCCGTCGCGATGACGTCGATAGTGCCGTCGGCCAGTGCGCGCTTCGTTGCCTCCACGTCGTCCGCCTCGCGCAGCGGCGGGTTCATCTTGGCGTCCGCGCCGAGCTGCTCGAGAGCCTCCTTCGTAACCACCCAATAGTGCGGCGCCGTCTCGGCGGTGAGGCGCGGGCCAGGCACCTTCTTGGCCTGGCGCAGCCGGTCTTGGCCCGGCTCAGTGCTCAAATGAGCGATGTGCAGACGCGGCCGGAGCCCGGTAGTTTCGAATACGCTGCGCGCCGCCTGGCACCATCGCTCGATGCTGTCTGCTTCCGCCCGCCAGGCCGGTTCGAGCGGAACGTCCTTCAGCTCGCAGTGTGCGATGAATGGCAGATCCGCCTCGGCACATTGCGCCAGCGCCCGCTCCATGAGGGCGCCGCTCTGGATGGGGAAGGCGTCGTCGCTGACGGCGACGCATCCGGCCCGCTTGAGCGCGGTGAACTCAGTCAGCAGCTTGCCCTCGTTGCCGATGGTGGCCGCACCGATCACGTACACGCGACACGCCGCATCGTTCGCGATCCGTCGCTGAAGGTCTTGAATGACCTCGGGACGATCAAGCGGCGGCTCCGTATTCGGCATGCAGCACACCGTGGTGAAGCCGCCCGCGAGAGCGGCTCGCGTGCCGGTGCGGATGGTCTCCTTATGCTCGCCGCCGGGCTCACGCAGGTGCACATGAATGTCGATGAGCCCCGGACAGACGAATTTGCCGCTTGCGTCGATGCGCTCAGCATCGTCGGCGCGGATCCCCTCGCCGACGGCGGCTACCTTTCCATCGGTGACCAGGACGTCCAGGACGGCGTCTACGCCGCCGGCCGGGTCCATCACTCTCCCGCCGCTAACCAGCAGGCTTTTGCGCGGCTGGTCCACCGTCATTTGCCCCTTCGATGGCGACTCCGTCCCGTCCATCCACCTCGCGGAGGTACACGCGTACGTACTCGCTGCGCGATGTGGGCAAGTTCTTGCCCACGAAATCGGCGCGTATTGGCAGCTCCCGGTGGCCCCGATCCACCAGCACGGCCAATTGTATGCGCGCCGGCCGCCCGAGCTCACAGATCGCGTCCATGGCGGCCCGGGTGGTCCTGCCGGTGTACAGCACTTCGTCCACGAGCACCACTTTCTTGCCGGAGACGTCAAAGGGGATGTCGCTTTGGGGCTCGGCAGTCTGCTCGGGTCGCACGTCATCGCGATGCGACCGTATGTCGAGCACGCCGAACGGCACCGCGACTCCTTCGATCTCGCTCACGGCCTTGGCCAGACGCTGGCCCAACGGCGCGCCCCGCGTGCGAATGCCGATGACGGCCAGGTCTGCTGCGCCGCGGTTGCGCTCGAGTATCTCATGCGCGATACGCAGCGTGGCGCGCCGGATGTCGCTGGCGTCCATTACCGAACGCGTGCGCTCTGGGTTCGGGCACTGGCGATGCGTTTCCGTCTGCTGCCGCATACTCGACGCTCCTGCGTTGTCGCCTATCGACCGGAGCCACAGAAAAATAGCCCCTGCCATCCGGCAAGGGCTCTGTGTCACACCAAGCGGTCGAAGCACCCTTGCCAGCATCACCGTACTGAGTTAAAAGGCGCTCGTTGTGTGAATGAGTATCGGCCCGCACTGCAGCCAACGCCGTACGGCGGCGCCGACTTGCGAGCCTGCTATTATCTCACGAGGACGCTAATCGTGTCCCTCTTCGGGATGCGTTTCCCCTCCAGATCGGAGACCATCAGAGTCACGATGTAGTGGCCGGGGTACTCGAAAACGTGCTGCGCCGTGCGCCCGAGCTCATCCTCCCGCAGCTCGTCCGCCTGGCTGAGATCCCACGCGTAGCGCACGTTGGCCTCGCCGTGCGGTTGGGGAGCGGCCTCGAGGGTCACGGTATCTCCCACGCGCACTTGCTTGTTCTGACCCGCATCGGCAAACAGCGGCCTGTCCTCCTGGATGAGCCGGATCTGTCCGACGTAGTAGTAGTCGTTGGCATCGGCCGTCAGGGCCAGGTTCGTCATCTGTCCCGAGGCCACATCGCCTGCAATGGCGGCCTCGGAGAATGGTATGACCACGCGTACCCAGCCGTCCGGATCAGCGGCGGACTTGTCCACCTTCATGGTGCCGGAGCACATAGTTCCGTTCGCCGTCACGATGATAACCCGGACCGCGTCTATCTGCTTCTTTACTTCTATAGCTTCCGCCGGCGCTCGCCGCCCGCCGTTATCATCTTCGTCCTCTTCGTCCTCATCTTCATCTTCGTCCTCGTCCTCATCCTCGTCTTCGTCCTCATCCTCGTCCTCATCTTCATCCTCGTCCTCGTCTTCGTCCTCGTCTCCGCCCCCGCGTGGCCAGCCGAAACCGGGGACGCGGGCGCCGGTACGTAGCCCCTCCAGGTACTCCTGTACCGCCGTCGATAGCCCGCCGGGCCCTGCCCCTGGTGTACCGGCCACCACGTACCCTCCGCCCGCAACGCGGGTCACCCGGCCCTGTCGTTGAGCGGAATCTGCCTGTCCTTCGAAAACTTTCACGTAGAGCTCAACGTACCCGCCGGTGGGATCGCGCAGGAACGGCTCCAAGGGGATGGGGTTCTCGAGATCGAGACGACCGCCCGCGTATGGGCCTTGCGTATCCACGCGTAGGCAGTTCGGCCTGGGCTGGCCTGGGACAGGACGCCTGTAGGAGTCGTCGGGGACCTCCTGGCAGCTCCCGCTGCCCCAGTTGGCCAGAGCTATCCCGGCCAATTGCCCGTCATAGATCATGATCTGCCGGTCGGCCATCGCGCCCGATGAGCCAACGACCGACAGCATCACTATCGTTGCACATACAGCAGTAATTACCCGTACACGGCCATCTATGAGCCGCATGTGTGGGCCCCCTTGCCTCAGGCTTGGCAGCGTCAGCATACAACGCCACCTGAGCAGTGTCAAGATAGCTTCGCTATACAAATCGGAGGGTCACCTCGTCAAGCAAATGCAGGCCGGCACGTGTCACCCACAATCGGCCATTCGACATGCCGATCAGTCCACGGCGGCGCAGATCGTCGAGCTCCCGCCGATAGCGCTGCAGCGGATCGATTTCAAAGCGACGGTGTAACTCGCTCAGGTCAACGCCCTCGCGCATCCGCAGCCCAAGCATCAGGGCCTCGCCGAGGGCCTTCGCTGGCGACAATCGCTCCCGCAAGACCGCCAGCTCTCGTCCTGCACCGGCGCGCTCGATGTACTCCGACGGCTGGGCTACATTGCCATACCGGCACCCGTTAAGGTAGCCATGAGCGCCGGCGCCGAGACCGACATATTCCTCGCTACGCCAATAGATCTGATTGTGCCGGCTGCGACGGCCCGACAGGGCGAAGTTGGATACCTCGTAGTGCTCGTAGCCTGCCGCAATGAGAAGCTCGGCGGCCGACTCGGCCATCGCCAGCTCCAGCTCCTCCGGCGGGAGGGCAATTCGCCCTTCGGCCATCTCCCGGTGCATTGGCGTGCCGTCTTCGAGCGTGAGCGCATACGCGGATACATGCTCCGGCCGAAGCTGCGTCACCCTCTGTATTGTACGACGCCAATCCGCCAAAGATTGTTCAGGAATAGCGTAGATGAGGTCAACGTTGATGTTCGCAAATCCTGCGTCTCTGGCGAGCGCAAAGCTCCGAAGAGCCGCTCGCGCCGTATGCACGCGGCCCAAGCGGCGAAGATGTGCGTCCTCAAGCGCCTGGATGCCAATGCTGAGCCGATTGACCCCCAAGCCCCGGAAACGTCTGAGTTTGGCCAGGCTTACAGTGTCCGGGTTGACCTCGACGGTGACCTCCGCATCGGGCTCCACAGCGAATACAGAGCGCACACAGCGCAGCAGGCGGGCCATCTGTGGACCGTGCAGCACTGACGGTGTGCCACCGCCGATGTACACGGTGCCAACCCTTCGGCCGAACACCTTTGGGCCCACGACGGCGGCCTCGAGCGCCACGGCCCGGAGGTACGGCTCCACCAACGCCTCCAGCCCCGCGTAGGAGTTGAAGTCACAGTAGCCGCACTTGCGCACGCAGAAGGGAATGTGGACATACAAGCCCAGCATGGGAGCTTCCGCCATCAGCATATCCTCTGGTGGTATTGCGCCTCGTCACATATCTCACCAGATTCCGAGACGGATTGTCAACTGCCTTCTTCGCTCGCCGGGGGAAGGCATCCCTGTCTCGGCTCTACAGAGGCCGTTGGCACTTCGAGATCGAAATGTCGACGCGGACGAGCAAGGAAGGATACCATCGTGGATCGGCAGGGATGGCGTCGGACCGCCCTCTTCGTGGCCACCGCGATAGTGCTCCTCACCGGTTGGGCCACAGGAGAGACGCTCACTCTCGGTGCGTGGAATATCGAGCATCTGGGTGAGCCCCGTTACGAGAAGGACGGGGCCGACTTGGCCGACTATATTGCGGCAAGCGGTGCAAAGGTCATAGCACTGGAAGAGACCATGATCACGCACCTCGATGCCCATGGCCTGCGCCGGAACCTCGTCCTCGACGCTGCAGTGGACCAGTTGGGCCCCACCTGGAGGTACGTGTTGTTTGGCACTTCCTGCACCGGGCGCCGACAGAACCTCGGCGTGCTTTTCGACCGAGCCGTTGTGCGGCCGAAGATGTATCTGAAGCTCCCCGTTCCCACCGATCTATACCATCCGCACAAGCATCGCAACGGCATCAAGCGCCACCGCATCCTGTGCCGCGCGCCCGTGGCCATCTGGTTCCAGGCGCACGGGAATCAGACCGACTTCCTGCTCATTCCGGTACACCTGAAAGCCAATGAGCCGTCGCAGCCGCACCCGGAACAGATCATAGACCATCGAAAGATCGAGGCCGAGCACATCGTCAGGGCGCTTGCCGAGATACTCCCAAAGGTGGGGGAGGGAACCGAGCGGGACGTGTACATCGGCGGCGACACCAACATCCTCGACCACGATGATGCCGACATGCGCGCGTTTCTGAAGGCGGGATTTGTGGATCTCAATGCGACGGACGTCCCGACCTATGTGGCGGGTACGGCGCCTTTCGACCGCTTTCTGGTCGCCCGCGACAGCATCGAGGTTCGGCGAAACAGCTTCCGGGTTCACAAAGCCTATGCGGCCAAGCGCGGGCTGACGTCGGCGGAGTTCAAGAGCCGATACTCGGATCATTATATGGTCACCTTCCAGATCGAGCTCATGGCGGATGACGACTAGCCGTGCTGATGTGCACACGAAACGGTGCTTGAGCGCGAGTGCGTTGTCATGGAGGATCACGCTGCTCAAACAGCCAACGTGCAAGTCCGACGGAGGTGAAGATGCGCCCGCGGACGGCGCAGGCCCTGCGCCTGGTCAATGAGAGCGCTCCGCGGACATGGGCGTGGCCGCATGCGTGCGAAGACCATCAAGACATCTGCGGGTGTGATGACTGCGACCAAAAAAAGCTGCCGCCGCCGATGTACACGGTGCCAACCCTTCGGCCGAACACCTTTGGGCCCACGACGGCGGCCTCGAGCGCCACGGCCCGGAGGTACGGCTCCGCCACCGCCTCCAGACCCGCGTACGAGTTGAAATCCCAGTAGGGGCACTTGCGCACGCAGAAGGGAATGTGGACGTATAGGCCGAGCATGGGACTTCCATACGGTGGCACATCCTGCTGCGGAATGTCAATGCGCAGTGGAGCCGACCCTGAGAGAATTCAGCTATTGACGAGCCGCCCTTGGTGTGATCGGTTGCCGCTCTGCTGGCGGATCGGCTCCGAATTCCGGGCCACACTTGTTCCGGGCATACTTGACAGAGCGGAGCAACTCTGCGACACTTGTGTCGTCCGCACCCTGTACCGGCTTTTCCTTGCCTGTATTCGGTGTTAGGAGGCCTGTACGGGGTGCGGACATTTACGTTAGCCGGACCTGATGGAGTCGGACAGTTGCCGAGCGTTTCTGTGGCCACCTACGGTCGTGGCACCTTGGCGAGGTCGGACTAGCCAACAGACGGCTACAAACGTCATGACTCGCAGCCGGTCCCAGTGAACTGGCGCGAGCCATACACCAAGGAGACATAGCTCATGGCAACTGGTACTGTGAAGTGGTTCAATGAGTCCAAAGGATTTGGATTCATCGAGGCCGATGAGGGCGAGGACGTATTCGTCCACTACAGCGCCATCGAAGGCGACGGCTTCCGCAACCTCCAGGAGGGCCAGCGCGTCGAGTATGAGGTCGCGTCGTCCCCCAAGGGCCCGCGGGCCGAGCGCGTGACCATCGTCTCTGAGTACGCGCCCGTGTCTGCCGTTGAGGAGCCCTCGGAGGAGAGCACCGAAGCGACGCAGGATGCCGAAGACGCCGAGGAGCAGACGCCGGAGCCTGAGTCGGCCGAGGAGCAGACGCCGGAGCCTGAATCGGCCGAGGAGCAGACGCCGGCGACGGACATCTAGCTGAAACGCCACAACGCGCGAGGGGCGACCTCAATTCGAATCAGGGGTCGCCCTTTTGCATGCTTCCCCAGCGAAACCAGCTTTCACCCTCGTTGCCCGTGACACGGCCAATGATTGCCGGGTGATTTCCGCTCAAAAGCCCGGGATTCCACTCGCGCTATCCGTGCCGCGGCACCGAGGATGCCAACGGCCAGGCTGCGTTGTCACGGAAATGAGTGTTATGTCCCCGGAATCCCCAGGGCCGTTGCCGAGATACTTCCAAAGGTGGGGGAGGGAACCGAGCGGGACGTGTACATCGGCGGCGACACCAACGTACCCGCCTTGCCGCCACCGTAGCGTCCGGGTCGAGACGCAGGAGAGGATCGAGGAGGACTTCGGACTTAGCCAACAGCGCGTTAGTCAGGTTTTACAAGACATGAAAGTGCTTTCAAAACTTGTGAGGGTCCTGCGAAACTCGGATTTGGTGGACACCTCATTTCCGTTGGCTTCCTACCTCAGTAGTTGTGAGGGCATCAAGGCTTCGCAGGACCCTCTTAAGGGAGGAATGGCGGACACGCCGCGAGAACCGACCCGCACAGGCATCGCATTGTGAATATCGTGGATTTCGGCGTAGTCGGCATTCGTGGTGGTCTACTGCGAGGTCCAGAAGGAGGAACTGAAGTGGCACACCAGGATGATGCACTTGGCGAGGATGAACAGGCGGCGCTCGAAAGGGTACCCGGGCATATCTCTGAGGTGCTCCAGGAGATGTATGATGTCAGCATCGGCGCAGCGACACGCCAGAGGGTAATACGAGAGATCCAGGACCTAGAGAAGGTCAAGGAACGCAAGCTAGTTGTCTACGTAGCAAACCTCCGTCACAGGCAGGCGTCGATTGATGAGGCAGACGTTGCCCCTCTTACCGAAGCTCTCAGTCAACTGAGTCCCATCCGCAACCTTGATTTGATGCTACACAGTCCGGGCGGTGATGGCTCCACTGTCGAGAAGATGGTGGACCTCATCCGCAATGCCTGCGCCGAGGAATTCCGAGTCATTGTTCCGAATCTCGCCAAGAGTGCCGCAACACTGCTAGCCTTGGGAGCCGATGAAATACTCATGGGTGAACCGTCTGAGTTGGGGCCAATTGACCCGCAGGTGCCCAGCCTCACGACACCATATCCCATCTCGGCATACGACTACATCGACGCGCGCGAACAGTTAGAAAAGGCCCTGAAGAAGGCCGAGCAAGAAGGCGGGCCCACTATGTACCTGCTGCAGGAACTCGCTGGCTTGGACATCCCCTTTATCACCCACTGCGAGAAGCTGACTGAATTCAGCAGAGAACTCGCGGCCGGCTTCTTACGCAAGTACATGCTGAGAGGTGACCCCGACGCCGCGGCTAAGGCTGCGGAGACCGCAAAGAATCTCTTATCCCCAGCACTCTACAAGATTCATGAAAGGCGTATCAGCGCCCGCACAATCCTGGGGCGGAAAGACCTGCATTTGAAGGTCAAGCTCTTAAAGGCCGACGACCCCTTCTGGCAACACGTATGGGCTCTGTACGTTCGGTGCGAGGTGTTCTTGTCTGGAGCCGCGCGTCCGGGGCCGCCATACGCAAAACTATGGGAGACGGCTGAGACTGCCGTCTGCCTAGGTCCAGGGATCGATGTTCCGTAATGATGGGGCGGGATTGGCTACCACGGATAGAGCGACAGTCCTGCGGGCATGACTGGCCGCTCTCGCGGAACGAAAGTGGCAGTGGGTGGTAGCTCGTTGCGTCGGGCCTCATTTGCAGTCCTTGCTATGCGCATGGCCTTGACCACCTTCGCAATGCGAAGATCTCTGTCCATGCTCTCCAATGCACGACCTCGGACAACGTCCTCCTCCGTCGGCTGCTCGAGTGCTCCCAGTTGCGTTGATCGGCTATCGTCCGCCACTGAAGATCCTTCCTTCCTGCAGATGCTTGCGGTGTCGAGTCCCAAGTCAGCACGGTACCTCATGCTGGGCATAAGGCGGTGGGCTCGACCGTGTGCATCTTATACCCTATGTGGACGCGTGTCAACCTCGCCTTTCACACACTCTCGCGTCTTTTCACGCTGATTGCGCGCCCTCCGATCCTCTACGGGCCTACGGCCCGTAGAGGATCGGGGGGCGCGCAATCAGCGTCAATTGTACGTCGCCTTCGAGTTAAATGGCCAGCAACTCGCCACCGGCGGTTTCGTTGTGAACGGGCGAACATTGGTGCCGCTGCGCGCCTTGTGTGACATCATCGGCGCCACGGTGGTGTGGGACGAGGCAGCTGCTACCGTCTCCGTTACTGTTCCACAGGCCACCCGCTCCGCTTAACGACTCGCGTACACCGCAGGTGAGGCACGGCACGCCGCAAACGCAGGGCGCGACGGCGCGAGCTCCCCCGCTCACAAAGAGAAACAGAACAACCGATAATCGTAGTCGCGGCTCAGCGCCTGTGCGGCGCACATGCCCGCGGCACGTCAGTCCGTGCCGATCTTCAGCAGCGACAGGAATGCCTCCTGCGGCACCTCCACGGTGCCGATTTGCTTCATGCGCTTCTTGCCCTCTTTCTGGCGCTCCAGCAGCTTCCGCTTGCGCGTTACGTCACCACCGTAGCACTTGGCCGTTACCTGCTTTCGCAGCGCGGGGATGCGGCTGCTGGCGATGATGCGCGTGCCTATCGCCGCCTGAACGCGTATCTCGAATAGCTGGCGCGGGAGCACCTTCTTGAGGCGATCCACGAGCCCTCGGGCGCGCTGCTGGGCGAAGTCTTTGTGGCTGATGAACGCCAGCGGATCCACGGGGTCACCGTTGAGCAGCACGTCGATCTTGACCAGCTCCGAGTCCTTATAGCCGATGAAGTCGTAGTCCAGCGATGCGTGGCCGCGCGAGCGCGACTTGAGCTGGTCGAAGAAGTCCATCAGGATCTCCGCCAGCGGCAGCTCGTATTTGAGCGCGACGCGTCGCTGTGTCCTGTATTGGTAGTCTTTGTAGATGCCGCGCCGCGCCTGGCACAGCTCCATGCACGCCCCCAGGTAGTCCGGCGGTGTGATGATCGTCGCGAGCACATACGGCTCCTCGGTCGCCTCGATGACCCCGGGGGCCGGATATGCGGCCGGGTTCGCCACCTCGACCACTTCGCCGTCCGTCGTGAGCACACGGTATACGACGTTGGGCGCCGTGGCGATGAGATCGCGATCGTATTCGCGCTCGAGCCGTTCCTGGGCTATCTCCATGTGCAGCAGGCCGAGGAAGCCCGCGCGAAAGCCGAAGCCAAGCGCCACGGAGGACTCGGGCTCGAACTGCATCGCCGCGTCGTTGAGGGCGTGCTTCTCCAACGCGTCCCGCAGTTCGGGATAGCCGCTCGTCTCCAGCGGATACAGCCCGCAAAACACCATGGGCTTCGGCTCTCTGTAGCCCGCCAACGGCTCCTCTGCAGGGCGCTCTGCCCCGGTGATCGTATCACCAATGCGCGTATCGCGAACGTTTTTGATCGCCGCGATAAAATAGCCCACGTCACCGGCCGACAGGCACGGGCGACGCTCCAGCTTCGGCGTGAAGATACCGACTTCACTCACCTGGAAAGTCTCGCCGCTCGACATCATCTGTATTTCGTCGCCCAGGGCTACCCGCCCATGCACGATCCGAATGTATGGCACGGCGCCCCGGTGCCGGTCGAAGCTGGAGTCGAAGATGAGTGCTCTGAGGGGCGCATCGGGATCGCCGCTCGGCGGGCGCACGCGCTCGATGATGGCCTGGATCAGGTCGTCGATCCCCTCGCCGAGCTTGGCGCTCACGCGGAGCACTTCCTCGTGCGGGATGTCGAAGGCGTCCTCGATCTCCGCCAATGCCTGATCGATGTCCACGTTCGCCAGGTCGATTTTGTTCAGTACGGGGACTATGTCCAGCTCGTGCTGGCCGGCCAGCTCCATATTGGCGATAGTCTGTGCCTCCACCCCCTGCGAGGCATCGACCACGAGCACGGCCCCCTCGCACGCCCAGAGGCTGTGGGACACCTCGTACCAGAAATCAACGTGCCCCGGTGTGTCGATGAGATTCAGCGTGTAGGGCGCGCCATCGCCTGCATCCTGCTCCAGCCGCACGGGGCTGGCCTTGATGGTAATGCCCCGTTCCCGCTCCAGATCCATCTGGTCGAGCATCTGCTCGACCATCTCATGCTGCGGCACCGCACCACATTTCTCCAAAAGCCGATCGGCCAGGGTGGACTTGCCGTGGTCAATGTGGGCGATTATGCAGAAGTTTCGGATGTGTTCCAGGCTGCTGTCTGCTGCCATCGCTTCTCAGACGGCCCCGCGCGTCTCGGGGCGAACAGTGTGCTGCCGTATGCCCGCCAGTATAGATGCGCGTCGGGAATAGTGTCAACGGAGGGCGGGTTACCCCTATGTGGAGCGCCCCACAAACCCTCGGGGGATGGTGAGCTCCACGTATCGATCGCGGGCATAATTGTCGGTCATACCGGCGATGTAGTCGCAAACGGCCCGCGCCACATCGGCCCTCTGGTCGCTGGCCGGATGAAAGCCCTCAGGCAGCGCCTCAGGGTGCTCGACGTGATGCGCGAAGAGATGTCTGATGAGTGCGTCAACACGTTGATGCTCCTGCGTGGCGCGCCCCGGGCCCCGGTACACGCGCGCAAACAGGAAGTCCTTGAGAACGTCCAAAGCCTCGATGATCGGCCGACTCATCCTGATACGTGGCTGATCCTGACTCCGCGTGATAATGTCGGTTACGAGGGTGCCGATCCGCTGGCTGTGCGTGAGACCGAGCGCCTCAGAGCATTCGGCGGGAATATCCGCATGAGTCAGTATGCCCGCGCGCATCGCGTCGTCCACGTCATGATTGACATAGGCGATGCGGTCCGCCAGGCGGACAACCATTGCTTCGAGCGTCGCCGGCAGGTCTCGCTCAAGCGCCTCGGCGGTACTGTTCTCGCCCTTGGTGTGCGCCAGGATGCCGTCCCGCGTCTCGTGGGTGAGGTTGAGCCCCTTCCCATCATTCTCCAGCACGTCAACCACGCGGAGGCTCTGCTCGTGGTGTGCGAAGCCCGCGTCCGCCTCATGCTCACGGTAGGCCGCGTCAAGGCTCCACTCGCCGGTGTGCCCGAAGGGCGTGTGGCCCACGTCGTGTCCCAGCGCGATGGCCTCAGTGAGCTCCTCGTTCAGCCCGAGGCCCTTCGCGATGGTCCTGCCGATCTGCGCCACCTCGAGCGTGTGCGTCAGCCGCGTGCGGTAGTGGTCGCCTTCGGGGGCGATGAAGACCTGAGTCTTGCGGCTCAGACGGCGGAACGCCTTGCACACGTGGATGATTCGGTCCCGGTCTCGCTGAAACGCCGTCCGTACCGGGCACGGCTCCTCCGGCCGCGGGCGCCCTCGCGATTCTCTGCTCTTTGCCGCGTAGGGCGAGAGCACCTCACACTCCATCGCCTCGGTTCGCTCTCGTATGCTCACGTGTGCTCGCCACCCCGCTGGTCAATAGTTGCTGGCCACTGATGACTGCCCTTGCACTATCTGGGTGAAATCCGCCAGCCGCCGGAAGGTATCATCCAGGCTGCGGAGGAGGCGCAACCGATTGTCGCGCAGGCGCTCGTCCTCCTCGATGACGACCCGAACGTGATCGAAGTAGGCGTCGATGACCGGTTTCTGCTGGTAGATTCGCCTCAAGAGCGCCTCGTAGTCGTCCGCCAACCGGCCCTCCCGATGGGCTCCGAGATCGGGGGCGAACGCCTCGTGCAGGGCACGCTCCTGTTCCTGCACGAACAGCTCCGGGGCGTAGTCTGTGTCCGGCACATCCGCCGGCCTGACGATATTGGCCACCCTCGTGGCGGCGATCACGACATCGCCAAAGGCTGCCCATTCCTTGCGCTTCTCGGAGAGGAACGTGGCGCGGTGCGCAGCGTCCGCAAGATCGTCGTGTGGCGAGTGCAATATGGCGCGGATGATGTCGTATTCGACGCCGGCATCCTCGAGCACGGCTTCGAGGCGCTGATCGAGGAGACTGAGCATGCGCTCCCGCGCCTCATCGGCGCTGACGGCCGGCTCGATGGAGCTCAGCGCTGCCACGGCTTCGTCCACAAGCTCTCTCAGAGACACGCGGAGCGCCTTCTCGACGATGACGCTCACGATGGCCTGGGCCTGGCGCCGGAGCGCGTGCGGGTCTTCGGTCCCCGAGGGCTCCTCGCCGAGCAAATGACACGCCGCAATGTTGTCGATCTTGTCAGCGATGCTCAAGATCTGTCCCGCCGGCGTGCCCGGCAGCGGGCCACCGGCGGAGGCGGGGAGGTAGTGCTCGCGCACGGCCGCGGCACACGCCTCACTCTCGCCCCATACCAGGGCGTAGTGGGCGCCCATTATCCCCTGCAGGTCGGCAAATGTCGGCTCAGTCACCATTCTGCTGACCAGGTCCGTCTTGCAGATCTCGGCTGCACGGAGCGCCGCCGCTTCAACGTCCAAGGGTGTGGAGAGCTGGTGGCATAGCCACGTAGCCATACACATTATGCGCTCCGCCTTCTCGTGCATCGAGCCCGCGCCCTCGAGGAAAATGACCCGCTTCAACTCCGTCTGCCAACGCTCGAAGCTGCCTTTGCTGTCCTCCTCGAAGTAGAATGCAGCGTCGGCGAGCCGCGCCCGCAGCACCCGTTCGTTTCCCGCGCGCACGCCGTCCAGGTTCTCCTTGCCCCCGTCGCGCACCATGACAAACTTGCGCAGAATGGATCCCTGAGCATCCTCGACAGGGAAGTACTTCTGATCCTTGCGCATCACCATCACGAGAACGTCTTGGGGAAGGGACAGGTACTCTTCATCGAAGGCCCCACACACGGCGGTGGGCCACTCGAGTAAATGCGTGACTTCCGTCAGGAGGTCATCGTCGATGCGTGCCTGCCCACCGGCTTCTTCCGCAGCCGCTTTGACACCATCGAGAACGGCCGCGCGCCGCTCGTCCTGATCCACCATGACGAAGGCATTGCGCAGGCCCGTCAGGTATGCTCCCGGAGAGTCGATGACGAGGGGCGCAGGAGCCAGCGTGCGATGTCCCATGCTGGTGTTTCGGGCCCGCAGTCCCTCGATCTCGACGTCGAGGAGCGCTGTTCCCAGCAGCGCCACGAGCCAACGGATGGGGCGCACGAAGCGAAATCGGCCGGAGCCCCAGCGCATCATCTTGGGGAAACGCAACTCGCGCACGACGCGCGGGAACACTTCAGTGAGCACGTCCGCTGCAGGACGGCCGCTTTCGGTGAAGGTGGCAAACGCAAACGCTCCCCGAGGCGTGTCACGCACCACGAGCGACTCCACGGGCACGCCGCGCGCCCTGGCGAAGCCGATGGCCGCTTTGGTGGGGCTGCCATCGGCATCGAATGCCTGATCGGCCGGCGGGCCCTTGATCTCTCTCTCCAGGTCGGGCTGTGAGCTGGCAACATCGGAAATGACGGCGGCCAGCCGGCGTGGCGTGCCATAGGCAGCGATCGATCCCACCGAGAGCCGCTCCTGGCTCAAGTGCTTCTCCACCAGCTCTCTGAACTGGCGGATGGCGCCCGACAGATACGCCGCCGGGATCTCTTCGCATCCTATCTCGAAAAGCGCATCGCTTGGCATCTTCACGCCTCGCTCGGTTTGAGGAGGGGAAAGCCGGCTGCTTCCCGCTGGGCCAAATACAGCTCAGCGACTCGACGGGCAAGCCGCCGGACTCGGTCGATGTAGCGCGTTCGCTCCGTGACGCTGATGGCACCGCGTGCATCGAGAAGGTTGAACGTGTGGGAGCACTTGAGCACGTAGTCATATGCGGCGAGCGGGCGTTCCGCCGCGAGAATGGCCTGACACTCGCCCTCGTAGGCGGCGAAGCTGCTCAGGAGCATCTCGATGCTGCTGTCTTCAAAGTTGTAGTGGGACATCTGGACCTCTTCGGCGTACCGGAGGTCACCGTACGTTACGGTATCAGACCACTTGATGTCAGTGTAGCTGTCAACCCCCTGCAGGTACATTGCAATGCGCTCAGGGCCATAGGTGATCTCGACGGTAACTGGGCTGACCTCAAAGCCGCCTGCCTGCTGGAAATAGGTGAATTGAGTGATCTCCATACCGTCCAGGCGCACTTCCCAACCCACACCGGCGGCGCCCAGCGTCGGGGCCTCCCAGTCGTCCTCGATGAAGCGGATGTCATGTTGTCTCGGGTCAATGCCGATGGCCTCGAGGCTGCCCAGGTACATGTCCTGAATGTCGTCAGGAGACGGCTTCATGATGACTTGGTGCTGGAAGTACTTCTGGAACCTATTTGGGTTATCGCCGTATCGACCGTCGCTGGGGCGACGACATGGTTGCACGTAAGCCACGCGCCATGGCTCGGGGCCCAGTGCACGCAGGAACGTCTCCGGGTGCATTGTGCCGGCGCCCATCTCCATGTCATAGGGTTGGGCGATGAGACAGCCCAGGGCCTCCCAGTAGTCATTCAGAGAGGCCAGCAGCTTCTGAAAGATCATTGGCAACCACGCTCACAGTTCGTCCCTGCCGTATTCGTGGCCAGATCAACTGCCGCCGACTCAGGCGACCCGACTCCCCGAGGGGGCCGATGATGCCGAGGGCGAAAAACATTGCGGCGCGGCTCCCTGCCGCGCCTGGCGCATCAAGGGCTCTCTGACGCTTGTTTACCGCACTTCACGCGATAGAGTTGGTCCTATTCGGCCTCCAGACTCTCAGCCGTCGTGGCGATCTGCGGCAGCTTGCGCCGAATGCGAGACAAGGCATTGTCAATTGACTTGACCTTGCACTCCAGGTCGCAGGCCATTTCCTTGTACGACTTGCCCGTTTGATACGCCGTGAGCACTTGCCATTCGAACAGAGAGAGCTCCCGCCGGAGGGATTGCTTCAGCAGACGCTGCCCCTCAGAGCCCATAACGAGGTCCTCAGGATCGAGGTTCCTGTGGCAGGCAAGCACTTCCGGCAGCGTTCGGCCGGAGGAATCGCCTGGTCGCGTGGCTTCGAGGGAGATGGACGTATTCAGAGGGGTCTGCTTCTGCCGGGTGGCGGCTTTGATCGCCGAGATCATCTGGCGCTGCACACAGACTTTGGCGAAACATGCGAAGGATGTGGACTTGTCAGGCCGATAGTCCATGACGGCTTCCCACAGCCCTATCATGCCCACCTGGAGGAGATCGTCGCGCTCGGCCCCAGCGAGGAAGTACGATTTCACCTTTGACCGGACCAGATTCCGGTACTTGTACAAGACGAACTCGCATGCCTCTTTGTCGCTGCGCTGGGCTCTGGCGACAATCTCTTCGTCGGACATCAGGGCATACTGCAGGCCCGCCCGCGTCTCGCCGTCTCTGAAGAATTGCGCGGCATTAACCACGGACTTCACCTCTCACGAGGGATAGTGCAGATCATGGTCCTTGTCCGCGTCCGCCGCCCCCACTGTCCCAACACGTTTCCTGACAGCCGATCGAAATACAACTGTTGTCGCGGCGTCTTCCGACCTGCTCACCCAGAGCCAATCGGGGCCGCGAGTTTGGCTCCTAGACTAATTCGCGCATTCCTCATGCCGTCCCCGCCAGATGTCCTTGCCCCCTCCTGGCTAGCTCGACGCACCTCACCAAGTGACGAGCCGTTTTCGGCTCCGCACTCCCGCTCGCGATGCTTCGCAGGCCCGGGTTGGTCATAATCGTCCGCGCCGGGCCCGCCTTGGCCTCCTGATGGCCGCTGCCTGGTCACTCGCGCGCTGCGCATGAGCGATCGACCGGCCGGCGACACGTCCCCAGGCTCACCCGCCTAATCCCTGCAGAAAGCTGACTGCCTTATGATAGGTCCGAAACTGGTACACTTCAGGTGCCAGAAGTGAATTGGCTATCGCCGGTTGATCGGTGCCCCCGAGGATGGTTAGCGAATGGACCAGGCCGTATGAGACGACTCCGCCGATGAAGACGCCCAGTAGGCCCGCTATTGCGGAATCGAAGGGTCCAATATCGAAGTTGAGGGCGTCGCTCGCGAACTTGGCGCCTGTGATCACGCCTGCGGCCAACAAGACGTACATGACTACAACGCTCAGCCCGGTGCTGAGTCCCGTTGCCCCAGCTAACGACGTGCCCTGAGTGGTCACGATGACGCTAACGATAATGAGTCCAATGAGGTCGAGTGCTGCGGGGAGAAAGCCACGCCGTGCCTCAATGATGGCAATCAGCACGCAAATGACCACAATAACGCAGTCAATCCACGTCACAGCTTCTCCCTGGTGCCCATCAGGTCGAAGGCGGCGAGCTGTGCCCTCGGCAGCATTGCGCGGAGTATACACGAACAGAAGCGCGTCGTCAACTCTGTTTTTCGGAGAGGGTACCGGGGCCCGTGTCGTGCGTGGTTCGTGCGTGGTTGTGGCGGAAAATGCATGGCCGCCCCCGGCACGCGCGTTCCGCCCGGCGCCTGATCTCGGCCGCTTCAGCGGTTGATCGCCGCCGAGAGATAGCCAACTACATAACCGTGGGCGCCCGCGATCTCGGCTGACGTGTAGTAGCTGAGCTGCTCCGCCCGGCTGGCTCCCAGCGCTTTGGCTGCCGTCAGCATGCCTGCCACAGCCCCGTAACCGCACATCGTGACGTCGTGTTGGCGCCTGACGCGGATAAGCTCCTGCGGGTTAAGCGCGAGTATCTGCTTGATCACCAGGGGATCGTGCTGCGCGACCGTCGGCTCCGAGCCCTCGTGGCTGAGATCGCTGCTGCCCACGATGACTGCGTCCATGCCATCGAGGACCCGCGCCAGAGCCTCGCCGACCCGCAATGCCATTTCGTACGATTGGTCGGCGAGCATCACCGGCACCCACAAAAGCTGCTCGCCGTAGATGTGCTTAAGAAAAGGAAGCTGCAGCTCGATGCTGTTCTCGCCCTCAATAGCGTCCGGACTGTCCTGCAGCGTGTCGCATTCGGCCAGGAGCCTGGCCGCCACATCGGCATGGATGCGGGCCGGTCCCAATGGGGTCTCCCACCCACCGGACGCCATTGTCGCATCATACGACATCCGGTGGCTGGGGCCGATGACGACGACCACCTCAGGTACGCCCTCTTGGGCAATTCTGAGGTATCCGTGAGCGGCAGCGGGGCCCGAATAAGGTACACCCGCGTGGGGGCTTACCAAGCCGATGGTGGTGCGCCGCTGCGTGCTGGCTGCCGGCGCCGGCGGTACGTCGCCGGGACCGAAGCGATCCTGAAAACAGCCGGCTATTTCGCGCCGCAGACCGGCCTCTGTCCCCGAGTACCATTGGCCCGCCAGGACCGAACGCACCGTGGGCTCACTCGTCTGTGACATTGTCGCTCGCCTCCCGAGCCATCGGGTGTGCGTCGGCGTTATGCGCTCTCGGCAGCGATGATGTTGCACACCCGCTCCGCGGCCTCGGCCAGCGGCACCATTTCCTTGGCGCCGGTTGCGCGCGTCTGGATCTCGACGACGCCGTCCGCCTTCGTGCGCCGGCCGATGATCGCCTTGAGGGGAATGCCGATGAGGTCGGCATCCTTGAACTTTACCCCGGGCCGCTCAGAGCGCTCATCGAGCAGCACCTCGACCCCCCTCCGCTGCAGCTCCTCCACCAGGCCGATCGCCTCTTGGGTCAGCTCGTCGTCCAGCAGCAGCACCACGACCTGGAACGGTGCGATGACCATTGGCCAGATAATGCCGTCGTCGTCGTGGTGGGCCTCCACGACCGCAGCAACGATGCGGCTTACGCCTATGCCGTAACACCCCATCACGATTGGGCGCTGGACCCCGTCTTCGTCGGTGAAGAGCGCCCCCATGTCCTCGGCGTACTTCGTCCCCAGCTTGAAGACGTGCCCCAACTCTATGCCACGGCGCTCCTCCAGGTGCCCCTCGCGGCATTCCGGGCAGATGTCCCCGGCTACGGCAACACGCAGGTCGTCGAAGCGCGCTACGTCGAAGTCAGGTCCCACGTTCACCTCCACGAAATGCGCATCGGCCTCGTTAGCGCCGGTGACGAAGTCGGCCATTGCCGCTATTTCATGGTCGGCCAGCAGCCGCACCGTGTCGGGCAGACCGACGGGGCCGGTGAAGCCCAGCGGACCGCCGGTGACCTGCTCGATCTCGGCCTCTGAGGCCATCTCGAGGGGGCTGAGGCCGGCGGCGGACTCAAGCTTGACCTCATTCAGCTCCCGGTCCCCCCGCACCATGGCAGCCACAAAACTCTCGTCCGGTCCACGATACAGGAGCGTCTTGACCAGTTGTTGTGGGGCTACCTCCAGGAGACTGCATACCTCCTGGACGGTCTTTGCATCGGGCGTATCGACGCGCTCGCGGCGGGTCCTGGTCGGCGCTACGGCGGCAGGGCTGGTGACATCAGCGCCGTCCGGAGGGAGCGTCTTGGCGCATTCCGCGTTGGCGGCGTACTCGCAGGCATCGCACAGCAGGAGCGTGTCCTCACCGCCGGGCGCCTCGAGCATGAATTCCCGCGTCTCATACCCGCCCATGGCCCCGGCCGCTGCTTCGACGACGCGGCACGGAACACCACAGCGCTCGAAGAGGCGGGTATGAGCCTCGTACATTCTCTCGTAGGACGCATCCAGGCCCTCGGACGACGCGTCGAAGCTGTATGCGTCTTTCATGAGGAACTCTCTGCCGCGCAGCAGCCCGCCTCGTGGCCGCTCCTCATCTCTGAACTTCACCTGGATCTGATAGATCGTCATCGGCAGGTCGCGATACGAGGTGACGCCGTCCCGCACCATCTGGGCGAAGGCCTCTTCGTGCGTCGGTCCGAGGCAGAATGAACGGCCGCGCTGATCCCGAAGCTTGAACAGTGGTGGCCGAAACGTCTCCCAGCGTCCGCTGGCAATCCACAGCTCGGCGGGCTGCAGCACCGATAGGTGCACCTCCTGCGCGCCGGCTCGGTTCATCTCCTCGCGTACGACGTTTTCCACCTTGCGGAGCACGCCAATGCCCAGCGGCAGGTAAATGAAGACGCCGGCAGCGAGCTGCCGAATGAATCCACCGCGCACCAAGAGCTGATGGCTGATAAGCTCAGTACCCGTAGGCGCCTCTCGAAGGGTGGGGAAAAACAACTCTGATGCTCTCATAATGCGGTTACCCGCTCTTCCATTGGCAGGAGGCGCCGTCGTCCGCGCCGCCCATAGCGGCACGCACAACGCTGCCCCACAATGAGCAATCAAAAGCCCCGGCGGTGGACTGTGGCTCGGCTTGACCGGGCCGGCGACGAATGCCCTATGCGCCCAGGGCTGCCGCCGCCCGATCGACGTCCTCAGGCGCCACGGCAATGCACATGGCGAACTTGCCGGCGGACCCCGTTCCGAGCATGACCTTGATGTTCACGCCACCGTTGGCGAGCTTCCGCGCCACCTCTGCGCCGGCTCCGGGACGGTCGTCGCCCTCAACGAACAGAATCTCGCGCTCTTGAACGGACACGCCGCCCTCGGCCGCGAGGGCCCGGAGCTTGTCGGGATCGTCAGGCACGCAGGAGACCTTCGCCTTTCCTCCGCCCATCGGGCCGGCGTAGATGGCGAGCAGATTGATCCCGGCATCGGCCACGGGCTGGGTCAGCTCGGCCAGTGCGCCGGGTCGGTCCTCGACATCGACGGTGAGTGCAACCACCTTACGTACTGTCATCTGTGCTCCCTCCCGGTTCAGCGCTCTCGGGGGATGCTGTGGCGGACGCCACGAACGCTTCCACCTCCGCCAGGAGCGCTGTAGCCATCTCATCTGCCGCGACGCGACGCACCACTGTGCCGCGGCGGAACAGCAGTCCGAATCCCCTGCCACCGGCGATCCCGACGTCGGCATCTCGGGCCTCGCCGGGGCCGTTGACTTCGCAGCCCATCACCGCCACGCGGATCGGCACACGCAAATCCCGAATGGCCGCCCACACTTCGCGGGCCAGGGGTTCAAGATCGATCCGACAGCGTGTACACGTCGGGCACGCGATCAGCTCAGGGCCGCTTTGGAGTCCGAGCGCCTGGAGTATTCGGCGGCCGACTCTGACTTCCTCGCACGGATCGCCGGTGAGCGACACTCGAATCGTATCGCCGATTCCGCGCGCCAGCAGCGCACCAATGCCAACTGCCGATTTGACGGCGCCGGCGTCCGGAAGACCGGCCTCGGTAACCCCCAAGTGCAGCGGATAGTCGAATTGCTCGGAGAAGGCAGCGTTCGCCTCGAGCATCGTCGGCACATCGGGGGCCTTGAGGCTCACGACAGTGTCTCGAAAGCCGACACTCTCGACAGTGGCGAGTGCATTTGCGGCGCTCTCCACCAGCGCAGCGCCTACTGACCCTCCGTACTTCTCCCGCAGGGCCCTCTCCAGCGAGCCCGCGTTCACGCCAACCCGGACCGCCACGCCGTGCGTCGCCGCAGCCCGTGCGACCTCTTTGAGCTTAGCCGGTCCTCCAATGTTCCCCGGATTCACCCGCAGCTTGGCTGCGCCGGCTTCCGCGGCTGCAATGGCCAGCCTATGATCGAAATGCACATCCGCCACTATCGGCACACCCGCCCGGCCTGCGATCTGCCGGAGCGCCTCAACGGCATCGGTATCCGGCACGCCGACGCGTACGATGGCCGCCCCGGCGCTCTGCAGCGCCGCTATCTGCGAAAGTGTGGCGTCCACGTCGTGGGTGTCCGTGTTCGTCATGGACTGCAGGGAGACGGGCGCGGCGCCGCCGATGAGCACCTCGCCTACGGCCACGCCACGTGTGCTTCGCCGTTGAGTGAGGGAAGAGCCTCCCACCGGAGTCATCGTACCGCCCGATTCGCCACCAGTTCTGCCACATCCTTGAGCACGAGCACGACAAATGCGCACATGATGACCACGAACCCGACGAAATTGATGAGAGCCTCTTTCTTCCTGTCGGGCGTCCGGCCGATCACTCCCTCGTACCCAATGTACACGAGACGCCATCCATCGAAAGGTGGGAGGGGCAAGATGTTCAGGAAGCCAATAGCAAAGCTTATCAGGCCACCGAGCTGCAGCACCAAGTACCAGCCCAAATGCGTAGAATCCTGGATGACGACGGCTATCTTCACGATGCTGATGACTTCCGGCCGGGATTCGCCCAGGATTACTCGGGTCAGTTCCTCAGCGACTGCCTGCACCGTGAAGAGAGTCATTTCGACGCCGGACCATATCGCCCGCAGCGGCGGCAGCTTCCTGTACACCTGGGCGGGCGCCACGCCGATGAGCCCTATCTGCTCCATCTCCAGCTCGCCGGTGTCGCGGTCCGGCAGGCGCTCCACGTGCATCTCAGGGACCATCCGCTTAGTGATCTGTGTGCCGTCTCGCACGACGGTCACGCTCAAAGTCCGGCCACGTGGCGCATTGTGGATGATCGCCGCCACGTTCTCCCATCGCAGGGGCTCGAACGTGACGCCCAGTTGGTCCACCGAGACAGGCACGGAGCTATGCGGTGCTGCGCTCAGGATGGCCGAAGCATCCCGCAGCGGCGACAGGAAAAACCGGTGTTCTGTCAAGCGCTGCTCGTCCGGGTCTCGCCGCAGTACAGTGACCAGGATGCGGCCTGTACTCGTCTTGCCCAGACGACGCACCATGGCCTGGAAGTCGTACACTTCCCGGTCCGCCACCTCGGTGATGCGGTCATCCGGGCGCAGGCCCGCCTGTGCCGCCGCCGAGCCCGGCCTCACGCCGGCGACTGAAGTGCTGGTCCACCGATCGTTGACTGACACGATGCGGTCGCCTCTCTTGAGACCAGCCTTATCCGCCGGACGTCCAGGTATTACCGTACGGATCGTGGTGCTGCTGCCCACGAGCTCGCCGAAGAACACGCCCGCGAGCAGAAAGAGCAGCGTGGCGAGCACCACGTTCATGGCCGAGCCGGCCGAGAGCACGAGCGCTCGCTGCCAAAGCGGCCGCGTATGGAAGCCGTTCTCGACCTGCTGCTCCTCGGGGTCCATCCCGGCGATCCGCACGAATGCGCCGAAGGGTATCCAGTTGAGGCTGTAACTTGTTTGGCCGCGTTTGAAGGCGACGATCGGCGCCTTCAGCGGCAGCCCCATGCCAAACTCGTCCACCCGCATGCGGCAAAGCTTGGCGCTGAGGAAGTGGCCCGACTCGTGGAAAAGCAGGATCGCGCCGATAATCAGGACTATGGCCAGAACGCCCTCAAAGGTCATCGGGAAGTGCCCGCCTCCGCGCCTGCCCTGATCGCACCGTGTGACACGGCTCTGCGGGCGAACTCGCGAGCCCACGCATCGGCTGCGAGCACGTTATCCAGAGTTTCGTCAGACATGGGCTCATGATCCTCAAGAGCGGCCGCCGATACGTGAGGAATGTCCGCGAAACCGATGGCCCCCTCCAGGAACGCCTCCACGGCCACCTCGTTGGCCGCGTTGAGCACCGCCGGGTAGGTCGTTCCCTCTTTGCGCACCGTCTCGTAGGCAAGCCGCAAACACGGGAAACGATCGAAGTCGGGCGCTCCGAAGGTCAACGTGGCTGCTTCCGCCAGCTCCAGCCGGGGCAGGTCGTTCGCCACCCGCTCGGGCCAAAACAGCGCGTACTGAATGGGCAACCGCATATCTGGCAGCCCCATCTGGGCGATAATTGAGCCGTCAACGAACTGCACCATCGAATGGATGATGCTCTGGTGATGAACCACCACTTCGATCTGGCTCGGGTCGAGACCGAAGAGCCATTTGGTCTCGAATACCTCAAATCCCTTGTTCGCGAGTGTGGCGGAGTCAACAGTGACCTTGTTGCCCATGCGCCACGTGGGGTGAGCCAGAGCCTGTTCAGGGGTGACCTCGCGAAGGGCTGCGGCGTCCAGCTTGGCGAACGGCCCGCCCGAGGCTGTCAACAGCACGCGCTCAATGGCCCGTCTATCTTCGCCTTGCAGGGCCTGGAAAATGGCGCTCAACTCGCTGTCGATGGGCAGAAGCCGAGCGCCGGTGCGGGCGGCTGCGTCGGTGACGAGCCGGCCGGCGGCCACCATCGGCTCCTTGTTGGCCAGAGCCACGTCCTTCCCCGCCGCCAGAGCTGCCAGGAGAGATTGCAGGCCGGCCACGCCCGAGACGGCCCCCACGACGAGGTCAGCCGATGGCAGCGCCGCGATCTCGCTGAGGCCCTGTTCGCCCGCCAGAAGCGTGACGCCGCTCGGCATCTGGTTGCGCGTTTGCGCGGCGGCGTTGGGGTCTACGAGGCACGCCGCTTTCGGTCGAAACTCGCGCACCTGCTCGCGGAGCGCCGACCCGTTGCGATGACACGCCAGGCCCACCACTTGCAGCCGATCCCGCCGCTGCCGGACGATGTCCAGAGTTTGCACGCCGATGGAGCCGGTCGATCCAAGGACGACCACGCGCTTGCGGCTCATGAGCAAGCACCTCTACTGAGGAGCATAGCAGAGCCGCTCTCGGCGCGTCAAGCTGCTGGGCGGTCCCGGAGAGGTGGGTGCCTGGAGAATGAGCCCAACGGAAGCCTGTACGCAAAGCTCACACGTACAGGAATGCCCCGCACGAGGCCTTCTTCGCCTCGGTGAGAGCTGACGCAGCGCAGTTGTACAGGGCGTCGGCCGAACGCGCACTCGGGTCGAGTCCGCTGACGCCCATCGTGAGTCCAATGGCCGGGAACTTGCCTGAGCTTTGTTCGTTGGCTAAGCGACCGAGAAGGCGGTCGGCTGCGATCAAAGCATTGCGTGGATCCGTGTAGGGCATAATCACGCCGAGTCGGCTCTCCGGTGCGTGGAACACCTCGTCGGACCCCCGCAGGGTCGTGATGACGAGTTCGGCGACGGCCGTCAGTGTCTCAGGCGGGGATGCTTCAGGCCCATTGGAGTCGTCACCGCAGGAGACGCCGATGAGCATGAATGCCAGGTCGGAGCCGTGTGTCATGGCCTCAGTGATGTGCTCCGCCAGGGCATCATTGAGAGCGTCGGCGTCGCCGGCAGCCTGTCCGGCTCGGCGGCGTCCGCGTCTCCCAGCGGCGCAGGCATGCATGAGGCACGGCGCGGCACAATTCACCAGCGCGAACAGGTAGGGCCAGGATCGCTCCCGGACGGGCTTGGGCGCATCGCTGAAGCCCGAAAAGAGCACGGCCGTGTCCGGCATTCGTACGGCAAGGTCGATCCAGCCGGGCACACCGTGTGCCTCCTCGGCGGCCACTGAGGCAGAGCGTCGGTAGGTCCGCACAAAGCGCGGCGTGACCAGGTTACCGCCAAACCGCGGCTCCGTGCGGCCCACGGCATTCACAACGAGCTGCCTGGCTTCACTCTCGGACATCGAATTCTGCGCGCAGACGACGGCTCCATTGCCCCCTGTGCCGCTCCAGAGGGCGAGCCAAATGGGCGACGGGATAACATCGTTGAGTCGGTCGAATGTCCGGTGTAGGACCTGGTCGGCACTCTCGGCGGCAACTATCTCCGTTGTCACCTCAGCAAGCCGATCAACATCAATACGCGTGCTCTCCATCGTCAATTCGCAGACGCTCATTAACACGGGCTCCCTCACGGCCAATGAATGCACAGATTCGGCTCATCCGCGACCCCACAGCAAGGGGAGCGGCCTCGCCCCCCGGCAGGGAATCGCCAAGCGGCGAGCGAAATACGGCGATGATGCGCGTGCAACCTACTGCGGCGGAGTGTTTGCCGCACTACGGGCGCGACGAGCCGCGCAAAGCCTCCTCGGTCAGGCCGGCGTGCTGCAGCAGTCGAGGCAAGACTTGCGTGGGGATGGGTCGCAGGGCCCTCGAGCAGAGAATGACGCGCTCCACCTTGCCATTGGGGCCCGTGCGCTCCCAGAGGTTGTGATCGCCGGTCCGAGTGCGTAGAAAGCCACTCTTGCGCAATAGCATCTCAAACTGCCCGTAGCTATACGTGGACATTGATGAGTGCCTTCAACTCCTCATCACCCCGAGAGGCTACAGCCTCGGCATACGGCACGTACGCGTACAGATCGCTCGTGGCCGATCGAGCGTTGGCCAGGGCGTACTCGGTGGCCAGACGCATGGCACTGAGCAGGGCCTCTGTTGCCTTCTCCGCCGTTGGAGCGGAGGTGGCCACGGCCAACTCATCGCACCACGCCGCGTACGTGGCTGTTGTGGGGTCGTACTCAATGGTGGGTGATAGCTTGAGCTGCGGCTGCGTCTTCGTGGATTGCATCGATACGCGCATCCCCAATGCAACTGGAATGTCCTGCCTCAGGATATGGGTGTCGGCTCTACCGCACAGTCGAAACTTCTATACCATGATTCTCCGCGCACGTACGCGGCGTTGTGCCGACGAGAGCCGCTACACCCCCGTTGTTGCCGTACATTTTACAAATCTATTACGTTCCTGGGAGGGAGACGGATGAACCAGCTTGGCGTGGCTGTAGTCGGGCTGCACCACCTGCATGCCACCGGGTGGATCCAAAACGTGGAGGACGTGTCTGATACGCGGCTTGTCGCTCTCACGGAGAGCGATACGGACCTGCTTCGCAGCGTTGGCGAATCATGCTCCGGCGCCCACCTCGACATGCGGTGGCGCGACACCATAGAGCGTCCCGAGGTGCACTTGGTCATCATTCTGCTGCCACACAACGAAATGCCCGAGGCGGCGGTCGCCGCGGCCGACGCCGGCAAACACCTTATTGTCGAGAAGCCCGGTGCGGTAGACGCGGCTGCCTTCGACCCAGTCCTGGAGGCCATCGGCCGCACACATGTGAAGATGACGGCACCGTATCTGTGGCGCTACGACCCGGTCGTTCTGCAGACGATGGAATTGATGGCCGATGGCAGGCTCGGTCAACCACTGTACGGCACGGGGCGATTCAACGCAGGAGGCCCGGAGCGCTATCGGGAGCTGGCGCCCTGGATGCTCAAGCACGCCACGAGCGGCGGCGGACCACTGCGCAACCTCGGGGTCCACTTCATCGACGTGCTCTGCCTGCTCTTTGGCGTCGAGCCCACTCACGTGTACTGCCAGCTCTCGCGGGCTGTGCATCAGCTAGAAATCGAGGATCACGCCAGAGTGCTCATCGAATTCGCCGACAACAAACAGGGGCTGATCGAAACCTCATATGTGATGCCCAGCTCTTATCCGCCGACGGGATACGACTCCGCTCTGAGCGTGAAATACACCGACGGGTACATTTCGTGGTGTCAGCGAGATAATATGATGGTGGTGTGCACCGCTGATGGTAGGTGCGAGCAAACGCCGATGGATCGTACGGCTGGCGGCTGGACGGACGCGAGGGGATATGGGGGGAAGAACGGCGTTGACTTCCTTGCCGACTTCGCCGAGGCCATTCGGAACGACACGGCTCCGCGCATCACGGCCGAGGACGCAGCGCGCATGCTTCGAGTGGTCGATGCGGCTCATGTCTCGGCCGTCAGCAAGAGGCTGGAGCCCATCGTGCCACCTCCCAGCTAGCCCGTGCGGGCCGGTCCCTGAGGATCGTGCCCGTCCGCGTCGGGACTGTCTGCCCTCGCGCGTCGGTGGCAAGTGCGGCACTCGATAGTGTGGAACGTCGAATCGTCCCAGCGAGCAAACACGTGTTCAATCTCTGTGGAGCCACAATACGGACAGGCGGTCTCTTTGTGCTTGGGCCGCTCCGAGGTCAGCGAGGGGAAGAGCTTGGCGACGAACCCGGGCGCGATCTTGTCAAGCACGAAGAATATGAGCAAACCGAGAAATACAATGCTCAGTATCTGACCCAGGAGCATCACTAGCTCAAACACCGCTATCACCCCCAGATAGCATTATTCGCCACTCTCGCCGTGCATCCTGCCTGCGAGGCCGTCAATGTGACGGCAAACACGGGTGGGCTGCGCTAAATAGCGGTACACTGAGCATGAAAGGGGAGCCTGGCGTCGCGGCGAGTCTCGCTTGACAGCCGAAATTGCTTTCGACTATAATCCGACCAAAGGTGAAGCGCCGGCCGAAAGGTGCGTCGCAGCAGTATTTTGCGCCTGCGCGATGTGAGGTTGATCGATGTAATGCCGCTGGAAGTTCGGAGCATTGTAGACGGCAACGTTACGAAACTAACCCACTATGGAATTTTCGTCAGCCTACCCGAAGGCGAGTCGGGACTGGTCCACATTTCCGAGATCGCCGATGCGTTCGTGCGAGATGTCGCCGACTACTTTCAGGTGGGCGACCCAGTAAAGGTCAAAGTCCTCAACATCGACGACCGAGGCCGCTATGAGCTGTCGGCGAAGCAAGCCGAGCCGCGACAGCCAATCAACCCGGACGCGCCGACGACGCCGCGTCGTGCGGTGAGATCGAGCCCGCAATTCGAAGACCGTCTGTCCTCGTTCATGAAGCGTAGCGACAGGCGCATCAGCGAATTGAAGCGAAATCGGGACGCGCGTCGGCGCGGCAGGCGACGCAGATAGCGTCCGCGCTGCGCGGAACGTGGCGGGCAAACTCTCTCGCGGTCCCGCTGAGCGCCGGGGCAGGCTCCCCCAAGCTGGCTGTGCCATGTGGTTCTTATGCTAACGTAATAGAGCGCGCCAGCGAAGGGGGCGAATCGGGATGCTAAGGTATAAAGCGCCGCGTTGGCGATGTCCACTTCTTGCCATTTGGGCAGTTGCGGCAACGTTCATTTGGCTGTGCGTCGCGCTGCCTGGAGGGATCGAACGCCTTGGCGGAGCAGCGCCGGCGGCGGCGAAGCCGTACGTTCGGCGCTCCACCCCATCAAAACCCCAGCCGGGCCCGGGCGCGTCACCAAAGCAGCCTGACCGATCGCAGCCCAGTCGCAAGGCGGCGCCGTCCAGGGAATCATCGGATACTCCCAAGAGCTCAAAAGGCCGAGACGTGCAGAAGCCGTCGGCGCCGCCCGCCAAACCGGAGCCCAAGGCCAAGAGTGCAAGGCCGGAGAGCAAATCGAGCGGCCGTTCCGGCTCAGGATGGGTGCGGCGTTCCCAACCGCGTCAGCCAACCAAACCGCCAGCCAGTGCACGACCGTCGCCACCGCCCGCGAAACACCCGCAGCAGACGCCACCGCCCAGCGCGAAGTCGCCGCCGTCAGCGCCAAAGCAAAAGGAACCACCGGCGCCGCCGACGCCGTCGAAGCGCCCTCGTGTTGTGGCTCCGAAGGAGCCGGAGCGACAGCCTTCGAAGCCTCCGACCAGCTCGCAGATACAGTCCCAACCACCGTCTTCTGACTCCACTGGCGATGCTCGAGGCGGATGGAGCAGGCGCTCGCGGCCGGCGAAGAGCGGCGAGACCGGAGAAACAGCATCCGAGCAGGAGCGGCCGCCTCAACCTGCGACACGGCCGTCCAAACCGGAGCGGCCGGGCGCAACGCTGCCAGGCAAGTCGGGCAGTGCGGGGATGCTGCGGCCAGTGGCGCCCGCAGGCGACTCCGGGTGGCGCCGTCGCAGCGGGCCCCCGACCGCACGATCGCCCAGCGACGCCCCTGTGAGCCAATCGCAGCCGGAGCAGCCGTCCGGGAGCAGCGGCGGCGAGGAGCAGGCATCGATCCCGCCGGGAATGTGGAGTCGCATTGACCACGACGGCGAGCGCGTGGTGGTGGAGTGGGAACAGGATGCTCCTGCGTCGGGCTCGATGAACGAGGGCGAGGCACCGGCAGCCGAGACGCAGGAGTCCGCAGCGGCGGCATCGACAGGCACCAGCTTGGGATCGCCGTGGTATCGTCGCTCGGGGAGTGCCCTTGGCTTCCACCAAAACATCATCGCGGCCAGGCCAGCTCTACCCGCGGGGGACGAGGAGCAGTCCTCAAGCGAGAAATGGGTGCACCACGGCGATGCGCCCACCAAGCCCGACATCGACCGGGGCAAATGGGTGCGCAAGAGCTGGCCGTCGGACTCGGGCGAGCAACCGCCCGACGTCGGCGACGAGCCGGGGGACGATGGTGACACACCCAAGAAGAAGCCATGGCGCAAGCGACGACGCGATGACCACCAACGGCATCGCCATTACGACCACTATTACTACGACGACTACTACACGTGGTATTCACCAGGCTACGGATATTACGACTGGTGGTACTATGGCACCCCAGTGTACTACGACCACTACTACTCTGGCCCCGACTACTACGACACCTACTACTACACGCAACAATACGATGGATGGTCACCCGGGTATTCGCAGAGCTACAGATACGAAATCGACTATCCGTACTACCCGCCCAACACGCCACCGGCATTGGGGGAGGCGCTGCGGGATATCGCCCTCTCGTGGCTGGTTGAAGACATAAGTCTGGCAAGCAGTCACATGTCCGAGAGGATGTCTATCGAGGCACGCGATGAGCGCACCGGATATGAGCGCCTCTTCAGTGCCGAGGAGCTCACGGACCTGATCGTAGTGGCCTTTGAGAATGTCGAGACGGAGCAGTTCCGCTTCACTGACGTGGAAATGCAGGGAGACGACCAGGCATGGGCCGAGGCACTGCACGTGTACGTAGACGAGAACGGTCGCAGGCACACAGCCTACATTCACTACCATCTGCTTGAGAGTTATGGGGAGTGGTACGTAGACGCCATCGTCGTGAAGAAGGACACGGCGTAGTGCGGGGGGCACACTCTGCAGTTGCGGGGCAGAAAGGGTATGCGACTCTATAGGCGAGGCAAGACGCCGCACATGACGGCTCTTGGATCCTTGGACCGCTGCAGGAGGCTAGTGTAGTCTATGGACGATGTGGCGCGCCTTCGTAACGAGCTAGACCGGCTTCGCATAGTCGTAGACGACCTACAGCGCAAGCGACGCTTGCTTGAGAGCGAGTTGGCGGCGGCGCGGTCTGTGCAGGAGGTTCCACGGGCCATCATAAGTCGGCCTGACCTGCAGCAGACCTTGTCGCGTCTCGTCAAGAAGGTCGCCATGATCGTGCAGGCAGAGAAGTGCGTTATCATGCTCTTCGACCCGGAGAGCGGCGAGCTGCGCGTGCTGCCGCCTGCGCTCGGATTGACGGCGGATCAAGCAGAGAACTTCCGCGTCAAGGCCACGGAGGGGGTCACCGGGGAGGCGTTCCGCACGGGTCAGCCTATCGTGTTCAACGATGCCGTGCGGGACGCGCGCACGATTAAGGACTTCGTGGCGTACCTGAGTGTCAGGAACGGGATCACTGTTGCACTCGTCACCAGGAGGCGCGATGAGGAGGAGCGCGTGGTTGATGAGCGGTGCATTGGCGTCATGCACGTCTTCAACAAGCGCCTCGGCGGCGAGTTCAACGACGATGACCAGCGGCTGCTGCAGATGCTTTCCGAGCAGGCGGCCGCCGTTATCGCGAACGCTCAGTTGTACATCAAGATAGCGGAGGAGAGGAAGCAGCTTGAGGACACGCTGCAGAGCATCCAGTCCGGAGTCCTTGTCGTTAACCGGAGCGGCAAGGTGGCGCTGATCAACGCGGCGGCGCGCCAGATCTTGGGTGTGGAGAGCGAGGACGGCGTGAACAAGCCGGTTCGGGAGTTGATAGATAACGACGACATCGTAAAGCTCGTCACGGAGTCCTTGGATCAGGATCAAGAACTGGCGCGAGAGGTCACAGTCGGCGCGGCCAGCGACCGTGTGTACCAGGCCCAGACGAGCATCATGAAAGGCGAGAACGACGAGACGCACAACGTGGTCGCCATCTTCAACGATATCACGGAGATCCGAAACGTTGAGCGAATGAAGACGGCGTTTGTCTCGACCGTCTCGCATGAGCTGCGCACTCCGCTGGCCTCGATTAAGGGATTCGTCTCAACGCTGCTCGCCGACGAAGACGAGGATTACGACACTGACACGCGGCGAGAATTCTACACCATCATTGACCAGGAGTGCGATCGGCTCAGCAGGCTCGTGCAGGATCTGCTAAACATCGCGCGCATAGAGGAAGGGCGGGGTCTGGAGCTGCACTGGGGGACCGTGGACGTTCCCGACCTGTGCGAGAAAGTCATCGCGGTGCACAAAGCGTATACGACCAGACACGAATTCAGCACGGACTTCCCCAGCGACTTCCCCACGATAGTGGCCGACGTTGACCGCGTGCACCAGATCATGGAGAACCTGGTGAGCAACGCCGTCAAGTACTCGCCCGACGGCGGATCCGTCGAGGTCAAAGGAACGGTGGAGAGCGATACGGCGATACGCATTGACGTCTCCGATGAGGGCGTGGGGATTCGCGAGGACAAGCGCGAGCTGATTTTCGAGCGATTCAACCGCGGAGATGATGATCCGCAAGGGCGGGTCGTGGCCGGAACGGGGATCGGGCTCTACTTGGTGAAGCATCTGGCCGAAGCGCACGGCGGCGACGTTTGGCTCCAGAAGACCAAGGAAGGCCAGGGATCTACGTTCACGGTCCGTCTGCCCACAATCCCGCCGGATGAACTGATGGAACAAACAGGTTGACGGCCGGCCTGGCGACGTTGATCCTGCATTGCCATCGAAAACTGGCAGTGGCCCCCTGGGAAGGGGGCCTTTGTGTGACGAGACGCTATCACCGTGCTGGTGGCGATGACCACGAGCGGAGGCGGAACAGTGACCGTGCCGGAACAAGAGGCTGCTGACGACTGCGGGAAAGCGTGCCGCCTCCTGCGCGTCTGCGTCGGATCGGATCACGCCGGTTTTGAATTGAAGCAGGAGCTGCTCGCCTTCATCGAGGAGCTCGGTCACGAGTGTACTGACTTGGGCTCTGAAGATGACTCCCCGTGCGACTACCCGGACATTGCTCATTCGGGAGCGCGGGCCGTCGCAGAGGCAGAGGCGGATCGGGCCGTCCTCATCTGCGCCACGGGCGCCGGCATGTGCATCGCTGCCAACAAAGTCGCGGGAGCATATGCGGCCCATTGCGACGACACCTATACGGCCCGCATGACACGACTGCACAACGATGCCAACGTCCTCACGCTCGGCGGGCGCGTAGTAGGAGTGGGGCTGGCAAAGGAGATAGTGCGGACGTGGCTGGAGACGGAGTACAGCGGGGAACCACGACACCAGCGCCGCATTGCCAAAGTAAAGCAGATCGAAGGTGGCCACGCTCATCGCAGTGACCGATGACAGCCAGAGACGAGCCGCACTAAGCGCCGCTGATCCGGCACCGGGCGGGGAGCCGCAAGAGCGTCCCTCGTGGGATGACTATTTCATGCAGATTGCCCGTGTGGTGGCCTCGCGCTCTACGTGTCTGCGACGCCATGTAGGAGCCATTCTGGTCAAGGACCGGCACATCCTCGCAACGGGCTACAACGGGCCGCCCAGGGGAGCGGCGCACTGCCGTGAGCTCGGGGGCTGCTATCGGGAGCGTCTCGGCATACCCAGCGGGGAGCGCATGGAGTTGAGCCGGTGCCTTCATGCGGAGCAGAACGCCATAATTCAGGCGGCAATCCACGGCGTGAAGCTCGAGCCGCCGGTGGCATGTTACACCACCACGCAGCCATGCATCACGTGTGCCAAGATGCTGGTGAACGTCGGTGTGCAGCGCATCGTCTTCGAGGGGCACTATCCTGACCAATTGGCCCTTGAGATGCTGCACGAGGCGGGCGTCGAGCTCGAGCGCTACCGCCAAGGCAATAGGGAACAATGAGGCCGCTCATTCAGATAGAACTCAGCTTCGTCGTGGCCGGGTGTCTCGCCGTGACGTTGACGCCTCTGGCGATGTGGTTTGCCCGCCGTGTGGGTGCCATCGACCGGCCCGGCGGACGCCGAGGACACGCGGAAGCGACGCCCACGTGCGGCGGACTCGCGATATTCGTCGCGTTTTGGATCGCTGTGGGGATCGGTGCTCTGGTTGGCGGATGGGCACTAAGCACCCAGGTTTGGGGCGTGCTCATCGGCAGCACGGCGATCATGCTCATGGGACTCGCGGACGACCTATGGGGGCTCTCGGCTGCTCTGCGGATCGTCACCCAGATCGTCGTTGCTGCCGTGGTGGCTACCGTGTTCGACATCCGCATCGAAACACTAAGCAACTACTTCGGAGCCAGCGGCGCCTACATCTACCTGAATCATCTGGCACTCCCCGCGACGGTGTTGTGGCTCGTGCTCATCACGAACGCGATCAACTGGGTGGACGGCCTTGACGGGCTGGCCGCCGGTATTGCCGGCCTCGCGGCGGTCACGCTCACTTTGATGGGGCTGGGCGCGCACGGCGGTGCGGCTACTGCTGCAGCCAGCATGGCCCTGTTTACCGCCGCGGTGTTTGGCTCGGCTCTCGCGGGAAGCACACTGGGATTTCTGAGGCACAATCTGCCGCCCGCGCGCATCTTCATGGGGGATTCCGGGTCGATGTTCCTGGGCTTCGTGCTCGGCTGCATTGCCGTGATCGGGGCATTCAAGAAAGCCACTCTGGGCATCCTGGTGCCTGTGCTGGTGCTCGGCGTGCCTATCTGGGATCTGGTGTCCACCATCTGGCTGCGCTGGCGCAACGGGCAGCCTATCCACATCGCTGATGGCACGAACTTCCATTATCGCCTGCTGTCTCGAGGCCTCTCGAGGCGGGGCGTCCTGTATCTACTCTACGCCGCCACTGGCGCGCTCTGCGTGATAGCACTGGTGCTGCAGCGAGGTATCGCGTAACGGGTGGCGAACAGCCAGAGCGTCATACAGTTCCGAGTCCGGCGTGACGGAGTATCCAACGGGCCGCGGCGCATAGACGCAGACGAGCCGCGGCCCATAACTGTGGCCCCCCTCCGGACGAATGCGTATGGGCCGTGAAGGCCGGTGCGGCTGCGAAGCGGTAAAGCGCTGAACCACGCAAGCACACGTCATAACCAATGGATCCCGTGACAGGCGCGATACTGGGCATCGTTCAAGGTGCAACGGAGTTCCTGCCGATATCCAGCAGTGGGCATCTGGTGGTGGCTGGTCACCTGCTCAAGACGGATGTCGGGGCCGAGGAGGGATCGTGGGCGGCCGTGGCCGTGTTGCTTCATTTGGGCACTCTGGCGGCCGTCGTCCTGTATTATCGGCGCGACTTGCGCGACATGCTGTTGGCCCTTTTTCGCCGGGGGGCGTCACGAGGGCAGGAGCAGCACCGAGGCCCGGCGGCGGCGCGTCGCCTGCTCGCCCTGATCGTGGTCGGGACGGTACCAGCCGCACTGGCGGGCTTGGGCCTTGAAAGGCCACTGGAGCATCTGTTTGACCCGCGACACGTGGGGCTCGTCGGCACCTTCTTGCTCGTAAGTGGCGGCCTGGTGTATCTGGCCGCGCGCCTGCAGGTTGTGGACACTGCGGCCGAGGCGATGTCGTGGTGGGACGCCCTGCTTATCGGCATCGGCCAGGCGTGTGCGCTCGTCCCTGGTGTCTCGCGTTCCGGCGCGACGATCGCAGTCGGGAGAGCCTGCGGACTTGGCGACGAAGCAGCGCCCAGATTCGCCTTCCTGTTGTCCGTCCCCGCTATTCTCGGCGGAACGATAGTTGAGCTCGATTCGCTCAGAAGTCTGGACATGGCCGACATTTCGAGCTACGCTGTCGGATTCATCGCGGCGATGCTCTCCGGTATTGTGGCGATACACATTGTTATTCGGACCCTGCAGCAGCGCAGGTTCTACATTTTCGCGGTGTATTGTTGGCTCCTCGGTGGCGTCTTGCTGCTGGCGGAGCTACTTTAGCTTGCGCTACTCGCCAGTTATGGCCTCCGAACAATGCGGAGCGAGGGCAGCCTTTAGGAGTGATGCTTTGTGGACATGACATTTACCCCCATAGAATGGCTGTTTCTATGGGGAGTACTGGCATCGGCCGCCATTGGCTTCGGGTACGCCATGTTCCTGCGCCGGCAGGTGCTTGCCCTGCCGCAAGGCACCGAGAAGATGGTGGAGGTGGCGACGCTCATCCAACAGGGAGCGCATGCCTACATCATCCGGCAGTTTCGCACCATTGCCTTTCTGGTCGTCATCCTCGGGATAGGACTCACCATTAGCGGCATGGGTCAAGGCGCTGCCATCGCCGCGGGCCGCGGCATCGCCTTCTTGGCCGGCTGCTTCGGCTCCGCCATGACCGGATTCATGGGCATGTGGCTGGCTGTGCGCGGCAACGTGCGCTGTGCCCAGGCGTCTCGTACAAGTCTCGCCGAAGCCCTCACGATCGCCTTTCGCAGTGGCTCCGTCACCGGGATGTTCACCGTGGTGATGGGGCTGTTGGGGGCGACGATCATCTTCATGCTGTTCCGGGAGCAGGCGGAGGAGGTCCTGTTAGGCTTCGGTTTCGGCGGCTGTCTGCTGGCGCTCTTCATGCGTGTCGGGGGCGGCATCTTCACTAAGGCCGCAGACATTGGCGCGGATCTGGTGGGGAAGGTCGAGGCCGGCATCCCCGAGGACGATCCGCGCAACGCCGCGGTGATCGCCGACAACGTCGGCGACAATGTGGGTGACTGCGCCGGGATGGCCGCGGACATCTTCGAGTCGTACGAGGTCACGCTGGTTGCTGCCATGATCCTGGCGCTCCTGCATCCGGACCCGGAGGTGGCCAAGCAGTGGATTGTCTTCGCCCTCATCGTTCGTGGTGTCGGAGTCCTGACGTCCATACTGGGCACATACCTGGTGAAAGTGCGGCATGAGCGGGAGCCGGCGATGAACGCCATCGGGCGCGGCTTTATCTGGTCGGCGGTCCTGTCGGCCGTCGGCTTTTACGGGTTCGCACACTGGTACGTGCAGGACCTGCGCCTGTTCTGGGCAACCACTGCGGGGCTGGCCCTCGCTGTGGTGATATATTTGCTCACCGAGTACTACACCTCCACGCGCAAGCCTCCTACGCAGGAGGTCGCCGAAAGCACCCAAACCGGGACGGCAACTAACATTCTGTCAGGCTTTGCCAGCGGCATGGAGAGCAGCGTCGCCGCCGTTCTCGTCATCTGCGCCGCCGTCTTCGTCTCGATGCTCATCTTCCGTGACGGCACGACCAACACCATCCTCTTCGGCATCTCCCTGTGCGGTTTGGGGATGCTCACCACCACCGGTGTCATCGTCTCCATGGACTCATACGGCCCCATCGCGGACAACGCCAACGGCATCGGTGAGATGGCGAATCTGGAAGAGGACGCTCGCCGGCGCCTGGACGAGCTCGACGCAGTGGGCAACACCACAAAGGCAGCCACAAAAGGCTTCGCCATCGCGTCGGCCGTCATCGCCGCTATCGCCCTGTTCGGCTCATATATGGGCAAGGTGATGGAGGGGCTGCGCGAGTCTGGCATGCTGGAGCGTACGGCGCAGCAGTTTGGCATGACGCCGGAGGCGCTTGAGACAATCCGGTTCCCCATCACGGTTGCAGAACCTACTGTGTTCATTGGCCTGCTCATCGGCGGCGCGATGCCCTTCCTGTTCAGCTCGCTGACCATTCGCGCCGTGAGTCGGGCCGCGGTCAGCATCATCAACGAGGTGCGCCGGCAGTTCCGCGAGATTCCCGGGCTGTGGGAAGGAAAAGCCCAGCCAGACTCGGCCCGCTGTGTTGACATGTGCACAACGGCCGCCATTCGCGAACTCATCGGGCCAGGGCTTCTCGCCATTCTGATGCCCTTGGTGATCGGCTGCCTCCTGGGCTGGGCCGCCCTTGGAGGATACCTGGCCGGCACCATCGTCACGGGCCAGTTGATGGCCGTGATGCTGGCCAACTCCGGCGCGATGTGGGACAACGCCAAGAAGATCATCGAGGACGGCGCCTACGGAGGCAAAGGCTCCGAGACGCACAAGGCGGCGGTCGTCAGCGACACGGTGGGCGATCCGTTCAAGGACACCGCCGGGCCCGCCCTCAACCCGCTCATCAAGGTGATGAACCTGGTTGGCGTGCTCGCCATCCCGCTCGTTGTGGCGTGGCAGAACACGACCTTGGGCTATGTCGTTGGCGCGATCTGCGCTGTCATCGTCATCGGGGCGGTCTTGTTCTCGAGGCGGGGCCCGCGCAAACCGGAAGAGACGCAGGCGCAAGCGGTCCTGGCTACCGGTGAGAGCTCCGGCAATGAGTAGACACCTTGACATCCGGACGAAGGAATCTGGCCCGCCGATTCAGGCGGGCCAGATTCATCAATGCGGTGCGCAGCCTGTAGCTTCTTGCATCAGGACCGCCGCGGTCTTCGTCGGCGCACGGGCTTCCCCACCACGCCAACGTACAGCGTGGTCTCACGCTCGCCGTCCACGCCGACGATGGCATTCACTTCATCGTCGTAAAGCGCCCCGATCATGCACGAGCCCAAGCCCATGGCCTCCGCGGCGAGCGACAGGTGGGCGCCGATGTGGCCGGCGTCCAGGTAGAGGTACCGATAGCAGCGGTCTCCGTACTTCCACCTGGTGCGATCCACCACAGCCGTCCATACGAATACTGCGGCGGCGGCGGCCGCCATCTGCTGGTCCAGGCAGGCGGCGCCGACCTCTGAGGAGAGGTCACCCCGGCGCAGCAGCTCCAGCCGATGATCTGGCACGAGGTAGTGGTACACGCCCGGGTCGAGCCCGTTGACTCGATTCACTACGATATAGGTCTCGCACGGATACAGCGCCCCGGCCGACGGTGCTGCGCGCAGGTCGTAATCGCCGGCCCGGTCCGTCACTCCCTGCGTGGACCACAGAAGCTGCGAAAGCTCACGCAAAGACAGCGGGGCGCCCGTATAGTCGCGCTGCGATCGCCGTCCGTTGATGATGCGCCACAGCCCTCGGCCACCGGACGTCTCCACCGGCGGCAGGGACACGATGGCCGGTGCGTCCGGGTGGCGCTTGTACGTCTCAGGCATGTCAACCAGATCGAGCGGCCGGCGCGGGATGCGCCCGCGATGATACTTGGTCTCGTCCTGGTATTGCTGTCCGATGCGGTCCTGCATTGTTTCTCACACTTGTCGCTCGCGCCCGCTCCGGCGGCGGCGCGTGTCGAGATAGCCGGCGGCCCCGTGCTGCCTGGCGTTGCCTGGGCCCACACCAGCTCACCCCGACCTGTTCGCCCTGACGCTTCCTTGACCTGCCGGTGCGCCCTGGCCCCCTTATCCGAGCAGCACACGAAGGACATACGCCGTGCCGAGAGAAAAGACGTTTGACATATGAGGATGTGCGGCATATAATCTGCAGTAGCGTAGTTGCGTGGATGCTGCGGCCGGAGGGGGTCCGCGTGAAGCAGTGTCCCTCGTGCAATCGTGTCTGGATGCTGGATGCGACCCATCCCGATGACGGCGTATGGGCCGAGGAAGCAGAGCGGATCGATGGGGCGGATCGCGACTACTGCCCCGACTGCCTCGCCAAGCGCCAAGCCCAAGTTGCCGGCCTGAGTCACGACATCGAAGAGATAGTAGAGCGGCGCCAGGCCCAAACAGCCGTGGCGCCGCCTGTGTATGACTCCGGGGCTTCCGCGCCTTGGCGGCGACCCATCATCATAGCCGCGCTCTTGATCGTTGTCATCGGCGGGGTCGTTGGCGTGCGGATGCTCTATGCTCCCGGGTCGGACGAGATGGCGGGGTCGGGAGAAGCCAGGACGGGCGAGGCGTTCGAGGCGACACCGGCCGTCGGCGGGTACTGGTCCGCACCAGAGCCAGGCGGAGCCGCAGGGTCTCGCCAACCTGGCCGAGCCCAGCGGCCAACGCCCGGCAGATCCCTGCGCTCCGATCGCACCACAGACGGCCCATTCTCTTTCCTCGAGGAGCCGGTGCGACGGAGGACACCTGAGCGCAGAACCACCAGCAGGGCCTCCAGCTCATCGGCCGATCGACCTGGTACGACGGAATCGAGTCCGACGCGCGAGACCCCAACGTCAGCCACTGCGTCCGGAAGTGGCGAGGACTCGCCTCCCACACCCGACACCCCGACAGCCACGCCGGCGGAGACGCCAGAGGAAGATGAGGCACCGCCCGACGTTGAGGAGGGCGACGAGCCGCCGCCTGTCGAGATCCCGCCCGAGTTCTTCATTCCGCCCCCCGACGAGTTCGGGGAGCCTCCGATACCACCGCCGCCTGACGACATCATAATTCCCCCGCCGCCACCCGGATAGCGCAGGCGCACAGTGGCCCCAGACTCAGCGAGCATCTGATCGGCCGCCAGTTTCATCGCTTCGGGGTCGAACACACGATGCGCCGGCGACGACAACGTCGCAGCTCTTCGAGTTCCCCCGCTCGGGAGGTTCACCCATCGGGTGGCTCCTCGATGCGGATGCCGTGCTCCATAGCTTCCTGGACCACGGAGCTATCGCGCTGGCGCTGCTCGAATTCCTCGGGGGTGTACGGGAGCAGCTCGGGATAGAGGGGCAGTGCCCAGGCCTCATAGAGCGGAGGCAGTCTGTCGAGCCACGGTGTCCCGCGGAACTGCTCGGATACGAGGATGAGGTCCACGTCGCTGTCCTCGACGTGCTCGTTGCGGGCACGCGATCCGAATAGCACCGCCTCGCGAACGCCGACGCGCCTCATGAAAGCCCGCACTTCTTCGATCAGCTCGTCGAGTGCAACCTTCTTCCAAGCCATTCCGCTGCTTGCGTGGCCCAGGCCACGGCTTCCTCAGCGTTCGTCCGGCCAAACATCTTGAACGGCGGCCCGCCGGCGGCATCGGCGTATCGCGTAGAAGCATAAAAGGGCATCAGCTTCTGGATGGCATCGAGGACGTCATCCGGCATATCCGGGAAGCACTGGTGCGCCATTGCCACGAGATTGTGGGTGCCCGGCCAACGCTCGTGTCGCAGGACCGGATACCCGCACTTGAGCAACTTCTCGACGGCCTGCCTGGCGCAGAATACCGCCCAGTTCCAGCGGCCGGCCGCCAGCATGTCGCGGGCCGCCGCCAGATCATGCTCGGCGTCTTCTATGGTATCAGCCGCTTGTTGCCTCATCGCGCTTCGCCGCCAGCTTCTCTCGCAGGATCTTGTTCGCCAACTTCGGGTCAACTTTCCCCTGCGTCTTCTTCATGATCTGCCCCATGAGGGCAGCGGCGGCGCGGTCCTTGCCCCCGAGATAGTCTGCGACGATATTGGGACTGTCTGCGAGCACCTCATCGACGACTGCCCTAACTGCCTCGTCGTCGGAGATGAGCGTCAAGTTCCTCTCCTGGCAGATGACGTCGGGCAGCTTTCCGGTCTCGAACATATCCTCAAAGACTTGCTTGCCGATCTTGCCGCTGATCGTCCCAGCGGCGATCATGTCCAGCATTTTGGCGAGGTGTTCCGGGGTGACCTTGCAGTCGGTAATGGGGATGCCGGTCTCGTTGAGCTTGCCCATGAGATCGACCATGACCCAGTTCGCCGCGGCCTTGGCGTCGGCGTGTAAGCGGGTGCATTCCTCGAAGTAGTCCGCCATCTCGCGAGTCCCGGTGAGCACCCCCGCATCGTACTCGGGGATGCCATATTGCTCCACCAGCCTCTCGCGCCGTGCCCGCGGGAGCTCGGGAAGCGCCCGGCGCACCTCTTCGATCCACTCATCGCTCAGCGCCATGGGCAGGAGATCCGGCTCCGGGAAGTAGCGGTACTCGTCCGAGCTCTCCTTGTGCCGCATCGTCGTCGTCATACCTCGCTCGACGTTCCAGCGGCGCGTCTCCCGCGCCGGCAGCTCAGCGCCCTCCGCGAGGGCCTTCTTCTGCCGCTCGATCTCGTAGGCAATGGCGTCGTGGACCGCTCGGAAAGAGTTCAGGTTCTTCAGCTCAACGAGCCCGGTCACCTCACCGGTCTCGGTGTCGCGCACATTCACGGTCGGTTCGCAGCGCATAGCCCCCTGCTCAGGGCTGGCCGTCGAGACGCCGATGTACCGCAGCAGGGACTGGAGCGCGAGCAGGTACGCGCGCGCCTCGGCGGGGGAGTTCATCTCCGGTTCGCTCACGATCTCCATCAGCGGCACACCGCACCGGTTGTAGTCCTGCAGGCTAGTGCCGTCCGGCGCGTGGAGCGACTTGCCGGTGTCCTCCTCGAGATGGACGCGGCGAATCCTGATCCGCTTCGTGGCGCCGTCAACGTCTATTTCGATGTAGCCGTCCCTGCTCAGCGGCTCGTCGAACTGGGATATCTGGTAGTTCTTCGGCAGATCGGGGTAGTAGTAGTTCTTGCGGGCGAAACGGGAGTGCTTCTGCACCTCGCAGCTCAGCGCCAACGCCGTCTCAACAACGCCCTCTATCGCCTTCTTATTTGCCACCGGCAACACCCCCGGCAGCCCTAGGCACACCGGGCAGCAGTGGGTGTTGGGCTCGGCGCCGAACACTGCGCGGCATCCGCAGAACATCTTGCTTCCGGTCTGCAGGTGCGCGTGCACTTCCATGCCAATGATAGCTTCGAACGGCATTGTGCTAGATCGCTCCCTCTGCGCTCGCCGGTCTGCAACTGACCACTAACCGCCGACCACTGGCCTCTCCCGATGATAGCCGGCCGCCTGCTCATACGCATACGCCACGCGCAGCACGGTCTCCTCATCGAACGCCTTGCCGACGATCTGCAGCCCCACCGGCAACCCATCGCTGAAGCCGCACGGCACCGAGATCCCCGGCAGCCCCGCGAGGTTGCCGAACATCGTACACAGGTCAGCCATCTTCATTTGCAGCGGATCGTCGGCCCGTTCGCCTACTTCGAAGGCCACCGTGGGCGAGGTGGGGGAAATCAGAACGTCGCAATGCTCAAACGCCTTCTCGCAGTCGCGCTTGATAAGCGTGCGCACCTTGAGGGCCTTCACATAGTACGCGTCATAGTAGCCCGCACTGAGCGCGTACGTGCCCAGCATGATCCGCAGCCGAACCTCGGGCCCGAAGCCTTCGCCTCGGGTCTTGGAGAACATGTCCACGATATCCTCAACGCGCTCCGCGGTGCGATGTCCGTAGCGGACGCCGTCGTATCTGGCCAGGTTGCTGCTCGCCTCCGCGGGAGCGATGAGGTAATAAGTGGCCAGCGAGTAGCGGCAGTGCGGCAGCGAGACCTCCTCGCACGTGACGCCCAGGTCCTCGAGCGTTCCGATCGCCTGCTCTACGGCCTCGCGCACGTCAGCGTCGATGCCCTCGCCCATGAGCTCTTTGACGACCCCGGCGCGCCGGCCTTTGACATCTCGCTCGAGGGCCGCTGTGAAGTCCGGCACATCGATGTCCGCGGAGGTGGAATCCATCGAGTCGTGCCCGGAGATGACCTGCAGCAGCAGCGCGCAATCGCGCACGTCTTTCGTCATGGGGCCGATCTGGTCCAGCGACGAGGCGAAGGCCACCAGGCCGTAGCGCGACACGCGCCCGTATGTCGGCTTCATGCCGACGATGCCACAGAAGGAGGCCGGCTGGCGAATCGACCCGCCGGTATCAGAGCCGAGAGCCACGAGGCACTCCCCGGCGGCAACAGCCGCCCCCGAGCCACCGCTGGAGCCGCCAGGCACGCGGTCGAGGCCCCATGGGTTCCGCGTCACCTGGAACGCGGAGTTCTCCGTGGACGAGCCCATGGCGAACTCGTCCAGGTTCGTCTTCCCGAGCGCTACGCAGCCGGCACTGCTCACGCGCTCCACGACGGTCGCATCGTAGGGCGGCACGAAGTTTTCGAGGATCTTGGAGGAGCACGTCGTGGGCAGCCCTCGAGTGCACAGCAAGTCCTTCAAGGCGATAGGAACGCCATCGAGCGGTCCAATACACTCGCCCGCGCGCCGGCGGGCATCCGCCTGCTCTGCCTGCTCGAGCGCTCTGTCGGCCGTCACCAGCATGTATGATTGAATGCTCGGCTCCACCTTCTCGATCCGCCGCAGAACCGACTCCGTCACCTCTTTGCTGCTCGTCTCGCCGCTGGCGAGCTTGTCATGCACCTCATGTGCAGTTAAGTCATAAAGCTCCAAAGCGCTCACTTCCCGGCCTGTTGTAGGGCAGGGTCTCCCGGCGTCGCTAAAGCTATGGCGGATCGGGGACCGCGCCCCGCCGACCTCCAGTCAGTGTAGCCCAGGCTGCCAGCCTGGGGGCCTTCAGATCATGCTCTCTGCCAGTACCATCCAGCCTTAGAACAGCTCCTCGATGATGAGCGGCACGCGGAAGCAGGTGTCGGTGCGATCGGGGGCGTTGGCCAGCACGTCATCGCGGTCCAGGGACTCGCCAACCACATCGTCGCGGAACACGTTGGACATCGGAACGGCGTGCGACGTGGGCTCGACATCCTCCGTGTCGAGTTGCTGCAGCTCGGTGAAGGCCTCAAGGATGCGGTTCAGTTCGTGCCTCAGGCGCTCTTTCTCGTTTTCGTCAAGCGCCAGCCGCGCCAGCCAGGCCACGTGCTCGACTTCCTCGCGGGATATGCGTTCCATAGGGATCGACACTCCTGACGGCAGCCTGGTTGATTATAGCACCACGCAAATACGCGGGCAAGGACGCCGAACTCCCACGATATGTGCCACGGGCTGCTCATCAAGCCGCGCGTCGCAAAGCGAGGTGACACGCCGGCGGGCGGGCACGACAACTCGCAGTATGTGACATGTGCTCAGCCCGGCCAGAAAGCACAGTGCCAAGCAGGACACGAACGCACCGACCTTAAAGGATGCCGGCAGATACACAAACTCGACGTCATGCGCGCCGGCGGTGAGCGGAACGCCTCGAAGGATGTAGTCCGTCCGAACAATGGGCCGCTCCGTGCCATCCACGAAGGCCCGCCAGCCCGGGTTGTAGGCGTCGGCAAGCACGAGCAGACCATCACCCTCGGCGTGCGCGCCTATCACCACGCGGTTGGGCTCATACGTCACGATGTCTGCCGTCGTGAATCGTTCGCCAGCCTCGGTCCGGATCGACGAGGAGCGTAGGGGAGAGGAGGCAGCGTCCTCTTGCTGGGCCACGAGAAGCGGCTCCGACGGCTGCCAGTCTGGCTGAAGCATCGCGCGCAGGCACTCGTGCGGCGGCAATGTGCGAGGTGGGGCATAGGTGACGAAGGCGCGCGGCATTGCCTCCCGGTTCTCGTAGATGAGCATATCGGGCGCCGCGGCCAGCTCCCAGCCCTCTGGTGGGGGGTATAGCGGAGCGCCCGTGAGCGCGTATCTGACGTTGAGAAGATCCAGCACGGGCGATTCGAGTACTCCGTGAGGCTGCTCTTCCGACGCGTCGGACAGAGCTTTCCTGAGCCTGTGGTACGCCGTCCACACTACCGTGTCGGAGCCGCCAACGTCCTGCAAGCCCCAGAGCATCGGCAGATTCGACGGCATCGTCCGCAGCGGGTTGTCCTGCGGAGGGTGCGGAACCACGCGGAAGCTACCGGGCACCGGGGCAAACATGGCCCGGGAGCGCGGCTCAACGCGCAGAACGTCCAGATCCACCTTCGGGTTGAAGCGATAGCCGAAAATGAACAGATCGGCCACGATCAGAGCAACCAATAGTGGCGTGGCCAGCCGCGGCCGCCAGTGGCCCAGGAGCACGATGGCGAGCGCGGAGGCGAATCCAAAGCCGGCAAAAAGGCCGATCTTCGACCATTGATATCCGACGAGATCGACGCCGCCGAACTCGCGAGCCAACCCCGCCCAATGGTACCCGCCACGCCCTAGTTGCGTCAGGACCACACTGATAACGACGATAAGGGCGGCAACGCACACTGCGCCCAGAATGTTAGTGCGGCGGTGCACCTTGCTCAGGAGGCCGTCGCCAATACGGCTCGCACCTCGCGCGGCAAGCACCGCGAGCCCGAAAGAGGATAGGTACACCGCGCGCCCGATGCCCCGGAAGATCGCATAGCCCGGAGCCAAACGGAAGAAGACGTAGTTCAGTGGCGAGCCGAAGGCCAGCAGAAGCGCCAGGAGAAGCAGCGCCGCGAAGAGGAATGCATCCCCGCGACGTCGCCACGCCAGCCCCAACGGCACCAGAAGCAGGGGCGCAACGCCGACGTAGCCGCACGTCTCGATGTAGTTGAGCGGGTGGCCATCCCACGTGTCGTAGAAGATGCCCGTCCTGAAGAGGTCTGGCACGAGGAACGTCACGGCATTCGGCCATCGCAGCCGTAGCTCGAGGGCGCCCCCGTACCGCGGCGCCACTGCCCGACTGCTTGCCCGGCCGGTCTCCAGCACGGGCAGCAGGTGCAGCGCCGACAGCGCCATGCCGATGCCCAGCGCGAGCACGCAGCAGCGGGCCAGGCGAGCCGTGCCTCGCCAGGTCTTCCGACACAACTGAATGATTCGGCAGAGGGCAAAGCCCGCGAAGGCGAGCAAGGCATAGAAGGCGACCTGCAGGTGGCCACCGCTCAACATGCAGGCGATACTGCAGCCGCACGCGGCGCTCCACATGGAGGCAGCCCCGTGCCGACGGGCAATTGTTGTCAGGCTGGCGCGTTGAAAGAAGAAGAGCGCCGCCGGCAGCCACAGGCCGGTCGAGAGGAACGTGGGGAACTCAAGCCATACGACGACGAAGCCGCAGTAGGAGAAGGTGACGGCGCCGAGCAGAGCTGGCCACCGCCGCATCTCAAGGGAACGCAGCAGGAGAAACGTGAACACGCCGGCCAACAGAAGGTTGAGTGCGGCAGCGTACCCGAACGCCCGCGGCGGCCACATGAGGTAGAACAGCGCGTTCACCGGGTGAAAGGCGGCTGACTGGCCATTGCCCACGAATGGCGCGCCGCAGAACATATACGGATTCCACAGCGGGACTTCGCCGGCCCGGATGCTCCTGGCCGCATACATGCGCCACGGGTAGTACTGCTGGATGGGGTCAAGCATCGGGTTTTGGGGCCGATGATACTGCGGGAAGGGGGCTCCGTAGTGGCGCCAGGGCTCCATCCGCAACAGCATATCAGCCGGCAAGAGAGCCTTGCCACCGAACAGAACAGGCCACAGAAACGCGCAGACCAAGGCGGCGAGAGCCACGAGACATCGGGCGTCCCGTATCAGGAATCGCCGACTGCCCCGTCGCGCGAACAGGTGCGGAGCGGACTGGTTTGGCGAAGCTGCCGGAGCCACGTGCTCACCCGTGAGAACTGGTTTCATAACATGTCACACGCGGGACTCTCGGGGTCTGCAGCCCCGAGACAGGGATGTCTAATGGGTCATGAAACCAGTTTTCGGGGATTTCGGCTCACCGGCGGCGGGCTCCTTCGGGTACTCCCGGCCGATGTGAGGGAACTCTTGAGCGCAGGCAGGTGCTTCGGGACGCAGGCGCGAATCGTCCACCTACATACGCCATCATTGAACGGGGAGGCATCACTATGCCGTTGGTAACATCGGGGGAGCTCATGAAGGACGCCATGAAGCGTGAATACGCCGTGGGGGCCTTCAATGCCATCAACATGGAGACCGCCCAGGCCATCGTGGCGGCTGCCCATGCCGAGAAATCGCCGCTGATCCTGCAGGTCACGGAGACCACGCTGAAGTACACTGAGCCTGAGCCTCTTGTGGCGTGTATCCACGAGCTCATCAAGGAGAGCACGATCCCGGTCGCGCTGCACCTGGACCACGGCCGCAGCTTCGAGATCGTCATGCGGTTCCTCCGCATGGGCTTCAGCTCCGTCATGATGGACGGGTCGCTGCAGGAGGACGGCAAGACGCCGCGCACGACCGAGGAGAACCTCGAGGTCACCCGCCAGGCCGTCGAGGCGGCCCACGCGCTGGGGGTGTCGGCCGAGGGCGAGATCGGCCGCCTCGGCCAGGTGAGCGACGAGCAGTCCGAGGAGATCCTCACCGACCCGGAGGAGGCCGCCCAGTTCGTCGAAGCCACTGGCGTTGACCTCCTCGCCGTGGCCATTGGCACCACGCACGGGCTCTACAAAGGGACGCCGAAGATCTACACCGACCGCGTGGCGGAGATCCGAGAGCGCACAGATATGCCGCTGGTGATGCACGGTGGCACCGGTGTCCCGGACGAGGACGTCGTCGAGGGCGTCAAGAACGGCATCCGGAAGATCAACATCGACACCCAGATGCGCGTCGCCTGCCACGAGGCGCTGTGGAAGATAATGAACGAGATCGAGGGAGAGTACAAGCAGGCCGACGCCGCCGGCGAGCCGCGGAAGTACGACATCCGCCGCCTCCTGGCCCCGGCGCGCGACGCCATCCAGGAGGTCGTCGCCGAGAAGATGCGCCTGTTCGGCTGCGCTGGCAAGGCCTGACCATCAACTCACAGACCACACGCCGCACTTGTAGCGCAGGGATGCCGATCCCCGCCGGCCTTTGCCGTTCGCCCTTCCTGTAGCCGGTCACCTGTGGGCCGGCGTCTTTGCTGTCTGTCCTTTCGCCGTCGCCCTTCTGTCGTGCCTCTGCGCTGACCACCGACCACTAACCACCAACCACTGCCTTCCATCCACACGTACCTATCATGAATGTCCCCAGAATTCCCACGGCGAATTCATCGTGTCCCGGGAATCCCGGGGGCTCGCTAGAACTTCATGATCACGAGGTCATAGTCCGGGAGACGGAGACCATCGAAATCGCGGTCGGAGGTCACGAAGGTCCTGGCCCGGGCACGCTGCGCAAGCGCCAGATGGAAGGCGTCCCTTGGCCGCAGACCCTCGCGCACGAGGTGCTGCAAGGCTCCCCTGACGAGTGAGCGCATGTCTGCGCTCATAGCCCCAAAGAAGCGCGCGCCTGGCCAGGCCAGCAAGTCCCCGGTGAAGCTCTCGATCTCCTTCCGATATGGGTCGAGCACATCTGGGTCCCGTCTCACCCCGCTTGCCGTCGGCTTCCGTCCGTCGTTGTCTCTAGCGTACCATTCGCAGAATAGCCCCCACCAGATCTCGTCTACTGCGAGTGTCGTTAGAACTACGGTGACTCCCGTCTCCAGGAGCTCCCTGAACAGCTCACGGGCGCTCTCAAAAAGGTCGTGTCCCTCAAAGGAGAACGAGATCACGAAGTTCGCGTCCAGATACGCGGGCGACGGACATTCGAAGCCCACACCTGGAGAGAACCGCCGCACGTCCACCGGCATGGCCCGTCAGTCCTCAGGGTAGTAAAGATGATTCGGATCGAACCCGGGCCCCGCTTGGTACCTGCCAACCATCCGATCGAAGAACGCCCGTGCCTCGTTGCATTGCATCTCCAAGGGGGCTACGTCGCCGGGGCGAGTGTCGTCCGGTCTTCGCCTGTCGTCGAGGTCAGACAGCGTGCGGACCGCACCGGAACCGCTGCCCAGCACTTCCGCGAGCTCCCGGCCCTCGTCCCTCCCCGCGGGCGAGAAGTTGCCGGCGCGGAGCCAGTCTGTTCCCGCCAGGTCCACTTCGCAGCCCGCACGCTCCAGCCACTGCGCCAACCGGTGCCTGTCCTCGGAGCTGCCCTTGAACCTCAGCACGTGACGCCCCGCGATGTCGCTGAACGGCCTCAGCTCACCCAGTTCCACGATGACAGTTCGCTTTGGATGGCTAGCGAACGCCATGCCAGCCTCGAAGAGAACGTTCGGCCGTGCCTGCGGGGTGAGTTTGCCCTCGTAGTCGGGGTCGTCGGCGCTCAGGAGTTCCTCGCGGAGCTTGGCCTCGTCGTCACCGCTCACGAGGACCACTACTGCCCGCGCCATCCCGAAGGCGCAGTCGAGCACTTCGCCGATGTAGGGCGATGCTTTGCCGGTGGCAGCCACTGCCTCGCTCCGCTCGATCACGCGCAGGCCTATGGTCCGCAGGAACTCACACATGGCCTTGCGCGCCGCCGTGTCGCGCCCGTGGACGACGAACACAGCCCTTGCGTCGGGGGCGCCTGGGCCAGCCCCCTGGTCGGCGCTCTCACCTTCGGTCCCGGTGGACTGCTGCTGCATCGTCTGCCTCCTCCTCTCCCGCTCTCGTACGGGCGCAACGGGGTCACACCTACACTGTCAACTTACGCCGGCTCCGAGCTTGCCCTTAACCTCCGCCAGCGCTGCTCCCAGCCCCCCGGTCCCACTCAGCCCTCATACGTCGGCAAACCCGTCCGCTAATTCCGGGCACAGCATACGTGACTCCTGAGGCCGCCCCCGGTGTTCTCCCATTCCGGGAGCCGGTGCGTCACGCGACCGCGTGCGGATCCTCGGGACGCCGCTTCTTCGCCTTCGCCAGCAGCTCCAGCCGCTCCGGCGTGCTGCGCTCGGGATGCTCCTCAAAGAAGGCGCGCAACGCATTGTGTATGCCCTCTTCGGCCAGCACGGAGCAGTGCCGCTTCTGAGCCGGGAGTCCGCCGAGGGCGTCAGTGACTGCCTTGTTCGTCACCCGCAGCGCCTCATCTATGGTCATGCCCTTGATGATCTCGGTCATTATCGAGCTGCTCGCTATCGCCGCGCCGCAGCCGAAGGTCTTGAATTTGATGTCAGTGATCCGGTCATCGTCGTCAATGCGCAGCGTCATCCGCATGACGTCGCCGCACACCGGATTCCCCACCTGGGCCACCGCGTTCGCGTTCTCGACCTCTCCCATGTTGCGGGGATTCATGAAGTGGTCCATGACCTTGTCAGTGTACATGGTTGACATCGCGTTTCTCCCCCGGTTGGGAGGCTCACTCACTGCCCGCCGGCACCATCGGCGACATCTCACGAAGACGCGTTACGATGCCCGGCAGCGCCTCGATGACCGTGTCGATCTCTTCTTCGGTATTGTCCTTGCCAAGGGTGAGCCGCAGCGAGCCGTGGGCGACTTCGTGCGGGAGGCCTATGGCAAGCAGCACGTGCGAAGGCTCCAGGGAGCCCGACGTGCAGGCTGACGCACTCGAGGCGGCTATGCCCAGGGAATCCAGCAGCAGCAGCATGCTCTCGCCCTCAACATAGTCGAAACAGAAGCTGGCGCTATTGTCGAGCCGCCGTGTGGGGTGCCCAGTGAGACGCGCACGCGGGATCTTCTCCAGAACGGAACTGATGAGCTTGTCACGGAGCGCGCGTATCGCCTTGGACTCCTCGCCGGCATGGGTCCGCATGCGCTGGACGGTTGCTGCCAGCCCCACGATCCCGGCCACATTCTCCGTTCCGCTGCGCAGCTTACGCTCCTGCCCCCCACCGTCCACGAGTGGTTGGAGGCGCACGCCGCGTCGCACATATAGGGCGCCAACGCCCTTCGGGCCGTATATCTTGTGCGCCGACAGCGATAGTAGGTCCACGTTCAGCTCGTCTACAGATGTCGGCATGCGGCCGAAAGTCTGCACCGCATCGGTGTGAAAGACGACGCCTGCTTCCTTGGCGACAGCCGCCAACTCAGCGATGGGCTCGATGGTGCCGATCTCGTTGTTGGCGTGCATTATGGCGACGAGGATTGTGTCATCGCGGAGGGCGAGACGCAGGGACTCAATGCTGACGACTCCATCCTCATCCACCGGCAGATAGGTGATGTCGAAGCCCTCCCGCTCAAGAGCGTAGCCGGCATGCAGCACGGCATGGTGCTCGATCGCCGACGTTATGATGTGGTTGCCGTTGTTCCGCTCGCGGAGGACGCGCGCCGCTCCCTTGAGCGCCAGATTGTCGCTCTCTGTGCCACCGCCGGTGAAAACGACCTCACGCGGCCGAGCACCGAGCGCCTCAGCGACTTGCTCTCGGGCTTCTTCGACAGTACGTCTGGCGTTGTGCCCCAGGGTGTGCAGGCAGTTCGGATTGCCGTATTCGTCTCCGAGGTATGGCAGCATCGCCTCAAGCACACTCGGATCAACCTTCGTGGTTGCCCCGTGATCCAGATAGATCATGACTTCGCACTCCTCGCCCTATATGTGCGCGCGTTCGGCGCCGAGAATGCGCTGGCTCGCTTCGTTGACCGGGCAGTCGCCTGCGTGCCGTTTGCCGCATCGCAGACACGCGCCCTCAATGCTGCGCTCATCCGACAGTGTGGCGGCGATGAACGCCTCAAGGCCTCGGGCCAGCTCCTGCCGCGACCCGGCCGGCATACGCGCCAGCAGCCGGCTGAGGTGCTTGCGGCGCTCCTGCATGAGACGCCGGGCGAATTCCCTCCCGCGGCGAGTCAGTCTTACGTCCACGACTCGCCGGTCCTCCTTCCGCTCGGACCTGGCCACGAGCCGCTTCGCCACCAGTTTGTTGACGAGCTGCGTCGCTGCAGGTGGCGAGACCATGAGGCCGTCAGCTATGCTTCGCACGGACGGGCGCCGATGGAGATACACGTGGCGCAGCACCCGCATCTGCGCAGCCGTCAGTCCGTCGTCCTCTGCCACCGCGGCGCCGGCGATCAGGTCGCGTCCCGCTATTTGCTGGAGGACCTCAAGGGCTTTTTCGATCCGCTCCACCATGTCAGCCTGTCCCTCTGCTCCCGCCTACATTCATAAGCGACTTATCAATTAAGTCACTTATATTTTAACCAAAACAGGCGCACAATGCAACATCAGTTTTGGTTGTCTGACTCACGTTTTGCGTAAACAACTGCCCTCGTGGCGCGTCGCCCCTGCCCGTATACTGACACTGTGACGCCTTTGCCCGCCAGTTGACACTCGGTGAGGCGAAGGATATAATCGGCTCGTCCCCCAGTATCAGCACTCTCCGGGCACGACAGGAGCGCGCGCCAAGTGGCAGAGGAACAGCAAGAGGCAAAGCTGGCGGGAGCAAGAGAGCGGGCCGTGGGCGTCGCCCGCAGTGCGGGCACGGCTCGCACATTCGTCGCCATGCTCATCGTGCTGCTGACGATCATCTTGATCGTCCAGAACTGGGCGCTCGTGCGCATCAGCGTCTTCGGCATCACCTTCGATCTCCCCGGGACGTTGTGGTACGCGCTCCTCTTCGCCTGCGGCGGGCTCGTCGGCGTGTGGTTCGGGGGTCGATGGAGGGCCCGATGACCTCGCGCTTCGGCATCAAGCCTGCGTGCCGGCGGCTGCTTGCATTGCTTGGCACCGGACCACTTCTCGTTATCCCCATATCTCTTCTCGAGTTGGGGGGCGACACCGGCGTGAGCACACAGATATGGCCAAATGGCACGGCCTATCGCCGCGTGGAGGTGACGGTTGTGGAGCCGAAAGACCGGAAGGGTGCCAAGCAACTGTTCGAAGACCACTTCAATGTGCGCCCGCGCCCGGATGCCGATGGGATGCGACTGTCCGCGGAGTGGCGCATCGGGCCGATGGAGAAGCAACGTGGCGCCGTGCTCAAGCGGACGGGGAGATGGTTCCTCGATATGCGCACGACGTACGAGTTCGAGGAGGAGATCGACCCCAGCCGCCACGCGTTGACGCTGGGCGAGCAGGAGCTTACCTTCACGTACGAACTCCAGATGCCCGGAAGAATCGATGGAAGCAGTGTCTACCCGCCGGCCGCGCATGTCGATGGCGGCATCGCCCGGTGGACGTTGACTGCCGCCGACGCCCCACTCACGATCAGGGCGACGTCCCGGCAATTCAAGTGCGGCAACGCCACAGCCATTCTCTACATCGCGCTGTGGACTCTCGGATGGGGCGGCGCCACAATGTACCGCCGCGTGCGCGCCCGGCCCAAGCGCATCTGAGCATACCACCGGCTCGCTCCCGAGAGGAATGCCCCACGCCCCTGCCGAATCCTCCTGATGCCACACCCGCATTCGGCCGTCATTTCCTGGCGCGTCTACGCGCCGGTTCCGCCGAAAGGAGTTGAACGCCGTTGGCTCAGCAGACCCGTCCGTCAGCGCTTGTGGATCTACGCAGCGATACGGTGACGAAGCCCACGCCGGAGATGCGCGACGCGATGCGCGATGCCGAGGTCGGCGACGATGTGATGGGCGAGGACCCGACCGTCCAGCAACTCGAAGCCATGGCGGCGGAGCGCATGGGCATGGAAGCCGGCCTGTTCGTTGCATCCGGTACGATGGCCAACCAGGTCTGCGTGTGCACGCATACGCGTCGAGGACAGGAGATGATCATCGAGGAGAACGCCCACATCCTGCACTTCGAAGCCGGCACTATCGCCGCCTTCGCCGGGGTGCAGCCGAAGCCCCTGCCCAGCGTGCGCGGCGCCATGGATCCGGCCGACGTCGAGGCGGCCATTCGGCCCGATAACGAGCACTTCCCCCGTACGGGCCTCATAACCGTCGAGAATACCCACAATATGGAGGGCGGAGCGGCTGTACCCAAGGAGAACATGGCCGCCGTGATCGACGTCGGCCGACGCCGCGGCATCCCGGTCCACATCGACGGCGCCCGCATATTCAACGCGGCCATTGCCCTTGGCGTGAGTCCGGGCGAGCTCGTCGCCGGCGCCTCGTCGGTGGCCTTCTGCTTTTCCAAGGGGCTGGGGTGCCCGATCGGCTCCGTTATCACGGGCTCGCGAGAGTTCATCGCCGAGGCCCGGCGGGTGCGCAAGATGTTCGGCGGGGGGATGCGACAGGCTGGGGTGATCGCCGCCCCGGCCATTGTAGCTCTCGAGAGCATGGTCGATCGGCTGGGGCAAGACCACGAGCATGCCCGCATCCTGGCGGACGCGCTGGCCGAGCTTCCGGGCGTGACACTGGACCCGGCAGATGTGCAGACCAACATCATCATCTTCGAGTTCGAACGCGACGACATGGACGCCCAGCAGCTCGTGGCAGGCATGCGCGAACGAGGGGTGCTCATCAACCCCCGGCCACGCATACAACCCCGCGAAGCTGAGCGCATCCGCGTCGTCACGCATAGCGACGTCAGCCGCGAGGATATCGACCACGCCGTGGCAGCCTTTCGTGCCGTATTGGCCTTATAAGGACGCGCGAGTGTCATGCAGCGCACTAAGATCGTCTGCACCCTCGGTCCCGCGAGCAGCGACCCCGCTACGGTGCGCGAGCTTATCGCGGCCGGAATGGACGTTGCGCGACTCAACTTCTCTCACGGCACCCACGAGACGCACACCGCCTTGCTAAATATCGTACGCGAATGCGCACTGGAGCTTGAGACGCACGTGGCAGTGCTGCAGGACCTGCAAGGACCGAGGATCCGCGTCGGCACGCTCCCCCACGAGCCGATGGAGCTGGCTGAGGGCGAGGCTGTGCTCGTCGGCACAGATAATGGCAACCAGGCGCCAAACCGAATCCCCACCACGTACGAAGCGCTGCCGCAGGATGTGAACGCCGGGGACCGCATCCTCATAGACGACGGCCGCATCGAGCTGCGTGTGTGCCGCGCCATGAGTACGGAGGCCCTCTGTGAGGTGGTCGTGGGGGGCGAGCTATACTCCCACAAGGGCATCAATCTACCGGGAGTGCGAGTGAGCGCGGCCTCGTTCACCGACAAAGACCGTGCCGATATTGAGCTCGGTATAGCCTGTGAAGTGGATTACGTGGCGCTGTCGTTTGTTCGGGCGGCAGGCGACATTGCCACCGTAAAGGCCTTTCTGGCGGCCAAAGGTGCGGATATACCCGTAGTGGCGAAGCTGGAGAAGCCGGAGGCTATTGAGTGCCTGGGGGACATCGTGGAGGTGGCGGACGCCATCATGGTGGCCCGGGGGGATCTGGCCGTGGAGGCATCGCCGGAGATGGTGCCCGTTTTCCAGAAGCGCATCATCAGGACGTGCCGGGAGGCGCGCGTGTCGGTGATCACCGCAACGCAGATGCTGGAGTCCATGACGGACAACCCGCGGCCGACGCGTGCTGAGGCGTCGGATGTGGCGAATGCGATTTTCGACGGCACCGATGCCGTTATGCTCTCGGGCGAGACGGCGGTGGGGAAATACCCGGTCGAGTCGGTCGAGATGATGCGCAAGATAGCGCAAGCGGCCGAGACGGCCGAGCTGGCCACCGACCGTGATGTGCTGCACGCCCGGGGGAAGCTCTCAGTTGCCGATGCCACGGCCCGGGCGGCCTGCGAGGCGGCGCTGGACCTTGGCGCCAAGGCCATCATCGCCTGCACCCACTCGGGCTTCACGGCGCAGCTCGCCGCCAAGTGCCGGCCCGGCATGCCCATCATCGCGCCCACGCCCTTCGAGCGCACTGCTCGTCGCGCGGCCCTGTACTGGGGCGTGCTGCCGATCACCGTGCCGCCCTATGCCAGCATCGAAGAGATGATGCAGCACATCGACGCTGAGATCGTCAAGACAGGTCTCGTCGCCGCGGGCGATGTCGTTGTGGTCATCGCCGGCGTGCCCATCGGGCAGACGGGCACCACGAATATGATGCGCGTGTGTCGCGTGGGCGAATAGTACCACAACGAGACTTTGTCATCAGCGCCGGGCCATTCGCGAGGGTACAATGCACGATGTAGTGACCTTCGGCGAGGGAATGGTGCGTCTGTCGCCGCCGGGCCACTTACGGCTGGAGCAGACGCATAGCTTCGAGCTCTATGTGGGGGGCGCGGAGCTAACCGTGGCGGCGGCGTGCAGCCGGCTCGGTCTCAGCGCAGCGTGGGTATCACGGGTGGCAACGCATCCCTTGGGACGCATGATGGCCAATAGGGCGCGCGAGCATGGCGTTGACGTCTCGCGTATCGTGTGGAGCGACGATGGTCGCGTCCCATTGTGCTTTCGCGAAACTGGCGCCATGCCGCGGGGCAGCCTTGCGTACTGGGATGACGGGGATTCGGCGTTGAGCCGGATTCAGCCCGGCGACATCGAGTGGAGCTTTCTGGCCGACGCAAAGCTGCTGCACGTCGGGGCCAACACGCCGGCGTTGAGCGCCGCGGCGGCCGATGCCACCAGTGCGGCCCTCGTACATGCCAAGCGGCACAACTGCAAGGTAGCCTTCGACCTTCACCGTCGCTATGCGGGAAACATCGACGAGGCTCTCATGGTGCATGTGGATGTGCTTGTTGGTGATGCCGAGGATATTCGGCGCGCATTTGGCGTTGAAGGACAGCCGGAAGAGGCGGCCGCGCAGCTCAAAGAGCGCTTCCAGCTTGACGTTGTGGCCATCCCGCTGCCCATCGCCAAGGGCGTCCGGAGCGGGGTCTGGACGGGCATCGTAGTGGGCGATAAGCTCTACACGGATCGGACGTACGACCTCGAAATCGTTGACCCAAGCGGCGCCCGCGACGCTTTCATCGCCGGCGTCATCTATGGCTATGTACAGAACGATCTTGATATGGGACTCCAATACGGAAATGCCCTGGCCGCGATCAAGCACACTCATCCCGGGGAGCTGTGCTACTTCACCGAGCAAGAGCTCCGTGACCAGATCGAAACAACGGGCCGGGCGTTGAAGCGATAGCAAGAAGGTAGGGGAAAGGGTAGAGGGAGAATAGGGAACCGACCCGGCAAATGCCGGCGCTGGTGCGCATTCTTATCGAGCGCATTGTCCGGCTGTCGTCTCCTTTGACATTCTTCCTTCATTCCAGGAGGGATCAACGCAATGCCCATACGAAGCGAGTCGGTGCAGCGTCTGACCGACGCAGGTATCGTTGCCGTCATCAGGGCCGAGAGCTCGGCACACCTGATCTCAGTGGCCGAGGCCATCAAGCAGGGGGGCGTGGACTGCATCGAGGTGACGATGACTACCCCGAACGCACTGCAAGTCATCTCCGAGGTCTCGGAGAAGTTCGGCTCCGACGTGCTCATCGGCGTCGGGTCGGTGCTGGACCCTGAGACAGCACGCGCGGCCATCCTTGCGGGGGCCGAGTTCGTCGTTGGGCCAACATTCGACCGGGGCATAGTCGAACTCGCACATCGCTACGACAAAGCAGTGATTCCCGGGTGCTTCACGCCCACGGAGATCATCACAGCCTGGAGTGCCGGGGCCGATCTGGTGAAGCTGTTCCCGGCCACGGCCATCGGTCCGCAGTACATCAAGGACATTCGCGGGCCGCTGCCCCAGGTTCGCATCGTTCCGACGGGCGGTGTTAGTCTGGACAACGCCGGCGACTTCATCAAGGCGGGTGCCGCCACGCTTGCCGTGGGCACTGCCATGATCGACAAACAGGCAGTGGCGGACCGCCGGTTCGATGTCGTCACCGAAACGGCCCGCAAGTTCGTAGAGGCCGTCAGGACCGCACGGGCTGCGTAAGTGCTTTCGTCCGGGACGAACTTACCCAACCCGGCACTGGCCGGCCCGTGCGTGCCTGCGGTTGTTGGGGACCATGGGATCGGAGCACGGGGGCAAGCTCCGCGTGGCGCCCACGGCGTCAGGAGAACCCAAGCGGGAGCGGCGGCGATCGATAGGCGCGCACTTCTGGCTCATCGCTCTCCAGTCCCCGCTCCGCCAGGCCGCGCGCCTTCGTGTTCCGCGCATCGTCGATGAGCCTGATGGTGGCGGAACGATACTGATTCATCAGAGAGCGGGCTTCCAGGTACGTGCTGATGAGAGCGGAGGGTACTTCGAGGTCGCGGCTTAGATAACCGGCGACCGTGGCATCGTCAGTGAAGACGGTGATGGATCGGGCGCCAAGATCGAGGCCGTCCCTCAGCGCGTGGACCACGGCTTGGTGTCTCGCCGCCTCCGGGGAGGCCACTTGCACCTTCGAGCTGACCTGCTTGAGCATGCTCTTGTTCGCATCGCGCAGGATCACGCCAATGCCGGCAGCATTCACGCCAGGCCGCAACGCAACGCTTGTCAAAGCGTAGACCCCTCGCGGCCTTGATGCCCCACCCTTGTTGGCCATGCCCCTCGCCACCTCACCCAGACACGTCTGAGCGTAGCTGGTAAAGCTGCGTGCGCCGCGCCTGTGCGACAAACTCACACTCGGTTCACGCCGAATCCAGAGAGTGTGTACCCCAACTTAAGACCGCTGTCGCCGCTTCGGGAGCGAGTCCAGCATCTCGATGATGATGTCGCCGGCATGTTGCAGTGCTCCGCCATTGCCCAGCTTCGAGACGGCCTCACGAAGCCGTCTCGCGGTCTGCTGGGCGAACTCCTCGTCGCGAAGGTATCTCAGCGCCGCTTTGGCGATGCCCTCGGGCGATGCTTTGTACTGAATCAGTTCTGGGACAATCTTCTTGCCGGCGAGGATGTTCGGCATTGCGATGGTGTGCAGGCGCGGTCGGTACACGTAGCGGTAGTGGAGGTAGGGGATAAGAGCCGCCCGATAGACAACAACCATGGGCACACCCATAATAGCTGCTTCAAGGGTTGCTGTGCCAGAGGCCACGAGGGCTATGTGTGCGGCCTCGAGCAGCTCGTGCGTGCCTTCCACGATGCGCGCACTAAGGCCCTCTTTCTGTACGACGCTCGCAATGTGGTCCTTGGAGGCCGTCGGTGCGGCGGAAACACCGAATTCCGCGCCCGGCAGTTCCGCTTTGATGAGCTGAGCGGCGCCGAGCAGCGCGGGGAGGATGTGCGTGATCTCGTGGTCGCGGCTCCCGGGCAGCATTGCCACAACGGGAGCTGCGTCACTGGGGCCGAGACATTGCTCTCTGCGCTCCACTGCCGGCCGCAGCACGTCGATGAGCGGATGCCCGACGAAGGTGACGTCAGCGCCGGCTTCCGCGTACGCTCGTGCTGACATGGGGAAGGGGGTGATGATCCTGGACGAGTACCGGGCCACGGGGGCGGCGCGCTTGTTCTCCTCGGTCCAGGCGCCGGGAGGGAAGTAATACGCGACCGGGTAGCCATGCTCCTTCGCGTAACGCGCCAATCGCAGATTCACTATGGGGAAGTCGATGAGGATGAGCAAGTCGGCCCAGCCGCTGCGCAGCAGCCGCCTGAGCCGGTAGTAGGCGGCCACGCCACGGGGGAACTTCTTGGCGCCCTCAATAAGGCCAATGGCCGCCAGGCCCCGACAGTCTTCCAGCAGACGCACGCCGGCACGCTGCATGAGCGTGGAGCCAAGCCCGGCGAACTCGAGCTGCGGCTTACGCCTCTTCAGCTCCGCAACGAGCAACGCTCCCTGCATGTCGCCGGATGCCTCGCCCGCTGCCATGCAGATGTGCCAGGCGTCGTTGTGCTGTCCCGCCTCGTGCTGCGGTGGCATCGCCCACTTGCCCTCTTCAGCGCACCCACGCGTGCTCGGCCCACAATGCACCGCCTATAATACGTGGCTCGCCTTTCCGCGTCAACGCCCCCGGCAGAATCCGTGCCTCTGCGGCCGCACTGTTGGCCGTCGTGGTCTCTGAAGCTGTAGGAGCGAGCCGGCAGTTCGCCCAACCCGCGGCTGCCCGTATCACGGCCATGGGAAGGAGGGAGCCTTGACGCGCCATACGCACCCGAGCGTCGCCCAGAAAACGGCCATGAAAAACTCTCCCAGGATCAATCCCAAGAAGAGGGGCCGCAGCCGCATGTACGCCTTCATGCCGAAGTAACGAATGACGATACTCTTGATGAGCCAGGCTACGAGGATCGGAAACCAGAACACGATCATGGTCCACGATCCCATCAGAGCATAGCCAAGCGGGTACAGGGGCCACCACCAGAAGCGCATTCGCATGATGGAGAGCAACACTGCGGCGGCGCCGCCGGCGGAAAAAGCGATGGGGAGCCGGTAGTCGTATATGTCGGGCGTTTCCATCGCCGGTGCGTAGTGCTGGAAGGTCCACAGCGGGTTGGCTCGGTAGGCATAGCCGTACAGGCCCGTCGCGCCCAATTGGTATGGCAGCCAGAGCTGAATCACCGATCCGGCGAGCATGGCCGTCCCGATGCCAAGCGCGATGGGCACGAGCAGGTGCCGCCGCGGCATCTGCACGCCATCGCTGATCTTGAGGCCATCGAGGAACGTGCTCATCAGACAGCCGCGAAGGTCGCGGGTGAAGATGGCGTCGGTGAAACACAGCGCCGTCAGATTGGCTTTGCCGACGCGGTGCTGCGTTGTGAACATGCGCACCATATCGATGGGTCGAAAGGACGTCTCCGTCATGAGCATCCCGGCCTCGGCCACGCTGCGCGCCATTACGACGACCACCAGGAACAGATACACGGCCATTTCGACGACAGCCAGCCACGGAGCCATTCCCGCCTGCATCGCCCAGTACATCGCCACCGCCGTGGCGCCCAAGAGTCCGAATACGGAGACGCGATACGGGAGTAGCTCATCTGCGTCGGACACCTGTGGGTCCTTGCCCCAGGCTCGTCGCCACACTTGCCGTAGGTGCGGCATAGCGGCGCGGACATAGTAGGCGGTGAGCACGAGGTACGCGCCCGCCGCCTGGTAGCCGATCGTGAGGCGGGTGGGATACAGAGGCATCCTGTCCAGACGCGCCCCCATGAGGGAAGCCACGACGTCCTGGACGCGCGACACGATGAAGAAGGCCCACAGGCTGAAGAGGAGCTGCGCGGGCAGGAAGTAGGCAAAGCCGACCGCGGCCATGGAGCCATAAATCGTGGTGGAGTATATGTCGCGCCACGGCCGGGCCTTGAAGTACGGATTCAGCCGGTAACGCAGTGGGACCTCCGGCACCTGCGGGAACGTCTGATGCAGCCCGTTGAGGCCGAAGACGATGGCCGGGATGGCGAAGCCGACCCACGTGAGCTTGTCAGCGAAGAAGGCAATGCCCCGCTGGTGGCTCACCATATCCAGCGGAAGCTGCACCAGCGGGAACGTGAGCTTCTCGTTGTCGATCCATTGCTTGCGCAAGATGCCGGCCATACAGAGAAAGGCGAAGAAGACGGCGAGCACCACCACGCTCCAGGCAAGCAGGGGACGCACCCACAGCTCCCAGGGTATCTCGCCACCCCGTGAGAGCCCCTCGTAGAACTGCGCTGCCACAGGCTGCTGGCCCTCGCCTCGGACGTCGAAGGGCACCATCCACTGATGGATGTGCGGGTAGAACAGCTCCCCCCAGTGGTTCTCGGGGGTGGTGTAGTAGTTGACGGCGATGACGCCGGGGATGAGTTTTTCCATGAGCCCCCGGGACGACGTCAACGCCGTGATCAACACCATGCAATACACGACCATGAGCTCGCCGGGTGCGAGGGCGGAGCGAGGCAGAATGCGACTGGCGAGTTTGTTGAACAGGACGACGAGGAGAAAAACACCAATGGCCGCCGGGGAGAACTGGCAGATGGCGATCTGTATGTCTTTGATGACCAACTCGGCGTAGGCGACGAGGACGCAGATGCCGACGCTGCAGAGCAATCCGATGACAATGGCCCGGGCCGACAGGGAGCGCTGAGGGATCGGATTCACCTCAGAGACACGCTTGGCCGCGCGGACCCAGCATTCCTCCCCCACAGCCCCCGCCAATCAATGCCGCTGCCGCTCAAATGCCTTCGATGTGACTCGACCGCACCCAGCCATCCACACCGGCCTGTGTCGTGGCGTAGATCCACACGCCGCGGCGCTTCGCGATCCTCAGCTTCGCTCCCTCGTGGAGCATCACCGTGCTGCTGAAGCTCTCGCCAGGGCCGCTGCGCAGCTCCGCCTCCTCCACGAGCACGATGGCTTCAGGCACATATGCGGACTCGTAGAGCTTAACGCCCAGTGAGGCCATCGCCGGCAGCAGAAGGAGGGCTGCAACGACAGTCGCAAAGGTGGCCGGCCGCGGCCACCGCGGCGCGACAGCCGCACACCGCCCCGCTATGGCGAAGCAGAGGAACCAGAACAGCCCGGTGACAATGGCGGCAGCCTCGTGAGCCCGAAGCTGGCGATGCAGGCGGACAGGCAGGTCCAGTGGCCACGGCCGCGGTGGCTCCAGAAGGCGATCCACCGTCGCCAGGCGCGCGAGCGCCAGATTGTCCTGTATATCGACATCCCTGGGCGCCAGGCGCCTGGCTCGCTCGTAGTACAGTATGGCCTCGCCAAGATGTCCGGCCTTGAAGCAGGCGTTTCCCAGGTTGTACAGCAGACTGCTCGTCGGCGGTCCCGCCCGCAGCTCGTCTTTGAATGCGTCCACGGCCGGCGCGTACTCTCCGCTATTGTAGAGGGCCCGTCCCGAGCGGTGTTCTTCGACCGCGATGGCGGGCTTTCCAGCTTGCGTCTCGGAAGCGTCGTCCGCAATCGACTCGGTCTGCTGCGCGTCGCATGAGACGCCGCCAGCCAATATTACGGCACTGTGTGCGAGTGCAATGATGAGGGAAGCACGAAGGCTGCGGGCGTGCACCACGGGCTCATCCATCGGCAAGACGCTCCCGTTCGAGCTTGGAGAGAAGGGCAATGGCCTGCGCGAGATCTTCTGCCCGCTGCCCGCGTGTGGTCTCGGTGGGTGCGAATCGGCCGAACTCGCAGCGCCGCAGGCACTCCACCGCCTCGGCGGCGGTCGCTTCGCCGGCGCCCGCTTGCTGCAGAAGCTCTCCGATAGAGCCCGGCGCGACGGCGGTGGTGCTGACGTTGAGCTTGTCGGCGATATAACGGGACACTGCCTCATGGAGCTCAGTATAGAACTCGCCCCCTGAGTCAGACTCGACGTCCTGCCGCAGCCGCGTCAGCGCCTGGTGCGCCCTCTTCGCTGCCCTCGTGCGGCGTGCGTACGGCTGGTCGGTCGCGAGCCGTCGCTGTCGCCGTCCGTAGACGACGCCGAGCACGATGGCAAGCAGCGGCACGACCTGCAGCGCCCAGAATGTCCCGCGTGCGTAAAAGGGCGCGCCCCAAGCGACGCCATCGTCGCTTGCTGGCTTCAGGTCCCCGATGGCCTCCCGCAGTGCCGCCGTGCGCGCTTCATCCGTGGCTCCCGGCGCAACGGAGATGGCGGTCCCGCTTCCCTTCACGAAGCTCGCGTGTAGCGGCTGGCTCCGCGCGAGCCTATAGGCGCGAGCCTTGGGGTCGAAGTACGGTAGCTCCGCCGGACCTATCTCGTAATCCCCCGCACGCATTCCGATGACTATATACTCGAATCGGGCTTCACCCTTGATTATCTCGGTAGACCTGTCGGTGTGCCGCTCAGCGGCCGATTCGTACACCTTCACCCCCGCGGGGCCCCGGACCGTGGGACGAGCGACGGCGTGGACGTTGCCGGTCCCGGTGACTCGCACAGCGTATGTGAGAGCGTCGCCCACAGCGGCCCTCGTCCGGTCCACGCTCCCCGACAGCCGCCACTGACCCACCGTGCCCTGGAAGCCGCTGGGTTGCCCTTTGGACGGCAGCGGCAGGACGTTTACCCCGATGGGGTCAGTGCTGAGTTGCCGAGCTGGGCCAAAGAAGCCGTGGCTGCATGTCACCGACGCCGCGCCGATGGTGAGCTTGCCCGGGCCGGCGGGGAATAAGGCCATTCGGATCTGCTCTACGACGTACTGCCTGTTGCCGATGACTCGCTGTGTCGGTGCACTGGGCGGCAGATCCTCCGTCCAGAAGCCGGTAGTGGTGGGGCTCCGGTAGCCACCGACATCAACACCCCTCGATGCCTGGAACAGCAAGAACGTCCACGTGATCTGCTCGTTTACGTAGGCGGTGTGTTTGTCCACGTTGGCCTGGACGAACACGGGCTCACCCGTCTGCGCCGGCCGCGGTTGCGCTGGGATCGGGACTGACGGGGAGCGAGGCGGTGCAGGCTGCGGCGTCGGGGGAGGCGAGGGCGGCGCCGCCCCTCGCGTCACCGTGATCGTTATCGGCTTTGTGCGGTAGCTCTTGCCCCCGTATTGGATCGTCACCGCGCCGATTGTGAGCCGACCCGTCTGAGTGGGCTGCAGAATGTACTGATGGGTTTCGGTGCTGCTCCCGCCGCTCATGTCGATGCTGATGGTGCGGCCCGTCGAGGAGCTCACCATGGCGAAGGCGGCCAGATCAGGGATGCGTGGCTGCGGCAACGCGCCAGAGCCGATGACGGTGACGTTGATGGTGAGCGTCAGAGTCTCGGCGGTCGTGAGGGAGGTGCGATCGACGGAGGCGTCCACCGATACCTCAGCACATCGGCCCTGCGGAGCAATGGCGAAGCCTGCCGCTGCGATGAGTACCCACCGAAGCACCCGTCTGCTCCCGGGCACGTATGGGTAGCGCATGCTCTACCAATCCTTTTCCGGCATCTGGGCCGGCACCGGCTCCATCCGCAGCCGCAGCACCTGCTTCTGGATGGCCGCGTCCTCGCTCGCGGCGGCCCGCAGCAGCCTCAGAGCCTCCTCGGGCGTCAACGCAGCCTGCGCGGCCCCCGCCGGCTGTTTCTGCGGCTTCGCCGATTGGTCTTGGCCCTGCGACTGCGTCTGCTGACCCTCGCTTCTCCGTTCGTCTTCTCGTTTCTCCTGCGGCTGCGACTGTGACTCCTGGTCTTGCTGCTGCCGCTTGCGCCTGAGCGCCAGCTCGAGGTTGTGCTTCGCCCAGGTGTCTGTCGGGGCAAGCTCCAACGCCCGCTTGTAGCTGGCGATGGAGTCGTCCACTCGTCCCATGCGGAAGTGACAGTTGCCGATGTTATAATGCACCTGCGCGTCGAAGTCCGCTCCGCTGCCGAGCGCGCGCTGGTATTCCTCCACGGCCGCCTTGTCGTTCGTCTTCTTGTACAGCGCACCGGCGGAGTTGAATCGGACGACGTGTTCAACGGGTCCCGCGTCCTCGATACTGGCGTATTCACGCAGAGACTCGTCGTATTTGCCCTGCCGGTATGCGGCGTTGCCGCGCTTGATAGCGGATGCCGCGCCCCTGGGAACCCCCCAGGCGATGACGAGCGGCGCAGAGAGCAGCACCAGCAACGCGAGAAGCGACCGTTGTGGCCTTTGAGGCACCAGCCGTATCACTTACACGCCCCTCCCGAATGCTTGCGGGCGACGGCGCCGTCGGTCTCCCACGCATGCGTCAATGCAGAGCAGCACGATGGCGGGCACCAGCAGCCACTGGTAGCGCTCGGCATGCTGCGTGAACCGTCGCATGCCCACCTCTTTCTGCTCCATCCGGCTGATGTGGCGGTATATCTCGTCCAGCCCCAACTCCCCACTGGTCGCCGGGTAGTAGCGGCCGCCGGTAGCAGAGGCCATCTGCTTGAGCTGCCTATCGTGGAGGGCACTCAGGACCACTTTGTCGGCGCGATCCCTCTTGTAGCCCCTTCGGGCGCCGTGCTCGTCGTATATGGGGATCGGCTCGCCCTGTGCGCCCCCGACGCCGATGCCATGGATGACGACACCCGCCGCTGCCGCCCTCTCGGCCGCCACCAGTGGGTCCGTACCGTGGTCCTCGCCGTCGGTGATAAGCACGATGGCTTTGTGCTTGCCCGGTCTTCTCTTGAAGGCCTTCAGGGCCGTGTCGATAGCCGGGCCGAGCGCCGTCCCGGGAGTGGGGATCAGATCGCTGCTGAGCCCCTCCAGGAGCATCTCCGCTGCCAGATAGTCAAGGGTGAGCGGGCACTGGATGAAAGCCGTGCCGGCGAAGGCGACGATGCCGATCCGATCGCCACGCAGCCGACTGAGGAGCCCGCGTATCTCGCGCCGCGCCACCTCGAGCCGGGACGGCTGCACGTCCTCAGCGGCCATACTCAGCGAGCAGTCCACGGCGACGATGATGTCCGTGCCACGGCGCTTCAGCACCTCCACGCGCGTGCCAAGCTGCGGTCGGGCAAAGGCGACGATCATCAATACCATCGCCCCCAGTGTCATGGCCGCCTTGGCCCGTCGCCGCCGGAGGTTCACCGAAGCCGCGAGTTGCTGCACCAGCTTCGGGGAGCCGAACTGCGCCAATCCCCGCGCCCGAGCCCGGGCACCCCAAGTGACCAGCAGCCAGGCCGCGACCGCTATCCACAACAGGTGAAGCGCAGTTGGATTGTCGAAGCGCAGCAGTGCGCTACCCATCTCTGAGATCCGCCACCCTCATGGCAGCTTCCGCAGCAGCGTGTTCGCCAGCCCTATCTCGGCAATGAGCAATGCCAGCGCGGCAGCCAGAAACCACGCAAAGAGCTCGCGAAAGCGCCGATACGCCGGTGCCCGCAGCTTCGACTTCTCCAGACGCCAGATGGCATCGTACACCTCGGCAAGCGTGCGCTCATCCTCGGCGCGGTACAGCTCCCCGCCCGTCATGCGGGCGATCTCCTGCAGCGTCTTCTCATCGATCGTAGTGTGCACGCGAACCCGGCGCGGGCCAAAGAGCGGATCGTCTTGGATGGCGTAGCCCTCGCCCTCTCGTCCCACGCCGATAGTGTAGATCTTGATGTCCAATGCCTCAGCGCCACGCGCGGCAGTGAGAGGGTCGATTCTGCCCGCGTTGTTGAGGCCGTCGGTGAGCAGAATTATCACCTTACTCTTGGCTTGTGAGCCCTCCAGGCGCGTTGCCGCCGTTGCGATGGCGCTTCCGATGGCTGTCCGATTCTCGTCCACGATGCCGATGTGGACGGCATCGAGCAACTCCGTAACGACGTGGTAATCCAGCGTCAGCGGGCATTGGGTGAACGCCTGGGCGGCGAAAACGACGAGGCCGAGACGATCGTTGGTGATCCCGGCCACGAAGTCCTTGACCACTCGCTGCACGATATCGAATCGCGTCTCGTCGCCATAGTCAATCGTGCGCATGCTGCCGGATACGTCGAGGGCGATGCACACGTCGATGCCCTCCGTCACGACGCTGCGGAGGCCGCGTTCCGCCTGCGGCCGGGCCACGGCGAGCACCAGCAGGACGATGGCGACTACACGAGCGCCGAACACGCCGTGCCGCAGTCGCTGGCGCAGTGTCGGCCTGGTGGCGACCAGCGAAGTGACATCGGAATAGCGCAGACTCGCCCCCAGCTCAGATCGGCGGCGCACGTACCGCACGATGAGCACCGGCACGATGAGTAGCCCTATGAGCAATATTGGCGATGCAAAGTGCACTGTTCATCACAAGCGGCGCTGTTTTCACCGCTCGACATCGCGTCTCTTGAGCCGTCCGCCCTGCTTCCCCATCGCTGGGCGCTGCTCGCGCTGCGGCTTCGTGACGTCTATGATGCGCCTGGCGTCGTCGAGCGCCTCGTCCCAGCGGCCTTCCGCTGGGCGGTGCTTGGCGAACTTCACCACATCGCACTCGCCAAGGAGGCTCTCAAACTGCCGCCTGGCCTCCAAAGCCACATCCGCGCCGATGAGCCCGGCGACGATTTCGCGTGTCGTCGATTCCGGCGCGGCCACGCCATACAGGCCTTCGATGTAGCGCCGCAGGATGTCGCCCAACTCGGTGTAATACTCCTTGACCATGCTCCTGGAGAGGAGATCGGAACGCGCGAGGGCATCCAACTCCTCGTACGCAACTTCCTCAGGCGGTCGAGGCGGGGGAGAGGGTGCGGCGACCTCCCTCGCTTCTGGCCTCGGACGTCCCCGCCAGAGCTTGACGCCCACGAGCAGTGCTGCAAGCAGCGCGAGGGCGAGCAGCACGCCGATCAGCGCCCCGATCGAGTCGCCCTTCACGTCTTTCGGCCCCCGGATGTCCCGGATCTCGTTTGCGTCGGGCGGCAGCACGCTTTCGACGTTTATCCGGATAGGCTCCGTCTTCACCCTGCCCGGCTGCCCGCTTTCCGCGACGTACGGTATCTCCAGCGCGGGGATCGTCTGTGGTCCGACATCGAACACGGCGATTTCGTAGATGGCGCGCGTCTCGCCGGGCTGCTCCTCGAGGCGGAAGTCGCGCACCTCAAAGGGCGCCAGGTCGGCCTCTGCCCGCGGCGGCTTCACCCGAATCTCAGGAGTGTGCTGAATGTTGACCGTGTACGTGATGGGATCGCCAATAGTGATCTTCCCCTCGCCGACCTCTGCGCGCACCGCCACGGCGGCAGCGTCAGCGACAGCGGCCGAGGCGTACGCGACGGCGCAGGCTGTGGTGATGAGCTGCATCCATCTCATCGCCGCAGCCTCCTGGCGCGCTCGGCGAAGAAGCTCACCAGCGGCCCAACGTACGGCTTCCCGCAGTCGATATCGATGAACTCGACCTGCGCGTTGGTGAGCGCCTCACGCTGCCGCGCACGCTCCGCGGCAGCGGCCTGGGCAAAGCTCCGGCGCACATGCCGGCTGGCAGTGTCCACAAGAATCCGTTGGCGTGTCTCAGCATCCTCGAACTCCACCAGGCCGATGCTGGGGAGGTGCAGCTCCCGGGGATCGGTCAGCACGATGGCCACGACGTCGTGGCGCTTGCTCGCAATCCGAAGCGGCCTTTCGTATCCGCTCGCCCTGAAGTCCGAGACGACGAACACGACGCTACGTTTGCGGATGACTCGGCTCACGTACTCGAGTGCCGCGGCGATGTCCGTCCGGCGCCGCTCGGGGCGGAAGTAGAGCAGCTCGCGAATGAGACGCAGGACGTGCGTGCGGCCCTTTCGTGGGGGGATGAAGCGCTCGATGACGTCGGTGAAGATGATGAGCCCCACCTTGTCGTTGTTCTTGATGGCGCTGAAGGCAAGCAGGGCACATATCTCGGCGGCCGTTTCTGCCTTGAGCTGCTGCACGGTGCCGAACTCTGCCGACCCCGACAGATCTACCGCAAGCACGACTGTGAGTTCGCGCTCCTCCATGAAGCGCTTCACGTAGGGCCGACGCATGCGCGCCGTGACGTTCCAGTCGATGGTTCGCACGTCATCGCCGAGTTGGTACTCCCGGACCTCCACGAACTCCATCCCCCGGCCCCGGAACACGCTCTGGTACTGCCCGGCGAGCTGTTCGTTCACCAGCCGGTTCGTGTAGATCTCAATGCGGCGGATTTTGCGGAGCAGCTCTCTCGGAATCATCAGCGCAGCCAGCGTAGAGCTATGGGACTTCGATGGTGTTCAGGAGCTTTTCGACGATGTCTTCGGAGGTGACGTCCTCTGCCTCCGCCTCGTAGCTGACGATGATGCGGTGCCGCAGCACGTCCATGGCGATGCTGCGCACGTCGTCAGGGGTCACGTAGCCTCTACCTCGCAGAAAGGCGAGCGCCTTGCTCGTGACCGTCAGGTAGATGCTCGCCCGCGGCGACGCGCCGTACTCGATGAGGTCCACCATATCGTGCAGCCCGTGCTCCGCCGGATCGCGGGTGGCCAGCACGAGATCCACGATGTAATTCTCGATCTTCTCGTCCATGTAGACGTCGTACACCACGCGACGTGCCGCGACGATATCCGCCGCCGACACGACTGCATTGACCTGGATCTCTTCCCCCGTCGTCATACGCCGCAGAATGGCCAGCTCCTCGTCGCGGTCGGGATAGCTGATGTTCACCTTCAGCATGAAGCGGTCCACTTGCGCCTCGGGCAGGGGATATGTGCCCTCTTGCTCGATGGGATTCTGCGTGGCCAGAACGAGGAAGGGCTGCTCGAGGGGGAACGTGTGCCGGCCAATCGTGACCTGGCGCTCCTGCATGGCCTCCAGCAAGGCGCTCTGCACCTTCGCCGGCGCACGGTTGATCTCGTCGGCGAGGATCAGGTTGGCGAAGATGGGGCCCTTCTTGGGCTCAAATTCGCGGTCACGCTCGTTGTATACCATCGTACCGATGAGGTCGGCGGGGAGAAGGTCGGGAGTGAACTGGAGCCGCTGGAATCGCGCCTCGATCGCCCCGGCGAGCGTCTTGACCGCGAGCGTCTTGGCCAGCCCAGGCACTCCCTCCACCAGCACATGTCCGTCGGCCAGCAGAGACACAAGCAGGCGTTCGATGAGCGCCTTTTGCCCGACGATGACCTTCTCGATCTCGCTCACGATCGCGTGCACAAACCGGCTTTGCTCGGCTATTCGCTGGTTTAGCACTTCGATGTCCGGATGCACCACTGCTGCCCGCCCTCCCACGCACATAAGGCGCCGGCCCACGGGTGACCGGCTACAATAGAGGCACTGTCCCTGAGCAGATGGCTACATTCCTCGGAAACGCCCCATTTGCACGTTCCGTTCCACGCGTCGGCAGGGAGGCCTTCTGCCCGCGAGAATTGTCCATGAATACGAGGGGCACCAGTTCATCATGGAGGCAATGAACCAATGCGGCATTGGCTGACTCTGCTCGTTATCGCACTGCTGGGGATCCTTCTCGTGGCAGGAGCAAGCGGCTTCGTGGCCGCCCAAGCGGCTAAGCAGGCGAAACCGGCGTCTCTGGACTCGCCTATCGTCGCGGCCGTGGCGATACAGTCTGAGACCAGGTACGCCACCGACGCGTTCGACCGCGGCGAGCTGCGCGACAGTATCACCCAGGTGACGAAGATACTGATCATCCGCGCCAATGGCGAGATGCAGCGGAAGTCTTTGAGGTAGGGGAGAGGACGGCGCTATCTCTTCCCGAGGAGCAGTCGTCGTGCTCTGGGCCTCAGAGCGTCCGCACGACGACGACCGCCAAGCCAATGATGAGCCACAGCAGCCACGTCACGATGCAGATGTACGACGTGACGTTGTGAGCGTGCTCCAGATGCAGGAGCAGAAGCCTGTCGAGCGCCGCCATGATGAGTACATACATCCCCACAACGCCCAGCACGAGGCCGATAATGCCAGGCACGATCCACAGCACAAGCTGGAATAGTGCCGTGCTGGCAACAGCAGTTGCGGCGATCACCTTCCACATTTGGGCGGCGACGGGCCGCTCCTCCACTTGTGTAGCAATCGCGATGTAGGCTACGAGACAAGCAATGGGCAGTTGATACAGGATGCCCCACCAAGCGGGTTGGCACGCCGCTAGGATCTGGCCCACCCAATATGTTGGGCTATACAACATCGCTCTTCACCTCCCCTGACGGATAGTCAGGCAGCCGTTGGCAGCAAGTTGGCGTTGTTTGCCACCCACCCATCAGTGCGCGAGTGCATCTTCCCGTGGGACACCCTCCAGCGCGTTCTGTGATGCCACTATAGTTTTTCTCTGCAACGATTTATCCAACCGTGAAGATTTCGGCCGTCGGCCCACCTCTTGTAGCCGGAGCAGCTTCTCCGGCGGCCCTCAGCTCCCCGCCGCGCCCATCTTCATCGTTTCTCGGTGGCCCAATAGCGCTATGAAGAGCTGCCCCGAAGATTTGCGCCCGCGCTGCCAACTCCGCGCAGCGCGGGCTTTCGAGCGCAGGCTCCCGATCGCCCGAGGAATACACGGAGCGACCACCGGGCGAAGCTCCCGCGACACTATGTGCCGTGCTGCGCGAACCACTCTACGGGGAGGCTGGGGCGTGACAGTCGGATGGGACAGAGAGCGGAACGGCGGCAGTTCTGCAGGGCTCACATACGAGTCAACATAACATATATTATCGGACCGTCGGAGGGGAGCGCTCCGCGTCGGGGCGGAGCGCCTCGTGGTACCTCGGCCGGGTGCTGCGTCGCGGTAGCCGAAACGTGTCGGTTCCGCAACCAGCTCGGCCCGCCGTGTGTGCACACACGACGTGCGGTCGGTGTCACGGCGGGCGGCCGGGGCCCAAAGGGAGGGGCGGCGCGAAGTGCGTGGGTTGCTGCGAGTGTCGTGTGTGCACGTTGTCCGTCTTCGTCGTCAGGGAGCGGAGTCCTCCTTCGTTGGGAACTTTGGACGGATGTACCGAGGTGGCGGGGTGTTGGACGGATGTGCCCGAGGGTGCGGGCCGTGGCGGCCGTCAGGTCGGCGGTCGTCGCCCGGGTGCCGTGGACGAGCGTCACGCAGGCGGAGACGGGGCGGCGCGGGAGGCGTCCAGGTGGGAGGCTCTCCCGGCAACTTTTTTCCAGCCACGGCCCGCTATGGCCGTTTTCTGCCCGGCGGCGCCGTCGTCGGAGGCCGGATCGCATCGGGAAATTACCAAATGTGCAAATTCGGGGATTTGGGGGTGTTCGATTGTGTTCGAGGGACGGGGCGGCCGATGTGGGCCGAGAGCAGCGGGCCTCCCGTGGAGGTGCGCTGGGCCGCCCCGCCTCAAGTTGTGCGCCGGCGGCCCGGGCAAGCGCTGTGTGTGTGGCGATCCAGCCCGGGCGCGCCGGCCGCCACGGGACACGGCGTACCGCGGCGGGTGGGTGAAGCGCCGAGGCCCGGGCTCGTTTCGGGGTCAGCCGTCCCGCTCCCCGTGATGGCCCAGGACGGGGCCTCGGCGCGAATGTCAGGCTGCGGCGGTGACGTCAGGCTCCGAGCACGTCGAAGCCGATGTGGCGGGGCACCACTCGGAGCAGCTGGTAGCCGCCGCGGTGGCGGTCGCCACGTGGGCATTTGTGCGTGCGGATCTCGTGCCCCTGGGCTCGCAGGCGGTGGATCACTTGCCACACGTTTTCGGGGCTCCCCAGGGCGGCCTCGAGAGTGGCGAATGGTGCCACGCCGTGGGCGTAGTGGTCGTGGGCGTGGAGCAGGATCTTGAGGGCGAGCTGCTTGGGATCCGGGAGGCGGGTCACGGGCCGGTTCCTTCGACGGGGATCGTCAGGCGTTTTCGTGCGCCGGCGGCGGCCTGGCCGCGGGCGTAGGCATGATGGACGAGGCCGAAGGTCACCAGCTGCTGGGCGTCGTCGAAGATGTCGAACGCCGCGGCGGCGGCGTGCTCCGTGAGGAAGAGGGCCAGGTGTTGGCGGGCGCGGAACGCTTGGCCGGTGAGGCGCCGGCGGTCGGGGAGGGTGCGGAGGATCTCGTAGTACAGGCGCTCGCGATCGGGCATCGGATCTGAGGGCGAAAGTGTACCACGGGCAGCGGAAGGGAGCAAGCTTGGGGGGGGGCCGGTTAAGAAACGGGGTTAAGAATGTGGGCGGGTTTCGGCGCTCCCACCGGGGGAGCGTTTTGGGCGTCTGGGGGGCAGCGTTTCCCACGGGCGGGCGACGGCGCCGGCGAGATCTCGCCCGATCGCGGGCAGCTCCTGGTGCTGGTGGCCAGGGAAACGGGCGACGGTGGGAAAGTGGCGCATATTATGAGGCTGTTTGGGACGGGAGTGGGGAGCGGCGCGGCGCCGGCAGCCGGCGGCGGCTGTCGGATGAGTTGAGGCGTGTGACACGGCGCTCTCCCGGGGAAGCGCGTCGTCAGTCGGTCGCCGGCGGCAGCGGCCCCCTGGGGCATCGGCAGGCAGGGATGCCTGCGCTCCCAGGGGCGGCTACCGGATGAGTTGAGGCGTGTAGGCATGGGCTCTCCCGGGGAAGCGCGTCGGTGTCGGTCGCCGGCGCCATCGGCCCCCTGGGGCTCAGCCGCCGGTGTCCCAGCGGGGCTCCCAGCGGAGGCAGGGCTCGCCGAGGACGTCGGCCAGCACGTTGCGGGGGCAGCGATCGGGAACGTAGTCGATCCCCGGTGTCTGCCCGGACATCCAGCGCTCCACTTGGGCGGCCGTCAGGTTCGGGTCACTGAGGTGGACGGTGGCGCCGGGCTCCACGACGACGATCAGGTGCGAGTCGTCAGGCTGGTTGCGTACGACGAGGATGCGGCGGAGCAGGCAGGGATGCCTGCGCTCCCGGCTCGGCATGGTCACCATCTCCAGTAGGGCGGCCGCAGCCACTGGACCTGCAGGGAGTGCACGCGGTTGTGCGCCGGCTCGAGCAGCGTGCTCCGGAGCAGCAGCGTGCCGAGGCAGCGCCAGCAGAGACGCGTGTCGCGGCAGAAGCCCAGGGCGGTGAAGTAGCGGGTGGCCCAGGGCGCCGGCACCGGGCGCCGGCACCCCAGGCAGAAGCCACGTCGGATGAGCTCGGTCGTCTCCATCGCGTTCACTTAAGTGGGTTCGAGCTGGGCACGGGCCTCACGCGTGCGGGCCCGGGCCTCTTGGCCGTGGTGCAGGGCGGCCGCCAGGGCCAGATCGGCCTCCACGATCGCGGGCGCCCCGCCGGCGAGCACGGCGCCGGCGGCAGTGCGCAGCGAGGTGACCGCCTTCTCGTGCCGGCGGATCGCGCCTTCGATCAGTCGGATCGTCTCGTCTTTGCCAGCGTGTTCCACGTCGATCAGCCTCCTGTGTGTTGACGTAATCCTGCTTCAAAAAACACCTTCAACCCACCGACACAAAAGTCGTTGCCGGAGAGAGACGGACGACACAGCCCCGCAGCCCGAAGGGTCGGACGAAGGGCAGGCGGACCACCGGAGCCGGAGGGCGCTTCACCCCCGCAGACGGAGGTGGTCCGGCGCCCGTAGGACGAGGGCTTGTCGCCCGTCGAACGCAGGCCAAAATCCCTGTCGGTGGGTTGAAGCGTCGTTCGTAGAAGACGCCGAGGACGTCGGCCACTCAGTGCGTCCTCCGCGGTGCGGTGACGCGAGCCACAGGGGCGGGGCGGTAAGGGGAGGCGTAGGCCGGCGCGCCCGGAGTGTGTGGCCGTGCTTGTTCGCTCAAGCACCGGGCCCGGCTGTTCCCCCAGGGCACAAACGACAGCGCCCGTAGCCGCGCTGATCGAGCGCCCGGCATCCAGGGACGGCTATCGACCAAGTGAGGGCAGCGGGGTAACGTTCCACGCACAGAGCGCGGCAAGGGCGGGTGGCCGGGGGAGGCGGTCGGGCCCACCAACGGCCCTCGGACTCGCCCACGGGAACGCACCACGCCACGGCTCCCCCTGAAGCCAACGGGTCACCGATGGCCCGCCGCCGACCCCGGCCACCCGACCGACAGCCGCGCGCCAAAAGCGCCGAGCGCCGCAAGGCCCGGGCGGGCGACTGCCACGGCGGGCCGCAGCGGCGCGAGGCAGACCAGGCACCGGCCCCCAGACCCAGGTGACAGATCAGCACTCAGCCACACCGGGCAGGCGAGGTTGTGAGGACTGGTTGGTGGACTGGTGGGGATCGGTTGAGGCCCTCAGCTCGTGCACCCGGCCAGCAGCTCCCCGTGACGTCGGCCCATGCGCCCGGCCAAGTGCTCGCCGATGTGTCGGCCACTGCGCCGGCCAGCAGCTCCTCGTGACGTCGGCCGATGCGCCGGGCCAAGTGCGGGCCGATGTCAGATCGGCGGCAGCGTTTCGAGGTTGCTGGCTACGATGATGCCTCCCGACGTCGGCTCGGGCCCGGTTGCGATCGGAGTCATGCCGATGGTCACCATCACCGTGCAGATCGCCTCGGCCAGGGAGTCGTGCGCCGCCATCAGTGCGACGACGTCCTCGGCGGTGCGGTCCTGGGCGATCGCCAGTGCGTCGGCCTGGCGCTGGAGGGCGGTGTGCTCGTCGGGCAGCCACTTCAGATCGTCCTCGAGGACGTCCATTTTGGCGGCGTGTGTCTCGAGTAGGGAGATTCGGTGGTTGATGTTGCTGTCCATGTGTGGTGCTCCTTTGGGTGCCGGCGGCGCCGGCGCTGAAAGTCGCTCAGATCGCCGCTGTGTCGTTTTGCTCGAGCGGAATTCCCGAATTGACGGATTTGGAAATTGGCCGGTTGTCACAGGGCCAGTGCAAGCTGCGGCGGGCCGTCTGGTGGGAGGCTCAGCGCGCCCATCGCGGCGGCGATCGCCACGGGATGCACGTGGGTGTACCTCTCGGTGGTGGCGCTCGATGCGTGCCCGGCGACTTCCTGGACCAGTCGGAGATCTCGCGTCCTGTCATACAGCGATGTCAGGGCCGTGTGCCTCAGCAGATGCGGGTGCACGTGCCGGCCGATGTGGGCGATGGCAGCCAGGCGGACGAGCTCGGCCCGCACCTGCCGGGGGTTCACTGCGCGACCGGCACGGGAGATCCGGGTACTGCGGACGGTGCAAAACAGCGGCGCGCTTGGCGAGATCCCGATGTGTGCCCGCCACGACATCCAGGCGGCGAGCGCGGCAGCCGTCGCCGGCGACAGTGGCAGCGGAGCTCGCGGCCGACCGCCCTTCGTCGTGCTGGCCCGGAGCCGGAGCACCATCACCCGGGTGAGGTGTCCGCCGACGCGCCAGTGCTCCGGAGCAACGTCGGCCGGAGCCACGGCCAGCGTCTCCCCGAGGCGCGTGCCGCACTGCGCCATCAGGTGCAACATGGCGATTTGCCGGGCGCCGGAGGGAGTGCGGCGATCCGGACTCCGGAGCAGGGCGGCGAGCTCGTGTGGTTCGAGTACGGCCGTGACGGGCGACATACCGGAAAGAGTCCTTTTCGGTATGTGGGTCAGATGACCGGGCCGGCGGCGTCGGCCGCCGCGGTGCCGATCGCGGTGACGTCCCTCTCAAGCTGCGCCACGCGGCCGCCGAGGCCGGCGATCTCGTCGTCGTGGGCGTGGCGCCAGCCGATGAGGTCACGGATCTCCTCGTCGGCCTGGTCGTCGGGCTCCAACTCACGGACGCGATCCAGGAGCTCCTGGAAGCGGCCGGCCCGGGCGCGGGCGCCGTGGCGGACGTCGTGCTCGAGCTGGGAGACGCGGCGGAGGAGGTTGTCAACGTGGTGCCCGGTGAGCTCTACGGTGTACGGGCCCAGCGGCGGCGCCGTCTGGACCTCGCCCCTTCTGAGCTTGCGTGCGCTCTCGATGGCGCCGGCGGCTTCATCGAGGTGCCAAATGGCCTTCGTGAGCACTCGCGCCGCGGTGCCACGAGACAGCCGGCGCATCTGCAGCTCCTGCTGCACGTCCGCGGTGATCGCCCGGGCGGCTGCCAGTTCGGCGGCGGCCTCGTTGGCGTGTACAGCGGTCATTGTGGTCATGCTTGTGTCACCTCGTGTGGTGTGCGCCGGGCCCCGGAGGACGAGGACAAGCTGGGATTCCAGCGGCGCCGTCGCCGACCCCGCTGGGGGGTGCGCCGGGGCCCGGCACATTGCGTGCATCGCCGGGCCCGGGTGGGAGAGGCTGTGGTGCAGTTTCAGGTTGGGGAACGGCGCTCCTGAGGGGTGCGCCCGGGCCCGGCAAGGCGCGTCTCGAGGCCGTTGATGGCCTCGTTGTGGAAAAGGGTCAGTTGAAGTACTCTAGCCTCCTCTGAAGGCCTCAAAGGCCTTGGGGGGTGCAGTTTTGCACCCCCTGGGGGTGCAGGCATGCCCCCTCCGACGCCTTCCGGCCCCTGGCTTTTCCACATACCGAGTACTTCGGCGGCGACCTGGCTGTAGGGGGCCGCTGCGGCGAGCTCCTCTTCCCCGGTGAACATCCTGTACACGGTCGGCCGGCGGCCGCTGCCGGGGTGGTATCGCAGCACGCCGGCCTTCATGAGTTGGCGGCGGGCGCGCCGGACGGTGTCGCGGCTCCTGCTGGTGCGCTCCATGAGCTGGCTTGTGGTGATCCAGACGCCGCGGCTGCCGTACGCTCGGGCGCCCCCGGCGAGGAGAAGGTGCAGGTAGACCAACAGCGCCCCCCGCGGCAGCCTGGCGAGCGTGGCGGAGAGCGCTGCCGGTACCTGGGCAAAGCGGGCCGGGCGCCGTGCTTCAAGGGGGAAGCGCAGCGGTAGTTGGGTGGGGCGGGGCTGGGAAGGGGCCGGCGATGTAAACACCGGGCGGTCGGAGGTCATCAGGGAGTGGCCTCCGGGGTGCGGGTGGTGATTAAGTTTGTGTAACGATGGGAGACATCATATATTATCGGACCCTCGGAGGGGAGCGCTCCGCGTCGGGGCGGCACGACAGGCAGAGAACTGCCTGTCCTATGCCGGAGGCCGTGCCTTGCACGGCTCCAGCGTGTGCTCGAGACCGTGCCCAGTTCCGCCTGAGCCCTTCGTAGCGCTCGCGCATGCGTGCGTGAGCCCTGAAGCGCCGCGGCAGCCCTCTAACCACGTGCCAGAGAAAGTATGGGCACACGCTACCCCGAAGATTCCGTCGTGTGCCTTTCTGTAGGCGAGCAAGGACCGGAGGGCCTCAGAGCACCTGTGGCTCGCCACTGTCCCGACTCGGAGAGGTCGGGGCCACACCGCCGTCTCAGCGCCCTCACGGGCTGTACGCCAGCCCAGACCGTGTTCATCGTTTTCGGGTGGCCCAACGGAACACGAGGACTGGCTCATCTGACCAACGAAAAAGCGACGGCCAAAGGCCGCCGCTGCTATCGAACGATTATTCAATATTAGCCTGAGTAGGCACTCACACCTCCCAGACTGTGTCGTCGGTGTCCTCGTAGTCCAGGCTCTCGAAAATGCGCTTCACGAACGTCAGCAGCTCCATCGGATTAAAGGGCTTTGTGAGGTACGAGTCTACGCCCGACTGCCACCCCTTGAAGATGTCCGCGTCCTGGGCTTTGGCCGTCAGCATGATCACAGGTATTTCCTGCGTCTCCGGATCCGCCTTGAGGTGCTTCAGCACGGTGAAGCCGTCCATTCGGGGCATCATGACGTCCAGGATGATCATCTCCGGCTTCTCGGCCTTCACCTGCTCCAAGGCCTCTATCCCATCCATCGCCTGGACCACGTCGTAGCCCGCGCGCTGGAGGTTGACTTCGACCAATCGCACGATATGTGGTTCGTCGTCAACAACAAGTATCTTCTTGGCCATCTAATAAGCTCTCCTCCCGGAGGCAAGCCTACATCGATATCGGCGACCAGTGTTGCGTGTCCCCAGGCCGGATCTCGGTACCCGCCAAACGCCACATACGCCCGGAAGGACGCACAGGCCTGACCGACCGCCTGTGTTCCCGGTTCTGCATCCCGCACCCGGGCGAGTATAGCCGAAGCCCAGCGCGTGTGTCAACCGCACGTCTCTATACCACGAGCTCGGCTATCTCGTCGAACTGTTTTTCGAGCGACGCGTACAGCGCGCGATAGATCGTGTAGTACTTCGCATACACCTCGACGTTATCGGGCACGGGCTCGCACGTGTCAACCACGCGGATCGCCGCGTCGCAGGCCTCCTCCACGCTGCTCCATACTCCGGTGCCCACGCCGGCGAGCAACGCCACCCCCAGAGCCGGGCCCTCTTCCATGTTGATTGTGCTGTGCGCGAGGCCAGTGACATCCGCCTGGATCTGCCGCCACAGGGGGCTTCGGGCGCCGCCGCCGGACGCGCGTATCTGCCCTATCTCAACACCCATCCCCTGGATGATCTCGAAGGAGTCCCGAAGCCCAAAGGCCACGCCCTCCAGGACTGAGCGTATGATGTGCTGCTTCGTGTGGCGCAGCGTCAGGCCAACGAAGACGCCCTTGGCGTTCGGGTCGGCGTATGGCGTCCGCTCGCCGGTGAGATACGGGAGGAAAACAAGCCCCTCGCTCCCCACGGGCGCCTGCGCCGCCTCGGCCGTCATGATCTCGTACGGATCCTTGTCGAGCGCGGCCGCGATCTCCCGCTCCGGGGCGCAGAGCACATCTCGGACCCAGCGCAATGAGCCCCCAGCGGAGAGCATGACGCCCATGACGTGCCACTTGCCTGGGACGGCGTGGCAGAAGGTGTGCGTGCGGAGCTGCTCATCCACCGCCGGCGTCTCCAGATGAGCGAACACCACCCCGGATGTGCCCGTCGTTGACGACACGATGCCGGGGCGCACGATCCCGTTCCCCACGGCGCCCGCGGCCTGATCGCCGCCTCCGCCAACCACGGGGGTCCCTTCGGCGAGGCCCGTGGCCTCAGCGGCCTGCACCGTGAGCTTCCCACTCACCTCGGGCGACTCGTATACCGTCGGCAGCATCTCCTTGGATAGATCGATCCTTTCCAGCACCGCGTCGGACCACTGACGCTTCTCAACGTTGAGAAGCGACGTGCCCGACGCGTCGGACACCTCGGTGGCATACTCGCCCGTGAGCAGGAAGCGAACGTAGTCCTTGGGGAGCAGTATCTTGCGCACCTTGTCGTAGTTGGCCGGCTCGTTCTGGCGCAGCCAAATGATCTTCGGCGCCTGGAAGCCGGTGAGGACGGGGTTGGCCGTCTCCGCCACGAGCAGCTCCTCCCCCACCGCCTCGGTAATCCAGTCGCACTGCTCGCCTGTGCGCTGGTCGCACCACAGGATCGCGGGGCGGATGACGTCGTTGCGCTCGTCGAGGAACACCGAGCCGTGCATCTGGCCCGAGAGGCCCAGCCCCTGCACTTCGCTGGCCGAGACGCCGGACTCGGCCATGACCTCGCGAATGCTGGCCGTCGTGGCAGCCCACCACTCGGCCGGATCCTGCTCCGCCCAATTGGGCTTGGGCGTCAAGAGCGTGTGGTCATGTGAGGCGCTGGCCACGAGAGCGCCGGCCTCGTCGATGAGCAGCGCCTTGGAGCCGGTCGTGCCGACATCGACGCCGATGAGGTAGCCCATCGGTTCACTCCTCCAGCTTTTCGATTGTTACCTTGGTGCCGTGACCCGCGCCCTTGAACACCGTGGCATCGCCGTCGATCTTGCCGAAGACGTTCACCGGGCTGGCCGCACGGGGCTCGTCGCCGGAGCTGGCGGGCGTGCGCCCGTAGAAGATGCAGAAGCACTTGCCGTCGAGCCAGTACCCGAGCTCCCCCACCTCGACATCGGCCCGGGCGTCCGCTTCGCGCTCGGCGTCCACGGGGATGCCGAAATAGATCTCGTCCCCCCACGTGCTTGCGCTGCCCTCGATCGGCAGAGCGTCCCAGATGGCGTTCGCCGTCGGCGTGTCGAGCAGCGTCGCCTCTGCCGATGCGTCACCGGCCGTTATCTTGATTCTCCTGGCCATAGTCTGACTCTCCTCCGTATGCCTTTATTCTGGCGCGGGCACCCGTGCCGCGCCTGCCTTTGCCGTTGCTGACCACTGGCCACTGCCTTTATGCAAACTGCCTCAAATGCTGCAGCCCCTTGATGAATCCCTCTTCGCGGCCGAGGGCCTTGTCCTCGTGCTCGATGCTCAGCACACCGTTGAAGCCGTTCAGCCGCAGGCAGGCGATGTACTCGCCCCAGTCGATCTTGCCGTACCCCGGAATAACGTACCGCCACCAGCCGCGCACTTGGTTGCCGAGCCAGGCCAGTTTGTGCTCCAGCACCTCGGTGTCCTTGGCGTGCGTGTGAAAGATACGGTCGGCGAAGGTCTCCACGGCGAGCCGGTAGTCAATGCCCTGCCAGAGCAGGTGCGAGGGGTCGAAGTTCAGGCCGAAGTTCTCGTCCGGCACCAGTTCAAATAGGTGCTCGAACATCTCCAGGTTCTGAATGTTGGTGGCGAACCAGTTCTCCAGCGCGATCTTGATGCCCCGCTCGGCTGCATACTTGCACAGATCCGAGAATACGGCCGGGCAGTCCTCCTCGATCGTCTGCATCTTCTCCTTGCCCTCCACGGGATGTCCGGCAGTGGTGCAGACGATCTCGATGCCCATCTTCTGCGCGACGTCCACGAGCTTCTTCAGGTCCGCGAGCGTCTTGGCCCGCTTGTCGAGATCGGTCTCCGTCATGTTGCGGTAGCTGGCGAGGCTGGAGATGACGAGGCCCTTGTCCTTGAGCATCGCCTGGATGCCCGCGATGTTATTGTCGGTGAGCTTGCCCGGGTCGCAATGCAGACTTCCCGGTCCCGAGGCGAGTTCGAGCGTATCGAAGCCGACTTCGCTGGCCCAGTTCACCACGTGTTCAAGCGATTCCCGGCGGAAAGGCGCTGTGAGCAGGCCGACTTGCATGTAGTGTTCCCTCCGTTGACCGACGGCAAGGAGAAAGGTGAGAGGACGAAGGAGAAGAAGGCCGACGTCGGACGGGCTGCCTCGGCGCTGCTCCTCCCCCACCTCGTGCTTTACTGTGTTTCCCTGACGTCGCTATCTTGGCGAGCCGTGCGCCATGTCGGGCGGATCATCACAGGTCGATGCCCCGTGCTATCCGCTCGGCGGCGCTGGCGATGAGAGTTTTCGCCACGGTCGGCTTCATGGCCTCCTCAAGCGACATTGGCCGATCGATGATGGGCATGATAAGCCCGACGCCGTGCTCGTACAGCCCCTCGGCGCCGTCGCCGATCGTGCCGCCGATGGCCACGACTGGCACCCCAAGTCGCTGCGCCAGGCGCGCGACGCCCATGGGGGTCTTGCCGAAGGCGCTCTGGGCATCTATCTTGCCCTCGCCGGTGATCACGAGGTCGGCGCGCTGCATCTTCTGTTCGAGCTTCACTGCGTCGATGACCAGCTCGATGCCCGGCTTCAGCTCCGCATTGCAGAAGGCCACCAGCCCACCACCGAGGCCCCCGGCCGCACCCGCGCCAGGCATCTCCCCCACCTCTCTGCCCAGATCGCGCCAGATCAGCTCCGCGTAATGCGCCAGGTTCGCGTCGAGCTGCGCCACCATCGCCGGCGTGGCGCCCTTTTGTGGACCGTAGACGTGGGAAGCGCCCTCAGGGCCGCACAGGGGATTCGTGACGTCGCAGGCCACCTGCACGCGCGCTTCGGCGAGCAGCGGCGCCATCCCGGACACATCGATGCTGTCAAGCGCCGCGAGCGCTCCGCCGCCCAAGCCGATGTCGCGCCCGTCGGCATCCAGCAGCTTCGCCCCGAGCGCCTGGGCCATGCCGGCGCCGCCATCGTTCGTCGCACTGCCGCCGATGCCGACGATCAGCCGCCCGCGACCGCGCTCCAGAGCGGCCAGGATTAGCTCACCTGTCCCGTACGTTGTCGTGAGAAGAGGATTGCGCTTCTCTGGGGGGACCAGCGGCAGACCCGACGCTGCCGCCATCTCGATCGCGGCCGACTCGCCATCCCCAAGCAGCCCGAAGCTCGCCTCCACCCTCTCCCCCATCGGCCCAGTGACTTCCTGCGTGACAAGTTTCCCACCAGTCGCATCCACCAGCGCCTGCACCGTCCCCTCTCCCCCATCGGCCATGGGCACTTTCACGATCTCGGCGCCAGGCAGCACGCGCCGAATGCCCTCCTCGACGGCATCGCACACCTGCGCCGCCGAGAGGCTGCCTTTGAAGGAGTCTGGGGCGATGAGGATCATGAGCACAGATCCCCCTCGAATGCCGGGGCAGCGCTGGCGTTCTGGAGTTGGGCGCGGCGCTCGGCTTGCGATGTGGTCCGTTTCCCGTGGGGGCGATCTTCGGCGGGAGATTCGACGCGTTGGCGGGCGGGTCCTGCCGGCCGACGCCCAGCGGGTATATCAGGAGGCCCTTTCCTCGGACCCGCCCAGCGCCCCGCCGAAGGCCAGCAAGACCATTTGGCCGCCGCTCCCCCCAGGCCGAGGCGACCCGCTCTCGGCTCGCCGTTTAGCCTGTGGTGGCGCGCGCGGTTGACAACTTCAGGGCACAACCGTATAGTCTGGTGTGTACCTACGCCGCAGATCGGTGGCCCGGCGGTCGCGCGGGCGGAGACGCGGAGGGTGAGCAACGCATGAAGTCTGACGAGGCGACAAAGGCAGCGGACACGGGCTCGCAGAGGCCAGCGCTCCCCTTGGAGTTCCAGAAGAAGCCAGACCTGAAGCCGGCGAAGACGCTGCGTGTCGCGGTCAGCGGGGACGTGAGTCTCACACAACTCGAGGTAGACATTATCGACACGCCTGCCTTCCAGCGGCTGAGGCGCGTGAGGCAGCTCGGCACTTCGCACCTCGTGTACCCTTCTGCCCTGCACTCGCGCTTTGAGCATTCGCTTGGCACGCTCAAGATAGCCTGCGAGATGACGAGCAGCATCTTGTCCAACCCGAGCAGCTCAAGGGAAGAGAAGGACATACCAGACGATCAGCTGGCGCTGATCCGCTGCGTGGCCTTACTTCACGATATCGCCCATGTGCCCTTCGGCCACACACTGGAAAACGAGACATACGTCGTTCGCCCGCCGCACGATGAGGACGAGGACCGGATAGAGCACTTCGTCGGGGAGGACTCTGTGATCGGCAGGCTGCTCCTGAACGGGATAGGCCGGGACAGCCACCAGTTGCTGAGGCGGATCCTCCTGACCCCACACAAGCGCGTCCATGAGCTCGGCGATCGTGCTTACATCTCGGACATCGTGAAGAATACGGTCTGCGCTGACCTGCTGGACTATCTTCGTCGCGACGCGTACCACTGCTTCCTCAACCTGGACTACGGCGACAGGTTCATCAAGTACCTGTGTTTACGGCGCGTGGATGGCGCTAGGCGGCTGGTAGTCAGAGTTTGGAAGGAGTCCGAGCGGCGTCACCGGCGCGACATCTTGGACGAGCTTGTGCAATTGCTGTGGGTTCGCTTCAGCCTCGCCTCGATGGTGTACTTCCATCACGCGAAGACGTCGTCAGCGGCCATGATAGCGCGCGCCGTCTGGGCGGCCCTTGCGCAGAGCCCGAGGGGCAAGAGCGGCCTGACCAAGGACAAGCTTCGTGAGCTCGGAGACGACGAACTCCTAGCGACACTCGCCGACAAGGGTGGGGGGGTTGCCGGGACCCTAGCAACAATACGGTTCACTTAAGTATCTTGATACACTTCTCGAAGTCGATTCGCGTGGGTTTGGTGGTGCACCGCGCGCGTATTGGATATCTCCCGACGCTGCGTTTGACGGCTCGCGGATTACGGCGTCCGCGACTGGACACGAC
>JAUWAU010000056.1 GCA_030601885.1 Armatimonadota bacterium
GGCATCCCGGCCGTCGCTTTTGGGCTTGCCCTTGCGCAGGCGACCCGTCTCACGCGGATCGGCCAAGTGGGGCGTGAGGCCGACCTCCTGGACCAGGTCGGCAATCCACGGCCAGTTGAAGGTGGCCTCCATCACCACGTCCGTGCCCTCGGGCAGCTCGGCCAGCAGCGCCTGCATCGCTGCCCGCTCGGCATGCTCGAGGCGTATCTTCTCCAGTACCTCCACGTCCCGGTTCATCGGCGTCGCCACACTGAATCGCTTGTGGATGTCCATCGGGAAAACTGCTACACTATCGTCCATGGCTGCCTCCTTTTGCTGCACTGGTGGATCCGCTCCCACATTGTAGCAGATCCGGAGGCAGCCTTTCATGTCATTACAATTCGGCCTGCGGCCGAAATCTTCGAGGCAGGCGGGAGCCAGTGTGAGATGAGTGCAGTGAGTGCGAAGGCGAAGGTCTTTCCCGGGGAGGAGTGGGAGAAGCGGGAGCCGGAGCAGGTTGGGTTGTCCGCTGAGCGGTTGGGGGAGGTGGAGGCGTGGCTGAAGGAGGTTTCGGAGGGGAAGCGGTATTGGATTGTGATCGTGCGGCATGGGTATCTCGTAGCGGAATGGTGTCGGGATGTTAAGCCGGAGGAGCGCCTCTGGCTGGCGTCGGCGGCGAAGTCGGTGTACTCGTGCGTGCTCGGGATCGCGGTCGCCGAGGGGAAGATCCCGTCCGCCGATGCGCCGGTCATCGACTACTACCCCGAGATGATGGACGTGGCCGAGGGCGAGGGGCCAAAGCCGGGGCGGTTTGCGCGGGAGAAGGATCGGGCGATCACGTTTCGGCAGCTCATCTGCAACACGTCGGGCTACATGAAGCCTGGCGAGACTCCGGGTACCGTCTTTCACTACCAGACCTTCGGCATGAACATCCTCACGCACGCCATCGCCAAGCAGTACGGCTACTACGACAGCGACGCCCCCGAGCGGCTGCCGGGCTTTGGGAGGCTCATGGAGGAGAAGATCCGCGATCTGATCGGCGCCACCTGGACGTGCCGCTACATGAACTTCAAGCATCCGCCGGAGGCCAAGCTCGGCATCTTCGGCTACTATCACGCCATCAGCGCCACGGCACGTGATATGGCCCGGCTCGGGTGGCTGTGGCTGAACGGCGGCAGGTGGGGCGAGACCCAGGTCATCCCCGAGGACTGGCTGCGGCAGATCAGCAAGACAGCTCCGGACATCAAGGAGCACTGCCCGGAGGAGGAATGGAAGTACGGGCACGGCTTCTGGGTGAACGACCACGGGAAGCTGTGGCCTGACCTGGCCCGCGACGCCTTCGCCGCGCGAGGCGCCGGCGGGCAGCATATCTGCGTGTTCCCCGGGCTTGATCTGGTCGTCGTGCAGAGCCCGTGCGAGGACAGCGAAGAGCTGTTGGGGCGGGTTGTCAGAGCCTGCGCAACGTAGTCGGACGTTCAGGTACGGATGATAGTTCCTGACTGGAGGCAATGAATAATGGCGATCAAGATCGCAAGTCTGATGCTGCTCACGATGTTTGGGTTGCCGGAGCGGATGGAGATAGTGGCGCCGGGGATCGAGGGCGCGTTCGTGCTCACCGCGGAGCAGACAGGGAAACTCGCCGCGGTGCAGCAGGAGGTGTTTGGGACTGAGGCCGTTGCGGCCGCCGAGAAGACGCGGAAGAGCAAAGACGCCACCGGCGAGCAGAAGAAAGCGGCGCGCAAGACCCTTCGCGAGGCTGGCAAGACAGTGCGCGAGAAAGCCGCGCCGATCCTGACGGCGGAGCAGAATGAGTTGGCGAAGAAGCTCAATGCGGCGTTCGCCGAAATGGCGAAGGCGCTGGTGGCCGAGTACAAGGACAAGCTGGCCGCCGCGAAAGACAACGAAGAAGAGAAGGCGAAGCTCCGGAAAGAGATGACCGAGAAGGGCAAGGCCGAGCTTGCCAAGAAGCTCGAGGGCATTCTCACTAAGGACCAGAAGGCGGGGATGGCGAAGGCCGCGGCGAAAGCCAAGAAGGGGCAGCGGCGGATGCTGCGGCTGCGGGAGCTACAGCAGGCGATCAAGGGAGGCGGCCGCCGAGGGCGACGCTGAGCACGGCACTCGACGGATCGCGGGGGATGATCGAGACCGGTCCAGATCAGAACCTCGCTGGCGCCACCGGGCGGGCCGTCCTTGCCGCCTCGACGGCGGCCAGACACGCGGCCACGTTGCGGGCGCCCTCGCGGACGTCCACGATGGGCCTGGTGTCGGTCTGCAGGCACTCCAGGAAGTGGTCCACCTCGGCCCAGAATGAGTCCTTGAGCTCGGGCAGGGGCGGCTCGCGCCATTCGCCGCCCTCGTCGGCGTCCGTGAACAGCTTTCCGTCCATGACGGTGCCTTTGCTGCCATAGACGGTGATCTTCATGCTCCCCGCGCCGGACGGTAGGATCGCCCCGTAGGCGACGACGACCCGGCCGATGGCGCCATTGCTGAGGCGATACAGCGCAACGGTGAAGTCGTCGTCGGGGAACTCCTCGTACGCCATGTGGTTGCCGTAGCCGAAGGCCTCCTCGACCTCGCCCCCGAGCCACCGGACCATGTCCACCGCGTGGATGCCAGTGCCGAGCAGCGCCGCGCGAGGATACTCGCTGCTGGCGTACCACGGCGCGCGGGCGAACTGGCGGCGCTTGTTGGCGAGGTGGTCGGTGACCACGTGGAACACGGTGCCGAGCGTGCCGTCCTCAATGAGCTGTTTGGTGAGCGCGGGAATGGGCGTGCGCCGGTAGTTCTGGCCGACCATGAGCTGCATCCCGCTCTTCTCGACCTCGTCCACCAGCGTCGCGGCGTCGTGGAGGCTGGTGACCATGGGCTTCTCAAGGAGCACGTGGCACTCGTGGCGCAGCGCCGCGAGGCACTGCTCGAGGTGCAGCCAGTCGGGCGTGGCCACATCGACGATGTCCAGCTTCTCGGCCCTCAGCATCTCCTCGTAGTCGGAGTACCCATTCGCTCCGGGGTGCTCCTCGAGCACGGCCTTGACCTTGTCTCCGTCAACGTCGCAAAGGGCGCAGACCTGCGCCGCCTCGTTCTGTGCGAATCCCGCCGCCCGCCGCCGTCCGAGCCCGAGTCCGATGATGCCGACGCGTAGTTTGCTCATGATGGTGTGCTTGTTCGAGGAGGCAGCGCAGGATTCCTCGGTTGGGGGAGGGAATGGACAAGGAATGCCACAGAGATCGCAGAGCACACAGAGATGGGGGACGGCGCGAGGTGGAGTGAGCTCGGAGTCTCGTAAGGTGTCGCCGGAACCCGCTTAGCACGTCCCCCAAGAACTTCACAGTGTAGGTGTGCCCCCGGGTTGCCAGCTCTAGAGGAGACGCAATGCACCGCGCCGAATGGGGCGGCAACGGCGGGCGCGCCGGGAGACCCCGCCGCGCAAATGCAGGATGCGTCTTCGTGGGGCCAAGGAGGGAGACCGGTGTGAGCTACAACCTGCTTGAAGAACGCTGGATTCCGGTTCTTGGGAGCGATGGCAAGGCGTGCCGCGTGGGCATCACAGCCGCGCTGACGGAGGCGGGCACGATCCGCCAGATCGCCGCGTCGAACCCGATGGACAATGTCAGCCTGCTCCGGCTGCTGCTGGCGGTGCTGCAGTGGTGTAAGCCCAAGGTGAGGAAGGAGGAACTGGGCAGGCTGCGCGGTGGCGGGAGTGTGCCACAGGACTGGCTGAAGAAGCTGGAGCGCAACAGGGCGAAGTTCGAATTGCTTGGCCACGGCGGGCGCTTTTACCAGTGTCCCACGGCACGGAGCAAGGTGGAGCGCCCGGTGACCGATTTGTTGCAGGAGCTTCCAAGCGGAACGAATATCGCGCACTTCCGCCACACGAGGGACGGGCGGGACGGCCTGTGTCCGGCCTGCTGCGCCATCGGGTTAGTGCGGCTGACGGCGTTCGCTACATCCGGCAAGCACGGCGGGAAACAGCAAAAGCCAGCCGGGATCAACGGTCCCGCGCCCGTTTACGGTGTCAGGTGGGGCGGATCCCTTGTGGGCACGCTCTTGCTCAACTGGCCGCTACGCGAGGTCAAGCGCGACGGGCCCTCGTGGGCACACGGCGAGCCAACGAGGCCGGAGCACATCGGGCCGTTGCGCGCCTTCACGTGGCAGCCGCGGCGAGCGTGGCTTCAGAGGCCCGAGGTTGGCGCGCCGGAGCGGACATGCTGCTCCTGCGGGCGGGAGGACCAGTTGGTCCATCGGATTGCCTTCCTGCCCGGTTGGGAGCGACCCTTTGCAAACACCGCCTGGCCTGACGACCCTCATGTGCTGGATGTGGAGCGCCGCACGGTAAGAGGGAAGAACGAGCGGAAGGTAGAGTTGGTACGGCTCGCGAGGCACTCGGAGCCCCCGGATGCCCATGCTCGATCATGGCGCGAAATGTACCGCGGATCCCTTCAACGTCTTCGAGCTGGTGCCGCCCAAGGGCATGCCGAGGCGATCGTGTGCACAGGCGCGGCAGCGCGCCAAGCCCTCTACAAGGATGCCCTCTGTCACTCGTGGCGGTTGCCTGTCGGTGCACTCACGAAGGAGCGGGCCGGTGCGGCCCTGAGGGCGCTTCGCTGGCTCGACCGTCTGGAGGGCACGGATCGGTGGGGCGTGCGCGACGGCTCCAACGTCCGCCAGATGCTGCTGCAGGCGCTGCGGCTAGTCCCCAACGGGCGCCCGGGGGCCACCGCCGCGTTGGCCGCCGCGGCCACGGAGGGCGAGGCGCTCCTGCGCAGACACTTCGAGGAGTTCGTGGACGCGTTGGCCCAAGCGGACGGCGACGAGGAGGTCCGAGGCTGCATAGCGGCTTGGCGAAACGGCGTTCAGACGGAGCTTCGGGGGGAGCTAGCGCGAGCCTGCACGGTCATCGCCAGCGCGTCGCCGTTACGCCGATGCGAAGCCATCAACTGCGCGCATGCAGCGTTGCACGAGGAAATCGACAGGGCCGCCGGAGCCACCCAGGGGGACCCCAAGGAACACGGCGCGCCCAAAGGAGGTGGGCCATGACCCTGACGGAGCAGTTCATCGCGAGGTTGGAGGCCCTCGGCGGCGGCGAGCGCTCCCGACTGCGCGGCCTCGCCGGTCAACCGCTCCACCAGACGGTGCCAGGTTTCGACCTCTTTACGGCCCTCTGGCGGCCCGTGCGCCAAGCGGGCGGGAGGCAGCCAAGCTGGTTGGTCGCGAAGCTGTTCGGGGCGTTTCCGTTGCCGCCTGTCCGGGGTGAGTCCCTGCCCGCGATCGTCGGCGCATGTGAGCCGGGGGACGAGCACGCCGGGAAGCGCTGGCGCGACCGATTCGATGCGCTGCTGCAAACGCCCCTCTCGCACCTCGAGCCGCACCTGGGCTGGGCGCTGTCCGTCGCCGCGCATGCTGTCGCTGCCGGCCGGGCCAAAGGCATGGACTGGGTGCGGCTGCTGCATGACCTTTCGCGCTGGGAACGCCACGAGGAGCAGGGCCGGAAACGTGACGTGCGCGACATCTGGGCCAAAGAGTATCTCAAGGCTGCGAAGCAGCCGGGAAGGAGCTGACGATGCTGATCGAGATCCATATGATCCAGAATCACAGTCCCTCGAACCTGAATCGGGACGACCAGGGCGCGCCCAAGACCTGCGTCTTCGGCGGCGTCCCGCGCGCCCGCATCTCCAGCCAGTGCCTGAAACGGTCGATTCGTCGCAGCCCTGAGTTCCAGGCAGTGCTCGAGAAAGAGGGTGGGGTGCGAACGCGGCGGCTCATCACCGTTCTGGCCGAGGAGGTCCATGGCGCCTCTGATCCGCCAGGGGAGCTGGTGAAGCTCATCGCCAAGGCGTTCGAGGAGGGCGGGGTGAAACGGGTAAAGAGGCAGACGGCTCAAGAGCCGGACAACACGAACATCCTGTTGTTCGTCCCCCGGTCATCCATCGCCCGGATGGCCGATGTGGTGGCGGCGGAGAGCCGGAAGAAGAAACCCAATCACGAGGCGCTTGCGCACGCCATCACGGACATCCTTGGCGAGTCCGCCTCGGTCCCCGACATCGCCCTGTCGGGACGCATGACCGAGCTCGACCGGGAAGGCCTCTTCGCGAAGCTGAACCTGCACGTGGACGCGTCGCTCTCCGCGGCCCACGCGATCTCGACGCACCGGGTGGTCAATGAGACGGACTACTTCACCGCGGTGGACGACCGGGGCAAGCCCGGCGGTGGCGTAGCCCACCCGGACGAGGCCATGTTCAACTCCGCGTGCTTCTACAAGTATTTCTCTCTGGACTGGGACCAGCTTGTGCACAACCTCGCCGGGTCGGAGCCGGATCCGGAAGGGGACGCTCACAAGAAGTGGCAGGACGAACTGAAGCCTGAAGCGGAGCGCCTCGCCGCCGCGACGCTGGGGCATTTCCTGCGCGCCGCGGCCGTGACCACGCCCACCGGCAAGCAGAAGAGCAGCGCGGCCTACAACCGACCGGATGGCATCCTCGTCGAGGTCAAGAAGAAGCGGAAGCCCCCCATGAGCTACGCCAACGCATTCGCCGAACCGGCCCGCAGGATCGGCGATCCCCCGGATGACGCGCCGGACGCTCTCAGCCTTGTTGGGCGCAGCATCGCGCAACTCGGCGATCACGTCTACAGCCTGCGCCGGGCCTTCGAGATCGGCTCCACCTTGCTCTGGTATAGCCCGGAGCTGTGGCGCTACCCACTGCAGGGCTGGGAACGGGAGGCCGACGGGCGGAAGAGGAAGGAGAAGGGCAAAGACAAGGCCGTGCCGGTGGCGCACGACTGCTTCGACGTTCTCGGGGGCGATGGAAAGGCTCCTGGGCTGGTCGAGGCCGTGCTGAGGGAGGTCGGTTTCGATTGGTCCGAGGTTAAGGACGCCGGACGCCGCGAGTCGGAGGTGAGTTGACATGGGCGCATCCGCACCGAACACCCTGTTCCTGCGGCTGGAGGGCCCCCTCCAGTCGTGGGGCGACAACTCGAAGTTCGTCATCCGCCGGACCCACGAGGCGCCGACCAAGTCCGGCGTGATGGGGCTGATCTGCTGCGCGATGGGCGTGCCCCGGCAGGCCGCGATCTGCCGCCTCCGGGAGCTCAACGAGCTCCGCGTGGGCGTGCGCATCGACCGCGCTGGCACCCGCTGGTGGGACTATCACACGGTAGGGGCGAAGATCGGCATCCTTAGGGCGGACGGCGAAGGTATCAAGCGTACGGGCGGTGGCAGGCACGATCCCGTTGAGACCCTCATCACACGGCGTGAGTACCTTTGCGACGCCAGCTTCCTCGTCGCGCTCCGAGGCGACCCGAGGCTCATCGCCGACGTGCGGGACGCCTTGAGCAATCCGACGTGGCCCGTCTTCTTGGGCCGCAAAGCGTGTCCGCCGGCCACGCCGATCCTCGCGCGGGAGGGACCGGGGCGCTTCGACGATCTGCAGCGTGCGTTGGCGCATCCACCTTGGCAACCACGCTTGGAGAGTGAAAACGCACCGAGAAAGCGGCACGTTTGCAAGCGCTGCCTGATCGAGTGGCAAGCGTCGCACGAGGGGGACACGGCGGCCCAGGACGCCGAGGTGTGGTACGACGCCCCCGTGTCCTTCGATCCACCCGTGCACGAGCCGCGTCTTGTGCAGCGCGATCAAGTCAAAGTGCGGGTGGGTTGTGCCCTGCAGCACTCCACGCCCACCCCTCGCCGGCCCCGGCCCAGCTATGAGGCGCAGCGCCAGCAGCGCCTCTGCAAGGACAAGGGCCTGTGCGTGTTCTGCAAGTCGTCGCAGAGGGTGGAAGCCCACCACGTAACCTACCGCCGGGCCGGGGGCGACGAGACGGTGGACGACCTGCGCTTGCTGTGCCACCTCTGCCACGACGCCGTGACCATGATCGAGTACGGGGAGAACATGGGCCTGGACCGCATCAACCCGGAGGACCCAAGCTGGCGCGACCGGATCATCCAGAAGCGGGACGAGATCGTGGCGTTTCGTTCGCTCGGCACCGAGCGCCGACACCCGAGGGCTGAGGAGGCGAACTAAGCATGTATCGCTCCTGCTTGCTCATCAACGTGGGCACGAACCCCGACCGGCCACGCCCGGGACGACGGTGGCTGCGCAACCGCTACCGGGTGCATCAGCGGCTGTGCATGGGGTTCCCGTCCAAGGAACGTACAGAAACTGACGCGCAGTTTCTGAAGCCATGGGATCCGCGTGACTTCCCTGAACAGCGACACTTGGCCGACAAACCCGGGGGAGAAGTGGCACCGGACGTGCTTCGGCAAGTCCACGCTCAGCGCGACGAACGCAGTGGGTTCCTGTTCCGCATCGACCCGCGGCCGGGCCGCTCCCCGGTGATCCTCGTGCAGTCGGCGGGGAAGCCGGACTGGGACTATGCGTTCCACAACGCGCAGCACATGCTGCGGTGTTTCGATGTCCGCTGCTTCTCACCGGCGTTCTCGCCGGGCGACATGCTGCGGTTTCGCCTGCTCGCCAATCCCACCAAACGCTTGCGGGCCGACTCTATCGGCCCTAATGGGCGACGGGTTGGGAAGGAGTGGGAGGGCAAGCGGGTGCCGGTGTCGCCGGACAAGCTGGAGGAGTGGCTCACTCGTCGGGCCGAGCCCGGCGGCTTTCGCGTGCAGGCTCTTATGAGCGTTGAGCCCGGATGGGCCCACATGAACAAGACGCGCGACCGCGGTAAGGCCCAGCGGCTCAGAAGCGTGCGCTACGAGGGGGTGCTCGAAGTCGCCGACTCCGCTCGCTTCGGAGAAGCGGTGGTGGAAGGCATCGGCCCCGCCAAGGCCTTCGGCTTCGGGCTGCTGTCGGTGGCGCCGCTGCGCTGACGGGCGGCGACTGCACTGTACCTTGACAACTGAACGGGCCTCCTGGGGCGCGCTGTTGATCCATGGGGCGCAGACGGAGCAGCGGTTCCGGATTCGCGCCTGGGGAGACACTTCGCGTGAGCCGGTGGATTTCGAGGGCTTGACTCTGGTGCGGCGCGGGGCCGTGGGGAAGAGGCATCACGAGCATTACGGGAAGCGCGGGCGCGAGGGCGAATCGACGGACTGAGGGGCTTGGGCGTACAAGTTTCGCGGCCTTTTGTAGTGTATTCCCCACGCATGTGGGGGTGAACCGTAGTTATCATCGTCAATCACCTTCATCCACATGTATTCCCCACGCATGTGGGGGTGAACCGTATCGCTGCGACGTTATCGGTTGCAAAGCCTCGTATTCCCCACGCATGTGGGGGTGAACCGATAGCCTCCAACGTCATTATCTCCTCGTGCGAGTATTCCCCACGCATGTGGGGGTGAACCGCACGGCGCGAGCTGGCCGTTTGTGCCCTATCGGTATTCCCCACGCATGTGGGGGTGAACCGTCGGTGACTAAGCGGTATGCGAGGGCGGTGCTGTATTCCCCACGCATGTGGGGGCGAACCGGCCATTGAGCGGAATGCCAGCAGCGAGGAGACGTATTCCCCACGCATGTGGGGGTGAACCGTCAACGCGATAGCCGTCTATGTGAGTGTGGCCGTATTCCCCACGCATGTGGGGGTGAACCGGGCTGGCTCAGCTCGCGGACTATCAGGAGCCGGTATTCCCCACGCATGTGGGGGTGAACCGGACGAGTCGGCGCAGGCCACGGCCGCCGTGTCGTATTCCCCACGCATGTGGGTGTGAACCGGTGGGCCAGGTGGCCCCGGTGACGCTGGTCGTCGTATTCCCCACGCATGTGGGGGTGAACCGATATACGCCGATTGCTCGTTGATAGCGGGTCAGTATTCCCCACGCATGTGGGGGTGAACCGTTGCGCTGGTTGCGGGCAGCACAAGTAGCGCGGTATTCCCCACGCATGTGGGGGTGAACCGGGATAGCCGGGGTAGGCGAGCACACCCCCGGCGTATTCCCCACGCATGTGGGGGTGAACCGATTAAAGAGGCACTGGGGATGCAGGACATCGAGTATTCCCCACGCATGTGGGGGTGAACCGCGTTCAAACTCTTCCCGGCAGCCGTCATGTGGCGGGGCCACACTCTGAAACCATGAAGATGGGCCCGGCGGGGGGGCTGGGGGCCGCCGGAGCAAGCTGCTCCGGCTACAACCGGTGGGCCGACGGGGGAAATCTTCGGGGTAGCAAGGGTCGGAGTATTCCCCACGCATGTGGGGGACCTTGAGGGAGGGAACAGACACCAATGCAATACCGACGACTCGGGCGCAGCGGGCTGCAGCTCTCGGAGATCGGACTCGGGAGTTGGCTCACGTATGGGAACGCCGTTGAGTTGGAGGAGGCGCGGAAGTGCTTCCATAAGGCGTTCGACTTGGGCATCAACTTCTTCGACACGGCCAACAACTACGCCGAGGGCGATGCCGAGCGCTGCCTGTCCAAGATCCTGCCCGACTTCCCCCGCGACGAATACGTAGTGGCGACGAAGTGCTACTTCCCGGTGGGCGAGAAGCCGAACCAGTCGGGCCTGTCCCGCAAGCACATCAGGGAGCAGTGCGACCGGTCCCTGCAGCGGCTCGGGGTGGACTACATCGATCTGTACCAGTGCCATCGGTACGACGAGAACACTCCGCTCGATGAGACGCTGCGGGCGCTCGACGATCTGGTGAGGGCGGGGAAGGTGCTGTACGTGGGCGGGAGCGAGTGGCCGGCGGATCGGATCCTGGAGGCGCATCGGATCGCGGAGCGGCTCGGGCTGGACCGGATGGTGTCGAACCAGCCGTGCTACAACATGCTGCGGAGGCAGATCGAGCGGGCGGTCATCCCCATGTGCGAGCATCTGGGGGTTGGGCAGGTGGTGTACAGCTCGCTGGGTCAGGGGGTGCTGACGGGGAAGTACAGTGGGGGCGAGATCCCGGCGGACAGCCGCGCCGCCGACGACCGGCAGAATCAGTTCATCAAGGGCGTGTTGACGCCTCAGAACATCGAGCGGGCCGACAAACTGGCGCCCGTGGCCGAGGAGGCCGGCGTATCGCCGGCGCAACTGGCCATAGCGTGGTGCCTGCGGCAGGCGAACGTCACCAGCGCCATCGTCGGCGCCAGCCGGCCGGCGCAAGTGGAGGAGAACGCCGCGGCAAGCGGCGTGGAGCTCTCCGACGACGTGCTCAAGAAGATCGACGAGATCGTGCGGTAACGGCGGACGAGGTGGGGGAGATGCTGGCGCGCTGAGAGGCGGGGAAACGAAGGCAATGTGCTCTCTCACGGCCTGTTGTGCTTTGTATTAGGCCCCGCCGGAGCGAAATTCGGAATTGACGCAGCGCGGGCGTGCGGCGTGCTTATTCTTCAACTGCGAGGCACGGTGAAATGACAGAAGTGACACTGAATCTTGAAAAGCCCGTCTCGATTGCCCTCATTGCCATCGGCGGATACGGCAACACGTACCTGCGTGCTCTGCTCCGGCGGGCGCCGCGGGATTCTTTTCGCATCGTCGCGGGGATAGATCCATCGCCCGAGAGGTGTAGATACCTCGACGAACTGCGGGCGATGCACGTGCCGTTTCACGCGTCGCCCGAGGAATTCTACGCCACGGGCACTGCCGACCTTGCCATCATATCAAGCCCGATTCACTTCCACTGCGACCAGACGTGTCTGGCTCTGGCCAACGGCAGCAACGTCCTTTGTGAGAAGCCACTGGGGGCCACGATCCAGGAGGCGCGCCGCATGATCGAGGCGCGGGACGAGGCGGGGAAGTGGGTCGGCATAGGTTACCAGTGGTCATACACACCGTCTATCCAGGAGCTGAAAAAAGACATAATGAACGGCTCGTTCGGCAAGCCGAGACGGCTGAAGACGCTGATCCTGGGGCCACGCCCAGCCAGCTACTACGGTCGGGCAAACTGGGCGGGGGCGCAGCGTGACGCATCGGGCAAGTGGATCCTGGACAGTCCGGTTAACAACGCGACGGCGCACTACCTGCACAACTGCTTCTACGTCCTCGGCGCCACGCGCGAGGCCAGCGCCGGCGTAAGTGACGTGGTGGGGGAGCTGTACCGCGCTAACGACATCCAGAACTACGACACGGCCGCCGCACGCGCTCACACCCGCGAGGGCGTCGAGATCCTCTACTTCGCCGCACACGCGGTGAAGGACAGGATCGGCCCGATGTTCAGCTATGAGTTCGAGAAGGCCACGGTGACGCTGGAGGGCCAGAATGCCGACGTCATAGCGGCGTTTGCCGACGGCTCCACGAAGAACTACGGCTCTCCACAGGCCGATTACGACCAGAAGCTGTGGGACGCGATGGAAGCCGCCGGCGGCGAAGACGCTAAACCCATCGCCTGCCCGCCGGAGGCTGCCAGTTCCCAGACGCTGTGTATGAACGGGATACAGGAGTCAGTGCCTGATATCGTTGAGTTCCCGGGGGCTCTCATCAACAAGGATGAGCAGGATGGCGACCGCCTGACCTGGGTCACGGGCCTCCGAGAGACTCTGGAAGAGTGCTATAACGAGAGCAAACTCCCGAGCGAGTTGGGCGCATCTTGGAGCAAGGCGGGGAAAACAATCGACCTCACCGACTACCACTTCTATCCGGGCGGGTCGAGCCGCTAGCCATCGCGGGCAAGGTCGGCCGTGCCCCACCGGGCCATGGCCAACTGCCTCGAAGATTCGGCCCGTCGGCCCACCCGTTGTAGCCGGAGCAGCTTGCTCCGGCGGCCCCCAGCTCCCCGCCGGGCCCATCTTCATCGTGGAGTTTCGGGATCTCTCCCCGAAACTCACCGGGCGGCGCAACGCGGCATGGCGAACTGCCTCGATCTTCTGATATTGCCAGAACCTCCTGAAAGGAGAAAGGCCCATGGTGCACTACATCGTGCACGAGAAGAAAGACACCGTCGGCGTGGCGGTCGTTGATGTGAAGAGGGGCGATGATTTGACTGGTTGGAACATGGAGGAGGACTCCACCCTCCACCTGAGAGCCGAGCAGAACGTTCCCCTGGGACACAAGATCGCTTTGACCGACATCGGCAACGGCGACCAGGTGATCAAGTACGGCGAGGCGATCGGTAACGCCATGAAGGCCATCAACAAGGGCCAGCACGTGCACACTCAGAATCTCAAGACCGCGAGGTGGTAGATAATGGCCGAACTGAAGCTCGACAAAGCCTTCATGGGATACCGCCGCCAGAACGGCCGCGTGGGCATCCGCAATCACGTAGTCATCATGCCGCTCGACGACATTTCGAACGCGGCGGCCCAGGCGGTCGCCTCGCATATTCAGGGAACGATGGCGATGCCGCACGCGTATGGGCGCCTACAGTTCGGTGAGGACCTCGAACTGTTCTTCCGGACCATCATCGGCACGTGCGCCAACCCGAACGTAGCCGCGTGCGTGGTGATCGGCATCGAAGACGAATGGACCAACAGCGTCGTCGAAGGCGTCAAGGCTCTGGGCCGCAGCAAGGTCGCAGGCTTCTCGATCGAGCTCAAAGGCCAGATGGAATGCGTCAGGCAGGCGTCCTGGCAGGCCTGGGAGTACAAGCTCTGGGCCACTGAGCAGAAGCGCGAGGAATGCCCAGTGGCGGACCTTTGGGTCTCGACCAAGTGCGGCGAGTCAGACACCACCTCGGGTCTGGCCTCGTGCCCCACGGTCGGCAGCGTGTTCGATCGCCTCGACGCCAATGGCAATACGCTGAGCTTCGGCGAGACGACCGAGATTACCGGCGCCGAACGTATCTGTGCCGCCCGCGCCAAGAGCAAGAGCGTGGCCGAAGAGTACATGGCCATGTTCAACGCCTACCAGGACGTGGTCGAGGCTCAGGGAGTCGATCTGCTCGGATCACAGCCGACCAAGGGCAACGTTCGCGGCGGCCTGACCACTATCGAGGAGAAGGCCCTCGGCAACCTTCAGAAGATCGGCAAGAAGTGCAAGTTCGTCGGCTGCCTCAAGCCGGCCGAAATGCCGAAGGGCGCAGGTCTGTGGTACATGGACACATCCTCCGCCGCCGCCGAGGCGGTCACGCTGTGGGCTGCCGGCGGTTTCGTTTGCCATCTTTTCCCGACAGGTCAGGGAAACGTGGTCGGGAACCCGATTCTGCCGGTCGTCAAACTATCGGCCAACCCGCACACCTGCGAGCTGATGAAAGAGCACATAGATGTCGATGTGTCGGGTATCCTTCAGCGTGAGTTGACCCTCGACCAGGCCGGCGACAAGCTCTGGGACATGATGATCCGCGTGGCCAACGGCCGCTGGACCTGCGCCGAGGTCATGAACCACAACGAGTTCGTACTGACGAAACTCTACGTCAGCGCGTAGTGCCTGGTTCCGTAGGTCTGCGTCGGAATTGTCGGGCTAGAAAGCCCGACCTACGCGGGGATGCGGGCCGCGAGCGGCGCACTGAAGGCCGCAGCGTGGGCCTGGCGCTACACAGCTTCGCGTGGGCCTGGCGCTACTCAGCTTCGCGTGGGTCGGGCTTTCTAGCCCGACAGTTCTAGCTGGAGCACGAACTGCGAGGGCGAAGTACGAACGGGGAAGCGCCTCGGCTATCGTACTTCGCTCTTTTTCTCCGCGATGGGTCTGAGGGCATGAGCGCACAGATCGAACTGCCTTATGGCGACGAGAGCGTTACGGTCTCGGTTCCCGAGGAAAAACTGATCGGAGTGTTCGAGCCGCGGGCACTGCCCCCGGTTTGCGATCCGGCGGCGGCATTGCGCGAGGCGCTGGCCAATCCGGTCAGCGCGCCGCAACTTCGGGATAAGGCCCAGGGGGCCGCCAGCGCAGCCATTGTCGTGGAGGATGTGTCCCGTGCTGTGCCGTGTGGGCTGCTGCTTGACGCGGTGATGGAAGAGCTCCTGGCGGCGGGCCTATCGCCGGCCAGAACAAAGGTGATCGTCGCTACCGGGCTTCATCGAGATCTGACTGAGGGAGAGCTAAAAGACACCCTCGGTCGCTGGGCCGGCAAGCTTCACATTGAAAACCACGACGCACAGGATTCCAATCGCCTGACACCCCTGGGCACGACCAGCCTCGGAACGAGCATCTCCATCAATCGCACGTTCATGGAGGCCGATCTCAAGGTCTTGACTGGCGACGTTGAGTATCACCAGTTCTGTGGTTACAGCGGCGGCGCGAAGTGCGTCTATCCGGGGCTTGCAGACGCTGAGGCCATCCGAGCCAACCATTCACGCATGGATCTGCGGGGAACCGGCCCGGGGCGCCTGGATGGCAATCCGGTTCGCGAAGAGGTTGACGAAGTCGGGGCCATGGCCGGCGTGGACTACAATCTGAGTGTTGCCATGGACGCCGGACACCGCATCGTGGGCGCATGCGCCGGGGACGCGACAGAATCATTTCGTGCGGCGTGCAGATTCATCGACGAGATGTATCTCGTGAACCTTCCGCGCCGTGCAGACCTGGTCATCGCCTCGCCGGGGGGCCATCCGAAAGATCTGGACCTGTATCAATCACAGAAGGCCATCGAAGAGGCCAGCCTGGTCGTCACGCCCGGCGGAGATGTCTTGGTCACCGCCCGCTGCGAGGAGGGCAGCGGATCGAAACTATTCGAGGAATGGATGGACGAGGCGTTTACGCCCGAAGACATCATCCAACGAATCAGAGACAACTTCGCCATGGGGGGCCATAAGGCGTATCAGATCGCCAGGGAGGTGCTGCGGGCGAGCATCCATCTCTATTCGGAGCTGCCACCCGGCCGCGTCCGGGCGTGGATGATGAATCCGATCCGTTCGCTCGATCAGCTCGATGAGCTGATCGATTCGGCCGCTTCAGTCATCGTCCTGCCGCAGGCGACGCTCACATGTACCCGACTGCCGGAGTAACAAGTGGCGGTCTGGCACGCGCGCCGGACGCGCAAATGCTGCCGCCAGCGTCCTGCCAGTCGATCCAGGGCGAGCCTCCCGGGCTCGCCCAAGAAGTCAGCCCGGTTGGCGGGTACTTCGCCTAACGTCCCTGCTTCCGTGGCCGTGGTCAGGCTCTCGGGTTGTATGGCCTCGCCAGGGATCGCGGCGGCGCTGCAAGCCCCTGCTGGCTTACGGCACTGACGGGGCCTCCGCGGCGCAGGACATGAGGTACTCCACGATCTCCTGGTGCCGCTGCTGTATCTCGAGGAGAATGGGTCGAGACATGAGGGGGTACTCGTCCGGCGGGTGAACTGTTCGGGCGACGCGCAGTACCTCTTCAAGCTGCCTGAGGTTCTTCCGGGCGATCTCCAGTTCGTCATCGTTGCGGATCATTCCCTCAGCACCTCCACGATTCCCCTCCGGCGGAAGTCTGGGCCGTATTGGTGGGCACGCCGCTCAAAGGCCACACACCCCGGTGTTCGCGGGATGCACCGGGCAAGCGATCTTGCGCCGCTCGCCGTTCTGAGCGCATCCGATCGGTGCTCCGTGCGCAGCCGGACAGGCATCAGTGGCCCCGCGCCTGCCGACCCTTGTGCCGCCGTACTTCATTCCGCGCTGCCGCGTCACCTCCAACGGAGCCGCCCGCAGGGGGTGCAGCCAGCCGGGCAATCCGGCTATCCTACATCGATCCGCTGGTAGGGGATACGTAGAACCGTAGAGAACACCATGCGGGCCACCGCGCCGTTTGAGCGTATACCGAGGTGTCATCATGCGAAGCTCCCCTGAAATGAGACCAGACGCGCACAGCTCAGACCGCCGGCCGAACTTCGTCATCTTCGTGACCGACCAGAACCGTTGGGACCTATTGGGCTGCGCCGGGCATCCGGTGCTGTGCACGCCGAATCTCGACGCCATCGCGGCCCGCGGCGTGCGCTTGGCGCGGCACTACACCATCCATCCGCTGTGCATGCCCACCCGGGCCACGCTGTTTACTGGTCTGACGCCTCGCGCCCACAAGACGCGATGCAACGGTATTCCCCTCGACCCGGCCCTGCCGACGATCACGCAGACGCTCGCCGACGCCGGCTACCGCACGCACGGAATCGGCAAGATACACCTGCGGCCCTTCGGCACGATGCGCGATGTGGACCCGGCCTCCCTGCCGCCAGAGGAGTGGCCGGAGAGCCGCCACATGTGGCAGGACGGCCGCATTGACGCCATTCCCACGCCCTACTACGGCCTGCAGAGCGTGGACTACGTCGGCGGCCACGGGCACGGGGTGCACGGCGACTACGCGAAGTGGCTGCTGGAGCGCGAGCCGGACGGAAAGCGGTTGATGTCTCCGGAGGCCGGCGATCCCGTGGGCACGCCGCCCGACAAGGTATGGCGAAGCGCATTGCCTGCCGAGCTGCATTACGTGAATTGGATGGCCGACAGGGCCATCCAGTTTCTTCAGCAGCAGGCCTCGGCCGGGCAGCCCTTCTTCCTGTGGTGCTCCTTCCCTGACCCGCACCCGCCCTACACGGCCGCGCCGCCGTGGTGCGACATGTACAGTCCAGCGGACGTGCCGCCGCCGATGCGGCGCGATGGCGAGTTGGCGGATCTGCCCCCGCACTATCAGCAGCTTTTCGATACCGGCGTGCCCACGGCCGGTCGAAGGGCCTCGACGAATATCCCGGAGGACATCCTTCGGCGAGTGCGCGCTATGGCCTACGGCATGATCAGCCAGATCGACAATGCCGTGGGACGTGTGCTCGCGGGGCTGGACGAGCGTGGCTTGCGGGACGACACCGTCGTCGTCTTCATGGCCGATCACGGCAACATGATCGGCGACCACTGGATGATGAACATGCCCCCGTCACACCTGGACGGCACGGTGCGCATCCCGTCGTTATGGAGCTGGCCGGACCGTTTTCCGGAGGGGATGGTTACGGAGGCCCTCGCCAGCCATCTCGACTTTGCGCCGACCATACTGGACCTCGCTGGGGTGCCCATTCCGGAAGGGACGACGCCTGCGACGCCCGAGGCCCCCCAGCAACTGCCACCGTGGCCCGGGCAGTCTCTGGCGCCGCTCCTGAAAGGGGAAGCCGAGAGCGTCCAAGACAGCGTGATCGTGGAAAACGACGAGGACTATCTGGGCCTGCGCCTGCGCACACTCATCACGGACAACTTCCACCTCACCATGTACGCGGGCCGGCCGTACGGCGAGCTGTTCGACCTTCGCGAGGATCCGGAGCAGCTCCACAACCTCTGGTACGACCCGGCAAGGCAGCTTCTGAAGCGCGACCTACAGGCGCATCTGCTGCAGCGCCTCGCTCTCACCGACAGCGTGCTCCCGAGGCGCCTCTGCCACGCGTAGACGACCGTGCGTGCCGGCCTCATTGTAGGGGCGACTCGCCGGGTGGCCCCTGCGGGCCGAGGAAGACCCGCAGCGTCTCGGCGACGGAGGCGGCAAGGGCTTGTAGATCATAGCCTCCTTCCAGGACCGCCACCATGCGTCCCTCGGAGTGCAGCTCGGCAATGTCTTTGGCGACGCGGGCGAGGGCGCCATAGTCCTCGGTCATCAGCGCCATGCCGGCCAACGAGTCGTCACGGTGCGCGTCATAGCCGGCTGAGATGAGGACGAAGTCCGGTCGGAAGCGTTTGGCAGCCGGCACGAGCTGCTCGCGAAACGCCGTCAGAAACTCGGTCCCGCCTGCCCCGGCTGCCAGGGGCACGTTGATGTTGAAGCCTTCACCGGCGCCCGCGCCGCGCTCCTCGGCCCGGCCCGAGCCGGGGAAGAACAGTCCGTATCGGTGCACGCTGAAGTACAGCACGGTCGCATCGTCGTAGAAGACTTCTTCTGTTCCGTTGCCGTGGTGCACGTCCCAGTCCACGATGAGGATGCGCTCGAGGTTGTGCTGCTTCTGCAGATAACGGGCCGCGATGGCCACGTTGTTGAACATGCAGAAGCCCAGGCCCTGGGCCGGACGTGCATGATGCCCCGGCGGTCGCACGAGGCAGAAGGCGTTCCGAACGTCGCCCCGCACGACGGTGTCGCAGGCAGCAAGCGCTCCGCCGACGGCCAGCCGCGCTGCGTCGTACGAGTCAGGACACACCGGCGTGTCACCGGCGTCGAGCAGGCCGCCACGCGCCGACGTCTCCTGAGCGTGACGGATGTATTCTCGAGAATGGATCTCCGCGATCCGTTCGACATCAGCCGCCACGGGCACAATGTGCGTGAGGCGATCGTACAGCTTGGTCTCCTTCACATGCGCCACTATTGCCGTGAGCCGCTCCGGCTGCTCGGGATGCCACGGAGGCATGGTGTGCTTCAAGTAGTCGTCGTGGTAGACGAAGCCTGTCATGCTCTCACCGTACGCGCGGCGCATCGGCCGACCCATCTTCATCGCATCCCGTGGCCCTTCCTCCGCGAGACGATGTCTGAGACGCCAGCCTGCAAAGAGGGAAATCCGCCGGAGGGATGGAAAGCCTTTCCCGCCGGCCTGACACGGACACAGAAAGCGTCGGCGAGCGAAGGGAATGCACAATGGCCATCAATGTCCACGCGCATCTCAGTGCTGATGATGATCTCGAGGAGAAGGTGGAAGGCTACAGCCACCCCGACGTCAGCCACACGGTGCTCTGCGGCGACGACGATGCGGTGGAGAAGGCCATGACCAAGTATCCTGACCGCATCATCGGTCTTGGCACCATAAGCCGAAGAAAGCCGGCCATGCCGCAGAAGATCAAGGAGTTCGTGGACAGGGGATTCAAGGGGGTGAAGGTCATCGGTATGGGCAAGCCGTACGATTCACCGGACCTATTTCCGCTGTACGAGGCCATTGAGGAAAACGCGCTGCCCATTCTCTTCCATACTGGGTATCTGGCCACAGGTGCGGGCCTGCCGCGAGAGGCGAGGGCCGCGGGCGTTGCCGAAAGCATGCTTTTCATGCGCCCGGGGACGCTGGACACGCTTGCACGCCTGTTCCCGAACCTGGCTATGATAGCAGCACACCTCGGCCAGCCGTGGTGCGAAGAGGCGTGCAGCGTCATGTGGAAACACAAGAACGTCTATTGCGACATGTCCGGGGGCACGGTTAAGCTGAAATCACTCGCGCAGCTCGAGCACCTTTTCATGAAAGGCGCTGGCGGCGGCCACTTGCGCGAAGATGGCGAGGAGCTGCATGTCGAGATGGTGGAGAAGCTCGTGTTCGGCACCGACAATCCCTCCCCGCCACCGATGCTCGAGTTCTACGGCAACTTCTGTGATAAGCTCGGGGTCGATGAGGAGACACGATACAAGATCCTCACGGGCAATGCGGCGAGGATCTTCCGAGTGGAAGACGCCGTCTAAGAGAGAGGGCTACGAATGGTCTCACTCATCAGACACCTGCACAAGCCCGAGCGTTTGGCTGTCTACATCAGGATCGTCATTCTCAACTGTATGGGGGTTACGATGACCACTCTGGCAACCTCTCAGGAGCTGACCATTCCGCCCACCGACGTGCCCGTTGCGGCCGCGCTTGAAGTGCCAGACGAGATGCGGCTGGAGCGATCAGCCTCTTGGCAACTCGAACAGACTGGCAAGCCCGCTGCGGCGCCCATCGCAGCGCAGCTTTCCGACCAACCCGACGGCAAGCTCGTGCTGTGTTTTGTCATTCCCGCCGGCGATGCACCCCGACGCTTTCGCCTCGTAAGGGGGGACAAGCTGCCGGAGAAAGCCTTTCGCTTCGAGGACGTGGACGATAAGCAGCTTCGTCTTCTCGGAGACGACGGGCCGGTGCTCGCGTACAACCTTGGGAACATACAGGCTCCGGATGGTGGCGAGTCCCTCTGGCGCTCCTGCTATCTTCACCCCATCCACGGCCTTGACGGCGAGGTGCTGACCGACGATTTCCCCTCAGATCATCGTCATCATCGCGGCCTGTTCTGGACCTGGGCGCGTGTGCTCGTCGGCGACCAGGAGCACGACCTCTGGGCGCTGCGCGGCTGCGATCAGCGCTTCGACCGGGTACTGCATCAGGACGCCGGTGCGGTTTGCGCCACTCTCGGCGTCACAAATAGGTGGTTCGCCGGTGACACTCCCATCGTGAGGGAGACTGTATGGGTCCGGGCCTTCCGTGCCGGTGCCGTGGGCCGAGCCATCGACGTGGATCTCACGCTGGAGGCCATCGATCAGATCGTTTCCATTGCAGGCAGGGAGGAGAAGGGGTACGGCGGGATGACGCTGCGGTTCGGGCCGCGAGAGGATACCGTCATCACGACGTCATCGGGGAAACTGGATGCAGACAGCCTGCGGAAGCCCTTTCCGTGGGCCGATCTCTCGGCGCGCCTCCGCGGCCGCGAGCAGGTCTCCGGGGCAGCGCTCTTCGACCATCCTGCGAACCCGGGCTACCCCAACGAGTGGATGCTGCGCCACTACGGCATTCTGGACTGCACCTGGCCGGGCGTCGAGCTCTACGAGCTGAAGCCGGGCGAGCCGGTGCGGCTCCGGTATCGGCTTTGGGTGCATCGCGGCGATGTCGAGAGCGGCAAGGTCGGCGCGGCACACCATGCGTTCGTCAGTGCCTTGAATGTGACTATGCGCTAGCTCGGGAGGTGCACGAGAGTTATCTCCAATGCTCATAACAACGCTCGGCACAAGCCACGGCAATCATACGTACTGCCGTTTTCATTCGTCCACGCTCTTCGAGATAGGCGATCGCTCCTATCTGCTCGACGCGGGAGACCCGGCGAGCGCCCTCATGATTCGAGCCCGGAAGGACTTCGATAGCCTGAAGGCCATCTTCATAACTCACATGCACGAAGACCATGTGAGTGGGCTACCGGGGATGATTAAAGCGCTGCTCAAGTATCCAAAGGACGGCAAGCACACTGACGTGTTTCTTACTGAGGCGAGCGCCGCCCCGGCACTGGACGCCTGGCTGAAGGCTCAGCATCTTGCGTGGCCCTCCGATGCGGTGACGCTGCAGACGACACGGCCGGGCGATATCTTTGACGATGCCGTTCTGACGGTGGCGGCGGAGCCCACGCAGCATATGAAACATCCGGACTTTCCTATTAGCTTCGCGTATGTCCTCAAAGCCGAGGGGAAACGCATCGTCTATACGGGGGATCTGAGCGGCGACTTTTCCGATTTCCCGCGAGCCGCGCAAGATGAGCCGTGCGACGCGTGCATCTGCGAGGCGACGCACTATGAACCGGAATTGGCGCTGCCGACTCTGATGCAAAGCCCAATCCGCCGTCTCATTCTGACGCACATTCACGACCCGTGGCACGGCGAGGGCGAGCAGGAGTTGACAGAGATCCTCTCGGGTTTGCCGTACCCGGTTGAGATTGCCCATGATGGCGATGAGTTCGAGGTGTGAGGCGGACGACCGGGCCACAGAGAACACAGAGAGCACAGAGAAAGGCGAACGACAGAGGGGTGTCACTAACGTGGAGCATGTGAAATTCGGCAACACGGGAATGAGCGTGTCTCGGCTCTGCCTCGGCGCAATGGAGTTTCCCACGGAGGTAGAGGAGGACGTGGCCCGCGGCATTATCGATAAGGCCATCGACAACGGGATCAACTTCATAGACACCGCCGACGCCTACGCCCGCGGCGCGAGCGAGGAGTTCCTCGGCAGAGCCCTCAAGGGCGGCAAGCGGGACAAGATAGTGATCGGCACGAAGTTCTGGGCGCGCATGTACGATGAGCCGACGGGCAGGGGATGCTCGCGCTACCACATCATGCATGCGGTCGAGGACAGCCTGCGGCGGCTGCAGACCGATCACATCGACCTGTACCAGCTTCACCATCCCGATCTCAACACGCCCGTGGAAGAGCTGCTCTCGACCCTCGATACGCTGGTGCAGCAGGGCAAGGTGCGCTATATCGGGGTGAGCAATCACTACGCCTGGCAGATGGCCCACATGCTCGGCGTCAGCGCCCTGCACAACTGGGAGCCCATCTGCTCCATCCAGTGTCGCTACAGTATCATCGACCGTGCCGTCGAGGTCGAAACTGTCCCCTTCTGCCAGCGCTTCAACATCGCCATGATCCCCTACGGGCCGCTCGCCGGCGGCGTGCTCACCGGCAAATACGAGCGGGGGAAGCCGTTCCCCGAGGGCTCGCGCGTCGCGCGCATCAAGAGGATGCAGGCGGATATGACCGACGAGGTGTACGACATCCTCGACGAGCTGCGTGCCATGGCCGAGAAGTACGGGATTGCCATGAACCAGCTCGCCGTCGTGTGGCTGCTCTCGAAGCCCGTCGTCACCAGCTCGATCCTCGGCGGCAAACGGCCGGAGCACTTCGATCCCATGTACGAGGTGCTCGATATCGAGATAGAAGAAGAGGACCTGCAGCACATTGACGAGATCTCAGCATCGCGCGTATACGTGCCCTTCGCCAACCAGCCTATCACGCGAGGCCCGGAGTTGGCGTTGAACCGGCTGTAGCGGGCCACAGAGAACCGCAGTGGTCAGTGGTTAGTGGTCAGTGGTCAGCAAAGGCAACGGAGGACGAACCGAACGGCGAAGGCAAGGAGTCCAAGGATGGCGACAGCGCGGGTCGAGGGTAGCACGATCCATGTTGAGACGGACATGCTCCAGGCGGAGATCCACACCGAGGGCTACGTCAGCGGCGTTGCCCGTGGGACGCTGCTGGATAAGAAGACCGGCGCTCGCGACCTGGGGCACGGGCTCGACATCGTGGACTTCCTGCTCGAGGCGAAGTGGGACGAAGAGGGCCCCGACGCGCCGCCGGAAGCGCAGCGCTACCGGCGCGACCCAGCCGTCCACGGCGACATCCCGAAGCGCTTCGTGGAGCTGCCCCAGATCTGCACACGCGCCCGGCGGCTGGACTACCAGCTCGTCGAGGCAGCGGACTTCATAGCCGTCAAGCAGTGGTTCCACTACACCGAGGCCACATATGGCCGCACGCCGGGGTCACGCTGGGAGCAGGTCATCGTGTTCCTCGACGGTCAGCGGTACTTCTACTCGGCCGACAAGATCATCAGCAACAACACCGTGGACGATCTCATCCTGCGCATCGACATGCCGGGGCATTTGCGGCACAAGGGCGCGGATAACTTCGAGGCCATCTACCTGAGTTATCACGGCCTGATTCCGAGCCGCGAGTTCCTCGCCGACTTCTCGCCCGACGAGCGCTACCTCTATCACCGCGGTGCGCCGCCGCTGCCCGACAGGTTCATCCGCGCCTATCAGGTGCGCCTCCCTGACGGACCGGGGCCGTGGCTGGCGGGGATGACGCTGCAGCCCGAGGTCGTGTGGGAAGCCTGGTGCCACCAGCGCGGCTACGTCTGCTTCATCCAGGAGATCGGCGGCCATCGAGTGGCGGCGGGAGAGGCCTTCGGTGCGGCGTACGCCGTCGGTTGGTTCGACGACATCGGCGAGATGCTGGCCGTCTATGACGAGCTGCGCGGGCCGGTCGCCATCGATCTCGAGGGGGACAAGTGGCGGTTTGCGGACGTTGTCCGGCCCGGCGGCGAGCGCTGAACGACGCGTGTGTCAGTGCATTGGGATACAGTGAGGTAGTGTGCCGGAGGGGTGCTATGCTGAGGCGTGTAATGGCGACGATCCTGGCAGGACTGACTGCGTTGGCGCTTCTTTCTCCCCTACGTGCCGCGACAGAGCGTGCGCGGGCTCACATCTTACCGAGCGCGCAGCGGGCGGCAGTGGTACGCGATCTGTTTCAGGCCGGCCGTGAGTTGTGTCAGGATGGACAGTACGCCCTCGGAGGGTGGGCCATCCAGCGCGCCTCGCTCCTATCGCGGGACGACCCCGGCATCCGCCTCTGGCTGGGACATGCCTTCTGCCAGACGGGGGATGAGCGCCGTGGCGAACACCAACTCCGGGAGGCCCTGCGCCTTCTGGAGAAGTTCAGCACCCCGGGGGGAGAGACCGCCGCAGAGCAGGGCAGGCTATATCACGCCTGTGCGTGCAACTATCTCGGCGTTGTGGCGGCACTGCAGGGCGACAAGCAGCGGGCGGCGACCTGGTTTGAGAAGGCGGCCGAGGAAGAGACAGAGATTCGAGGAAGTGCCCGAACTAACCAGAAAACGCTCGATGCCGGCGCGCCATTTACCTGGTACGTGCCATCCGCGCGGCGGACGCGCGGCCGGGCGAGTACTCGACCGGGAGTTGCCGCGGCACCGACAGCAGAGGGATCGGCATCCGTCGCGCGGCGGTGGCTGCCGGCTCAACCCATTCGAGTCCAATTGGTTGACGCTCGCGCTGCGCTGGCCAAAGCCAGAGAGTGTGTGCGCAATCGGGATCCGAACCAGGCTCTCAGCCTGACGCAGCGGGCCGGCAAGCTTGATCGGTCTGTGGTGGGGAAAGACTATTACCACTGCCTCGCCGAGGCGTATGAGGCCAAGAGATGGCTGCCCGAGGCTGTGATGGCGCTTGAGTCGGCCTCCGCTGTCAGAGATGCCGGCCAGGAGCCACACGCCCGCCTGCAGCAGCTTGTGACAAAGCACCCGGAAGTGCAACTGGAGCCGCGGGGGCTGCTTGTTGGCAAGCGTTTGCGGCTGCGTTTCTCCTGCTCGCCGGCGCTGGCTGGGCAGGCGATGTCGCAGCTTGAGCGCATCCGGGAGCATGTTCAGAGCACCTTCGGCGTGAAACTGCCGGCAGTGTACGTGCGCATCTTCGACGATCAAGCCTCCATGGTGCGCTACCACACGCTCCGGACGGGAAAGGCGCAGGCGTCATGGGCGGCGGCTTGGGCCATCGGTACGAGTCACAGCCCGGGGATACTGACTCACGCTGAGAACGCTCCGTCGGAGCTGCTCAAAGATATGAAGCACGAGTACGGCCACCTCGTGTGGCGGGCTCTTGGGGGACAGGGACGGCTGCCGAAGTGGCTGGACGAGGGGCTCGCGGACGTAGTCGAGGAGGGCCCCACGACCGCGACGCGGCGCCTGAGAAATGCCTACGCGGCCCATCGTCTGATGAGTCCGAGCAATCTGGAACGGTTCTGGAAAGATCGCTCGGTCAAAACACAGGCCGAGGACGAGACAGTGTACCTCTGCTACGATCAGGCGCGGGCGCTGGTGTCTTTCCTGTTGGAGACGCGCGGGGGGGACATGGTGATGGACTGGCTCCTGCTGCTGCGCGCTGGGCACGATGCCCACCAGGCCTTTCAACTGCTGACGGGCCAGACGTGGGAGCAGTTCTTCCAGGTGTGGGCGGAGGCGTGTTTGCGGTAGTCCCGGGGACGGCTCAGGCCACCCACCTCGGGACTGCATCATCCAGCGTACCAGCGGGTTCGCGACGCCATTGCGCTTGCCACCTTCGCGCTATCCGCCACGCGGTCTGCGTCGCATGGCTGTGCCCAGATGGCAGGAAAAGCAGCAGCCGATGGTGAACTACTCCTCTGACAATGTGTCAAGGCGGGTGACAAGGATGGCAACTGCTGACATGTCCGAGCTCTCGGAACGGATCGCCGCCGTGCGCAAGCGGATCTCCCGGCACCGTCGCCGGCCCGATGCCCTCGGCGAACAGAACACCAAGGGCGCGCTCATCGAGCCTGTTTTGCAGGCGTTAGGGTGGGACATCTCGGACCCTGACGAGGTGCACCGCGAGTTCAAGGCGGAACGCCAGGATGGCCCGGTGGACTACGCACTCAAGGCGGAGGGGTCGCCGCAGATTCTGGCGGAGGCGAAAGCGCTCGAGGAGTCGCTCGACAATCGGCGCTGGGTCTCCCAGGTCGTCTCCTACGCCTCGGTTGCCGGTGTGCGATGGTGCGTTCTCACTAACCCGAAGTTCCCACGGTGGGAAGTGTATGAATCGCTTCTGGTTGCGCTGTGCGGCTGATTCTGGCCCATTCTTGGGAGAATGGGGATGTCGCACTGCTGGCTACATTACAGGCTGACAGCGAGTAGATGGAGTGCGCGTTG
>JAUWAU010000014.1 GCA_030601885.1 Armatimonadota bacterium
CACGCAACCAAATCTTGGAGGCAGCTCTTCATGGCCCTGTTGGGCCACCCGGAAACGATGAAGATTGCTGTGCTGGCCCATCTGTCAGGGATCGACAGAGGGACGGCAGCGAGCCACAGGTACTCGCCTACAGAAAGGCACACGACCAAATCTTCGAAGCAGAACAGCGGCCACCGAGCAGCGAGCGCTGCCGGGCGGCAGGCTCCGAGGGCATCGTGACACACGTCGCAGATGTGGCAATTGCTGCAGAGGATATCGAGACAGCCCCCACACCGCCCCCTTTCGGCGCCGCCATGACGGTGCGGGCTCTCGTCCTGTCGGTCATACTCTCGGTAATACTCAGCTACTGGATCGCGCAGGCGGAGGTCATCGTCCGCTTCTGCAACCTCACCGAGTCGGTGCCCACGATCCCCGCAGTGGCGGTTCTCATGTTCCTCGCCGTGGCGAATCCTCTCGTGCGACGGCTGTCGCGCCGGTGGTCGCTGGACCGCCGGGAAGTGCTGCTCATCTACGTGTTCCTCACCGTCGCGGCCTCGATGGCGGGCTGCGGGATTATGCGCTTCTTCGTGAACTTGATCCCGGCGCTTTTCTATTTCGCCACGCCCGCGAACGACTTCGCCGGATACCAGCAATACATACCCCTATGGGCCGCTCCACACGATGCCGAGGCCATCAGAGCCTTCTACGAGGGGTCCGAAACGGGTGCCATCATGTGGCGCCCGTGGCTGGCGCCCCTCGCGATGTGGGGGCTGCTGTTCACCGCGCTCTGGATCACCATGATGTGCGCCATCGTAGCATTCAGGCGCCAGTGGTCGGAGAAGGAGAAGCTCACCTTCCCGCTGCTCCATCTTCCGCTGGAAGTGAGCAAAGGAGTAGACGGCAACGCCCTCGTAGTCGGCTTTTTCCGCAACCCCGTCATGTGGGTGGGCTTCGGTGCGGCCTTCGTCTACAACCTCACCAACATCATCAACGCCTACGACCCGAGTTTTGCCTGCTTGGGGAAGTACTACGACATCGGCGCACTGTTCACCGAGCGGCCGCTGAATGCACTGCGGCCCATGAGCCTACACTACCGGCCTGAGATGATCGGGCTCGGCTATTTGGTGAGCACCGAAGTGGCCTTTAGCGTGTGGGTGCTCTACCTGCTGCTCAAGATCGAGCGCCTCGTGGCGTTTATGCTTGGCCACGAGAACGCGAACCTCCCATTCGCCCAGGAGCAGGGGCTGGGGGCTTACGTGGCCGTAGCGCTGCTTCTGTTCTGGGTGGGCCGGCATCACCTGGCGGATGTGGCGCGCAAGGCGATCAGCGGAGACGCAGCGATTCGCGATGCGGACGAACCGATGAGTTACCGGCTCGCCGTCATTGGCGTCATCGGGGGCTTCGCTGCCTGCCTGCTGTGGTGCCACGCCGCCGGGATGGCTCTCTGGCTGGCCGGCCTGTACTTCGGCCTCGTGATCGCCGTGGCGCTCGTCTACGCGCGCATTCGCGCCGAGGTGGGCGTGCCGCTCATCTGGATGTTCCCCTACTACCAGACGTACAAGGGCATCAAGTACACCTTCGGCTCGCAGCGGCTCTACATCGGCAATAGCTGGAGCAGCCTGACGATGTTCAGCACACTCGTCTTTCTCTCACGGGGCTATTTCCCCGCCCTCATTGGCTACCAGATCGAGGGCTTCGAGATCGCCCGCCGGACGGACATTCGCCAGCGGCACATGAGCACGGTACTGCTCATCGCAGTGATCGTGGGCTTCTACATCTCTGTTTGGACACTTCTGCGCTCGTACTACGAGTTCGGCGCCGGCGGCTTGCGGTCGCTCTCCGGGTGGGGATCAGGCATCGCCAGGCAGGAGTACACCGCATTGGTCTCCTACGCCACAACCCCCGTCGGCCCGGACGTACAGCGGATGGCGAGCACGGCAATCGGCTTCTTGATGGCCGCGGGCCTCGTGGGCGCACGAATGGTCTTCCTGCGCAGCCCGCTGCATCCGTTGGCCTTCTGCATGGTGACCTCGTACGGCGAGCTGATCTGGGGGACGTTCCTCATCGTGTGGCTGGTGAAGAGCACCGTGGCGAAGCTCGGCGGCATGCGCCTGTACAGGCGGCTCATCCCGGGCTTCCTCGGGCTGGCACTCGGCCACTTCTTCACCGCCGGCGTGCTCTACGGCCTCATTGGCACCTTCGGCGGCGAACAGGCCCGGCGCTATGGCGTCTGGTTCGGCTAGTGTCCACGCTGGCGGGAACGGGACCCAGGCGCCTGCCAACCACGTGCAGGCTGGAAGCCTGCGCTCCCGGGACCGCAGGCATCCCTGCCTGCATTCAGGAGGACGGCCACATGGCTCAAGAACGCGATACGGACAAGCTCACCGAATCCGTGAAGGAATTGGCAAAACGCCACGGCGCTGCCCTCGTCGGTGTGGCGCCCGTTGAGCGTTTCGATCCTATGCCTCCGCTCTATGATGCCGCACCCAAGGGCCATCATCCGAGACAATTCCTCCCCGAGGCGAGGTCAGTCATTTCCCTCGCACAGCCCATCTTGAACCCGGTCATGGACGCCCCTGCCATCTTAGCGAACAGAGAAATGGAGATGATCCCGCCGCACGTAAAGTACCCCTACCTCGAGGTGCTCTACAACCGCGTCGGGCACGTGGTGCACGACTATATGCTCGAGTTCATCGGGCAGATCGTTGGCCAGTACCTACTGAGCCACGGGTACCAGGCAATGATCTTCCCCACAACAGGGCTCCATCCTCATGTTGAGGGACTCACTGACAAGCAGATCTGGGAGGGCCCACCAGGCGCGCTCGCCCGAGAGTTCTCTCCGTTTCGCTATACCTTCGGCCCATTCTCACACCGACACGCGGCGACCAGGGCGGGCCTGGGCGAATTCGGCTACAACAACCTCGTCCTCACGAAGCAGTTTGGGCCCAGGCAACGGTTCAACTCGATTATCACCGATGCCGAGTTGGCGCCCGATCCCCTGATCACCGAGCCCATCTGCCTGAGAGATAAATGCGACCTCTGCCTCAAGGCCTGCATCATGGATTGCATAACCATGAGAGACGATCCATCGGTAACTGACTATCGATCGGTTGAGACAGATGACCGTAACCGGATATTCATCGATACGCCCGCCAAGACGGACCCAACACTGTGCCGACGAAGAAGAGAAGGCATACCGGATTCGCCCATTCGAGGCGACTGCGTCCGCGTATGCCCCGTCCCCGCCAAACCCAGACACTTCACGGACAGGCTGAAAGATCTGTGGGAGCGAGAGGCCCCGGAGATCGAGTAGAACGGCTCGACGCGCACGGCTGCACGGAGGCAGACTGGAACGAAGGCACTGTGAAGTCAGCGACAGGGCTCGGTTTTACCGCGTTGCTCCTCGCCGTCACACTCGTTTGGGGGTGGACGTTTCCGGTCGTGAAGGATGCGGTGGCGGCGTACGGCGTCATAGCGTTCCTGGCGATACGCTTCGCGCTCGCGACACTGGCGATGATCCCCGTCGGCGTGCGGCGCGCCACGCGCGCATCGTGGCGAACGGGCGCCATGATCGGGCTCGCGCTGGCGGCCGCGTATCTCTTTCAGACCTTCGGCATCCGATACACGACGGCCACGAACTCCGGTCTGATCACCGGCCTGTTCGTCGTCTTCGCCCCGGCCTGCAACCGCGTGCTCTTCGGTGTGCGGGCCGACCGTGTGTTCGTGGCCACTGCCCTCACCAGCCTGTGCGGTCTGGCGCTTCTCACGGGAACCGGCCTGGCGAAGCCGACGATCGGCGACGTTCTGACGCTGGGCTGCGCGCTCTGCTTCGGGCTCCACATCGCCCTCCTCGACCGTCACGCCCACCGCCACAGTGCAAGCCCCCTGGCGCTGGCGCAGATGGCAACGGCCGCGGCAGTCTTTGGCATGGCCTGGCCACTGACGGAGCCGCTGTTGCTCCCGACGACCGAGACCGTTTGGCAGGCACTTCTGCTCACTGGGATAGCCGCCAGCGCCGGTGGCTTCTGGGTGCAAACGGCCGCGCAGCGGAGGCTGCCGGCCACGCGGGTTGCCATGATCCTGACGATGGAGCCGGTGTTCGCGACTATCTTCGGACGTGTGCTTGCCGGGGATCGCCTCACCGTGCTCCAGATAGTCGGCGGGGCAGTGATGGTGGCGGCCATGCTCGCGTCGAGCATCCACCAGGCAGCGAATTCAGCGTCTTCGGAGCGAGAAGCACAGAGGGCGTAAGCCGGCCGCTGAGCCAAATGGCTGCGGTGCGAAGGGGCACTTGGGGCTGTTGAAAAACCCAGGCGACACGCCCGTTCGCGTAGCGGGGGCTTCCGCCTTCGCGCGAGGGACGTAGCCGCGCCTTCGCCGACGAAGCGCTTCGGCGCGCATGCGGCTTCGGCGGAGTCCCTTCCAGCCCGCGATGTCGGCCTGGAAAGGCCGACCTACGCGGTGGGCGGCGGGCGGCCAGACGACGAGCCGCCGGGGCCGGGGTTTTTCAACAGCCCCCACTTCCCCTATTCGAGGTCGCTACTGTCTTTGCCCATGAAACCGTAGATGCCATCCAGGTAGCCACGGACGGCGCTTCTTTCCGCTTCCGTCAATTCGTCGGAATAGACGATCATCGCCGCGATATCTCCGTACATAGGGGCTGGCTCACCTTGGCCCTTGTTGTTATTGAACAGATACCGGAAGCGGTACCGGCCTTCGACGTTCGGCGTGCCTTCCGTGACATCGACCCCGTTGACGACAGCCTGCAAATTGTTGTCCGCATCCCGGTGGACCTCGATGAGCTGCCACTTCCCGATCCTGACGGCGCCCGGGCCGGTTAGAGCTACTTGTTTCCCGACCTTGAAGTGCAGCGAATCATCGCTGACGCGGTGGCGCAGCACGCCCCAGTGGTAGGCCCCATAGTAGACGAAGTCCTCTTCCTGAGAAACCGGACGGGCAAGCAGAAAAGCGCCAAACGGGCCCTCCGTCGAGAATCCCTGCTCGGCCTGCGTCTCGAAATAACACGGCTGCTTGTGCTCTCCCGGCCTGTCGCCTATCGGCCCGCCGCGGGCGCACGGTTTTCCGTTGCAGCCATCGGGGATATAGCCGGGCTTGTCGTGGTCGTCCTGTCCGAAATCGCGGCCGCCCGTGAATGGGCAGGCTCTTTCTTTCGTTCGCCTGTAGGGAGACTGGTCTTCCCACCACCGGATGCAGCCATGCGGAAACCGGGGCGTATCGGCAAAGCACATCTCCAGTCGAGTGAACTCATTCTGGGCCTCGTACGCTTCTTGCGAGTTATTCGTTGTCACCGCCAGACCCCGAATGGATTCGACGAAGAACTCCAGGTGATCGAGGTCCTTGGGATTGAACGCCTGGGACCACGCCGGGCAAACGAGACAAGCCGTCCCCGCCGCGCACCAGAGCATTGCCAACCCCACCGACAGCCGACCCATTCGGGATAGAGAGGGATACATGGCTTTGCTCCTCGTCATCGCCGCCAACGCGGAGCGCTTCTTGGGCACAATACTGGCCCGCCAGCAGGGGCGATTCCGTTCCGCTCATTTGGGGCGCATCGATCACTGACTCGTCTGAAGCCCCACCCACCTCGGGTCCAGCGATGGCGGCAGCGGGGGCCGCCAGGGCGTCTTCTCTCCCACGGCCCAGCGAGGGCCGGGGCGGGGGAACTGCCACTCCTCGCCCAGTTCGATGGCGCCGAGATCCGGCGCCTCGCCTCTGGATGAGTGATGGTAGGCGTCGTCCTTGCCGCCGGCCCCGGCGTCCACGGCGGGCGAGCCCGGGCGCAGGCCGAAATCGACCAGCGGGCCACCGTAGGTGGCCGTCCGCGGGGCCTTTCCCCGTTCCTGCAACGGCGCCACCGGCAAAGCATCCGCCTCATATGGCGGCGCCCGCTGGAAGCCCACGTGCTCGGTGCGGATCAAGTGGGTCAGATTGGCCGGGCTGCGGGAGTCGGGAGAGGCGTGCAGGTTGAAGCGGCTGACGGTGAATCCCGGCAGCTTCCAGTCTCTGCTCAACCTCACGCGAATGATGTTGTTCTCGACCACGTTGTTCTCGAAGAGATGATCCTCCCCGGTCCAGTACAGATACGTCTTGCTGTTGACCAGCGTGTTATGGGCGATGACACAGCCCTGCGTCGGCCTGTGGGGCTTGCGGAAGCCCCCGGGGCACGAGAACTTAAACAGCGTACAGGTTCGCAGCCCGTATTCGGGCGAGACATACACGATGTTGTGGTCGATGGTCAGTCCGCCGCCCTGGACGGGCGACAGGGCCAACAGGACGAGGGCGTCCATGATGAAGTTGTGGTGCACTCGCAGGTTGATGGGCGTCTTCGTGTCGAACTCGATCGCGTCATCGCCGCAGGACATGATGACGTTGTAGGCATACTCCGACGCCTGTTCCGGATCGAGCGTGCCCATGTCCCGCGGCCACATGCCGTCGAAGCATTCGTAGATCAGGTTGTGTCGTACTGTGACGGCGCGGCCTTTGTGGTGGATGAAGGTGTTGCAGAGGTTGGAGTTGTACACGACCTCCCACGTCTTCTTTCTGGGCTCGGCGTATTGGCCCCATCGCACCCACTGGTACGTGGGATAGCCGCTGAACTCGCAGTGCTCCACCGTCAGGTGGGCGGATTCGCCGGCCACGATGCCCCGGTGGGCGCCGTCGATGTAGCAGTCGCGAATGGTGACGTGATCGCCGTTCACCCGCACTCCGGCTTCGGGCGCCAGGTGGAGCCGCAGCCCGGCCAGGATCACATGGCTGCCCTTGATGCAGACGTTCGCACCGGTGTCCCTTTGGCGAGCGGTCCGAGGATGCCAAAACTGTGAGACGGGGAGAGGGTCGGCCAGGCCGGCGTACTGCCGGTGTATCTCGACCTCTGCCTCGTTCGGGTCCTTCCCCCCGAGCAGACGAACGTACAGGACGCCGTCTTCCCCGGCGAAGCCCTCCGGAGGCCCGTCCTCCGGGCGTTTCGAGTCATGCCCGGTCGTGCGGAACGCCTTCAGGCCGGCGAGGTCCTCGTAGGCGTTCAGGTTTCGTCCGTCCGCCATCACCCAGCGCACGGTCCAGGGCACGGGCGCTTTGTACAGATCCCCCTCGACGTGCGCGAACTCGAGCTTGAAGTCAGGCGAAGTGCCCCCACTGATGGTGACCGTGCCGCCCTCCTCGGCGCAGATCACGATGGGCGCACCCGGCTTTCCGCTCGCCGTGACGCTCACCGACTCGTAGTAAACGCCAGGAGCAAGCGTGATGACGTCGCCGGGCTCGGCGGAGTTGAGCGCTTCCTGGAGGCCGTTCGCCGGCGTTACGCGCTTGACCCGGCCCTTGTAGACGGGAACATCCGATGCCTTCGCGTCCTCCGCCTGGAGTTGTGCGGCGGTAAGCACGGATGAGAGCATCAGGACGAGGTATCGCTGCTTGCGCATGACGTGCTTCTCCCTATCTCACTTCGCCTGCCCCGCCATTCTGCTGCCCGAACGCCCTGTAAAGCAAGAGGCACTGAAACGCCGGCGCCGCGACAGTACCGTCGCGCCCCCCTCTACCTGCCCATCTCCTTCAGGGCCTTCAGGCACAGCTCGACGCACTGCATCGGTGGGTAGACGTAGCTCTCCTGCTCCACGATGTACCACTTCGTGCCGCCGATGGTCTCGCACAGCTCGAAGATGGTCTCCCATGGCACGTCGCCCTCGCCGAGGAGAGCCTTCTTGTTCGTCTCCGAGTACTCCTTGAGGTGGATCGTCGCCGCGCGGCCCCGGTATCGTACCAGGAACAGGGCCGGATCCCCTCCACCGCGGATGGCGTTGCCCGTGTCGAGTTGCATCACCACGCGGCGAATTGTGTTGCCGAAGAGGGTGTCCCACGGCCTTTCGCCGTCCATCGGCTCGAATTCGATGGCGTGGTTGTGATAGCCAGTGCGCATGTGGAAACGCTTGAGCCGCTTGGCCAACCTGTTGAAGATCTTCGCCGTGTCCAGCCACGCCTGGCGGCTGCTGCGGCGCTGCTGTGGGAGGCCGGGCACGATGAGGAACCGGTTGCCGATGGTCTGCTGGAACTCGACAGTCGGCTCCAACTGGTCGCCCAGCATCGAGTCGAGGCTGATGTGCGCCCCGGCGCACTTCAGGCCGTTATCGTCCAGCATCCTCCGGATGTCCGCGGCCGAGTGGCCATAGTAGCCGGCGAACTCCACCCCATCGTACCCCATCTTCGCCACGGCGGCCAGTACGGCGGGTAAGTCCTTCGCCGCGTCCTCTCGCACGGAATAGAGCTGCAAGGCAATGGGGATGCGTCGTCTCTTACGTTTCGACCGCTGCAGAACGGCCCACGACCCGAGTGTGCCCGCTCCCAGGGTCCCAAAGAAGTGACGCCTATCGATGGTGTCCGCTCCAGCCGGCTGTCCGCGTTTCATGGCAGCATCCTTCGCGATGAGATACCGTCGCGTTCGTCGCCCGTGGCCACTCCTCCTGCCGCCCGCATTGATCGTACTGTCAAGGGATTCGGCGCTGAACGTCCCCGTGCCTGGCAGCGATGTCCTCGCGCCGTCCGGTGCAGACGGAGGCGCATCACCGGCTGTGGGAGCCGCACCGGGCAATACCGGCTACCACGTGCAGGAAATCCCCGCACGCGGGTGAACACCCCTCGTACGTCCGCAGCTTTGAGGGGGGCATGTGTCATGGGAACGAGCACTGTGATGATCAACCGCGCGCCGGTGCTGACTCTGTGGGGGGCCGTGGTGGCGGAGCGGCTGGGCTACGAGCGCGACGAAGCCCTCACGCTGGGCAAGGTCATGGCCGGGCTGCAGGCGCAGACCAAGGGGCGAATGCTGGGGATCTACAAGGCTCCCAAGAAGGGCCCGGAGGGCGGGCCGCCAAAGAAGGTGGGCCTGGGCGAGGACTTCTGGGTGCAGCTCTGCGGGCGGGGCGTCCCGGTGAAGAACACCGACGACGGAATCCGCGCCGTCATCAAGGACAAGCCGCAGGATCCGGCCAAGGCGCAGAAGTACCTCGAGGGCAAGTTCGGCGACGACCTCGACCGGGTGCGTGAGGCGATGGAGGAACTGGCTGCGGCCTTCGAGCCCGAAGACCTCGAGGACGTGGCGTACGGACTGTACGAGGACTTCCGACCGAAGATCGCTCGCGGCAAGCGGGGCTGGGGCCAGAAGGGCGAGCTCGACCTGGACCTGCTCCGTTCCCTGACGGAGAAGGCCTGACCCGGCCATGGCCCGCCGATACTGCCTCCTCGTCGCCATCCTGGCCACGGCGTTCGTGCCGATCACCACTCATTGGAATGCGGTGAAATCACTCGTGTCCGCGACACAAGCCGCCGCTCAACCTGCAGCCCGCCCCCCGATCCTCGCCGATGACTGCGTCGTGGTGTACGAGTCGCCCGACCCGGCACGGATCTACGCTTACAGTCCCGGTCTGTGTCGGCTCCCGAGCGGCCGCCTCGTCGCCACCATGGACCAGGGCGGCCCGGGCGTAAAGGACCTTCCCGGCGTTCGTCGTGGCGGCCGGACATGGCGCGGCAAGGCCTTCACCAGCGACGACCACGGAAAGACGTGGCAGCATCGCTCGGACATGCCCATGCTCCACGCCCGTCCGTTCACGGCGGGAGACGCCGTCTACGTGCTGGGGCATGCCGGCGACCTTCTGATCGTGCGCTCCGACGACGGCGGCGAGACGTGGTCTGAATCGGCGCGGCTCACCGAGGGGCAGCGCTGGCACCAGGCGCCGTGCAACGTCCATTACGCCCACGGGAAGGTCTACCTGGTGATGGAGCGCGTCATGGACACCGGCTTTCGGGGATGGCCCGTTTCCGTTATCGCGCCGGTTGTGATGAGCGCGAGGGTGGACGACGATCTCACCCGCCGCGAGGCATGGACGTTCTCCAACGAGCTCACCTTCCGCCACGCGGTGGCCGCCGCCGGCGAGCCCAATCTGCTCGGAGTGCCCTTCTTCGAAACCGGCCCGACCGCACCGGACAACCCGGGCGACAGGCGTATCATGAATCCCATTGGCTGGCTCGAGACCAACATCGTGCAGTTCACCGATCCCGACCACGTCTGGTACGATCGGCGCGGCCGCACCTTTCACCTCTGGATGCGCGCTCACACCGGCACGACCAACCTGGCCTGCATCGCCAAAGCGGTTGAAGCCGATGACGGCGCGTTGACCGTCTCGCTGGCGACGGCGCCGTCGGGGCAGCCGATGCTGTACGTGCCCTGCCCGGGTGGACACATGAAGTTCCACATCGTCTACGACGAGCCGAGCGAGCTCTTCTGGCTCCTCTCGACGCAGTCCACCGATTCCATGACCCGCCCGGAGCGCCTCGCGCCCGACCGCTACAACCTGCCCAACAACGAGCGACATCGGCTGGCGCTGCACTTCTCGCGGAACTGCATCGATTGGTGCTTCGCGGGACTCGTCGCCGTGAGCGGCGGACCCGGGCAGGGGCGGCACTACGCCTCGATGGTGGTGGATGGCGGCGATCTGCACGTGCTCTCTCGCTCGGGTGATGCCCGTGCCAAGAACGCCCACGACGGCAACCTCATCACCTTCCACACCGTGCGGGACTTCCGGGACCTGGTGTACTGACAAGCGAGGCCGTGTGGCACGGGTAGCTCGCTACCCGTGTGCCTTCCGGCATGAGCTGAGACGCACGGCTTGGCGAGCAAGCCGTGCCACACGAGGATACGCATGCCGGCCATCCAGTATCGTTCCATCATTTTGACCCTCCAGGACCTGACGGAAGCCCGATGGGTTCGAGCTGCGGCCTTGGCCCCTGCCCGCACGGCCACTGTGCCCAAACCGGCAACCCGTCAAAGCCGAACAGCCTCCCATAGCGGAGTTTGCCAACGCCAGGGAATGCTCCAGCATCTCCCGGAGCCCCCTCATGCCTACCTTGTTCGCCGCGCTATTGTTAAATAGCTTACATAGCTCTGGGCAGGAGCGGGCGAGAGAGTGTGCGAAGTGTAGATTCGCCAGCGTTTGGGCAGAGGGTGGGTGCAGCATGAGGTGCAGGGGCTGTAGGTCAGGTCTGATCGGTCTGTTTCTGCTGTTTTCCGCCGTCGCTGCCGGCGCACAGCGACCGGTCGGGTTCGGCCGGGGACGGCGCGTGGCCAACATGCCCCACCGGACGGCTCAGGGGCACGTGCTGGTGAAGTTTCGGCCCGGCGCAGACGTGCGCCAATCCGCCGCCCGGGTGGGGAATCGCGGGATGACCTTGGGGCGCGTCCGGCCCTGGCGTTGGGCGGCGGTGCGCATCGCGCCGGGCACGGCCGTGGGCGACGCCTGCGCTTGGCTGAGGCGTTTGCCCGGTGTGGCGCTGGCGACTCCGGACCCCGTAGTCACCATCAGCATAGTACCCAACGATCCGTACTTCCTGGCCTCGCCACAGGATCCGAGCACCTGCACGCCCGGCGATTATTTGTGCGAGTACGGCGTCAGTCAGTGGGCCCTCTGGATGGCCGACGCGCCCACGCATTGGGAGATGCAGACGGGCAGCCCCAGCGTGGTCGTGGCGGTGATCGACAGCGGAGTGGACCTGGATCACCCGGAGCTGGCTGCCAACATCTGGAGCAATGCCGCGGAGCTGGGCGGAGAAGCCGGCGTGGACGACGACGGCAACGGCTATGTGGACGACTTCTATGGCTGGGACTTCTGCGGCGCGAGCGTGGGCAACGACGACCCAGAGAATGGCGACCAGGTGGAGTGGGAGGACAACAATCCCGACGTGCCCGACGGGGGCTATTGGGCGCCCAATACCGACCCGGAGGACTGGCTGGTGGACGACATGTTCGTGGGCGACCCGGCGGTGGGCGACAACCTCAACAACGACAAGTTGACGGACATACATCCCGTCCTGGGGCCCCGGGACGCCGGCGTCTCACACGGAACGCTGGTAGCAGGCATCATCGCCGCCACTACCGACAACGCCACTGGCTTCGCGGGCACTGCCTGGTCCTGCAAGATCATGGCTGTCCGCATCATCAACGCCGAGGGGTGGGGTTTCGGCCTGGACGCGGGCGACGCCATCCGCTACGCCGCCGATACCGGAGCCGATATTATCAACACGAGCTGGGGCATTGACGTGGGCGCACCGGACCCGGACGGCGAGAAGGCCGTCATCGCGGACGCGGTCCAGTACGCTTACGGTCTGGGCTGCACCATTGTGAGCGCTGCCGGCAACGACGGGGCGCCTCCGCTCAATCACCCCGGTATCATGCAAGAGACCATCGCCGTCGGGGCCACCACTCCGGTCGTTGCCGCCGACGGCTACACGGTGATCGGCGAGACCCTGGCCGAGTTCAGCAACCCAGCACCGGCAAGCGAGATACCTGGCGACGGCATTGACAACGATGGGAACGGCTACATTGACGATGTCCTGGACGTAGTTTGCGGCGGTGACGCCATCTGGAACACGTGGGTGATTAGTGGCTATGAGAGCTACCTGGCCCGGCTGCTGGAGGAGGACATTCCCCCTGGCACTGCGGACTATTCTGTCAACTCCGGCACCTCGTTCTCCACGCCTCTGGCCGCAGGCTACGCGGCGCTGCTGAAGTCGCAGTACCCGCATTTTACGCGGCAGGACATTCGCAGCACCATGCGTTATAACGCTGACGGCACGATCGAAGGCCCGGGCTACGACAACGCCAGCGGCTTCGGCAGCATCCGCCTGAGCATGAGTCCAGGCCCCACCGGCATCATCGCCGGCCAACTCGGTCGCCGTCGTCTGGGCCGGGAGTGGATCTTCTCCTGGATCTGTGGCGCCGTGGCAGAGGTCGCCGGCTACAACCTGTATGCCGGGAAACGCCCCGATGCAGCGCACAGAAGACTCAACCGTTCACTGATCCCCTTCCCCGGGCTCATCGGCGAGGGTGTCTGCCAGTTCAAGGCATTGCGCGGATGCGCCCGGGGGCCGTGGTACCGGCTCGAGGCCGTCTATCCGGACGGCCGCGTTGAGCCCCTGCCGCCCCAGCGTTTGCGGAGCAAGTAGGGACGAGCCGGACCTCGCCGCGACGTCCATTGCATCATACGCGGTGATTTGCGACGAGGAGTACTGGGAGCATTTCGGCGAGCCGCCGTTGCGGGAGTATGGGGCGGCTCTGGGGCAGCAGTCGCAGCGCCGGATTGTGGGTCGGGGAGGCCGTAGTGACCCCTGAGCTGCGGCGGCAGGGGTACCACGTGAACCACAAGCGTGTGCTGCGGATCAGGAGGCGGGCCTGCAGCTCAGCACGGGGCGGCGGGGTCATCATCAGGACAACGCCCGTGTGGAAGCGTTCTTCCGCACGCTGAAGCTGGAGCAAGTGTGCCTGACCGAATACCTGGACTTCGACGACGCGTACCGGCAGATCGAAAGCTTCATCGAAGACGTCTACAACCGCAAAAGGATCAAGAAAGGCAGGGGCAAAGGACAAAGGAAAAAGGAGAGGAAGGCGAAAGGGCAACTACAGGCGGGGGTGAGGGGATGTCGTGGGGCGGGGCCTCGGAATGACAGATGGTGGCGGCTGAGCAACGAAATCTTCGGGGTAGTCCTCATGCCCCGTTGCGACACGCGGAAACGATGAAGATGGGCCCGGCGGGGGGCTGGGGGCCGCCGGAGCAAGCTGCTCCGGCTACAACGGGTGGGCCGACGGGCGGAATCTTCGGGGTAGTCCTCATGTCCCGTTGGGACACGCGGAAACGATGAAGATGTCTGGGAAGGCGTGAGTGCCGTGGGTCGAGTGATGCGGGGGTTGGCGCGCCCCATACGGGGCCCCGCTTCAGACAGGGGCCACAGGTGCGCGCCTACAGTAAAGGCCTCGAATCTTCGAGGCAAGGCCCCCGCGGCCGGCCTGGCCATCGCCTCTCTGCTGGTGGTGCCGGGAATGGCGGCCGCCGGGGAGGCCACCGTGTTCGTGAAGGACGGCAAATCCGTCCTCGTGCACCTCCGCGGCAAGGACTGGACCCAGCGCGGCGACTACCTCGAAGGCAGCGGCGAGGGCAACTACCTCTTCGGTGCAAGAGCCATCGGGGCCGGGGACTTTCGCGTCAAGGCCACGCTCCGCATCCGCAACCTCGCCCGCAGCGCGGCCACGTTCGTCATCGCCGGCAACAGCCTCTTCGGCTTCGAAGGCGTCAGGGGGACCATGTTCGCCTCGGGGCCGTTCTTTGGCCCTTCGGCGCGGGACCTGGGTAGGCCACGCGTACGGGAGCGGCGGGACTTCGTGTTCGAGGTCGTGCGAAGGGGCAACGAGGTGCGCTTCCTGATCGACGGACGAGGCGTGCACACGGTGACGTACAAGGGCCGACAGCTCGGCACAATCGGCTTCCGTCCATGGAGGAGTACGATGCAGATCATGAGCTTCGCAGCGATGGGAGAGACCGTCGAGTCTCCGCCGCCTTCTGCCCCGTCCACAAGGCTGAAGTTCTACACCATCCCGACCATCGACCTGGCGCACGAGACGCATCGGCAGGTCATCGTTGACCGGGAGCCGGGCCAATACCTGGGGCACCCGACCACGGTGCTGCTCGAGGACAACAAGACGATGATCGCCGTCTACCCGAAGGGGCACGGCCGCGGCGCCATCGTGATGAAACGGAGCACCGACGCCGGCCTCACCTGGAGCGAGCGCCTGCCGACGCCGGAGAACTGGGAGACGTCGCTGGAAGTGCCCACCATCTACCGCGTCGTCGATGCGCAGGGCGTCAAGCGGCTTATCATGTTCTCCGGCCTCTACCCCATCCGCATGGCCGTCTCGGAGGACGACGGCGAGACCTGGACGCCCCTCGAGCCCATCGGCGGAGTCCCCTTCGGCGGCGTGGTGACCATGGCCAGCCTCGTGCGGCTCAAGGACGGCACGTACATGGCCCTGTTTCACGACGACGGCCGGTTCCTGCGCGGCGAGGGCAAACGCACTTCATTCAAGGTGTACAAGTCTCTCTCGACAGACGGCGGCCTGACCTGGGGCCAGCCCGAGGTCGTCACCGAGCACCCGGCAGCGCACCTGTGCGAGCCGGGCGCGGTGCGGTCGCCGGACGGGAAGCAGATCGCGCTGCTGCTGCGCGAGAACAGCCGTAAGTACAACTCGTTCGTCGTGTTCAGCGATGACGAGGGGGAGACGTGGTCGGCGCCGGTCGAGCTGCCCGCCAGTCTCACCGGCGATCGCCACACGGCCCGCTACGCGCCGGACGGGAGGCTCGTGATCAGCTTCCGCGACCGGACGCACATCAGCCCGACGTGGGGCGATTGGGTCGCGTGGGTGGGCACGTACGAGGACATCGTGAACGGGCGCGAGGGGCAGTACCGCATTCGGCTCATGGACAACCGCAAGGGGGCAGACTGCACGTATCCGGCCGTGGAGCTGCTCCCCGACGGGACGTTCGTGATGACGACCTATGGGCACTGGATCGAGGGCGAGCAGCCGTTCATCGCCAGTGTCCGCTTCAAGCTCGAGGAGATCGACGAGCGGGCAGCCACGCTGCCCGCACAGACGGACGTCTACGTCAGCGGCCAGGACGGCTACCACACGTATCGCATCCCGGCGCTGCTCGTGTCGAAGGCCGGGACGCTGCTGGCCTTCTGCGAGGGGCGCAAGAACAGCGCGAGCGACCACGGGGACCTCGACCTGATGCTGAAGCGCAGCGAGGACGCGGGCCAGACGTGGTCCGAGCAGCAGATCGTCTATGAAGAGGGGGACACGGCCGAGATCACCATCGGCAACCCGTGCCCGGTGGTGGATCAGGATACGGGGACGATCTGGCTCACCTTCTGCCGCGACAACCGCGACGTGCTCATCACCAGCAGCACCGACGACGGCCGCACGTGGTCCGAGCCGGTCGAGATCACGAAGGACGTGAAGAAGCCCGACTGGGGCTGGTACGCCACCGGGCCCGGTGTCGGGATTCAGCTTCAGCGGGGACCGCACAAGGGCCGCCTCGTCATCCCGTGCGATCATCAGGAGAGAATCGACGGCAAGTCGGTGAAGCTCTCGCACGTCTTCTGCAGCGACGACCAGGGGAAGAGCTGGCAGCTCGGCGGGTCCGTGGCGCCGCACACGGACGAGTGCCAGGTGGTCGAGCTGGCCGATGGGAGGCTGCTGGTCAACATGCGGAACTACTGGGGCCGGGAGGGCGGCGAGGAGGAGAAGGGCGGCATGCGCGCCATCGCGTGGAGCACCGACGGCGGGGAGACGTGGTCCGACATCGAGTTCGACAAGAGGCTTATCGAGCCGGTCTGCCAGGCGAGCTTCGTCCGCTACACGGGCGAACGCTCCGGGGACAAGAACCGGCTGCTGTTCTCGAACCCGGCCTCGAGCGAGACCCGGCACCACCTGACGATGCGCCTCAGCTACGATGAGGGCAAGACCTGGCCGGTCGCCGCCGTCGTCTACTCCGGCCCGTCGGCGTATTCGTGCCTCGCCGCGCTGCCGGATGGGGACATCGGCTGCCTCTACGAGCGGGGCGCGAAGGGACCGCGCGAGACCATCACCTTCGCGCGCTGCAGCCTGGAGTGGCTGACCGGGGGGAGAGAGAAGACGACAGACTGACGCGACCGCCGTAAACGGGCGATGCCCTGGGGGCGTCCAAGAAGTAGGAACTGATGCGGAGGTGTGGACGATGCGGTACTGCTGGATGTGGCTCTTCCTCGTGTTGCTCTCCCGCGTTGTGTGCTGTGCCGGTCCGCGGGCGGCCATGGGCCGATCCCGGTGCCCGAGGCGCTCTCCGTGACCCTCAAGCGGCGCGTGCGGCAGATGGCGCCGGATGTGACCTTTGAGGGCGTGCCGGTGCCGGAGGAGTTGCGGCGGAAGTAGCCCCGGCTCTGTGGCGCACGGCCGATCGCGCGCGGGTTTGGTTGCAGCTACAGCGGGGTACGTGGGTCCAAGGAAGGGAAGCGTTTGTTGTCTGATTGCCCAAGTGCGTCTGAGCGAACGGATACGGAGGTGTGGACGATGCGGCACTGCTGGGTGTGGTTTTGCCTCGTGTTGCTCCCCATTGCTGCATTCGCTGTCGAAGAGCCTGATGTGTCCGGCACCATGGTCGTCACCGGCCGTGTGGTCAAGCCCGACGGGTCGCCGGTGGCCGGAGCCCTTGTGGGCGCCGCGCAGTCCGGCGGGCGTTTGTCGCATCGCTTCACGACCACGACCGACTTGCAGGGCCGTTTTCGCATCGATGGCCTCCCCCGGGAGGCGATCTATGTGTCTGCCGACCGCTCCCGGTACCATTCATCCCGGGAGCGCGTGGCGCCAGATGGAACTGAGGTCGTCATCACGGCCATCCCGTGGGACGAGCTGATTCTTGCCCGCCATCCGCTGGAGGAGCCGCTGAAGCAGGAGGGTGAGCGGACGACGGCGACACTGCGCGGGCTCTACCGCGTCAAGACTGTGTACCGGGGCGAGGTAGGCGAGGAGTGCCTGGGGCTCGACCTCGAGACGAGAACCACGCGGCGGGAGGGAGAGCCCCGCCTGAGCTCGACCGTCCAGGCGACGGATGACAGGGGCAGGAGGCTGGAGCGCCGCTTTGGCCGCGTGCAGGTCAATGGGCGTTCCCTGAGCCTCTTCCAACTCCCGGAGGCCGACGCCACGTCGCTCACCATCGAGGTCGGGCACGAGGTCCTGCTGTACGGTGACCCCATTCTGTTCGACTCGATGCAGTCGATGGTCCCGGTGGAGAAGGACGGCGTGGCGCTCGTGCTCGGGAAGGCCGAGCTGACAGAGGACTGGATTTCGCCCGGCCAGGGAGCCCCTGATCCGCAGCTCTCTCCGTACCTGGGAGTGAGGGTGTACAGGTTGGCCGGGGGACGGACGCGCTACGATCTCGGGTCGGTGAGTTTCCCCGGCGGCGGGCCCGACCTGATCCTGCGGAACGAGATCCCCTACGCACCGGACGCCCTGAGGCTCGCCTGTGTCCTGCAGCCCCAGCCGGACCGCAACGGCACCATGGCGGCGAGGATGCGGGTCATGCTATACGGGCCGGCGTGGGTCGCCGGGATCAGAGACAACGATGTGCTGATCAGCTCCGACGGCGTCACCTGGAAGAGCGTGACGGAGATCGCACGCTACTTCCGGGAACAGCCGGTGGGCACGAAGGTGACGCTGCGTATCCGGCGCGGCCAGGAGGAGCTGCAAGTCCCCGTCGTCCTGGGCAAGTGGGAGGAGAAGCTCGAGGCGGAGGCCCAACAGGCCCTTGCGCTGCTGCGCAACTTTGCCGACCAGGACGCCGAGGACCTGGCGCTGATGTGCGACGAGCTGCAGTCCGCCGGCGGCCACGGAGAGATCCCGCTGCCCGAGGCGCTCTCCGTGACCATCAGGCCGCGCTTCCCCAATATGGTGCCTGAGGTGACTTTCGAGGACGTGCCGGTGCCGGAGGAGATGCGGAGAGAGTAGCCCCCCTTGCGCTGCACGGGCTGATCATCGGCCCCTGCGAGGATGGGCCGTTCCCCGGCGCGTGACCCTCGCGCTGTCCCCCAGTCGTGTGACCGTTGTGCAGTGTGCATCGCGCTCGTTGAGTATGGTACAAAGACCCTCGACAGAGCATTGGCAGTCGCAGCAGTCACGGTTGTGCGAACCGCGCGAGGGACGGCCGAAGGGGACGGAGACACATGGCCCAAGGAGTGCCTGGCCCACAGGCCGAGCAGCCTGTCCGGCTGTGGGACTCGCCCTGGGTCGTCGCGGCAGCCGGCGGCGCCTTCGCCATCGCGATCGCGCTTACGTACTGGAGCGTTCCCCCCGTTGGCCCCACAGTTCGCGGCCCGCTGGTGATCCTCATCGTGCTGGCGGCCGAGACATTCATCTACTGGCTCCCTGTCTCATTTCTTGCCGGGACATGCGGCCGCGCTCGCCGCGTTGGCTATGCTGCCGCCATCTCGGCTGGGCGTGCACTCCTCTGCTCCGGGGTGTTCGCATTCGGGGACTGGTTGGGACTGTACCGGGCATATGGCGCGGGCCCGACCACCCAGGGCGACGGGGAGTTGCTCACAGCCATCCTCACGGGTATCTGGGCGGAGTATCTCGTGATTCCTGCCGCCCAGGTCGCCTGGATCGCCCTGGTACTTTGGTGCGCAGTGTGGTACGCGGTGCGAGGCAGAGGCCTCCCGCACTGGGGGCGCCTGGCTATTCCCGTCAACGAGCTGGGTCCCACGGCCCCGGCCGACCTCGGAGGGGACTGCATAGCACCGCTGGGTGCCCCGGTGGCGAGAACGGGGCGCCGCAGGTGGTCCGTCGGACGACTCATGATGCTTCTCATTGGCTTCGCCTGCCTGGTGTTCGTCGCCGGACATAGGATGACACATTGCTGCATCGGATGCGCAGTTCTGCGCGACGACCCGCGCGGCGTGGAGTGGTTCGTGAACCGCGGCGCCGACCCCATCTGGGGAGGGGGCCGCCACGAGACGCTGCTGGACACGGCGGTGAAGCTCGATTGCGCACAGGCGGCGAGGGCCCTCCTGCAATACATAGGGGACGTTGATGCGGACGCGCCGGCAGGCGTTACGGTATTGCACCACGCTGCCGCTTACGGGTCCACCCGAATGGAGCAACTCTTCCTCGAGCACGGAACAAACGTGAATGCGCGGGCTGACTGCGGCTCCACGCCGCTGCATTTCGCCTCGCTGAGAGGTCGCACTGACAGCGCCGAGCTCCTCGTGGCCCACGGCGCGGATGTGAACGCGAAGGACAACGACGGCAACACGCCGCTCCACACGGCGGCCGAGGGCGGATGGGCCGAGATGGCGCTGCTGTTGGTGGAGCACGGCGCCGACGCTAGCGCGGCCAATGAGGCCGGCGACACGGCGCTGAGTTGTGCGCTGCAGGGCGAGCGCACCGCAGTGGTCGAGGTGCTGCGCGAGCACGGCGCGGAGGGATAGGGCGACTTCGTCGCGGGGCCGACGAGGCCGGTGGGGAACGATAAGGCAACGGCGGGGAGGGCGCGGTGACCCTCCCCTACTCAGGGGACACGGCAAGGTAACGGCTTTTGCCTGTTAGCTACTCCTCACTCGGCTCCCGCTGCAGGGCGTACGACAGTAGGTTGATCCCCATCCGGAAGGCGGCCTCGGTGTCGGCGGTGCGCTCGCCCGACCACGCCGAGCCCAGATTGCCGCGGCTGATGAAGGCCACCAGCCGACCGTCGAGCAGCACTCCCTGAGCTGGCCCGGCGGTGTTGAGCTGCTCGACGATGGGGCAGCCGTTGGGCAGGCTGTACGGCATCCCCTTGCCGCGGTAGATGGCGTGGTCGGCCAGCAGCTCCTCGATCTTCGCCCGCGGCAGGGCCTTGCGCAGGGTCTCGACTACGCTCCGGTAGAAAGCATCCCCGGCGCTATCCACGATGAGGAAGCCTCCCTCGGCCAGATAGGTGCCGAGCGCCGCTAGCTCCTCGTCGCTGAGCGTGATGGCCGACGACCCAGTGAGGAACAGGCAGCGCAGCGGCGCCTCCTCGGGCAACCGCGACAGGGTCAATAGCGGGATCGCCGCCTTGCCGCTGGCTGGCAGGCCGACGACTCGCGTGGCCTGGTCGAGAAGGCCGGTTAGGGCCCTACCATTGACGCTCCAATCGCCGTCCCGATACTGCACGCGGCAGAGCCATGCGGCCAGGTAGAAGCTGACTTCGCCCTCCTCGTCCTCTTCCTCCGCGCCTTCGGCACGCAATGCGAACACTGGCACTCCGGCAACCGGGGCCCTCCGGAGTGCGTCCCCGCTCATGCCGGCCCGGCCTCGTGCGAGACCCTCCAGGGGTGCCAAGGCGGCCCGGGCCATGACCCGAGTCCCTCCGAATTGGCTGAATCCGACCGCCCGATCTCCGGTAACCGGCCCGAACACACCCTCGTAACTAACGCTCTCCGGCATCGGCACGGGCACTTGCACAGTGCGCGTCTTGCCGCCCTCGGTCACGACCTTCTCCTCGACGGCCACGAATGAGGTGTACGCCGATATGAGCCGGAATTCCAGGGCCAGATTGGTGACCTGCTCGACGATCTCGGGCTTCTCGCCCCGGTGCATCTGGCTCATGAGCTCCTTGATGCGCGTCCGAGCCCATAGCGACGCCAGGCCCTCGTTCCCATGCTCCTTGCCCGGCAGCGTGACGCGCAGCACGGTCTCCCAGGGCTCACTGACGAGCTGGCCGCGCATCGTGACCGTGCCCCGGCCGCCCTTCGTGTAGCAGCCGTGCAGGATCACCGGCTGAGCGGCGAAAAGGTCGGGGATGCGCTTCGGGTACACGTCGCCGACTTTGAGCCCGCCCCAGTCGATCTCGAGGTCGGTCAGGTACGGGCGGGCAATGCGGTCGTAGAAGCGGTCAACGGACTCCTCCGTGTCCTCGTCGGGTCGCACGTACTGCACCGTGCCGCGGCCCGCCTCGGCCATGCGGTCCAGCAGGTAGCGATTCACCGAGCTGCCGACGCCGTAGGAGAACAGCCGCGCCCCGCCGAGGCGCTCCTCGATGGCGGCGAGGATCTCGGTCTCGTTGCCGATGTACCCGTCCGTCATGAACAGCACGATGCGCATGCGTTTTGGGTCGGGCGGATAGTCGAGCGCCGCCTTGATGCCCTCGATCATCTGCGTGCCGCCCGAGCCTTCCAGCGCGTCGATGTACTTGAGACCGCGCTCGACGTTCTTAGGCGTGTTCGGCAGCGGACGTGGGCTGAAGCGGGACGCCGAGATGGAGAACCGGATGATCTGAAACGAGTCGTCCTCGTTCATCCCTTTGAGGCATCGGCGGACGGCCTCCTTGGCCTTCTCGATGGGGTAGCCCCTCATGGAGCCGGAGCAGTCCATCACGAAGATCATCTCTTTGGGGGTGATCTCGGCGGGCTCGAAGTCCGCCTTCGGCTGAAGGATGAGCGTGAAGAACCCGCCTCCGTCGCCCCAGTAGCTGAGCAGCCCGGCCTCGGGCTGCTTTCCGGCGACGTCGTACTCGAGGATGAAGTCCTTGTTCGGGATGTTGTCGCTCGGCTTGAGCTGCACAGCGGCCCGTTTGGGCCCGAGCTTCTCGATGGTCACATCGTGGGACTTGGAGCGCAGATGGCTGATCGGGATGCCCGCGTCGAGGCTGACCTTCACCGCAATGTCGTGCCCGGAGCGCTCGTCGGGCCTCAGCACCGGCGGGGTGATTCGCGACGCGTCCGGCACTCTCGTGGTGTCCGGCGCCCAGCCGCCACCCGTCGGCGGCCTGTCGAGGGGCGCGCCGGGAATGAACCGCGGCCCGACGACCATGGGGAACACGAACTCGTAGCTGCCATGGTCGTAGGTGAGGTCCTGCACGTAGCGGATGGTGATGAGGATGGTGTCGCCGGGGAGGATGTTGGCCACGGACTGGGTGAAGATGTTGGGCCGTTCCTGCTCCAGCAGGCTGGCGCGCTTGCCCTCTCGCTTCGCCTCCTCGTAGATCTCCTTGGCCTCCTCGCGCTTCTTGATGACGGCGCGAATGGTGCGGTCGCCGACTTTCATCACCATGTCGTTGACCGCGGCATTCTGTGGGAGCGGAAAGACGTATACCGCCTCCACCGGCTCCTGGTACGGATTGCCGAAGCGCTGCGTGACGGTGACGTGCGCCACCATGCCGGCGATGTCCGCCGCCACATCCGTGTGTCCCAGGGGGAACTCCAGCAGCTTTTGCCCGGGCTTCACGTTGACTTTCAGCGTGCCCTGTGTGACCTCCAGCGCGTCGCCCGCTGGCTGCGCCATCGCCACCGGCCTCTTCACGGCGGGGCCAACCACAAGCGGCACGGCGACGGCAACCATCAACACGATCCTCGCAGCCTTCATCTGGTCCAGCCTCCCGATGAGCCCAGTTGACAGCTTACCTTAGTGACGAGGCGATCTGGGGGAATGTTCCGTGGCGCGGCGCTGGCCCGTCTCGCGAGGCTCCAAGGCCAGCTAGTGGGCTGCCGGTGACTCGTCAGCCGACGCGACGATCATGAGGCTTTTCGGAGTGCCGGCAACCACGCTCACCGTCGGCATAGGTGGGTTCCGCCAGGCAGAGGCAGGCGGGGGACTCGTGCTTCGCAGCGAAGCCCTGCCTCGAAGATTTGGCTGGGGTGGCGTTGTAGCGCGGGGTCTACGTCCCCCGCCTGGCTGTGGTGGCAGGCCGTTCGCCGTCGCGCCGATCTTCATAGTTTCCGGGTGAGCCATCGGCTCATGCCCAACTGCTTCGCTGCGAAGCACGAGTTCCCCGCCAGCCTTCCGCCTTCGCGCGAGCGACATAGCCGCTTCGGCGGAGTCGCTTGCCTCAGTAGACAGAGCCCGCGAACCTCAGCGCGGAGATCTTCATCTTGCAGTTTCGGGACCTCTCCGCGAAACTCACCGGGTGCCCCACCGGGCCATGGATAACTGCCTCAGAACTTCGAGCAATACTCGAAGAAGCCAATCCGGTCCAGCTCGGCGTGGATGGCCTCGTATTCCGCTTTCGACAGGTTGCGCAAGGGCAGTCGAACCCCACCGCAGTCCGCGCCGATCATGCTCATGATGGCTTTGCCGGCCACGAGGCCGCGGAATCGGTGCAGGATGTCAACCATCTCCATGGCCCGCGCTTGATCCGCCCCTGCGCTCTCCATGTCGCCGGCGTCGTAGGCACTAATGATTCGGTGATAAAGCGGCGCGGCGTAGTTATACGTGCTGCCCACGGCCCCCCGAGCTCCCAGCGATAGGGCCGAGAGCAGTATCTCATCGCGGCCGAATAGCATGTTGAACCTGCCGCCGTCGAGGCGCAGGCATCGCCCGAAGTCCATGAGGTCCTCGTGAGTGTATTTCACCCCGCCCAGGTTTGGGATTTCCTCGGCCGCAACGTTCAGGAAGTCCACCATGGGAAAGAGTATGCCGGTCATTGACGGAATGTGATAGTAGTACGCCGGCAGCTCGGGGGCTGCGGCCGCGACTTCAGCGCAGGATGCCACGAGCTCCTCGACGCTGCCGGGCCTGAAGAAGCACGGCCCGATGGTGCCAATGCCGTACGCGCCGATCTTCTGCGCATGCGCCGCGAGGGCTCCGGAGTCCGCCAAACAGAGGTGGCCCACGTGAACGATCACGTGCACATCGTTCCCAGCGACGGCCTGCCAGCGTTCGGCGATCTCGCATCGCTCGGAGACGGTGAGCGACATCCCTTCGCCCGTCGTGCCGCAAACGAAAACGCCGCTCACGCCATTGGCGACCAGCAGTTCCGCCTGCTTGTCGATCATATCCAGATTGACGCTGCCGTCGGGGCGCATTGGCGTATGGGGCGCCGGGACCAATCCGGTTACGTGCGGCTTCATCGGGCCTTGCTCGGAAGACATTGGGTAACCTCCAATGGCAGTCTGTGACGACAGTGACCGCAAGACTCGTTGTCCCGCGAAGCACCGGTCACTTCAGATCCTGGGCAGCCAGACGGTCATCGCGCCGGGCTCCCGATTGTCCCAGAGGCAGTATGGGACCGCTTTGATCGGCACCCGCCTCATCCTTGCGTTCCTGGCGGCGCGGTACGGATGTCTCTGCCATCCGACGAGTGACGGCGTCACAGCCGACCCGGCGATGACCGTCACCCCGCCGAGCAGCTTCTTGTCGAACCGGGCAGTCAGCTTGGCCTTGTCGGGCAACAGGATCGATCGCACGTCGGCAGAATGATCGCACTGCTCGAGGCAGTATACCATGGGCCCTCGCTGCAGAGCGACCCGGCCGACATTCTCAAGGACTCTCGGATGCGCAGCGATGCGCTCCACGGGCATCGCCAGTGTGAGCTCCACACGGTCGCCGTCGCTCCATCGCCGACGGAGCCTGGCGTAGCCTTTCTCAACCCGCGCGGCGACCCTTCGCCCGTTCACCTTGAGCGTGTGCCTGGTGCACCAGCCGGGGATGCGCAGCACCAAGGCAAACGTCAGCGGCTCGGCAGTGCTCACCGTGATTCTAACGTCGCCGTCCCACGGGTAGTTCGTATGCTGCGTGAGCGTCACCTGTTCACCCGCGATCTCGGCCGTTCCCTCGCCGCCGACGTACAGGTGCACGTACACAGCATCGTCGCCGGCCGAATAGACGTATGTGCCCACTGAGGCCAGCAGACGCGCGATGTTCGGCGGGCAGCATGAGCAGCTAAAGAACTCCTGGCGATGGTGCCCGCCCGCCGAGGCGAGCGGGTTGACGTAGAAGAACTTGCTCCCATCGAGACTCACGCCGGAGAGGGCGCCGTTGTAGAGGGCCCTCTCCATCACATCGGCGTACCGTCCGTCGCCTTCGATCTGCAGCATCCGGTGTGCGAAGAACACCAAGCCGATGGCCGCGCACGTCTCGGCGTAAGCCGATTCATTTGGCAGATCGTAATCCTCGCCGAGCGACTCGCCCTGGCGGCGGGCGCCGACGCCCGCGGTGATGTACATCTTCCGCAGCGTGGCGCTGTCCCAGAGTCTCCGGCACGCCTCCAGCAAAGCCTCGTCGCCGATCTCGGCGGCCAGGTCAGCCATGCCACTGTATAGATACATGGCGCGAACGGCGTGGCCCACGGCTTCGCTTTGCTCGCGCACGGGCAGGTGTGACTGGTTGTACTCGTAGCTCGCGTGCCGGAAGCGCTTTGGGTCGTCGCCGCGCGCCTCGGCCTCGGCGTTGAAGAAGTGTGGGCGCTTGCCGCGCTCGTCAATGAAGTACCGGCTGAGCTCAAGATATCGCTTCTCCCCGGTGGCTCGGTAGAGCTTGATGAGGGCGAGCTCGATCTCCTCGTGGCCCGGGTAGCCGGTGCGCTTGCCAGCCCCAAAGACCGAGTCGATGTAGTCGGCGTAGCGCAAGACCACGTCCAGCAGCGTTCGCCTGCCGGTGGCCCGATAGTGGGCCACGCCTGCCTCCATCAGGTGCCCGGCGCAGTAGAGCTCGTGCCGATCCCGAAGATTCGTCCAGCGCTTGTCCGGCGCCACGACCGTGTAGTGCACGTTCAGATAGCCGTCGCTCTGTTGGGCATCGGCGATCAATCCGATGACGTCATCGAGCCGCTTCGCGAGCTCAGGGTCCGGATGTGCCGCGAGGCTGTAGCTGGCCGCCTCGAGCCACTTGGCGACGTCGGAATCCCAGAAGATGTGGGGCGGATTGTCTTGCCCGGGCTTCCACTCAAGCTTGAGGGCCTCGATTCGTCCGGTCGCCTTGTACATCTGATAGATGTGCGGAATGGTGACGCGCCGGTTGGTCTCGAGCCGCGGGGCCCAGAAGGCGTCCTCGATCTTCACATCGCTGAGCTCAAACGGGCGAAGCTGACGAGTTGGAGCGGGCATGGCAGGTCCCCCCAGGGCTTGCTGTGTGGGCGAATCCATTGCGTGGCACGGGTTGCTGGCCAACCGGTGCGCGAAGACTCCGGAGAGAGCGAACAACGACATGGCCAGGGGTAGCCCCTGACCCTTCGCCCCCGTGCGGGGTGCCGTACGGCACGCCGCTTCAGACAGGCGTCCCGCTTTAGACAGGGACAAGCTGCCCGTGCCACACGGTCTGACGCTTCGCTCAGCCATTGTTGCCCTCCGCCTCCGGGTCGTCGCCGGGGTAGCCGGGCTGCGCCCGCAGCACGTCCATCATGGCGACGACGTTCGCCGGCGGCACGTCGCGGGGCACGCTGTGCGACGGCGCGAAGATGTAGCCGCCCTCCCGCCCGGCCTCAATCAAGCCTTCCGTCATCTCGCGGACTTCCCTGACGCTGCCGAACGGCAGCACGTTCTGCACGCTCATGCCGCCGTGAAACGCCAATCGGCCGTGGTATTGCTTCTTGAGGGCGAAGACGTCCATCACATCGGGCTGGAAGGGGTTGAAGAGATTCAAGCCGATCTCGACGAGTTCATCAAAGAGCTCCTCGACACAACCGCACGAGTGCATGCACACATACTTGCCTGCCTCGCGCACGGGCGCGAACATCCGGGCAAGACATGGCTTGATGAATCGCCGCCAATGCCCGATGCCCATGATAAGCCCCGTCTGCATGCCGTAATCATCGCCGCAATACACGGCATCCACATCGTAGTCCAGAGCCCGCCTGATCTGCACCAAGTTGTGCTCGACGATCGCATCCAGGAATTCCTCGACGAACTCCGGGCGCTCGACCATGTCCATCAGTAGGTTGTCCATCCCGCGCATGGTCCAGGCCCTCTCATAGAGCGAGAAGCCCACCGTGTAACGGCTGAACAGATCGGGGTGTGCGGCGATCCGCTCAGGGATGCCCGCGTACCAGGCATCGTTATTCGGGTCCGGCCATTCGTACCGATCGAGGTCCTTCGGCTGCTTGATGGGCCAGTCGCACGGGGTGCCGATGTCCTTGTCTATCGTCCGGTCCCAGAGCACGCCATACGTATCGCGGACGTGCCCGGCATCTATCGGCTCGAAGCGCCCGATGGTGGCGCCCACATCGAGGAAATGCGAGCCGATGAAGGCGCTCAGGTCGTCGGCGCCCAGGTGCTCTCGGCAGCGCTCGGCGCACTGGTGGGTCATGTCCCACGCCCAGGGCACGTAGGCCGGGCGGCGGAACTCCAGCGCGTCGATGACGATGTCTCTTTTCGTCATGGGGCATCCCCCACGTTGGAGTCCGTCCGTTCGCTCATAGCGTACACGGTCAGCCCCTCCAAGGAGCGCTCGGGCGCCGGGATGAGCAGGCTGGCCAAGTAGCCCACCACGAAGCACGAGACGACTCCGACAGCGCCCCAGAGGAAGAAGTGGATGGACGTGTACTGCTGCACGAGATAGAGGAGCACGGCACTCGTCACGCCGCCGATGAGCGCACCGACGCCGTGGGCCCGGCGGGTGAAGATGCCGAGAGCGAGGATGCCGGCCACCGGGGAGAAGATGAGCCCCAGGACCTTGATGAAAAGGTCCCACAGCGAAACGATTTCCATCCGGGCTATCACGAGGCCGGCACTGGTGCCGACCACACCCAGGATCGCCGTGAGCCAGCGCGCCAGGTTGAGGCAGTAGTGGTCGGAGGCCTGGGGCCAAAATCGCCGGTAGAAATCGCTGACCATCGCCGTCGCGATGCTGTTCATGCTGCTGTCGAGGCTGGACATGCTCGCAGCGAAGAGGCCGGCGATGACGAGGCCGGACACTCCGGCCGGAAGCTGTTGGGCGATGAAGAGGGGGAAAATGGCATCCGTCTTCACCGCGGGATTGAGCAGCCCCGCGTGCCCCTTGTAGAAGACGAACAGCGCAGTTCCGAGTCCGAAGAAAATGAGCGCCGTCGGGATGGCAAGGATGCCGTTCGTCCAGATGGATTTCGCCGCCTGCTTCTCGTCCTTCGTCGTGAGGTAGCGTTGGATCACCGTCTGGTCGGCGGTGTAGGGCAGGAGATTCGAGAACAGGTTGCCTACCACGACGACCCACACCGCCATCATCGTGATGTCCCACGTCCAATTGAAGGTGTGGAACTTGGCCTCGGCCATGCCCGTGCTGATGATCGCCGCGAAGCCGCCGTCCACGTTGGCCGCGATGATCAGCACGCTGAGCAACGCGCCGCCTATAAGAACCCCGACCTGCAGCACGTCCGTCCAGATGACCGCCTCGATGCCGCCGAGCACGGTGTAGACGGTGGCGAGGATCCCCATGAGCAGGATGCAGACGTAGACGTCGAAGCCAGTCACCGTGGACAGGGCGATAGCGGGCAAACAGATCACAATGCCCATACGGCTCAACTGATAGAGAATGAAAGCGGCGCTGCTGAAGAGGCGCACCGCGAGGTTGAAGCGCTTCTCGAGGTACTCGTAGGCAGTGGTGACGTTGAGCCGGCGAAAGAAGGGCAGGTAGCAGAATATGACGAGCGGGGCGATGAGGAAGATGCACATGTTCCCCAGGATATACACCCAGTCGGTCGCGTAGGCCTTCGCCGGGATCGCCATGAAGGTGATGGCGCTGAGCTGCGTGCCGAAGATGCTCAGCCCGGCAGCCCACCACGGTATGCGCCGCCCGGCCAGGAAGAAGTCGGCGGTGCTCTTCTCGCGACGCGCGAAGTACACTCCCATCATCACCAGCGCCGCCAGATAGACTCCCAGAGCAGCATAGTCGAGCGAGCCGAAATGGGCTTTCGCCTCGGGCGCCCGTCCCTTATGCACCGAAGCGGATCGGTGTCCGGGGCGATCTTCTCCGCCCGGGATGACGATGCCGTCTTGCCACTGCACCGCGGCAGTGGTCACCAGGCCCGCCGGCACAGTGCCCATCGGCGACCACGTATCGGTAATGGTGTGGTAGGCGAGGATGTCGCGGCTGAAGCCGGGGTGCTCGTCCTTCAGTTCCCACACGCGGTCGGCATTCTCGCCATCGTCGCCACCGAACACGAGGATGTGCGACTCGCCGTAGCCGACTGCCGGCGCGGCGACGATCGCCCTCGGGACGTCGGCTACCTTCTCCCAGCCAGTCTTGGGGCGAAAGCGATAGGCGTCGGTCAGGTATCTCCGCTTGACTTTGCCGTCCGGCCCGGCGAGAAGCTCGGCCCCACTGATCAGGTAGAAGGCCCCGTCTTGTGCCGCCGCCACGGGCAGGATTCGGGCGGGGCCGGGCCAGAGATCGAGCTCTTCCCATCCCAGTTCGGCCTTGTTTAGGTCCAAACGCCAGAAGTTCGACAAGGCGCCGGTCGCTGCAGGCGAATCCTGTCCGCCGGCGACATAGACGCTGTCCCCGAGTATCGCCGCACTCGTCATCGCACACGGCGTCGGGAGGTCGGGCAGGGGAGTACGCTGGATCTCTGCGTTGACCCGCCGGAGACGGAATACCTGCGCGTAGCAGCGCTCGGCATCGCAGCCGCCGATGCAGATAATGCCATCGTCCGCCGTGACGCTGGCCCCGTAGGCCAGAGGGCGGTCGAGGCTGGAGCCGCTCGCCCAGGCGTCCGCGCCGGGCTCCAGCACAAAGATCGTGTCCACCCAGACCTTCTCCCCGCCTTCGAACAGGGGCACCGGGAAGTGCGCCCCGCCGGCCACGATGAGTGCGCCTTCGCCGACGCCGACGAACTGCCCGCTTATCGCCTGGGGCAGATCCGGCAGCCGCTCCCACTGGAGGATTTGCTTCGGTCGCTCGACCTCAACGCACAATGCCGCGGACGCGGTCGCAAGCCAACAGCACATCGCCAAGAGCGCGCGTCGCACCATGTTTTCTCCTTGTGCAGGCAACGTGTCGGTAGCAGAACGTCTCCGATTCGCCGGCGCGACCCGTGACGTTTCGCTCGCGGACGCGAGTCTCCTGCTCCGCCTCCCGCCCGCGACTCTCATGGCAGCGAACGTGCCATGGGCCACCGAGGGCTTCGGGGCGACTTGGCCACGCAGATGCGTGTGACGTGCGAGATGGCGCACCTCACAGAATCTGGTCGCTCAATTGACAGCGACCGCTGCCCTCCCTATGATGCGCACAGCCATATACGAGAGCGATGACGGCCTCACGAGGGCCCGCAGTCACTCGATCATCGGGAGTTCGCCACAGCATGCCGCTTACCACCGCTCAGAAGAGCCAGCTTTTGTCGGCCTATGCCATGATCGGGCAATACCGTCGGGAGATGGAGGATCTGGTGAAGCTGGGCAGGCCGCCTGCCGGCTCGTCGGCGCGACTTCGCCCCCTGCCAACGGCCGAGGCCGAGGCGCTGCTGAAGCCACTCGTCGGCCTCGAGGCCGGGTTGCGGGAGGCGATCCTGGCACTGACGGGGGACGACCCGGAGACGAGCCAGCGCACCCAGTCATTGCACAATACGCGGATCTGGGCGGCGAACATCTTCGATCGGATCCGGGATACCCTTGGCTCTCTGGCGCCGGAGCGCCTCGCGTCGCGCTACGGGCGGCTGTCGAAGTCAGATGCTGCGTCCCTTCGCGAGCTCGGTGACGACTTGGAGGATCTGCTGAATCGGGCGCGTGGGGCTCTGCGCCAGCGTGGCGGATAGTCGTGATAGCGTTGTGACGCGGCGCCCGGTGAAGTCTGCGTGCCGCAGCGCGTCCCCGGACTCCCCGCTGGCTCATTTCGCGTCCGAGATGTTGGCGACCGCTTCCGGCCCCAGGCGGTCCCTGAGCTGCGCCAGGTACAGGCTCCACGGGCGCACGGGCTGGCCGAATGACTCCCAATAGCCATCGCCTGACCGCTTCTCACTGGAACATCCGATGGCCCAGTTCTGGGCCGTGGGCGGCCTCTGGCAGGTGATGCTGTCCGCCGTGCAATTCCAGAACACCATCTGTGCGCCGGCCCAGCCGTGTCCGGTGCCCGAATTGCCCCGGTTGCGCACGTTGATGGCGTGGCCCTGGACGCGGACGTTGTCAAACAGCGTGCCGGTAGACCAACGGTGGTGCGGGCCGGTGTCCGAGTGCGCCTGCTCGGCGGTGCAGTCGAGGAAGGCGTTGGGGCCGGGCACGACGCTGTGCATGACGAAGTCGTGCCGTCCGTGCCGGGCGTAGCACCGCTGCACAAGGGTCAATTCGCCCGTCAACGCAAACGAGTAGCGGCGGCTGCCGGCTATCTTGGACACGGGGTCCAGACAGGCGCAGTCCTCCACCGTTATCCACTTGCACCGCCGGGAGACCCCAACCGCACTGTAGCCGAAGTGCACCGCGGTGACCTGGCGCACCCAGGCGTTCGCCACCGCGCGCAGACCGATGAAGTTCCACGCATGGTCCTCATCCGTTTCATGCTTGAACTCGGACACGCCTCGAATGTACTCCACGCCGACTTGCTCGATGCGGCCGGGGAAATCATACTTGTAGATGTAGCCGCCGCCGTACTTGCGCTCCAAGGCATTGCACAGCGGCGCGTCGATGGTGACCTTCTTGCCCTCAATGGCCGTGATGACCCGGTCGAACGGCAGATCCTTGGATCCCGGGCGCCATTGGGTCACCTTTCCGCCGTCGCGCCTGGCTGGAATGCGGTCCATGCCGAGGTAGTGGATCCACTCGTGGGTGCTCGGACGGCGTACGATGATAGCGTCGCCGACCTTGAGTCCCGGCGTGCCGTCCACGTGAAAGCTCCGGGCGCCCACGGGGACGTATGAGTCGGTGATTGCGTGCCGCGTCTCGGGCGCCTCGGTGCGGTTGTCCTCCCCGGCTATGCTGATGAGCGTCCGCTGCCCCGTGCCCGCCGCGATGAGCACGGTGCCGTCCTCGCCCTGCCCCTCGCCCCGCAGCACGATGCCGCTCTCCGCCATCCTCAGCGTGCCCGCGATCTCGTATGTGCCCCTCGTGAGCAACACCGCGCCGCGGAAGCCCTGCGCGTCGAGAGGCAACTCAGCTACCTCATCGATGGCCGCCTGTATGCGCGCTCCGTCATCGCCCTCGGCGGGCCGCAGCGTCACCTTAACGGGCACGTCGGGGATGCGCACCCCACCGCCCATGTAGCCGCAGTTGGAGAAGTCCGGAATCGTATCCCCGTTCTCGTCTGGCTCGTACACGAGCGCACCATCCCCCCCCGCATACACCAGCGCACTCGTGGGCCGGTCGGAGTCTTGCCCGGGCTGCGCAAACGCATGGCCCACGAGTGCGAGGCAGGCTACCGCTGAGAACAACACCCTCAGGAATCTCATTGCGTAATGCTCACCCCTTCAATTTCGGGGACAGACTACGAAATTTCACCGTCCGCTGTCCAGCCTAAACTGGCGAAGACTGCGCGGTTAAGCGTCTATCGGGGCATCGAGACACCGCGTGAATTTCGTAGTCTGTCCCCGAATCCCGAATCATGTCCCCGAATTAAGAATGCGATGCGCGTCTCGCTCACTCGAGGCGCTTCCGGAACAGGGCAGCGCCTGCACCCACGAGCGCGATGCCAAAACATAACAGCGCCAACACGTCAGGCCACAACTCGGCTATCCCGCTGCCCTTGAGCATGACTGAGCGGATGATAATCAGGAAGTAGCGGAGCGGGATGGCGTAGGTGAGGGGCTGCATCCAGTGGGGCATGTTGGCGATGGGGTACATGAAGCCCGAGATGATGATCGATGGGAAGATGACGAGAAACATGGTCATCTGCGCCTGCTGCTGAGTGCGAGAGACCGTAGACAGGAGCAGTCCGATTCCGAGGCACGTCAGCAGGAAGAGAAACGCTGACAGCAGCAGAAGCGGGAAACTGCCCTGCAGCGGGACCTTGAACCAGAACAGAAGCACCGCCAGCACTATGCACAGGTCCAGCGAGCCGACTATGCCGTACGGGATGAGCTTCCCGAGCATCAGTTCCCACGGGCGAATGGGCGTGACCATGACCTGTTCGAGCGTGCCTGCCTCCCGCTCTCTCACGATGGACAGCGCCGTCAACTGCGCCGTTATCACCAGCAGAACCAGGCCCATGACCGCCGGCGCCATGTAGAAGACGCTCTCGAGTGTGGGGTTGTAGAGCACTCTGGGCCGCAGCTCCATCCGCGGCAGACGCGGTGTCAGACCGCCGGCCCTCCGGAGCTGCTCGGCCCGGGCTCGCGCGCCGTGCTGCGAGACGATGCCGCTCAGATAGCCGGCGCCGATGCCGGCTGAATTGGAGTCGCTCCCATCGATGATGATCTGCACCACCGCCTCGCCGCTGCGCAGATCGTGCTCGAAGCCGTGGGGAATGTGGATGGCAAGCTGGGCCGTGCCGCGGTCGAGGAGCGGGATGAGATCGTCGGACCGATGTGGGCGGGCAGAGATGATGAAGTAGCCCGAATGCTCGATCTCAGCCACCAGGCGGGCGGACTGCGTGGAGAAGTCCTGGTCGCAGATGGCAACCGGGAGGTCCTTGACGTCGAGGTTGGCCGCATAGCCGAGCAGTATGAGCTGAAGGACCGGCGCGATGATGGTCATAGCGACCATCCGTCTATCGCGGCGGTACTGGTGAAACTCCTTTCGTATTAGCGCGCGAAGTCGCATTGGGCCCATCCCCAAGCGAGTGTAGCCTGGGCTGCCAGCCCAGGTCCGCCTCCCAGCCCCTCCTCCGCTACAACCGCTTCCTGAACCGCCCCACACTCATCCCCAATATCGCCGTCCCTATCACCATCAGCACGACCAACGATGGCCAGATGACGGCGAGGCCGACGCCCTTGAGATAGATGTTGCGGACGATGACGAGAAAGTGCGTCGCCGGCAGAAGATTGGCCAGCGCTTTGAGTACCAGAGGCATGTTTCGGAGGGGAAATGCAAACCCCGACAGAAGGATGGATGGGACCAGGGTCGAGACGATGGCCGCTGTCATGGCGACCTGCTGCGTGTGGGCTATGGTGGAGAAAAGCAGGCCGAGTGCCAGCGCGCACATGAGAAACACGAGCCCGCAGGCGAAGAACAGCGCGACGCTGCCCGCGATGTAGACGTTGAAGACGAGCGCGCCGACGCACACGGCGGTGATCGCGTCGGCTATGCCGATCCCCACGTACGGCAAGAGCTTGCCGAGGAGGATCTCGGACGACACGAGCGGCGATGCGGCGAGCGTCTCGAAGGTGCCTCGCTCGCGCTCGCGGACGACGGTGCCTGAGGTGAGCAGGGCGCCGAGGATGACCAGTATGATGACAACCAGGCCCGGCACAAGGAACTGCCGGCTTTCGAGGGCGGGGTTGTAGAGCACCTTCCGCGCGATGGTCAGGGGCGGGCCAGCCGCCTCTTCCCGCAACCCGAGCCGCTTGCCGGCCCGCCCCAGCATGCGGGACGAATACGCAGCCAGGGCGCCGTTGACGTAGTTGCGGGCGATGCTGGCGGTATTGGAGTCGCTGCCGTCCAGGAGCATCTGCAGCTGCACGGACCTTCCGGCCGCCAGATCCGCTTCCATGTTGGGCGGTATCACGAGAACGAAGAGACACTCCCCCTCGTCGAGGAGCTGCTCGCCCTCTTCGGCATTCCGGCACGAAGCTACCAGCCGGAACAGCTCCGTGTGGACCAGAGCCTCCCGCAGCTTCCGACTGGCAGCCGAGCCATCGTGGTCGCAGATCGCGAAGGGCAGGTCGGTGAGGTCGAAGTTGATGCCCGCGCCCATGAGGACCAGGAGAAGGATCGGCAGCACGAGGACCACGGCGAGGCTGCGTGGATCGCGCCGGATGTGGATCCACTCCTTGGCGGCAATTGCGAGCAGTCGTCGGATGCTCACCGCAAATTCGGGGACAGACTACGAAATTCGATAGCCAGAGCTACCTCGTCGAGGCGATTCTGCCGCTCTGTTATGCGGAAATCTGAGCAGTTGGCGGATGAGCGAATTTCGTAGTCTGTCCCCGAATTTCACCTCCTTGCGAATTGCACTGTATCCTCTGACTCGTTGGCTGTCAGCGCCAGAAATGCGTGCTCGAGGGTCAGACGAACCGGTTTGATCTCCTCGACGGCGAGACGGGCAGCGTCGAGGGCGTCGCGTATGAGGCCCTCGGGAGACGGCACGTCTTCGGACACGGCCACGTGGAGGGCAGTGGCGAAGAGCGATACTTCGAGGACACCGGTGGTCTGCTCCAGGACGTCGGCGGCCTCCATCGCCCGCGCCACGCGCACCTCCATGAGCCGCCCCGGGACGAGCGCCTTCAGGTCAGCGGGCGTTCCCATGGCGACGCGGCGTCCCTCGTAGATGAGCAGAAGACGATGGCAGTGCTCCGCCTCGTCCATGACGTGGGTGGTGATGAGCGTGGTGACGCCCTGCTCGGATAGCTCGGCGATCAACTCGAAGAAGTTGCGCCGGGCCAGCGGGTCGATACCGCTGGTGGGCTCGTCCAGAAAAAGTATCGGCGGCTCGTGGAGCAAGGCACATGCCAGCGCCAGACGCTGCCGCACGCCGGTAGATAGCGTGGCCGCGAGTCGGTCACGCTCGGCGTGTAGATCGAGACGCTCGAGAAGGGCGTCTGCCCGTGAGCGGAAGCGCTGCCCCGCGACGCCGTAGACGCCGCCGTAGAACTCCATGTTCTCATAGACCGTCAGGTCGCCATACAATGAGAACTGCTGCGACATGTAGCCAATCTGTTCGCGAACCCGCTCCGGCTGCTCCGCCACGCTTATGCCGCCGACGAAAGCGTCACCCTCGGTCGGCAGCAGCAGGCCGCAAAGCATGCGGATGGTGGTGGACTTGCCCGAGCCGTTGGGGCCGAGGAAGCCGAAGATCTCCCCCGGGGCGATCTCGAAAGAGAGGCCGTCCACGGCGGTAAAGTCGCCGAAGCGCCTCACGAGGCTCTCGGCTTGCACGGCGACCTCAGCCAACGAGAGCTCCCTCCTCCCGCATCGCTTGCGTGAAAACATCCTCCAGCCCCGGCTCTATGGGCTCAACGACGGCGACCCGGACGCCGGCCCGCTCGAGGGCACTCACAAGCACCTCCCGCGGCGCCGTCTGCTCCGCGGCGACGTGAAGACGGTCCCCAAAGACGGTCACGAACCGGACATCGGGCAGCTTCTCCAGCACTCGTCTGGCCTCCGCCTGCGGCGTCGCCACCACATTGAATAGCCTGCCGCCCATTTGCGTCTTCAGTTCAGCGGGGGTGCCGCAGGTCAGAATCCGGCCGCTCTGCATGAGGGCGACGCGGTCGCACCGTTCAGCCTCGTCCATGTAGGGAGTGCTGACGAGGATGGTTACCCCCTCGGCCGGCAGCCCATACAGTAGGCGCCAGAAGTCTCGCCGCGAGGCCGGATCGACGCCGGTGCTCGGCTCGTCGAGGAACAGGACCTCGGGACGATGTATGAGGGCACACATGAGGCCCAGCTTCTGCTTCATGCCGCCGCTCAGGTGTTCGGCGAGCCGATCGACAAAGGGTCCCAAGCGCGTGATTCGGAGGAGGTGATCGACCCGCTCCGCGTACGTGTCCCGTGCAACGCCGTACACCTGGGCGCAGAAGGCCACGTTCTCCTGCACCGTAAGATCGCCGTACAGCGCGAACGTCTGGGCGAGATAGCCGGTGTGCGGCTTCACGGATTCGGGAGATGACACGACGTCCCGCCCAGCCACCGCCACCTCTCCCTCATCAGGACGCACCAGGCCGCACAGGATGCGAATGAGAGTGGTCTTCCCAGCGCCATCCGGACCGACAAGGCCGAAGACCTCGCCTTTTCGCACCTGGAGATGCACACCGTCGAGGGCCGCGACGTCGCCGAAGGTCTTTCGGAGGCCGCGGACCTCGATGAGGTTGCCCGACTCAACAGCCAACACTTGATACGAACCCTTTTCTGGTCTGCGAAGGCGAGACAGGAGACGTGTGCCACGGCTTGCTTGTCAAGCCGTGCGTTCCCTGCGAGGCGAAAGGCACACGGGTAGCAAGCTACCCGTGCCACACGATCCTCGCTGGCAAGCCACCCGCGGTACAGCTCGCCCCTCCGTGTGCCACGGCTTGCTCGTCAAGCCGTGCGTTCCCTGCGAGGCGAAAGGCACACGAAGCGCCCTGGGCATAACTCAGCGCAACACGTCCGCCGGCATGCCTGGTTTCAGCAGCCCGTCCGCATCGCCCAGCCGGATCTTTATCCAGTAGACCTGCCTGACCCGCTGCTCTGCCGTTTGCACGTCCTTCGGCGTGAACTCCGCTTCGTCCGAGATTCGGATGACCTTTCCCTCAAAGTCGCGGTCGGGCACCGCCTCGGTGGCCACGCGCAGCGTCTGACCCAGCTTCACCTTCCCGAGTTCTGTGAAGGCCAAATACGCTCGCAGCCAGATGTTTTCAAGATCCGTGAGCACAACGATGGGGACGCCGGCGCCGACGACCTCCCCCGGTTCGGCGACCTCTTCAGTGACGGTGCCGGAACACGGAGCGACGATGTTGCAGTATGCGCGGCGGACCTTGGCGGCTTTGAGAGCGCCTCGCGCCTCGGCCAGCCGGCCCCGGGCGTTCTCGATGGCCTCGTCCGTATAACCGTCGAGCAGCAGGTCGAGCTCCGCGCGGGCGGCCGCCTCGAGAGCCACGGCGCTTTCGAGAGCCGCCTGCGCCGCGTCTCGCCGCTGGCGCGCGTTGAGGCGATCCTCGTACAATTCGGTGGCGTTTCTCAGGGCGTCCCGTGCGGCGTCGGCTTCGGCCTCGGCCGCAACGAGAGCCGAGCGGGCGAGTCGAATCTGCTCGTCTCGCGTACCGGCCAGCAGGACGTCGAGTTGTGCCCGGGCGACGTCTCGCGCCCGTATTGCCTCCTGCAACGCGCTCTGCGCCGCATCGCGTGCCTGCTTGGCCTGTGCGCGCGTCAGAGCCACATGCTGGCGGGCATCAGGGACGGCGCGGCTTGCCCCATCCAACCGGGCGCCGGCCAGCGTCTGCTGCGTGCGCGCTCGATCTAGTGTCTGCCGTGTGGCCGCGTCGCCCGCGGCCAAGGTCTCAGCCCTTGCCAACTCGGTCGTGGCCAAGGACGCATCCGCGCGTCGGACGGAGTGCTCCGTGGAAGCGACGATCAAGGGGGTTTCGAGAACGCGGTGGTGCGCGTATACTTCCTCCGCATTCCGGGCGGCAGTCCGGGCCGCCTCGAGCCTGGCTTCGGCCTCCCGCAGCGCGGCCCGGCGCGTCTCGATCTCCTCCTCGATTGGTCCGGCAATCGCCTCGTCCAGCGTCGCCCGGCTCCCCGCTGCGTTGGCGTCGGCGGTGCGCACCCTCGAGCGAGCGGCATCCAGTTGCTGCTTGAGCTCGGTGACCTTCGCGTACGACTCCCTCGCGGTTCGCAGATCTAGCTCGGCGCCACGCCGAGAGGCCTGTGCCTGCGCCAGCCGTGCTCGAGCAGCATCGATCTGTTCCGGCCGTGAGCCGCGCTCCAGCTCTCGCAGAGCAGCCGCGGCGGCGTATGCGGCTCCCTCAGCGCGTTCGACCTCGGCGTCGATGTCGGCGTGCTCCAAAGTGGCGATCGTCTGCTCGGCTTTCACGCGGTCACCCTCGCGCACGAGAATCCGTTCGAGTCGCCCGCTGATCTTCGCGCTCACCTGCACCTCGTCGGCCTCTATGATGCCGCTGCCGAGAATGTTGCGGCCGGGCTTCCGGTGAGCGATCAGACTGACGGCCCCAACCGCCGCCGCGATGAGCACCACCGCAATGAGCACGGGCCGTATTCGTCGCTTCATCTGCCGGCCTCCTCGGTTCGAGCAAGGAACATCGCTCGAATCAAGCCTAACGCCCGCGCGCGGCCGAGAAGAGCCGTGCTTAACGCATCGTCCGCCTGCGCGTTCCGCGCCTGCGCCTCTTCGAGAGCGGACTGCGCAGTGACGAGCCGCTGCCTGGTGGCGGCGCCGGCCTCATACGCCACGCGCGCTTCGCGTGCCGCGGCCTCCGCGGCCCGGAGCGTCTCCCGGGCGGCCGCCACTGTCTCCCGGGCGTCGCCGACCCGCCGTGCAGACTCTCCCACTTGAAACACGACGACGGCCTCCAGATCTCGCTTGGTCAGTTCCAACTCCCGCACGCTGGCTCTTGCCCGGCGCTCCTGGGCGCGGGGGGCGGCGTAGTTCAGGATGGGCCAGGAGAACTGGAGCCCAAGGAATTCCTGGTGCGCCTCCGCCACGTCAGTTGGAGATTGCAGTGCTGCCTCGGCCATAGTGCTGATGATTGGCCGGCGCTGGGCCTTGGCCTGGGCAATGGCTTTCCGCGCCGCCTCGCGGCGGTGCTCGAGGGCGAGCAGCTCCGGCCGCGTGGCGAGAGCGATACTGGTTGCTTCAGCGGAATCCTGCGGGGGGTTAAGTGCAATCGGCTCATCGACGAGCTCGACATGCGCGTGCAGTTCCCGGCCGAGCAATCTGTTGAACTCCTGCTCTGCATCCACAATGGCACTTTCCGCTGCCGCCAATGCCTGCTTATCCCGCCGATGGGCGGCGGCAGCCCCAGAGAGCGTCGCACCGGTGAGGGCGCCGGCCGTCCGGGTCACCTGCGCCGCTCGCAGGTTTTCCTCGGTGCGCTTCAGGGCGGCCTGGGCCGCCGCTCGCGCGCTCCGCGCACTAAGCACTCGGTAGTACGCGATACCAACCTCATACAGAAGCTGTTCGGTAGCCTGCTGGAGATCGGCCTCGGCGGCATCGAACTGAGCACGTGCCGCTCCAGTGGCGGCGGCCACCCACCCCCCCGTCCACAGCGGCCACACAACACCGGCGCTCAAGCTGCCCTGCAGCGCCCGGTTGATCTTGATGGTACGCCCGTCACCGACAGGAATCGCGAACTCCTGCAGCGGCCCCTGGAGACGTGTTGATGCCCCAAGCGTGAACACCGCTTCCGCGCCCGATCGCGCCAAGGCGACGTCGGCGCCGGCCCGGTCAGTCCGGGCGACCGCGGCGGCCATCTGTGGGTTGTGGTCTAGCGCATAGGCGAGAGCGTCGGCGAGCGAGAGCCTATCGGCCTGTTGTGTCCGCGCGGAGGTGGCTGACCAGAGGTGGAATAACGCAGCGATTGCGATGATCCTGAATGAACGCTCACTCAATATCGCCGCCTCCTCGGTCGCTGGTCAGCTCCTGGTGTTTCGTGTCGGCCGTTCTCGATGCCAACCCGTTCACCAACACATCGATCAACCCGTCCGCGTAGTCGTCGGGCGAGAGGTGCTTAAGGGGGGGCGAGAGGCGATACTGGGACAGAGTGAACAGGACCATAGAACCGGCAACTGTGCGGGCTGCCACCGTGGTATCTACCGGCCGCAGTTCGCCCCTGGCTATCTTCCTGTCCAGATAGCCGGCGAGGCGGTCCGTGACCTCGCGAACGATCCGGGCCACGCGTTCCGCGAGGCGCGGGTTGGTGGCCATTTGCGACCAAACGACGGCGAAGACGTCGGCATTCCGTGCCATGCGGGCGAGCCCTTCGGCGACGAATTCGCGCAGGGCAACCTCCACGGGGAGCGTCTCGGAAAGAGCCCCCGGCTGTGCCAGCCACGGCAGAATCGAGCGCTCCTGGATCACGGCATCCAGGAGGGCTTCCTTGCTGTCGAAGTAGTGGTAGATGAGTCCCTCAGCCACGCGGGCTTCAGTCGCGATCTGGCGTATGGTGCCGGCGTCGAAGCCATAGGTGGCGAAGACTTTGAGCGCGGCTTCCGTGATCGTCGCCTTGCTGTCCGCTATCCTGGACCGTTTGCGGGGCATGGCAATGTACCTATATTGAGTGAGCGCTCACTCAATATAGCGGCATTTGCACGAGCTGTCAAGGGGCTGAGACAGTGCGCTTTGATCGGGGGATGAGTGAGCGTATCGGGTTACCTGAACGCTGTTGGCGTCTGCTTTGGGCGGCCGCTACTTGCGTATCTCCAGCCACCAGCCGACCTGGGGCTCCTTGATGAGCCGGTACTTCTTAATGCCGGCTTTCCTCGCGAGCTCGGGCAGCCGGTCGCCGGGGCCGCTCCAGCCCTCGGGCTTCTTCTTCTCGAAGCGCTCCAGCCGCCATTTCACCAACTGCGCTCGGATCTCCGGGTCCAGAAGACGACCGAAGCCTCCGTGGCCGATGTAGCCGACGCCGCCCGGCTTCAGAATCCGGTAGCACTCCTTGAGTCCCTGCACCTGATCGGGCCAGAAGGGGATGCAGCCGCGGCTGAAGATGAAGTCGGCGAAGTTCTCCCTGAAGGGCATGTCCTGCGCGTCGCCCTCGACCGGGATCACTCGCCCGGTCAGGCCTGCCTCATCCACGAGGACGCCCAGGAGCCTCATCGACCACACGTTGATGTCCAGCGCGTACACCTTCATCTCGGTCTTCCTCGCCAGGTCCATAGGGAACGAGCTGCAACTGCTGCCCACATCCACTGCGACTCCCGTCTTCAGGTTGTAGTCCATCACCATCTGCCGCGCCAGCGGCTCGTATATGGGTGCAAAGCGCCCGGTCGCCACCCGGTAGAACGAGCACTTCTCCTTGAGCGCCTCGATGTAGTCGTCGGCTGTCGCCCTCTGGACTACGAGCGGCACCACGAGGGTGAGGGCCACAATCCACGGAACAGTCCTTTTCATCGGAGACTCCTCTCCCGCATCTAACCGAATCTGCAAGGTATCAGCCCCTGAGCACACGCCCGCAGTCCGCGGACCTACCTCGCGCCCCACCGCACGCGCGTGCATGCAGGAGCTACTTGAACACGTCCCTGGCACGACCGCCCTGGAACTTCACGTGGCCGTCCATGTAGCAGATATTGATGGACCCCCTGTGCGAGTCGTGGAGGGCAATACCGTGATTGACGCGCGTGAGTTTGCACCATGCATCCGACCATAGCCAGTAGTCGCTGTCCCATGTCTCGCGCATAACGCGAGGTTTGTCCTTTAGTCGCGCTCGCAGGAACGCCCACGAAATCCACGTACTGTACTCCGGCTTGGGCGGGTCAACGGTGCTGGGCTTCCGATCAAAACTGAAGCAGTAGTAGCCGATGTTGCCGGCCGCCTTGTTCTCCGGCGTCGGTGAAAAGTCGGGCATGAACGCCGCCACTTTGGGCGTCGAGGGGCAGTACATGATGTCCATGTTCGCGGTGTACGGCTTGATCTGCCGCACGAGGCGCATGTGCGTGGTGCTGCTATTGCATGCGTAATAGTCGCAGGGCAGCCACTCGTCGTAGTCCTGCGAATACATGTGGGCGGCCATACCGAGTTGGCGCAGATTCGAGATACAAGTGGTTTTTCGGGCCGCCTCGCGCGCTCTGTGAACTACGGGAAAAAGCATCCCCGAGAGGATGGAGATAATGCCTATGACGACCAGCAGCTCTATCAAAGTGAAGCCACGTCGATTCGCCACAATGGTGCCTCCCAACGTGTGCGCAGGGGGGGCCATTTCCAACCGCGCTACCTCGCGTCGGTTCTGTGCGCTCTGGGTGTTTCTCAGCTATATTTGTCGTGTGCGGTTTTCCGATCGCCCTCGGGTGCCTCGGCACACCCAACCGTGCTCCCGTGAGGCAACCGACTGGGGTACGGGGCCGCCAGACCCGCCGACCGCACTGGCCTGCGCACCAGCAGAGCGGCACGACCACGCTCAACCCGCGTTTTCAGGCCACATACTGCTCCACCACCGGCTTCATGCGCGCGATGGCGCTCCGGATGTTCTCCACCGAGTTCGCGTACGAGAGGCGCAGATACCCCTCGCCGCCGTCGCCGAAGGCGGTGCCAGACAGGACAGCCACGCCACCATCGTCGAGGATCTTCGCCGCCAACTCCCGGCAGTCGATGTTGTACCCCGTGGCGTTCGGGAACGCGTAAAAGGCGCCCTTGGGCTCGATGCACGACATGCCAGGCAGCGAGTTGAGGCCCTCGACGACGACGTCCCGGCGCCTCTTGAACTCCGCCACCATCTTCTGGCTCTCGTCCTGCGGCCCGCGCAGCGCCTCGATGCCCGCGTGCTGAATGAACGTGGGCGTGCACGAGCACGAGTTGGTGACGAGCTGGGCGATCTTCGCGGCCAGCTCCGTCGTCGCGACGCCGTAGCCGAGGCGCCAGCCGGTCATCGCGTACGTCTTGGAGAAGCCGTCAATGAGTATCGTGCGCTCCTTCATGCCGTCCAGCGCCGCGATGCTCGAGTGCTCCCCCTCGTACTGCATGTTGCAGTACGGCTCGTCGGACATCACGATCAGGTCGTGCTTGATGGCCAGTTCCGCTATCCTCACCAGGTCGTCGTGCGTGAGAGCACTGCCCGTGGGATTCTGCGGCGAGTTGATGATGATCATGCGGGTCTTGGGCGTGATGGCCGCCGCCAGCTCATCGACGTCGAAGCGGAACTCATTCTCCTCCCGCAGCACGACGCTGACGGGCTTGGCGTCCACGAAATCGATGACGGACGGGTAGATGGGGAAGCCCGGGTCGGGCCATATCACCTCGTCGCCCTCATCCACGCACGCCAGGATGCCGAAGAAGATGATCGGCTTGGCGCCGGGCGTGATGACCACCTCATCGGGATCCACGGGGAAGCCGCGGCTGGTGCTGATGTACTCGGCGACGGCCTCCTTTAGCTCAGGGATTCCACCCGACGGGCAGTAGTGCGTCTGTCCATCGAGCAGCGCCTTGTAGGCGGCTTCGGAGATGTTCTTTGGCGTGTCGAAGTCGGGCTCGCCGATCTCCAGGTGGATGATATCGCGCCCCTGGGCCTCCAGTGCCTTCGCCTTGGCGAGGACCTCGAATGCCGTCTCTGTTCCCAGTCGCTCCATGCGCTGTGCGAGGTGCAATGATATCGCCTCCAGACTCGTCCGTGATAGTCTCCCCGTCCGGTGCTGTACTGGTAAGAATCCGATCCGGCGGCGGACCCTCCGCGCCCCCTTATTCGCCGAAGCGGGGCATCATCCTCCGTGTCGAGAACTGGTTTCATAACCCCTTTGGTGTCTACGTTCTCGGCCCCGGATACTCGCGTTTTGGTGTGTGGCAGGTTATGAGACCAGTTCTCAGTGGTCTTCCTGGAACGCCTCCAACGGCCCCCAGGCGGCAGTGGAGATGGTGACGTAGTGCGCTGAGCCCACGTGGTCTTCTTCCTCGCAGGCGAATCGCCACATCCTCCGGCACAGATCGCGGATCACCTCCTGATAGTGCGGGTCGTCGAAGCGGTTGACCATCTCGTGCGGGTCCTTCCTGAGGTCATAGAACTCGTCGAAATCGAAGCCGTTGTAGGTGTACTTGTACTCCTTGGTCCAGATGGACCGCTGGGTGAAGTAGTTCTCGACGCCGTCGCACTGAGTGCAGATGAAATCGCGCCACTCGGCGGGCGTCTCGTCACGGAGGAAAGGCGCCAGGCTCTTGCCGGTGAAGCGCCGATCCGTCTCGACGCCCGCCAGCTCGAGGAACGTCGGCGCGAAGTCGGCGAACGAGACGAGCTCGTCCACGGTCCGGCCGGGGCCTTCGAGGCCCGCGGGCCACCGGACCACGGCCGGCACATGATACGCGCCCTTGAAGCACGGCACGCCCTTATGGAACAGCCCGTGATCGCCGTTGTAATCCCCGTGGTCCGAGGTATAGAGGACCACCGTGTCGTCCACCTGTCCCGTTGCCTCGAGCGCGGACAGCACTCTGCCGAACAGGTCGTCCAGGTAGGTGCACATGGCCCAGAAGCGCCGCATGGCTTCGCGGGCCTTCCGCTCGCCCAGTGGAGCGAAGTGCATCTCCCGCAGCTTCCGGTAGTAGTTCGGCTTGTCTTCCAGCGTATCGGCGAAGCTCTCGGGCAGCTCGACGCCGTCCGGGTCGTAGAGATCCACGTACTTGCGCGGCGCCCGGTACGGCGCATGCGGCATGGAGAAGCCCACGAACAGGCACCACGGGCTCCCGTCCTGCGCCAGCCGGGGCAGGGCCTCGATGGCGCGCTCGCAGACTCGCTCGTCACTGTTCGGCGCCTCGCTGTCGAAGTAGAGCGTGTGCGGCTGGTAGCCGGGCATGGGGCAGTCGCCGTCCCTGGGTTCCGGCGGAGGCTGTTTGACGGCTCGGCGGAGCTGCTCCCAGACCTCGGCGGCATACTGGGGCTTTTGTTTGCGGTCCGGGTCGAGATCCACCCAGCCCCGGTCCGACGGGCCCTCGACCGCGCTGATGTGCCACTTGCCGCCGTAGGCCAGGTTGTAGCCGGCGTCCCTCAGGTCCTCACTGAAGAGCCGGACGCCGTCCGCCAGACCCCGGGACAGAGCCATCGGATTGTCCACGTTGTTCCATACCCCATGCCGGCTCGGGTACAGCCCGCTGAGAAACGTCGCCCGCGACGGGCAGCAGTGGGCCATGGGCACATACGTTTCCGTGAATGACACGCCTTGCTCGGCCAGTCCCTCCACGTTCGGTGTAATGCACGGGTCGCTCGGGCAAACGGTGTCTCCCCGTTGATGGTCGGTCATCATGATGAGGAAGTTCGGCTTGCTCATGGATAGGGTCTCCCAGGTTCTTGCGTTTTTTGCGGCTCTCACCGCCAATGCAGTGCCGCTTCGTCCCGGCAAAGGGCGGCTCCTGCACAACGAAGAACAGCGCGAAGGGAGAAGTGGGGTCATGGGTATGCAGGTCTCCATCCCACGCGCGGTCCAGCTCGTGCTCCACGACGTCGGCGGGAGTGAGGGCGGCGCGGATCTCGGAGGGGACCCAGGCGGACCGCTTCGGCCGGGTGGGCGAGGAATTCAGGATGGTGTCGTCGGAATCCTGATGTCCCCTGAATTGTGACATGAAGCGGGCCCGGTGTCGCCCACCGGGCCCTCCCATCCTCGCTCCGACAAAGGGTTCGCCCTACCGACCCATCCTCAGCACCGTCGTGGCGCTATTCACCGGCGCCGCTTCGTCTGCCCGGTGCCCCCCGGCCTCTCCACCCGCCCCTGCAACGTTCGGCCCGAGCCTACGCCCCCCGGGGCAGCCGTACCCAATCGAGAACGACCGTCGAGCTCCCCGGCGCTGCTGCCTCCTGGACTGCCGCGAGAGCATCCACCAGGCCGAATCCGTAGGACGTATCTCGTCCCCACGGCTTGAGGTCCACGGCCGTGTTGTGCAGGATCTCCCGCACCTCCGCGTTGCTCAGGTCCGGGTTCGCTGCGATGACCAGAGCCGCCGTGCCCGACACGTGCGGCGATGCCATCCGCGTGGCCTCCCCCTCCGGGTTCTCCCCGTACTCGTGGTTCGGCAGGCACGAGATTATATCCACTCCCGGAGCGGCGAGCTCAACCTCCGGTCCCCGGTTGGAGTGGGGAGCGTGCCGGTCTCGCTTGTCGGTCGCGGCCACGGCGATCACCGCCGGGTGGCGTGCCGGATACCCAACCGAGTCGCTCCCCGCCCCGCCGCCCGCTACGGAGCACACCATCAGCACATTCGCGGCCCAGCAGTTCTCTAGCGCGTCGTCCATCGTCTGTGTCTCACGCTGCAGCGCGAAGCTCATGGCCGCCACCCGTATGCGGTTGTCGGCGCACCATTCCAGCGCCTCCACGATGTACGATGTAATGGGGCCCGACTTGCCCGCGGCCAGCGCATAGATCGTCGCGCCGGGCGCCGCGCCCACCACCCCCACGTCGTTGCCCCGCACCGCTGCCACGATCCCCGCCACGTGCGTGCCGTGGCTACGCGAGCCATATTCGGACGTGTAGTAGGGGTCGGGTATCGGTGGGTCGAACTCGAAGTCCCAGCCCGGGTTACCCGGTTCGTGGTTGGCGGCCAGGTCCTCGTGATTGTAGTCCTCTCCCGAGTCGATGATGCCCACAGTGACGCCCGCCCCAATGTTGGTGGGCCACACTTGATCCGCCTTGATGCGCGTCATCCCCCACGGGACCTGCTCCCCCTCGGGAGGCGGGGACGGCTCTGGCTTCTTACGGCCCGAGTCAGCCCTCAGGTATTCCCCAGGCTCGTCCGGCTCGATGTAGGCGACCCGCGGATTCCGCCGGAGGCCGTCCACGGCAGCCTGAGGCATCGACGCCGCGATGACCGGCACGAGGTGGAACCGCGCATGCACTTCCCCGCCGGCCTGCGCCACGAGCGCCTCATCCGCCGCCCCGGGCGCGTCCCGGAACCCGACCAGCACCCGGACCTGCCCTTTGGCGTTCGGCTGGAAGCCACCGCCCTCGTCCGCGCCGCCTGCAGCCCCAGGCGCCACGCCAACGGAGTCGCTCCCCCCACAGCCGCACACCGCGCCGACCAATCCAACTGCGCACAACAGAGCCAGAACCTGCGCTACTCGTCTCATACCAGACGTACCTTGAACCTCTGAACCTGTGACCATCATGTTCCTCTCCTTTGCGCTCATTTGGCGAATCTCACGGCCGGCAAACTCTATCCCGTCACCTCCTAACGGCAATCGACGTGCGCTGCGCCATGTGGTTATCACCTCCGCTTGCCAAGGACACCGGGCTGTGGTACAACAGCAATGGAGCCGGGGCCGGCAGACCCGCATCCCACGGAAATGCCACGCTTGGGCTCCTCTGGCGCCGGAGGGTCCTTTACACCCACCGGCGCCGTCCGTCTTCTCAACCCCCTCACCCCTCGGGCGGCACGATGATGATCGCGTCCGTGCCTTCGATTGGCTGCCCGTCATGGGTGCACCCAGCCAGCCAGACTACGCCGTCCTGCATCGCACCCGGGTTGAGGTTGATGACTCCCACCTGGATCACCAAGTCGAGCAAGCCATCTCCGTCCACGTCCTCCTGATGAGCGGGGTAGTCGCCGGGGATGCCCATGACTGCCACGCCCTCGAAGCCCTCGAGGATCACGCTGCTCGGGTCCACCTGCGTGGCGTCGAAGGTGTCGGTGGAGAAGATGGCCACCGGGATGACCCCCTCGGCGCCCAGGTTGATGCTGTTCGGGTCGCTGCCGGGCTGTGCATCGATGGCTACCGTCACGACCGGATCGGGCGCCTGGCCGTCGGACGTTGAGGCTGCCTCGGTGGACGCACTCGCTGCGCCGTCCGTGGCGACGGCGTCACCCTCCGGCGGCACGATGGTGATCTCGTCCCATCCCTCGATGAGCTGGCCGTCGTATGTCTCTCCCTCGAGACACGCGAAGCCTTCCTGGAAGGTGCCGGGGTCGAAGTTCTCCGTTTCCACGTGCACTATGAGGTCGAGTAGTCCGTCGCCATCAACGTCCTCTCCCTTGGCCATTGGGTTCTGGGCCTTCCCACGTAGGGCGACACCCGCTCCGGCAAGTGCGACGCTGTAGGGATCAACTGTGGTCGCATCAAAACGAGCGTCGGAAAGGATCGCTACGGGAATCACCCCTTGCGATCCAAGGTTGATGGAGTTCGGGTAGCTGCCCGGCTTGATGTCGATGTCCACCGGGAGCGCTAGGTCGGCCCGCCACGGGCGCATCAGCGGGTAGTTGTCTTTGGCGGCGGGGTCGGTCGGAGGTATCCAGTAGGGAGCGTCGCCGATGCCGTCACTGCCAGGAATGTTCTGGCTTGGGCCGCTGAAGAGATCCACGCCAGCATAGTCAGACCAGTAGTTGCCTCCGGAGGGATAGCCGTTGTCCCAGACTTGAGCCGCTATTGCGGGGGATCCGGGCGTCTCGCTAACCTGCACACCATTGCCGATGATATCGTTGTGGTAGAAGCGGTTGCCCCGCGGCTGTGGCCCGCCCCCGAAACCGATACCGACATTTGACTCGATGATATTTCCCTGTATGACGTTGCTACTAGCGGCGTAATCCATAGTGACACCGACATGATTTGACTCCAGGGTGTTTCCCTCTATAACGTTCCCACTCGAGTACCAGGTCAGGCGCACCGCAGGGCCGTCCACTGAGCGGATGACTGAATCCCTCAGCGAGCCACCGGAAGCCCCGTTGAAGTACAGACCGTAGCCACTGTCATGTATACTGATGTTCACCATCTCATAACTTCCATAGCCCGGGAAGAGGCCGCCCGCGTTGTTGAACAGCTCGACGTTCTTGATGAGCATGCCGCTCGACCAATAGGGGCAGAACGCGCGGTGTCCCTTATTGTCAAACACCCGAACGTCTTCGATCACCGAATGGGAAGCCTCCCACGTACGGATGCCCATGCCGTCATAGGTTCCCGGGCCATAGGAGTCTGACACATCGCAGTTTCGGACCTCTGCGTGTGGAGAGTATTCCAAGTCTATGCCCCAGCGGTAGTTGTGGCTGACGTTGCAGTCGACGATGCTACCGGACGTTGCCCGGCACAAATACGCGCCCTTGTAGCCGTTCCTGATGGTCAGCCCGCTGATGAGGACATCGCTGGCCGCATATACGTACACCACGTTGCCGCTGCCGCCGCCATCAATGATCGTCGTCTCCCTGTTCTCGCCCTGCAAGGTCAAGAACTTCTTGATGGTTACATGCTCATAATACGTCCCGGCGCGCACATACACTGTGTCCCCAGCGGGTGCGGCATTCACTGCCCCCTGAATCGTAGGGTAGTCGTCCGGAACGTACACGGTAGCGCCGAACGCCGCGGAACCGCCTACGAGAGCCAACAGCACGGCGCACGAGAGGGCCAAGAGTGCACCGCCGAGAGCCCCCTTCGAATGTCTCAGACCAAACGTCCAATGAACCTCTGAAGCTGTGACCATCGTCTTCCTCTCCTTTGCCTTCCTTCGGCAGATTTCACGACCGGCAGACTCCACCCCACCAGCTCCTCACCGCAATCGACGTGCCCCCATCCGGCCATCACCTCCCCTTGCCAACCACACCGCGCTGTGGTAGAAGAGCAACGGAGCCAGGGCCGGCAGACCCGCATCCCACGGAAATGCCACGCTTGGGCTCCTCTGGCGCCGGAGGGTCCTTCTCACCCACCGGCGCCGCTCGTCTTCTCAACTGCCTCCGTCTCGTGCGGCGAGCTCACTCTCCCCGCTGCCCACGGGTGCTGGGCCTATGGCTCGGCGCCGGGGACGGTCAGGCCCATCTTCCTGAGCGCGTCCACGGCTGCAGCGCGCACGTCGGCGTCCTCGTCCTCCGCCGCCTGGGTCAACAGGGGGATGAGCGGGTCTAGTCCGATGGCGAACAGGACTTTGGAGCCCATGCGCGCGAAGGCGCGCACGACCACGCCGCGCACCTTCGGGTCCTCGTCCTGGAGCATTTCGATCAGCGGTGCGAGCCGCGGCGTCGGATCTTCGCCATCCTGGAGCCTGGACACGGTGACTGCCAGCGCGCCCACGGCGTATTCGGCCACGGTCGCGTTCTCGTCCCGCAGGAGCTGGGCGAGCGCCGGGAGGGCCGGCTCCAGCACTGCGGGGTCCAGGACGTTGACCGCGACTTCCTCCAGCGCCTTCGCGGCCGCGCTGCGCACGCTGGCGGCCTCGTCCTGCAGGACATCGATCAGAGCCGCCAGGGCCGCATCCGCCGCCGCGAGGTCCGCGACCCTTACGGCGACGTCGCCCAACGCCTCCGCGGCCGCCCGGCGCACGTAGCCGGCCTCGTCCTGCAAGGCCCGGGCCAACGCCGCGACGGCCGGCGCCAACGCCCCGCCCTCCTGGGCCTTGGACCCGATGGCCCCCAACGCCCCCACGGCGTATTGGCGCACGCTGGCGTTCTCGTCTCGCAACGCCTCAATCAACGCCCGGATGGCGGGTTGCAGCGTCGTTTCGTCGCGGACGTGTGCCGCCATTCTCCCCAATGCCTCGGCGGCGAACCAGCGCACGGGCTCCTCATCGTCCTGCAGCGCCTCGATCAACGCCGGGACGGCGGACGCCAACGCCGGTTCGTGGCCCAGCTCTTGCGCGATGCTCCCGAAGGCGCCCGCGACATCCGCGCGCACACCCGGGTCCTCATGCTGCAAGGCCTCGATCAAGGGCGGAATGGCGCGCGTGAGCGCCGCCTGGTCGGTGAGGCTTCCCGCAAGTGTCTTCAACGCCCAGTGGGCCCTCTCGCGCACGTACTGCTCCTCGTCTTGCAGCGCGTCCACCAAGAGCGGGATGGCCCGCTTCAGCGCGGCCCCGTCCCAGATCCTATCGAGGGCGCCGAAGTAGAACGCGTGGGCGGCCATCCGGCGCACGTCCGCGTGATCGTCCTGCAACGCCGCCATCAACGGTAGCGCGGCGGGTTCGAGCGCGGCGTGGTCCCGTGTCGTAAGGCTCGCCAGCGCCCGGGCGGCCTTCTCGCGCACGCTCGCGTCCTCGCCCTGCAACGCCTGGATCAACGGCAGGATGGCGGGTTCCAACGCGAGTTTGTCGGGGACCTTTGGCGCCATACTCGCCAACGCCTCGGCAGCCGCCGCGCGCACGCCGGCGTCCCGCTCCTGCAGCGCCTCGATCAACGGCGGAATGGCGAGTTTGAGCAGCGCCTGGTCCACCACCCTTGTACGGTCAGAGGAGAACGCGATCTTGCTGCCATCCGCGGACCAGGTCGGGCACGCGTCGGGTGCCGCGTTGTCGGTAAGCCTGGTCTCGCCCGAGCCGTCGGCATTCATCACGTAGATCTCCGAGTTCCCGTCGCGCTCCGAGTGGAACGCGATCTTGCTGCCATCCCGCGACCAGGCCGGGAACACGTCCTCCGCCTCGTTGGTGGTGATGTTGGACTGGCCCGATCCGTCGGCGTTCATCACGTAGATCTCGTTGTTCCCGTCGCGGTTGGAGAAGAACGCGATCTTGCTGCCGTCCGGCGACCAGGCGGGGCGGAAGTCCAATGCCGGGCTGCTCGTGAGGTTGGTCTGACGCGACCCGTCGGCATTCATCACGTAGATCTCGAAGTCCCCGTCGCGGGCAGAGACGAACGCGATCTTGCTGCCATCCGGCGACCAGCTCGGCCATGCGTCCTCCTTGTAGGCATTCGTGAGTTGGGTCTCACCCGACCCGTCGGCGTTCATTACGTAGATCTCGAAGTTCCCGTCGCGGCGGGACATAAACGCGATCTTGCTGCCGTCTGGCGACCAGGTCGGGCTGTAGTCCTCTTCGTCGTTGTTCGTGAGGTTAGTCTGGTCGGAGCCGTCGGCGTTCATTACGTAGATCTCGGAGTTGCCATCGCGATCGGAGTCGAACGCGATCTTGCTGCCATCCGGCGACCAGCTCGACCATTTGTCGGTTCGGGGGGCGTTCGTGAGGTTGATCTGGCCGGACCCGTCGGCATTCATCACGTATATTTCGCTGTTCCCGACCGCCAAGGCCCCCAACGCCTCCGCGGCACGCCGGCGCGCCTCGGGATCTGCATCCTTGAGCTGAGCGATGAGGCGGAGAATCCGGCTCTTGGGATCATCCGGTGGCTGCGCCGCGCTCTTCCGCGGGAGCGCGGCGATCGTTGTCGCGGCGTCGGGAGCCGCGGTTGCGTCCCTCGGCTGCTTTTTTAGTTGCGAAGCGATCGACAGCGCCTCTCGGCGCGAGCTCACGTCGGGGATTTGGTCAGCGGCCCCGCCGTCCGCCACCGGCACCGCGCCGACCATTTGCCTCCCCGGTGTAGCCGGAGCAGCAGCACGGTCGGCACGACCGGAGTGCTCCGGCGACCTCAGGCTGCCGGCCTGCGGATCTTCATTCTTGACTTCGGCGGACTGGCTCACCGAGGGCGGGCGCAGCGCAGAACGGCTCCGCGCGCCGCTCACTACCTGATGCACTGCAACTCCTCCGACCACCGCCGCCGTCACGACACATGCCAGCTTCGCCTTCCAGCCAACGGCAGCAATCCGGGCCGCAACCGAGGCAATCGCGCTCGCAGAAGGCGGACTGGCCGGAATCCCGGCCAGTGCCAGCTTCCCCAATGCCGCAACCAGCGTGGCCGGCGCAGCCTCCGCCGTCTGAGTGGCAAGCGCCGTCCCCAGCGCCGACACCGAGACCACGACTCCGGCCTCCCTCAGATGCTCGCGGACACGGGCGAGACCTCTCTGGATGCGCCGGGACACGGTGCCCTGGGATACGCCGAGCTCGGAGGCCACCTCGCTCTGGCGCCTTACTGCCAGAAAGTGCAGCACCAGCGGCTCCCGCAGCCTCTCTGGCAGCCGCTCGATGGCCTGGTGCACCTCGTGCTTAATATCATCCCAGGAGCCTTCGTCTTCGCCCTGAGAGGCCGCGCGCGCCGCCTGCTCCTCACGTCTCCTGCGGCGTCGCTCTCCCCGCAGGGTGCTGATGGAGGTGTTCACGGCTACCGTGTGAAGCCACGCGCCGACGGAGCCCCTGATAGAGGCAGCGCTGCGTGCCAATCGCAGGAAACACTCCTGGGTGACGTCCTCGGCAGTGGCCGGCTCGCGCACCACGCGGACCACGGCAGAGTAGACCATGTCACGGTGGCGCGACACCAGCTCCCCGAAGCTCTCGGCGTCGCGAGAGGAGGCATAGCGCGAAATCAGCTCTGCGTCGGTGAGGATTACCGAATCCTCGGCGCTCATGTGGCCCCCCTGGGGAACGTCCCGGTGAGTCTGTGCCCTCCACTAGATACTGACGCCGGAGAGTTGTCGATTATGCGCCTCCCGGCAAGAAAGGGCGAGCACGCAGCCATGTGGCTTTGGAGAGTCCCCCCGTTGGTAGAGGATTCGCTGGTATGGCTGCGGGGGCCTGCTGGGGTTTGCTTTCAGCCGTGCGGCGACTGGGGCGACGCCTGGAGGGCGAGTTGCTTGCCGTCGCCAACGCCGGGGCTGCACGCCTGCTACTCCCGCTGCATCGGATCCCTCGTCTCCCGTCGCCACGCCGTGAGCGCGCTGCTGAGCTCCTCCTCCATACGGTGCCCCGTGCCGGCGAGATTGCGCAGTTCCCCCGGGTCGGCCTGCAGGTCGTACAGCTCCCGGTATCCATCAACGTACTGGTTGAACTTCCAGTCGCGGCGGCGCACCGTCCGGATCGGATTGGCCCACTGCTGTTTGGAGTGGTACTCGACGAAGATCTGCTCGTGCAGCTCGCCAGTCTTGCCTCGGATGACAGACGTCAAATCGGCCCCGCGGAGCCTTTCTGGCCACTCCACCCGGCTCAGCGCGCAGAGCGTCGGGATGAGGTCCATGTGACTGACGAGGGCGTCGCGCGTCTCCGCCTCGGGCAGCGTCCCCGGCCAGGCGATGGTCAGCGGGACGTGGATGAGCTCCTCGTACATGAAGGGCCCCTTGAAAGGCAGCCCGTGGGCGCCGCCCATGTCGCCGTGGTCGGAGGAGTAGACGATGATGGTGCGCTCCAGGTGGTTCGTCTGCTCGACGGCATCGAGAATCACCCCGAGATGCCCGTCCAGCATCTCGATGAGGTCGCGGTAGTAGCTGCGGTAGCGGAGCCAGTCCTCGGGCGTGTAGCCGAGCACCGCGGTGCCCTGGTCCTTGTCGAGGAACTGCTGCTGGGGCAGGGGCTTGGTGGAGAGATCGTCCTCGAAGTTGAGCGGGAGCTTCACCTCAGGGCGGAAGCGGACCTGAGCCCCGATCTTGCTGATTTTGTAAATGTCGTGCGGGTTGATGAAGGAGGCGAACAGCAGCCACGGACGCTTCGCTTGGCTGCGAATCCAGTCGGCCGTGGCCTGAGCTAACTTCTCGCCACGGACCCGGACTCGACCGGGGAAGCCGAACTCATCTAGATCCCCGCCCTCATTGCCCAGGTGCCATTTCCCCAGATAGCCGGTCGTGTACCCCTGGCTGCCGAAGACCGTGCCGAGGCATGGGATCTCCGGCGACAGCGGAGCGCCGCCAACGGCGCCGATGTTGGTGACCACGCCGGCCTCGTGAGGATAGCGTCCCGTCAGCAGCGTCGCGCGGGCCGGGCTGCATTGCGGCGTGGTGCAGTAGGCGGCGGAGAAGCGGGTGCCAAGGGCGTCGAGCCGGTCGCGGTTGGGGATCTTCAGGCCCGTGCGGTCGGCCAGCTCGCGCTCCTGGTCGGAGAGCACGATGAGGATGTTCGGGCGCGTCTCTGCGGCCGCGGCGGACCCGGTGGCCCCGGCCGCCGCCGCCGCGGCGGTGAGGTTGCGGATGAAGTCCCGCCGGCGGATTCTATCACGGGGGCTCTTGTCCTGCTCGCACATCGGCAACTCCTGCCCTATCAGCGTTTGGCACGTTCCGCGCGGCGCCCTCCCATGCCTCTACAATGGTTGTGCAGGAAAGGGCAGTACGGAATGCCCGTGCGGCAGCTTACGGTGTGGAGTTCGGCGGGTCAAGATGGGGCCGGGGGTCGGCGGGTCGTGAGCCAGTACGAGCTTTCCATGAGGTCTCAGCAAAGGCGGCGGGGGACGGAGCCCCCGCCCTACAATAAGGCCTTCCGCCGAATCTTCGAACCACTATTGTGTCTTCAGGCCATCGGGTACCGAAAGATCGGCTCAACGCCCTGCGCGCGGGCAACGAGGTCCTGCTTCTGCTGCTGCGTGAGGGGCTGGTATTCAAGCGCGAGCTCGATCGCCATCTTCCACAGCCCGCCGTCGCCCGGAGGGACGATCGCCGTGACCGGTAGGTCGAGGGTGTAGGCCAAGGCGAGGCGGGCCAGCTTCCGGTCGTCTATGGGACGGTACCAGCACTTGCGGTACGGACGCTCGGTACCCCTGGGCACGCGCGTCCAGGCGAGCGCTTTGAGCGCCAGACGCACGACGCCCTTTTCGTCGGTCTTCTCCACCACCTGAGCGCCAAAGTCCCCGTTCTCAAAGCACACGACGTTGAAGGGAAACAGCACGCTGTCGAAGTCGAAGCTGTCGAGAGCCTTGAGGGCGGCCTCGACGGAGTGGGCCGAGAATCCGAGGTGCAGCACCTGTCCCTTCTCGCGGGCCTTCACAAACGTCTCCAGCGCGCCGCCGGGGGCCAGAACGCGGTTCACGTCCTCCAACTTGGTCAGCGCATGGAGCTGGTAGAGGTCGAAGTGGTCCGTCTGCAGCGTTCGCAGCGAGTTCTCGAGCTCCGCCTGCGCCCCGGCCGCGTCGCGCTTCTGCGTCTTGCAGGCCAGGAACACCTTGTCACGATACGGCTTCAGGGCCGGGCCAAGGCGCTCCTCGGCATTGCCGTAGGTCGGAGCGACGTCGAAGTAGCTCACGCCTCTGTCGATGGCCCAGGCGACGGTGTCGTTGGCCTCGGACTGCTCGATGGCGCTCACGACGATCCCGCCGAGGCCCACGATGGACAACTCGCGCCCGGTCTTTCCGTACGCACGCCGCGGCAAGCCCTCGCGAGGCTTGGACTCGGCTTCGCCAAGCGCGGCCTCAGCACCGGCTGCGCTCAGTCCGAGGGCCGTTGCTTTCGCGATGAAGTCTCGGCGTTTCACGAAATGACGCCTCCTCGTTGCCCGTCGGTCACATCAGCACCTCGGCGCTCGCGGGACGGGGGCTCCCAACGTACTCGCGCGAAGCGTGAGGTCGCTCTCAGCCCATATATCGCCGACACGGATGGCTTTGATGTCACCTGCCCAACACCTCCCCCATCAATCGTGATGTACGCAACATTTCGCCGAACCACCCGAGGCTTCGGGTGGCCCCTACCTCGAAACGGCCGCCAGGTGCAGCACCCAATCCTCGTCGTCCGGCACGGGCGGAGCCGTCCACGTGCCGTCGTCATCGGTGTCGATTGGCTCGCCGTCGTTGATGGGCGATGATGACCCATCCCGGGGATTGAACCACCGCGCCGCATAGACCTGGTCGGCGAGCCCGAGGATTTGTGCCCGTTTTCCCCGGTTATCCATGGGCACATAGATAACGTAGGAGTCGCCCGGCTTCGCGGCGCAGTGCGGATCCGTCAGGCTCTGCAGCTCGGGGGTTCGTCCGTCCAGCCGCACCCAGTCCCGGTGCGGCTGCAAAGCGGTCCACTCAATTGACGTGAAGAAGTCGCGCAGATGCTTTAACTGTGCGGCGCCCGTGTAGCTGAGGGCCTCCTGCCAGCTCGGCGTGTCGTCGCGTTTGGTCAAGTTGCTCTCCGGATCAGACGGGTCGTGGAACTGCCACAGCCCCCATGCCCCGTACCCGTGCCCGGCCGCGCCATTCAGGAAGGCTGCCCATGCCTGCCAGCGGATGTGGGCCGGAGTGCAGATGGGCCCCCACTTCCTCTGGTTCTCGTACCAGCCCTCACTGTGTATCAGCGGCTTCACCGGCGTCCTGGTGTAGTTCTCTGCCACCCGCATCGGGTTACGCCACAGCAGGTCAAAGCGCTGCCCGGTTTGCAGCCAGTTGTGATCCAACCACGCCTCGTTGTGGAACTCGCCACCCGACGACCCCACGTGCGCCTCGGCAGGCCACTCCGGTGGGTCGTCCGGCTTCTGCCGTCCACTGGGATGCACGCTCACCGGGTGACCGAAGACGTTGCACGACTGGACTGTCTTCCCGAGCGCCTTCCAGTCCTGCGTCGTCCAGGGCCGGGGCTGCCGGCTGTAGCTGTATTGGTATTCACCCGAGAGACTCCAGATGATGTTGTAGGCGCCGTACCGGGCCATGAGGTACCGGGAGATCCGCCCGGCGTCCTCCGGCGGCATCCACATCCGTTTGCCGATCCAGGTGGGATGCGCGGCAAGCACGAATCCCCCGTCCCATATCGCCTGAACGCGCACGTCCAGTTGCTTGAAGTAGTCCGGGTTGAGCTCGTCGAAGTCGCCGTTGCCGGGCAGCTTGGTGTTCGCAGGGAATGGATATCCCGCCTCGTTTCTCTGGTGCGTGGCGAAATACTGAGCCAGAATGACGGTGAATCCCTTGGCTCGTCTGTCCCGCAGGTATGTGTAGAACGGACCGTCGGCGTTGTCCCCCAACGCGCACCGTCGGGAGTTCATGAACCAGGCGGTATCTCCGAGCCAGAAGAACGGCGTCCCGTCGGCATGGACGAAGTACCGGCTCGTTGGGCCGACCTTTATGTGCCCCCGATAGTTGGGGTTTTCGGCGATCTGAGCCGCCGTCGGGGCGATGCATTTCAGAGAGCCGGTCTTCCCATTGAGCCCGTCGTCCGCAGAAGATGAAGTCCAGGTCCACATCCCCGGACGGGTGGGTGCGAAGCGCACGCGCCACGTGTCGCCGCCGTCCCAGAATCCTTCCACGACGATCTGCGTTCCGCTGTCCGGATGGACGAAGGTGACGCTCAGGAGTGGATCGTCGTGCTTCAGATACGGATTCGCATAGCTCTCGCGGCCCATGAAGCTGATCTCATGGATTGACCATCGCGTCACCGTATCTGTCGCAGCCGAGGCCGACGTCGCCATCAGGACACCTCCTCCGATACAGCCATGGACAGCAAGCACCAACCAGCAGAGCGTTCCGCCGACTCGTAATCCCATTGCGCTCGGGCAAGCGCAACTCGTCGCATTCTGCTGATGATTCACTGCGGTGCAGGGCCTCCTTCGAACAGAAGTGCGGTTCTCGGCCAATCGTTTCACCCCTCCTCGGCACCTCCCCTGCCTTTGGTCGTCTTGGCAGTCCGCACTCGTTGTGCTAAGCTACGTCCGCGTCGTTGGCGTAAGGCGGCCTCGTGATGGCAGTATGCCCGAAGTGCCGATATGAGTACAAGCCGCACGTCTCCGTGTGCCCCGATTGCGGAGCGCCCCTGGTGGCGCGGGATCAGCTTCCCCCTGCTGAGGGGCACGTAGATCCGGAGCTCGCAAAGCAGGGGTTTGTGTCGGTTTACCACGCGGCGGAGAAGCAATCGGTCCGGCGGATTCGGTCAGCTCTGGAGGCCGAAGGGATACGGGCGACTGTGCGGTCGTTCGAGGTATCCGAGTACGACGATGTGTTCAAGCACCCATCCGGCGCCTGGGGCGAGGTGCTGGTGCTGGAGAGGGACGCGCAACGCGCTGCTGAGATCATCGAGGTCGTCGAGACCGGTACGATCGTGTCCGACGACGCAACAGAGGGCGAAACGCGTTCGCCCGCGTCCTGAGCTGCAGACGGAGTGTCCTAAGGGGCGGTGCTGGCCGTGGGGGTATGCCCAAACTGTGGCTACGAGTACGAACCCCACGTGTTCGTATGCGCCGATTGTGGAACGCGTTTGGTCGCACCGGCCGAGTCCGCACGAACCGATAGGATGGCTCAAGGAACGGTGCAGATAGATCCGCAGCTTGCCAGGCAAAGCCTCGTTTCGGTGTATCGTGGCTGGGACGAGCAGTCCGTCCGGCGCATCCAGGGGACCCTCCTGGCCGAGAGCATCCGGGCGACCGTGCGGTGCTTCCGCGACCGCATGACCCCCTGGCTGCCCAATGACCCCATGAGGGCGTGGGGCGAGGTGCTGGTGCTGGAGCAAGATGCTCAGAGGGCTGTGGCCACCATTGAGGTCGCCGAGACGGGCACCGTTGTATCGGACGATGTCCCCGAGGGCGAGGGGCTCCCCTAGATGCTTCGCTGGGGCGAACAGGTCGGCATAGATCTGGGCACTTCCCACACGCAACTGTGCGTGCGGGGACAGGGCATTGTCGTGCGCCAGCCGACGGTTGTCGCCTATGCGGAGGGCAAGCGCGGCGTGTACGCCATTGGCGAAGAAGCCAGGCTGATGGAGGGCCGCGACATCCCCGGTGTGCGCGTGGTGCGGCCGCTGCGCGGGGGAGTTGTTGCGGACTTCGACGTGGCGGCGGACCTCGTGCGCTTCTGCCTGCGCGAGGCGCTCGGGGGGCGTCCCCTCGTTCCGCCGGTTATGGTCGCGGCTGCTCCGACCGAGTCAACTCCCGTAGAGCAGCGCGCCCTGCACGACTGCCTTCGTCACGCGGGCGCCGGCAAGGTATACCTCGTCCCCAAGGGCCTCGCCGCCGGCCGCGGTCTCGAGCAGCCGATCGACCAGGCCGAGGTGCGCATGATCGCAGACGTGGGCGCGGGCGCCACCGATATCGGCCTCATGTCTATGGGCGCTATCACTGGCGGGAGGTCCCTGCACTATGCTGGCGATGACCTGGACGAGGCCATCGTTCGCTGGGTGAAGCGGCGCGGCGGCGTCCGCATCGGCGCGCATACGGCCGAGCAAATCAAGCTGCGGGTTTCGGCCGTTCTGCCGGAGCTGGCGCGCCAGCACATCAGCGTTGACGATCTGCAGAGCAACAACGGCAACTTGCTCGACGCGGACGTGCCGCTTCTCGAAGTGCCCGCCGTCCTGGCCAAAGCCGTCGCGCCTGTGGCCGGGGAGATAGCGTGGCTCATGGAGAATCTGCCACCGGAGCGGCGCGCCGAGCTGCAGGCCAATGGCATGGCCATCACCGGGGGCACCGCTCTGCTGCGCGGCTTGGCGGCGCTGATGGAAGAGCGGACCGGTCTGCCCGTCACTGTCGCCCGCGATCCGCTCTCGTGCACCATCCTCGGAATCGAAACAATCCTCGAAGACCTCGATAGCCTCTCCCTGAGCGGCCGGCGCTTTGCGCACCCGATTCGCGAGCGCGAAGCGTAGCCCCATTCCTGTCCTCACGTCGAGCGCGGCTGCTGCTCGCCGCTGCACGGTCGCCGCACCATGAGGCGCTTGCCGCCGCAACTTACCGCTCGCCGTGGTCCCGTTGCGCCGCGAACGGCGCCTTGGCGTTGGAGCATTTCAGGGCAGGGCCGCGCGAATCCGCCGGCGAAGTTGAGCGACAATGGGTTAATGGGCGCCAGTGGGACGCTCGGGCCGCCCAGGCGGCAGGTCGGATGAACGAGAAGGCACCTTGGAGCAGCATGGTAGTGCTGACGGGGCTGGCGCTCTTTGCCGGGTGTGCCCCCCGGGGAGAGCCGCCCTGGTGGAATGCCTCCTGGCATTACCGCGTGAAACTCGACGTCGAGGTCCGGTACCGGATCAGAGATAACCAAGCCTATGGCGTGGTTGTCGCTCTCCCCGAGTTGCTCAAGGCGGCCGGTATCGCGGGCGAGATCGACCCGAGCTCCCCTCGAGTGGTCAGGTGCGCCAGAGGAGTGACGCATGTTCTTTCCATCGACCTCGGCAAGATCTACAATCCGGTAAAGAAGGCCCTCGAGCAGGCCATCACCTTCCCGGTCACCGAGCGGGAATACGAGGCCGCGGACTACTACCTGTACTTCGACACTCTCGCCAACGGCCGAAAGGATCCCCCACCGCACTATGATTCGCCGCCGAATCTGGTGCCCGATTGGGACTTCAGCACCGGGCTGGATCAACTGCCGGCCGGGTGGGAATCGTCGCACGCTGAGTTTTTTCGACGCGGGCGATTCCCCGAGGAGGCCGACAGGGCGAGCGGGCTTGAGTTCCTGGTGGATGAGTCCAATGTCAAGTACTTCTCAGAGTCTACCGGAGAAGGCACGGAGGGCAGAGGGCGAACGGGCGGGGTGACCGTGTTTCGCTGGATGGATGTCGAGGAGTACTCGGGTCAGGAGATGCTCTTTCAGATCAAGTTCCTGCTCACACACGGCCCGTGGGGCCAGCCGGTACAGGTACGTCTCAGGCAGTTCCGCGACGCCAAAGAGCTCCGGCACTACGCTGTCGATCCACGGTGGCTGACGATCACGCTCGCCGAAGGCCAGGTGGTGCATTTCAGCCAGTACGGGCGGATCGCGAGCGGCACCGATAGGATCCGGTTGGAAATGGAGTTCCGCGGAGGTGTCACGACGTTCCCCTCGTGGCTGCCCCGCAGCGGTCCGCTGGACATCACTCCGATCCGCCAGTCCGACTACTACACAAACCTGTGCATTGGCGACATAGTCCTGAGGCCGGCGGGGAAGGTGAACTTCCCCGGCAAGACGTACGCGGAGTTCGTCCCCGGGAGATGGGGCGGAAAGAATGACACGGCATTCGATCTCGTCGGGTGTCGCCGGCTGGCCTTCGGCGTCTGGCCCTTCGGCGCCCAAGGCGAGGCGCGCCATTTTCCGGCCCATCCGGCGCCCACAGCACTTCACTGGCCGCTTGATCGGGCCAAGGCCACCGACGCCCGGAAACTCCGGGGCCCCTCCCAGGGCACGCTGGAGTTCGACTTCATGCCCCATTGGGACTCTTCCGACAGCCTCCCACGCGACATCTTCCTCGGCCCCGCCAGATGGGAGCCGGACTTGGAGAGGGATCGTCTGCTGAAGCTCGCCCAACGTGGGGGTGTGCGGGTCGGGTTCAAGAGGGGGAACGGACAGAACAAGCTGTTCTTCCGCTACAGTGACGGGGACGAGAGGAGCCACGTCGTCAGCGCGAGCGTGGACTTCAGGAAGGATACGTGGTACTCGATCGCCGCCACCTGGGACTCGACCAAAGGCGAAATGGCCCTATTCGTAGAGGGGAAACGCGTTGCCATTACCAAGGACGAGCCCTTTGACTGGTACCTCGCGGACGACGGCCCCATGTGCTTTGGCGGCGGGGACGAAACAGGCGACGGGCAAGGGCGCCTCGACGCGGCCTTGGACAACGTCAGGATCTCCGACATCGTTCGATACACCAGCAACTACATACCGCCGAGACAGCCGTTCAGCATCGACCGGCACACGAGGGTTCTGTTCCCCTTCGATCGCCTACGGGAAGGCATCCACTACGGGGACGACGAGTACGTGGCCGTGTCGGCCATTGTGGAGGAGCCGCCCTTCAGGGAGGATGTGCTCCTTGAGCAGATTCAGCGCCGCAAGATATCCGCGCGCAACGTCGTCTTGACGCCCGCGGACCCGAAGCGCTTCGAGACGTTCCTGGCCCGGTTCCCGGATCGGGAGAAGTTGGCCGCGGCAAAGCGCATACCCGAGAGCGCGAAGTGCGAGCGCAGGAGGGTGGAAAAGCTCCTTCCGCCCGGGACCGACACGTACGATGTGGATGTGGCCGGCGACCACGATCCGGTCAATGTCTCGGTGACCGTCGAGCCCTTCACAGGCCCCCTCAGGAATCCCCGCGTGATCAACACTGCTTTGCCGGATCCCTTCAGTCTGACGACCGTGGGCAGGGACCTCAGGGAGCAGGGCGGTTCAGACGAGGAGGTGGCCGTGAGGGTCTTCCAGTACTTCCTGTGGCGGAATTGGTTCTTCGACGGCGGGCGCATGAAGTCCGAAAAGCACCAGCAGGTACCGGAATACGTGCCGTACAATGTGCTCAACGTGGGACCGCACAACGATTGCGGGGCACGCAACCAAGCGTTGTCGGTACTGTACGTGCGTGCGGGGCTCTCCTCGATGCATCCGCGCGACCACTACGGCCACCATGGACAAGAGATCTTCTACGACGGCGCATGGCATTCGTACGACAATCCCTGGCGGCCGACGCTGAGCCGCGACAACCGACACATAGCCTCTGTCCGCGAGATATATGACGACCCACACAACTCTCTCCGCAGCGTGGGAGACGTCGGTTGGCACGGGCTTCTGGGCAGCGTGAAACTCCCGAGGAAGGCCCGCGGCACCATCCCGTTCTTCGAACTCCCGGCGGGCTCCCGCTACGTCCGGTTGTGGCAGCTCGTGGGCCAAACGGACGACCCTCACAGACCCGTCGGCACGGTCGCCCACGGGATCATTGAGATACGCTCGAACCTCGCGGCCGGCAAGTTGCTATCCTGGGCCGAGGAGGCCACGAACCTGCGCATCGTCAAGCGAGGCGGCGTGGCATACCTGGCAAAGGAGAACAGGAGCGCGCCCGCTCGCCTACTGCTGCGCATCCGTGCCGCGTTCCCGTTCACCTCTGCGAGCCTGAAGCTCGGAGACACTGCCAATGTAAGCCTGAGCGTCAGCGACGATGGCGGGCAGGCATGGAGCACGTTGCAGGCGAACAGGAATGCAACGGTCCGTATTGTGGCCGAGAGGATCTATGAGTATCTGCTAAAGGCGGAGTTCACGTCTCCGGGGTCTCGGCTCGCCGACTTCAGCCTCCGGAGCGTCTTCTACTGCAACCCGCGCTCAATAAACGCGGACTTGAAACTCGGCAGGAACGAGATGCGGCTCATATACGACGGCAAGCGCACGACGCCCGTGAAGATCACGCACGAGTGTCACGAGGTGCGCGAGGGCAATCGATAGAGAAGAACCGGGGGGCGCTCGTACCAACCCACTGCACGTTGCCGAAACGGATGGGGAGCCAATGACCAAACTGCGCATTGCCGCCATCGGCGCGGGCTCAATGCCCCGGTCGCGATCGCGCGCTTACTTTGGGGTCATCACCAAGCTGACGGACATGTACGAGCTGTGCGCCGTGTGCGACCACGACGCGGCGCGGGCGAAAGCGGCCGCTCAGGCCTACGGAGTTGCCGCGACATATACGGACGTCGAAGAGATGCTGCGGGGCGAGCAGCCCGACGTGGCCCTCCGGCTCACGCCGACGGACTCGTGTGTGTGCATGTGCACCAAGGCCGCCGAGCATGGCTGCCATGTGCTCACTGAGATCCCCATCGCGCCGACGCTGCCTATGGCCGACGCCATCATCGACGCCTGTGAGCGCAACGGCGTCAAGCTCGAGGTGGCGGAGAACGTGTGGCTGTGGCCGCAGGAGCGCCTCAAGCGCCAGATCGTAGAGGCCGGCCTGCTCGGCACGCTCACCCACGCGCGCCTGGTGTACCCCTGTGGCAGCTATCACGGATTCAACGGCATACGAATGATCATTGGCGCTGAGCCAGAGCGCGTCTTGGGATATGCTGGAGAGGCGGCGCTGCTGCCCACCACGAGCTACGGCGGCGAGCCGATGACCGAGGCGTTCTGGGAGACGGGCGTGGTGGAGTTTCCGGACGGAGTCGCTTGCCTGTATGAGATGCCGCCCAAGGGACGGGAGCCTCGTCGCCTTTGGGAGATCGAGGGGACGCACGGATATCTGGCGGGTGACGAACTGGTGCTATACGAAGAGGGGCGCGAGGTGCGATATCCCATCGAATGGGTGGAGCGCGAGCAAGATGGTGAGCCGTTGCTCGAATGCGTGCGCATAAACACCGATCCGCCGGTGGCGTGGCATAACCCGTACGCACGCTACGGCATCTCCGCCATGGATGACGTGGCCAAGGCCGCTATCCTGGAGAGCATGTACCGCGCTGTGATCGACGATGCGGAACCGGCGTATGGCGCCCGGAACGCGCGCCGCGACCAGGAGCTGTGCATCGCCGTGCGAGAGAGTGCCCGCCAGGGGAGCGTGTGGATGACGCTGCCCATCGAGAGCCCCACGGCACTCGAGCAGCGCCTGCACGACGAGTTCCAGCGCCGTTATGGCTGCCACCCGGTCAACGACATTGACGCACAGATGGCCGTAGCCTTCGATCGCATCAGCGTGATGTGGACCGTGGCCGGATGGCTGTGAGAGTGAGGCGACCGGTCCTCGCTTGCTTCGAAGGGAAGGCTGCAGCATAATAGCGATGGCTCTCGCGGATAGGAGGTGGCGGCGCTGAGCCGATGGGCTCAGGCGAGAATGGCCCTCGCGCGGGCGACCGGCGGAAGTCCGAGCGTTGCGGAATACCTCAAGATCGGGATGGCCCACGCTGAGAGCGGCGATCCGGCGAAGGCGGCCGCGGCCTTCGAGAAAGCCGTGGTGGTGAGCGACGATCCCGCCGACGCGCATTGGCGGGTGGCGCGGGCGTACCGCAGCCTCGGGCGCCACGAGGAGGCGGCGAAAGCCCTCACGCAGGCCGTCGCCCTGAAGCGGAACGAGCCGGCGCTGCACAACGCCCTGGGCGCGGCGCACCACCAACTCGGCGCCTACGAGACAGCCATCGAGGCCTACCTACGAGTCGTTGCTCTTGCGGAGGCCGACGCGTCCGCCAAGCCACAGTATGCCGACGCACAGTACAACCTCGGCCTCGCCTACGGTGAGATGGGCCGCTGGCAGGACGCCATGGCGGCGTTCCAGAAGGCCGTTGGCGCGAGGCCGAGGGACGCCGAGGCCCACTGCGCCCTCGGCTGGGCGTGCCGCAATTTCGGCCTGTACGAGGAGGCCGCAGCGGCCTGCGAGCAGGCCATTCGTCGGAAGCGCCGATACGCCGCGGCGTACCATGAGCTCGGCATGGCCTATCGCCAGCTCCGGCGTTACGAAGACTCCCTCGACGCCTTCAAGCACGCGGTGTCTTTACGGCCGGACGAGCCCGACGCGTACTGCGAGCTCAGCGTGGCCCATCGCCTGCTCGGCCGCTATCCGGAGGCAATTGACGCGTGCCGGAAAGCTGTCCGTCTGGCCCCAGACTATCCCGATGCGCACCACAACCTCGCCCTGGCCTACGTCAACCTGAAACGGTACGACGCGGCCGCGGAGGCCTTTCGGGAGGCCATCCGTCTGCAGCCGGACGAGCCTGACACATACTGCAACGTCAGCATAGCGTACCGCTTGCTCGGCGACAACGAAGAAGCGGTTGAGGCGGCCAAGCAGGCCCTCCGCGTGCGGTCGGACCACGCCGATGCCCACTGCCACCTCGGACTCGCGTATGCGAACCTGGGGCGGCACGAGGAGGCAGCGAACGCCTTCCGGGACGGCGTCCGTCTCAGGCCCGACAGCGCGAGGGCACACTATTGGCTCGGGGTCACGTACGCCGAACTCGGTCGGCATGACGATGCCATCAATGCCTTCAAACAGGCCATCCGCCTCCGGCCGAACAGCGGCGATGCGCACTACAGACTCGGCTTGGCCTACGGGAGACTCGGCCGCCACGACGAGTCGATGGCAGCCTTCCGAACGGCACTGCGGCTGAAGCCGAACGACCCCGAGCCGCACAACGCCCTCGGCGTGCTGTATCACATGGCCGGCAAGTACGAGGGCGCGGCAGCGTGCTACCGGGAGGCCATTCGGCTGCAGCCGGACCATCCGCAGGCGCACTACAACCTCGGGCTGACCCACGACAGGCTCGGTCGCCGCGCGGAGGCCACCGCGGCCTACCGTAGAGCAGCTCAACTGAATCCGGACGACGCCGAGGCCCACCGCAATCTGGCCTGGGACTACTCTGCACTCGGCTACCACGAGGAAGCCGTCGAAGCCTACAAGAAAGTCATCGCCCTCAGAGCGGACGACGCCGACAGCCACTACCACCTCGGACGGACCTACGCCCGCCTGGAACGCCACGAGGACGCGGCGGCCGCCTACGAAAAGGCGGGCAAGCTGGCCCCGGATAATGCCGCAGCACACTCCGGTCTCGCCGGGGCTTACATCGAACTGAGCCGCTGGGAGGACGCGATACGGGTCGCCAGGCGGGCCATCGAATTGGACATGGATCTCGCGGACGCCTACCACAGCCTCGGCAAGGCGTGCGCAGAGCTGGCCCGATATGATGAGGGCGTCGAAGCATACAAGGAGGCCGTGCGCCTGCGGCCCGACGACGCCAGAGCGCATTGCGAGCTAGCCGAGGTCTACCTCAAGCAAGCAGATACAGACCGGGCGCGGGAGGAGTACGAGCGAGTGAAGGAGCTCGATGAGGAGCTGGCGGCGGAGCTGCACGAGATGCTGCAGGGGGAGGGAGGCTGAATGCGGGGGCCTCGGCTGGCAGGATCGGACGGACACAGAAAAGGCAGGCGCGCCACGGTCCCGATGCGCCATAGCTTTAGCGACGGCGGGAGGACCCGCCCTGCAACAAGGCCCGCGTTGACGAGCGACGTGTGCTGCTCGCCGTAGGCCACGGACGAGATTCTTCGTCGCTCCGCTCCTCAGAATGACAACTGAAACGGGCCAGAATGACCAGTGGGAACGGGTCGGCACGACCGCGTCCCCCGCGGCTCCGCTACGCCAGCATCTGCCGGACGAACTGGCAGGCCTCTGTCATGTCCTCGAGGCCGCTGGCGCGATACTGCAGCGACACCGGGCCGTCGTAGCCCACTTCTTTGAGCGTCGCGTAGAACGTCTTGTGGTCGAAGTCGCCGTGGCCGGGGACCTTGCGCTCGCTCTCGGAGGCGTGGACGACGGCGATGAGGTCCTTGATGGCCCGGACGCACCGCGCCGGATCGGCCCGGTCGTTGAAGATGTGCATGGTATCGGCCACGAGCTTGACGCGCTCGCCGAGCTGCTCGCAGAACCGGATGCCGTCGCGGTAGTTGTCCACCAGGCAGTTCTTCTCGAACTCGATGGCCAGATCGACCCCCGCATCGCGCGCCTTCGGCAGGATGTGGGACAGGTTCTCCAGACAGCAGTCCCACGCGTCCTCGTAATACACGCCCTCGGGAATGGGCGGCCACACGACCACCGAGCCTGCGCCGAACTCCTGCGCCGCCGCGATGCACGCCTCCCAGTAGGCGAGGGATTCGGCTTTGTGCCCCGGGTCGGTGATGTGGCCCCTGGCGCCCCCGGGCATGCCGCACACAGAGGCGACGCCCAGGCCCAACTCCTCGATCCGCTCCTTCAGTATCTGCGTCTGCTCGGGACTGGTGTAGTCGTAGAAGCGGGCGTCCGCGGGCACATCGAGGCCATCGTAGCCGGCCTTCACGATCATGTCCAGCAGCGTCTCCTGGTCGTACTTGCCGAGCGTTCCGGCATAGGGCTCGAAACAGATCATCATGGGGCCTTGGCTCCTTTCCGACGGGCAGTCCCGCCCGCCTTGCGCACCTATTCGCCGGCTCTCCCCCGCGGCCTCCCCGAAGCTCAGCCCGCAGGCGGTGCAGGGACTGGGCGGGGACGCAGCGAAGTCGCGGGAGGCGTACGCAGGTTGGCAAGTGGAGCGATAGACGCCGGGGGCTGAGCAGGATGCGTTGCCGCAGAGCGATGAGGAGAGTGCTGGCATGGGGCGCCGCCGTGTGCGTGGTAGTAGGTGTCCTGGTGGGCGCGTGGTTGATACGCGGCGGATGGCGGGAGCTGCCTCTGATGAGGGCCAAGGCATGCGTGTGGTTGCACCCACAGAGCGCTGAGGCATACGCCGATCTGGGCCGGGAGTGCGCCGAGTTGGGCCGAGTAAACGAGGCACTCGCCGCATATCAGATGTCAGCGCGTTTGGAGCCAGAGTACGCCAGGGCCCACCTCGGCATCGGCTGGGCCTACGGGCGACTCGAGATGCACGACCGGGAGCTAGCGACCTGTAAGGAGGCCGTGCGTCTGGACCCGGATTACGCACTTGCCCACTGGGGTGTCGGTCTCGCGTACGGGCAGCTGGAGCGCTACGAGGAGGCACTTGCGGCCTTTCAGACGGCGGTCCGCCTCGACCCGGATATGGCGGGGGTGTATGGGAACTTGGGCATCGTATACGACGAGCTGGGCCGGCACGAGGAGGCGGCCCGGGCTTACGTGGAGCTGTTGCTGCGGCAACCGCATGACCACAGAGCGCATCGGCGGCTGGGCGAGATCTACATGGAGCTGGGGCGCTTTGGCAAGGCGGTCGCTGCCTTCAACGAGGCACTGCGGCTGGCACCATATGACGCCGAGGCGCGCTATGGGCTGGGGCGTGCCTACCTGCAGCGAGGAGACAGAGCAGCAGCGCAAAAGCAGTACGAGCGGCTGAGAGAAATGTATCCACATCTTGCCGAGAAGCTGCAGGAGATGCTGGAGGCCCAGCAGTCCGAGTGAGGCCGCAGCCGGGGGCACCCCGAGCGCGGCCGAAGGGAGGTGGGCAGACTGGCCGAGGGCGGCTCTCGTCGGAGTGTGCAGCGGACGCGAGAGGTGGCGGAGCACTTGGACCGCGCAGCAGCAGCCGTGGAGCAGGGCCGGCACGATGAGGCCCTCGAGCATCTGGAGCACGTCGATCGCTTGGGGCCGGACCATCCGGCCGGGCGCGTGCTGTTGACCGCGGCACGTATGCATCATGCCCAGCGATACGACGAGGCGGCTGAGGCGCTCCGCGAGGCCATCCGCCTGGAGCCGCGGCTGCGCGACTCGCGCACGGCACTGGGGGCGCTCTACAACAAGCTCGGGCGCGGCGAGCAGGCGATCGCCGTCCTGGAGGAGGCCACGCGCCTCGGCGTGGAAGACGCCGAAGCGTACAACATCCTTGGCGCCAACTACGGCAACATGGGGCGGTTCGAGGAGGCCAGGGCGGCCTTCGAGAAGGGCATCCAGCTCGATCCGGACTACCCCCACATACGCCAGAACTTCGCCCGTGCCCTCGCGCAGCGAGGCGAATACGAAGAGGCGCTCACCCATCTGAAGAAGGCCGACGCCGTGTCGCCGGACAACGCCGCCGTGCTGTCTCTGATGGGCCTTGCGTACACGAGGCTGGAGCGCGACGACGAGGCCATTGCGCTGCTGGAGCGCGCGACTCGTCTGGATCCCGACTACGCCTCGGCGCACGCCAACCTGGCGTGCGCGTACCGTTTGGTCGGGCGGCACGAGGATGCCGTCGCGTCGTTCCGGGAGGCCATCCGGACGGCGCCGGACGCTGCCGAGCCGCATTACGAGCTTGGGGCAGTCTACAGGGAGCTCGAGCGACACGAGGAGGCCGCCGCGGAGTACCGGGAGGCCATTCGACTTCGGCCCGACTACGCGGAGGCGCATTACGGGCTGGGCACGACGCACATCAGCGGGAAGCAGTACGCGGAGGCCGTCGACTGCTTCACTCGGGTGCTGGAGTTGGCGCCTGACCACGCGGACGCGCAGTACAGCCTCGGCTTCGCGTACATGGGGCTGGAGCAGCCTGATGCCGCGCTCGCGGCGCTCACGCGCGCGGTACGTCTGCAGCCGCATAGATCCCGGTTCCACGAGGCCCTTGGCGGAGCGTATGGCGGCCTCGGCGACAACGAGCGTGCGCTGACGTGCTTTCTGGAGGCGGTCCGCCTCGACCCCGGGAATGGCCACGCACAGATGAACTTGGGAATAGCCTACAATGAGTTGGGCCGCCTGGACGAGGCCGTTGGGACGTTCCAGGAGGTGCTGCGGCGCCGGGCAGACCAGGCGCCGGCCCTCCTGTGGCTGGGATGCGCGTACCTCCAGCGCGGTGACGCCCTGGCCGCGCAAAAGCAGTATGAGCGCCTGAAGGAAGTGCATCCGGCTCTGGCGGAACAACTGCGGCGGCTGATGCAGCGCTGAAGCCAGCGCGGAATGGCCAATCCGCCACTCACCACAACGACCGAATCGGAGGTGCCGCACTCAAATGCGAAACGTTGTCATCCTCGGCTCAGGCTGCGCTGGCCTGACGTCAGCCATATACACGGCGCGGGCGAACCTGGAGCCGCTCGTGATCTCGGGGGCCGAGCCGGGCGGGCAGCTCGCGCTCACAACCGATGTGGAGAACTACCCGGGCTTCAAGGAGGGCGTCCTTGGGCCGGCACTGATGCAGGAAATGAGGGAGCAGGCAGCTCGCTTTGGGGCGGAGTTCGTGTCCGATGACGCCCACGCCGTTGATCTGAGCCCGCGTCCCTTCGTCGTCGAAGCTGGCGACGGGCGGCACGAAGCCAAGGCGCTCATCATCGCCACGGGCGCATCGGCCCGGTTTGTCGGGTTGGAGTCGGAGCGAAAGCTCATCGGCCACGGCGTCTCCACCTGCGCCACATGCGACGGCTTCTTCTTCCGCGACCAGGAGATCGTGGTCGTCGGCGGCGGCGATTCCGCCATGGAGGAGTCCAACTTCCTCACCAAATTCGCCAGCAAGGTGACCGTCATTCACCGGCGCGACGAGCTCCGGGCCTCCAAGATCATGCAAGGCCGCGCCTTCAGGAACGAGAAGATCGAGTTCATCTGGGATACGGTCGTCGAGGAGATCATGGACGTCGAAAAGGGCGAGGTGACGGGAGTAAAGCTACGCAACGTAAAGACGGACGAGGTCTCCGAGTTCCCCTGCAGGGGGGTGTTCCTCGCCATCGGGCACATCCCCAACACGCAGCTACTCGAGGGACAGCTAGAGCTGGATCAGGCCGGCTACATCGTCGTGCACGATCATACGAAGACGAGCGTCGAAGGCGTTTTCGCCGCCGGCGATGTGCAGGACTATGTGTATCGCCAGGCCGTCACGGCCGCCGGCAGCGGCTGCATGGCGGCGATAGATGTGGAGCGGTATCTCCAGGGGCTAGAGGGGTGACGCTGCGTTGGCGTTTCTGGGGCCCATTGGATTGCAGGAGCTGCTGATTCTATTCCTGATACTTGTGCTTCTCGCGGGGCCGGCACTGGGCGTTGCGGTACTGCTGTACTTCCTACTGCGCAAGCCGCGCCGCTGAATTCTGGGTCCCGCAACTCCCTGCGAGGCTTCCCGCGGCGGGTGCACGCCTTCATGCCGACTGAGCAGGAGTGCAAATCGTGGCAATCGGGCTTTTCGGCTCGGTGATCCTCGGAGTACTTGTCGTGCTGGTCGCCGCCGCAGGGCTAGTGGTGTACTTGCTGTACCGCAAGCCGACACAGTAGCGCGGGGCTGCGATGGCGGCGGCTCAGCGCCGGCCGGGGCGGTCCGCCTTGCGCGCCCGTTCTCTCGCGTCCTGGTCGCTATCGTCTTCGGCTTGCTCCTCGTCAGACTCCAGGTGCGGCGCCAGGATGCGCGCATAGTCGTTGATCATCTCGTAGTAATGCCCATGTCGGGAGAGCACGTAGAACTGATAGAGGACGCCGAGCACGATGAGCATCATGCCCTGTCCGAGAGTGCCGCCCAGGAGGACATCGCCGATGGCGGCCACACCGATCCCAGCGCCCAGCACCGAGACCGCTGACGCCGTCTTCAGCACCCGCGCCCGAACGAATGCCCCGTGAGGGTTCTCCGGCGTCTCGAGGGCCCCCGTCGCCCTCTGTTCCTCCGCTGCCGCAGCCAGTCGCGCCGCTACCCGGGCGAGCCGCTCCGGGTTCAGCGCATAGCCGTCAATGGCGAAGCCCAGCAGGAAGAAGCCCGCAGCGATGGCGAGGAACAACTCCAGGACGTTCTCGACTTGGATCTCTGACAGCTCTCGGGGCGGAACGGAGCGGCCCGCGATGACGGTGAGCACCAGTGCGGCGACGATGGGGATGACGCCCCAGTAGAGCCACCGATGTACGATCAGTCGTTTTGCCGTGCCGGCATCAATAATGGCCTCTTCGGACATCACAGAGGCCACCATCCCGGACATTGATATTGTGTCATCGGCCTGAATCGGGGCGAGTATAACACCGGGGATATGCAGTGTCAACGAGCCAGACAGGCATGGGTACGTGTGTGAATTGTCGGCAAACTGGCCTTCGGGTGCCACGGCGCCTGACCCCCTTCGGGGTCGGCGTCCCGCCCGTAGGGTCAGGGACTTGCTTGTGCCTGTCTGACTCGTGCTACGTAGCGAGCTACTTCGCAGAGTAGCAAGCGGCATCCCGTATGGGATCAAGCCGTGCGTTCCCTGCAAGGCCAAAGGCACACGGGTAGCGAGCCACCCGTGCCACACAGCGGGCTGGTGCATGTACGGAAGGGGCGTCTCAGGCTATCTCACGACGTCTCAGATGCGCGATAGCAGCGCAGCGAGGCGCGCATCCCAGACAGCGCCCCTGAGCGTATTGGTCAGTTGCCGCAGCGCCAGTTCCATTCTCACCCACGTGGCGGCGTCAATGCCGCGCTTGCCTTCTATCTGTGCGCGATACTGGGCGACCTGCGGGCGGTAGGCCTCGATGCGCTTGCCGAGCTCCCTGGCCGCTGCCGCATCACGCTCCTGCCGACGAGCTTCCTCGAGCTGCGCCAGGAGCGCGTCCAGGTCCGCCAATGCCTGCTGTGCGAGCGCCCGATAGGGTGTCTCCGAGAAGCCTCCCGGGCCATAGATGCGCAGCGGGCCGGTGCGGTGGCCCTTCCGGAACTCTTCGCCGAGCTGCCCGAGTTGCTCCGCCGTCGGAGAGAGCACCAAGTGGGCGAATCGCATCGGATCGTGGAAGTTGGCCTTGGTCTGGGACCAGTTCGTCCATTGCCGAGGGCCGCCGACCTCGCGGTCGCGGCACACGTTGAAGCCGAGCACTGTCCCAGGCCGCGGACTCACCTCCAGATCCGCCCAGGGGATGGCCAGCTCGAGCGACCACTCGGTATCGCCGATGCGCACCTTCGCCCTTGCGCCGCTGTTCCACGAGGCGTCTTTCACCCGCGAGTCGTAGAGCCCCCCGGCCGCGCTGACGGCGAACTGATAGTACAGCTCGTGGTCGTGCGCCGGGTCAAGGAAGAATTCCAGCGCCTCGTGATGGAATACTTGGCCATCGTCCCGGGCGGTTCGCAGCGGCGCCAGCTCTTGCGCCAGCGGCTCATCGCACACCACGCCGAAGTACAGCCGCTGCTGGTCGTAAACGGCGCGAAAGGAGGTCTGCACGGGCGCCAGTGTCGGCTCGTCGTAGAAGGTGAAGCCGCTGACGAGCGGGGCGTTCTTCCAGCAGGCATCATCCAGCACCCCGTCGAGCCTTGGCGCCGCCACGGCCTTGGCGCATGGATACACATGGACGGGATAGTCATCTTGCGCCGTGCAAACGGACGCGGCGAGTGCGAGAAGTGGTGCGACAAGACATCCTGTGCGCATTGGCTTTCCACCTCCCCGTGCCAAGCCCGGCCCCACAAACGCCGTCCCGGCCAGGCGTGACGCGGACAGATTGGTCCGATCACTCGTCTACACCTTCGAACCGACAGGCATTCCGACCTGCCCGATGTCCCCGGTTCGCCGGCACCGCGCGCCATGGAGCTGGGCGAGACCCCGCGCCGGTTGGCGGCTCTTGCGCTAACGAGAAGGGAAAGAGCATGCCTCCGGCGCAAGAGAGCCGCGGGACAACCAAAGCTCGGCGGCATCGTCCGACGCAGGTGCCGTGAGCGACGCTGGGAAGTGGTGCAGCCATGGTAAACTACACTCTACACCGCGACATCGTGTACAAGCATGCCGACGACGTGGACATCGCCCTGGACGTCTACGAGCCGCCCGGCGAGGCGCCCCGCCCGGCGATGCTCTACTTCCACGGCGGAGCGTTGATGCGCGGCAGCAAACGGATGAACGACATGCACCGCGATAGGTTCATCAACTGGGGATATGCGCTTGTATCGGCCAACTACCGCCTCGCGCCGGAAGCGAAGTGGCCCGCTTTCCGGGACGACATGCTCGACGCTCACCGCTGGGTGCTGAATAACGGCGCCGAGTACAACATTGATCCGCAGCGGATCGGCGTTTTCGGCGATTCTGCCGGCGGCTACCTATCGCTGTTGCTCGGCGCGCTCGCCCGGCCTCGGCCGCGCGTCGTGGTACCGTTCTCCGGGTACGGCGACGTGGCCGGGCCCTGGTACAGTGAGCCGGATGCGTTCTATCTGAGCCGCAAGAGCGAAGATCCGGACAAGGTGCGCAAGTCCATCAGCGCGACGGTGCTCACCGAGTGCGCCGATGCGCTGAAGGGCGCCTTCTATCGCTACTGCCGGCAGCACGGCCTGTGGCCGAAAGAGGTCATAGGATTCCATCCGTCGGAGCGCCCCGACATCTTCGAGCAGGCCTGCCCCGAGCGCCTCGTCACGCCGGACTACCCGCCCACCTTCCTGATGCACGGCACGAACGACACCGATGTGCCTTTTGCGCGCGCCGAGAGCATGTACGACGCGCTCCAGCGCAATGGCGTCGAATCGGCCCTTGCTGCCATCGAGGGCGGCCCCCACGGCTGCATCCACAAGCAGGTGAACTGGCCGGGCCCGGACGAGCCGCAAGTCAGCGCCGCCCTCAACGACCTCCGTGAATTCTTAGAAAGCCACCTGGCATAGCTGCTCGCCTCGCGGGGCAGGCTGCCGTCTCGAAAGCTGGTGACGTTGCGTGGAGTTCGACCAGATGATTGAATCGCTCGACCTGCGAGACCACGAGGAGGTGTTGCGCCCCGGATGGAAGGCCTCCCAGGAGTCGCTTCCTCCCGATGCGCTTCGGTTTCTCGACGGCGATTTCTTCGCCGAAGCCTGTCGTATGGTCAGCCTCAGCGAGGACGCCCGGCCATCTCTGCAGACGACGGCGGACCAGATCGAGCAGAACCCGTCGCTTAGAAGTCTGGCGTGGCACTACCACCGCCTTCTGTTCACGAGCACTCCGGATACGCGCCCCGACGTGTTCTCGTGGCCCGCCCTGGAGAACGTGCTGGGCGATGCGGCGGGGACGTTCTATCTGATCGTTGCTCTATCGGGCTTGCCGGGGGCGCAGGCATTCCACACAGCCCGCGAGATCCCTGAGGACATATTGCGGGACACCTACGCGGACGCAGCTCTGTGGGCCAACGAATGGCACAAGGCGCACGGGGTTTGGGGGATGGAGAGGAGAATAGTACGCTGGGTCACCAATCACTTCGTTGGCGATCTGTATCGGCTGAATCGGCTCCAGTTCATGCAACGGCCCTTCCGCGGGTCGCTGCAGGCGTTTCGTCACGTGGATACGGGCGAGGTGCTCGCCGTGGCCGAAGACGGCATCCGCTTTCGGTCAGACGGCCAAATGGACGGCGCGGGGGAGGTCTACGACCCGGAAGGAGCCTGGACGTCGCACCTGGAGGTCACCGAGGAGGGCGTCAGGGGCAATCCCCTCGATCCCGCCGGTAAGGCTGTCTCTTCGGAGGTGTTTCTGCCCGCTGATCGGTGGAAGCCGGCGCTGAGGCGCGGCGACCCCATGCTGGAGATGCACATCCCAGCGAACGGCCCCATGGCCTTCGATGCCTGTGGCGACTCGCTCCGCCGCGCGCTGGGGTTCTTCCCGCGCTACTTCCCCGATCGCCCCTTCCTGGGTTTCTGCTGCACGTCCTGGACGCTCGACACACAGCTCTGCGACCTGCTGCCGCCCTCGTCTAACCTGGTGCGCTTCATGCGGGAGTTCCACTGCTACCCGATCCTCACCAGTGGCCGGCAGACCTTCGAGCGCGCCTTCGGCGGCGTTCCCGACGACGTACGGGACCTGCCGCGCGATACCGCCCTGCGGCGGCTGCTGGTGGATCATCTGCTGGCCGGCGGGCACACGCGGTCCGGGGGGATATTCCTGCTGACCGAGGACCTCCACTGGGGGACGCAGGTATACCTCACGCAGCAGCGAAGCCTGCCCATCGCATGACGTTCGGGAATTCCCCGAATTATGGGTATACCCCCACCAGACACGGGACACATGTCCCACATAGCACACGACGCCGGCCGTGGCGGAACCCGCCACCCGCGTCCAACGTTCCGCTCGACGAAGGGAGGCCGTCGCGCGGCCGCCACTATGCGGGCCGCCTAACGGGATACGCCAATGTCCGAGAACAAGCCCAGGCGTTCGTTCTTTGCGGCCATACGGAGCTACATCCTCGCCGGGGTCTTCACCGCCATACCCATCTGGGTCACGTGGCTCATATTCGCGTTCCTCGTGCAGCTCCTGCGGGACGTGGGCGCTCCGCCCATTGCCCGCGTGGCCGAGGCGCTGCGCCCAGTGGCCCCGGCCATTTCGGCGCCGCTGGAGGACCCGTGGCTGCAGTCGGCCGTGGCCGTGGTGCTCGTCCTCGTGGGCTTCCTTCTGCTCGGCTGGTTCTCATCGCGAGTGATCGGCCAGCGCTTCGTGGCCGCCTTCGATTCCCTCATGGGCCGCATCCCGCTGGTGGAGTTGATCTATGGCGCCCTCAGAAAGCTCCTGACCACCGTGCAGCAGAAGCCCGAGGGAGTTCAGCGTGTCGTCCTCATCGATTTCCCTTCGCCCGAGATGAAAACGGTCGGGCTGGTCACCCGCACCCTCGTCGATCAGGACACCGGCCGCAAACTGGCCGCCGTCTACGTTCCGACGACCCCCAATCCCACCTCCGGCTACCTCGAGATCGTCCCGCTGGACCGGGTGACGTCCACGAACTGGACGGTTGACGAGGCCATGGAGTTCGTGGTCACCGGCGGCGCCGTCGCCCCGCCGACGATGAACTACGACAGGAGCGCCAACGCCGCGACGGAGCCCACCGCGGAAGGGACAGACGAATCAGCCAGCAACGAGTGACCATGAAGATGAGGACACTCAATCCCCCTCAACGAACGGGGGGCCTCGCACGCCCCACGCGAGGCGACGCCCAATGGCCGCCATGACCTCCAAAGAACGCCTCGAGACAGCTTGGTCGTTCCAGGAACCCGATCGCGTCCCGATCGAATTGAAGATCGGCAAAGAGGCCCAGGAGGACCCTCGCGCAGAGCGCCTCGTGCAACTCATCGAGGAACACGCCGACAACTTCTCCGGCGGACCCGCCTACGACTGGGGCTTCCTCGGGTGGCCTGCTGAGTACGCCGAGCGGGTGCTCGAGCACTGCCCCGGGGAGTTCATCAGGCGGGAACGAGTGTATGAGACGCCCGTGGGGCCCTTTACTGCCATCGTCCGCGAGCCCGACACCGACGAGTCCGCGCCCGACTGCCACTGGGAGAAGCGCTTCATCACGTCGCCGCAGGACATCGAGCGGCTGCTTGAGGCGCCCCTTCGGATCGGCCCGCCGAAGTGGGCCGCCTTCGAGGGCGCCGTGGCGAAGGTCGGGAACAGGGGGCTGGTCACGACGGGGATTCTGCACCCGCTGGGCAGGCTGGTCCGGAACGCCACCATGGAGGAAGTCTACATCTGGTTCATCGAGCACCGGGAGCTTATGCACCGTTTCCTGGAGGTCACCAACGACCACGTCGCCCGCGTCGTCTCGGAGTTGATGCGCGGTGGCATCGGCCCGTACTTCAGCGTCACGGCGCACGAGATGCTCATCCCGCCCTGGGCCGGCATGAAGTTCTTCGATGAGTTCGTCTTCCCGTACGACAAGCAGGTGAACGACGTGGTCCATCGCAACGGGGGCAAACTCCGCATCCACTGCCACGGCAACGCCATGAACTACCTGGAGCGCTTCGCCGAAATGGGAGTTGACGCCATCGAGCCCCTCGAGGCCCCGCCCATGGGCGACGTGGATCTCGCCGAGGCCAAACGTCGCGTGGGCGACCGTATGCTGCTCTCGGGAAACATCGCCTCGCCCTATTTCCCCCTCTGGAGCCGACAGGAAGTCGAGGAGGCCGTGCGCGAGGCCATCCGCATCGCCGCACCGGGCGGTGGCTTCACTCTCCGCACCACCGGCGGCACCGCCGGCACTAATGCCTTCAGGAGCCGCGAGCAGCTCGGGAAGATCATCGAGAATTGCGAAGCCTACATCCTCGCCGGCCTCGAATACGGTGCGTACCCGATCTCGACCTAATTCGGGGACAGACTACGAAATTCTCCGATATCTTGCATCCACATAACACCGTTGTAAGGCTCTATTATGGGGGAAAACGAGTATCTGCGCGGATGCCGAATTTCGTAGTCTGTCCCCGAATTAGGAGGCAGCCATTATCTCACTCAACGACCACATCCGACCCATCCCTCCAGAAGGCGTACCCTCATCCCCCGCCTGGGACGCCTCCGGCGCCGCCCGCTGCGTCGCCTGGCGATCGTACCGCCCCGGCTCCGAATCCCTCATGGCGCAGGCCGGCGAAGAGCCCCGCGAGCTGGTCACCGCGGACGCCATCGGCGACCCAGCAGTCCTGACGATCGCCCCGCAAACATGGTGGATCGCCGCCCCGATCTACGAGGGCGGCGCCTGGCATTTCCGCCGATTCCGGATTGGGCCTTCGGGCTTGGAGTCACTACCCGATGCCCCCGTCGAGCGCCTCACCCCCGGATCGCCCGCCACACCTCCCCCCCCGCTTGCGGGGGAGATAGGGGGGGTAATCCTCCAGCGCAGCCGCGACGGCATCGTTTACCTCGCTCTCACCCTCGCCCACGGGCAGACATCCCGCGCTCACCTCTTCCGCTGCGACGACGCCTCTGCCGAGCCGGTGCTGACCACCCCGGAAGGCCTGCACGCGCGCCGCCCGGCGGTCGTCGTGCTCGGCGACCAGCCCATCCTCGCCTACGACGCCTGGGACGGTCAGGCCTACCATGTCTACGTGCAATGCGGCGACCAGCGCGTCAAATTGTCGGAATCGCCCGGCTGGCACATTCGGCCCGACATAGTGGCGGATGGGCAGCGTACCGTATGGGTCACGTGGGTGCGGACGACGGACGTGATGAACCCCGAGGGCGTCGTGGACTCCCGCTGTGAGGTCATGGCGGGGTGCCTGCGACTGAACGGCGACCGGCCGCACCTCCAGCCCATCGGCGCGGTAGACGACATGTCTCACGGCCTCCTCGACCTCTCGCCCAACCCGCGCGGCGTCTGGGGCTACCTCGGACGCCGCCGGCATCCTATGCTGCTCCGAACTCCGGCCGGCGTCCTGGTGCTCTGGGAGCAGAAGCGCGTCCACGACCGCAAGACCCGCGAGAACGTCGGCGTCTTGTGGGGTCGGCGACTTGCCGAGTCGGGCATCGGCGAGGCTCAGGCGCTCGCGGCAGGCGGCATGGCCTACACGGTACCTGGGTCTCGCGTAGCCGACGACGACCGCTTCGAGATCTGCTGCCTCGAGGGCTGGCACGTGGACGAGCGCCACATCACCTTCCAACAGGCCTCATCAACTCCCCTGGACGAGCGCCGCCTTCCGCGCGATGCCTGGCGCGGCTGGAAGTCCATCACCTTGCCCCGCGATCCCGTTGCTCCCCGCCTGCGGGGGGGAGACAGGGGGGGTACCGACCGCCCATCAATCACGCTCAACGGCACGACCTACCACCTCTACTGGCTGGACCCGCACTGCCACACGTGCATTTCGGCCGACGCCGAGGGGGAGCTGGACAAGCTGTACCGATACGCGCGGCACAAGGCGGGGCTCGATGCCGTGGTCATGAGCGACAACGACTACTACCTGCTGCCGCTGACCCGCAGCGAGTGGCGCCAGGTCTGCGCGGCGGCCGACGCCTTCAACGAGCCCGGCGCCTTCGTCGCCCTCCCCGGCTACGAGTGGACCTGCCGGCGCGAGTTCGAGAGCAAACTTCCGCCCGATCATCGCACCATCATCCTCCCCGGCCCCACGGACGACATCGTCCGGTGGAACGAGATGGACGGCGACTACCGCGCGCTGTACGAGTTCACGCAGCGCCACGGCGGTATCGTCCACGCTCATCATCAAGGCTGGCGGCTGCTCGGCAATCTGGTGGAAGCGAACATAGAGGCGACATCCTCGTGGGATTTCTATCTCGAGGCGGATGTCTCATGTTTCCACGAACATCTGCTCAAGGGGCACAAGATCGGGGTGTTCGGGGGCAGCGATTGCCATCGCCGCAACCCGGGCCTCGGCGGCGCCCTCACCGGCGTGTGGGCGGAGTCCCTGACGCGCGAGGGCATCCTCGAAGCCCTGCGCAGCCATCGGTGCTACGCAACCAGCGGTCAGCGGGTGATGATCGACTTCCGGGCAAACGGCAAGCCCATGGGAGCCGTCGTGGAGGCCGGGGAGGTGGATCTGAGCGTCGATGTGGTCTCGCCGATTCCCATCCTGTCGGTGGAGCTCGTCCGCGACGGCAAGGTCGCCAGGCGGTGGGATGCCAGGAGGCAGACGGAGTTCACGGCTGGGCCCCATGAGTCGCCTCCGAGGGGCGACCACTTCTACTACATCCGAGTCGTCCTCGAAGGCCCGATCTACCTGCGGCGCGAGGGGATGCCGGCCAATCTCATGCCCGCCTTCGGCCCCCGCGCCTGGTCGTCGCCGATCTGGGTGACCCGAGCCAACGACGGTTGACGGGGCAGTGTAGACAGTTGCCCACAGGCCTCATTGCCTCTTGCGCGAGACCTTCTCGCCCCGAACCCCCGACGCCGTCCGAGAATATCCGTTAACACTATCTCGCCACACCTCCGCATGCTCCACCTGCCTGTTCAGCCGATCCAGCACGTGCCGGTAGCGCTGCTCGTCGATCAGCCCCCGCAGCGACCGCCAGTCATCGCGCAATTGCTTCGCCCACAGGCTGCAACAGACAGAAAACGTTGTACTGGTTGAAGAAATACTCCATCTGAAAGTGAATCGTTCGCCCGTCCGGCAGTCTTGCCGCCTGCTTTGCGGTCACACTCTCGGCAATATCACGATCCGCCCTGGCAGCCTCGATGACATAGGGATTGTCCACGTTGCTTCTTAGCCGCGCAAAATAGAGACGTGAGAACGTCGGCGACGGCACGCTGTACCTGACATCCCATCGTGGCTCCTGGCCGATGTCGATCCGCTTGTCGTCGGCTACGGGGGTGTACACCACCAGCATGCATGGCCGGAGGTTCTTTTCCACGAACCGCCGCGCCGTCGCTTCATATGAGGCCAGATACTTGTGGGCCAGTTGCTTCACAGTCGCCGCGCAGATCGGTGAGCTGTTGGCCTCCAACAAGAACCGGACCCCGTGGAATAGCAGATCGGCGGCGAACGCGTTTGCCCCCTGCTCCCGAGCGCTGCGCGCAAAATGGCTTAGATCGCAGGCCGTGCAGAGCACGATGGACTCAACCTGATCCGGCAGCACGTAATGGGCGATTTCGTGAAAGGTGCTCAACCGAGCCCGGGGCGCGCTTAACTCCCGATCGGTAGCTATCACCCGCTCCGGAAAGGAAATGAGCGCCCGCGGGCGCTCGCCGCTGGCACTCACTGCCTCGGGAAGATCAGCCGCGAAGTTCAGAGACAAGTGGGTAAGGCCCAACAGCTCGAGTATGGGGGCTGGGTTGACGGCGTCGCCTTCCTCCTGACCACTAGCTCGGAGTAGGTAGGAGGCCAGTTCGTACGGGGGTATCTCACGGAAACTAGGCTGCACCTGCATCCTCGCTCTCTTCGCGCTCCCTTAGCAACGCCTGCAGCCGGCGGCGAATCTTCCGGACCGCGTCCGCCGACGGCAGCTCACCATGCGCCGCCATGGCTAGTTCGTCTTGCGCCTTCAACGTGGGGAGATGCTCGATGTACGCAGCCACCTGCTCTTCGCGATCAGGCTCTCGTTGCGCCTCTAGCTCGGCAAACAAGCCCGGGTGCTCTGCGGCTAGGCGGATGAGGTTGTCCATCGACTTGTTCTGCACCGAAAGGCCGACTTCCCACCGGGCGTAACTCTTGTCCCCCACTCCGAGGAGCCGCGCCATCTCTACCTGGCTCAGCCCCGTGCGCTCGCGGACGGCACGCACCTCAGCCGGACTGAGCAGTCCCTGTATCCTGTATTGCTCAGCCTCGATGCGATCGCTAAGCTCCGGAGACAGAATCTCCTCGCCGCAGGCATCGCAGGCCTCCCACACGGCATCAGCGAACCCCGACTGCTGGGCAGCGGAACCCTCTGGCCACTCAAAGATATACTCCCCTCGACGCTCCTCGAGCACTTTCGCGCCACAGATGGGACAAACGCGTGCCATGGCTGCCTCCTTTTGCTTAGCTGGACGGCCGCCCCTGACGCTCGTGCACGGAGATGAGTATCAGGACCAGCCCCCAGCGCCGCTTGTCAATCCCTACCTTCACGAAAAGGTCTTCAGCGTCGATCGTTGGGTACACCTCGTACGCGGGCCTCCCAATGTGTCCGCGCGCAGTGTCCGTGATGGTCTCCATGACAGCCGCGTCGCCGTCAATATAGTCGCAAATAGCCTCGCAAACACCAGCCATGGTTAGCCGGAGCCTCGTCATGTCCTGGCGCGCGGTGTTGGTCGGTCTGACGGCTTGGGGATCTCCTGCCAGCTTGCGAATGAGAGCGATGCGGCTCTTGTCCCGCAGTTCCCACCGCTTACGGATTTTGACAACCTCATTATACCATTGCAGGATGTTTTGTCAAGAGGATTTAGTATCATTTGATACTCAAATTAGCGACCCAGCAGCCCCGTCAGCCCCCGCACCAACTCCTCCGCGGCCGCATCGAGAACCGGGCTGTCCTCAGCCCACAGGCCAGGGCCGACATATGTTAAGGCTGCAGCAAGTATCAGTGTCGCTCTCAGCAAGTGCTTGTTCACCACCCGGCAAGTACCTGTCACTGTCTCAGCAAGTGCCTGATGAGAGCAGAGGCCGCATGCTCCCGCAGCCCCGAGATCAGCCTTCCAGCATGACCCTCTCCACCTTGAGCAGCGCCTTCGCCACGTCCCTCGCATCGGCCGCCCGCCAGAATTCGGTCACCCCGAGGCGGAAGTAGCGTTCCACCAATGCATCGATGTTGTCGTGCGGGTAGGACTCCGGATCCAGGTGCGGCAAATGCGGGAACTGGCTCCAGGGCCACTCGCTATCGGCGAAGGTCGCCCGCTCGGCGATCCAGTGCTGGCGGTAGATGATGTGCTCGTAGTCGAAGCCGAGCGGGATGCCCTCGGCTCGCACTGCCTCGTAGGCCTCTCGCTTTGTCCACGGTCCCTCGTAGCCAATGAAAACGAACCACCACGCGGGGCGGCAGTCGTACGACGGCCAGATTACCCTGAAGCACCGCGAGCCCGCCAGCGCCGTACGCAGCGAGCTCACCACCTGGTGACGCCGCATGGCGATCCGCCTCATCTTCTTGAGCTGCGCCCGGCCGATGGCCCCCTGGAGCTGGGTCATGCGGTAGTTGTTGCCGAGCATCAAGATGCTTGGGCAGTCGGAGTTGAACGGCTTGCCGCGGTCGGCGAACCGCTTGGCGTTCCAGTACCACTCCTCGTTGTCGGTGAGCACCATCCCGCCCTGGCCGCCGGCGGTGGTGTGCTTGCCGCTCATGAGGCTGAAGGCGCTGATGTCGGCGAGGCTCCCCGCGATGCGTCCCTTGTAGAGTGCACCGTGGGCCTGGGCGGCGTCCTCGATCACCGGGATGCGATGCTTTCGCGCAAGCCGCATTATGCGGTCCATGTCGGCGGGGATGCCGGCGATGTGGCCGACGATGATGGCCCCCGTGTGCTCGCACATGAGCGGCTCGATGGTGTGGGCCGAGACCTGGAACGTGTCGAGCTCGTGGTCGGCGAACACCGGGATGCAGTTGTTCCAGAGGATCGGGGCGACGGCGCCGGGGTCGGTGATGGTGTTGCAGATGATCTCCCTCCCCGGCGGGAGCCGCAGGGCGCTGAGGGCTGTGTGCACGGCGGCGGTTCCCGAGCTGACCGCCGTGGCGAAGCGGACGCCGCAGACACGGGCGAACTCCTTTTCGTACAGATCAACGTCCTCGGTTCCATAGCGATCGAAGCCGCCACCGCTCTTCATGGCCCCCTTGACAACCCTCTGAACGGCGGCCCATTCTTCTTTTCCGATGTGGCGGCGGGCGGGGAATGGCTTCGTTCGAACCGGCTTCCCGCCGGCGATCGCGAGCGAACTCGAAGAGGATTTCCTTCGCTTCATGCCGTGGAGCATCTCCCTTGCAGCGGGTGTGTCTACACTGGCGTGCCTCTTGCCCGTCAGTGCGTTTCTCTCCTCCGAGGCGGCCTCAGGTGAGGAGAAGCTGCGTATCCGGCGAAGTGCTCAGAGCAGCCGTCATGTGGCGGGGCCACACTCTGAAACCATGAAGATGGGCCCGGCGGGGGGGGCTGGGGGCCGCCGGAGCAAGCTGCTCCGGCTACAACGGGTGGGCCTGCGGCCGAAATCTTCGGAGCAGTGAAGTTGTCGCGACACACAGGAATTCGGAGGCGAACGCCATGGCAACGAGGATACTCGGCATTGCCGGCAGCCCGCGCGCCGGCGGCAACACGGAAATACTGGTGCGGACGACGCTCGATGCGGCGGCTGCGGAGGGTGCCGAAACGCGTGTGTTTTGCCTATCCAGCAACCACGTCGAGCCGTGCCGAGCCTGTCACGAGTGCGGCAAGGACGTCCAGTGGTGCATCATTGACGACGACATGACGAATGGCCTGTACGCCGACTTCATGTGGGCGGACGCTATCGTGTTCGGCACGCCGGTGTACATGGGTGGGTTGTCGGCGCAGCTTAAGGCGGTGATCGACCGGACGCGGCCGCTGTGGCGCCGAGACAATGCGCTGCAGAACAAGTTCGCATCGGCGATAGCCGTCGGCGATGGTCAGTGGGGCGGGCAGGAGCTGGCGCGGCAGAGCGTGCTGCACTTCTGCATGAACCACGGCATGGTGCTGCTCGAGCCGGCGTGCCTGCCGTATGGGAGCTGGGAGGTATGTGGGCGCGCCGCGGAGCCGGGCGATGTGCGCGACGACGAGTTCGCGATGAGGGCCGCGCGAGGGCTTGGGCAGAGGCTGGCCAGGACCGAGCTCGTGGTCGCGAGTCGCTGAGCACTAGGCGCCCACGGCACTGCGTGCGCGGTCAAGCGTCTCTCGTGCCTCGGCACGGGCCTTCTCGGCTCCCGCCTTCAGAACGTCGCGGACGTAGTCCGGGTCGGCCTCCAGCTCTGCCCGCCGTTGGCGCTGCGGGGCGAAGTACTCTATGATGGTCGCGAGCAGCTTCTGCTTGGCCTCGGCGTAGCCGATGTCACCCTTGCGATAGCGCTCCGCGACGGCCTCCCGGTCCTCGTCCGCCGCGAACAGCTTATACAGGTTGTACACGTTGCAGCTCTCCGGATCCTTCGGCTCCTCAACCCGCCGCGAATCTGTCTTGACGCTCATGACCTGGCGCTTGAGCTCGTCCGGCTCTTCGAAGATGAGTATCGCATTGCCGTAGCTCTTGGACATCTTGCGCCCATCGGTCCCGTTGACGACGGCCACGTCTGCCAGGATATGGGCCTCCGGCAGCTTGAACACCTCACCAAACGTGCTGTTGAACTTAGTGGCGATGTCCCGGGTCACCTCGACGTGCTGTTTCTGGTCCTGGCCAACGGGTACCAGATCCGAGTTGTAGATCAGAATGTCCGCTGCCTGGAGAACCGGATAGGCGAAGAGGCCGTGGTCGGCGGGGATGCCTTCGGCCACCTTCTCCTTGTACGCCACGCATCGCTCCAGAAGGCCCATGGGCGTCACGGCCGAGAGCAGCCAGGTCAGCTCGGTTACCTCGGGAATGTCGGACTGCATAAACAAGGTGGCGCGATCCGGATCGATGCCGAGCGCTAACAGGTCCGTAGCCAGATCGAGGCAGTACCTGCGCAGCGTCGCGGCGTCGCGGATGCTCGTGAGGGCGTGGTAGTTGGCGATGAAGTAGAAGCCCTCGTGCTCCTGCTGCAGCGCGACGTACTGCTTGATGGCGCCGAAGTAGTTCCCGATGTGCACGGCGCCGGACGGTTGAATGCCTGACAATGCTCTCATGGCTTGGCACCGTTCCTCAAGAGATAGCGGTGATTTCGGCGATTGGGGCAGGGGGGCCTTCTGCAAGGATCATGGGGAACAGGATGGGGAGGCTGGGAATACGGCCGGAGGGGAAGGGTTGAGGGGACGGGGGCCGGTTGACAAGAAATGGGTATTATGTCCGCGGAATGACGGAATCATGTCCCCGGAATTCAAAGATGCGCTAGTGCTATCCCCCGAATGCGGAATCTCTGGCGCCTCTTGCGCTCTCGCAGTCGCCCTGTTGACACCTACCTCTTATACGTGGCCCAAGGATTCTGTTTCTTTCGTTTGCCTGCAAGTTCGGCTGCTTGCCCTATCCACCTCGCCAGACTGTCTTTGCTGGTATACTTGTATGCTTTGAAACCATTGGCTCTGATCTTCGGCGGAATCGCTCCCGGAGAACCAGTGTTCCCATTCTGGTCCTTTAGGTGATGAATCCGGACCGCCACAAGGCCGTTTCCTCGTTCCAAAGACTTGTCGATTTCGTAATTGATGTACTTCCTATCCGCAGTGCCGCGTGTAACACATACGACTGTAACGGATGTGTTCCGAAGCGCTTTGTCAATCATCGCTTTGATCTGCTTGTCTCCTTTCTTCTTGGCCTCTTCCCACAAGGAAGCATCTTGAAATCCCGCCGCGGCGGTGCCGATGATGTTGGGGATGCTTCGGACTTGGTTGACCTTCCACACATGCTTGTAATGGAAGCTGAAGAATACGCGTCGAGCCATCGTCCTCCTCCTTCCGATTAGCGCCACGCCGCTGCGACGAAGGCCGTCCCCACAATGATGGCAATGTAGAGCCAGGCAATCGTCGGGGACAAGCACGAGGCCAACCACCGCACCTGGCTCCGGTAGGGCGATGTGTCCATCGTGAAGGGGTCGGTCTCCATCTCAGACAGCGCGGCGAGACGCACAGCCTTATACAGCTTCCGAAAGAGGCGCTCCTGTCTCAGGTAGTAGCCGTCTAGCCCCCAGAACACCATCGTGGGGACAAGCGCCACCACCATGTACTGCGGGCATGCATCCCTGCCCCCCAGCGCAAGGATCGCGGCTGCCACAGTAACAGCCCAGCCCTTGTACACGAAGGAGTTCTGTGCAAGGCGGCCGATCACGGTTTGGATGAGCTCCAGGTGCCGCATCCTTGCCTCGATCATCATACCCCCGTGGGCATCCTTCATAGCCACCCAACCACCTGCGTGGAAATCGCGTGCGCCGCGCCGCCGCGGACACCAGGTCAGTCGGGTCTTGGGACCTGGTTCTGGTGGGCCGCGGGGAGGAACTCGGTCACAAGCCTGTCGCGCTCAGCGAGGAAGGCATTCAGGTCGTAGTCCTGGTACTCGTCCGGGTTGTCAGCGACATTGCGATCCAGCAGTCGTTCGCACACGGCATAGGCCACGATCTCCGCAAGGAGCACGCGGAACTGGGTCTTCTCCTGGCCCGGGAACTTCTCGGACTCCTTGCCCAGATAGCGGCAGACGGAAGGATGAAACGCGGCGATTTCCAGTGTGTTGCCACGCCATCGGGAGCGCTGGTTGCCGAGGTCGACAGGCTGAATGCTGATTGTGATGGGCTCGCCGGCGGGTGGGCGGCTGACGAGTTGGGTTTCGGCTCGTTCCTCGCCGACTACGGCGATGAGGCGGGCTTTCATATCAGGATCGGGCATCGTGACCCGGAGGTAGCAGTCTGCAATGCCAAGGTTCTCCCGAGGCCGTAGAGTCGGGTTGCGTGGGATACGCACGTGCGGCGTGTCGCAGGTGAGCTCGACCGGGCGAGGATCGGCCGGGGAGCCAGAGTAGGGCGCGAGCAAACGGACGCGTTTCGGGCGTCGTGGGACGACGTTGTAGACCTTGTGCTGAAAACAGAGCTGCGCGATGTCTGCGTAGCTGTCCCGCTCCGATTCGAGGACCTTGACGGAAGCGGTGGCAACGATGGGATCAGCGCGGCCGGTCACGGCCGTTGCACGCGTCACCCGTGTGCCGCGGACCTCCCAGCCCGCCCTCAGAGTGTTGTCCCGATCAGGGTGAGGCTGGAGCTGAACCGAGTTCTTGCTGGTGCTGATGTCGTCGGTGTCGCACTCGATCCGCACAGTGCTTCCCGCGGTGATCTGCGGGTAGGCCGTCTCGCTGATGTCGAGCCAGAACCTCTGCCTGTGGCCCAGCAGGATCTTGGAGTAGGGCGGGCTGAGACAGAATCCCTTGCGTCGAAGGGCGCCCTCGATCTTGGTGGTCACGGGCTGGGTAGTCTCGTCCTCCTGCTGGTGGAAGCGCTGCATGAACTCCGTCGCGAGCCTCTCCAGGGCGTTCAGACGTCGACGAGTCTGCTGGCTCTCAACCTGGATCCGCTCGGACTCCTCCCGCCTGTGTTCCTCTTCGACGACCCGGCGCAAGTGCCGCAGCGCTTGCTCGAACAACGCCTCCACGAAGGGGTGGTCCTTACGGAGTCCGGTCTGCCGATGCTGGTCTAGGATCCCCCAAGGGTTTCTTTCCGTGTCCGGTGGCTCGCGCCGCTCGAAGCGTTCGTCGTAATCGTTCCAGAGGTCGTCGATGTAATCGCACTTCAGTGTGCCGAAGAACCGCTGGGCATGCGAGTCGCGCTCGAGCTCCGGGGCGAAGAACGTCGACTCATGCACAGCGCGCTTGGACATGACGAGGATGCCGCTCTCGCGGAACTTAGGTCGGGCGCCGCCGTTGAGCGGCTGCTTGGCGCGCTTGATGATGAGCTTGGCCTGGGCCTCCGGGTAGCCGGGGATCCGCAGTTGCTCCTTGACGCGCTCTGTGCCCTTCGGGGGATGGTAGCGGATAGGGAGGTGCCGCTGCTTGTTGGAGTCGTGTAGCCACACATCCCTCTCCGGGTCGCTGAGGAGGCGGCGGAGAGGAACCAAAGTGCGGACTTTCTCGGCCATGGTGTCGTGTTGCTGTATCGTTGGCCGCCGCCGGGTCGTGGGGTCGATCTCCAGCGTCACGAGGGTACCTGTGCCTTCGGGGATGCCGAGGCGCTGCCGAACGTCCGCCGTGGCGGGCGCCGGTGCGGCGGGACTGGTGAAGTCGCCCTGAGGGGTGATTCGGCAGGACGCGTATGTGTCGCCGCTCGCGATTGACTCGAATGTGACCGTTCCGAGGATGGCCACGTCCTTGGCGCCGCGCGAGTTGGTGCCGCGCACCGGGGCGCCATTTGCAAACCCGGAGTGCCGCCGGCTGCCGAGCTTCGCGAGTTTCTCCTGCATATCCTCATGGCTCATTCCGGTCGCGAAGTCGCGGACGCGGAGGACTGGCGAGGTGGCTCCGTGGTGGCGCTCGATTTCTATGTCGATGCGGCCAGCACCGCCCAGACGCGTGTACGCATCATCGGCATTGGTCACCAGTTCGGTGATCGCATCGTAGATGTCTCTGATGGCCCATTGGGCGTTCTGCCTCCAGTACCGCGGGTCGCTAACGTCAAGGCGTTTCTGGATCGCGTCCGCTCCCATTGGCACGTCCTCCTTCCAGGACTCGCGGCCTACTCCAAGGACGGCCGCAGCATCTCGCAACGCTCGGCAAATGCCAAGACATCCGCATCATTCACCAGTTCAGCGAGGTTCCTAAGGACAGTGAAGCGCTTCTCCCATATGTGATCCTCTGCATCCACACGACACCGAAGCAGTGCCGCGAGTTGGCCGATTGGTGGTACGAAGGCCTCGGGAGCACCCAGGAAGTCGCAGAAGAGCTGGTTGTCCCGCACACGCTGGACGTGCCTGAGGGCGTCCTGGCGGTGGGTGCGCGGTGCTCGGCGGGACAGGTGCTCCTCAAGGCGCCGCTCGTTTCCGGCAACCCAGCGTACACCTTCCTGAGTGAGTTGCCATCCATCAGTGCTCACGTGGCCCCGGCCGGCTCTGGTCTTGCCAGCGCGCCCTTGGACGAACACGGCCCCGAAATCCCCCATGCGCAGCCGGATCAGATCCCTGCGCACGACTTCCTTGTCGGCGTGCTCGCGATGCTTCACCCACGAGAAGGCATCCTGCGCCAAGGCGAAGCAGCGCAGGGCAACGTCCTCTGTGTGGACGCGTCTGCCGGCCCCTCCCTCTACGAAGAGGGCGTACAGCACGATCTCCCAATTTCTGAGCAGCGATTCCACACTGGGTACCTTCCTCAAGATCGCGTCCGGCGCTGGACCGCGTCAGTAGTGCTAATCTGAAGTTCCGACCACGTGCTTGCCATTGCGTCTGTGATGCGTTCCGGATGTGGCGCCCTGTAGTATCCCCGGCGGGGCGAGGTGATTATGCCCCGCTCCTTCATCAGGCCCAACACGATATACACCTCGTACGCGGGAATGCTTGTCGTGTCGATCACAGCATCGGCGCGGAATTCAGATGCTCCGCGTGCTGCTGCGACTATAGCCTCCCCGATGCGCTGGTAGTGAGACCTCGGTACGCCCTGCTCGTACTCTGTGCGCTTGTCGCGCCTGAGTCCTATCTTCCTGAGCACGTCCCCTTGGACGAGGTACTTGGGGTAGCCGCGTCGGCCCTTCGGCCGACGCCGGCCGGGTGACGTCTGCTTCTCCGGGAGTGGCGTCGGGCCCCCGTCGAGTAGCGCGGTCGCGCGACGCGCGAGTGCGTCGGTCTCGCGGGCAAGACTATAGCAGAGGTCGCCTGCGTCCCACTCTTCGCGGCCGCCGTCTTTGACCCACTCGGTGCTTGCGGTGAGAAGCAGATCGCGCACCATGCCCAGGGCCTCGACCGCGTCCCGCAGTGCGCCAGGGATAGCTGAGGAACCCATTGCCACGTCTCCTTCTTCTCTGTTATCCTCTGTGCATCCGATAGATCACATTCACTCTACTCTCCTCTATTATACACTATTCTGTGATCTCGTCAAGTGGTCAGCGAAAAAAGTGGCGAGCGGCGCATCTGTAGGCGTCGATGAAGGGCTCGTGCGCCAGGTCCCCCGCATCGGTCGGGGGGAAGCTGTAGATGCGGTCGGCGTGGGGGTGCATCAGGTCGGCGAAGACGGTCGTGTGTCCAGCCTGGGTCGATTGGGTGAGCAACGGCACCGCGCCACAGTGAGCACCTGTGGTCCTCTGGCGCTACAAAGACGGCCAAAGGCGAAGACGAAGGCAGGCTGCGGAGGCGTGGAAGTGGTTGTCGCGATGGGGGCGAGCGGGAGACGAGGGCCGGGTGGGAGGGCTGAGGTCAGATTCCTCGTGAGAATCGTTGCCGGTCCTTGTGGAACCCCCAGCGGTTCTCGCTCGGAATGACAAATGGGGAGGATCTCGGCCATGAAGATTGGGCGGGGAGAGGAAGCTGGCGGGCGGGGTGGAAGATCAGAGGTCAGGTCCTGAGGACGTGACTGCTGGCGTGTCGGAGTGAGTTCGGCTTGAGACGGAGGATAACGCTGGTTGATGTCGCGAAGGTCGGCTGCCTGGTGGTGCTCATCGGCTACTGCGTCTTCGGCGGCGCAACGCTGCTGAGGCACGCGGCCGAGACCCGCCGCGCCGGCACATGCCTGAGCAATATGATCCAGCTCTATCGCGGGATGCGCATGCACGCCCTCGGGCAGAAGGGCGCGCTGCCCGTCGCGGAGAGCTGGGCCGATGCGCTCGTCAAACACAAGCTAATCCCGAACGAGCAGGTCCTGCACTGCCCAAAGGCCACCGGCCGGTACGGCTACGCGATGAACTCGCAGCTCGGCGGCGCTAACCTCGAGCGCATTGCCGAGCCCACCCAACGGGTGCTCCTGTTCGAATCGACGACCGACACCCGGAACGCCCACGATCGACTGGAAAGCATCCCCGACGCGCTGCGACATCCCCGAGGCAATCACTATATGTTCGTTGACGGGCACGGAGAGTGGCTCCAAGAGGTGCCAAGAGTTGACGGCGAGAATCAGGGCCCACAAGAGCCGGCAGCCGAAGCAGAGGAGGACGGGTGATGGTTAATGGTTGATGGTTGATGGGTTGCCGCCGCCCGAGGCCCATCATCCGTTAGCCATCGGCCATTTGTCCCCAGTCGCCAACCATGAACTTGCCCCTGGATAGCCGCCGCCTGGCCGTCACCGAGCTGGACGATGCGACGCTGGCCGCGGAGCTGGAAAGGCTTGGCCTCGTGATGACGCCGTACGAGGCCCGCCGTATCGTCGAGCTGATCGGCCGCGATCCGACGCTCGTGGAGCTGCACATCTTCAACGTAGAGTGGAGCGAGCACTGCTCGTACCGCAGCAGCCGCGCGACGCTCGAGGAGTTCCTGCCCACGACGGGCCCCAACGTTATCATGGGCCCTCAGGAGGACGCCGGCATCATCGAGCTGGGCGTCTTCGACGGGCGCCGCTACGGCGTTGTCATCGCTCACGAGAGCCACAATCATCCCTCGCAGATTCTCCCCAACGAGGGCGCGGCAACCGGCATCGGCGGGATCGTCCGCGATGTGGACTGCATGGGCGCCATCGTCGTGGGCACCGCTGATCCGCTGCGCTTCGGCAATCCACGCGGACGCCACGCCGACCGAACATGCTGGATCGCCCGCGGTGTCGTTGACGGCATCTGGGAGTACGGCAACGCCCTCGGCGTACCCATTCTCGCCGGCGACCTCGTGTTCTCCGAGTCCTTCGACGACAACTGCGTGGTCAACGTCGTCGCCATCGGCATCGTGGCCGAGGAGGACATCATCCACAGCGCCGTGCCACCCGAGGCGGCCGACGAGCCGTACGACATCATCATCGTCGGCAAGCCGACGGACGACTCGGGCTTCGGCGGCTCGGCCTTCGCCAGCAAGATCCTCGGCGACGAAGAGGAGAAGCAAGAGGACCGCGCCGCCGTCCAGGTGCCCGACCCTTTCCTCAAGAACGTCCTGCTGATGCGCAAAGCGAACGAGGATGTCCGCCGCGCGGCCAAAGAGCAGGGGATCGTCATCGGCATCAAAGACTTCGGCGGCGGGGGCTTTGCCTGCGGTACGTCCGAGATAGCTGCCGCGGGCGGCTTTGGCGTGGATCTTGACTTGAACGCCGTACACGTCGCACTGGAGAACATGCTGCCCGAGGTCATCTGCTGCGCCGAGACGCAGGAGCGGTACGTGCTCGCCGTGCCCAGCCATTTCACGCCCACGGTGCTGAAGATCTACAATGAGGACTGGGACCTGCCCAACATCTACGAGGGAGCGCAAGCTTCCTGCATCGGCCGGGCGACTACCGACAAGCGCTACGTGCTGCGGCACGACGGCAAGATCGTGGCGGATGCTCCGGTGGACGTGATCACGGGGGGCATTCGGTACGACCGCGAAGAGCAGCCCAAGGAGCACGAGGGCCGGGAACCGGACTTCGAGCAACCCGACGACCTTGGCGAGTGCCTTCTCAAGGTCCTCAGCAGCGAGAACGTGGCCTCGCGAGAGTTCCTCTATCGCGCCTACGACACCGAAGTGCAGGGCAACGCCATCATCCGCCCGGGCGAGGCCGACGCCGGCCTCATCGCGCCGCTGCCAGAGGAGCGTGTCGGCGTGGCGCTGGCCACCGACGGGAACCCCTTCTACGGGGCCATTTCGCCCTTCTGGGGCGGCGCGACGGCTGTTGCCGAGGCGATGCGCAACGTGGCCGCCATCGGCGCCGTCCCCAGCGGCCTGACGGACTGTCTCAACTTCGGCAACCCGGAGAAGCCCACCGCTTTCTGGGAGTTCCGCGAGTCGGTGCGCGGATTGGCCGAGGCGGCAAAGCAGCTCTGGCTCAAGGGTCACCAGAACACGCCGGTACCCATCATCTCGGGCAACGTGAGCTTCTACAACGAATCGACCACCGGCAGCGCCGTGCTCCCCTCGGCCATCATCACCTGCATCGGCATCATGCAGGACTACAGCAAGGCCCTCACCATGCAGCTCCGCCAGCCCGGCAATACGCTCGTGCTGCTCGGCGCGCGGTACGATGAGCTCGGCGGCTCCGAGTACTACCGCACCATCCTGGGCGAGACGGGCCGTAACGTCCCGCGGGTGCGCTGGGAGCACGAGCGCGCCAACATCTACGCCGTCATCGACGCCATAGATGCGGGCCTCGCGGAGTCCTGCCACGACATCTCCAATGGCGGGCTTATCGCCACCGTCGCCGAGATGATGATGGGCGGCTACGCCCGTGGACCGTGGGGCGCGGAGCTGGACATCGAAGCCTTGTGTAGCGCAGCCTTCGGGAGCGCAGGCCCCTGTCTGAAGCGGGGCGCCTGTCTGAAGCGGCGTGCCGTACGGCATCCCGTACGGGACTGCCAGCCTGCAAACCACGCCCTCCGCGCCGACAAGCTCATCTTCTCCGAGTCCGGCGGATTCGTCCTCGAGGTGTCGCCAGGTAATCTTGACCGCCTGAATGACATCGCCGCCTCTCACAGCGCGGAGCCCGTGACGATCGGGAGCGTTACCGAGGCGCCCGCGCTCGTCGTGAGGGACTCCGACCGCCAGCTCATCTCCCTCCCCTCAGAGCGCCTGAAAGCCGCCTGGACGCGGGGGCTGAGCGAGGCGCTGGAGTAACCAGATGGAGGCACGGCCAATGCGCCGGGGGCGCACGGGCCCGTGCCACCCGGGTGCTCCGCATCGCGCCCGGCTCTGGCCGGAAGGGGCCGCAGGGTCCGTAGACGAATATGCTCTCCCTGGAAGCCAGGAATTCGCGATTGGAGAGGCTTTGTTCGGGGGACAGCCCGCCGGTGAATGTAACGCTTGGCAGCAACGGGAGGCGTCAGATGCAGACAGATCGTCGTGGCTTTCTGAGGGCGATTGGCGCGGGCGCATCCCTGGCGGCCACGAGAGGTGTGTTGGCTGTGGACTCGACCCACTCGGCAACACCTAACATCGTTCTATGCATGGCCGACGACCAGGGATGGGGCGACATGGCCTACAACGGTCATCCCGTGCTGAGGACCCCAAACTTCGACGCCATGGCCGCCTCCGCATTGCGCTTCGATCGCTTCTACGCCGCCGCCCCCGTCTGCTCTCCCACCCGCGGGAGCGTCATGACCGGGCGCCACCCGAACCGCTTCGGCTGCTTCAAGTGGGGTCATACGCTTCGCCCACAGGAGATCACCATTGCCGAAGCCCTGAAGACCGCCGGATATGTGACCGGCCATTTCGGAAAGTGGCATCTTGGCTCCGTCCGCCGGGGGAGCCCGGTGAATCCCGGCGCCAGCGGCTTCGATGAGTGGCTCTCGGCCCCCAACTTCTTCGACAACGACCCCATTCTCAGCCGCGAGGGCGTGGCGGTGCAGACCGAGGGCGAGAGCTCCATGGTCACCGTTGACGCCGCACTCGAGTTCATCCGGAAGCACGCCGAGAGCCCGCGGCCGTTCCTGGCCGTCGTCTGGTTCGGCTCTCCGCACTCGCCGCACGTGGCGGTCGAGCAAGACCGCGCGCTCTACGCGGACCAGGAGGAGAAGCTGCAGCACTTCTACGGCGAGATCACCGGCATGGATCGCGCCTTTGGCAAGCTGCGACAGGAGCTCCGTGCCCTGGGCATCCACGAGAACACGATCCTCTGGTATTGCAGCGACAACGGTGGCCTCCGTGGACTCGGCGCCACCGGCGGACGCGGTCACAAGGGCCAGGTCTACGAGGGCGGGCTGCGTGTTCCGGCGATCCTTGACTGGCCCGCACGCATCCCGGGGCCGCGGAACACCGACGTGCCCGGCAACACCTCCGACATCTATCCCACGCTCCTGGAGATCGTGGGCGTGCGAATGGCTGGCCAACCGCCGCTGGACGGGCTGAGCCTCGTTCCCCTGCTCCACGGGGAGATGACTGCGCGACCGGAGCCGATGGGGTTCTGGGACCATCCGACTCCCGGCATCGGGACACCGAGCGTCGAGTGGATGTCCGAGCTTCTTGAGGCCCAGAGGGCAGGCAGTGAGCCCAGCGACACTTCTCGCCTGCGCCTGGATGCTGCGGACATCACCCAGCAGCATCCCGAGGACGCGTTTCCGGGGCACGCGGCGTGGCTCGATTGGCCGTGGAAATTGCACCGGATCCACGGGAAGACGGGCGACGTTGGGCTGGAGCTGTACAATCTCGCCGAGGACCCTGCCGAGGAACACGATGTTGTCCCGCAACACCCTGATCGGACGGGGGCCATGAAGTCCGAGCTCGAAGGCTGGCTGGCATCTGTCGTTCGCAGCCTCAACGGCGCGGACTACCGGTAGGCGGCCAGAGCGCCACGCAACTCGGCCCACGCGTCCGGGCAAGGCCTGGCGAGATCCCGGTCCGCAGACCGCGACTACCAGGAGATGCGCCTTCGGCTGAAGGGCGCGTAACCCCTCGACCCATCGTCTCTACGTTGCCGGCGCAGCAAGAGAGCAACCTACTATGGAGATCTCGTCACAAGACCGGGGCATGCTGAGGTCGCTGGCGGAGAGAGTCGCCGAGATTGCCGCATTGCCTGAACAGGAGGAGAAGCGGGAGCTGTGGCGGCGGCTCAACCAACTCGATGCCGTTCGGCCCATGGTGCACATCTACCAAGTCCCGTGGTCCGAGATCCGGCTGGCCGAAGATGAAAGCCTGTCCATCCGCTGCCAGGATGGCTTCTGCCGAAGCGTCGAATGGCAACTGCGTCAGACCATCCACCAATGGGAGAACTTCCCCGGCGACATGGTGGTCGAGCCCGTGTTCCGGCAGGAGCCCGTGTTGAGGGGGGACGACTTCGGCATCCAGGTCCAGGAAGACACGATCCCGCAGCGCGGCTTCAGGTCCGTCGAAAGCTCGATCCGGTCGCACGAGTATCACGCTCAGATCAAAGATGACAGCGACATCGAGAAGATCCGCATTCCGGACATCACCTGCGACGAAGCGCAGACCCGCGCGCAAACGCAGGTCCTCGAGGACGCGTTCGACGGTCTCCTGAGCGTGGTGCCTGGCGTCCGGTTCGGCCGGTACAACATCGCGCCCTGGGACAGACTCGTACAGTGGACGGGCGTGGCGGAGATTCTGACGGATCTCGCGTTGCGCCCGGACTACGTCCACGCGCTGATGGACCGGCTCACGACGGCCCATGAAGCTCGTCTCGATCAGTATGCGGCTCTCGGTCTACTCGCCCTGAACAACACCAACGAAATCGTGGGCCAGGGAGGACTCGGCTACACGGACGAGCTGCCGGGCAATGACTTCGATCCCGAGCACGTCGGGTACCACGACCTCTGGGGCGGCGGCATGGCGCAGATCTTTTCCGCGGTCTCTCCGGACATGCATCGGGAGTTTGCGTTGCAGTACGAAGCCCGGTGTCTCCGTCGCTTTGCGCGGGTGTACTACGGCTGCTGCGAGCCGCTCCACCTGAAGGTGGACGTCGTGCGGGAGATGCTCCCGAACGTGCGGAAGGTCTCCATGAGCCCGACGGCCAACCATCAGATCGGCGCTCAGGCGGTCGGCAACACGCTGGTGTACTCCGCCAAACCGAATCCCGCGTACATCGCCACCGACGATTGGCAGCCGGAGCTGGTGCGAGATGAGCTGCGGGGGATCCTCGAGGTCACGGCCCGACGGGGATGCCACGTGGAGCTGATCCTGAAGGACATCTCCACCATCCGCTGCGAGCCCAGGCGGCTGACGGAGTGGTCCGCCATCGCCGGGGAAGTGGCCGAAGCATACAGCCGGTGACGCTTGTCTCGGCCATCTGCGCGCGTTGGGCGGCGAGCAAGAGCATCGAACCCGACCAGGCTCTGTAGCTCTGACCCGAGCGAAAGAGCGGAGGAGAACAAAGACGCCGCGGACAACGAAGTGGCGTCTCGAATGACTGACCGTTCAACCACTTCCGGCTCGGCAAGGAGAAGCGATGAGCGAACTGCGCCTCGACCATTGGAGCATGCCGGGGGCTGAGCTGGGGCCCGAGAATCCTCTGCCGCCCCTGGCCCCGGCTGGAGATGTGCATGCCTCTGTGACGATGGCCGCCGACATCCCGGAGGAGGACCAGCGCTACCTGGGGTACGGGCGGGTGGCAAGCTGCCTGCCGTACCTCATGCAGGATGGCTACCGCCGCCACTTGCAGCCAATGACGTTCCGCACGGCCGTCCTGGAGAACGACATCCTGCGCGCCACCTTCCTGCTCGAGCTGGGCGGGCGGCTTTGGTCCCTGCTGCACAAACCCAGTGGCCGCGAGCTTCTGGAGGTCAACCCGGTCTTCCAGCCGGCGAACCTGGCCATCCGCAACGCCTGGTTCAGTGGCGGGGTCGAGTGGAACATCGGCATACGCGGTCACTGCCCGTTTACCTGCTCCCCCCTCTTCGCTGCTCGCGTCGAGGGCGCCGACGGCAGCGCCGTCCTAAGGCTTTACGAGTGGGAGCGGGTGCGCCAGGTGCCGTTTCAGCTCGACGCCTATCTCCCCGACGGATCGCCGGTGCTCTTCGTCCGGGTGCGGATTGCGAATCCGCACGACCGGGAAGTGCCCATGTACTGGTGGTCCAACATGGCCGTGCCCGAGACGCCGGAAACGCGGGTCCTGGTCCCGGCCGACCATGCCTATCGCTTCGCCTACGCTCGCGGGCTGAAGCGGGTGCCGATCCCTGAGCACGACGGGTTGGATGCCTCGTACCCGACCCGCGTGCCGCGCTCGATGGACTTCTTCTTCCGTATTCCCGATGATCAGCGGCCCTGGATCGCGGCGTTGGACGGGGAGGGTCGAGGCCTCGGGCAAACCTCGACACCGCTGCTCAAGGGTCGCAAGCTGTTCGTCTGGGGCAGCGGTCCCGGCGGGAGGCGCTGGCAGGAGTTCCTCGCGCAGCCCGGCAGTGCGTACATAGAGATCCAGGCGGGCCTGGCCCGCACGCAGGCCGAGCACCTGCCGATGCCCGCCGGCGCTGAGTGGGAGTGGCTGGAGGCGTACGGCCTCGTGGAGGCCGATGCGGAGGCGGTGCACGGCCCCGAGTGGGAACGGGCGCAGCGAGCGGTGGAGGAGCAGCTAGATGCTCTCATCCCCAGAGCCCGGCTCGATGCGGAGTTCGAGCGCGGAGCGAGGATCGCCCGCCGGGCGCCGGTGGAGCTCCTGCACCGCGGCTCGGGGTGGGGGGCGCTGGAGCGGCTGCGGCGGGAGGCCGCCGGAGAGCCCCCGTTCTGCGGCGCTGAGCTGATCTTCGACGAGGCCTGCCTCGGGGAAGCGCAGGAGCCATGGCAGCGACTCCTGCACACCGGGGAGCTGCCGCGCGCAGATCCTGGCACACCTCCGCGGTCCTACCTGGTGCAGCCTGAGTGGCGTGAGCTGCTCGAGGAGAGCCTGCGACGCGAACGCAGCGCGCATTGGCTCGCCTGGCTGCACTTGGGCGTGATGCGCTACCACGCCGGTGACCGCGACGGAGCGCGGGAGGCGTGGGACCGAGCCCAAGGCCTCGACGAGACCCCCTGGGCCTTGCGGAACCTCGCCGTGCTCGCCCGCGAGGACGAGCAGCACGACCGGGCAGCAGACCTGTTGCTCGCCGCCGCACGCCTGCAGCCGGACCTGCAGGCGCTGGTGGTCGAGTGCGGGAGAGTCTTGCTCGCCTCCGCGCGCGCCGGTGACTGGCTGGCCCTACTCCGTGGGGTGCCGGAGCCCGTGCGCTCCACCGGCCGCGTGGTGCTGCTTGAGGGGCAGGCGGCACTCTTGACCGGCGACCTGGCCACGGTCGAGCGGGTGCTCGATGAAACACGAGAGATCGACGACCTGCGCGAGGGCGAGCGTTCGCTCAGCGACCTCTGGTACGGCCTGCATGAGCAGCGCCTGAGCGCGGCTGAGGGCGTGCCGGTAGACGACGCACTGCGGGCCCGGGTGCGCCGCGAGTTCCCGCCGCCCTCCCGCCTCGACTTCCGCATGCGCACCTGAGAGACCTCCGCCGCGCCGGCCGAAGGCGCCGCGTAGGGCGCCTGTTGCCCATGGAGAGATGCCGCCGCCGCCAGGATCTCGCCCCAAGCGTCGCTGATGCCAGAGCACCAAGGAGAGTAGAGGATGATCGCCGCCATGCTGATCTCGTTTCTCGCCGCGTCCGCACCTGCAAGCGCCGGGCCGAAGGCCCTGCTTGTCGCCCCGGAAGGCAACTATGTGGCACGCGCGCTGGCCGCCCTGGGGACGCCGCACGAGCGCATCGACCCCCGGCAGTACCGAACTGTCTCGCCGTTCGACCACGATGTCATCGTCTGGGGCTTCGATCAGACGCGGGTGCCCCTCCGGGCCGAGCCGGAGGTCATCGACGCCTTCGTACGAAGCGGCGGCGTACTGCTGGCGTTCCGTGCCAACGAGGAGGACCCCTGGCTGCCGGCTCCTCTGGCTCGCGACAAGGCCTATGCGTTCGGGAAGATCCTCGAGCCCGAGCATCCCATCTTCACGACGCCCCACAAGTTCACCGACGGCCTCATGCGCGAGGTCCACGGCGGCAGCATCTATCGCGCCTTCTTCGACCTGGGGGAGGGCTGGCTGCCACTGGTGAGCGCCGGCGCCGAGCAGGCCTGGGACAAGACCGGAGCCCGCGACGACGGCGAGCACTACGGCATTGTGGAGCTGCCTCGCGGCGAGGGCCGGATCATCCTGGTCCAGATGATCCCCAGCTATCACTGGTTCCACGACAGCGACGGCGACGCGAGCTGCGCCGGGGCCAGGTTCTTCGAGAACTTGGTTCACTACGCCCTCAGCAGCGCGCCGGCTCGTGCTGCGTCCCGCCCGCGGCGCAGGATGCCTGAGGGGTACCACACGGATATTGAAGGCTTCACGGCCCTGCCGCAGCGCGGCGACGGCCTCCCGCTGGACGATCGCGCGTGGCGCTTCACCTCCAAGGGCCCCTATACGATGAAGGTGGACCGCCGCGGCGTGCTCACCTTCACCCACGCTGACACGCCGAGCAGAGCTGGAAGCTTCGCGCAGCTCGCCCGCGAGATCGAGATTCCCCAGCACGCGGGCACCGTGACGCTCCGGTGGTACGAGTCGGACACATACTGCGGCGGGCGGGAGCGGATTCTTGGCGGGGAGCGCCATGGCGAGACGGCGCTGGAGAACTACAAGCGCGGCATGCGGTTTGCGCGAGTGCTCGTGAACGGCGAGCCCGTCTGGGAGCAGGACGTGCTGGGCCGCAACCCACAGCCGGCGAGCCAACGCGTTCGGACGGCGGACATCACCGACGCGATCCGCAAGGCGAAGGGGAAGTGCGAGCTTGCGCTTCGTGTTGAGGACAGGGAGGGATCGGCGGACGAGCCATTCGCCATCGACGTGTTCTTCGCGACGGTGGAGGTGATACTCGATCTCCGGCGAGCCCCGGCCGCGGAGATGTTCGAGGCCAAGGGCTTCACGGCCGCCGCGGACGGCCGGCTGAAGCTCACCGGGCCCAGGGGCTCTCTCGCCACTCGCCACTACGGCCCGGCCGGACCGTATGTTGTGGCGGTTCGCCTGCGCGACGGGCACGCCGGCCAGTCGCAGTTGCGCGTCCTGGCCGGTGACAGGCGCATCGCTATGTGGAAGCTGACGGCGGACGATCATCGGGTGTACTGGGCCGTCTCGGAGCCAGCGGAGCTGCCGGCGGGCGTGCCGGTGCGAATCGAGATCAACCGGGACGACGACGAGGAGGTCGAGATCCACGAGGCGGCAATCATCGCCGAACGACTGCTGGCCCAACCGACCGAGTTGGGTGAACCGCCCGCGGCTGGCGGCCGGGGCGCAGCGCACGTGCGCTTCCCGCTCACCCTCCGTGAGACCGCGGGCGCGGGGCGCGCTGACGAGGTCACGGCGCAGGGCATCCCTTTCCCAGTGCGCTGCCTTCCGAAGGGCGAGCACCTGCGGGTGACCGGGCCCGACGGAGCGCCCGTGCCGGTTCAGACGCGCACGATCGCGCGCTGGCCGGACGGCAGCGCTAAGATGCTGTTGCTTGCATTTCCCGCGACGGTCGCAGCCGGCGAGACGGCGACGTACACGGTGGAGGCGGGTGAGGGCGTCGAGCCAGTCCCCGTGGTGGACGCCCTTACGCTGAGCGAGGAGGCGGGGCTGCTGCGGATCGACACGGGGGCCATCGCCGTCACCGTCAGCACGACGAACGGACGCGTCGTGGACGATGTGCGGCGCGGCGGCCGGTTGCTTAAGCGAGCCGACGAGGTCTGGGAACTCGTGCTCGTTGACGAACATGGCCGAGCGGTCGCCAGCGGCGGACCGACGGTGACCGAGACGCAGATCGTCGATGCCGGGCCCCTTCGGGCGCTGGTCGTGCGGAAGGGGTCGCTGGCCGACGGTCAGGGCACGCTGGTAGACTACCGGATGACGCTGGAGGCCACCGCCGGATCGGATCACCTGCGGCTCGAGGCGACCATCATCAACCGCGAGGACACCGCAGAGGTCTATCTCAAGCGCTGGTCACTGCAGCTCGCCCGACCGGACGCGGCACGCGGACTGGTCCGGCTCGGGCTGGCTGAGACGCACGCCGCCAACGCCGGTGCGGTGTTGTACCAGCATCGGGAGGATCTGCTGAGCTGGACGGGGGACGATGGCGCGCGGACCCGCGCGGAGGCAAAGGCGCCGGGCTTCGTGCGCCTTCCAGGCATGGCCGCGGGGACACGCTGGTTCTGGCAGCGCTACCCTCAGGCTATCCGGTTCGAGCAGGGCGCCGTTCGGTTCGACTTCATCCCGGAGCCTCTCGACGACGGCGACCTGCCGATGCGCTGGCGCGATCGAATGCTGGAGCAGACCGACCGGTACTCCGTCGGCGGCGTCGGCTATCCACAGTCGCCGGGCAAGATGGGACTGTTCCGGCTCGCGCAGGGCGAGGCGCTCAGCCAGGAGATGCTGTTCGTGCTCGACGGCAGGGACATCGACGAGCCGGGCGAGGCGATCTTCGCTCCGCTGGTCGCCCGGCTGCGTGCTGCGCCGGATCCGGCCTATGCCTGCTCCACGCGCGCCTTCGGAGAGCTGAGCCCCGCTGACCGGGCGAAGTACCCTCGCTACGAGACGGGCATCGACGGGCTCTACGACAGCTACTTGGCCAAGCGCGAGAAGCGCCGCGAGTACGGCTTCGAGAACTTCGGCGACGATACGTTCGAGTGGGGGTACGGCCCCAGCTACACGTACTGGAGCAACAGCGAGTACGACCGCCACCACGGCTTTGCACTGCAGTACGTACGAAGCGCCGACCCGAAGTGGTGGGAGCTGTGCGAGGAGACGGCTCGGCACTACCGCGATGTGGTGCTGTGCCACCATGCGCCGCCGGGGTCGCATCGCCTCGGCGGGCCACACCATCACAATGCGACGTCCATGTGGATGCCGCAGCACGACGAGCAATACTGGATCGCCGATCACACTATGTCCGGGGCGAGCGCCGGTCATAGCTGGGTGGAGGGGATGATCGACTACTGGTTCCTGACGGGGGATCCGTGGGCGGAGGAGGTGCTCCACGAGCTGGCCGAGTGGTACTGCGACATCGTCGAGCACAATCGGTACGGCGCCGGAGGCCAGGAGCGCGGGCCAGGCTGGACGCTCATCGCCATCTCGGCGCTGACGAACGCCATCGACGGGGAGCGCATCCGGCAGGCGGGCTGGGCGGTCGCCGATTGGATCCTCAAGTGGCAGGACCCCATCCGCGGCGTCGCGTCGATCCCCATCTCGGAGCAGCCCAGTTACGAGGGCGGCACCAGCTTCATGCACGGCATCGTAGGGCGCGGTCTGGGTCGGTGGTATGACGTCACGGGCGATCCTCGAGTGAAGGAGGCCGTAGTCGGCATCGCCGAGTGGATCACCACGGAGCCGATGGGCGAGATCGGGACCTTCTGGTACAAGCAGAGCCCCCACAACAGCAGGCGCTATGGGGCAACCGATCAGTGCCTCACCGCGCTGAGCTACGCGTACGACCTGACGGATGACCCGTGGTTCGCGGAGGTAACGCGCGCGCTGATGGACCAAAGGGGCCCGGGCAGTCGCTCGATCAGTTGGTACCCGCAGACACTGGCGCACATGGCGGCGATGTTGGATCCGGCCGAGCCGACGGCGCCGGGCGATCACCCGGCCAGGTAGTGCCCGCCGTCCTCCGCGAACCCCGGGGCCGCGGTCCAGCTCACCGGCTACCGCGTCGCGCGATCAGGCGGGAGGCTGCCGCGAGCACGAGTACCTGCATGACCATCGAGCCGGGCAGGAGCAGGACGCCGCCGCGCAGGCCGAACGCATCGCCCAGTGTGCCTATTGCCCACGGGAAGATGACGCAGCCGGCGATGCCCGCTGCGGCCAGCAGCGCAAACAGGGATGCGGAGCCGGTGGCGATGTTGTCTGACGCCAGCGCCAGGATGGTTGGCCAAAAGCACGCCACAAACAGCCCGCTGAGAGCGAACAGCACCCATGCGCCCCACAGCCCCTCCACGAAGTACAGGCCGAGAGTGACAAGCGCGCACGCCGCGGCTGAGGCGGTCATCAGGCGCAGCGGAGTGACAAGCATCACCACACCGCTGCCGGTGAAGCGTCCGGCGGCCATGAATGCCCCGAACAGGACCATAGTCCACGCGCCGCCGCGTGCCGAGGCCCCGAGCTCATGCTCCACGAAGTTCGGTCCCCATGATGTCAGCCCCGCCTCGCATCCACCTCCCAGTACCATACCGATGAGCAGCGGCCAGAACAGCGGGTCCGTGAGGAAGCGTCGCGGACGACCGGCCTCCCGATGGGCGGCCTCGACCGCGGGGTAGCGGCGCGTGAGGAACAGTCCGGCGCACACGAGCGCGGGCGGCACCCACAGCCAGAATGGCAGCCGCCACGACCCGCCCGCCTGGAGGACCTCGCCCGTTGTCAGCGCTGCCAACACGAGGCCCACCGAGAACAGGCCGTTGATGATGTTGAGCACTCGCGCGGACGCGCGCGGGTTGAGCTGGGCTACCAGGGGATTGACGAGGGCCTCCATGACGCCCTTGCCCAGTCCGGAGACGGCGTTTGCACCGAGCAACGCGACATATCCGGCTGCCCGGGCGGTGGCCGCCTGGCCGGCCGCAATGAGCACCGCCCCCCAGAACAGAAAGTGTCTCTTGCCCAGGCGATCGCCCAGGTAGCCGACCACGAGGAGCGAGACCAGGAGCGCGCCCATGCGCGCGGTGGTCAGCAGCCCGCGCTGCTCGAAGTTGAGGTGCAGCTCCCTGCCGATGGCCTCCAGGCAGACGGACGGGATCGCCACGCTCGCTCCGAAGACGATCATCCCGACCGCCGAGGCAGCCATGAGGCGGGAGTACGCCACACTGGGGCGATGCTCGGCGCGGCTACTGGGAGGGGGGCTATCCGTCATGGGCGGCATCCATCGTGCTGCGTCCGAGTTCCCGGTGCCCCATTGATTCCCTCCGCTGGTTGTGCCTATACTTGTGCGTTCAGCCTTCGAGGAGGCAGGCCGGTCCCAGGAAGCCCTGGTGTTTTCCGAGCCGCGCGAGATCTTCCTCACGCTGCCATCGCCGGCGGGCGGCAACGGACGGGTCGAGCTCGGGTTCGTGGCTCACTCACACTGGCGCCCAGGGATGGGATACTGCTGAAGCGAATGTAGCGGCGTGTTCCACAGAATCGAGGTCATTCCCCAGTGATCGCTTCAGCCATTGGCCGCATGTGGACGTCTCGGCAGATGATGCCTCCCCTTTGCCTTGGCCTTGCCGCGGGCCTGGCCCTGGCTGGGCAATCTATGCCGGAGGGTGGCACTATTACCACACGAGGAGCTCACGCTGTGAGCCAACTGCCCGGGACCGCCGATTCATTCGAAGTGACCGTGGAGCGTCGCCAACGGGAGACGCTCCGCACGCTCGCGGAGATCACGCCGCCGACCGAGAAGCCATGGCGTTCCGCCCTCAACAGACACGCCGCGTGCTTGCTTATCGGAACGCGAGTGGACGAAGCAGCCGCATGGTTTGGGGATCCCGCCACCCATCGTCACCGGACGGACAGCGAGCTCGAGTGGGGATCACTGCAGATGCTCCGCGCCTATCATGCGCTCAAGGCAAGCGAGCACTTCGTCGGAGCCGGGTGCGAGTCGCGTGTCAGGGAGTTCCTGCTCCGGACGTATCTTCCTCGGGTGCGGGACCCGGAGACATGGGGCGGGCGCTATATGAACCCGCGCGCGTGGGCCGGCAGCGAGAATCACGTCATCGTGCAGTTCTCGATTCGTCTGCTGATGGAGGAGCTTGCCGGCGACGACATGGATCGCAAAGCGCATGACGCCGTCGCGGCGCAGATCCGAAAGTGGTGCTGGGAGAAAGCAGTGCGCGGACTGACCGAGTTCTCGTCGCCGCACTATACGGAGCGCAGCCTGTTGCCCTTGCTGAACGTGTTCGACTACTCCGCCGATGGCTCCCTTCGCGAGTGCGCGCGAATGGCCGTTGACCAGATGCTGGCCGAGTACGCCCTCACCCAGATCAACGGCTTCCGCGGCGGCGCCATGCGGCGGTTCTACCAATACGGTGGGGAGTTCCCCTGCGCCGAGATCAGCGACGGACGACACGACTGTCTGTACCCGCTCGGGCAGATCTTGTTCGGCGGTCTGTCCGATGACGACAAGCTGACGTACGCCAAGTGTGACCAGAAACTCGGCCACCTCTTCTACGCCACGACCGCCTACCGAGCCTCCCCCGTGCACCTGGCGGTCGCCAGGGCGGCACGGACCACATCGTCGGTTTTCCGGAGCGCCAGACGCTGGGAGCACGAGTACGCCGAGCCCGCGGCACCGGATACGTACATCTACGCCTACCTCACCCCCCACTATGTGCTCGGATCCATTCGCCTCCCACCGGGTGAGATCTGGGGCCGGAAACAGGACGCGCCGCGGTTCCATGCCACGACCAATCGAGGCGTGCCGTTTCGCCTCAGCTTCCATCGTCCGCGAGCGATGATCGGCCCGGCGTGCGCTCTCGGCGGCTCGCAGAGCGCGGGGCATGATTACCGGCTCGACCCGCCGGATGCGCGAGCCCTGTTCCAGCACGAGAACGTCCTGCTGTACAAGGGCCGCCTCGACACCTATCGGTCCCTGGAACCGGCCATGTCGGCGGAGCAGAGCATCGCGTGGGAGCAGCGGGACGGCGATCTGCGCTTCTTCGGTGAGCCCGGCGCTGACGGGGAGGCCGTGTACGTCGGCGTGTGCGAACGCAACGGACTGGGCGTGATGGAGGTGAGACTGGCGAGCGGGCATCCATCATGGACCGCGTTCAAGGACGACTTCGCCGCGAACGCGGCCAGTCTGGAGTCGGAGGCGCACATCGACTACAACACCATCGACGGCCGCCAGATTCAATATCGCGGAGCCGACAGCGTGACAGTCAACACCGAGCGGCAGCGCATGTCTGGCTGGCCGCTCTATCAGTCGCCTTTTCTCAGCGCCCCCTGGCTCAACCAGAGCGACGAGGCAGGCAGAATCGTCATCGGCAACGAGCAGACGGGGCAGCTCATCCTCGACTTCCGCAATCCCGCCGACCCGCGACGGACCGAGCGACCGCTGCCACGTGGGGGCCCAGAGCTGCCCTGAGCTGCCGAGGAGCCAGGGACTCCGGGCCGCACGGAGGGCCTTCAGTGTCGCTGAGAAAAGGGGCGAGCGGCGCTACTGGGGCACGAACCGTATGCCCGTAATCGCATCGCCCTTCTTCTCGATCTCCAGCTCCCCGACGATCCTGTAGTTTCCCGTGCCCTGCAGGAGCACCCCGGGCGGCTTCTTCGTCTCCGGGTTCCACAGCCCGACCCGCACCTCGTACTTCCCCGTGCCGCAGTGCCCGGGCACCTCCACGCGCACCGGGCCCACGGTGTGTTCGTCGCCCTTGCGCCACTGTGTGGTAGGCGGCTCCGGCCAGGCGGTGAACTTGAAGGCGATGGTGCCGGTGGTTGCGTACCTGGCGTTGTGGAACTGGGTGAAGCTCCAATTCTTGTCCTCGCCCGGGATGGGGCCGTTCACGCGCCACACGCACGTCATCTCGAACTCGTTGCCGCCCAGGTACTTGAACTCACGCACCTCGGGTGAGGCATCGATGAGCCGTATCTCAACGGCCTGCTTCGCCTTCTCGGCGATCACATGCGCGTACGGGTGCCCCGTCTCTTCGAGCCACGTGAGCGCTCTGCCCCGCATCCGCTGCACCGTGCCCTTGTACTTCGGCTCCTGCGCCAGATTGTGCAGCTCCCCGGCGTCCTTCTCCATGTCGTACAGCTCGTCTATGTCTCGGTTCTTCCAGTTGAGCACGTACTTCCACTGCTCGGTGCGCACCATGACGCAGTTGTCGCCCGAGTTGCAGAACACGGCGTCGCGGAACTCCTTGCGCCGGCCGCTGAGCACCTCGGCGAAGCTCTCCCCCTGCACGCCGTCGGGGATCGCCACGTCCATGAGCCCCAGCAGCGTGGGCAACAGATCGACGTTGCTCGCCAGCGCATCGCTCGCGGAGCCTTCGGCGGCGACCCGCGGCACGCGCATGAGGAGCGGCACGCGCATCAGCTCGTCGTAGCCGCAATAGCCCAGCTTGAATATCATGCCGTGGCCGGCGATCATGTCGCCATGATCCGCGGTGAAGAGAACGATGGTGTTATCGGCAAAGCCGGAGTCCGAAAGCGCCTGCAGCACCTTGCCGATCTGCGCATCGAGGTAGCTGCAATAGCCCCAGTACCGGCGCGTGTAGTCGCGGAATTGCTCCTCGGTCCACTCGCGCAGCTTATAGCACCGCCTGTTGCGCCTCTGGGCGAACGGCTTGTCATCGAGCAGCTCCCGGTGGTTCGCCGGCAGATCCGCCTGCTCCAGGCTGTACATCTCGTCCCATGGCTTCGGCGGAGCCACCGGCAGGTGCGGCCCGTAAAAAGACAGCACGAGCCCGAAGGGCCGCCCGCTGCCCCGGCGCTGCCGGATGAACTCGGCCGCCTCCCTGGCGAAGAACGCCGCCATGTGGTGCTCCTCGGGGAGCTTCGAGTACATGTGCTGGCCTTCCGGCGCGCTGGGCCAGTCGTTGTGATTGCCGAGGTTGGGGATGCGGTCCACGATGTCGCCGAGGCCCACTTCCCGCAGATACGCCTTGTAGTGCTTCCAGCCGCCCGCCCACTTGTCAACGAACCCGTGCTGCGGCTCGTCCTCTCCAAAGCCGCCCTCGATCTGCTCGAACTTGAAGCCCTCGTCGCTCGCCACCCGCCGGTAGAACCACCGCCCGTCGTGGGGCTTGCGCCCCTTGATGTCCCGGTACATGGAACCGCCGAGATGCCACTTGCCCACGTAGCCGGTGTCGTAGCCGGCCTGCTTGAGGATCTGTCCCAGGGAGGGCACCTCGGGGGCGAAGAGGATGTCATTTCGGATGGTGCCGTGGCTGTGCGGGTAGCGCCCCGAGAGCATCGTGGCCCGCGACGGGCTGCAGGGGAAGCCGGCGATGTGGAAGTTGTCGAAGCGCATGCCCTCTGCCGCGAGCCGGTCCAGGTGCGGCGTTCGGACAACTCTGTTCCCGTAACAGCCCAGTGTGCTGGGGGGCTGCTGATCGGTCATGATGAACAGGAGATTGGGCCTTTGCTGCGCCGGGCGCTGCGCTGTCGCCGCCGCGCCCGTACCGAGGGCCAACCCGCCCGTGACGGCCTTCAGGAATCGTCGCCGGGTCGTGCTCATTGCTGTCACGCTCCTCGCATGTGGGCCGCCGCCTATTTCGCGCCCGTCGCCCGGCTTCCTGCGCCACGACGCTTGACGTGCTGCCCCGGCATACTGCTATGACCTCGCCGCCGTAGACCAAACGCGTGCCAGACGCTCTCCCTCGTGCCACGCCGCTCCGGTCTCAGGATCTACCGCCCAGCACGCGCCATCGACGCACCGTGTGACGGCTCTCCCCGGCGCCACGCTGCTTCCGCAGAGATGAGGTGCGTCGAGAATCCCCAACTCGACCGCCCTTGCCAGGCAGTCGGGATTTGTCCACGGGTCATCGCAGGAGGGAGCACCGGGGACTTCGCGCAGCGCGTTCAGCAGGACCTCCGCCTCGCTCAGCAGCTCTTGCTTACGGCTCTGTATGCGCGCGCCGTCGAGCATTTCCGGAAAGTCGTCCAGGCTGCTCGCGAGCACTCCGTCAACGATCTTGCAGCTCTCGACAAGCTCCCCCGGCAGGATGGCGTGATCGGCCTCGCTGAAGCCGACGACGTGCAGAATGTGCGGCCGCAGAGCCAGCGATACGACAGCAGAGGCCGCCAACTGTCCCTTGGCCTGCGCGAAGTCGGCCGAGAAGCTCCTGAGCCCGGCCCGGACCTGTGTGAGGACGCGGAAGTCGTCGCTGGCGAGCGACTCGACCAGCTCCTTCTTGGCGAGCATCTTCGCCAGGTCCATCGCCGGAGAGGTCGCCGGCGGCGTGTTGAACATGTACTGTGACACGTAGACGCGCACGCCGAGCTGGCTGGCGTTGTAGGCCGCCAGGTATGCGTCTGCCACAGCGAGGGAGTCGTGAGCATCTCGGAGCGACCACTGGTGGGCGTCATTCACCTCCACGGGGATGCCCTGGGAGGCGTACCAGGCGATGGCCTGCTGGTTCTCCCGTATGGCGTCGCGCAGGGGGCGCTGCGAGCGCCCGTCCAGTGCGCTGTACCAGAAGAGCGGCACCGCGCCCCAGGCGATGTCGATGGTCTCCTGCAGCATCTGCCCCCAGCGCACCAGGTCGTTCGTCCCGCTGTAGCAGCGCAGGAGGGGGAAATTGCCGCAGCGCGTGGCCTCGTATATCGCCCCGAGGTCCTCGGGGCTCCGCACCGGCACTCCGCCGGCGCCGTCCTGGGTCGGATCCATCCGAGCGGGCCGGAAGAAGTGCTCCTGGGCGTTCTGGTCCGGTCCCAGCGACAGGACATCGAGAACACGCGCCTCGGCTATATCGCGCGCGCCGTTGATCGTCTCGGCCACAGTCGGTCGGCCGAAATGATGCCTGAGTATGGGCCGGGGCAAGCACGCCTCGATGCGCTCAACGAGGCTCTGCGGATAGTCCTCCTGCCCTTGCGCCCTCAACTGGCCCTCGAGAAAAGCGACGATCTCCTCGGGCGTTTGGCTGCCGTCGAAGACCCGCTCGAACATCTCCGTCTCGGCGGCGACAGCGGCAACGGGCGGCGTTCCGCCGAGGATGAACCGAATCCCCTCCCGTTGATCCTCCGGAATGGCCTTCCGCACTGCATCAAGCACTCGCCGGGCCGACGCCGGGGTCAGCCGATAGCTCAGCGCCACGATATCTGGCTTTCGCCGCCGAATCTCGTCCGCCAGAGCCTCGGGCGACACGGCCGGCCCGAGAAAGCAGGTCCCATAGCCGGCGGACTCGGCCAGGCGCAGGAACGCGTGCACGCCGGCGACGTGGACGCAGTCGCCGATGGCGGCGGCGAGGATGGTGCCCCGGGCCATCAACTTTCACCTCCGACGGCCACGGCCCGCAGCTCCCGCAACGACATGTCGGCGATTCCCAGGCGCTCCACCGTGCGCCCGGTCTCCCAGTAGTCCTCCCCCATCATCGTCGAGGCCAGATGAATGATGCTGTCCATCGTCGGCGTCGGCTGGCCGAACTTGCGCCCCAGGGACGCGATGGGCACCAGACTCATCGGCACGTCCTCAGTGATGTACCGATGCCTGATCGCCTTGGGCGCCAGCAGCCCACTGTAGCCGGGGTTCGCCGTCATGGCCTCCCGCAAGTCGCTGCCGTGCACGCCGTAGGCGAAGTACAGCCAGTTGCGCGCCGTCATGACGCTGATGCCAAGCGCCTCAGCGACGCCGACACGCTCCTTGTCCAGGACCTCCAGCACACTGGCAACGGACGGCGAAACTCCCTGGCGGTAGAACTCGAAGTCGCTCCCATCCTCGATCCAGCCCGTGTTCAGTATCGCCTGTGCCGGGTGAAACACCGCCCCGATGTTGTCCAAGCTCGTGTTGAGCACGTCGGTCCCCGGGACGAACTGCGGAAAGGCCGGTCGCAGGCGCTGCAGCACGTCCGGGATCAGGTGCGCTCGGATGGAGGCAACCGGGATGGCGTTCTTGATGCGGAAGATCCTCGCTTCGCCGGGGCCGATGACGCGGGACGCGTAGATGAAAGTCTGCGCCTCGGCGATGATTACCTTTGCCCTGCAGCCGCAGGACTGCAGGACCTGGTGGAACTCAATGGCTCCGAAGGTGCGCCCGGGGTTCAATACGACGATCTGGCCGTCGGCGAGATGGGGCGCGCACGTCCTGGCGATGTCCCGGTGCCCGGTGGCCGGCACGACCACCATAATCACATCGCACGCGGGCAGCGCCTCCGCGGCGTCGGTCGTCGCCAGCGCGACGCGCCCAAAGCCGGTCACCTGCCCATGGAGCTCTACGCCCCCGCGCATGCGCACCGGCCGGATTCGCCCTTCGGATCGATTGTAGAGGTTGACTTCAAATCCCATCAGGCCCAGATGCCCTGCCATCGCCAGGCCGCCGTTGCCCGCGCCCATCACGCAGAACCGCGGGCGCTCCGACGGGTCGTCGCCCGATGCCATACGAACCACCTCTGATGTAGCTGTACCCAGGCACGCTTGCGCTACACGCGTGTGCCACTGTGACGACGCGCACAAGCGCAACAAAAGTTTCGAGGAAAAGCCTTCGTTCCCTGCCCCCCTGGGCAACGGGGCCGTTCGACGCGGGAGGGATGCCGGTTACGGACACGAATACTAAGTACACATATTCTCAAATACGATGACGTATTATGACTTGCCAGGTAGGTAGGCACTATGGTATAGTCTCCTCCGTCAAGGAGGAGATTATGCCACGAAAGAGCCCATATGCCATTGTCCTGGCGCCTGCTGAAGAGGCGCAACTGACAGCCTTGGCCCGTAAGTATACGTCGCCGTACTATGTGGTGCTGCGAGCCAAGATCGTTCTCCTTGCTGCCCAGGGACACACCAATACCCAGATCGCGGCACGACTGGATGTGCCCCGGCAGGTCGCGAGCAAATGGCGAAAGCGATTCTTCGAGCATCGGCTCCACGGACTGGCGGATCGAGCGCGGGCAGGACGCCCGCGCACCTTTTCCCCCTCAGGTGCTGGTGCAGGTGAAAGCGCTGGCCGGTGAATTGCCGTGGCACAGCGGCCTACCCCTGTCCCGCTTCAGCAGCAGCGACATCGCCACCGAGGCCGTCCACCGGGGAATCGTGGCCCACATCAGCGGAGCCACCGTATGGCGCTGGCTGCACGAAGACGCCATCCGTCCGTGGCAGTACCGCAGTTGGATCTTTCCTCGGGATCCGGACTTTGAGCACAAGGCTGGGCGCGTCCTGGATTTGTACCACGGCCTCTGGTGCTCCACGGCTCTGGAGGCGGACGAGTACGTGATCTGTGCCGACGAAAAGACCAGCATCCAGGCGCGGATTCGCACCCACGAAACCCAACCGCCACAGCCCGGGCAGCCCATGCGGGTGGAACACGAGTACGAGCGGGGCGGCGCCCTGGCCTATCTGGCGGCATGGGACGTGAGACGCGCCAAGCTCTTTGGGCGCTGTGAAGCCAAATGTGGAATCGAGCCGTTTGACCGGCTCGTCTCTCAGGTCATGAGCCAAGCCCCATATTGCTCGGCCAAGAGGGTCTTTTGGATTATGGATAACGGGTCGTCTCACCGAGGCCAAGCCTGTGTCAAGCGACTGCGCAAAGCTCATCCCACTATCGTTCCTGTCCATCTGCCCATCCATGCCAGTTGGCTGAATCAGATCGAGATCTACTTCTCCATCGTGCAACGCAAAGTCCTCACCCCCAACGACTTCTCCTGCCTGGAGGCAGTCGCCCATCGACTGCTCCAATTCCAGACGCATTACGAGGAAGCGGCTCAGCCCTTTGAGTGGAAGTTCACCCGGCAGGACCTGGCAAGCCTCCTGGCCAAACTCGCCGCGCAGTCCCACTCGCTGCCGCGGGCGGCATGAATCCGCAACAATACGTCACCGAATTTACGAGCCAGAGTACTAAGGCCAACGACGATAATCAGACAGGCGAACGCTGTTCGCTTGCTCATTGATCTCACCTCCTCGACGAAGATCACGGCGTCATAGGCCAGCGCAACAGCGCCCCGGTGGAGCAGCGTCCTCTGCCTCCATAGCTAGATGCTCCCCTGTCTGTCGGTCGCTGAGGCAGAGCTCATCGCCGCAGCGCAAACTCAACAGCAGCTACCGCGTGGATCTTCGTGGTATCAAACAATGGAACTCGGCTGTCTTTCGCTCCAACCAGGAGCCCGATCTCAGTGCATCCCAAGACGATCCCTTCAGCCCCGTTTTCGACAAGATGGTCCATTACCCTCACATACTGCTCTCTCGAGGACGGTTTCACTTGGCCAGCACACAACTCGTCGTAAATCACGCGGTGAACGACCCCTCTTTCTTCCGCACTTGGGATGAGGACCTGGAGTCCGTGCTTTCCCATTAGCCTGCCGCTGTAGAAATCGTCTTCCATTGTAAACCTGGTTCCCAGAAGGCCAATCGTTTTCAACTGCTGGCCTTTGATCTCTCGCGCAGTTGCGTCTGCGATGTGCAATAGGGGTATTCGAACATGCTTCTGGACTTCATCGGCCACCTTATGCATCGTATTGGAGCAAAGGATGAAGAAGTCAGCCCCGGCGCGCTCGAGGCTTTGCGCCGCGCCAATCATCACTGCTGCCGCCTCATTCCATTCTCCTTGGTGTTGTAGAGCTTCCATTTCAGCAAAATCAACTGAGTACATAATGCTCTTGGCGGAGTGGAGAGCACCCAACTGCGCTCTGACCGCCTCGTTTATCATCCTGTAGTACTCGATCGAGGACTCCCAGCTCATACCACCAACAAGACCTATCGTCTTCATGGCTTGCTCCTCGGATTGGCCGCTCTCTGAGCGCGTTATCACCAGCTTGCTGCCGGGTAACGCGAAAGAGAAGGAGAGGATCCCGTCGGATCCGGGCTAGGCTGTGGTCTTGGCAAGGCCAGCATGGAAGGCGGCCGAGTTCTCATTGCAGCTCATCGAGGTGCTCGCCCAGTTTCTCTATGGCTCGCACGACGTCGCGCATGTCCTCGCGAGTGCCCAACAGGCACTGCTGGCTGATGCTCACCTTCTCTTGACAGAGTCGCTCGCAATTCGGACACTGAACACTGCGGTAGTCAGGGAAGTGAACGAGCTCTGCGATGCGGCCGAAGCGGCGTTCGGTCAAAAGCCGGTTGTTGCAGAGTGGATGCGAGTAACCGCCGCCCGCGGGTATGCCTTCTGCGTTGAGTGCCTGAATGAACCTACCCCGCCGCGGGCGGACGGGCGGCGTGATATTCAGCTTGGCGCTGCTCTGGTTACATTCTCCTCAACGGCTGTCGCCTGTCCGGCTCTCCACCATTCGCCAGTATGTGCGCAACCTCGATGGGCCGAACACGATCGTAGTACGCATACCCAGCGCTCTTGGCCAAGTCGTCCGCGCCAAGATAGTCTCTGAATTGAGCGTATCTGCTTCTGTCGCGGGGCTTCCGTCAATAGGTGTGTAAACGTAGGTTAGGCGGCGAGCCCGTCTGGCTGGTTTGCTTGTCGAACTCCGTTGATGTAGACGGCCCCCTCGAAGAGCTCCTTCATCAACTCGGGAGCGTTCAAGCGTCGGAACCGGCTCTGGGCGATGAGCAGCATCTTCCAGATCACCGCCGTCGCATTCTCCACCTTCTTGAACCGCTTCGCCGCGTCTGTGCGAAGCCGCAACGCCGCGAACGGCGATTCCACCGGGTTCGTCGTCCGTAGATGTGTCCAATGCTCCTGGGGAAACGCGTAGAACGCCGTCATGCGATCCCAGTCCTGGTCGATCAGCTCCGCTGCGTCGCCGTAGGCGTGCGCGCGGCACCAACGCTGGAACGTCGCCTTCTCACGCTCCGCCTGTTGCACCGTGTCGGCATAGACGATCTTGCGCAGCAACTCCTTGGCCGGCGGCTGATCCTTCTTCCCGATCCGATCCAGCATGTTCAGCATGCGGTGGTTCCAGCACCGCTGCTCCGCCGCCTCCGGATAGATCTCACGCAGGCCACCCCAGATACCCAGATGCCCGTCCCCGATGACCAATCGCGGCGCTCGCAAACCCCGTGACCGCAGATCCCGCAGCACGCTCGCCCAACTTGCGGTCGATTCCCGATGCCCGCACTGCAGCGCCACCAGCACCGCCGCCTTGCGGTCCTCCAAGCCCGCCTTCAGGTACACCCCATCCACCCATAAATACACCACCTCCACGTCGTCTAACCGACGCTGCTTCCACGCCTCCATCCCCGCGTGACGGGCCGGTCCGTGTTCCCTCGTTGGTAGTCGTCGCAGCGGACGATGGCTACTTTCGGCAAGTTCTCCTCCATCTGGGGCGGGCGTTGCCAAATAGCACATACACGACGTATACTTACCGCAGTCGCAACTGGCATCCCGGGGACATGAGTGGTGCTTCCCGGGGTTGCCCATAGTATTCATGTCCCCGCAAGTCAGGTAGACACCTGCTCTTCAGTCTGATACGTTTGTGAACAAGAGACCGTCAGGGTTCGACGGTTGTCCTCTACTGTGCCCCATTCCCGGTGCGATCAGGTCCAGATCGCCATCGTTGTCCACATCGCCAATAGAACAACCGAATCCCAGGTTGAAATCGTTCGCAAGCTGGTGTTTGACCCAACGGACACCCGTGCCGAAGCGGACCAACTCAAGCCAGAATATGTCAGGGGGATCCTGTTCGCCCGGATCGTGATGCTGGTAATTACAGTGGCCGGCAAGAATGTCAATATCGCCATCCCCATCGATATCGGCGTAGGTCGGCCAATGGATGGTGCACGGCAGCTCGCCCGGCAAGATCTCGTGTAGCGTGAAGGTGGGATTCAAGCCCCCTGAGGACTCTGACCAGTAGATTCCGTAGTTGTGTGCCCTCGGCCAGATAATATCGTTGTCGCCATCGTTGTCCACATCGTACACCAACGCATCCGCCACCTGCAGCCCTCGACGCTCCGTAGATGGGCGATCCGGGATCTCGTGCTCAATGTACTTGCCGGACGGGGTTCGCTCCAGCCAGACATAATCGGCCACGATGTCTGGCCTATTGTCGCTATTCACATAACCGACGGTGGCCGCATGGGTCAGTATCTCGCTGACTTGTTCTCCGACCCACTCCTTCGTGGGATCAGCGGGAATTTCATACATCCATATGCCATCAACCGTTGTATTCCTACCGCCGGCCCTGAGCAACTCGATTTGTCCGTCACCGTCAACATCCACAAATCTTAGTTCTTCCAGCCAACCGAAATTGGAGTCCAGCATAACGTAATCGTTCCACGTGTCTGTGTACGGTGGACCGGGATTCCTGAACCAAACGACCCAGTCTTCCGAATACCTTTTCTTGGAGCGCCAACCAACTATATCCAGCTCCCCATCACGGTCAATGTCGTGAATAGCCCCTCTCCAGAGAGTTGACTCAGTATGGTGGCTTGGATCCAGCAACGAGTAAGTGTGCGCAACCCAATCCGGCCCTTCATACCACTTGCCATTGTCGAGCACGATATCCGCCTTGCCATCGCGGTTGACATCCACAACGGCTGAGTTCCCAAACTGGGTCTGCGTAAGGACATTGCGAAATAGCGTGCTCCTAGAGAATGTGACGTCATCAGCAAGAACTTCGGTCGAGAGACCTGTGCCGGTAAGCCACAAGGCGACAATGATCTTGACCAGGTGAGCATCCAGTAACCCATTCGCGTTCCTCTTTGCTCGGATCATTTCATTACCTGCTCACTATACGACAACTCGCCGATTCCTGACGGTGGCAATGCCATACTCGTTCCCATACCTATAGGAAAACATACGGACTTGCAGGCTGGGAGCCTGCGCTCCCGGGAACGCACGCATCCCTGCCTGCTGACGCGATCTTCTTCAGTGTCACTCGGGACGCGCAGCCCTGCTCTGGTAGTCTGCTTCGATCTCGTGAGCGCTCAATGCCCTCGCATAGATCCTCGCTTCGTCAATGACACCATTGAAGTAGTGGCCGGACCATCCAGAGCCGCCTCCGATATACACGTCCGTAGAGTTGCGCAGGTGTATTGGTTTTCTTGGTATGGTATTGCTTACAGCATGACCATTGAGATAGAACACTACCTCACTATCACTTGCAGTAAACGCTATGTGAGAGTACTTGTTCAAGTGCTCCCCGAGCGATAGGCCAAGTATCAGGGCTGACCTATCTGGGTATCCCATTATCAGATTCAGCGTCTTGTATTTAGGGTTGATGTCCAGGTGATAGCCGGTCCGGTGTCCCCAGTCCCATTTCTTCACTATGCATCCATCGGCCTTGAATGGCTTCACCCACGCGACGAACGTCATCTCGTCAAGGATGCCGTCCAAGCTCGCGCTATTCGGACATCTCACAGCATCATCGACACCATCGAACTCCAGAGCCTTCCCGCTTCTCCCCTCGACCCAGCGGGGCCCCCCAAACAGAACCCCGTTGTTCCCGTGGCCGGACGTGTCCTGAGCACTCGCCCCGCGTCCCTCATCAAAGCGCCACAGGCCAACAAGATCCAGAGCCACGAGCGCCGTGAACTCGCTCTCCGCAGAGGTAGCTGAGTTGCCACCCTCGTCCGTGCTGCTCACGGTGAAGTAGTAGGCCCTGCCCGGGGACAACCCGTGCATGTCCACGCTGTGCGAGGTTGCATGGGACAAACCCCTCGCTGTGTGTCTGTACGCGCCTGGGGACGTGCCATATCTGACCAAGCTGTTGCTTGGCTCATCGGTGCTCCAGGTAATGGTTGCCTTGGCTGAGCTTATCCTCTCGACCTGCACACCTGAGATCACAGGTGGCGCCGTATCCCGTGTGAGCTGAAGATCCAGACTCGTCCTCTGGTTCTCAGTCACCATTACGCCTCTCTGAACTGCATCGTTGTATCCAGTCGCTGAGGTAGTGACTGTGCGAGTGCCGGGCAGTACATCCATGGCGTATGTCCCCGTGGCGCCAGTAGTGTCCTCTCCGATGCCATCCGTGACTCTTGCTTTCGGTATGGGCTTGCCAGTCGCCGCATCTATTACCACACCTCCAATGGTGCCGACGTTCCGGGCAATGAGATCTGCGAGTTGTCGTCGATAGAGCTCAAAGCCGTGTCCACGGGTTGGCCAACCGATGTCCTGTTTTGGGGCTGCTTCACTGAGCGCACTCGGGACACAGCTCTTGACTATGGCATCAGCCTCAGAGCCCAAACCTGCCTGCTTGGCCAGCCACAGATACTCATAATCCTGCATACCTCTTCGCCAGTTCTTCATCCTTATCGAAGAAAGGGGACCTGGCAGTCGCCTGCTTGAACTTGGGATAACCTTGTCCTCTCCGGGATAGAAGAAAGTCCCGCTTCCGTTTCGATGGCCACGCCCAAACAGATCCTGTGGCGCCGGCCACTTCGTGGTTGACCAATAGAAGTATTGGTCAACGTTGTACCGCCAGCAGATCCATGGCTGCACGCGGAAGTCAATGGCATCTGTGTCAATGGAGGTCTCACCATAGAAAGGTCGATCCCCATTGTAGAAGCTGCATTTTCTACCTTGCGCCTGCTCATGTACTGCGTCTGGAAGGTAATAGCCGTTCCCTTGCATACTCCAGAAGTCACAGTGCCCCTGCAACTCAGAGATAATCGGGCAGGCAACGTAAGTCGCAAGAGCACTTCCAGGGCCAGGATTGTTGTGAATCCACTGACATCTCTCAATGATGTCGTCATAGACTGGTCCGTGTGAATAGGGCTCGTCTCTCAGATACTTGTGTATCTCAACATGAGGAGCATTGGCCCTGAACCAGTTCACCCAGGCATCTGAGCCGGCCCGCCAGCCTGCCTCCGTATCAGGAGAGAACTCCTCAGGGCGAGCATTATATGGGCCTACTGAGAAAGTGCCGTTTCCCGTGTTCTCCCCCGGCCCTTCATAGCCGTGTGCTGGCGTGTAGTACCTGCCGTCCATGTATCCCCTGTAACGGTCAGTCATCACTGCAAGGTTCTGGACATGCTTGACAATGTCAAATCGGTGGCGATAGGCCATCTGGAAGTATCTGCGTTCTATCTCATGATATGCTGCGGTGCCGGCCGCAACGCCGTGCCTGCCCACTATTCCAGAACCCGCAGGCCAGTCCCCCTGGACAAACATGTTCTTGAGATGACACTCGTCCGGCAGGATCAAGTCACACACCTGCAGAGACGCTGGTATGGTGTGGGTCACGACCGACTCCACACTCACCCGCACGTTACCGGTGTACGTCCCTGGCACTGCATCTCGCGGGACCCAGATATCAACCCAGACTGCCTGATTGCTGTTGGCTGCTATGTCGAATGGGGCTCCTCCCAGACCCCTCGGAGCAGCAAAGGGTATCAGGCAGTCAGGCACCCAGCCCGAGTAGTAGCCGGAGCCCTTGGTCACTTCCACGTAGTGCTCTGTAAGGAACTCGATCCTCTTTCCTCGGTAATCGAACGGGTCCGAGGAGCCAGTGTTCTCGATCACGTATGGACCATTGGTGAGACTGTCCAGACTCACGTCTACGCCTTTCACGGCTGAGCCATTTGCTTCGATGATCAGTTGGAACGCAACGACTTCGTTCCTTGCAGCGAACAGACTGATGCGACGGCCGTCCCAGACAGGATTGTCCGGACTCACTGCTAAGGGATGATCATTGTCTGTCTTCTTCACTTTCTCGCCATCGTCAACTGCCCAGATCCTCGATATGCCTGCACTTGCAGGGCCCACAGCAACAACTAAGAGCATAAGACAGAATAGGCTTGTTGCTCCCAGTGTCATTCGTTTCATTGTTTCTTCTGCCTTTGGTAACGTCACCGACATGTGCTTCCCGAGATAGCGACCCTCTTGCTCCGCTCACGCAAGTCGCCGGCATCTCCACGCGTTCGGCGTTTCTTGTGACTCCCTGCTTACCTCGCGGAACCAGTCAGGGCTGGAACAAGCTCGCCATCAGCGATGGGTGGCGCGGCCCACGCGAACGATGAGGTCCGCCAGCTCCTCCCGAGCCGCTAGCAGCGCCTCTGGCTCGTGACACCATTCGGTGAAGCTCCTGACCACTGACTGACCTTCGAGCCACTGCCTGGCCTCCGTGACCAGTTCTGGCCTCCTGCCCATTTTCTCGAGCCTCTCGACACCCTTCTCAATGAGCCAGACGTACTCGTAGTCCTCCATTCCATCGCGGAGCGCCTCCAGCCGGATGGAGGAAAGGGCAGTGCCATTCGGGCCGGGATAGATGAGATGACCGTCACCATTGTATTGGTGTCCCCAGCGGCTGACGAAGTTGGCCGCCACCCAGGGACGGTTGGGCCACTTCTCCTCTGGACGATCGCCCTTCAGGTTTTCCTCACCCCAGTGGATCGCCGTCCAGTAGGCGAACCCCTCGACGTCACACTCCCAGCAGAGCCAGGGCAGGATGCGGCAATCCATTAGGGGGTAGTCGATGAAGATATTGGGGTAGGGATGGCGAACATCACAGGCCACGTACATCCAAAGCACCTTGTTCTCCCGCCGCCAGCGGTCCATGTTGGCTTGGGCCGGCGCACCGCCGCGGGCGATGTTCAGCATGTGGAGAACGCAGATGTCCACCTCGTTTTCACACAACTCCACGAGAGGACCAGTCACGGGGCCACAGAGCCCGGCCCGCAGACGCGGGTTCGCACGATGCACCGTCTTTAGCTCTTTCAGCACCTCAGGCGCTTTGTCGTCGGGCGGCTCATCCCGAACGTACACAAACGCGTGGTCGAGCCAGCCGCGGGCGTCGAGGTGTTTCGCAAAGTCACTGAGGTAGGCGATGAGGCGTTCTTGCTGCTCCTCGGTGAGGTCGGGACCGCCTGGAAGGAGGGCGAGCCGGAAGGCTGTCATGCCGCGTGGAAAGCAGTATTCCAGCCCTTCGTCGATCGCGCGGTAGTAATCGGAGGGGTCTGTCTCAGGCCCATCCAAGACCGCGCGCATGTTTCGCTCGCGGATGATATCGCTGCTCAGCCGATGAGTGAAGAGCATATCCCAATAGTTGCGGAGCATTGACTGTGGAATCGGCCAGCGGTTGTAGAAGTGCGACAGCGTGCTTTGGTAGATGGGGATGGCGGAGGCTAACGGAGGGGTGGCTGCGAGCGTGAAATCCCAGACCGTGAGCTCGAGCCCCACCTCGCGGTCGGCGAGGCCCTCTGCGGAAACGCTGATGGCGCCCATGTAGCGCCCCGGCGCGGCCGAGTCAGGGACATGCACGGTGATCCAGAACGGCTGCCGCCCTCCCGCCTCCACGGCCACTGGTCCAGAAGGCATCAAGGGATCCGGCCACCAGCCCACCCGGTCCACCGGATACCTGGGCCGGTTGGTCTTCACATAGCCCACCGGGTTAGCCAACGTCCTGGCGGATGGAATCACGGCCCCCCCAGCTTCATGACGTAGATCGGAGACCTCGACCCTAACCTGGCTCAGCGGCTGCTCGCCAGCGCCGACGACAACTTGCAGCGACTCTCTCTCATTCCGGCAGGCACTGATCCGCGCAGGCCCTTGCCGGAGCGGGCTCTCGCCTTCCTCCAGCTCGCGCAGCACCTTGGTGAGGCTATCCGCCACGAAGACCCGCATCGCCTTTATCCTTTCTCGCTGGGGGAAGCTGCTGCCCTCGGCCCAGCAGTCTCCGGACGGCAGAAGCATGAGCACTGTCACCCCGGCAGCGAGATGCGCAGCAGTTCGCAACGCTGATCGCTTCGCTACGCGCGGGCCGCCATCGCGAGATCGCATTGGCTTGCCTATCACGATCTGCTCCATTAGGGCACTTCCGTTTTGCAAACACCCGGTGCTTTGGGAATTCGGCCTTGGAACTACTCACCTGATCCAATTCCCGAACCGAGCCGGCTCCTATCCGCCCATCTGCACAGTCACTCCGAACGACTGCGCCAGCTCACGGATGGATTCAAGCCCGTCGCCCCACACTGCGGCTTCCCCGCTGCTGCCGTTCCGTCGGCCCACGCAACCGTCAAAACCAAGCCATACAGCAGTAGACAACACGGCAGGATACTGTGGCCTCCGAAGGGCCTGCGTGTTCCTCAAGTGGAATGCCTCAGTCGTGCCCGGAAATGGCGATCCGCCACACCCCGAAACGGAGCTGCAGAACCACTTGCTGCCTCGCATTATCGTAGGAGAATCCTTCCGCAGTATCGTCAACGCGAACACTCGCCGGTTCGTGCGGACAATGCACTCTCACCGTGCCGGAGTGCGAGAGTTGCAGAGTGCCTCTGAACGTCCGCCCATTCGTACCCAAGGCCGCAGTCGCCACGGTTGTGCAGCCAAACAACTCGGTGCCCCTCACTGTGAGCCGCTTTGCGTTGTGGACAGCGAACCGTTCTACGAAGCCCTTGCCGTTTCGCGTTAGCGCGCACTTGGTCGCGTCCGTTTCGATTCCCTCATACGATATGCCGTCCTCGCCTAAAGCGAAGAGGACAGTGTCCGTGGTCCCGTTTCTCTTGAGAGTGAGGCCAATCGCGCCTTCACTGTCGATTCTCCGTATCGGCGGAATGGGCGCGGTCTCGCCGGCAATACGAGGGTACAGCACGGTCAGGAAGTTGACTCGGGAGAGTGTCTCTGCGGGATGTAGTTTGAGCATAGGATTCTTGTTCCGGTAGCCTTCGGGCGATGCCGTGTCACACGCGACGTGTTGGGGGGAAAGCATTCGCACGGCGAGACGAGCCCCGTCGTTGTGCAAGGTTATCGAGCCAGCTTCGACCTCGGCCTCGGCAACGTCAGGGTGCAGAAGCCAGTCGAATCGGCTCGGCTTTGGTGCTACCAGTTCGTCGAAGATCACGAAGTAGTCTGGCTTCATGAATACAACGTGTCGCAGGAACTTGGTCAGAAGCTTCGGGTAGGCCGTCGAGGCATCGCCGACCACACAGTCGTAGTACGGGGACTCGATGAACTCGGCCAGGAAGCTGTCCGCCCCTCTGTTAGAGCCTTTGCCGTCCACGAGAATGGTATTGTGCTTCCAGGTTTCGTGCTCGCCCCAGCGCGTCTCGCGTGCCATGACCTTGTCGCCGACGTAAAGAGCGAACGCGTTGTCATCGTTATTCGTGTGGCCGCCAACATAGGGGCCGCAGACGAACGACATCAGCATGTTATTGTCGCCCCAGCCGCTCCTGAGCATGGCCCAGCCGATGTCTCGGAACTGGCAGGACGCGGATGGAAGGTCACCTGGGAACTTGGGCTTGACTGCCGGGTCGTACCAGATGAACCCATACGATGCGCCGCACCAAAACGGGTACGACGGCGGGCCATACCACTGCAAGTGTGAGTTCCTGTACTCCGATGCGAGTCTCAATGCAATATGATGGCCGCCGCTGTTGCTTCCGCCACTGGCGTCGTCGCCGAATACCGCGTGGGTCTTGCCGCCCGGACAGAGCGTGTACAACATGAAATGCCCGAGCTTGCGCAGACCGGGGTGATCGTACATGTCTATGCCCGTGACTCTCCTGAGCGCCTCGATGAAGTAGAGGCAGTGCGTCATCTCGTACTGACAGTACTCGACGCTTTCGCCCCAGCCGCCGTCGCGTCGTGTGGCGTCCAGGACGCCTTGCACGGCTTCGATGGCTTCGAGAAGCCAATGCTCGGCCTCGGGCACCTCGCCCAGCAGAGCTAACGCCGCCGCGCCCATGCTCCCAACGAGAATGGAGACGTTGTTCACCTGGAGGGTGCAAAGCCCGAGGCGATCCCACTCGTCGGTGAGAACGAGTTGTCCATACAGGAGGCGTGCCTCTCTGGCGAGGCGGTCGCGGACGATTTCGCGGTCCTCAGGCGAGAGATAATCGTGTAGGCAGTCGTAGCCAAACGAAGCCGCTGCCATGAATTCGCCTCTGCCCAAGCCGGCGCCGTGGTCTGTTCCGAGCGGCCCCCACTTGCACATAGCGAGAAGCCATTCTTTCGCCAAGTTCCCCGTCGCCTCGTCTTTCGACAGCGCGTAGGCGACGCTGAGTACCTCAATCGGCCTTCTGGCTTGCCGCACTGAGCGATGGGTGGCGCCTCGGTGTTCCATCACGGAGCCCGGTATGAAAAGCGGCTCCGCGGGCAACTTCGCTTTTGGCCACGACAGGATGCTTTCCCAGAGCCGCGCGTGGGTGCCCTTCGCCTGTGCGCGCAGGCGCGGGATGTCCTTTTTGGTGAACAGGAGACGCGGGTGTCCCTTGACCAAGCATCGTATCTTGGGGGCTCGTTGCTCCATCAGGCGCCGCGCTTCGCGCTCCGGTATCTCGACGACGCTGACATCGTCCCACCAGGCTGTCCCGCGCTTGCCATCGGTGAGAAGCAGGCTTACCGACAACGTCTCAGCCGGCCTCTCGCTGGTGTCCTCGGCCTGTATCAGCTTTTCCAGAAGCGCCCACTGGCCATTTGGCGCACGGTGGTAGACCTTTTTGTATCTCTTGTAGTCGATGTACGAGCCTTTTTTGGGAAAGGTCTGGACGAGCAATTGGGCGCTCATGGGCTTCAAGCCCGATGTCTTACAGTATGCGGTGACCTTGTAGAAGCTGCCGGGCTCCACGTTTATCTTCTGACTGACTGCGGCGAAGTCGTTTCCCCACATCTTCAGCGACTTGTCTCCGCTGTGGGCCGCGTCAGCGGCGAGGCCCACTCCTTCCTGGCTTCGAAGAATGCCCCAGTCCCATCTCTCAGGTTTGCGCATAATAGTCCAACCATCAGGGAAGTTGTCGTTATCAGCGTCGCGCTCGAAGCCGCCGTTTGCGACGAGGTTGTGGTTTCGGTTGGCCGAAAGCGGCATTTCGGATTCGTGCGCCTGGCGCGGTGACGCTGCGGCGATCCTTTCGAGGCCTTCGGCAGCGTTCTTCCGCACGGCAGGATCAGAGTGCGCTTGTATGGCCTTTAGTGGCACAATTGCACGCGCACTGCCTATGCGCCCGAGGGCCCAAGCGGCGGTCTTGCGCACCGGTGCTTCCGCATCCTTGAGCAGGGGTACCAGGATCGTCGCCGCCCGTTCATCGCCGACCCAGCCCAGCACCCAGGCCGCTCGCTCCCGCGCGAAGGCGTTTTCGTCCTTCGACATCCTCGCCATCGGCCTGACGGCATCCGCGCCGATGCGGATCAGGGCCCAGGCAGCGCTCACTCGGACGCTGACGTCCTCGTTCTTAAGGGCAGAAAGTAACAGCGGCGTGATGCCATCCTTGCCGAGCTTCGAGATGGCTCTTGCGGCCTCAATCCGCGTGTTCCAGACGTAGCTTCGCCAGCCTGGGTTATCAACTACCGTCTTTGCCAGACGGATGGCCGCTCTGCTGTCGCCGAGCCGGCCCAGCGAGCGAACGCAGTACGTCCAGAGATAGGAATTCCTGCGGCCGTCAGTGCCCGCGTTTTTCTGGTCAGCGAGCGCGGCGATGAGCGGCTCGACGGCACGTCTGTCGCCCATCACCCCAAGTGCTCGCGCAGCGTCCGCTCGAACGTCAATGTCGGCATCCTCTAGCAGAACAGCAATCAGGGCTTGGACTGACACTTTTTGCTTCATTCTGCCGAGCGAAAGCACAGCTTCGCGTCGCACATCTCTGTCGGGGTCCTTCAGCAAACCTCGCAGGGCTTGGCCAGCCTTCTTGCCACCCACCAGCCCAAGCGCCCAGGCGGCGTTCTCGCGCACCATTGCACGCTCGTCGCTGAGACAGCGACAGAGGAGCTCGACAGTACTTGTGTCGGGCAGCTTCCCGAGCGCCAGAGCGGCGTGTCTGGATAGATCCGTGTCCTCATCTTTGAGAGCACGGATGAGCGCGGATACGATTGCCGACGTCGTGAGATCGCCTTTCGGCAGAGAGGCAAGTTCTTGGGCGAGGGACGGAAGTCCCCGTTGCACTACATCCAGGAACATGGTAGGACGTGCCGCGAGCCTCGTGTCCCATTCGTCGGGAGCTGCGGATGGGGACACGACAGGCGCACGGCCCGGCTTGATCCGCCAGAGCACATCGGCTGCGACCTGAGCATACCTCACCATCACGCCCCGCTGCCCCTCCAACAGCCCTGTCACCATGTTGTCGCGGTTGTCGTCCTTGAGGTAGTCTGGCCAGGATGTGATTCGACGCGCTTGCGGCTCGAGCTGTTGAAGCTTGTCAAATCCCCATTCTCCGGGGAAAAACAGGACGCGGTCGAGCATGCCACAGCGCTTCACTTCCGCGAGCAGTTCAGTCTCGATGCCACTGGCCTTTACGTCGAGCTCGAACTGCAAATCGTTTGCTTTCCCAAATCGCAGCGCTTCGGAAAGCAGCGGCACACGCTCGCCTTTGAAGCTCTCGTCGAACCACGACCCCGCATCGTAGAGCTTGAGCTCCTCGTACGCAATCTCATCGACACGTCCTTTCCCGTCAGTGGTCCGGTCGATCGTGTCGTCGTGCAGCAGGACCAGCTTGTTGTCCTTCGTCGCCCGTATATCCACCTCGGCGGTGTTTGCACCAAGCTCGATCGCCTTCTTGAGCGCGGCCATAGTGTTTTCGGGCGCGTCAAGCTCAGCGCCCCGGTGGACGACAAACGGTGCGCCGGCTCCCTGCACGGGGCCTGCGGCGAATAGTAAGAAGCATATCGTCACTACCCCCAGCTTCGCCCATGCGAGCCGCTTTTTCTCGTCGGCAACCGCGGCACGCATCCAACCCAAAAGCACACCAGAGAACCTTGGACTGGCAGCACAAGCTCGCATGTCTGATTGCTCCTTGCAGCGTTAGCCTCCCACTCCTCTGCCAGTTTCCGGCCAAACTCACCGACCTTCGCGAACGCTTCCGGCCTTTTCAAGACATCGCCTTTGCTGCGTGAGCCATGCGACAGTGAAGTCAGTCATGTCCCTCAAGCCCTTGCCCCTCAGCCCTCCATCAGCGAAACCGATGGTTTGCCAATCCATGATGTAAAGTACGCCCTCTTTGCCCGTAGGGTGGCCGCCGCCGGGGCTCAGGACACTCGTCTCGCCCACGAGGTCACCACTGGGCAGGGCTCTCGTTGCGATGGTGCTATGGCCGATACTTCATCGTCACCTCGTTCGTGGTTGGGAGTATCCCGTAAAGCTCCGGACGTCGGCGGGCGAATATCATGTCGCGCCAACCAGGCCGCTGCTCCGGGATGTCCTCCGTGAAGTACGACGCAACGTCGTTCTCGCCACGCTTCGGCTGCTTGGGCTTTCGGTCAGCGTAGTACACCTTCTCCTGGTTGAAGTCGATGTCTACGAAGACCGCGCCTTCCTGCTGAAAGTGCGACGCAGCCATGACATAGCCGTAGGGGTCGATAATCAGGCTGCGCAGACCCGGATCTGAGCTATTCCGGTGCGCGCAGCATCAGCTCGATGTTGTGGCCGCCCGGCCCCCACATTGCACTGGGATCAAGAATGATCTCCGCCCCCTTCAACTCCAGCACGCGGTCGATCTCGCCAATGTGGAGGTCACCGCAGACGTGGATGCCGATGCGAGCGAAGTCCGTATCATAGACCTGAATCTCGTCAAAGCCCTGGGTCCAGTAGACTGGTACCTTGAACACTATCTGGCCCTCTCGGTTCCAGAGCCACGCATGGCAGCAGGCAGAGCGTCGAAATCGTCACGACGCGGCGCTGCTTTCCTTCACCAGCCCGGGCAGGCAAACACATCAGATGAACACAGGCCAAAACAATCAGGATGAGTAGGCACAGTTCCACTCGATTCCTCCTTTCCCGTTTCCCCTCCCTTACTTGCAGGAATGCGGCGTCGGCGTCTCAGTCCTCTGCGAGCTTCCGGCCAGACTCAGCAGCTTTCGCCAACGCTTCCGGTTTGCTCAGGATATCGCCCTTGTGCCTGACGCCTGCGACAGTGAACCCGGTTACGTCCGTCAAGCCCATGCCCCTCAGCAGGCCAATATGGCGCTCCAGCAGACCGTCGTACATAGTCTCCCTTCCGGCCTCGTAGGGGAGAATGATCAGCCCCCTTTTGCCGGGCTCAAGGCGTTTCTGATACTCCGCGTCCCAGAAGGCATACCACCTGTCGAGAAAGCACTTCATCTGCCCGCTCACATCGTTGAAGTAAATGGGACTGGCGAAGATCACGGCGTCCGCCCCATGGATCTTGTCGTAGATGGGCGTGAGGTCGTCTTCAAGGACGCAGGCATCCCCTCTCTTGCAGCCCAGACAGCCCTGGCATCCCCGGTAATCCATTTCATTGAGATAGCAGACTTCCACGGTTGCGCCCGCCTCTTTCGCTGCCTCGGCCGCGTGTTGCACCAGGATGTCAGAGTTCCCGCCTCGGCGCGGACTGCCGACGAATGCGAGGATGCTTCTCATAGTCGCCCTCCTTCGCTTGAGGCAGTACTCTCAATGCCAGTTTGCGTCGCTTTAAGCCGGTGACAACGCAGTTCTCGCCCGATCCACACTGGCCCGGGTAGCAAGATGCTTTGGACACGCCGCTTGGCAAGTCGCGCAGTGGTGATCGGCCATCATAGGGGGCCTGCTTTCACTTCAGGGCCGCCTGCGCCTTCTCTATCTGCTCAGCCAGCAGCCGGCGGCTGTCGTAGATGAAGTTCGGTTTGATGTGCGGGCAGTTGTCGTAGGCCAGGATGAACGCGTCGGCGCGCTTGATGGTTTCCTCGCACTCAGCGGCGAGGTCGGCTTTGCCGGCGGCCCGGAGCCTCTCGGCCACCTGCGCCAGCAACCAGTGATACTCGTAGTCCTCGAGCCCATCGCGCATCATACAGATACGGATCGAGGGGCTTACCGTGCCATCGGGGTTGGGATACAGCAAGAAGTGGTCGCCAAGCGGGGCTCCCTTGCTCGGTCTCGGCTCCTTCCAGGGATTGTTCAGCCACCGGTTAACGGTCCAGATGAGATAGCCGTCAATCCCGTACTTGTACGTGATCCAGAACAGTGCCCGGTGATCAACTCCACGCGCATCAATCCGCGTGCCCGGCCGCGGATCGCGATAGCCGTTGTACCACAACACCTGGTTGCCCAGAGCGTGCTGCTCGTCCAACACATCGGTGTCAAAGCAGCCGACGTTGATGCACCAGATGTTCATGCCGCGCAGCAGGGGTGAGGGCGTCTCGGCGCCGAACAGCTTGATCTTCGGATGAGCGGCGTGGATCGCGTCGAACACCCGGTTTAGCAGGCCAAAGTCGTGATCCCACTTCCCCGAGTGCTTGTGCACGACCACTTCGTCCACACAGTACACATAGCTGCCCTCGAGCCAACCCTTCTCTTCGAGGTATTCGGCGGCCACCCGGTAAGCTTCTGTGATCCGCTGCAGGTACTCCTCGCTGCCCTTCTTGGCGCCCAGGAAACTCTTGCGGTCGTAGAAGTAGGGCACTGGCATGCTGTCGAAGCGATGGCCCATATCCACGTACGATTGGGCGAACCGCTCGAACTCACTCGTGTCCCCGAGGACCACCTTCTTGTTCTTCTCATCCCACACGAGCGGCAGGTGCCGCAGGTGCGACGGGCAGAGGCGATACTTCGCCAGCATCTCCACGATCACCGGGCGCCACTCGTTGATGAACTGCCCATAGTCCATGTCCCCATACCACTTGTTGATATCGTCCCGCCAACCCCAGGGACCGTAGATGGTCGTGCTGGTGCGTAGGTGCTGCTTGACAGGCACCTCGAAGTCCCACACATGCAGGTGCAGCTCGGCTCGTAGCTCGCCGCGGCCGGTGTGTACGATCACCGGGGCCCCGTAGTCGCCGGCCGGGGTGCCGGGCGGCACGTACACCTCCAGCCAGATGGGATAGTGCCACTGCTGGTCGGCAGTGAAGGGCTTCGGGCCGGGCAATCCGTCGGGAAGACCCTCGGGCGGGCCTTCCTTCGCCGGCACATAGTAGACCGGGCTCCAGAACACGTTCTCGGGCGAGATCCCGGCGCCGTCACGAGCTTGCAGCTCGCCCACTTCCACTGAAACATCGCCGACGCCGCCTTCGACCAGCGGGCGTACCACAAGCTGCACGGCTTCCGTCTCATTGCGCGCGGCCCACATCTTCACCACCGGGTCGGGTTTCGCGGAGAGATCGACCTCTTCCGTGCGCATGATCTTGCGTGCCGGGCCTTCCATCCACAGAACCGCCGCCTCCGACCTGACCACCGGGTGGCGGACCGCCGCCGCTTGGGGCGCCTCGTAGTCGGTGGCCTTGGTCGCCCGCAGGTTATCAATGAAGAAGTCAATGACATCCCCGTGGTCGTACACGCTCTCACTGAGGAAGAAGTGCAGGTACGCGAAGTCCGCGGCGGCGGGCACGTCGCGAATGCACAGCTTCTCGTGGGCCCACTTGTGGTCGCGCAGATCAATGAAGGGGGCGCTGTAGATGCCCTTGCGCTTGCTGTCCTTGACGATGATGTTTATGGCGAAGTCGGGGTCTCGTCGGCGCTCGCTCTCGAAGTAGATGTCGAACTCCAGGAAGTCATACTCCGACAGGTCAATCCCCGGCTCGTACAGCTTCGTGACCGAAGGCCAGCCCATCGGGTATTTGACCTCTTCGATGGCCTCGGCATGCTGGTGGTCAATCTCCACGTGAAGGTGCAGCGAGTGCTTGCCCTCCTTCACGTGCGCATCACTCAGCTCGAAGCTGATCTCCTTCTGCCCGCCCGTGCTCCAGCCGTCGAGCGTCTCGAACCCCTCGACCAGTATCGAATCCTGTGCGGACAGCGACGAAACGCAGAGCAGATACATCATGCCAACCGACATGCTCACGGTACGCACGGCATTGACCCCCTCGGCGGATGTCTGCCGCCAGGCCCCAGTTCCGGGCGCTTACGCTGCGGCTACAGCTTGAGCACGCTCTCCGCATTCTTCCGCGCTATCTTGTCGAAGACCGCCTGGCTGATCTTCCCTCTGGCCAGCGCGTCTGTGAGGAACTCCAGCAGCCAGATCAGCCTATCGTCTCGCTGACCGACTGCCCAGACGTCCGTGCCAAAGCAGAGCTGGTCCTGGAACTCGTTGAGGAACCAATAGCCGAACTCCGGATCGCGGCTCACGGCGTTGTAGCCGCTGCCGGCTGACAGGTCGCCATAAAGATTGGGGTATCTGCGCATCAGTTCGACGACGCGGCCGCCTTCGACCACCGGGCCCTTCGGATATCCACCCCACTCGTCCTCAGTAACGTCCCCGCTGATGAACGCCCACCATGCTTGCGAATGGCACAGCCAGATGATGCCGGGGAACGCCTGGACGGACTTCTCGAAGCGAGGCAGACCGAAGTCGTCTATTAGCCCGTAGGTGTCGTGTTCTCTGGTGGCGACATGGAATAGCAGGGGCATCTCGCACTGCTGGGCATGGTGGAAGAGGTTCTGGACGCGCGGGTCATCGAAGTACAGGTTGGATGTCAGTTCTCCGATACCCCTGCAACCCTTGTCCTTGTAATGATTGATGACGAAGGACAGGTCGGTGTCCGCTGAGTTCTTGTGAAGCCGGGGGTCTATGTTGCAGAAGGGGATGAAGCGGTCGGGGTGCCTGTCGGCGACGGCCAGGATCTCCTCATTGCTCTGTACGAGCATGGCGTTCTCCGGGGTGACCAAAGGGAGCACGACCGCCCTGTCAATGCCAACCGCATCAAACATCTCGACAAGCTGCTCCGGAGTAGCGACAACCTCCTCGCCCTCTGCTAATGGCAGGTCGGAGTTGCTTGCCGTGTGGACGTGAATGTCAAGAAACACGTCGCGTCTCCCGTCCCTCACCTGGGCATGCAGATGATCTCATTCACCTTGAACTGGCGGTGAGCTCGGGTTGTGGAGGCCGTCGCGCAAATGGCCGTATCCGCGCCGAACTCCGCCCCGGCCACGAGTATTATCTCCTCCCTAGCGACAACGCATCCGCCATCTCCTGCCATGAAGGCCATCTCGAAGCAGACCTTCATTCCCTGGGAGAAGCATCTCAGCAGATTCGCCGCCAGCGTCGGGACGCCGACTCCGTAGAAACCGGCGGTCTCGAGCAGCATCGTGCTGAAGTGCACCCTATGTTCCTTCTCCTCCAGAGCGGCGATCAGGTCCCTTGGGAACTTGTTCTCGGGCTCGTCCCAGCCGAACTGAAGCGGAATGACGATGAGCTTAACGTCGTCGTCTGCGAACAGGTCAAAGGCCTTCCTGGGTGTGTAGCCGCTGGTGGATGCCAAGCCGATTCGTCAAACGCCTCCGGGTTTGGCTCTGTCTCTCGCAACGGCGAGTGTCTCGTCCGTGTTCTGCTTGCCGATCCGGGCGAAGTACGTTATCTGTTCCTTCATCTCACTTCCTCCCTCAGACGGAGTGGGCCCATTCCGGCTGATCATTCCCATCGCTCATAGCACACGATCTCGGTCAGCTCCTTGCGAGTTTTCGGCACCAGGGGCTCATCGGGGTAGCCGAGCGGAGTGAGGGCGATCACCCTTACCTCCTGCGGGATGGCCAACACGCGCCGCACTCCGTCCTCAATGAACGACCCAATCCAGCACGTTCCCAGTCCCTCCGCGGCCGCCGCAAGCGTCAAGTGGTCGAACGCGATAGAAACGTCAACCGGCAGCGCGTTCCAGTACCCGCCCATCTTGGAGTACGCTCGTTCCTCCCAGCCGCAGGCTGCGATGATCACTGGAGCGTGAGCGATCCACTCTTGCCTGTCGGTTGCCTTGGCCAACTGCTCACGCACGGCGGCATCCTTCACAACGATGAACCTCCACGGCTGCAGATTCCCCGCTGACGGCGCGAGCCTCATGGCATCGAGCACCTTGCTCAGCACATCATCTGGCACCGGGTCCGGCTTGTAGCGCCTGATGCTCTGGCGTGTGCGAATGGCTTCGTAAACGTCCATGTTGAATACCTCCCGTGGTATTCGGTACGCTTGGTGTCCCCCGAATTCACCCGCCGCCCCTACAGCGTCTCCAGGGCCTTGCTCACCTCCTCGCACTGGCCTTTGAGGATTTCGTCGAGCGTTCTGATCAAGGCATATAGGTTCTCATCGCTCACCCGATAGTACACGCTCGTCCCCTCCTTGCGGTCCAGGACCACGCCGCTTGTCCGCAGGATCGCCAAGTTGCAGGAGATGGTGGACTGACAGATGTCCAGGGCATCCATCAGCTCGCAGACGTTCTTCTCCCCATCCCTCAGGGCGTCCAGGATCTTGAGCCGCACGGGGGAGTTGAGCGGCTTGGGTGTGATCGCGCTACGGGAGAGAACCGGTGGCCGAACCTCAACACAGTGCCACGCGAACGTAGTCAAGCGTGTCGGCGATGGCCAACCCTCCTGCGCAAGCTCCCTCACAAGCCCTGCAGCGCTGCCACGCCTCCCCGCGCTGTGCTCGCGTCACCGGGAAGTACAGCTCGCAGGCGCGCCTGTTCATCACGCGTTTCAGCCTCGCAGCCCTCTCTTGGGGTTGCGCCGTAGCCGACGCCAGCCAGCCGCCTTCCAACATCAGTCCCGCGGCTGCTCCACCACACTTGAGGAAATCCCGCCTGCTGATTCCACCTGGCTTGGCCGCGATGCTCCCCTCCTTTTGCGTCCGGGGCATCCACTCTCAGCCGCCCGAAAGCGGCTTGGCGATGATTTCCGGGCTCTCGAGGTCGAAGGAGTCATTCATTCCCGCGGTTTTGAGGACAGTTGCGCAACTGGGCCCGATGGAGCCGTCCACGGCCGCTCGCCTATTTGCCGGGTGGCTCCTGTATACAGGCGATGTTGTCAAAGCAGATGGTTCCGCGAGGCGCGGCGAGTTGCTCCACGTTGAGACTGACGAAGAACAGCGGGGCCTCGACCACGCCGTTGGCCCCGTCCCCGCCGTTGCCTCGCCAATGCTCGTCTATGTCTATCTCGACGGTTCGCCACCCCGTCCAGCCTATCGGCCCCACCTCGTAATCGAACCACTCCACACTCGCTTCGCCGACAGCGATGACAAGATTGTTGCCGGATCCGTCTCCCTTCACGTCCACACGCACCCTGCGAGGAACGCCGGGGAGCTGCTCCCAGGTGCCGGCTATGCACGACCTCCTGGTGCCTGCCGGGTACCCCTCGGCAAGGTGCCCCTCGAAGTTATAGTCCATGCGCAGAACTTTCGTCGGCTTTGCGTTGCGCTGCTCCTGCGCGACTGAGAGCTTGGAGGCGTAGCCGTTGCTCCCACGGCACTCCCACCCTTCTGGGGCAAGGTCAACCGGGTAGCGCTCGAAATCGAACACCGTGCTGTCCTGAGGCTTCTGACGTGTGAACCGTAGGAAGTACTGGTAGGGCAGGAAGTGGTATTCGGCGTCGAGCTTCAGTCCCACGGCGGCCCCCTTCTGGATGACCTCCTCGCGCGCGACTAGCTGTTCGTACGTGTGAAATGGGGGATTCCGGACTTTGCGGAGATCAATGACGAAGAGCACGCCGCCGGGCTTGAGGGACTTGGCGATGCTTCCCAGCAGAGGCTGTCTCTGCTCCTGCGGAACGTGGTGCAGCACCAGACAGAGCACAGCGGCGTCGGCACACCCGGGGTCAAGCTTTGTGTCGGTCGGCTCCGAGCGGACGGTTTGAACATTGGTGACCTTGTCTTTCTCCGCCCTGCTCTTGATCGCTTCGAGCGCCTTTTCACTTATGTCCACCGCGAAAACTTTGCCTTCTTTCCCGACGGCCTTCGCAATTCGGAAGGTGAAATAGCCCGTTCCGCATCCGACGTCTCCCACTACCTGGCCGGGCCTGAGATGCAACTCCGCCATCACCCGGTCGGGCTGCTGCCAGTCGTTCCTTCCGGCGGCCCACAGCTCAGGTGCAGTCATGCAGCTCGCAAGGCCGGCCACGATAGCCGCTGTCGCGGCGAAGTACCAGCGAAACCTACTACTGCATCTCACGGCACTCACCCCTTCTGCGCAGAGCAACCTTACTTGCCCCTATGCTCGAGGGCACCCAAGTCAGACGCTTCGCCGACGTAGGGCAGGCTCACCGCGGCGCCTGCCTGCCAAGTGACCCACCGGTCCAGCTTCAGATGCGTGGCGTCCAGTATGCGCACGCTCTTGGCCTCTGCATCCCTGCCGATCCGGATGGTGTCGCCCTCGATGATGCCCATGCCGTCGGTGAAGTAGGAAGTGTCCCCTACGGTGATGATCTCCGCACCAGTTCCCGACCCCGTGGCTCTGGTCAAGAACGCACCGGCATCTGTGCACGGACTGCCTTCTTGCAGGCGGTAATCGTCGCTGCCTGAGTCTACAAACAAGGGATCGCCTTGGATGTTACGCACGAAACTGACATCGTCCGACGGCTCCTCTGCCTCTCACAGCAGCCGAGCTATCTGCTCCTCGCTGAACGCCTTCTTCTCCGTGGCGAGCCGCCCTGTGGTCAGCCAGATCTTAACATTCGCAGTGGTCACTTATCGGGGAGTACGTCGTAGGGGTGTGTGTGGGTCAGTCTGCCGTTTGTGCGCCGTACGCAGGTTACTTGAACTGCACACCTCAGGGGCGCGAACGCGGCTTCGGGAGCACCTCCCTGATTTCCACGTCGAAGCACTTGCTCACCCCACCGGCGCCCGGCCTCACTGCCGAAGTGCCGGGTCAGCGATTGGCACGGACCTCAATCGTGTGCACCCGCTCAGGCTCCAGACGCACGGTGACCTTGCCATCCTCATAGACCTGCGTCCCCGCAGCTTGACCGTGGCACTTCACTCGCGCCTGTCTGTCTCCGTCACTCTGCAGGCAGACTTCGTCCAGTAACACCTCATCATACCCATCGTAGTCGATGTCCCAGACCTTGATCCGGTGGCACTGCGGGCCTGCTGTTTGCGCAGAATAGTAGTACTCCCAGAGCAGGTCGAGATTGCGATCATACGCGTACGCCTTGGGCAGAAGTTGCTCCTGCCCGCCGGTCCTGACCACGATCTCCTGTCGGCGGCCGAACGGCCGCAACAGGTTGGCAGGATGCAGGGACTCAGCGATTCTGTTCCCGTCAGCAAAGAGCGTTTTCTGCTCGATCGCGCCGGTGACGCTGTTGAGAACAGCCACGTAATAGCGGTTGTCTCCGCCTTCCGACTCGCTGCAATACAGGACGCAAACGACTTCGTTGTCGCCGTCCCCATCGATGTCCCAGATGACGGTCGGCTGTGGTTCCATCGCCCAACTCCGGTGTCCCCATCCATGGGAGCTATTCATTTCGTGTCGCCACGCCGGAGCCGGGGAGACTGCTGCCTCCGCCGGGTCATAGGAATACGCTCTCATGTATTTCCAGCCGTTCTGCAGAAGATAGTCGATGTAACCATCTCCATTCAGATCGCCGAACCGCAGCCAGCAGTATTCCTCAACTGGGATCTTGAAGGCGCGGCAGAACTGCACAGGATCGTCCGTGGCGGTGCACCGGGCGGCGCTTGAACGAGGGCTCTCCTGCTCATCCTGATGGCTCCTCCCGTGTCGACTCGGCACACGCCACGTTCCTGCCACATGCTCCCTAACGCACCAGAGCACCCGTCACTCCGTGATGATCCTCCTGGGAGTGGCACGGTCCCTGAAGTCCAGGACTAGCTCGTGATCGTCCTTGCGGATGCGCACGTACCCGCTATCCCATTCGGAATTCACGAAAGGAGAATCGAAGAGCTTATAGTCCCTGGTGTCATAGCTGCGACCGTTCACTTTGATGATGCGATCTGTGAACTCGATCGTGTCCCCTTTGGTGCTCGTATAGATGTGAGGACCGCTCCCGCTAAGACGGGTGCTCTTGACATCATTCTTGAAATGCGCAAAGGAGACATAATCAGAGGATAGGCGTGCTTCCAAGAGGTAGACGCTGTCCTTGAGAGTCCGTGCGGCAGCGTAGGCGCCTCCCTCCTTTATGAATGTCCAGTCGCCCTCCACCTCCCTGACTTGGAGATCCCTGCCCAGCAGCGGCGCGTATATCAGGGGCTTGCCTGCTGTATTGATCACCAGGACGTTCTTGTACTGGCTTGGCTGCCCTTCGCTGTTGGAGTGGATCACCGCTCTGGGGTCTGTCCCGAAGCTCAGGCTCCATTTCTGATCCCCGTAACGGACGCGCTCCACACCTCCGATGCCGATGGCGCCAAGCGATGACCCGTACTGCGCACAGGCCAGGACATACTCCGCCGTGACCCAGTAGTATAGGTTGCCTCTACGCCGTCTTGCTTTGAACTCATAACTCCCCCTTCCCGCCGTATCAATGGCAATGTCAGCAATGACCCGCGGAACGCGGTAACTCGTGAGAGCTACGTGCATATCGCCGAAGGCTGACATCGGTCCAACATAGTTGCCGAAGAAAAGGTACGCAGCGCCTATGCACGACTGCCTGTCCAATTGTGTCGTATAGCCTCGACGAAAAGGCGCGAACCGATATTGGTTGAGATTCTCCAGCGCATACTCGGCAAGCATCCAGTCCAGAGTCATCTCGGCGAGCTTTCTTATCACCGGGTCTTTGGCATAATCAGCGAGATTCCAGATGCCCCACATCGAGAGGGTTGCATAGGTGGGCGAATTGACCTCAACCCAACCTCGCTTTGCCCTGTCAGCAAAACGGTCAACGAGCCATTCTCTTATGTCGGTAAGGTCATCCCCATATATCTGGCGAGCGAGATACGCATTGCTGGCAATACACTGCGAGTGGTTCTCGCTGCTTCGGGGAACCATGCTCCTCCACCGCCCTATCAGGCTGCGCATATTGGATTTGGCGGCATCTGTAAGTCTCGGACTGTCCTTGAAGAGGAGATATGCTCGAATCCAGAATGTGTAGGTGAAGTTGTCGTCGAGTTGACTGCGGTCATGGGGTGGTGCATGTTCGAAATAATTGTTGGCATTGCCGAGCTCTATCCCCTTAACGACACGGGCGAGGGCAGCCTCAGCCTGCGCTTCGTAACCCAAAAACTCAGCCTCCGGGTCCGGCGTGAGTGGTTTGCCAGCCCAGTTCTCCACAATGCGCTGTTTCCTAAGTCCGAAATCTTCGCCGGTTGCTTCAGCCTTGTTTACATCCGCAGAGCACACACTGCGCGGCATCACCAGGAGGGTGTCCCTTATTCAGTTGAAGGTTACGACGGCCCTCTCGAGTTCGCAGGTTAGGCGACCAACTCCTTGTGAGGGATGCGCTCCTCGTCCAGGGCGGCGTTCAGGATCCAGAGGTCCTCGTAGCCGCCGATGCGTTT
>JAUWAU010000081.1 GCA_030601885.1 Armatimonadota bacterium
AAACGCATCGGCGGCTACGAGGACCTCTGGATCCTGAACGCCGCCCTGGACGAGGAGCGCATCCCTCACAAGGAGTTGGTCGCCTAACCTGCGAACTCGAGAGGGCCGTCGTAACCTTCAACTGAATAAGGGACACCCTCCCGGCCCGCCCCGATCTTCTCGCCCTGTAACCCGTAATGATCCAGGAGCGCCTGATACTGCCGGGTGAATTCCTCCGGGTGTTCGGGACGCTGCACCGCCGCCGACAGCCGATCCGTGCGGTGCCGGCGCGGCACCCCGCCGAGCTGCAAAAGCGCATTCTGCAGCCCCTCACTGAGGCTCTCGAAGCTCTCGCTAAAGCAGATCGTCCCCGTCTTCCAGTTGGAGTACGGGAGGACGAAGTGGTACAGCAAGTGCTCGAAGCGCTGGCCCTGGATAGTCACCTGCAGCTTCGACAGATGGCAGAAATCCGACTGGCACCGCGCCCCAGGCTCGTGTCGCTGGGGGAAGAACACCTCCTTGGCCGGGCCCTCCAACGCCCGCCACGCTTTCATCCGCCGCTGCAGCGTCCGCAGCTGGCCATCGGCAAAGCGGCCCGCATAGCGCCGCTGCAGATGCTCCAGGATCGTCGTGGCCTGCAGCCCCGGGTTCACCTCCAACAGCTCCCGAATCTCGTCCCACACCTCCGCAAACGGATCTGACCGCGTCCGCCACGAGTGCTCCGCACGACACTCCCTCGGCAGCCTCCCCAGCCTCCGGTACCTCCGCGCCGTCTTCACGTCCATGCCGCCTCTGGCGGCCGCCACCGTCAACGTCCTTCTGCTTTGTAGCTCTTTCATCAGTATCCTCACTTGGCGATCGGTGACCATGTGAGCCTCCCAAATCAAAGGCGCTCACATGGCTTTTCTCCCCGTCACCAAGAGGGAATTCTAATTGTCGCCGACAGGGAGGAATAATTGTCGCTCATCATCTGGGTGCATGACCGCGGTACGGCTCTCCGCCACAACCGTCAGGGGCACCTCTGGTCTCCCTCCCAGGGCGCTGCTGGCAAACGACTCAGTCTTGACCAGCGTACAGGCCGCAAAGACGAGTAATCGGTTGCCTTTCACCGATAGCGAGAAAAGCCGCCCTCTCCGTCGCTCGTGGCAGCCTCTCCGTGGGTGTCCGTGACACTTTGGGTCAGATCGCGTCTCTGAGCGGCTTTTTTCTCAGGGCAGGCACCATTGCTCCCGGCCACGCCGGTGCTTTCTGAGGCTCAGTTCGGCGATGGCGACGGGCAGGATGCGTTCGATGACGCGACGGGAAAGGCCAGTGGCTCGGACGACGTCGTCAACGCCGACCCATCGCTGACGGTCAAGCACTGCGTCCATCGCCTCGGTCATGGCGCGCAAGCGCCGCTGGTCTCTCCCGTTCATGCGCTTCGGAAGTGGCTTGGCAGAGAGCCTCGCCTGGAGCTCCGCCTGAAGCTCCCGATCCAGGGGTACTACTGCCTCCTCGAACCACGTACAGCCATGCGGGGCGTTGCTTCGTAGCAGGCATTCCTTGCCTCGCCGCAGACACTCCCCGCCCGGCTGGTAGTCGCAGCATTCCCTCGCGGCCAGTGCGCGCATGGGTGGCGCCAATCCCTGGGCCACCTTTGGAAGCTCGTCGCCGTAACGCCGTCGCAAGTACGCATCCGTCACACTCCACGACCTCCTGGCTCAGTTCCTCTCACGTCTGCTTTCCTGCGGCCCTCTGGAAATTCGCGCCCCTCGAATGGGCAAATCCATGGTCATCAGGGGACTGAGCTGGCGGTGCTTTGCCAGGACGTCGCTGTCGCTCAGCTCAACGTAGCGGCGCGTCATATCGAGGGTGCTGTGGCCCAGTATCCGCTGCAGCGTGAAGACATCGCCGCCGCTGCGAACCCAGTTCAGGGCGAAGCAGTGACGCAATGTGTGGGGCGAAACACGCACGCCGCGGATCTCTGCCTGCTCCGCGTAGCGCTTCAGGCGCATTCGCCCTGCGCGGGGTGAGAGATTGCCTCCGGCCGCGCAGACGGAGCTCGTCCGCGAACTCATCCCAGGCCTCCTCCAGAGTCGGCGGCCCGGCGATGTCGGCTGGCAGCAGTCTAAGCCGCGTCACCTCGCCCATTACCATCAGTCCTGCTCGCTTTCACGTACGCCAGACGCAGCGCTGCAATCAGCTCCCCGAGGCGCCCGGGCTCGAGGGTAATGCCGTGTCGAGTCGGCCGCCACCGACCCGCCGCAGCCATCACGAAGACGCGGACGTCGCAGCGCACGATCCCATCCTGCTGGCGCAGCATCACTGTCAGCTTCTCACGCCGTCGCTTGTACAGCTCGGCGATTACGCGCTCGTCCGGTCCGCTCATGGCGCTGGGCTCACTTGGATGGCATGATCGTGTGAATGCTGACTGCCGGGCCGTCCTCCTCGATCTCAAGCTCCCGGTCGCTGTGCTCTGGCCAGAACGCCCGTCGCCATCCGGTGATCGTCCTGCGTCGCGGCGGCCTCAAAGCCGCCCTCAGTACCATGTGCTCCCTGCCGTCGGGAGATATCCAGAATGCCAGCAGCAAGCCCGTTCCGTGCCGGCTCCCTGGCGGGTTGAGCATCCGCCAATACTCATTAGGCACCGCCTCAGGAGAATCGGCATCGCAAGACTGCAGGCGTGCATACTGCCGCATTCCCTCTGCCACTTGCCTTCGCACCTGCTGTAGCGCTTCGCCCGTCAAGTACTGTGGCATGTCGTCAACCTCCGTTCTGGTAAGCTCGGGCGTTTGATCATGGCTCCCCGTCCAGGGGGATATGCGTCGCGGGGAGACACAAAAGGCGGGCGCGGGAGCGCGTGTCTGGGCGTGCGAACGCCATGGCCTCGTCGCCTCAGATTGCTGCCGCGCGACGGGCATTGCTTGGGTGCGCACAGGTACGCTCACGTGCGTAGGAGTCATGATTCCCCTTCCGCCGGAGAGGCATCGGGCCCGGAAGTGTCTGGCGCCTCGCGAGCCGCCTCTCGGCCCCGCCTCGCGTTGCCCTCGTCTTCGAATATGCGCCACGCAGGAATGAACTGGAGGAAGACCGGGCCAACAGGACCTCGGCGCTGCTTCGCTAGGATGAGTTCGGCCGGGTCGGGACTCTCACCCGGGTAGAGTTGCTCACCCTTCCGCTCGTAGTAGCTCGGCCGATACAGGAGAGCCACCAGATCCGCCTCTGCCTCGATGTTCCCGCTGTCGGCCAGATCTGACATCATCGGCCGCTTCTCGGGACGGCGCTCGACCGCGCGGCTGAGCTGGGAGACCGCGACCACGGGCACGTCCAGCTCTCTCGCCATGCCTTTGAGGGAGCGCGCGATGTGGCTGACCTCGGCATAACGGCTCTCGTGACTTGGGCCAGCCTTCACAAGCTGCAAATAGTCCAGGATGATCAGCCCGACATCGTGTTCCGTCTTCAGCCGTCGAGCCTTGGCACGCATCTCAAGCAGGGAAATGCCGGGCGTGTCGTCTATGAAGATCGGGCTGTTGGTCAGTGTGCCGGCTGCGTCGCCAATGCCTATCCAGTCGTCGTCGCTGAGTCGTCTCGTCCGGCGCATCCTTCGTGAGTCTACATGCCCCACGGCGCAGAACCAGCTCTCAATCAATTGCTGTCTTGACATCTCGAGACTGAAAATGCCGACCGTGGTATGGCACTGCGTGGCCGCATGCACGGCGAAGTTGTTGATGCACAGGGAGGTCTTCCCCATGGATGGGCGGCCCGCGACGATGACCAGATCGGAGGGCTGCAGGCCCCCGGTCAGTTCGTCCAAGCCTGAGAGTCCCGTGGGTACCCCGTGGAGACCGTCGCCAGCCTGAGCGCGAGCGTCCAGGGCATCGAAAGTCTCCTTCACTGCGCCAGCGACGTGGAAGAAGTCGCGTTGGACATGGCGTTGGGCAACGTCGAAGATGATGCGCGCCGCCGGGGCCAACTGTCTGGCGATGGACACGGATCATCTCGGCCCACAGCGCGTGGGAATCGTCAGACACATTGCGGAGAAGAGGGGCGCGCTGGCGCGCCTGGACACGGAGAGCCACCATCTGCTCCGTCGGCAGGCCTTCGAGGATCGCGCGCGCTTCAGCAAAGGCTGCGGCCCGTTCCTCATCTTCCCGCCGGCGCATCTGGGCTTCCCGCTGCGCCTGCTGGCACCGGGCGCGCTCCCGCTGCTCCGTCAGGCCCCGCTCCCGCTGTTCGCCACGCTGGTCAGCCACCATGCCCCGAATGGCTTGGCATAGATAGGCGAACCAAGCGAACGACGGATCGGACGCCAAACGGTCCCTCGCCTTCGCCGTGGCCCTCTTAGTGATGGACTCGTCTGCCCTTTCGTCTCTCAGCACCTCGGCTAGGCGAAGAACCTGTTGCTCGGTGGGCTTGTACCTCGTGCCTTGGAGGCAGGAATCGATGATATGCTTCGCGCGCGCGTGGCCTCTCTTCTGTCCATCTTCTTTAAGACTTTCTTTAGCCTGGGGGGATGGCGCATGGTTATCGCCTTTTCTCCCCTTGTCTGTTAACCGCCCGGCGAACGTGCTGTTCGTCCTGTCCTGAACACGCTGTTCCGCTGCCGATGAACAGTCGGTGGCCAGTCTGTTCAGCGGCTGATGAACAGCCGGTTGGTCACTCAGAGAGCGGCTCTGGAGCTCCCGAAGGCGAGCCCGGAACTCGGCCTGCTGCAAACTAGTCCCTACCTGCCACTGATGCACATCGCAGTTGATCGACACCGCAAGCGGAGACCTCTCACCTTCTCGTCGCACACGGACCACACTGGCTCGCTCCAGCTTCTTCAGCTGCGTGCAGATGGTCTGACGACGCAAGCCGGTTTTGCCTGCCCACTCTCTCAACGGCGCCCTCCACTCACTGCGGCGGCCCGTAGCTTCCCGACCGTTGGCGTATCCATAGGTCTGCCGTAGCAGGCACTGGATGATGCGGTTCTCCGCACCCGTGAAAGGAGCTGCCATCAGTGCCTCCAGAAGCAAGTTCGGGATTGGAGTGAAGCCATCGTCAAGACTCGCCCGCAGTTTGCGTTTGTCGCCCTTGGCCATTCGATCGCGCTCTGCCGTGTAGCAGCCGGGACTCCCACTCAAATCGACACCAGAGCACCATCCGCGCCACTAATCTTGGGGGAATCCACTTCTTGCCCCTCACCAAAATACCCACCACTATCGGCCGCTATGGATTACGCAACAGGCTGTGGTGTAATCGTTCCAGGGCTGCCTTCGCTCTCGGTTGCGCGGTCGTGCTCCTTTGCGTGGCGGGTTCACGTGGAGCACGCGACCCACATTCTTGGCATACGAGTCCTTGCCACAGAGCCTCTCGTGGACGTCGGCAGTGAGCTCGTCCGCGATGGCCTCATGGCTGAGGCCTTGCCGGCGCCACTGCCGCGTGGTGGGAAGCACGTGCTGCTCCTCAAGCGCCGTCCAGCCGTACAGGAGGGCGCCGGAGGTACGTGCCCAGAGGAACGCAGGTATTGGCGTCTTTCAGGGGATGCCGGAGGGCAGGGAATTCTATGCCGGCGAGATGGAGAGTTCCAGAGTGGCGTTGACAGCCCTCCCGCCCTAGCTGACAAGAAGCCCGTCGAGCAAGTGCCGCCACCCATGCCGCCAGGATGGGACCGTCACCACTGCCGAGGGGAAATGTCCGTTGTCCCTCAGAGACTGTCGAAGTGGACAGCCTCACAGGTACCTATCATGAATGCTCACGGGATGTCGGGCTGCGCACTAAGCGCCCCTGCAGGGCGACGGCGCTAGCGCGCGGGGCAGGCTCCGTGCAGATTCAGGTGCCTCCGGGGCTGCTGGCCGCGGTGGCATTGTAGGTGAGGGCCTGCACCTCGCCTCGCCGAGGTGGAACCACCTCACTGGGATTCCAGTCCCTGCCACCTCAGGCCGCGCCACAGGTGCGCAGCTACAGCAGAGCCCATTACCATCGGAGAATCCGTATGTTTTCCTATAGATGTACTAGGATGCATTCGTCCGCTTGCGCTGCCTCGCGGGTTGTTTGCTGATCCCGCGATTGCCTGATGCCCCGAGTTCATCCACGGCACGGCGCAGGAGCCCGCGAGTCAGGGGCTGGTACGGCATGTCGTGGCGCCGTGCGATGGCCTTCAGTTTCTTTATCACGGCTTCGTCGAGCCACAAGGTGATGCGCTTCTTCGGGGGCGGCTTGATCGCCAGCACGATGTCGTCGGCCGGCCCTCCGTCGAAGTCACGAGGGTCATGAGTCTCCCAGAACTCCAGCTCTTCTTCCTCACTCGCGAAGTCAGGCAGAGCTCGCGCTTGCTTGGTCCTTGGCATGGTTGTCCCTCTAAGCCCTCCCACTGGCGCAGCCGCACTTGCGTGGGCGAGCGCTCCGGTGATATGGTAGCAGGGCCACTCGCGAGACATAGTTCGCGAGGTGGCCGCGCAGGCGCCCTGTTCGCGGAAGTGTGGAGAATGTGGCAGGACGCCTTCTTCCGTTGGCATTATGGCTGTCCCACGGCGGACATCTCCTAGGAGCCTGTCCGAGTAATCGAAAAATAGTCCTTGCATAGTCTCAAACAAATGTGCTATAATAGGAGGTATGAGCAAAACCTTTAGGCCGTGGGATGTCAATCAGCCGTTGCTGCTGGCGCCGTCGGTGCAGGAGTTGG
>JAUWAU010000040.1 GCA_030601885.1 Armatimonadota bacterium
CCCTCCCCCACCGCCAACGCCAGCCCCTCGGCACATTTCGTGCGACCCGGCAGCAACAGCCCCTGCAGATACGTCAACGCCCATTGCCGCTGCTCCCGACGAAAGAACAAATCGGCAAACTCCCGGTGATAGGCCACCAACCCATCGGCCAAGCCCACAACATCCGCCTCCGACAGCTCAAAGGCCGGAAAGCCCTCGCCCACATCCGCTTCCGATACTGCGCTCATAGCTCTGGCTCCTGCTGCGATGTATGGCTGCGATTAAGAGTGTCTAAGCCATTATATCATGAAACGTCGTAGTAGTATTAAGCATGCGGTGGTGGCGGTCGCCTGCAGTGGGTTACTCGATCATTTCGTCTTCCTCCTCGTCGCCAGGTCGGATGCTGATCTCGCCCTGCTCGGAGAGCTGTTCCGCCGAGCTTGCCAACGAGCGCCGCGCGGCCTCGACGTCCTTGCGTTTCACTGGGCCCATGAGCTCCAATTCCTGTTCCAGCATCTCGGCACCACGCTGTGAGACATTGCTGAACGCCTTCTGCTTAATCGCCTCGTCGGCGCCCTTGAGCGCCAGAGCGAGAGTTTGCGTCTCCACCGCCATCAGCACCATCTGCAGCGCCTCATCGGGCAATTCCATCAGGTCCTCGAAAGTGAACAGAGAGTGCCGCAGCTCGTCAGCCAAATCGGTGTCGTGAGCTGCGAGGCCCTGCAGAATTGCGGTATCCACTCCCGGCTCTGCGCGAATGACCACCTCGAGCAGATGGTCCATGCCCCCGGGGCTGGAGCGTACTTCGTACGGCACCGCCGTAATTCGTTCGATGAGACGGGCAACCTCTTCCAGCACGCCCCGCGCCACACCCTTCATGGTCGCCATGCGCAGCGCAATCTGGCCCTTGAGCTCGTCCGGAATGTTTCCGAACACCTGGGCGGCCTGTTCTGCCGACAGATGGGTCAGGACCATCGCGATCGTCTGGGGCAGCTCCTTCTCCAACTGTCGCGCGATGGCGTCGGCAGGTAGCTTGGTCGCCGTGGCGGTTAAGCGCTGCAGTGAACGGTCGATGTCAATAGTCTCAATGCCAGCGGTCGAGCCGAGGGTTCTTTGCAACAGTTCCCCCGAGTACTCAACCAGATCCAGCGGCGCCCCCTCGTTGCTGGCCGCCAGAAAGTCGGCGATCACAGCTGCCTGCTCGTCGGGCGAGATCTCCCCGAGGTTGGCAATCTCCGATGACAGCATACGAATGTGCCTATCCGGCATCTGCTCGCACACCTGGGTGGCGAGATCGCTGCCGAGGGCTACGACGATGATCGCAGCTTTGCGCAGTGCGTCCGAGCCTTCAATGGTCTCCATACGAGATCAGTGATGAGCCGTCAGTGGTCAGTGCTCAACGCACGACTGAGCACTGATCATTGACCAAGACGATGGTGGTGATGTCCTCCGCCATAGAGGTTATAGGGAGCAGCGAGGAGGTGCTTAAGAGCTGGTTCCGGTAGGAGGGCGCGACCCTGGCAGTAGGATGGCTCGTACTACTCGTCCGGCGCGTGGTGAGCCCGGCGCCGCTCAGCCAGCCGGGCCGCCTCGCCTGCACCGGCCGCGGGGAGAAGGGCGAGCGCTCCTGCGAGTACTGGCAGGACGACGACGAACCCAAGCGCGCCCGCAAGGCCGATACTGGGTACGTCGGCCAAGCGGCCGACGGCGAGATTCGCCAGCCCCCCGAGGCCCCAGGCGACCCCCATGGACAGCGAGGCGGCGAGACTCTTGCCCCCGGGCATCAGCGCCTGCATGTGCACGATGTTCACCGGCAGTGCGCCCTGCAGGAATATGCCCGAGATGGCCAACAACAACACAGGCACTGCATCGATGTGAAAGAAGGCCCACAAAGCGGGCCCCGCCAACAACAGGGTTATGGCCGTGACTGGCTGGCGCCCGATGCGATCGGAGATGGCCCCGCCGAATACTCCGGCTATCCCGCCCGAGCCGATCAGAACCAGCATGTATGGGCCGATGAGATGCCTCGCTCCTTGGGCTTCCAGGAGACGAGGCAGGAAGGTACCGAGAGAGATGGCTGTCGCTGCGCGCAGCGTGACGATGAGGAAAAGGACGGATAGCGCAGTGCGGCTGAAGACAGCCGGGCCGTCCTCCCGCGACGCAGCCCTCATGGCACCGATGGCTCCGCCTCGCCCCGCAACCAGCAGCAGGACGGTGGCGAGCGCGGCGACTCCCACGCACTGCCAGAGCCGTGTGGGGCCGAGGCTGGCCCACAAGGTAGTCGCCGCCCATGGGCCCAGGGCATACCCGATGATCCCGCCGGCGCTGAACAAGGACATGACCAAGCCGCCGCGCTCTTTGCCGCCCAGTGCGGCGACGGCGGACGCCGATCCGGGGTGAAACGCGGCGCTGCCCAGGCCGCCCAGCAGCAGGCAGCACCCGACGATCACGGGTGTTGGGGCAAGGCCGATGAGGCAGACGCCGACGGCGCAGACGAGGGGACCGTACGCCCAGAACCGCAGCGCCGGCCGTCGGTCGGCCAGGTGGCCGAACAGAGGCTGGGTGAAGCTCGCCGTGAGCGCCCCCACCATGCCCAGCCCGCCAAGCTGCGTGTGCGACAGCCCGAAGCGCACTGCTACCAGCGTCAGCAGTGCCGGAATGAAGCCCATGTAGGCGTCGCCCGCAAAATGACCATACATCAGGGCGCTCAAACGCCACATGCTCGATAGCCTTCCGAGTGCTGGCGATGCCGTGCGGCCGCGCAGACCACGCAGACAGGCACGAAAAAAAAGCGGCAGCAGAGCGCACGCCGCGCCGCAAGTGATAGGTTCGGCGGCCCAGACATTTCACCTGCTGAGTGAGTGCCGCTGCCGCTCGCCCTGGCTGCGCGCACGGGCGGGATTCTACCCCTAACCCCCATCTCGGCTGTGTGTCGCGGCGCACGAACGCGGGTACCATCTTGCCGGATAGACAAATTCGTCACCCCAAAAGACACTCATAGGATGAGAGCGCTCTTTCGCACACGCCCGCGAGCCCAATGAAACAACGGATGGATGACAGCGAGCTGCTGGCGGCGCTGGCCGGAGGCGACCTTAAGGCCCTGGAGTGCCTGTACGATGCGTACGCGACCGGCATCTTCCATGTGCTGCTTGCCCGAGGCCTCGGGAGAGAAGCCGCCGAGGATATCCTCCAGGATGTCTTCCTGTCCCTGCTGGATCGGGACAGAGCAGTGCGGAGGATCCGCAACGTGCCGGCCTATCTGATCACCGTCGCACGCAATATGGCCAGCCGACATCTGCGTCGGCAGCGTCGTTGGGCCACGCTTGAGTTGATGGAGCCCCTCTCCGTGGCCCCAACGGCTGCCGAGGCGACTCAGAAGGTAACACTGCGCCAGGCGCTGCGGCAGTTGCCCTCGGAGCAGACAGAGAATGCGCTCCGCTATCGCGCCCAGCTTCTGTCCGAGTCGTTCGGAGATCTGGGCAACTCCTGAGGGGGGATGACGTTGAGCAACCGCTATTTCCCTACGTTCTCCAAGGGCGGGCGGCACTTCTTGGGTGCGGGCGGGTGGCTGTCGGTGGCAATTCCGCGAGCGTTCCTCGTCGGCCTCGTGCTATTCGTGCTGGCAGCCATTCCCTGGACCTACTTCAACATCAAGTGGGGACGACAAGTCGAGGCGCAGTTAGCCGCACTGAAGGCGGAGGGCAAGCCGGTGACCATGTTGGAGGCAGTGCCCAAGCCGGTGCCCGAGGACCAGAACGCTGCCGTCGTGTATCAAGAGGTGTTTCAATGCCGATTGGGGCGGCTGACGCCAGACGAGCGCAAGAAGCTGCTGCCGAAGTCGCCGCTGGCGGAGCTGAACAAGAAGGTCACACATGACAAGGAGCGCATCGTATTGGTATTGGACGCGCAGACGCGGGCGGCGCTGCGCAGCCCTGAAGCACAGCGCATCCTGGAAACTCTTCGCCGTGGATCTGAAAGGCCGTACTCGGTCTTTCCGGTGAATTGGGAAGCCGGCTTCCCTGGCTGGTTTTCGCTTGCGTCGATGTGTCCCACGGCTGCCCGGGTACTCGGCGCTCACTCCCGGATATTGGCAGAGGCAGGACGGGTTGACGAGGCGTTGGATTGGTGCCTGGTCTCCTTGCGGATGTCCCAGCAGGTAGCCTCCGAGGGCCATCTTATTGCCCAGCTCGTCACCTATGCGATGCAGAGCATAACATTTGATGCGCTTCGAGACATCGTATCTCCGGAAGCGATCCGTCCTGCCTTGGCCCGCGAATTCGAAGAGCTCCTCTGCCGTATTGAGCTGTATGAGCTCTTCGACGCGAGTATGGACGTGCAGCGGGCACTCGTCTGTGACACCTATGAGTTGCTGCGTCGGGAGCTTGATGAGGTATATTCGCCGCTCGATGTTCCAAAGGGACTACCGGCTTGCCTCTACTTCGGCTGGCCCGGGCGGCCTTTGCACAAACTCGACCAGTTGATCTATCTCGAGTATGCGGAAAGGCATGAGAAATTGGTTGACCAGCCATACCGAGATTCGGCGGCGGACTTCGATGCACTGCAGGCAGAGCTGTCGCGACCGGTTGGACTACTTGAGGCTCCGGCAACAGGCATCGTGTTCCGCATGGTCGCGCCCAGATTCAGCAAGGCAGTCCAGAAACGCGACTGGGCGGGCACTCAGATCGATCTGTGTCGCGTCGTGATGGCTCTGAAGGCCTACAAGTACACTCACCAGGCGTATCCGGCGACACTTGACCAGTTGCAGGAGACCCTCGACTACCGCCTTCCCGAGGACCCCTTCAGCGGCAAGGGCTTCGTGTATCAGCCTCAGGGCGAGGGCTTCAAGCTGTACAGCCTCGGCGTAGACCTGGACGACGATGGCGGCGCTACGCTAGAGGACGAGGGACACGACTACGACAACTGCGACATCGTGTGGGAGTGCGTCAGCTAGGCTGCGACACTGGCTCTCGCCGACTGCCCTGGCTTCCGCAGGCTCACAGTAACCTTACGGGCGTCCTGTGCGTAGAAAGGAGCGATGATCATGTTGGGTCACGGTTCTGCTCCAAGGTCGAAACGGACGTGCCCGTCGCCGGCGCACAGCGCGCCCCGGGTGGCAGCCGCGGCTGTCGTAGTTTTGGCACTGGGAACCGCGGGGTGGGCTCAGCCCAATATGGATTGGGGGGCACAACTGGCGGCTGAGCTCGCCGCTCTGAAGGCCCAGGGCGTGCCACTGACGCTTGCGGAGGCCGCACCGAAGCCCGTCCCCGACGATCAGAATGCCGCCATTCTGTATCAACAGGTCTTCAATGCGCCCGACCTGGGGGCGGCCGGATTGTGGGACGGCGAGATCGACGTCCTCGAGATGTTTCGCCATGACATGGGGATGGCGATAGAAAGCGAGGAGATACTGTCGCGCCCGGAGGTGCGAACGGCTCTGGGGATCTTCTGGCAGGCGTCGCAGATGCCGTACTGCGTGTTTCCCATCAACTGGCAAGACCTCGGCGCACCATTTCCCCACATGGCCCGGTTTCGCCGGGCCCCACGCCTGATCGCTGCTTACTGCTTCACATTGGCCACGGAAGGCCGGCCCAAGGAGGCACTGGATTGGACCCTCGTTGCCCTCAGAATGTCGCGCCACGCGGCAGCCGAGCCGACTATCATTGCGCAGCTCATCAGCTACGAAATGCAGGGCGTTGCCCTGGATTCGGTAAGGCAGATTCTCGCTGACTCTGTTATCGATGCGGCCAGGGCGGATGCGGTCGAGCAAGAACTCCTAAACATCGACCACCACTACGAGGCCCTCAATGCCGCCCTGAGAACGGAACTAGCGTGGGGCTGCGACGTCTACGAGGCGGGCCGGCGTGATCCGAAGGCGATACGGCAGATACTCGTCGGAACCGCAGGCACGGACGAAGTACCGGTTGATGATCTGCTGGCCGTTCCTCCGGACGAGCGCGACCAGTTGGTCTACGTAAGCTATGTTCGCGCGGTGCAGGAGAAGGCAAAGCTACCGTATCGCGATGGCGCGGGCCAATTGGACGCGCTCCAGGACGACTTCGACCGGCGGCGCGAGCCACAGATGCTAGCGGGATGGCTCGTTCCTGCTGCCGGCCGCCTACTGCAGAAGCGTGACTGGGCGGTGGCTGAGATCGGCCTATGCCGAGTCGTGCTCGCCCTGAAAGCCTACAAGCACACGCGCAACAGCTATCCGGCTACGCTCGGGCAGTTGCAGGATTCGCCGGAGTGGTCTCTACCCAAGGACCCGTTCAGCGGCGAGGATTTCGTATATCAGCCGCAAGGCGAAGGCTTCAAGCTGTACAGCCTCGGCGGAGACCTGGATGACGATGGCGGCGTGCCTCCGGACGAGGCAAATCCGGGCGATGGCGACATTGTGTGGGAGTGCATACGATAACACTGCGGAGGCGGGTGTTCGTGATGAGGTACATGTTGATTCTCGGCGCTTTGGAGATGGGTGCCCTCGCTGTTGCCGCACAGGCGGAGCCGCTCGCCGTCATCACCGACGGGGCGGCGGCCGAGTGCTTTCAGTACGCGCCGGCGTTCTCCTTCGACGGTGCGCGCCTGGCCTGGGTGGAGACGCGTGAACCCAATGGCGACTCCTACATCCAGGTGATGGAGATCGCCACCCGTAAGACTCGACGGGTGCCGGAGCAGGGGCGGGCGGAGGCCTTTTGCTGGTGGCCGGAGGGAGACGTCCTGGCCTATGTGGACTCCTGTTGGCCTTGGCGAGACAGGAGGGCGACGCTGTTGACGTTCGATCTCGACCTGCACATAGAGGCGGAAATCCCTCTCGATGCTCTGGCGGCACGGGAGCTGGTTTGGACGGCTGGCGGCATCCAGTTGCTTCTGCTAGGGGCTGGTCGCCAGGAGGCGGAGGCGTGCTATCTGGCGAGAGTGGCGCCGGAAACAGGGAAGGTTGAGTTCCTGACAGGCCCTATTGACAACGAGGGGCTGCGCTCGCCAAGCTCGGATACTGCCTTCGCTTGGTCGCCGGAGGGCAACGCTGCGGTGCTGCTGGGCGGGTGGGGGGCGCCTTTTCTTCAGGTCTGGGAGGATGGGCTGCCAGCTTTGGCGCCTGGCAATGGCTTCGCGGAGCTGAACTTGAGGCCGCTTGACACGCCATGTCTGGCTGTGGGCCCTGAGGGCAAGGAGATCTTGTTCGGGGCGTTCCGGCCGCACGAACGCGGCTCAATGGCGGTCTGGCGATATCGGCCTGACGAGGCGGACGCGAAGCCAGTACTTGGGTTCCCTGCCGGCAACGAATGGCCGATTTGCCTGGCAGTGTCGCCGGCAGGAGACAGATTGGCCGTCATATCAGCGCGCGTACAGGGCGGCGATTGGAATCGTGCTGTGGCCCTGCTCCACGTGGCCAGGCTAACGGAGGAGCCACACTGGGGTGAGCGGGAGATCCCGGTGGAGGAAGGCTTCTTGAAGCCTGGTGGTTGGCCGCGCAGGCACCCCACGATCTCCTGGTCGCCGGACGGCGAGCGCGTCGCATACTCGATGGGCGGGCAGGTACGGCTGGCGCGGATTGGCACGCAAACGCTCGCGTGTGAGTACCATCTAAAGCAGACAGCCATGGCATTCCTGATGTTTACCTCGGATTGGGACGAAGCTCTCCCTGGCCTTGAGCACGTGAACTGGGCCAGGGAAAGGAGTCCCGACTTTCGCCCGGCCAAGGAGACGGACTGGTGGGCTGCTGTGATCTACCCGTACGTTCGCGACAAGTCCGTGATGCGCTGTCCGTTGATGGCCGAGGGCGAGGGCAGCGGATACGTCTATCCGGAGCACCTGTGGGGCAAGAACGTGGGGGACATCGAGAATCCAAGCAAGACCATCCTGCTCATGGATAGCGAGCCGCGCCACGAGGGCAAGCGGGTGGTCGCCTTCGCCGATGGGCACCTCGAGGTGTTGGCCGAGGAAGACGTCTCGAAGTTGCTGGACCAGCAATAGCGGGCACTGGGAAAACGTGTCCCAGCGGAGCCGGGTATGCGAGTGCCGCCAGTTCGGGGGCGAGGGCTTCAGGCTCTACAGCCTCAGCGGAGACCTGGATGACGATGGCGGCGTGGCTCTCGAATACGCCTCTGAGGACGACTGCGACATCGTGTGGGAGTGCGTGAGGTAGGAGGCGTGCCGGGGAGCCGCAACACGATGCACGTTGGCGGACAGGGATGCGAAACGTCGAGGGTGGCTTGTGCGTACAGTGCAGTGAGGGATCGACGACAGCATGGAGGTGAGCGAGATGAACAGGACGGCTGTTCTGGTCGTCTGTGCAGCATTGGGCGCGTCCGGCGCGACTCGGGCCGAGGGCCTCGCGATCATATCCGACCACGCGGTGGCCGAGTACGTCCAGTGTGCGCCGGCTTTCTCGCCGGACGGTGGCTACCTGGCGTGGATCGAGAGGGACGAGTCAAGAGGCCGCTCGTACGTCCGCGTGGAGGCCGGGGCGGGCATTCGGGAGGTGCGGGGGGACTGGCCGGTGACGGCGTTCTGTTGGGCGCCGTTCGGCCACGTGCTGGCGTATGTGCAGTCGCGACGACAGGCGACGCTGGGCTTCACCGATCTGGACACGGACGAGTCGTGGGAGGTGCCGGTGGACGCGGTGGAGGTGCTGCATGCGATGTGGAGGGGCGGCGAGATTCAGGCAGTGGTGAGGCAGCGGGGCCCCGAGCGGACGGTGACGTGCTGCCTTGCGAGCATCATCCCTGAGGTCGGCGAGATCCAGCCGATGACGGAGCCACTGGACTTCCAGGTGAGCCGGTGGGAGCGCGACGTTGCGTTCGCGTGGTCCCCCGAGGGTACCGCGGCAGCGGTGCTCCGCCGAGGCGCAACGCCTCCGCTATACGTGTGGAGAGCCGAACTGCGGGAGCTGATGCCGCACAGCTTCCTGCCCGGGCTCAACGTCGTGCCCTCGCGTCCGCTGTGTCTCGCCGTGGGGCCGGAGGGGAACGAGATCTTCCTCGCGGCGGCGTTCGCGGACGATGCGAATTCGGCAGCGATTTGGCGCTACGAGCCGGGTGGGGCGGCCGCGGAGCCCGTACTACAGTTCGCCGACGGCGAGAGGCCGCTATGTATTGGCGTCTCGCCGACCGGTGACAGGATCGCCGTGGTGTCGGCGGCCGGCCAGGGGGATGCGCAGCGCGGCGTGGCTGCCAAGCTCCGGGTTGCCGATATCGAGCAGTTGCCGGCTTGCGTGGAACAGAACATCGAGCTGGGGCACGGGCTCTACCTCCTATTGGCGCATGGCGGGGACGACCGAAGCTCGCGCCTGGCCTGGTCGCCCGACGGCACGTGGGTGGCGTACGCCATCGGCGGGTACGTGCGGCGCGCGCGCATCGGCACAGACGCCGACTTGTGCGCCAGCCACCTGAAGCAGCTCGCTCTGGCGTCCCTGATGTTTGCCACGGACTGGGACGATGCGCTCCCGGGAGCGGTACAGGTGGAGCGCCTCAAGCAGATGGGGAGGACGTCCGGGCTGGTGGAGGGCCCCGACTGGTGGACGGGGCTCATCTATCCATATACCCGGAACAGGAGCCTGATGCAGTGTCCGCTGATGGCCGAGGACGAGGGCAGCGGGTACGTCTATCCGGAGCACCTGTGGGGCAAGAACGTGGGGGACATCGAGAATCCGAGCAAGACTATCCTGCTCATGGACAGCGCCCCGCGCCACGAGGGCAAGCGCGTGGTCGCCTTCGCCGACGGGCACGTTGAGGTCGTCGCTGAGGAGGACGTCCAGAAGCTGCTGGACCAGCAATAGCGGGCACTGGCAAAACGTGTCCCAGCGGAGCCGGGTATCAGAGTGCAGCCAGTTCGGGGGCGAGGGCTTCAGGCTCTATAGCCTCGGCTGCGACCTGGATGACGATGGCGGCGTAGACAGCCCCTATGGCGACCGTCCCCGCCATCCCGCCTGGCTGATGTGGGGGCGGACCAGCCCTCCGGGCACCTCGTTGGGGCGCCACAGGTACGCGCCTACAGCGACGGCCGAGCCAGCCTACGCCGCTCATCTTCATCGTTTGCGGGTGAGCCAACAGCTCATGCGCAAGTGCCTCCAAGTAACTTCGCCTCAGCCCTCTGCTTTTCGCGGTGCCTCCTCCAGAAGTGTGCGACACGCAGTCTCGCAGGACATGCCGCTCTGGCGGCGAACAACGGATATTGGGAAGCCAGCCCGCCGACCGTTGGCAGACGCAACGGGGCAGCGAGTGCGGGCTGATTCGTGAAGCGAAAGGAGATGGCGATGGAGCAGAGCTACAAGAATTTGTCGCGTTCCCGGCCATTGAGTCTGGCATTGCTCGCCGAGCTGGGGGCGCTGGAGGGGCTCTCGCCGCCGACGGAGGCCTTTGATCCTGAGGGCGCCTGGGAGCACACGTACCGCATCTGGGCGGTCAGCGGTGGCCCGGCCAGAGCCAACCTCGGCTACCTGCGCATTCGGCGCGAGCCGGATCGTGGGGGCCGGTCAGTGACCCTCAGCGTGGAGAAGAGACTCGTGCTCGTCGGCGGCCAGGTGTATCAGACGGATGCCGATATCAAGTGCGCCTCCGACGCCCTGTCGAGCCCTCGCTCGTGGCGCATCGACTCCGTCATCATGGGCGCCGACGGCGAAGCCATTAAGGCGACCGCCGTCAAGGAGAGCGTCACGGTGAAGGCCGGCAAACTCCGCGTGAAAGCCGGCGGGCGGACGATGGTTCGCAATGTGTCCGTGCCCTTCACGAGCGACTGGGGGCTGTTCGACGTGGCACAGCGGCTCTCGGGTGAGCAGACAGAGCCGCTGGAGTTTGCGGTGCTCGAGGAGCTGGACATGCCCAAGGAGGGCCATGTGCTCCGATACAGGGAGATGAGCGACCTGGAGCTCAACGGCCGGACGCTGCGGCTTGCGTGCTACCAGATGCTGGGGCACGGCCTTCTGCCGTACGAATACTGGGTGGACGACAAGCACCGGCTGCTCATGGCCATCAGCCACACGCGGGCGTACATCTTCGACCCGACCGCGCCGGCGCGCTTGACGGAGATGGTCGCAGCACTGCGAGGGAGGAGATAGCGATGACACAGAGGCTCAAGAGGGAATCCACGCACGCCGCAACACGCCGGCAGTTCCTGAAAACGGGCGCCGTGGCCGGAGCAGCATTATTCGCCGGACGGCTGCCGGGCGCGAGGGGGCGAACAATGCGCACATCGAAGCGACCGAACTTCCTGTTCATCATCACCGATCAACAGGCCATTGACACCATATCGGCCAACGGGTGCCGCTACCTGCGCACGCCGGGCATGGACCATCTGGCCCGCACCGGAGTGTCGTTCCAGGAGTCCCACAGCCCCAATCCGCTCTGCTCTCCCGCGCGAAGCAGTTTCCTCACCAGCCGGATGACGTCTGAGACGGGCGTGGTGGTGAACAACCGGGCGATCCGCTCGGACATCCCGAACATCGGCCAGTGGCTCGGGGAGCGCGGCTATGAGTCGATCTACGCGGGGAAGTGGCACGTGCCGCAGTCGTTTACGCGGGATATTCCCGGGTTCAATGTGATCTGCACGGGGCTCAGCGGGCTGGGCAATCTGGGAGATTCGGCCGTCTCAAGGGCCTGCGAGGGATACCTGCGCAACCGCCGGGGCAAAGAGCCGTTCCTGCTGGTCGCCTCCTTCCTTCAGCCACACGACATCTGCCAGTGGGTCACCATGCACCGCAACCCTCCTGACGAGCTGCGCTACCCGGTGCTCACGGACGAGCTGCCCCCGCTTCCGGCCAACTTCGAGTTCGACCCGCGGGAGCCGAAGCCGGTGGCAAGACGGCCGAGCCGGACCTGGGGATGGCCGGAGTGGCATTGGCGGTACTATGTCTGGTCGTACTACCGCCACGTCGAGATGGTGGACGCCGAGATCGGGCGGGTGCTGCAGGCTCTCGAGGATGCTGGCGAGCGAGAGAACACGGTCGTGCTCCTGACCTCCGACCATGGCGAGGGCATGGGGCGCCATCAGATGGTCACGAAGAACTACTTGTACGAGGAGGCGCTGAAAGTGCCGCTCCTCTTTTCCTGCCCCGGGCAGATTGCGGAGGACGTGAAGGACGCGGCGCATCTCGTCTCGGGCGTGGACATAGTGCCGACGATATGCGACTACGCCGGCGTCGAGACGCCACCGCGGGCGCTGGGGCGGAGCCTGCGGCCATGGCTGGAGCAGAGGCCGGCGGACGGGCATGAGTTCGTGGCCGCCGAGGTGACAAGGACTGGTCGCATGATCCGCACGCAGGATTATAAGTACATCATGTACCAGGGCGATCCCGTTGAGCAGCTCTTCGACATGAGAGCCGACCCGGGCGAGACGAAAAACCTTGCGGGGGAGTCGGCTCACGCGGCAGCGCTGGAGGAGCATCGCAAGCTCCTGCGAGACTGGGAGAGTCGGCTGGACGTGGCTCCGGAGGGTGCGAGGAGTTGAGGTCCTTCGCGCCATCTACATACGTAGGGGCGACCCGCCGGGTCGCCCCTACGGCACCGGGCCAGTCGGGGTCACCCCTCTGGCGGAGTGGGTGAAACGGAGTTCGTAGGCCCTGATGGGGCGGGCCTGGCAGTTCGTGTGATACGCAATGCTCGACTACACGGCAAAGATGCGCGAGGTGATAGCAGATATCTGCCGCCGCCACGCCGCTTTTCAGCACATTGGCACCGACCGCATTCTCGTGGGCTACTCCCAGACTCGCCGCCCTACCAAGCACGGCACGCACGCGACACTGATGCCGCTGCGCTTCGAAGGCGGCGCCGCCGAAACGACCCGTGATGGCGTACAGTGGCGCATGCCGAGCGTCACGGCCGAAGGCGTTCAGATGCTCTACGTTCTGCACCTGTTTCTCCCGCGCTTCTGCAACCTGTCGCTCGAGGAGAAGCTGACGACACTGTGTCACGAGCTCTATCACATCAACCCGGAGTTCAACGGCGACCTCCGCCGTTTTCCCGGTCGCAACTGGCAGCACGGGAGCCTCCGCAAACGCTACGATGAGCTCATGCGAAGTCTGGCGGAGAAGTATCTGGCAAGCGGTCCACCAGAGGAGCTGATCAGCTTCCTGAAACTCGATTTCGACGGCCTCAGGGGGAAGTATGGCAACATATGCGGGCTGCGCATTCGTCGGCCCCATCTGATCCGCGTATCTGCCAACGGGGCGACGCATCCGCAACAGCAATAGGAAGCGATAGCAGTGAACGAGCTGGCCCTGCGTCTGCTGGTATTCAGCGCCATCACGGTCGCCTGCGCGTGGATCGGTGGCCTCGTTCCGCTGCAGTTTGGGTGGAAACGAGATCAACTGTGGCTGCTCATCAGCTTCGGCGCGGGGGTGCTCTTGGGCGCGGCGTTCCTTCACATGTTACCGGACGCGTTCGATTTGGTGGGCTCCAGTGCGTCCGGCCTCGTGTTCGTCGGGTTTCTGGTGCTGTTCTTCATTGAGAAGTTCGTCATGGTGCACGCCTGCGGCGCCCATGACTGTGACTACCACACGATCGGCGTTGCCGCGTTCGTTGGGTTGTCCATCCACTCCATGATGGCCGGCATTGCTCTGGGCAGTGCGGCGGCCATTCCGGGCCTCGGGGCCGTCGTGCTGTTGGCCATCGTGGCCCACAAGGCGCCGGCATCCATGTCGCTGGCCGCGCTGCTGATCGCCGCGGGCTATCGCAGGGGCGCCATCATCGCCCTCATCAGCGTCTTCTCTCTGATGGTGCCCCTTGGCGTGATAGTGGCCTACTTCATCCTCGGAGCCCTTCCCGAGCACGTCGTCGGCGTGCTCGTGGCTCTGTCGGCCGGGACCTTCCTCTACATCGCCGCCAGCGACCTGCTCCCGGAGTTGCACCGGGCGCAGCAGTTGAGGACGTTGAGCCTCGTGACGTTCTTCGGAGGTGTCCTGCTAACATGGGGAGCCCGTGTCCTGGGAGCATGATCATCCATGTGGCCCGGCGAGCCCTCATCGGCATGAGTGCATTGGCTTTGCGCGGGATCAGTCTCCCCCCGAACTTGCCTCACTGCGCGCCATCGATCTGCCCGGCAGTTGACGGCACGCGGATGAACTGCGTGGCGTGGTAGACGAAGCGCCAGGGATAGCGCGATTGGGCCTCTGGCAGCGCCCCGTTCAGCACCGAGCATATCCCATGGATGGCGAGCGTGCGATGGGGGTTGCGGTTGAAGACCTCCTGCCGCTGCTCGCGCCAGATTCTACCGAGGCTCGCATGCATGCGCCGCAGGGCGGCGAGGCAATCCTCCCGCCGGTGGCCGGTTTCCCGCGACAGGTGCTCGAGCAGAAATGCCCCGTCCATGTCGCTAAAGCCCGGCCCCGAACGACCGAACCAGCCGCTGGGGCGCTGCATGTCGAGAATGGTGTCGATCACCAACTCGGGCCTGGGAACCTGGCCGCCGAGCTTGATGAGGAGGGTCGAGAAAAGGAACGTCGGACTGAGCGAATCAGCGCCCTCCGCGGTGGGCCAGAAGCCTGTCTTCGGATTCTGCAGCGCCAGGATGGCATCCAGGAAAGCGGGTAGCCACGCCTCGTCTCGCGCCATCGCGGCCACGAAGGCGCCGAGTGCATACCGATGGTGCGGGAGTCGCGCCGGGCCCGAGCCGTGCCCCGCGACCCACTGGCGACACGTCTCGACATCGCACAACGGCTCAAGTACTGCCACAGGATACCGCGGCCGCCCCTCAAGCATGTTCAGCGACATCAGCGCGCGCCACGTGGCGTGGGGCCACGAATGCGCCTCGAAGGGCGGGTTGGCGTAATATCCGCCCTCGGGGTGCTGAAAGGAATTGATTGTTTCGATCCACTCCCCGCGCTGGCGTGCGCTCGGCTGGAGCTCGTCCTGTGCCCAGCCGATCCAGACCAGGTCGTTGATATACAGCAGATTCGGCCCCGCCTCATCTCGCCACGTGAAGCACGCGTATGGGCGAGACCCGGCCAGGATGCTGCTGCGCCATTGGCTGAGCCAGTCGCCGAAGGCGTCGAGGTTGAGCCCTTCGTGCGCGGACACGTCCATTACCTCCCGTTCGCTCGCGTCCGTGGCGCTGCTGTTAGGGCACTGTGGCACGCCGCAGCTCGTGCACCGGGGCCCCCTCACCCTCGCAACTGGTCAAGAGTGCCTCGCAGTCGGCGCTGTAGGTAATGGCCTCCCCGGCGCTGGGCAGGTGGATCACCAGTGGCTTCGCGCGCCATACGTCATCGAAGCGCTGGCCGGGTCGCCAAACTTGCAGATCGCCACTGCCGGGCCGTAGGCTGGGTGCGGCGGCATGAGGGTCCGCGTGACAACTGCCGGGTGCGAGCTGAGAACGATAACAGCCAAGGGCAGGATGAGGCGGCAAGTCTGGTGCAACATAGCTCCTCCTCTGCGATGCCGGCGATGCACCGCCTGTGTTCGCGCCGTCTGGCGCGTCGGCCTCCCGTCTGCGTTACCGGCTCGCCTGCGTGCCGCGCCCGAGCGGACAGGAAGTGGGGCGTGGGACGAGAGAACTGTGTCGGGCGGGGGCTTGACAAGCGGCAAAAAGCGAGTATAATCTCCCGCTGAGATTAGCACTCGCAATGCGCGAGTGCTAAGGACCTCCGCGGCGGGCTTGACTGAGGAGGCGGAGAGGGCGTCGGGGAAGAGCGCCAAGTGCGGCACCGGCGCGTCGGACATTGTCGAAAGGGTGGTGAACAGAGCAATGCTTAAGCCTCTCGGAAACAGAGTTCTGGTCAAGCCGCTCGAACAAGATGACACCACGGCAGGCGGCATCGTGCTGCCGGACTCGGCCAAAAAGAGACCCCAGGAGGCCGAGATAGTGGCCGTGGGGGATGGCGAGCGGCTGGAAGGGGGCGAGATGATTCCGATTCCGTTGAAGGTAGGGGATATCATCATCTACCCGGAGTTCAGCGGCACGGAGATACGCATCGACGAGGAGGACCACCTTATCCTCGAGGTCGATTCGGTGCTGGCGATCAAAAAGGCGGCGAAAAAGAAGACGCGCAAACGGAAATCCTGAGTGGGCTCCAGTGGCCCACAGCTTTTTTTGCGCCCATAGCGCTGGAAGGAGGTAGACGACATGCCTGCTAAGATGCTCGCCTTCGCAGAGGAGGCAAGACGCGCCCTCGAGCGGGGCGTAAACATAGTGGCAGATGCCGTCAAAGTAACTCTGGGGCCGAAGGGCAGGAATGTCCTTCTGGACAAGAAATGGGGTGCGCCGACCATTACGAAGGACGGCGTGACGGTGGCGAAGGAGGTGGAGTTGGAGGATCGATACGAGAACATGGGGGCGCAGCTCTGTCGCGAGGTGGCGTCCAAGACCAACGATGACACGGGTGATGGCACCACCACGGCGACGGTTCTGGCGCAGCGCATCGTGGCCGAGGGGCTCAAGAACGTGGCCGCCGGCCGCAATCCCATGATGATCAAGAATGGGATTGACCGAGCCGTCGATGCGGTGGTTGCCGAGATCCAGAAGCGTGCTGTGGAGATGAAGACGCAGGAGGACATCGCCAACGTTGCCGGCGTTGCCGGCAACGATCCGGCGATCGGGGAGATGATCGCGAACGCGATGGACAAGGTGGGCAAGGACGGTGTGATCACCGTCGAGGAGAGCAAGGGCCTGGACACCACGTTCGAGGTCGTCGAGGGCATGCAGTTCGACAAGGGTTACATCTCCCCCTACTTCGTGACCGACGCCGAGAACATGGAGTGTGTGCTGGAGAGCCCCTACATCCTCATTCACGAGAAGAAGATCAGCTCGGTTGCCGATCTGATCCCGCTGCTTGAGAAGGTCTCCAAGGCCGGCAGGCCATTGTTGATCATTGCCGAGGATGTGGAGGGCGAGGCTCTCGCAACGCTCGTCGTGAACAAGATGCGCGGGATCATCCAGGGCTGCGCCGTGAAGGCTCCGGGGTTCGGCGATCGCCGCAAGCGCATGCTGGAAGACATCGCCGTTCTCACGGGCGGGACGTTCCTGTCTGAGGATCTCGGGATCAAGCTCGAGAACGTGGAATTCAGCGAGCTTGGACAGGCCGAGAAGGTCGTCATCGACAAGGACGACACGACCATAGTGCAGGGCGTCGGCACCAAGGAGGCCATTACCGGCCGTATCTCGCAGATCCGCAACGAGATAGAGACCACCGACAGCGACTACGATCAGGAGAAGCTGCAGGAGCGCCTCGCGAAACTCGCCGGTGGCGTCGCGATCATACAAGTTGGCGCCCCTACCGAGACTGAGTTGAAGGAAAAGAAGCATCGCTTCGAGGACGCTCTCTCCTCGGCCCGCTCTGGCATAGAGGAAGGTATTGTGCCAGGTGGCGGGGTGGTTCTGCTGCGAGCTGCGAAGGTGCTCGACGAGCTGAAAGCGGCGAACGACGACGAGGCCGTGGGCATGAAGATCGTGCAGCGCGCCCTCGAGGAGCCACTGCGGCAGATCGCCAACAATGCCGGCTGGGAGGGCTCCGTCGTCGTGCAGAAGGTCGCGACCAGTCGCGGCCAGAACTTCGGCTTCGATGCCCTGAACGAAGACTACTGTGACATGATGAAGTCGGGTTGGACGGACCCGGCCAAGGTGGTACGCTGCGCCCTCGAGAACGCCGGCAGCATCGGCGGCCTGCTGCTCACCACCGAGGCGATCATCGCTGAGGTGCCTGAGGAGGAGAAGCCTGCCCCAATGCCGCCGCCGGAGTACTAGTGCCTGCTTCCGTAGGTCCGCGTCGGAATTGTCGGGCTGGAAAGCCCGACCTACGCGGGGATGCGGGCCGCGAGCGGTGCACTGAAGGCAGCAGCCGAAACGCACAGCCCCCCGCCAAACGACGGGGGGCTGTTCTCATTTGGGATCCTGGGCGCGGGACGGAGAGCACCCAGAGCGGGTATCGCACGCCGCCTAATCCATCGTCACCACGACGCGCAGCACATCGTCGGGAGGCTCCAGGGCCATCTCGATGGCTTCCGGCGTCTCATCGAGCCGGAATGTGCGCACCGGATAGCACGACAGGTCCACATCTCTGCGGGTCAGCATGGACACGCACGTCTGCAGCGTATCTCGGGAGCGGCGCGAGAAGGTGATGGTCAATTCCTTGCGCCGGGGTATCTGCGACGCGAAGCTCACCTCGTCGGGCATCGGGATGCCGATGATGATGACGGCGCCGCCCGGTTTGGCCAGCTCACAGGCTTCCTGGAAGGCGGCCGGATCGCCCGACGCCTCGAATACGATGTCGGGCTGGCCCGCTGGGTCCTTCATGAGCTCGATAAGGCGGCCCGCGGAACGCGCCACCCGCGCTGCCCCCAGCTTCTTCGCCAGAGGCCGGCGCTTTGGGTTGGGCTCGGCTACGATCGCATGCCCGACTCCGCAGGCGCGCGCTAGTTGCAGCACGGAGAGGCCGATGACGCCGGCGCCCAGTACCCCAATTCGGTGCGTGGGTTCCAGCTTCGCGAGGCGCACGGCGTGGACGGCGACTCCGAGTGGCTCCAGCAGAGCGCCTTCGATCCAGGTGGTGTTTTCCGGCAGTTCGGCCAGCGCGAAGGTCGGGCAGCAGATGTACTCCGCCAGGGCGCCGTCGTTCGGCGGGAAGCTGGGAAAAATGAGGTCCCGGCAAATGTTCTCGTGCCCGGAGAGGCACAAGTCGCACTCGCGGCAGTACCAACTTGGCTCGACCGCGACGCGCGCTCCCGATGCGAACGAGGGGGGTGAGTCGGCGCACTCCTCGACGATGCCCGCGAACTCATGCCCGAGCGTCAATGGGCCCTCTGGCGCCACGCCGCCGCTCTCGCCCTCCCGATATATCCGCACGTCGGAGGGGCAAATCGCGACGGCCTGCACGCGCACGAGCGCCTGGCCATCCCGAGGCTTGGGCTTTTCGGATTCCACGACCCTGAGATCGCCCTTGGCAAACAGGCGTGCTGCTCTCATTGTCATCCTTCCTGGGCTCGGCGATGTTCGCACCCGCTCACATCGGCTCGAGCCCGGTTGCGCAGTCTTGTTCGGTGCGGGTCCCCCGGGTTCCTGCCCATAGAGCGGGCACAGGAGACCGGTGACCATCGGCGTGGGGAGGAGGCGCAGTGTCGGCGCCGAACTCGTCATCCAACGCCGGCCTGGCGATGTGAGACCTCTACGCAATGTCCACCGACTCGGATCAAAGGCCATCCACGCTCTGGCGCCCGCTGCTTATCGGCGCCATCGCCATTCCTCCGGGCGTCTTCTTCGGCGCCTACGGGTATCTGATCACCCAGGGCATTCAGTGGGGCCAAACGTCGCTTCAGCTTGGCTCCGTTTTTACTCTCTTCATCGTGACGGGGTTCAGCTTTGTGCTTGGCTGGGTGCGCCGAGCCTGGCGCCTGACGCGGTCGGAGTTGCTCATCGTCTACGTGATGGTCAGCCTCTCGGTATGCATAAGCGGCGTGAGTATGGTGCCGTTCCTGGTGAACTCGATGGTGGCGGGGCGGTACTTCGCCAGCCCGGAGAACAAGTGGGAGGAGCTGTTCGATCACGTTCCCTGGTGGTTCGGGCCGACGGACGCCAAGATCGTCACCGACTATTACGAGGGTAGGGGGACGCTGTACAGCTACGAGACGCTGCAGCACTGGGCGGTGCCACTCTCGTACTGGTGCGTGATGTTGCTGCTGTTCGTTTTCGGCAGCCTGTGCATCGCCAATCTGGTGGGGAAGCAGTGGGTGGAGCGGGAGCGGCTCACCTTCCCGCTGGTGCAGCTCCCGGTGGAGATCACTGCGCAGACAGGTGCACATAGCATCTGGCGCAACAAGCTCATGTGGGTTGGCTTTGCCACCGCCGGCCTGCTGGAGTCTATTAACTACATCAACTACTTCTTCCCCGGCATCCCGACGGTCTGGCTCAAGGCGCGCCGGCTCGACAGTCACTTCCCCACAAATCCGTGGCGGGGCATGCGCCCGTTCTCCATCGCCTTCTATCCCTTCATGATCGGCATCGGCTTTCTGCTGACGCTCGAGGCATCGCTGAGCTGCTGGTTCTTCTACCTGCTGGGCAAGGCGCAGAACGTCATTTGCATCGCGACGGGCCTGCGGGGCGCCGGGAGCAGCGGCATCGCGCGGCTTCCAATGCTCTACGAGCAGGGATGCGGGGCGGTGCTGGCGCTCATGATCGCGGCTCTCTGGATCGCCGCACGGCCGATTAAGGCCAGGATAACGGGCGCTGACGCCTCGCCCGACACCGCCGGATTCCTATCGCCTCGTTTCTCTGCCATTGGCCTCGCTGTCACCTTGTTGGTGCTGACGTGGATGGGCTCGACGGCTGGCTTCCCGGCGTATATCGGCCTGCCGTTCTTTGCCCTGTATTTCGTATTCGTCCTTGGCATTGGCCGGATCGTGGCCGAGACGGGCGCCGGGTGGACGATGGTGCAGGCGGGCCGTCCGCGGGAGCTCGTGACAGCCACATTCGGGACGTCGTATTTCTCGCCACGCGCCCTCGCGACGCTGGCCTACTTCTCGTGGTTCGACGACGACTATCGCGATGCCCCGATGCCGCACCTGCTGGAAGCTATGAAGATGCGCTCCGCCGTCGGCATTCGCGGGCAGCACCTACTCGCCGGCGTCGGAGTGTCCACCATTGTGGGCCTGCTGTCGTCGCTCTGGACGCACCTTCACATCTATTACACCTTTGGCGCAGCAACGGCCAAGGTGCGGGGATGGTACACGAGCGTGGGTCGCAGGCCATTCAATCGGCTCAGCTCATGGGTCAACGGTCCGCTGCCGCGTGATTGGGCCGGTCTGGGAGGGTCGCTGTTCGGCGCCATTGTTGCCGTCCTCCTGGCGCTCGCCCGACAGCGAATCCCCGCGTGGCCGTTCCACCCCGTCGGATACGCCATCGCCATGACGCCGTCGATGAACTACCTGTGGATGCCTTTCCTGGTGGCGTGGGTACTGAAGCTGCTGGTGCTGCGCTATGCGGGGATACAGTTCTACCGCCGCATCGTGCCACTGTTTCTGGGCGCCATCTTCGGGGATTTCATCATCCCATCGCTCTGGGGCCTCTACGGCACTCTGGCAGGCCGGCGCACCTATTTCTTCTTCCCGCATTAGGTGCACCGGCGGCGGGCTTGAGATTTCCAGGGCACTTGGCGTGAGCTGCGTGGGCGTATGGGGGAGGGGCGTGTGCAACGGCTGCGGCTTGGGACATGAGGGGCGAACGGGCAGTGTTGTGTACCTACTTGACGCATCTCCCCTTTTTGGCCCCCATATGCAGGCAATTCCCGGGTTCCCCAGTACGCGCCTGTGAGCGGATGATGCTATGACCGAGAGCGAGTGGGATCTGGTCATCATTGGCTGCGGCGCCGCGGGCCTGGTGGCAGGAACGATCGGCGGCGGCCTGGGTATGAAGGTGGCCGCTATCGAATCTGATCGGGTCGGCGGAGACTGCTCGTGGTACGGCTGTGTGCCCAGCAAGGCTCTGATACATTCGGCCCGCCATTGTTGGCAACTGCAGCAAGGTCCGCGAGGCGGAGTCGGGGTCGCCGTGGGGGAAGTGGATACCTCCAACGTTCTCGAGCACGTGCGAGAGCAGCGGGCCCAGATGGCCAGCGGCCACACGCCGGAACACCTGCGGGAGCTGGGCATGGAGCTCTTCATGGGGCGGCCTCGGCTGGAGTCCGGAGGCATCGTTCGCCTCGAAGAGCAAATGCTGCGCGCCAGGCACATCCTGCTCGCCACCGGCTCGCGGGCTCGGGTGCCGGGCATACCTGGGCTCGACGACGTGGGCTATGTGACCAATCGGGACATCTTCGAGCTGCCGCAGCCGCCGGGCTCGATGCTGATCGTTGGTGGCGGTCCGATCGGGGTCGAGATGGCACAGGCATTCCAGCGCCTCGGCACGCAGGTGACCGTGCTGGAGCAAGGCCCTGAGATACTGCCGCGTGACGACGTGGAACTCACCCGGGAACTGCGCGACTACCTCTGTGCCGAAGGTGTGAGCTTCGTCTGCAACGCCGTCGCCAAGAAAGTGGGCCGGCGAGGCGAGCAGCGGGAGGTCACCGTCGAGGTGAACGGCACCGAGCGCTCTTTCGCAGCCGACGAGCTTCTGATAGCGACCGGTCGAGAGGTCAACACTGACGGCCTTGGCCTCGAGGACGTCGGGGTATCGGCGGACAGGGGCTTACGGCTCAACCGGTATCTGCAGACGACCAACCGCAGGATCTGGGCCGCCGGCGACGTCACTGGTTCCTGGCAGTTCTCGCACGTCGCGGAATATGAGGCCACCACGGTGATGCGCAGCATCGCCCTCGGCATCCCGCAGGCCGCCAGGTACCATGCTGCCGGCTGGACAACGTTCACCGACCCCGAGTTGGCGAGCTGCGGGATGAACGAGCAGCAGACGGCCGAGAGGGACCTCGCGTACGGGATCTACCGATTCAGCTTCACCCAGGATGATCGCGCCCGGGTGGACGAGGAGGGGAGAGGCTGGGTGAAGATCGTTGCGCACCCACGCACGGGTCGCCTCTACGGGGCGCAGATTCTCGGGCCCCGGGCCGGGGAGTTGCTGCAGGAGTTCATCATTGCGCTCGAGCGATGCATTCCCGTGCAACAACTGTGCCAGATGATCCACGTGTACCCGACTCTCACCATGGCAAGTCAGCGCGCCGGGCAAATGTGGTGGGATGCCTGGGGGAAAGAGGGGCTGGCCCCCAAAGCCCTGAGGTTCTACCTGCGGGCACGGGGCTTCCGGGGCCGCAAGAGGCAATGATTAGCATACTCGTCCCCGTGCTGAACGAGGCACGGGTGATGCCCGAGCTGCTCCAGCACCTGCTGGCGCTGGACGGCGACAAGCAGATCCTGGTCATCGACGGTGGCAGCACGGACGAAACGCGCGACGTGGCGAGGCACTGTCCGCCGGTGCGTTTGTTGTCGGCGTTGCGCGGCCGGGGGCGGCAGATCCAGACCGGAGCGGAGGCTGCGAGGGGGCGCATTCTGCTCGCCCTCCACGCCGACTGTCGCCTGCCGCGCGATGCCCTCTCGCAGATCGAGACCGTATGTGCGAACGGAACCAGTTGGGGCTGGTTTGACCTCCGGTACGATTCCCCGTGCACCTCGCTTCGTGTGGTGGAGCGACTCCTCAACCTGCGATCCCGCATCTGGGCCGATCCCACCGGCGAGAACGCCGTGTTCGCGACACGTGAGGCTTGGAACGAGGCCGGCGGCTGTCCGCAGGAGCCGTTGATGGAGGACTTTCTACTGGCGCGGCGACTGCGCCGCGTCGGGAGAGGGACAGCTCTCCGCGCACCGGTCCTCTGCAGCGCGCGTCGCTACGAGTTCTGGGGCGTGGCGAACATGTGCGTCCGCTGTATCCTTTTGTGGCTCGCCTTTCGCTTGGGAGCTCCGCCGAGTGCATTGGCTCGTTTCTATCCACACGTCCGCACAGGCTCCCCAGAGGCCCGTCGCGCCCCTTCCACCGGCGCGCAACCCGCGGAGCCTGTCACACGCAATGCGCGGCTGACCTACTGAGAGCAGCAGGCAGTTCGCCATGGCGCGTTGCGACACCCGGAAACGATGAAGATGTCTGGGCTGGCGCACAGCCCGTGGGAGCGCTGAGACGGGGCTGTGGCGAGCCACAGGTACTCGCCTACAGAAAGGCACACGACCGAATCTTCGAGGGAGCCCGCAGAGGGGCTCCCCTACTGTGGCGCAGAGCAGTAAGGGCGACTCTCTGCGGTCGCCTCACCCCATCGTCTGGGATTTAACCTCAGGAGGACATCGCTCTGGCGGATCGAAGTACTACGCTGTAACATTGTCAGACTACCTCGGAGGCGGTCAGCATGAGAGGCCAAAACGAGATCAGCCGTCGCCAGTTCATCGGAAAAAGCGCGAAGGTCGCTGCCGGCGTTGGGGCCGGGATATTGGGAGTTCCGGCCGCGAACGTATTGGGCGCGAACGAGACGCTCCGTGTGGGCGTCGTAGGGCCGGGGCGCCGCGGCTACAGCATGATGCGGATAATCAACGAGATCCCGAACGTCGAGATCGTCGCCGTGTGCGACATATTTGAGGGCTGGCTGAAGCGCGGCGCCGAGAAGGCGAGGGAAAAGGCCAAGAGGGTCGCTGAGTACGACCTGTACCAGAAGCTGCTCGAGGCGAAGGACATTGATGCGCTTGTCATTGCCACTCCCGAGCACGTGCATGCCCAGCACACCATAGACGCAATACAGGCCGGCTTTGACGTGTACATCGAGAAGCCCATGTGCCACACGTGGGAGGAAGCCAAGGAGGTCGCCGCGGTCGCTGAGCAGAGCGACCGGATCGTTCAGGTGGGCACGCAGCGGCGCAGCATCGACATCTATCACCGGGCCAGGGAGATCGTGCAAAGCGGCAAGCTCGGCAAGATCGCCCAGGTACGCGCCTACTGGTTCCGCAACAGCAAAGACAACAAGCCCCAGTGGCGCTATCCTATTCCGGAGGACGCCTCCGAGAAGAACATCAACTGGAGGGTGTTCCTGGGTCCAGCGCCCTACAAGCCCTTCTCGCTGAACCGGTACTTCCAGTGGCGCTGCTACTGGGACTACTCCAACGGCATCGCCAGCGACCTGATGGTGCACCAGGTGGACATCATCAACATGATCATGGGCAGCAGCTTGCCCAAAGCCGTCATGGGCATGGGGCAGATGTTCCGCTGGACCCAGTCGGACCGGGAGACGCCCGATACCTGGAACGCCATCCTGGAGTATCCGTCCAGCCCGGGCAGCGCATCCGGACACGTTGTCAACTACAGCTCCATATTCAGCAACGAGCACTTCGGTTGCGCGGAGGAGTTCCTCGGCTCTGATGCGACGCTCGTGGTGAATGGGGAGCTGAAGGTGTACGCCGAGAAGCATCGGATGCAGGAGGTCGAGGAGCTGAGCATGCCGGCGGAGACGACGAAGCCGGGGCCGCACCTGGAGAACTTCTTGGACTGCGTCCGAACGCGCAAGCAGCCCAACTGCGACGCCACTCAGGGATTCTATGCCACCGCGGCAGCGCGCATGGCGGTGCTGTCGCATTTCAGCGGGAAGAAGCTCATGTGGGACCGCACGCGCCAGGAAGTGATCACGCGGGCGTGAGAGTGCACGCCACGCTGGACGGAAGGGTAGGGGCGACCCGTCGGGGTCGCCCTTATGTGCGATACGATGAAGCGATCCATCGAGATCGACGCTCAGACGGTGCTGCGCAACTTCGCTGGGTACCCGGTGGTCCTGGTGAGCACTCGGGACAACGTCCTGACGATAGCCCAGGTGCACTACTTTTCCTTTCGGCCGCTGACGCTCGGCATCGGCGTGCACCGAAAGCGGCACTCGTACGGCCTCATCGAGAACGAAGGCGAGTTCGTCGTCAATGTCCCCACGGTCGAGCAGATCGAGGCCGTGAAGGCGTGCGGCGAGCTGTCGGGCCGCGACGGGGACAAGTTCTCTCGGGTCGGGCTGACGCCCGTGCCGGCCAGCAAGGTAGAGGCCTGCCTCATCACCGAGTGCCCAGTGAGCATCGAGTGCCGCGTCATGGAGCGGGTGGACTTGCCGCTCCGCACCTGGTTCATCGGCGAAGTGGTCGCGGCCCACCGAGCCGACGATTTCGATCCGAGCGAAAACTTGTATTGTAGTCGGACACACTATCGGAGGATCGGGGATATCCTCGCACCACGGAGATAGGGGCGACCTGCCGGGTCGCCCCTACGACGGCAAGAGTGCCAACAACGGAGGAATCCAATGAAAAGACTCCGCCTGAATCAACTGCCCGACAACCGTGAGGGGCACTTCCTCAAGGGAGTTGTGGACGGGGAGTATCTGTCCAAGGGCACCATGAGCCCGAAGCCCCCTGGCTTTCGCACGCACTCTGAGGGCGTGCACGTGCACGACTCCGAGGAGATCTTCATCATTCTCCAGGGCAAGGGGCACATGGAGCTGAACGGCGAGCTGCATCCGTGCACCGTGGGCGACGTGCTCATCGTCAAGCCGGGGGAGGACCACCATCTCATCTCGAGCGAGGAGGACCCGCTCCTCATAAACCTCTGGCTGCATGTGGGCTCGGAGCCGCATCCGGACCACTCGAAGAAGCGATAGCGCGCATGAGCTGGGTCGCCTGGTGTGGGACAGCAGGCCCTCGTCCGGTACTTGACAGCCGGCGAGGCTGTCCCACACGACGTTCGAGGCAGCCAGCTACCGTGCCAGCCGCACCCGCAGCACCGCGCCGTCACGCCTGCCGACAAGAACACAGTGCGAACCCAGGTCTGGCGCCAGTGACGTGACGCCCGGCTTGCGGCCCCGGGCACCCGCCGGCCTGGCAAAGCCACGGACCGATCCGTCCGACGCGTCGAGCACGTAGACGTTCCCCATCTTCGTGCCGGCGATGAGCTCGCCGGTCCCGTCGCCGTCGAGGTCGGCTGCGAGCAGCGCGGTGATCTTCTCGTCCAGGCTCCTGTACCAGACGCTCTTCGCAGTGATCCAGCGGTCGTTGCGCCGGGGTTCGGGCTGAATGGCCCTGATGCCGCACATGCTGTCGGCGCCGAAGATGATAGGACGTTTCCCTGGATCGGGCTGCCAGTGGGCCATGCTGACGAAGGTGCCGCCGACCTTCCCGCCGGCCTGCTCCTTGTTCTTCTGATCGTGCCAGTAGAAGCCGATCTGACTGGTGCATCCACAGATGACTTGTTTCATCGCCCCACCGCCGAACAAGTCCATGGTTGCCACGGCGAAGGGGACGTCGATGTTCAGGCCGCCGTGACCGCCGGGGCCGTCTGCCGGCATGACGATGTTCCCCTTCGTATCGTACACGATGGCCAGCGGATAGGAGGTCATGAACAGTCCGACGACCTCCTGCTTTCCGTCTCCGTCGAGGTCGGCGACATCGCCGGCCACGAAATCACCAGTGATCCGGCCGCGGCGAAATGCCATGTACTTCTCCCACTTGAGCTTCCCGGCAGCGTCGAGCACGTGTACCCAATTGGCCCCAACGACGACCTCCTTGCTGCCGTCGCCTTCGAGGTCGGCGACCTTGACGTAGTCCACCGCTGGCGGGCCGTCGATGCTGCCAGCCGACGGCTTGCAGCGGAACGACCAGCGCTCATTGCCGTTGGCGTCGAGGAGACGCACGTGTTCGTCCATCCCGCCAGCCACCACTTCGGGCTTGCCGTCGCCGTCGATGTCGGCAACGTCCAGACAGCGCACTGGCTGCTCTGTCTCGAAGAGCCACAGCCGCCTGCCGTCCGGCCTGTAGGCGCCGACGCCGTTGTCACCGCCGATGATCCACTCATTGGCCCCGTCGTCGGTCACGTCCGCGACGACGAGCGTGGCAACAGACATATCGAGCTTCACGGCGTCCACTTCGAGCCCTTGGATCTCTTCCTTGCCCGCCCTCTGGCGCACTTCCTCCGCCCGTTCATCGGCTTGCCGGCGAGCAGCCGCTAATGCCTTCGTCGCGAGTTCAGAAAGCCGTGAGAACCCGTCCCAGCGGCGAAGCCGAATCACGTGTTGCCCCGCAGACAGATTCAGCGTCCCATCTTGGAGCTCGAGTTCTTTCGTGCCTTCGTGAACCGCGTTTACACGCCCGGCGAGCCGGAGCCGTGTGTCCCGCCTGCTTTCCACGATGAGCTCCTGCCGCGGCGCGTCCAGCGCCAAATTGCAGGCTGTTCCGGCCGTCACCAGGCCGCCGGGAAGCGAAGTCGCGCCCGCCACGAGCACTGAATCCGGGGAGATGACAAAGAGGTTGGCCGCCCCCAGGCCGCCGGGAATCTTCCCCACACCCAGCAGCGTCTCCGCTTCGTCTTCGAGTACGATGGCGCAGCTCTCGGACACGGGGCGCAGGGCCACCCGATTCTCGTCCCCCTTGGCGCCGTAGGCGTACAGCAGGTTGATGAAGCCGATGCGCCCGCCTGCCTCCAGCTCCCGATGCTTGTCCTGTTGAAAGATCCGGACCACAGGCTCAGCATGAGGATAGAAAGAGTCCCAGTGCGGGTCCGTGTACCGGTACTGCTCGATGTCCACATTGGCCGCGCCGTCGGAGAGGATCTTGCAGAACTTGCCGTCTTGTGAGAGATAGAGGTCGGTGCCGCGCAGCTCGGCCTCGCCCAATGCCCGTAGGCTACACCGCGCGAAGTAGTCGCCCGCGTTGTCGGCGAAGGCAGTGTCCACGACCACGAAGTAGCTGCCCTTCTTCCAGAAGATGGCGCGCTCCCAATTCAGGAAGCGGGTTCGCGAGAGACCGTAGGTGTTTGTCTCCATCAGGTCGTGCAATTCCGCCAGCGTCCGTTTCTTGTAGCCGCCGCTCCCATTGCACAGCACGTACAGGCCGCTGTGGTCCTGAAAGGCGCGGACCTGGTACGTGTGGTCTACGAGCCACATCCGCCCCTGCGCCGTGAAGTTGACGATGGTGTTGATATCGTTGTGCTTATGACCATGAGGGCCCGGCGGCCCGTCCCATACGCCGGCGCCATCCAGCAGCAGGTATTGGCCGTCCTCGTCCCAGTTCTGGCGAAAAACGAGCTTGTTGAACAGCTTCGGATCGACGTCTTTACGCTCCGCAAACACGGGCACGTCGCTGCTGTCGCCTTTGGCCAGCGGCGCTTCGTAGAGAGGGATGCGAATGAGCCCCGTCCATTCGGTGGGCTCCCGGGGCTCGACGTCCAGATCGAAGGCGATGGAGTTTTGGAAGATGCGCAGGCCGCAATTCACGTGCAGTTTGTTGCGAACGATCCAGTACAGCTCCGGGTCGCGATGGAACCATGCGGCCGGGGCCAACGCCTCGAAGAACCCGGGCACAACCAAGCTGGGAGAGTCACCGAAGCCCGCGCTCAGGCCGAGGTTGTTCATGCAGGCCATGGCGATGTACCGCGCATGATGGCGGGCGATGCCTCGTTTGAAGTAGGTCAGATCGCCCGAGCGCAGCGCGTAGTCCATGGTCTGGATGGGACAGTAGCACAGATAGCCCGCAGCGTCCTCCAGGATCTGGTAGGTGCTGGCCTGCGCCGAGAAGACGGCCTTCGCGCAGCGCATCCAGTAGTGGCTGGCGGCCGAGGGGTAGTACTTCTCGAAGTACTGCCATGCGCGGAAGGAGTTACGCGCCGACGAGGTGCCGTGGTTCTCGTCCAGGGCCATGACCGCGCCCTGCTCCACCTGCCCGTGAAAGCCGCGCCTCTCGTGGCCGATGGCGGCGTCGCGCAGGAGTGCGTTCGTGATGTCCAGCCGATCCTCGTCGGTCCAGATGAGCAGCTCTTCCAACAGGTCCCACTCGTGCACGTGCCAGGCTCCTCGTGCCTGCATCTCGTTCAAGGGTTCCGGGATGGTCAGCAGATGACGGTTCTTATCCAGCAACTCCTTCATCAGCGGCGGAAGCTCAGGGTTGCCGGTGCGGAAGTACGTCTGGCCGATTCTGGCGATCATTCCCGTGAGCGCGACGAGCGTCTTGCCGGGCCGGCGATTCTCGCTGACGCTGCCCTCAGCGTCCATGAATCCGCCCTGCTGCAGTTGCTCCCGGAACCACTGCATGCCAGTGTATTGGGGCTGCCGTTTGGAGCTGAGCGAGTGCGATGCGTCGGGGAAGAAGCGATAGGCTTTCTTCTCGAACGCCACGTCGATGACGGGTTGGTCGAGCGCCAGGTCCCGGCCCGGCGCTTTGGTGAGCTTATCGGCGAGCGCCGACATCGCCCGCTGCACCCCGGCCGCGTCGGAGCCGCCAAGGACGAGGACGTTGATGCCCTTGGCGAAGGGATCGTGCACGGTGCGGATCACGTACCCGTCTGCGCCCGGGTATATCGAATCGGCGACAACATAACGCTGACCGTACAACACCGACAAGAGCCGGTTGTTGTTGACGTTGCCCAACGCCACCAGATCGTTGCTGCCGATGGCGGCGAAGCTGATCTTCCAATCCTCGTCCACCAACGCGGAGGCGTGCATGACGGGCAGCGTCGCTCCCGTCTGGCGACGCACGAGTTCGACGAACTCGTGTGCTACCGCCTCGTATTCGCTCGCATCCGGCCTCACTACAACGCAACGGGGAGCTCCGTTCTGGACCAGGACAGTTCGCGGGTAGAGTGGCTTCAGTTGCGTGATGGGTGGGGGAGAGGGTGGGCCCGCGCAGATCGGTGATACGAGCCATAGAACGGCAGTGAGGGGCATTAGACGCCGAGTACGCAGCAGCATGCTTCTGGCGGCTCCCTTCGCCGTCGGTCTGTCGCTCTGAGCGCACGCCAAGAGTCTCTCGCGGGCGGAGCAGTAATCGTGACCTGGCTGAGAATGGCGGCAAGTCGCTGCAAGCAGTCCGTCAGTGCGCCTTCACAATCCCTCGATCGGTCATTCGCAGCCTCCGGAACCAGCTATCGCAGGCCGGCGGTGTGCCCATGGCGACGTTGAAACTCAGGTCGCGGGGGAAGAGAAGCACGCACTGCAGATTCATGCTCCGCAGGGGCACGCCGTCGGCAGCGGCGAAGTTCATGCTGCGGTCGATACGACCATAGTGCTGCCGGATAAGGCGCTCGAGCTTGTCGTACCGCGAAAAGCCGTACGAATAGGAGTACGAGTACTCGTCCTCATCTGTCTCGTTGCGATACAGCTTTCGGAACTCGTTGGCGGCCAGCACCACGCCCTCGTTGGCCCACCTCGCCTGTACTGTCTCGTGGTCGAACTCGACGATGGCCGCTGCCGGCGAATTGCCGCCCGCGACGATCATGTTCGTGCCTGCCGCGCGCGAGGTCGCCTTGATGATGTCAATGCCCTCTGCCACTGTGCGGGCATACTGAGCCACCTTGCGCAGCATGAAGCACGTGGAGATGCCCTCGAGGGAATCCCCGCGGCCGCTGTAGGCGGTGTTGTTCGCCACGACGATGCCATCCGCGTTCATCAACGTCCAGCCGTTGATGATTCCCGCCCAGGTGATGGCGAAAAAGGGCCGGCCTCGATCCGGCGTGAAGTGGACGATGACGGCCCCGTATTCTGTCACGCCGTGATCCCAGAAGTCCATATTGCGCCCCACGATGCACTCGCCGGTCTTCGTCGCCGGGCCATAGACGGCGTAGGACGTACAGTAGCTGGCGCGCTCTACGTCCCCAAAGAGCTGTGCCAGCACGAGGTCGTAGTAGTTGACGTCGGCGGCTGTGGCGAGCGCCCTTAGCTCTCGCTGGTATTCCTCGGGCAGGAAGCGCTCCATGACGCGCGCCCCCGCGATCAGCTCCCGGTACCGATCAGCGTAGGCCGCTATGCCCTCGTGGATGAGGTCGTTTATCATCCGCCGCACTTCGCTGCGCAGCAGCCTGCCATGCTGCTCGCCCATCTGTTCCGGCGTGCCGGCTACGTGGAGGACGAGGTAGCCGTCAACATAGCCGAGATGGCCGTTCGGGTGCGGCGCTGCCGGATGCTCGGGGACGACCGGGGGGCCGGCCGACTGGGCCGCCGCTGCGTTGTTCAGCACCGCCACGCTGCACGTGGCCAGCAGCAGGATTACCGCGCGGCTGGGGGGGCGCTGCAGCTTCGCCCGGGAGGATATCTCAGGGTGTGTTTGCCAAGGAGTTGCCGCGTGCATGCTATGCTCGCGTATACGAATGCTCGTGCGGGGAAAAAGGGCGCACACTTTCCCGCCCGCTATTCGCCCACCACTCACTTGCAGCGTTACCGGGCTTACTTGAAATCGGCGTGGCAGACGGCGCAGTAGTCAATGCCGTGGCAGAGGACGCAGCCCGGCCTTGCAGCCTTGGCTGCATCGGAGTGCTTGAGGGCAAAGCCGTCACCGTGGGTTGCCGGCGCACTGTCCTTGTGGCACATCTGGCACAGCTCCGTTTTGTGGCACTGGGCGCACGCCGCGCTGTTCTCGGCGGCAGTCGGGCCATGGGCCATCCCGAAGGTATCCGGATGCGGCATTGGCAGCCCATGGCAGCCATCGCACCATTTCTCCTCGTGGCAGCGGTTGCACAGGGCCGCCTCGGCGGTCGCCTTCTGTCCGTGGGCCTCGCGGAACTCGTCGTCGTGGGGCAGCCGCGTGCCGTGGCAGTTAGTGCAGAAGCTCTCTTTATGACAGCCGAGACAGCCTTGGGGGGCCTTCTTGGCAGCTTCACCGTGCTGAGTTACCCACCCGTCGTCCGCGTGCGACTCGGGCCCCAGGGAACGGTGGCAGGAGACGCAGAAGTCCCCCTCGTGGCACTTTTGGCACACGGCACGGCCCTCGCCAGCCGCGGACACGTGGCCGCTCGTCCATGCGCTGGGATGCGGCATCGGCAGGCCATGGCACTTCTGGCAGTACGCCTCTGTATGGCACAGGAGGCACTCTTTCCCGAGAGCGCCCAGCGCGGCGGCGCCATGAGTGTGTCCCCACTGCCGGCGGTGGGACCGGGGGCTGTGCGTGCGGTGGCAGGCGAAGCAGAACTTCTGGTCGTGGCACTTGTTGCACCCGCCCTCCTCAGCGGGCTGCTTGTGGCTGGTGCGCCAACCACTTGGGTGCGGCATTGCCATGCCGTGACAAGTAGTGCAGTAGTCCTTGCCGTGGCACATCAGGCATGCGCTCGCCGCCTTGGTGGCTGGCTTGCCGTGTTGCGCCTTCCATGGCGCTGTGTGCGAGGCAGGCTTGTTCTGCAGGTGGCAGGCGCGGCAGAAGCTCTGCGTGTGACACACGGCACAGGACTGCCCGGCCTCACGCGCGGAGTGCTGATGTGCATTGAGCCAGGGCCCCTCGTGGGAGACGGGCACTTTGCCCTCGTGGCAATTGGTGCAGAAAGGCGGCTCGTGACATCTCCTGCATTTCCCCGGCTCCTTCTTCGCCTCGACGAAGTGCCGGATGGCCCACTCCGCCGGATGCGCGCCGAACTTCGTATGGCAATCGTCGCAGAAGCTGCTGCGATGACACCGCTGGCAGTCTTGCGGCGCCTTGGCGGCCGCCTCGGTATGGTAGCTCATCCAGTTCAGAGCGTGGGCGCGGCGAATGCTGTGACATTCATCGCACGACGTCTGCTGATGGCACGTGGCGCAGTGTTCCGGCCGCTTGTTGGCCTCCTCGGAGTGGCGCTCGGTCCAGCCCGCCTCATGAGGCGATGCTGTGGTATGGCAATTGTCGCAGAAGTCGGCCTGGTGGCACCGAGCGCACTCGCTGCCTCGTGTGGCGATCTCCTCCTGGTGCGCTTCCACCCAATCAGGGCTAAAGAGCGTCGGCCGCCGCTCGCCCAGCGTGACATGACATGTGCTGCACGCCTCCGGCGCCTTCTTGCCGTCGTGGCACGCCCTACACGTCGCCATGCGTGGGGCGTTGCGCGCCGATGCCTGAGGCCCGTGCACCACCCGGTCGTGGCACACGGTGCAGGCGATCCCCAGATCCCAGTGCTGCTTGTGGGTGATCTTCAGGCTGTGGTAAATGACGAGGTCGCGCGTCTCCTGGTGGCACGTCTTGCAGCGGTCGCTGGATACGTGGGCATGGATCAGCTTCCCGTCGGCGGGCCGCTCCTGCGAGAGCTTTCCGCGCTGGCGAAACATGCGCCACAATCCCGGCATGACGTGGCACCCCTCGCAGCCCACGTCCTTGTGCGAGGAGGCAGCCTGGGAGCGGATGTGCGTGCGCATCTCGTGGCAGGAGCCGCACAGCAGCGGACGCCCAACGCGCCCGGCGGCGCCACCAGCCACCACGAGAACGAGCACAGCCCCGACCACGACCCAGACGAGCCTAACTTGCCTGTTGATGATCGGGAGGCGCACTCGCCTCACGCTCTGTCCCTCCTTGGGCCTCCGTGGCGCGCGCCGCCATTATTGCCTCGTACTCCAGCGGATGATGCTTTATCATTTCCTCCTTATCGATCTTGCCCGTCCACCACGCCCAGCTCATGGGGAAGCGATCGGGGTTGAAGTGCACGTTATAGAAGTGCCAGATTACGATCGCCAGTGTGGCCAGGAGCGCCTCGTCACTGTGGGCCTCCTTGGCTATGTCCACCGCCAGCTTCGGGAGAAAGCGCATGGTTTGATCTTGGAACCACAGCAGCGCCCCGGACAGGATCATCACCACGGAGCCCCAGTACACCGCCCAATAGTCGAACTTCTCGATGTAGCTGAAACGGCCGAACCGGGCCGGCTCGCGGCTGAAGCCCACGAAGTACTTGACGTTCCCGATCACGTCGAGGACGTCCCTAAGCCGCGGAAAAAGGTGTCGCCACTGTTCTCGGCCCTCGCGTGAGAAGGCAATGTAGCCCATGTGGAACGCGGAGACCGCGATCAGCCCGGCGGCGCCGATCCTGTGCAGAATGCCGCTAAAGTGTATGCCGTGCGTTACGCCGAAGAGCAGCTTGGCGAAGACGGAGTCGGGGAACTTCAGTGGCAGGCCGGTAATGATGAGGATGATGCAACTGGAGAACAGAATGATGTGCTGGATCCTCATCACCAGCGTCAGGCGCTCGAATTCCTCCTCAGCCACCTCGTCCGCTGCCGCCTCGGCCCGCCGAGCAGCTCGAATCCGTCGCCTTCGCAGCTCCCGCCGCACTCTCGCGGGGACCCGCCGACGGATGACGTCTGCCATCTCCCGCTTCAGCTCTGCCTTGATCTCGGCGAGCGCTTCCGCGGGTAACTCGGAGTCCAGTTCGTCCAGTGCTTCCTGGAGGGTGCCATCCAGGTCGTCGTCTGTGCTTTTGGGATCAGAAGCCACCTGTGGGCTGCAGCCTTTCTCAGTGCGCAGAGCTACCGGGTCGGCCTCGATCTATGCCGGCGCAGAAGATCCAGCGCGATGTGGCCCACGAGCGCACACATGGTCAGGATCGTCAGCCACTTGAACCCGGAACTGATGTAGTACAGCATCGGCGAGGCCTCGCGCGATACCACGACGTGAATCTTGCCCTTGGCGAAGTTCGGGTTAGCCCCTCGATGGCACTTGCCGCACGTGCGGGGGAGGTTGTTGACGTGCACTGACGACAGCGGATCAGCAGAGGGGCGACAGTCATGCGCCGTGTGGCAGCTTGCGCAGTTTGCCACCGTTGTGCTGCCGTACTGATTGGCGACCCCATGGTAGCTTTCGCGATAGGTGTAGTACTGCTCGGTAGGCACGCCGTACTTCGCCATGATTCCTTCGGCGGCATGGCAGTGCGAGCACGTCCGGACGACACCACGCGGATTCACACTGGAGTTGACGTCATCAACGGCGCGGATATTGTGCTCCCCATGACAGTCGGTACAGATCGGCACGTCCGGGCTCCCCTGCCGCAGGGCCCTCCCGTGCACGCTCTCTCGGTAGTCCGAGTAGATCGCCAAATGGCACCGGCCGCAGGTCGCCGGGATCTCGGATCGATTGATCGGCGAGGCCGGATCAGTGGGTGGGAGCACGCGGTGGGCGCCGTGACAGTCCTGGCAAGTGGGCGCCCGCGCATTGCCTCGTTCGAGAGCGGCTTTGTGGACGCTCTCGCGATACTGGGCCGATTTCTCCGCGAAGGTCGCACCGACGATCTTGTCCACGTAATGGCAGCGGCGGCAATTCACCCGCGCAATGGACTCGGCATGTGGAATCTCCCGGACATCATCATGGCAGTCAGTGCACATCCTGCCCTTATGTGCGGACGCCGCCAGATCCGCCGCGTCAACGTGTAGGCTCAGCGTCCGCCCGTCGGCCGTTGTCCTTGCCAGATCCCTCTTTGCGTGACACGCCATGCAGATGGCGTTGTCTGCCGGGCTGAGGAGTTTCACCGGTGTGGCGGCGCTCGGGCGCACAGGGGCGGCGAGGCCCGCGCAGAGAAGAGCGGCGAGCAGCAATCCGCGTGCGACTCCGAGAGGCCTCGACGGCGTCATGGAGCGCCGCCACCCTCCGAGGCTTGCGGACCCGTTGGGGCCGTTGTGCCTGTTGCAGTGTCACTCGGCGGCGCGCCGGTGATGGCCTCGTATTCCAGAGCGTGATCGGCGCGCATTTGCTGTTCGGAGATCTTGCCGGTCAGCCACACCGTGCTCATGGGGAATACGCCGGGGCGCAAGTGGACATTGTACAAGTGCCACACAATGATCGCGAGGAACCCGAAAACCGCCCCCCGGCCATGAACGATCCATGCGACATCGAGCCAGATCTTCGGTAGTGTCAGCATGACTTGATCGTGAAGCCACATTGCCAATCCACTGAGGATCATCATCCCGCATCCCAGGCCCACCGCCCAGTACTGCAGCTTCTCGACGTAGCTGAAGTGGCCGAAGCGAGGGCCCTGGGTGGCGAGGCCCACGTACATCCGCATCGCCTGACGGACCTCGCGAAGGTCCTGCACCCGCGGCAGCACCCGCAGAAAGTCATCGTGCGCTCGCCGTGATAGCATCACGTATAGCAGGTGCCACGTGCAGAGCCCCATCAGTACGATGGCGCCGCCGCGGTGTAGGGAAGCGCGCACAGATGCGCCCCCGAGTAACTTCACCGTCGCTTCCCCCATACTCCCTCCGTGAAACAGCACCGGCAGCCCGGTAATGACGAGCACAACGCAGGCTACCAGCAACACAAGGTGCTGCCCCCGCTGGCTCAGTGTCAGTCGATCGAACTGCCGGTCGGCAGTGGTCGCTGCCTCTTCGGCCGCATGGCGCGTCAACGCGTCAACCCCCTCGCCGTTTCCGCCCGGCTCGCCGTCTCCAGGCGATTAGATCGAGCACGATGTGCACCAGGAAAGCCCCTCCTAATGCGGCGATGAAGATCGTATAGAAGACTCGTACGGCGAACACGCCCACATCGCGCTTCCTCGACGGCTGCAGATGGACGCTGCCGAGGGCGAAGTTCTGTCCCGCGCCGGGGTGGCATCGGCCGCAGGTCCGCGGGATGTTCTGAGGGTTCACGGCCGACCGAGGATCGCTCGACGGCAGCACATCGTGCACACCGTGGCACGTGCCGCAGTTGGCGACCTTGGCGTCGCCATACTTGCTCGCCACGCCGTGGTAGCTGCCCAGGTACGTTGCCATGCGGTTGCCCGGCAGGCCATACTTGGTCTGCAGCGTCTCGTCCTCGTGGCAACTGCCGCACGTCTGGGCCACATGGGTCGGATACACCGATGACTCCGGGTCCGTGGGTCGCCTGATGGCATGTTCGCCGTGGCAATCGGTGCACACGGGGGCATCGGCGATTCCCGTCGCACTTGCCATGCCGTGAACGCTGCGGGCATAGGCCTTGTAGATGCCGACATGACATTTGGCACACGTGCTGGGAATGTGCGCCCGCGCAGCCGGCGAGCGCGGATCGGTGACTTTCCTGATGTCGTGGGTGCCGTGGCAGTCGGTGCACACCGCCGCCACAACCAGCCCATCAGTCGCCAGCCCCTGGCCGTGCACGCTCGCCCGGTATTGCTTCACCCCGCGCCCGCTCGCCAGCCCGTACGCCGCTCTAAAGCGCGGCTCCGCGTGGCATGTGGCGCAAAGTGCTGGGATATTCATCCGATACGTGGGCGACTCGGGATCGGATGCCGGGCGGATATCGTGAGTCCCATGACAGTCCGTGCAGGCCGGCGCCGTCACGGCGTGGGCCAACGGCGGCTGGGTTTCGCCAGACCCAAAGGCTCCAGCTTCGCCCATTTGGCCGACGATGTCATGACAACGATCGCAACGCACCTGCTGTTCTGTGGGTTCGTGTGGAACTGTCTCGATATCGGTGTGGCAATCCGTACACTGCTGCTTCGCATGCACCGAGGCTGCGAGGACGCTCTCGTCCACGTGCACCGATTCCTGAGCGCTCCCCGCTGAGGTCCGGCTGATCGTCGGCGCACTATGGCACATGAGGCATTCCCGGGTCTCCGCGCGCGCGGAAGCCACGAGAAGAAGCAACTGGCCGGCGGCCAGTGCCACAAGGTTCAGCACTCCGACGCGGCCAGCGCGCCGCTGCTGGTTCCGTGTAGGCGTGCGCTTGTGTGGGGAGAGAGTGAGGCGCGCACGCCATGCTCCCTCTCGGCTCGAGCCGTGGATGTCTCCGCTCAAAGCCACGACGATGCTCCTACAGACCCGCGGCGTGGTCTCTCTCACCGCTCGGTGCCTCTGGGCACTTCGGCCAGCCATACCCGGGAACACATTGTCAGCTAGTACGAGCCCCGCCGCGATGAGAAGGTGTACCGCTTACATTAGTAGATACATTGGATTACTCTATTATCTATTCCACGTCAATGGCTGGGGTTCCTCTAGGAGAATACGAGGGGACAGGTCAATCGTGGTCAGTCAAGGCCCTACGAGGGGAAGCGCAAGCCCTCGGACGCAGTCCGGAGCGGGAGAAAAAACTGAAATGGCCGGCCGACATCAGCACTGAAGCCAGGCGAAGCCGTCATTTGGCCTCCTTGAAGTCGGCGTGGCACACGGCGCAGAAGTCTACGCCGTGGCACAGAATGCACGCCGGGCTCCTCTCATTGGCCGCATCGCCGTGCTTCAGCGCGAATCCTTCAATGTGGGACGTCGGCGCGGCGTCCTTGTGGCACATCTGGCATAGTTCCGTTTCGTGGCACTGGGCGCACGCCGCGCTCTTCTCGGCCACCGCGGAGCCGTGACCGGCCAGGAAGTTGTCCGGGTGCGGCATTGGGAGCTTGTGGCAGCTCGTGCAGTACGCTTGCGGGTGGCACTTCCGGCATGCCGCACTCAGCCTGGCGCCGTACTCGCCGTGCTGGGCCGGCCACTGCTCCTGGTGAGGCACCTCTATCTCATGGCAGTCGGCGCAGTATGACGCCTCGTGACACTGTATGCAGGCGGCCGGGTCCTCCGTGCCCGCAGATTTGTGCCAGGGGAGCCACTCCGTGGGGTGGGGGATGGGCGCCTTGTGACAGTCATCGCAGTAACCGGATGTGTGGCATACGCTGCACCGATCGGGCGCACGCTGCGCCGGCGCGCCGTGCTCGGGCATCCAGTCGGCCGCGTGCGGATTGCGCTCCGTGTGGCATTTGTCGCAGAATTCGTCGCTGTGGCACTTGGTGCAGCGCGCCTCGTCGCCCCTGGACGCGGCGGCGTGCGCGCGCAAGTAGTTGCTTGGGTGTGGCATCGTTACCTGATGGCACTCGTCGCAGTAGGTTTGCTGGTGGCATTGATAGCAGGGCCCCAGTTTCGTAAGCGCACGCCTCCCGTGCGGCGCACCGCCCCAGCCGGCCGGATGCGGCATAGGGAGCTTATGGCAGTCGTCGCAGTAGCTGTTCTCGTGACAACTCCGGCACTGAGCGCGACTGCTGAGCCGCTTGCCGTGCGTCCGGAGAAACCTGGCGTCGTGGGACGCCGGCTTGATCGCCGCCATCTTCGAATGGCACGTCCGGCAGCGATCATCGGCGCGCTGGCCGTCGTGACACTCCAGACATGTGTCCATCTCCGGCGCGATACGCTCGGTGTGTCCCGTCACCTGGTGACACACGTGGCAGTGGGCGCCGCGGCGGAGGTGCGCGCGATGGGAGAAGATGATGCCGCGCTGCGCCTCGTCCAGCGTTATTACGTTGTGGCACTGGAAGCAGGGGAGCCCTTTGAGCTCCACGGGCAGAGCGCCCGGGACGGCTGGCGTGCGCTGGGCGGGGCGCTTGGCCACTGTGGGCCTGGGTGTCCGGGTCCGGCGGCTCGCGCTAGCCCACCAGCCCAGCGCGAATACGCCGCCAGTGAGGAAGAGCACGGCAGCGACCCAGCGCGCTCTTGGTCGAGCCCGGCTCACCCCTCCGTCCCCCCGTCATCTGATTCGTGCCTGTCTTGCTCGCGAACGATGCGCTGATACTCGAGCGGATGGTGCTTGATCATGTCCTCCTTGCTCATCTTGCCGGTCCACCAGGTCCAGCTCATGGGGAATCGGTCGGGGTTGAAGTGCACGTTGTAGAAGTGCCAGATGACGATGGCCAGCACGGCCAGGAGCGCCTCGTCACTGTGGACCTCGTGAGCCACGTCTATCGCCAGTTTAGGGAGAAAGCGCATCGCCAGCTCGTGAAACCAGAGTACGGCCCCTGACAGGATCATTATCACGCTGCCCCAGTAGACCGCCCAGTAATCAAACTTCTCGAAGTAGCTGTACCGAGCGAACTTGGGCTGCTCCGGGGTTATCCCCAGGAAATAGCGCAGATTGTCGAGCAGGTCGCGTACATCCTTGACTCGCGGCAAAAGGTGTCGCGACTGCTCTCGTCCCTCGCGGGTGAACGCGATATAACCCAGGTGAAAGACAGCCAGGGCGATGAGGCCTCCGGCCGCTAGGCGGTGCAGGATACCTGGGAGCCAGACGCCCTGTGTCAGGTCGAAGTATAGCCCGGAGAAAGCGGAGCCAGGATACCGCAATGGGACGCCCGTGACAATGAGGATGATGCAACTCAGAGCGAGAACGATGTGCTGCACCCTCATGAGCAGCGTCAGGCGCTCGAACTCCTCAGGCGCTTCCCCTGCGGTCGCCGGGCGCTGTTGGCTGGCCCGAGCGCGGCGCCCTCCGTGCCCACGATCCATCGTGGAGCTATCGTCCAACACGTCCTCTCGTGTCTGCCGAGGGGCGGCTTCCAACTCGTCGTCGCGGCTCTTGTCGTCAGATCCCACGTGTATCAGCTACGGCCTTTCTCGCTTAGATAACGCTACTCAGAGCGTGGGCGTCTGGCCCGGCGCATCAGGTCGAGAGCGATGTGGCCGCACAGCGCCGTCATGACCACGATCGTCAGCCACTTAAAGCCCGGGCGAACGTAATACAGCAGCGCCGACCGCTCCCGGGAGGCTACCACGTGGATCTTCCCCTTGGCGACGTTGGGGTTAGTCCACCGATGACACTGGCCGCACGTGTGGGGCAGGTTGCCCGGGTAGACAGAGGACATAGGGTCGGACGGCGCTCGCACATTGTGGGCCCCATGGCAGCTTGCACAATGGGCCACCGTTGCGCTGCCGTACTGCTGGGCGATGCCATGATAGCTCTCGCGGTATGTGTAGTATTGCTCGGCGCGCACAGCGTATTGTTCGATGATCTCTGCGCCAGCGTGACAGCTTGCGCACGTGTTCACGACCGCAGTCGGATGCACTGTAGACTGCAGATCATCTGCCGCTCGCACGTAGTGTTCGCCATGGCAGTCAGTGCAAACGGGCACGTCCGCGTTGCCGGCAAGCGCGGCCTGGCCATGAACGCTGTCCCGGTATTGCTCGAACTCCGTCTCGTGACAGATAACACACGACGCCAGCGCGACCGGCTGGTTCGTGGGCATGTCTTTGAGCGCCTTCATAGCGGCCTGCAGCGTGGCATCACCGATAGCGGCGCGCCGGTGACCGCCCTCGGCCATGTCGCGATGACACGCGCTGCACTCCTGCGTACCGTGGACTGAGTCGAGGAACTCCTTCTCATCCACAAACAGTGAAATCCACTCGCCGTCTTCCCATGCCATGCCGAACTCGCCGACACCGTGGCATGCCAGGCACTCGGCTGTCGTTGGGCCCGTGTGCTCCGGCCCTGTAGCGTTCGCGCGTACGGGGCCGGAGAGCGCGGTGACTGCGAGGAGTATCAAAAAAGCGCGAACGGCCATGACCCCCTGTACCATCGTGCCTCTGAGTCGCGATCGGCTGTGCTGCCGCCAAGTGGGTTTCTCCATCGTGGAGGCCGGCGCCTTCTTCGCGCACCTCCTAAAGATGCTACAGGATCCGATGCGGGCTGCTCTGACCTGAGACACCCACGCTGCGAAGTGACTAATATCACAGACGCGAATGGGCATAGGAGAGGAAGATTCGGGCAAACTAAGGAATGAGGATCGAAATGCTAGAGTTTCAGCGGACGTATCGATACTGGGTGGTCGCTAACCGTGGAGCATTGGCGGGCGCCATTGAGAGTATTGCGCGCGCAGCTCCTGCCTGCTCATGAAGAAAGCAGATAGATTCACCTCCTGTCAGTCCATGAAAGGGAGCTTTGGATGCACTCAATGAGGGCCTTGCTGACGCTTGTTTTGGTGGCCTTTGTCGGAGCCGTCATCCTTAGAAGCCACCGCGGCGCCGCGCAGGAGGCGCCGCCGGCCGAGTATGTCGGCAAGGGGAAGACCTGCGGCATGTGCCACAAGGAGCAACATGCAGCGTGGAGTCAGACGTTCCACGCCAAGCAGAAGGCGGCTTCGGAGGCGGCTGCCGACGTCAAGTTCCGGCACATGACGGGCTACGATGCCGACGGAGACAAGGCAGAGCAAGGCGTGTCGTGCCAAGCGTGCCACGGCCCCGGCGGGCCACACATGAAGGCCTCGCTAACGGCCAAGAAAGACAGCTCAATCAATCCCCAGAAGCTCAAGGATCCGTTGGCTGCCGTCGCCCTCTGCGGCCAGTGCCATTCCCAGGGAGCTATGCCGGACGGCACGAAGTATCCGAAGGGCTACGTGCCGGGCAAGAAGCTGCCCGAGGGGTACGCGCTGGCGGCGACGGTCGAGGGCGATACGCGTCTGCGACAGCTTAACGACATGCAGCAGAGCAAGCATGTCGAGAAGGGCGTAACCTGCATCACCTGCCATACCGCGCACGGGGGCATCAAAGCCAAGCCACAGCTCCGGAAGCCGCTGAACGAGCTGTGCAATGATTGTCACGCCGCGCAGGCCGACATGACGCACGCCAAGGATGCAAAGCCTGACAGCAAGTGCGGCGAGTGCCACATGCCGGAGAAGAGACACGTATTCAAGGCCCCGCCTGCAGCGTAGGATCGGTGTTGCTGCAGGCGGACGTTCGCAGAACGACCAGAAGAATACTGCGCCGGAGCTCGCAGGCTCCGGCGCATTGTTGTTGGACCTTCGTGCGGCAGAGGCACTTGCGCTTCGCCGGGACGCTAACTAGCCGGCGAGCGACCACACCGCTACTGCTCGAACTGGTGGCAGAGCCCGCACATCTCCTGCTTGTCGTGGCATTTGTAGCAGGCTGAATCTGCCGCGAAGCTGGCCTGTTCGTTGTGCTGGAGGGCGAAGTTCTGCGGATGCGGGAGTTTCACCCCATGGCACTTGGCGCAGGGGTCTTGCTCATGGCACAGGGCACAAAAGTCGGTCTCGTCCTCTGCGGTCTTCGTGTGCGTCTTTGGCCACTGGGCATCGTGTGAGTCCAACGGCGCCCTACGGTGGCATTTGCGGCACATGTCAGGAGCGTGGCATACGGCGCACCCGCCCGGAGCCCCCTTGGACGAGGCTCCGTGCTTGTCCAGCCACCCGCGCGGGTGAGGCATCTCGATGCCGCTGTGGCATACCTTGCAATGATCCGTCGGGTGGCAGTTGCGGCACGACGATGGCTGGTTCCGGAAGGTGGCGCCGTGCTCTTTCATGAGCCAGGCGTCAGGATGCGGCATGGAAATCTTGTGGCACTCCGTGCAGTAGCGTGCCGCATGGCACGTCGCACATGCCGCGGCGCCTCTCTTCTTTGCTGGCTCACCGTGCGCCGCGCCCCACCCGTTGGGATGGGGGATGGGAATCCCGTGGCAGTCGCTGCAGGACTCGTCCGTATGGCATACGCGGCAACTGGCCCGATCCTTTCGTGACTCGGCGCCGTGAGCCGTGCGCCAATCACCCGGGTGCCGAGATGCCAGACGTCCCTGGTGGCAGGCGCGGCATTCGCCGGCGCTCAGCTTCATCTTCCCGTGGTCCGGTGCGTCAGGGCCGTTCGCCGGGTGGCATCGCCGGCAGTCACCTTTGGTCGCACGGGTGTGTGGCTCGTGTTCGAAGGTCACGCCGTAGACGCGCAGCGGCCCCACCGGCGGCCCGGCGTGACAGTCCATGCAGGGAGATGGCTCCGGCCATGCCGGGGCCCGCGGGACCCGGGCGGTCGAGCCAAGCAGGCTCAGGGCCTCGGCGATATCATCGGCTGCCGCGGTCAACGTCTGCCGAGCGTACTCGGGATTGTGGACGCCGTTGCCATGCTTCACCAGGAGCAGGCGCTCCTCGGCCGAGTCGCACAGGGCGAGCGCACGGGACTTGTCCTCACGGGACACGCGGGCATTTGCGGCGATCTTGCGCGCGTGGGCCAACGTCGGTTCGAGTTGCGCCAGCCGCCCCCGTATCTCCATCTGCCACTGGGCCAGTGTGCGCCCATACTTCTCCCCGTGACAGTTCATGCAGCCGGCCGCCCCGCCCCGGAGCACGGGGCCACCGGGCGTTTGCCCATGAGTGCGGTGGCATGACACACAAGTGACGCCGGCGTTGAACATGGGGTCGGGCGTGGGCTCGGCGCCGGGCTCGCCCGTTCCCGCGTAGAGCCGGCGCACACCGGCGTGATGGTCGGGATGGCACGACTGGCAATCCAATCCGCCATGCAGGTCTGCGGCGGGCCGTTTGTGGAGGATCTCCTGATGGCACCGAGTGCATTCTACCTTGTGCTCGGTGACGTGGTTGGCATGCATGGCTTCGATGTTGCCATACTGCTTCAGCCGTTCTTCCTCCGCATGGCACACGAGGCACCGTGATTGGGGCACCCGGCCCTTCCCTTGAACAACGCCCGCGTGGCACTCCACACAGCGCACGCTGCGCTCGTCGATGAGCTCATGCGCGGCCTTCGCAGCGGGGCTGGTGGCCGGAAGAGGTGGCTTATGGCACAGAGTGCACTCCGCCATGCCCTGCTCGGCCGGGATGCGCTTGAAGTGGCACAGAAAGCAGGTAGCGGGTGTCACCGTCATGTGGGTGCCTTGCACGATCTGTGAGTGGCATGACGTGCAACGCAGCCGAGTGACGCGACGGAATTGCGTCAGGTGCGGCCCGTGATCGAAGGCGATCCCGTGGAAGTCCACCTTGCCGGCCAAGAGGCGCTTTGCGTGGCAGCCGCTCCGCAGGCAGCTCGCGTCATCGATTTCGGTCCAGGGGCGCGTGCCGTACTGCTTGGTGACGTATTTGACGAGCTGCACGCTTGCCTGGAACTTCCGCTGCAGCTCCGACTGCAGGCCTGGTGGGTAATGGCAATCGATGCACGGCACGAAGTTGTGTGAGGATGCCTGCCAGGAGCTGTAGTAGGGGCGCATATAGTGGCAGGTGACGCAGAAGCGGGAGCGGGACGTGAACTGAACGGTCGCGACGCTCCCGAGCGCGAGGACGACCACGCCGATCACGGCGCCCGCGAGCAGGCGTCTGATGCGGGCGGTCACCCACCCGGTCAGGCGATCCCAGAGCCGGCGCGCAGCCTCCTGGACCCGCAGATGAACACGCTTGTCCGACCTCATCGGCGGCTCACCGACCACCACCGTCGGTCGGCGACGGTGTTAGTTCGCTGCTTGCGCGCGCCCGCTTGGTCAATAGCATGCCCACCATGACCACGAGCACGAGCCAGAACACGCCCAGGAGTACTTTTCGGGTTCGCAGTTCAGCGTGCATCCGGGCCACCTGGATCTCCACTTCGCCAGCCGCTTCGGTCACAGCGATGGTGTAGCGCTCCACCCTCTCAGCTACCAGCAGGTGCTGAATGTCCGCCGTTTGCACGAGTTTGGTGTGGGCCTCCTCCAGATGGCTTTGCAGCTCCGCGACAGTGTAGCCGGCCTCTCGCAGGCGATGTACGGCCGCCTCGGCTTCATCGAAGTCGCGTTGTGCCCCGCTGATGAGTTCGTACATGCGCCCACTCTCCTGGGCGGCACGTGAGCCGGGCGGGTGGCACTTGGCACAGAGCTCTTGCAGCATAGAGGGATCGGCCGGTCGTATCACATGGTGACCGTGACAACTGATGCATTCGGTGAGCGCACCGTCACGGACCGCTGCGGCGTGTGCGCTCTCTCTGAGCCGCTCTACGATGCTCCGATGACATTGACCACAGACGTTGCCGATTTCCACGGCAGCGGGCGGGAGCGCCCCGTGGCTGCCGTGACAGGACGCACAGCTTGGCGCCGCCTTGTTCTCGCCCACCAGCAGAGCTACCCCATGGACGCTTTCACGGTACTTCTCGAAGACGTCGGCGGGCAGCCCGTATCTGGCCGTCAGCTCCTCATCGCCGTGGCACCGGCCACAGGTCGCCGGAACATTCGTCTCGTACACGCTGCTGCGCGTGTCGTCGGCCGGCAGGATGGCGTGGCTGCCGTGGCAATCAGTACACACGGCAGCATGCGTGTCGCCTCGGGCCCACGCCCGCCCGTGCTCGCTGGACTTGTAGTCCTCGAGTTGGTGCGTTGGGAGGCCGTACTGCTTCATCAGGGGGCGATTGGCGTGGCAATCCCCGCAGAATGGCGGTATGCGCTCACGGGATGGCGCGCCGCGGAAGCCTGCCCCATGGCTCATCGCAGTCGCCTCCATGTTCATGGGATCGCCCCCGTGGCAGCTAACGCACGTCATGCCCATATCCGCGTGTGCGCTGTCGGCATATTCATGGGCAATCTTGGAGTGACACTGGACGCATGAGGACTGATCGCTCACCGGCGCGCCCGGCGACGGCGACAGGATGAGCAACAGAAAGCTCATGAAGGCAACCAGTGCGTGAGCAGATCTAGGGGGAGCCATCCTGATTCTCCACATCGCCCGCGGTGCGTTCCCTTTCCGGCCAACCCTTTAGGTTGATGTGATACTTTTGCCCGAGGACCGTGACATGGCGCTCGGACACATAGCCCAGAAGTGCCAGCCCTATGGTAATGGCAAGCGCGACGGCGCCGATCTTGATGTGTAGGCGCCTCCCGGGCGCCCGCCGCTCGATCGCTGCGTCAATGAATGGCCACAATACGAGCGCTGCCGCAGCGAGGCCCATGACCACGAACGCGATAGCCTCCGGGACCAGATACTTCACTAGCTGATATGTGGTCAGGAAGTACCACTCGGGCTTTATGCCGATCGGTGTCCGCAACGGATCGGCCTTCTCGTGTAGCCCGAAGGGCAGCAGCACCGCCAACGCGACGACCACGCCAATGAGTAGGTAGAGGATCACCAACTGGTCGATGACGTGGTGCGGGAAAAAGGGATGTCCGGGCTCTGCGCCTGCCTCGTGCCCTTCGGTGTCTTCGCTCATGCGCCGCGGGCCCCCTACAGCGGCTCGGATATCCCGAGCCGACGTACGATAACAAAATGCGCTCCCATGAGCGCCACTGCGACCCACGGAAGCACAATGCAGTGAAGCGTGAAGAAGCGCGACAGCGTTATCCCCGTCACCTCATCGCCCCCGCGCAGCAGCACGAGAATGTAGTGCCCCACCACCGGGACGTGGGCGGCGAGGCCGGTGCCAACCTTGGTCGCCCAATAGGACAACTGGTCCCAAGGGAGCAAGTAGCCGGTAAAACCGAAGATGACGGTGATGAACAGCAGCAGCACGCCAACCACCCACGTAAGCTCCCGGGGCGCTCGATACGCTTTATTGATATAGACCTTGATCATATGCAGCATCACGAAGATGATCATCAGATGGGCGCCCCAGGCATGCATCTGACGCACGAGCCAGCCCAGAGGGATCTCGTTCGTGATGTACTGCACCGTCTCGTAGGCCCGCTCTGGCGATGGCTCGTAGTAGACGGTAAGAAGCACTCCTGTGATAACCTGGTTCACAAACAGCAATAACGCCGTTCCGCCGAAGCACATCGTGGACCGCAGCGCGTGCAGCGGCACCGGCTTCTTCAGCGCCTTCTGCAGCGCCTCGCGGAAAGCCAAACGATCATCCAGCGCGGTGTAAAGAAATGCGGCACTGAACATCCGAAGATAGCGTTCCCCGTCGGTGCGCTCCTTCAGCCAATCGATTACGCGCCGTCCGAGCGGCTGTCGTTCCCTCATCTCAGGCGCCCCCCAGCATGATCTTCCCAGCGACCACCTCGACACGGTATGCCGGCAGGGGCCGCGGAGGAGGGCCGCTCACGCGGTTGCCATTGGTGTCAAAAACGCCCGCGTGACACGGGCATTTGATGAGCTGTTCTTCCTCGTCCCAGTACACCACGCACTCCGCGTGTGTGCAAATAGCCGACAGGCCTACGAAGCCCCTCTTGGTGTGGATCACCAGGGCGGATTTCTCCCTGAACTTGACTGCTTTGGCGCTGCCCACGGGTATCTCATTTGCATCGCCGACCTCCACGGGCCCTCCACCGGTCGGCTTTGCTCCGTGGCCGGGCCGCAGATAAGACAATGTGCCCAGAACGCCCGCGGCTACGGTCGCCGCGAACCCGCCGCCAACGAAATAGTCCAGAAGCTCTCGTCGCGTCATCTCTCGCGCCGCCGACACGCGCCTCTCGCCCTTTCTGTTGCCGAGATCGTGCTCGATTTCACGAAGCGTAACGTCAAAACTCGGCGTGGTTCCGCCGTGCAAGAAGCCGCCCAACGCTCGCCGAGGGTGCCAAGGGTAACAACACCGGAGATGATATCAAACGAAGGTGGCCTGGTCAAACGAATCTTAGTATGACAGGCGACAAACTCACCAATTTGGGCGTAGCACACGACACTAATCTTGGCGCCGAGCGTGCCGGGCCACGCCCAACGCCAGCGATCCGCCGCTATCCGACATCAGAGGGCACGGCCGGCAAGAAATCGGGCCTATTCAATTCAGATCGCACTATCCAATGACGAAGACTCCGGTTGGCACTCCTCCTTCGTCTTGCTCCCGGCCTGGGGGCTCCGCCCATCTGGTGCAGGCGCTCCCGAAGAGCATAGCAGCAGTCTCCGACACGGATGTGGACACCCGCTCAATACGCCCACTGGAAGGCGATCGCCAGAGTGTCGTCGTCCTCGCCGTTCGTTTCCAGGAACTGCAGCTCGCCCACGATGCGGATGTATGTGGACGGCCACCATTGGATGCCGAGGGTGATGCCGTCGGTGTCCAGTTCCCTGCTGCTGGAGTTACGGGCTGACGGGCTGACCCCCGGCAGGTCACGGGTGAAGTCATCCCAACGGGCGTATACAGCCGTATCGCTGGAGCAAAGGTGCTGTCCCATCAGGAAGAACCCGTGGTTGTCCAGCTTGCCTCCATTCCAATAGGGATCGGAGTCGTTTTCGCCCCAGAGGAGCGCACCGGTGAATTTCGTCCGCTCCGAGGCGCAATTGCCCACGACCCCAACGCGGTGGAAATCGTCGGTGAAGGTGCCATCCTCGCCATCAACGGGCGTCTCGCCGAAGTAGGCCCAGAAGCCCACAGAACTGCCGTTTTCGTCCAGGTTGAGCTCTGTGGTGGCGTAGATGTCCATGTGGTTGTCCTCTTCGTTTTGGCCTTCGCCGTTGCCGATGCCAAAGTACGTGTAGAGGTCACCGCACATGCGCCCGATTTCCAGGCCGCGCAGGCGGTTGCGAGGCCGGAACCTATTCCCGTTGGCAGCCCGTCCCGAATACACCTCGGGGCGGCTAAGGGAAATGCGTGGCCCGCCACTTTGATTCGTGAGAAGAAGAAGCGGCTGGAACTGACCGATCCTTGCCGTCCAGTAGTTGCCCTCTGTAGCGCTGGTCCACTGCCCCCAAAACTCCTCTACCTCGACCTCCTCATCTTCTACCTTGAACTCTACCTCGGTGAAAAGGGAGAACTCGGGCGATACAGCCGCAGCTCCCACGAGCTCGAACACGCCGCCCTCGAAAGCGGATCCGCCATCGAGATCTGCCTCGAAGCCGTGTTCGCCCAGTATGCTGACAATCTCGGTAAGCGTCAGGGGTCGCTGGTCTTCACCCTCCCCGCGCTCGGCGCCGGGCGCGATGTCAGGCGTCGGCACTTCTTCGAACCTAAATCCCCGGCGGAGGAAATCCTTGCCCGCAACGTTCAGCTCTGCAGGACGGAAATGGCACGTCGCGCAGTTGGCTCCCATGCGTCGCCCCATGGCGGGCGTAGCGTGTCCGTACTCTGTCACAGCCACCAGAATCGCCGCACAGCCAGCCAGCGCGTACGTCCATCGGCGTATGCTTCTCATCTCGTTCGCCACCTTCGAGTGAGCCAACAGGATCGCTCAGCGTCGGCACCGCAGTGCCGACCTGGCGTCGCCCCTTCACCGCCTCAGGTGCATAGGGCCCTAATGCATCACCTCCCGTGCGCCGGCGAGGCCCTGCTCGCTCGCCATTCCGTATGGGAAGTCCGGTCTCAGCCACGCTCGCCGGCCTCCGCAGGAAGCCCGTCACTCGGCAAGTGCGTCGGGGATGGCAACGCGAGAAATGATATCACGGGAATACGGTGAGGTCAAGCACAGGTGCAGCGAACGACATCGGATCGGCCGGAAGCGCGTCGCCGGCGGTATGGCACTGTGCTCGCGTCTGACGCTGGCTGTCTGGATATAAACACTTGAAAGCGGAACGCGGATTACTCCGTCTGATGCTGAGACAGGCGTCGGAGTCGTCCGCGCACGGGGCCGCGCGAGTAATGCGGCATTGGTAAAGCAAGAGCCTGTCCCTGAGGACAGGCTCTCTTGCGCATGGGCGGGTTGTTGGGGCCAGCCGCTCGTTAGTCGCTGAGCAGCTCCCGTGCCTCTTCGAGCAACGCCTCGGCGAACGGCGGATTGTGCGTGCCGTAGCTGCCGTCGTGCAGCAGGTACTCGTAGTTGTGACGCGCGCCCTTGTAGTTCTTGACGTACTGATTGTCAGGATCCGAGTTGTTGTCCAGATCTATATTGTGCGTGGTAGCGTAGCTGTTGAGAAGTCCGCCGCCGCAGTCCGCATCCGGCGCGCCGGGATTGCTCGGGTCCTCGCCGCCGAGCTCAATGAGCTGCTCCTCCATCTCCTCCTCGAAGCCCTCGAAGAGCGATTTGGCCTGCTGCTCGCTGTCGTGGCATCGTGCGCACGTGGTCAGGTCCGGATGCAGAGCCCCATCGCCGTGATTCGCGTGGCCCGCGTTGCGGAGCCCAAGCGTGGTGGCGCTCTCCACCGGATTGAGGTGGCAGCTTACGCACGTGTTGTTCACCAGAGCGTGCGGGCCCGGATCACTCAGGTGCTCATAACCGTACTCGCCGAGCAGGAAGATGGTCTGGGGATGGTGGATCGTGATGCTGCCGGGGGCCTTCTCGTACAGCGATGCGTCGGTGATCGTCGGCACGGGCCCGCGCACTTGCTTGTAGCTCGAGACGTGGCAATCCCAGCAGGTCTCCTCCGCAATCGGTACGCGATTGATGTTCGAGGATGACGGGTTACTGGCGTGGTCGCCGCCGGCGCCATGGCACTCCTCGCAGCCAATGCTCTCCAGGTGCGGTGTGGAGCCACCGGGGTCAAATCCTGACGGTTCGTCATAGCCGACGGTATGACACGGAGCGCACCCACCGCCACGGCCATAAATCTGATCACCGTGTACGGTGAGGAAGTCCAGGCCATGTGCCTGCAACGAAAAGTCGGCATCAATGCCACTGTGGCAGCCGGCGCACGTTGCCCGCCCGACGAACCTCGCCGCGGCCGTCGGCGCCGTCAGGTGCCGCGAGCCGCCACAGCCCCCGAGGATGAGCGCGAGCAGGATCACTGCAATGATGAGTCCGGCAACTGCTCTCTTCTCTCGCACGGATATTACCTCCGGTTGCCTCCCCGCAGGGAATTGTATTGGGTGCGCCCGCCGACTGCTCGCCGGTGCCGCGCCGGCGGGCCTCCCCCTCGGGCCGAGGTCAGAAGCTATGAACGATACTCCCGCCTATGAGTGTGGCCTCGAAGTCATTGACGTTGCCGACTATGGCCTCGTTGAAGTCCTGGAAGCTGAACGTCAGACCGATGTCGGTGGTCTCGCAGAGCCGCCGCCGCCACCCAACTGATACGGTGTTGTCGCGAGTGCCAACGCCTCCGAAGCTGAAGGCGTGGGTAAACGTGCCATCGACAGAGCTATCATCGTTTATCTGCCAGGTAGCGCCCACCGAATAGGCATTCAGCTTGCTGACGTAATCCGCTGCCCCCAGCCCGGCTCCGTCCACGCCGTCGATGTCCCAGTCCAGATTCAGGTAGCTGCCGGTCACGGTCAATCGGTCGCAGGGCATCGTCCAGGCGGACACGCTCACCGTGTCCAGAGACGTCTGCACACCCTCGGGAGTGAGGCGCCACTGCTCGCCGCGCCACGCTCCCGTCAAGCCGCAGCGATCGGTTATGTTATACGTCCCCTTCACGCTCGCTCGCTCGTACTCGTCCCACGTCACGATCGGCCCCTGACTCGCATTGTTGAGGGTCCGCCGGGGCGTCTCGTCGATGTCGCGGCTCAGGAAGGAGCCCGAGAGTCTGACATCTCTGCAGGGCCGGTAGCGTGCCTTGGCCCAGAATGTCGTTATCTCAGGCTTGTCCACGGCCGTCTGGAAGCGCTCGAGGTACTCGGTCTCGCTGAACTGCACGCCCGCTTCGAGCCGCGTCTTGTTCAGGCCGGTGTACAGCAGGCTGCCTTGCCCGACATCGCGGCTCACAGCGTAGCTGTTCGCCGTGATCGTCTCGTCCGTCTCTTCCGTAAGCAGTTTGCCGTAGAACGTCAGATCGGGGGAGAGCTGGGAGCTGAGCGTTATCGCCGCGGCCTGTCGCTCGAGGTCCGGCGCAAAGCCGTCCAGTTGTGCGTTTTGCAGCCAGGCTCGTGCCTCCAACATGTGCCGATGATCGCCCGCCGGGGCCACCGCGAGGCTTACCACGCGGTCCGTGCCACTGACCTCGTTCCCGACGAGCTGCCGGAAGCTCTCCGCGTTGTATCGGCCGTCTATCGCCACCGTGCTGCCGCGCCAGTACCCTCGCGCGCCGACGTCGAAGGCGCGCCAGTCCACTGGGCCGAGGTTGCTGGGCCCGTCAAGTGCCACGTAGCCGGTGGTCACGTCCACGTCAACTTCGCGGTGCACCGGGACCTTGAGCTCGGCGGCGAAGTCGTCACGCTTCATGCTCCGCGCGCTCGCCCCGAAGTTCTCGAAGAACTCGTCGTGGCGGTGATCGGCGTCAAATTCGACCAAGGAATTCGTGTTCTGCACGGCAACCGCGGCCGAGCGGCCCGGCTCGCTGATGTCGCGGAGGTCCAACTGCGACATCATTGCGCCCCCCCGACTGACCCCCTCGATGCGCACCGTGGAAGGGTACGCACCTAGAGGAGGCGTGTAGTACTGCTCGAATCGACGGCGGTTACCCTCGACGTCCTGCCCCAGGCCTCCGATTCCTATGCTCCCCCAACTGGCCTGTTCCGGCGCCGGCTCATCCGGCACCTCATCCTCCGGCACGTGATAGCGAATCTGGGCCATCGCCGGCCAGGAACAGCACGCCAACCAAGCCACCGCCGCAATGGCCATAATAGTGACTAGGCTACGGGCTCTGACATGACGGCTCATGTTTTAGGCCACCTCTTCGATGCCGTGGGACGCCACGCGTGCACGGCGCGTGCGTCGAAAGCGGAAGTGCTCCGCGGTGCTACGGGCCGAGCAGATTCGGATCGCTGTTCGACCCGTGAAAGCCCGCGTGGCACGATATGCAGTCCCTGCCGGGGCGATGGGTTATCTGATCCGGGTGACAGGAAAGACACAGCCCACGTGCGGTGAGCTTCAAAAGGTCTCGGTTTGGCGAGCTGTGGGGCTGGTGGCAATCAAGGCACCCGTCGCTCAGGCCTCCGGATATGGCGCCGTGCTCGAAGATATATGGGCCACGCTGCTGCTTGTGGCATTGGCTGCACTGCCGCCGAATCTTCTCGGAGTCGCCCACGGGAAGCGCCTGGCGCCGGTGCACATCGTGGCAATCGGTGCACTGCATCCGGCCCTCGCGCACCACCGGGTGATGGCTGTTGAGCGCGAATTCAGCCGTCTTCTCCCGGTGGCAGTCGATGCACAGCTCCGGCTCGGGCTTCTTGAGGCGTGCGGCGGTTGTGCCTTTCGCCAGGTCGTGACACTCGTAGCAGTGAACGCGGGCAGTGCTGTGCTCGCTTCGGGCCCATTCGTGCTGGCGGAACTTCTTCTGATGGCACTGCATGCACATCGCGCTGAACTGCGCGGGCTTCAGCTCGCCCAGTTTTGCCATTTTCGGCCCGTTAACGGGGTCATCGGCATGTGCCTTCGCGGGCCCGTGGCACCCCTCGCAGTTCCGGCCCCGCTTTCGCCGCTCCAGGCCAAGGAGACGCTTGCCGTGAAGAATGCTCCGCTCGTGTCGGTAGCTCCCCGTGTGGCACGCGCCGCACACCTCACTTCCGGCGAAGCCACTCGCCTTCAGCGCTTTCGACGCCGGCTCGACGCCATCGGCAGCGCGAGCTAGTGGCTGTAGGGCGACGGCTGCGAGAAGGGAGATGGCAACGATACACGCGGACACTGCAAGGCGGGCGTACTTGGAGCCAGTCATCGGCAGATTGAGCCCCCTGAAAAAGGGGCTTGTGGCAACAAGCCCCTGTTTGGCACAAGAACAGCCTCAGTTCGCTCGTGAATTATATCACTATTCCAGTCTGAATACAAGGGAAACTTTTCTCGACCCCCGCGCTGGCCTGCCGCGGCCCGATAATGTAATATAGATTACGTTCCGCTGCGCGTCAGCCCTCCTGGTAGCGGCTCTGATCGGAAAGGGTCATACGCTGCTGCGTGACGCCTGGCCGCCATCCTTCCCTCGGCGCTCTCGATGCTCATTCGTCAAGTGCAGGTGGAGCGTGTCCAGGGATCGAACCGGCGCCAGCAGTGGCTTGTACGCGAAATCCGGACCGATCACTCCTGAGGGGGCGCCACCATGCTCGAACCCGGCAGCATCACTGCGAAAGAGGCCATCGTGCGCGAGACAGACCCGCACTCCGGTGCACGCATCGTGCAGCTCACCAGCGCGCCGGCCATCCACAGCAACATTTACGGCGAGGTGCCGTACATGGATCCCTCGTCGCGATGGGTCATCTATACGAGGAGGGCCGCATCGCACGGCCCCTCTGAGGTCTGGCGCGCCGATCTGGAGCGGCTATGGCTCACTCCGGTGTGCGACGGGGCACCCGGGATCTCCGGCATGGCCGTGTCGCCGGATCAGCGGTACTTCTACTGCGCCCGGGACCTCGATGGGGATCGGTTCGAGATCTTGCGCACCGAGATCGCCACGCTGGAGCAAGCGCGCGTCGCCTTCGATGGCCCACCGAGGCCGCGCTCGCTCGGCTCGGTCGCGCCGGACAGCCGGACTTACATCAGCTCGCACACCTTCGCCGTGCATCACTACGGCATCGTTCGATATAACCTGGAGGAGGGCACGCGGGAGGTGATCCACGAGGGCCGCGACATCTGCAATGCACACCCACAGATAGAGCCCGGCCGTGGGGAGGACTACCTCATCCAACACAACCGGGGCTGCGAGTTCGACGAGGAGGGGCGATGCCTGCGCTTGACCGGGGATCAGGGCGCCACGCTGTACCTCATTAACAAGGACGGCGGCGACTACCGCGAGCTCCCCGTCGGGAAGCCCCATACGTGGCGCATCCAGGGACATCAGTGCTGGATCGGCACAACGGGGGAGATACTGCTCACCGTCAGCGCGCCGGATCCGCAGGAGGCTATTGAGAAGGGCAATCTGATGGCGCTGCGGCCGGGCGATGAGGAGGCACGCATCGTGGCCCGCGGCCATGTGTACTGCCACCCGAACGCCTCGCGGGACGGGCGCTTCTTCGTGAGCGACACGCGCGGCGACGGTGTGCCGATCGTGGTCGGCTCCATCAAGACAGGGAAGAACCGGGTGCTGTGCCGCTCAGGTGCGTCGCTGTCAACGCCGCAGTACACGCACCCTCACCCGTACTTCAGCCCCGATTGCCGCTGGGTCATCTTCAACTCGGACCGGACCGGCATCCCGCACGTGTTCGCCGCGCGGGTGCCTGAGGGGCTGCTTGAGGAGCTTGACAGCGACTGACTCGTGCCTGCCTGCCGGCGTTCTGAAGCATTGACGGGGCCGCTGGAGTTTCGGGGACGGACAACCGGCAGCCCCTGGCGTCAACAGACACCGTGAGATCGCGCCGGCTGCGCCACCGACAACGAGACCCCTCTCATGGGTGTCTGTCCCCGAAACTGGGCAGCGTCCGGAAATAGGTCCCTGGCAGTGAGGTTGGCCGCGGTGGCGTTGTAGGTGAGGGCTTGTACCTCGCCTGGCTGCTGTGGCAGTGGCGAGCCACGGGTGCTCGCTTAGTGCGCCTGCAAGCGTACGAGGTCAGGGAGGTGGAAGTCCTCCCCAAGGCATACGCTCTCCGGCCTTGTAACCGACTGTAACTGCGTCGCCGCAAGGCGGGGTGGGAAGCAACAGGAGGTGACCGACCAGTCCGTAGGCGACGAACTCGATTCGGCCTAGGTGTTGCGGCGAGCCTGCTAGGCACTGGCGAAGCCCGCTCCCGGGAGACTGGGACGCCCGTGGCGCTGAGGGGTA
>JAUWAU010000037.1 GCA_030601885.1 Armatimonadota bacterium
GCTCCGGCAAGTCTGTATCCTGCTGGCAGCCGCCTTCGCCCGCGGTGACCTGACTGCATCGGAGGCTATGGCGCTCGTGCGCCACATCCAGCGCACGAACCACAAGGCCAAAGTGTCTCACTATCGCCACCACGCCAAGCGTCGCGACAAACCATGATGAAGCGTCGTAGTAGTACTAACCACTGCCTTTCACTGCCTCGCCCGGTATCGCCGGAGCATGTCGAGCGCCACGGCGCCGATGATGACCGCGCCCTCGACGAATTTCTGCCAGAAAGTCTCTACCCCGAGCAGCACCAGCCCCTGCCGAAGCACGCCCATGATGGCGGCTCCGAACAGCGCACCGAGTACGGTGCCCTCCCCGCCCGTGAACGAGGCCCCGCCGATGATGACGGCCGCAATCACCCGGAGCTCGTCGCCCCAGCCGGCCGCCGGCTGCCCGGAGGCCACCCGCGCAGCCTGGATGATCCCCGCGAGCCCCGCCAGGACGCCGCATATCGTGTAGACCAGCCACTTGACGGCTATGACGTTCAGGCCCGAAAGCCGCGCCGCCTCCTCGTTGGCGCCGATGTAATAGATGTAGCGGCCCGTGCGCGTGCGCGTGAGGAAGACGTGGCCCATCAGCACCACGATGGCCATCAGCCACACCGGGTTGGGCACGCCCCACGTGTCCGCCCACGCGATGGTCTTCAGCGCCTGCTCGAGCTGCGGCTCGAGCACAACCGGCTTTCCGTCCGTGATCACATTCGTGAGGCTGCGGGCCATGCTCATGGTGCCGAGGGTGATGATGAACGGGGCCATACGGAAGCGACTTATCAGAATGCCATTGAAGGCCCCGTTTGCGCCGCCGACGCCCAGGGCCACCAGCACGGCCAACCAGAGAGCCGCGCCACCGCGGTAGGCCATGGTCGCCAGACAGCCGGAGAGGGCGACGACGGAGCCAACACTGAGGTCGATGCCGCCGAGGATGATTACCATCGTCATCCCGACGGCCATCACCCCGACCATGGAGAACTGGCGCCCCAGGTCGAGCAGGTTCCCGCCCTCGAGGAATCGCGGCCGCAGGAGGGCCAGCGCGGCGCATATCCCTAGCAGCACCAGCAGCACGCCCACCTCGCGCGGGGCAGTGTGCACGTGGAACTCCCGGCGCACCTCAGGCGTGTAGAGCGAGAAGTAGAGGTAGATCAGCAATACCGACTCGCCGACGAACACCACGTGGTTGCTGTAGTAGCCGCCCAGGAACACGCCCAGCAACATGCACGCCTGAAGCAGATGCCATGCGACCCGGACGCCGACGGCGTAGCTGATGCCAGCAGCGATGCAAGCCAGCGTGAAGACGCCGGTGACGATCTTGAGCCCGCCGGTGGGCGCCGGCGTGAACTTCAGCAGCACGATGGGAAGGAGCACGCAGCTCAGCAGCCAGACGGCGACCACTTGGATGCTGAGGCCCGACAGCCGTGTGCTCGTCTCCGGCTCGGCCAACTCACTGTCCTCCGGTCGCTCGGTGCATGATGGCCTCCTGCGTGGCCTCGTCGCGATCGAACTCGGCGACGATACTGCCCCGGCGGACGACGAGGACGCGATCGCTCATGCCCAGGATCTCCGGGAGCTCCGACGATATCATCAGGATGCCCACGCCCTGGCGGGCGAGCTCGCCCATCAGGGCGTAGATCTCGGCTTTTGCGCCGACGTCGATGCCGCGGGTAGGCTCGTCGAGGAGCAGCACCTTGGGCCGCAGGGCGAGCCAGCGGGCGAGAATCACCTTCTGCTGGTTGCCCCCGCTCAGGTACTGGACCTCCTGTTCCTGGCTTGGCGTGCGAATACGGAGTTGGTCGATGAGCGAGGCGACGAGCTGCCGCTCCGAGGCGAACTGGACGAAGTCGGCCGTCGAGAGTCGCCCGAGGCTTGCCGACGACATGTTCTCGCGCACGGCGAGGACGAGGAACAGCCCCTGCGCCTGGCGATCCTCGGTCACGAATCCCATGCCGGCGCGGATGGCGTCGAGCGGGGAGCGGATGCGCGCCGGACGGCCGCAAACTTGGATGTCGCCCCTATCGTACCGATCGACGCCGAAGATAGCCTGGGCGATGTCCGTGCGGCCCGCGCCCACGAGGCCCGCCATGCCGACGATCTCTCCGGCGTGAACCGTCAGGCTAACGTCCCGCACCTTCCCGGCGGCTCGCGAGAGGCTCCGGACCTCCAGCACCGGCTCGCCCCACTCGATGCGCTCCTTGTGGAACATCTCCGTGAGCTCGCGGCCCACCATCAGGTGCACCACCTTCGCCACCGTGGCCTCGGCGATCGGCATGCTGCCCACCCGGCGACCATCCCGCAGGACGACGACGCGATCCGCGACCTCAAACATTTCCTCGAGGCGATGCGAAATGTAGATGACCGAGACGTCTTGGTCGCAGAGCCGCCGGACCAACTGGAACAGAGTGGCGGTCTCGTGCTCGGTGAGCACCGCCGTCGGCTCGTCCATCACGATGATCTTGGCCTGGAACGAGATGGCCTTGGCGATCTCCACCATCTGCTGCTCGGCCACGCTGAGCGAGCCGACGATGCGGCGCGAATCGAGCGGCAAATGCAGCGAATCGAGGATGACCTGGGCGTCGGCGTGCATCTGGCGAAAGTCCACCAGGCCAAGCCGGGTGCGGGGCTCCCGTCCCACGAACACGTTCTCGGCCACCGAAAGCGTCGGCGCCAGGTTGAACTCCTGGTAGATGACCGAGATGCCGAGATCCTGAGCCTGCCGGGGAGAGTAATGGCCGAGTTGCTGTCCGTCGAGGACCGTCGTTCCCGCGTCGGCCCGGTAGCAACCCGAGAGGATCTTAATGAGAGTGGATTTGCCGGCGCCGTTTTCTCCTACGAGCGCGACCACCTCGCCGCGGCCGACCTCGAGCGACACGTCGTCGAGCGCCTGGACGCCGGGGAATGCCTTCGAGATGCCCCGCATCTGGAGCAGAGGCTGCACTGGAGTACCTGCCAGCTATGTCCCTTGGGATGCTTCTCTCGTCTCGGTCGGCTGGGTGCGATAGTCCGCCACGTCATCGGGCCACACAACCGAGACACCGGTGTCGATGACGTCCTCGCCCTCGGGCGGCCGAACGAACTCGGCCGCCTCTTCGAACTGGGTTGCGGACTCCACGAGCTTATCGATCGAGATGGCGCCCATCTTGTGGGTCTGCTGCGCGAGCGTGCAGTCGATGATGCCCTCGTCGATGTAGTTGAGGATGTCGTCAGTGGTGTCGAAGGCCACGACCCGTATCTGTCCCTGCTCGATCTTCCCCCGCTGGATCGCACCCGTTATCGCAAGCGCCGCGCCGGGGCCACCGAAGGCGTTGGAGCAGAAGAAGCCGCGCAGATTCGGGTATGCGTTGATGGCGTTCTCCGCTACCTGAAGGGCTGTGTCAGGATTCTCTTCGTTGTAGAGATCGTCGCAGAGCTTGATGTTCGTGCCCTCAACCGCCTCCCTGAATCCCGCCATCCGCTCGTTGAGGTTCCAAGCGCCCGGCTGGCCGCCGATGATCTGCACCAGCAGCTCCTCGCTCGCCTCCTCTTTGCTGGTAGCGCCGAGGAGGCTGATCATCTCCCGCCCGCCGATACGGCCCGCGGCCCGGTTGTCGGTGCCGATGTAAAGAAGCCGATCGCTCTCGGGCGAGTCGGAATCGAAGGTCACCACCGCGATGCCCCGGTCCATCGCCTGTTTGATGACCTCTTTGACCGCATTCGGGTCGTTGGGTGAGATGCCGATCCCGTGGTAGCCCTGCGTGATGAAGTCCTCAATGATCTTTAGCTGCTCCTCGACGCTGGCCTCGGGCGGTCCATGAAAGATGGCCTGTACATTGTGCCGGGCGGCCGCGGCTTCCATCCCCTCGCGGACGCCTTCCCAATAGGGATGTCCAACGGACTTGGGCACCAGGGCGAAGCGCATTTGGCTTGGCGGTCTCCTGGCGAGGAGCACGAGGGCAGCAATGAAGGCTGCCGCCACGACGAGGCCGAGAAGGCGCAGGCCGACCTTGCTCATTAACCACCCTCCAAGGGATCGTGGATGGGCACTGCCTCAGTCTCCGAACCGGGCGTTATTCTACCGGACGGGCGTCGCCTCGGCAAGTGGCCGAGCCGAGCTGGAGCCTCTTGTCAAGTGCCATCTTTCGTCTGTCCTGCCGCTCACCGCCTACGCGCCCACCAGTCGGAAGCAGCAGCCGTGCGGCAGATGCTCGGCCGTGACGCCGGGGAGGTTGTCGTTGATGTACCGTGTCAGGGTGACCATTCCCGGCTCCTCAGACGTGCCGTGGTTGACCCGGATGACGGGGTGGTCCATGTCCTCGGCCGGCTGGATGCGGCTCCAGTAGGAGGCGCCGTCGTCGCATACGACAGAGACCTCGCAGCCCATTTCGATGTATTCTGCGATGCCGCAGATGCAGCCGGTGCCGACGCCCACCCGGGATACCTCGCGGGCTCCGTCGCCGACGACCTGCACGCTGGCCTCCCCAATCGTGCCCGTCCTACGGGCGATGCGTTTGGCCAGTTCCTCCACCGTGATGGGTGGGATGTCGTAGCGGTGCTGGGCCTTCCGATTCCCGAACGCCGCGGGCCTTTCGCCCAGCTCGAGGAAGCGCGCCCACGCCCAGGGGATGCCGACCTCCGGCCAGCGGTCCCAGCAGTCATGGATGCGCACGATGACGAGGCCGCTTTCCTCTATGAAGCCCTTCTTCCGCAGCGCAATATCGGACTCATCGACCGTGTCCAATTCGTTCCGGTGACTGTAGAAGGTGGGCTCGTGGGTTACGAGCACATCGAAGCCTCGCTCCGCGGCCGTACGCAGTGCGGCGAAGCTGCTGATCCATGTCACAAGCGCGGAGTGGACGTCTTTCTCCGGGTCGCCGACGATGATCTTATCGACCGTCGTCTCGCGATCCACCCAGTCGGCGCGGGAGAGGAAGTGCTCGAGCAGATGAATTGCTTTCATGGGTGCCTTACCTCACGATGATCCAGTCTATCTTGGCGCCGGCAGGAGCGGGCGTTCCGAATTGCACGGCGAAGCCGTCCGGTGTCTTATTCGGCACGCAGTAGCTCGTCATCCACGATGGAGTGATGGACACAGCGTACGCAGCATCCCTTTCCGAGGCTGCGAACCTGATCTCTGCTTCCGTGGCCCCTGCCCGCAGCGAAACGTCGATCCCGCGGAGGTTCGCCGCCGGTGTTTCGGTGCCCGAGACGCCTTCGACGCGCTCCAGGGACTTGCCGCCGATGTCCAGGTTTCCTCCGGCGAGCACGAAATCCCCGGTCTCCGGCTCCACGATGAGGCTACTGGATCCGACGACGTCGTTTCGCCACCGTATTGGCTGAGCATGCCCATTGGGCTGGCGAAACACGATGGCGGCGTCGAGCACTTCGCTGTCGAAGTTGATGCCCACGTTTGCCAGTGAGCGGATGTTCATCACCGTGTCGTATGGCGGCTTCTTGTCTTTCCTACGGTCTAATTGGTCGCTCTCAGTGATGATACCGTACACGCCGATGCAATAGGGCACCTGCACTCTCCCGAGCTGCTTCACCTCTATGGACGCGCTCGGCATGGTGCTGGGCATCTGGTCGAACTGGCGGATGCGGAGCGGCCGCGGCTGATACGGATCCGGCCCCACGGCCTGCTCGACCGGGTCGCCGGGCTCAAAATCGAACGGCGTTCCCCGATCGCCGTTGGGGACAACCTTGATTCTGCGCGGGTGATCCTCGCCGAGGTGCCCGCCCGTGTTATGAGTGTGCGCCCAGCCCTGGCTGATATCGTATACCCAGGACCCGGGCGCGATGGCATATTTCAGCGGCCGCTCGTGGTCGTCCCAGGTATAGTTCTCATCATCGAACAGTTTCGCCGCCCCCGCCGCCACCGCCGACCACCGCACTCGCAGGATCTTGATGACCTTCGTCCCGTCGCCGTTGCGCTCGAGGTCCATAATGCGATACCAACGATACACGGGCCTGGCCGGCAGTTTGGCGTAGCCGCCTGCCGTTGAGTCGTCGTCCGGGAGTATGACTTCCGACGGCTCCGTGAGAGCAAAGAAGCGTCCAATGATGGCCTCGTCCCAGGGACAACCCGCCGATCCCAGGATCAATCCTCCCTGATAGTTGAACACATTGCCGGGCCCTCCGATGACGCCCGGGTACGTCTTCCCGCGATATGCCTTTGTCGGCGGAACGATATTGACAGTCCCCTCGGCAATCCACTTGTCTCGATTCAAGTTGATGAGCGGACGGGAATTGCTCAGCGTGTGCGCGTTGACGACCCCCGGCGCGTACGTGATCTCATCCTTGGACCAGTCCACGGCTTCTACAGTGGAATGAAAGGCGTCGAGCTCGCCGATGGTCTCGGCATTCAGCACTACGCCTCCCTCGTCGCCGAATCCGGAGAATACGTCGCCCATGTACTTGAACATGCCGCTGATCACGAAGCTGTCGCCGACGCCGTAGTTCCAGCGGTTTACGGTCAGCTCTCCCGAGGTTTGATTGTCGCAATTCGAGTACCCGTTGATCTGGAGGCCGTTGACGATGTGCTTGTTGTACACGAGAGCGCCTGCCGGGTGGTCGTGCTCCAGGTCCATGGTGAAGTAGTTGCGCTTCCTTTCCGGATCCCAGCCGATGCTCTTCACGATGCTCCGGTCATACGGCTCGTCGTAGCCCACCACGCTGCTCGTGACGTTGAGGTACTGGCCCACCCAGATCCCTCGGATGGTGTCCACATAGCAGCGCCGATCCTTACCCTGTTGAACCGGTTGCGTAAGGGTCGCCATGTACGAGGAGGCGCCACTGATGACATAGTTGTCGATCGCCTGAGCGGCATGCCGTCCGCAGTGCGGGAGGCTCTGCTGGCCCAGGTTGAGCACGCGCTCGACGCGGAAGCCTCCCCACGTGCCATCCTGGTGCTTGCCGATGGGGGCGACGTGGTAGGTGACGAATCCCCGCCGGTAGTCCATGACGGTCACCACCGGGCCCTCGTCGCGCGTGCTTCGCTCGGCCTGGGTGAGGTTCTCGATGACGAGTCCCTCCGGGGCGTCCTCGGGGATCACGAGGATCCCGCCCCCCTCTGCCACCAACTCCTCCATGGCCTTCGCCAACGCCTGCGCGGCCGTCTCGAGGGTAGTGATGTCTCCGAACTCCGCCAGAGACTGCGCGCTCGGGGCTCCCGGAGCGCTGCAGGGAAGCGCGAGGAGCAGCACAGCCATGGTCGAGAGAATCAGCAGCAATGGCGCTCGCAGCATGTGACCACCTCCGTCAGGGCACTCAGCCAGCCAACACGCGTGGGACTGCACGGGTGCCGTTCGGCCCCACCGGGGCTGAACCCTTCGCCTCCGCGTCCCTCGTGGTGTTGACACCATCCCGGCCGCCGAGTTATATCAGAGTCGAGATGCAAGCACTGGTCCGCGACATTCGTGACAACCTGATGTCCACGGAGGACACCGTCTGCCTGCAGCGTGCGCGCCTGGTCACTGAGGCGTATCAGGAGCACGAGGCGGATCCGGTGGCGGTGAAGCGCGCCAAGGCGTTCGCGCACGTGTTGCGCCACATGGACCTGGACGTGGCGTCGAACCCGATCTTCGCGGGCAATACCTCGTCGCGACCGCGCGCCTGGATGCTCGTGCCTGAGCACGGATTCAGCAACGACGGCCAGGTGACCATCGAGCACGAGGGCCTGCGGGACATCCTCGACGGGCAGATCCCCGACGACCTGCAGGAATACTGGGCGGACCGAAGCTTCGGGGGAGCGGCGGGGATCGGTCACCTGGCGGTTGACATGGGCCGAGTGGTCCACGAGGGGCTGGAGTCGCTCATCGCCGAGACGCAGGAGCATGGTGACGATACCGATCCGGAGAGACAGGCCTATCGGGAGGCCATGGCGGTTGCGCTTCGAGCCGTCATCGACTGGGCGCAGCGCTATGCCGACGCCGCGGAGATCGCGGCGCAATCGGAGCAGGACCCGCTCGTGCGCGAGGCTCACGTGCGCGTTGCCGGGGCATGCCGACACGTGCCGGGGAGGCCCGCCCGGGACCTGTTCGAGGGCCTGCAGGCGATGGCGCTCGTGCACCTGGCCACGGCGATTGAGGGGCACGGGCTGTCGGTGTCCATCGGGCTCCCGGATCGAGTGCTCGTGCCCTTCGTAGACGATAGCTTCGACCCGGAGTACGCCACGAATCTCGTCGGCGCATTCATGCTGAAGATCGCCGCCAACTCCCTCCTCGGCCGCGGCTCGAAGACGCAGCCCATCACCGTCGGCGGGGCGGATCAGCGCGGGCGCGATCAATGCAATGCGCTGACGCTGTGCTTTCTTGACGCCTGCGATCTCGTTCGCGTCGGCGATCCGCACCTCTTCCTCCGGTGGCACGACGGGATCGACCCGGAGGTCAAGCGGCGAGCCGTCGAGATGCTGGCCGCGGGCGTGAGCATGCCACTGCTGATCAACGACGTCCCGACCGCGCAGGGCTTCATGAATGCCGATGTCGCCGAGAGGGACGCGTGGGAGTATTGCGTCATCGGGTGCAATGAGCTGGGCATCCCGGGCCGGTCGGCGGAATCGGCCACCGCGATGGGCGGCACCGTCCAGCACCTCGAACTGCTCAACCAGACACTGCTCGAGCATCCGGACCCGGCCGCGATCCGCGACATGCGGGAGCTGCTGACCTGCCTTGAGGCTACGATGAGTCGCCGCGCGTTCGAGATGCGGCGACGCGGCAAGAGACACCGTGAGCGAATCGCGGAGTGCGTGCCGACGCCATTCACGTCGGCGCTGATGGACGGCTGCATCCAGCGCGGTCGGGACCTGGTGGTCGCCATGGAGTACCACCTCCCGGGCGTGTACGAACGGGGGCTGACCAACGGCGCCAATGCCCTGGCCGCCATCGAGCAGGTGGTCTTGGGGGACGAGGCGCTCTCGATGACCGACCTGCTCGAGGCGATGCGCGCGAACTTCGAGGATGAGTCGGTACGGGAGTTGCTGCTCGCCGCGCCGAAGTGGGGCAATGATGACGAGCGCGCCGATCGGTGGGCGATGGAGCTCGTGGCGATGCGCGAGCGGGTGCTGGACGCCGTTGACGCGGAGCTCGGCGACTGCCCGCACATGGTGTGCCACGTGGTCCGGAGCCTGCACCACGTGGACGGGAAGCGCATCGCGGCGTCGCCGGACGGGCGATTCGCGTGGACGCCGGTTGCCGACAGCATAGGCGCGCAGACCGGCACCGCGACCGCGGGGCCCACGGGGATCCTCAACAGCGTGCTCAAGCTGGACGCCGCCCGGTACTACCGCGGGGGATACAACCTCAACCTGACGCTCTCCGAGTCAACGGCGAGGCCGGAGCTTCTGCTGCCGCTGATCGAGTCGTTCTTCGGCCAGGGAGGCCAGGAGCTGCAGATCAACTGCCTCGATGCGGCGACGCTTCATGACGCGCGGGAGAACCCGGAGCGCTATACCGACCTCGTGGTCCGCTTCGCCGGCTTCAGCGCCCGATTCGTTGACATATCCCGGGCAGAGCAGGACGAGCTGATCGAACGAGCGGAGCACTATCAGGCATCGTGAAGGAGACAGGCATGGAGCGACGCGGCTTTCTTAAGAGCATCGGAGCGGGAGCGGCAGCGATGACGCTCCCGGGGGGGGGACGCGCGGGCCCGGCCGGCGCACCTGACGAGCGGCCGAATATCGTCTGGGCGTGCGCCGAGGACATGTCGCCCCACATGGGCTGCTACGGCGAGACCACCATCCGGACGCCGAACATCGACCGGCTGGCGCGGGAGGGGGCCAGGTTCACGCGGGCATTCATCACCGCACCCGTGTGCTCGCCCAGCCGCTCGGCGATGGTCACCGGGATGTACCAGACCACCATCGGAGCGCACAACCATCGCTCGTCCCGCGATGAGATCAAGATCAACCTGCCGGCGCACATCAAGCTCATTCCGCAGTACTTCAAGGACGCCGGCTACTATACGTGCAACGGGCGCATCTGGCCGGAGGATGCAGTCGAGAGGGCGGCATCGGGAAAAACGGACTACAACTTCGTCTGGGACAGTGCTGTGTACGAGGCGGCGGAGTGGTCGGGCCGCAAGGCCGGGCAGCCGTTCTTTGCGCAGATTCAGCTCAGAGGGGGCAAGTACCGCAACGCCAAGGTGCCCAACCCGGTGGACCCGGCCGACGTGAAGCTGCCGCCATACTACCCGGACCACGCGGTGCTGCGGGAGGACTGGGCACGGTATCTGAACTCGGTTATCCAGGTTGACATCGAGCTCGGGCAGATTATGAAGCGGCTCGAGGACGAGCGCATCGCCGACAACACGATCGTGTTCTTCTGGACCGACCACGGCATCAGCCACATTCGCGACAAGCAGTTCGTCTACGAGGGCGGCATGCGCATCCCACTCATCATCCACGGGCCTGGGATCAAGCCCGGCACGGTGCGCGACGATCTGGTGGAGCACATCGACATCCCGGCCGCGTCACTTCAGTCGGCGGGGCTGCCCGTGCCCGAGCACCTGCAGGGACGCCAGCTCTTCGCTTCCGATTACGAGCCGCGCGACTACGCCTTTTCCGCCCGCGATCGGTGCGACGAGACCGTGGAGCGTATTCGGTGCGTGCGGACGAAACGGTTCAAGTACATCCGGAACTTCTTCCCCGAACGCTCCCACACGCAGCACAACCGCTACAAGGACCATAAGCAGATCATGATCACGATGCGGCAGCTCTACGCCGAAGGCAAGCTGAATTCCGATCAGGTCCGACCCTTCCTCCCCACGCGGCCCGTCGAGGAGCTGTACGACCTGGAGAACGGCCCGTACGAACTGAGGAACCTCGCCGATTCGCCCGAGCATCAGGACACGCTCAAGGAGCTGCGCGCACGGCTCGACGCCTGGATGGACGAAACGCGGGATCTTGGCGTCATCCCCGAGCCCGAGCTGGCCGAGATGTATAGGACGCACGATAGTGCGTACGCGATCCTCCGGAGGCGTGAGAACGTCGAGCTCGTCAAACGCCTGCGGCGAGTCGGCGCGCTGCGGGAAGAGGGCGCATCGGCCATCGGCGGCCTCATTGAGGCGATGAAAGACCCGGCGCCGGCGGTGCGATACGAGGCCGCCAGGGCGCTGGGGAATCTGGGACCTGAAGCGAAGCGGGCCGCCGACGTTCTCACCAAGGCGATCGCGGACAAGGCCGCCTCCGTCCGCGTAGCTGCTGCCCGGGCGCTCTGCCGAATGGGCATGGTGGACGAAGGGCTGCCCGTCCTCCGGCAGGAGCTGACGAACAAGGAGAACGAGGTGGCGCGGCACTACGCCGCGCTCGTGCTCGAGGACATCGGTGAGGCAGCCAGCCCGGCGCTGGATGACCTCAAGGCGGCGATGGACGAGTCGTACGATCTCGTCCGGCGCGTCGCGACGCGAGCTGTGGGCATCCTTGAGGGGACATACGATCCGAAGGCTGGCGGAGGCAGACTGCCGGCGAGGGCCGGGAGGACGAGATGAGAGCGCCCGGTCGCACCGAAGCGTGATGGCGTCTCACCGCCGCGCGCGTGCGCCCGGACCGCCGCCGAGATTCCCAGCAGACCGAAGCCGCCGCTGATTCACGGGGAGTCTCGTCGAGTCTCCCTCCCTCATCTCGACTCTCCCTCTGTGCGTCGCAGCTTCACGATATGCGCTTCACGTACACATAATACGCGCCACGGGAGGCGCCCTCGTCATCGGTGAACCACGTCTGCAGCCGCGTCTTGCCGGCCTTGAGCTGCACGCGGAAGCTCACCTCATGTGCGCCCTCGGGAATCGGCTGGGTCATATCCACATCCGCGATGGTGAGCCTGGCCGTGGCCGCGCTGATGGCCTTACCGTTGGCAATGGCCGCCGTGATGGGCGCATCGACCTCGATGGGCCACCGTCGCAGGGAAAACTCATACATGCCACCGTGGGCCACTTCTACTGCCCAGAAGCCGTTTGACTTGGCCCCCGAACGGACCGATCCCTGGCTCCACGCCGGCTTCGACCCATGCCAGTCGTGCGACATCAACCGGCACGGATTCGCCTCGTCCGAGCCGATGACGATCTCGCAGTACTCGTCGAAACGCCGGGACAGATCGGCCCACCAGTCTTCGTACGCCTTGCGCAGTTTCTGAACGACCTCGGGATGCATGTCCCCCACGTTTTTCGTCTGGCCCGGGTCCGCCTGCATGTCGTTGAGCATCTCGCCGTTCACCAGCCGCCAGCGGTCGGTCATGACGGCGCATTTGCGCCACATCTCCGGATGCTCGATGCGCTGGGAGTGGACAAAGAGCGTGCGGTCAGGCCAGTCGGCGGCCCGCCCGCTGAGCAGTGGCACGAGGCTGGTGCCGTCGAACGCGACGCCCTCCGGCTTCGGCAGGCCGCAGAGCTCGATCAGCGTCGGCAGCACGTCGATGTGCGCGGTGAGCCGGCCTGCGTCGGTCCCCGCCTCGATCCCGCCACCGGGCCAGCGGATGAAGAACGGCACCCGGTGGCCCCCGTCGTACTCCGAGCCCTTCTTCCCTCGCCATCCGCCGCTCTCGCCGGCCGAACTCCCATTGTCCGTCATGAAGATGAGGATCGTGTCCCGCTCCAGATCCAGCTCCCTCAGCCGCTGCATCAGACGGCCCATATTCTCATCGATGTTCGTGATCATGCCCCAGAAGTTGGCACGCCTCTCCTCGACCCCTTTGTCCCTGTACGGCTTGCTGTACTTCTCGGCGACGTTGAACGGCCCATGCGGCGCATTGGTGGTGAGGTACACGAAGAACGGCCGCTGCCGATTGGCCTCAATGAACCGCATCGCATTCTCGAACCACACGTCGGTGCAGTAGCCCTTGAACGGCGTCGGCGTGCCGTTGTGGAAGTACGTGTCGTCGAAGTAGTCGTTGCCCCAATAGTCCGGGCCCTGCCCGACGCCGCCTCCGCCATGGATCAGCACCTCGTGGAAGCCGCGATCCTGCGGCCGGCACGGGTAGTTGTCGCCCAGGTGCCACTTGCCGAAGATGCTCGTGCGATAGCCGCCCGCAGCGAATACGTCGGCCACCGTTACCTCGTCCCGGCGCAGGATCGATCGGCCCATAATGGTGTGCCACACACCCGTGCGGGACGAGTACCGCCCGGTCATGAGCGACGACCGCGTGGGCGAGCACGTGGGATCGACGTGAAAGTTGGTGAGGCGGAGGCTTTGTGAATGGAGCCGATCGAGGTTGGGCGTGTCGATGACCTCATTGCCGTGGCAGCCGAGGTCGCCGTAGCCCTGGTCGTCGGTTATGACGAGGATGACGTTGGGCCTTCTGGCAGACTCCTGGGCGGCCGATGGCGTGCCCCGCATCGGCAGCGACGCAGCGCCGAGGCTGACGGTCTTCAGAAAATCGCGTCGCGTAGCACTGAAGCGCTTCATCTTTCTTCCCTCCGCTGGTGCTTCTCATTTTTCTTGGCGGCTGACCCCGCACAACGGAACCGTGGGGAAGTGCATGATCGGGCTTTGCCGGGACAGCAGCCAGTGCTCAGTCGTAGTTGCAGACGGGAATGGCCTATCCCGCTATGAAGTGACTGGAGGCGTCCGCCCGTGGTGCGGATCACGAAAGGGCTGTGCTCTGGGCAAGCATAGCACGAAGCCGGCAGTCGGTGTCAAGCGGCCGCATCAAAGCTGGCAGTAGCCACATCCCGGTCCGTCGCCGCGGTCCGGTCCGCGCTCTGTCGCCCGCTGGGGGAGGCACGCACCGCCACGGAGACGGCCTCCGCACGGAACGGACTGTCGAGGCCTCAGTTGTGGCTTGAACTCGGCGGCTGAGCGAAGTATATTTGGCGAAAGGCCTGTATCGGCGCTGGATGCCGCACCGTATTGCCGGACGCTCGGTGCTCAGGCCGCCACGGCTGCCGGACGGCCTTGACGCGGCACTACCATTCGTGCGAGGAAGTTAACATCGCCAGTGGCCAGAGAGGGTGCGCACATGACCTCCCGCGAACGCCTCAAAGCCGCCTTCGCCCACGCCGAGCCCGATCATACGCCGTGCGACTATTTCGCCACTCCGGAGATCCGCCAGGCTCTCCTGGACCATTTCGGCGTCACGAGCGATGACGAGATCTGCGACTGCCTGGGCACCGACATCCGCTACGTCTCGCCGCCATACATCGGCCCACCGCTGCCCACCTTCGACGATGGATCGGTGCTCGACATCTGGGGCGTTCGGCGAAAGCCCATGCCCAACGAGTACGGGGAGTACGCCGAGCCCGTGGGGGCCCCGTACGCCGAGTTTGAGACGGTCGAGCAGGCGGAGGCCTTCGACTGGCCCAGTCCCAACTGGTACGACTACGACGCGGTGCCGGCCCTCTGCGAGAGGTACCCGGACATGGCCATCGGCACGGGGAGCTTCGGCATACAGGACTTCATCAACGGCGTGGCCTTCGGCCGCGGCGTGGAGCAGGTGCTGCTGGACATCGCGCTTGAGGATCCGGTGTACCTCTACATCGTCGAGAAGCGCCACCAGTTTTTCATGCAGGTCATCGAGCGGACGCTGGCTGCGGCCAACGGGCGGATCGACTTCGTGCTCTGCGGGGACGACTTCGGCAGCCAGCGCGCTCCGCTCATATCGCGCGACACCTTCGATCGGCTGTTCGCGCTGAAGAAGAAGGAGCTGTTCGACCTGGCGCACTCGTACGGCTGCCCGGTCTCGCACCATTGCTGCGGATCGAGCCGCGAGCTGTTTCCGCGCTTCATCGAGATCGGCATGGACGCTCTGCAGACGATCCAGCCGCAGGCGGAGGGCATGGACCCGTACGAGCTGAAGCAGGAGTTCCGCGGCCAGATCGTCCTTCACGGCGCCGTGGACGTGCAGGGCTGGCTGCAGGCCGCAACGCCGGACGAGGTCGAGGCGGAGATGAACCGGCTGATGGACGTCGTCGGCTTGGGCGGCGGCTTCATCCTCGCCCCCTGCCACAACATCCAGCCCGACACGCCGACGGAGAACGTGCTGGCGATGTATCGGGCGGTAGCCAAGCGGCGGAACGGCCCAACCCGCGCTTGACCCGCCCTCGCAAGCTGCGGCTCGAGGGGAGCACGGGGTGCGAGGGATCGCCCACGGTTTCGAGCGACAAGGGGCAGCAGGTGAGCTGGCGTTGCAGTGCGGGGAGTTGTGCTCTCTGGGGGAGAGAGCGGCGCCTCACCAGGGCGGGAGAAGCCTCCTCAACCAGCCTGGCATCCACCCCAAGGGACCGCTCCGCCCCTTGTAGTCCCTCTCGTAGATCTCCCTCGCTATGCGGCGAAGGCGCGTTTCCATGTCGTCGATGGCCTCGTCCATACCAAGCGCGATCGCATCGCGGTATATCTGGATAATGGCCTCGCGGACGACGCGTCGCATCAAGTGCCGTGCCTCTCGCCTGTTCAGCCAGAATTCCGATATGATGCTCGACAGCGGTTCGACTGCCTCTTCGGCAATTTGCCGGCCGTACTCCAGCACCGCTATCGCGATCGGGTCCCCGGCCTGGGCTCCGCGCCTAAGCTCCTCGTAGTCGCGATAATTGGGCACTCGTCTTCCCCCCAGCCGCCCGGCGGGACAGTATGCGCGATTGTGCCCCACCGCACAGGCCACGGCCGGAGAGCGTCTCCGCCGTACGGCGACAAGGTATTCGTCACGGGTGCGCCGTGTCCTTCCTTGCGGGGGAGGGGGAGGGGGGAAGGGTATTGTGGACAAACGGGCGGGGCGGACCGCACATTGCCTCCGCCCCTGGCGAGGCGTGCACGGTCCGCCTGTGGTAGCGCCGGTCAGCTCTTTGCGGGGGCAGGAGCGGACTCGGTCTGTTGCGTCTCGGATTGCTCCCGAACCTCGCGAGCGATGATCTCCGCTGCCTCTACCATGGCCTCGCGTAGGATCTCATCCTTGTGGGCCATCAAGTATTCATAGACCCGCTTCCTGCGCTCCGCTTCCTCTGGCGGGACACGCTCACTCGCCTCTATCTCACTCATAGTTGATCCTCCTATTCGCGGTCGCCGCGCCAAGCCAGACGAGGTGCCGAAAGCAACCTGCCCTCACATATGCCGCAAGGCCGTGGGGACCGCCTTCACTGCCCTCGCGGATGCGCTCTTAGGCCAACGCACAAGGCGCCGCCAGATCGCGAACCGGCGGTTCTCTCCCTGAGTCCTGCACCTGGCATGGCTTCTGCCCGTTGACCGCAGGCCGTGCGCTGGCCCCATCGCCCCGAAAACGACACGTAGACAGCACGACGTATGCCCCTAGGTTGCGGGGGTCGTCTCTTCGTCCAAGACCCGGCGCAATGCTGCGCGGGCGCGGTGGAGGCGGCTCTTGACCGTACCTTGGGGAATCCGAAGGCGCTCCGCAATCTCCTGCATTGTGTGTCCCTTCGACCGCTCAACCAGTGGCCTGCGGAGGCTGCAGGGCAGCCTATCCATAGCCCGTAAGACCGCAGCCATATACGCCTCGTCAAAGATCGATGGCCCTGCCCCGCCCTCCAGCCCCCTCCGGCCGATCATGTAGAAGAGCCGTCGCCGCCGAGCTTGCTTTCGCTGTGTACTTCGCACGACCGTGCGGGCTTGGCTCAGCACCGCCGCCGCTACTTCATCCACACTCGCTACGGCAGCCTCCAGCTCCTCAGCCGCTGCACGATCCGCCAAGTACCGCGCGAAAGCCTCTTGCACGATATCAGCCGCGTCCTCACCGGCGAGGTAGTGCCATCTGGCGACGACCCTCGCTACGCGCCCGTACGCACGCTGCGTCACTTCGTCGAGCGACCCCGCCCGCCGGGCGCCCGTAACACCCGAAGTTTGACGTTCTGGGCGGGAACTATCGCTCCTCATGACTTCTCCGGGTGAACCTCCCGTTACTAGTATAAGGTCACGAATCCGCATTTGGTTCACAGCTCGAGAGCAAGGGCTCCTGGACGGCCGCAACGGAGCGGCCCGGACGTGCTCATGAGCCTGGCCTGCGGGGCCAGCAACTCACCACGGGGACACCACGCTTGTTGAACCGCTGACCCACGTGCTCGGGGACTATCTGCCCCGGTTCGCGGCCCGCATGATGCTTAGCGGTCTCGCCATGGCCCTTGAGTCCGCTCTTGTCATCATCAGCGTTCTTGGCAACCGCGTCGCCAAGATACAACACCTGACCTGACCACTTACTTCCACATCACTTTCTACGGCACAACGGGCAACTCCCGCTCCCCGTCCCCATCGAAGTCCCCCCGCCGGAAGGCCTGGATGTCGATGGTGGAGCCCACGCGGCCGGCGCCTTCGGACAGCGTGCCGCCGGGGCTGGCGGCGGCGAGGCGGAGGTCGAGGGTCAGGTCCTCGTTGTCCCTCCAGTTGCAGACGGAGCCGGCTTTGCGGGGGAGGTTGCCGTAGGCGGGGGCGAAGACGATGTAGTCGGGGCCGACTTCGCGGATGCGGCGCGGGTGGCCCTCGAAGTTCAGCTCCACGATGTCGCCGACCTCATAGCTCTCCGTCGCGCCGCGGAGGAAGATCTTGTCCCTGGTGAACTCCAGTAGTCGCTTGCTATCCATGTGCTGATAGGAGACGGGCGCATTGATGAAGTGCGGGTCGTCGTAGACGGAATGGGCGTCCTGGCCGGAGGCGGTCAGATACGTCTCCAGCGTCCCGTTAAAGTCGCGGTTGTAGACGATGGGCGGGCCGGTTACGCCGGGGGCGCGCCACCAGAGGTTATGGTCGCTCTGGACGTCCGACTGCGGGCCGAAGCCGTAGAGCGGGCCGTCGTGGCCGCTGACGAACACGTTGTTCCGAATGCGATAGCCTTTCCCGCTGAGGTTGAGCACGCCGTACCCGCTGAATGCGATGGTGTTGCCGATGACGTCGTAGTCGTCGGCGTTGGCGTGGCCGAAGATGACCGCGTAGGCGCCGCAGCCGATGATCATGTTGCCGAGCAGCTTCCCCGCCGACGTGCCCTCCATCATCATCTGCTGCCCGCCGTTGATGAGCAGGTTCTGCTCGAAGAGCATCCCCTCGATGCCGCCGAAGAGCTGGAAGTTGTCGGCGTGGCCCCAGAGGGTGTGGTCGTGGATGTAATTGCGCCGCACGGTGACGTTGTCGGCGCCGATGCGCAGGCCGTCCATGCGGTTCCAGCCGATCTCGTTCTCCTCCACCAGGCCGCCCTCGCAGCCGGCGGCGATACCGATGTAATTGTGCATCGCGACGTTGCGCCGGATGACGCAGCGCGGCGTGTTGCGGATGCTGAGGCCGATGCTGTCGTTGTGGTGGACGATGCAGTTCTCGACGCGGATGCTCTCGGGTCCGGGCACCCAGGAGCCAATGCCATGCCCCTGCCCGTGCCGCACCTCGAAGCCGTCGATGACGATGTGCTTCGCGCGGGCGTAGTCGAACAGGTGCCGGGCCCGCCGGCTGCCCTCGTAGAGGTGGTCGGCTGCATCCCCATTACTGCTGGGCCACACGTAGATGCGCACCGACTCGCCGCGCTCCTCAACGGCCCATTCGCCGGGCTGGTCGATGAACTGCACCTTGTTCTTCAGGTAGTACCGATCTTTGCCCGGCTCGACGACGCGGTCTTTGTAGATCTCCTGCTCGAGCGTGAGCATATGGGCGTTAGCGTCGAAGGCCGTCACCCGACGATCGTGCTGGCTAGTTGTAGATACGTCCCAGAAGAAGATGCCGGCGCCGATGAGCGTGTCGGCGTCTTCGGTGAGGTTCTCACGATCGGCGACGGTGTGCGTGTCGCCGCCTTCGGCGATCCACCAGCCCTCGTTTGGCTCGCGGGCAGTGGGCAGCGTCGCGCCGTCCTCGACGAGCCGGGTGGGAGTCCAATCGATGTCGGCGTAACAGATCCTCGCATGATTGGGATTGCCGTGGGCGATCTGCTCGGTGCATCGCTCCCAGCCGCTTACCACATCGGCGCCGCTTAGCACGACGCGCTCCTCCGGCCTGGAGCGAAGCGCGCGGAAGGTGATCGGCTTGCCCTCCTCTCCGGAGACGCGCAGCACGACGCCCTCGCGATACACGCTGGGCTTCACGAGCACCGTGTCGCCCGGCACCAGCGATGCGGCCGCCTTGGTGATGGTCTGCCAGGGCTCTGCCTCCGTGCCGGGGTTGTCGTCTGAGGCGTTGGGCGCATTGCCGTCAACGTAGTAGGTCGCTGCGCTGGCCGGCAGGGAAAGCAACAGCGTGGCACAGATGGCTAAGATGGTCCGGTCTGACATCGTACGGACCTCCTAAAGGCAACGGCAATTGGGGAGCCGGCGGTTCGTCGCCGGCCAATGCCACTTCTCCGTCACGCTGATGGTTCTCCGACAAAGCGGCGGCACCTGGTACGGGGTCGGTGGCATGGCTGGTCCGCTGCCCGTGCGGCCATTGCGCTCGGCGAAGGACGCACAGCTTGGCCCCGTACGGGGTCCCGCTTCAGACAGGGACGAGCAAGCCGTGCCACACGAGGGCTCGCCTTGTGGCGGTTGCTGCACGCATCCCCGAGGCCGGAAGAGGTAGGATTGTTTCCCGCGATGAATGCACCAGCAGGGGACGACCGACATGATCGACCGACGACTTTTCCTGCAGGCGGCTGCGGCCGGGGGAATGCTCTCCGGGCTGGGCGCAACGTCTGGAGGCGCTCGCGCCGGGGGCGCAGCGCGCACGATCCTCTCCGAGACCGGCTGCGGGCGCGCGACCGGGTACTCGGAGACGAACAAGATCGTCACCTGGGAGGGCAAAACGCACGTGGCCTGGCTGGACTCGGTGGCCGAGGGCTTCCGCGTGCGGGTACGGACGCTGGATCGCGGCAGCGGAACGTGGTCGCCCGTCTACACCGTCGGCGAGGCGTACGACAACCACGGCGGGCCGGCGCTCACGGTGGATAGCAAGGGCCACCTGCACATCGTCTACTACCCGCACCATCATCCGTTTCGGTATCGCCGCTCTCTCCGGCCGAACGACGCCTCGGAATGGTCGGACGAGATCCAGTTCGGCGAGCGCCTCACCTACTCGTCGCTGCTCTGCGGCCCGGACGACACGCTGTACTTCGCCTGCCGCCGGCGCGGCGAGCCGTGGACGCTGAACTTCTACCGCAAGCCCGCGGACGGCGAGTGGGAGGGCCCAACGATAGTCCTCCAGGGCGACGAACCCGGCGGATACACCCGCTGGCAGGCATCGCTGGCCTTCGGCCCCGAGCGCGACGTCATCCACATGAGCTTCATGATCTACGAGAGCAGTGACGGGCCCGGATACCTCATCGGCTACCTGCGCACTCGCGACGGCGGCAGCACGTGGGAGCGCTCCGATGGCACCCGAGTGGATCTGCCGGCGAGGCCGGCGACGGTGGAGGCAATCCAGCGGGCCGAGAGTCCGAAGGGACCGGAGGACTACCGGCCCGGATCGATCGCGGTAGATGCCGATGGTCGGCCCTGGCTTCTGTACTCGCGCCTCGACTCAAAGCCGTTGGCCGTGTGGCTGGCCCGCTGCGATGGCCTGGGGAAGTGGCACACGATCCCGCTGCTGCCGGTCGTTCAGAGGCGCTGGCCCGATCGCGGCGTGCAGACGCCTGGCGAGGTGGTCTTCGGCGCTGACGGCACGATGTATGTCGCGCTCACAACTGTGGACGCGGACGGCTACTTCTGGGGCGACGAAAGCAACGAGGTCGTGCTGCTCGTCTCGCGCGACGGCGGCGAGCGCTTCGAGGCGCTGCCGATCTCCGACCCCGATCCCAACACGCCGCAGTGGCTGCCGAGCCTCGAGCGCCCGACGGGGCACAACGTCGTGGATGTGCCGGGGCTTACGTACACGCGCGGACCTAAGGGCGAGACCAACAAGGACATCCTCAGCAACCAGGTCATCTGGGCCGACATCCGCGCTGCGCTCTGAGGCACTCGCACCACACAAGGAGCACCACCCCACGGGGACACCTCGCCCCGGAGGAGAACCGATGGTCTGCTCGCGCGGGAAGGCTGGGCTGTGCATCGCCGTCGCGGTCTGGCTCGGACCGGTAATCACGCTGGATGGGACGGCACACGTTGCGATGGCAGCAGAGACGGGCGGCTCGACCAGCGAGGACCTCGCACTCCAGCCGCCGCCGATCGACCTTGCACCTGGGCCCGAATACGGTGACGAGGTCCGCGCCTTCCAGGGCATTCCTGGAATCGAACGTGCCGGCAACGGGCGGCTCTGGGCCGTGTGGTACAGCGGCGGGAAGGGCGAAGGGCCCAGGAACTACGTGGTGCTCGTCACCAGCGGTGACGATGGCGCCACATGGTCGGACTTGAAGCTGGTCATCGACCCGCCGGGCGATGTGCGTGCCTTCGACCCGTGCCTGTGGCGCGACCCGTCGGGACGGCTCTGGCTATTCTGGGCGCAGGGGTGGTCGTTGTGGGATGGGCGGGCCGGGGTGTGGGCCATCGTGGCGACGGATGCAGACTCGGAGAGTCCCACGTGGGCTTCTCCGCGCCGTCTGTGCAACGGCATCATGATGAACAAGCCGATCGTCCTGTCCACCGGCGAGTGGCTGCTGCCCGCGGCCGTCTGGCGACAGGAGCCTATCCACGTCAAGGACGCCGCGAATCGTCACGACCTGGGTGACGAAGTCGGCGCCAATGTGTTCGTCTCCCGCGACGGGGGCGCTACATGGGGCCTGCTCGGCCAGGCGCACGTGCCCGAGAGCCGGTGCGACGAGCACATGGTCGTCGAGCGCGGGGACGGGAGCCTGTGGATGCTGGTACGGACCGCGTACGGCATCGGGGAGAGCGCATCCACGGACCGGGGCAGGACCTGGAGCCCCGGCCGGCCAACGAGCATACCGCACCTGACCGCGCGGTTCTTCATCCGGCGGCTCGCGTCGGGCAGGCTGCTGCTCGTGCGGCATAATCCGCCCGCGAGCAAGAAACAGCGGTCCCACCTCACGGCATACCTCTCAGACGATGACGGGAAGACGTGGCAGGGCGGTCTGGTGATCGACGAACGCAGAGGCGTCTCCTACCCCGATGGCGTGCAGGCCCTCGACGGGACGATCTACCTCATCTACGACTACTCGCGAACCGGGGAGAAGCAGATCCTGATGGCGACGTTCACGGAGGAGGATGTCGCCGGCCGCGCGTTCGTCTCGGATCGGGCTCGGCAGCGGGTGCTCGTGAATCAGGCGACGGGTAGCAGCTAGAAGGTCAGCACCTTCCTCGATTCCAGATTGGCCTGGATCTCCTCGAGGATGAACCACGCCGGCTTGAGCTTGCGCTGGCCGAAGAGGACGGATTGATCGGAATAGTGAGGCGACTCAGGATCTTCGCTGTTGCCGAAGGGCAGGAGGCTGAAGGCCCGAGGGGGATCGCCGAGCTCGATCACCATGATGAACGAACATCCCGAACCACAGGACCACACTCCGTCCTCGTATCGATCGCCGGTGGCCATGAAGAGCGTCTGCACGTCCTTGCCGCCGCCGGGCACCGGCACCGTGCGCTCGCCGCGCTTGATGACATGGTGATCGCCCCAGGCGACGGCGACCGTGCCGTACGTTTTCTTGAGCTCTCGGACGGCATCCACCAGCGCTCGCCACGCCGCCTCCTCGTCGCGCGGACGGAACTGCGCCGGCTCGGCGTCGGGAAGCCTGCCGCCGAGCTCGCGGTACCGGTTGAACCAGACCTTGAACAGCGGCATGGCGACGTTGTCGAGGTCGGCCACATTGTCCCACGATCGCAGCAGCCGGACCGCCTCGTCGAGCAGCGGCCCGTCGTCGCCGGCCTGATCCTTTCGGGCCTCGTAGGCCCGGAAGATGAGCGGCTTAAGCTCCTCGGCCCGGAGAACGTGGCAGTCGGTGACGAAGTCGATCATGTCGTCCAGCGAGATCTTGTCTTTGGACCGCAGCAACTGCGTCGCCCGCCTGCCCCGGGGGCCGAAGCCGCCGCGGACGAGGTACTCGGGGTACAGGTCGCGCGTCAGCGGGGAGTCGGGCGTCACGGTCCAGGGAGCCGTGTTGCAGCACTGCAGAAAGTGCGCCGGCGGATCCTTCACCTGGGGGAGACGCTCGAAGGGATACAGCTCCGTCCAATCGGTGCCCGGGTCCCAGCCCGGCACCGGCCGGCTCCAGTCGTAGTCCTCCGACTTCAGACCGCAGTTGGCGTTCCAGACGTAGAAGATGTTGCCCCCTCGGTCGGCCACGATGCAGTTCCATTTCGGCAGTCGGCGCTGGGCGAGGATCTGCCGGAACTCAGCGACGCTCCTTGCAGCGGCGAGTTGATGCATCCCCGTCAGGGCACTGTAGTCGCCGCCCGCGGGCCAACGTACGGCATACCCGGTAGTCCCCTGCCGTTGGAATACCGGTCCGTGATGGGTGTAGTATGCTCGTCGGCGGACAGTGCGGAAGCCGGTGTCGCTCTTGACCTTTATCTCGATTCCCCTGACCCGTACCGGCCGCCATTCGTCGCCGTATTGGTACCGCGTGGGGGGATCGGCATCGAAGCGCTCTTCGTAGACATCGACGGTGCTGAAGCCGTTGTTCGTGAACGACCACGCAACGTCTTCCGTGTGGCCCATCGTGATGGTGGGCACGCCGAAGAACGAGCATCCGGCGACGTTCAGCCCCGGGCCGTGGAGATGGGCTTCGTACCACTGGTTGAGGCCCGTCCACGGCAGGTGCGGATCGACCAGCAGCATCGCATGCCCGCTCGCGGACTTGGCTCCGTCAACGGCCCACTGGTTAGAGCCGTCCGGACGGCGCGGCGGCCGTCGTCCCTGGAGATGGCTGCGGGCATCACCGATGGCCCGGCTGAACACGGGCAGCAGCGCCCCGGCGAGCACGTCGGTCGGGTCGATAGGCTTCACCCATTCGGGCAAGCTATCCCGGTGCTCCCCGATGTAGCGATTCACCCCCGCGGCGAAACCCTCGACGATGGCGCGCCCGACGGAATCGAGTTTCTCGCAGCCCTCTCGGACGAGCTTCGGGACCTCAAAGATGTGGCAGATGTAATCCGTCTGCACATGCTTTTGCCCGAATACCTCGGCCTCGCGTCCCGTCGCCTGGAGGTAGTTGCGAAGCATCACCAGGAGGTGATCTTCGGCCTGGGCGTATCCGTAGCCGAAGTACACGCCCCGCGAGCTCTCGGAGTAGATGTGGGGCACGCCCCACGTGTCGCGGTATATCGTCACACTGCCATGTTCTTGCGCCATGGCGCTTCCCGCTCCAATCGTGGCGACGACGGTCACGCCGATCATCGCGACAATGACGGCCAGCAGACGGGCGCCGGCCATACTCGTGCAGGTCCCGTTCCGAAGCATCTTCTCATGTCCTCCGAGGCGGATGTTCGTCAGTGCCGCTTTCTTTTGAGAAGGGCGATCCAGTCATCGCCGTCGGTCGGGGAGGCGAGATCGCTTCCGGTCGTCGTGGCACCTCCGGATCGCCGGTCGTCGGTGTCCTGCGCGTTGATCCACTCGACGGCGTACGTGCCGTCCGCTATCGACACATTCACCGTGCCCGGCGATTCCAGATAGACCACGTACTCGTGTCCGACATCGGCCAGACAGTAGCCGTTGTCGATCAGATCCTGGCGGGGCTTCATACGATGGAAGGGAATCGCTTCGAAGAAGTCCCACACGCGCTTCACGATGTCGTGGCGCTTTTGGCTTCTCTCCGATAGCGCCATGCTCCCGCCGAAGCCCGAGGACGAGTCGCCATTCATGTCGCCGAAGCACAGCGCCACGGCGGACATGTTGATGACGTAGGCGTTCTTTCGGATGTCGCTGTCGCTGTAATCCGGATGGTTCTTGTTGCCCGACCAGAGGGTCTCCTGGGCAAAGAGCGGCTTACTCGCCGGGTGATTCCTTAAGAGCCCGTCGCTGAGCCCGGCCCGGTCGGTCGTCTTCGGACCCTGCAGGATGCCGTAGGAGCTCCACGGAGAGTCCTTGTACGGATCATCGCCCGTCCTGTTGTGTACCGATAGTGGATGTCCGAAGACGTCGAGTTCTTTGATCTTCTTCCCCAGCCGAACGACGTCAGCGCTTGACATCCAGCTATTGCCCACACTCGGCTCGGGCCCGGCAACATTGAATAGCACGTTCCAATACGGCCCCAGCCGCGCCAGCGTGTACCTGATGTATTGCTCCTGGTCGCTCGGGTTCTTGGGATAGTCCGACCTCTGCCCGAAGAACCCGGCGAAAGGGTAGACCAGGATGCGCCGCTTGGCCAGCTCATCCAGCACGCTCTCCAGTCTCCGGTATTCCGCGGCGTTGAGCGGCCAGAGCTTCGGCGTATTCCAGCCTTTGCCTCGCCCCTCGGCGTCCCGGTTCAGATAGTGGCCGGCGATGGAGAGCATGTTGTACCCCTGGGCCTGCGCCCAATCCAGGAAGGCTCTTCGTTTATCGCTCGGCCAGTTTGCGGCGAAGAATCGGTCGCCGACGTGCAACGCTCGTACCAACACGTGCTTGCCGCCCTTGAAGCCGAACCACATGGGGTTGCTCTCGTCCTTGGAGAGCATTCCTGGAATGGTCGAGGCCACGCACTCGAACGAGCCCTCGATGCCCGGGCTGCCGTCGGAGAAGGTGGCCTTGTACCGCCAGGTGCCGAGTCGATCGGGCATGAACCGGATCTTCCACGTGGTGTCGCCGTCGTGGAAGCCCCAAAAGTCCACCGTGCTCCCATTCGGCTTGGTGTAGGTGACCCTCAGCTCAACGTCCGCGCCGGGGTTTGCGTATCTCGTGGTGTTCTCGACCGCGGCCTCAAAGCGTGCCCACTGCCCGACCGAGCCAATGTCCTCAGTGACCACCAGAGGATTCGCTTGGGCAATGCAGCCCTCTATGATGTGGGGAATGCTATTGGAGCTCGGCTTGATGTCTACGCCGACTCCCGCAAATACGACGCCGTTCTCCCGGTTCCAGAGCACGATCGTGCCACCGGCGCCCTTTCCCCAGGCCCAGGCCGGGCTCGCGCCTGGGAAGTAGTCACCGTCGGTGTTCACCCACGTCAGGTATCCATAGGGGCATTCTGAGAACCGACCAGGATACTGACTCAGCGAGACCTTACCGTCAGTGGGCCCGTCGTAGTTGACGCGCATGCCGTACGTCTGCTTCGTCTCGAGCTCCTCGACGAACCACCGGGGGATCAGCTCCACGCCGTTCCACGTCCCGCGCGCCAGGGCCAGCAGCCCGAGCCTGCCCATGTGCTCCAGGCTGATGACGAATCGAATGCCGTCCTCCATCTGGCTGGATCGGTCGAACACGATCCGCGTGGACCAGCCCTCCATCCCGATGGCGTCGAAGTACGCCTCGCGGATCACGTCGTCATAGTCGTCGCGAAAGCCCTTCTTTCCGTACACCTTGGCCAATGCGTGGCAAAGGTGAACCGGGTTCCAATCCGAGTACGTCCACATCTCCCCCGGTTTGTACTCCGGGTAGTCGCCATACGGATAGTCGAAACCTGCCGACTGGGTGATGACGTGCCACCATGTTGCTTCCGCGTCATTTCCCTCAAGGTCGGTCTGCCAGGCGCTGATCTTCTGATGGTAGGACGGTATCTTCCCCTGCTTTATGGCTGCGCCGACGGTCATGGTGTGCCACGTCTTGCGAAGGGACGCGACGTCCACTGTTTGGTCGAAATCGCCCTCGACATGCACCAGGTATCCGTGTCGCCATAACGCCCAGCGCGGCGACGCGCGCTTGCTCGCCACGGGATTGTCGCGGACGAACCGGCTCAGGCGCGCCACGATGGGCGCATCGAGGCCCACGTCTTCCGGCCGTCGTTCATCCTGCGTTTCGAGCCCCTGGCCGGGTTGGGGGAAGTAGAAGCCCTTCCGGCCGGGCGCCGCTCCTTGCGATCCAGGTTCCCTGCTCATCGCTGCCTCCCGGCGCGTGGGGGTATCAGACGACAATGGGCTGCCGACCACAAGCCAGCAGCTCAGCATTAGTGCGGTGAGGCACATTGATGTGCCCGATGGAACAATGCGCATCGAGATGCAGAACGCCCTCCGTACGGCTACTGCTCCGAAGATTCGGCCCGTCGGCCCACCCGTTGTAGCCGGAGCAGCTTGCTCCGGCGGCCCCCAGCTCCCCGCCGGGCCCATCTTCATCGTTTCCGGGTGTGGCTCCGCAACATGACGACTACCCCGAAGATTCCGTCGTGTGCCTTTCTGTAGGCGAGCACCTGTGGCTCGCCACACCCCTATCTCAGCGCCCCCACGGGCTGTGCGCGAGCCCGGACATCTTCATCGTTTCCCGGTGCCCCGGCGTGCACGGCAAACTGCCTTCACACATCGACGTGAGCGGCGGGTGATACTACTTCACGAAAATCCCTGCCTCGGCGCTGCGCAGCGTTACCTCGTCGATAGGATCGCCCAGCGTCCCGTCGGCTCGCAGCGGCCGGAATCGTCCGGGCAGCTTGTGCGTGGTCGCGGTCGAGTCATCGAAGGGCCCGCCGCTGTACGGTTTGACGAGCACGAGGGCCTTCGCGTACTTGCGGGCGAAGACCTGCTGGGGCACGTGCGCGCCCTCCAGCAGCTCGATGTCGTCGAACCACGCCCTACCCGTCGCGCCGTACATGCGGAAGTTGATGCGCCCCTCGGCGTCCGCGCCGGTGGTGAAGACGGTTCGCTGCTGCCTCCAATCGCTGGTGCCGACCCACGTGAGCAGCCCGCCGCCAGTCGCGCCCTCGAACTCGTACGGGTAGACCTGTGCGCCGGGGGAGCCGCGGACGTTCTCTGTCTTGACCCACGCCATGAGGGTGTACGTCGTGTGCGGCTTGAGCCGGACGTACTGTTTGTTGATGTTGTTGATGGTAACGTCTGTGCTGATTATCTTCGCCGAAGACCTCCCACCATGTTTCACCCCGGGGTCCAACTCCACGGGTTCGGCTGCGGTCCACCCATCGGGATTGTCATCTGCGTCCGTGCGCTCGAAATCCCCGTTTGCCAGGTGATTCCGCTTATCCGCGGCTGCGCCGGTATCAACCTCGGCGAAGAGGTAGTAGCTGCCCGCCGGCTCGCCGATGTCGTACTTGATCGCCTCGAACCACAGCTCCTGGACGTGACCGTAGGGGTGTCGGCCGAAGCCGAAGTAGCTGAAGTCGCCGTGAGCCATGTAGTACGTTGCCAGGCCGAAGAGCTTGTCGCGATCGTAGCTCACCGGCGCCTTCGGGCCGAACTCCGCCAGCGTCGGATGAAAGACCGGGTTGTACTGGATCAACTGGATCTTCCCGCGCCGGTCGCGCTCGATAGCTTGATCGATTCTCTCCCGCCACCGGCCGGCCTGGCGCAGTAGGTTCTGCCACCCCTCTGACTGCCGCCCGTCGATCACCATCGGATTCGCGTCCCAGTTGTTGGCCGTGATGATCTTGCCGGGCAAGTTGATCTTCATCTTGGCAAACATCATCTGCAGGTCGCGCAGCCACTTGTCGGCCTCCTTGCCCTGGCGCGGGTATTCGAGCACGGCCGCCGACCGCCCGGCGCCGGCCACGTCGGTCGGAACCGTGTCGAAGTAGATACCATCGTACCCGTCGCACACGCTCGGCGCGTGCGCCGAGGCCATGAACTCCTGGTATGCCGGGTGCCCGACGTTCATCACGAAGTCATCGTTCGGCGGGCCCCAGTAGTAGATGGGGATGCGGGCCTGTCTCGCCTCCCGCGCGTGCGCCTCGGGATTGGCGAGGTCCGCGAACTCCGCATCGTCCACTTTGCCGTCGCTGTCGCGGTCGTTGCGCGGGTCCCAGCCGGGGCAAACGCGCTCTTCGACGGGGTTGGCGGCGCGCTCAACTCCGACGTGCAGCCGGACCTTGGTGTCCTTGGCGAAGTGACAGAACATGTCCTCGAGGATGCCTTCCCTTGTGAGGCCCCGGGCGATACAGAAGTCCGCCAACTGCTTCGCTTTCCCAGCGAGTGGCCTCCCGGTTGAAGGGTGGGGCAGCACCATGGTGCAGACGAGGGCGTAGGTCGTGGTGAGGACGCTGCTGCGTCCCTGCTTGGCCTCCTTGCGGAAGCACAGGTCGAGCCAGTCTCTGGCGAAGTCCGGCGTGCCGCCGAAGTTGATGAAGGTGCGGGCCGTTGGCAGGTGGTGGGGCATGGGCCGAACGCGGAGGCTGAAGCGCTGCGGAGGCGGATCGGGGATGGGCCTGCCGTCCGCATCCCACACGCGCACGCTCCAGTAGTACGTTCTGTCGTTCTCGAGCCTGGGTCCGGCGTACTCGACGATGGGCAGTCGGCTCTCAATCTTCCCCGAGTCCCAGACCACGGCTTTGGGCTTCGAGAGATCCTCGGGCGTCCGCGCTACAACGACCCGAAACGCGCTCTGACTGCCGACCTCCCAGTACAACTCCGGGCACGGGTCCCGCACATCCGTGGGATTGACGCGCCATTCGCAGCGGAGGTTCTCTGGTGGGCCTGGCGCACACAACGCGGCCCGGCAGGCGGCAAGCACCATGAGGAGGGGCAAGATGGCGTTCCTCGGGATGCGACCCAGTGAGGTCTTCTGCGAGCCGACGCGGATGCCCATTTCGCCCGCCTCCATTTATCGCGGTTGGTTCGAACTCATTCCCCCTTTCTGCCGAATTGCGCGGTAGCCCTGCATTCGGCCTACCTCGCCGCGTACACCTTGTACTGATACGTCACATACTGCTTCCCTCCGGCCGGCACCGGAAGCTCCCAGGTGAGCACCTGCTCCGGGTTGACGCGCCAGACGCCTCTCGTCGTGCGCTCGATCTCGGGCTCAGGCGCCGTTTTCAGCACTTCACCGGAGAGCGTTTTCTTGATGAGAAGCGTGATCCGCTTGTTCTTATGGTTGAAGACGCGCAGCTCTCCCTTGATGGTCACCAGGTCGAACCGCCGGCCCTGATAGGTCGTGCGGGCGTCGCGGTCGCGCTCGACCTCTGTCTCCCCCTGTTCCGCCTGCACGTCCACGGCGCGGGTGATCTTCAGGAGGGTCTTGGCGCCGGGCGAAGTGTAGAAGAGCACATCCTGCCCGAGGACTCGGCCCTCCTGCACGGTCATTGCCGGCGCCGTTGTCCAGGGGAGCCCCGCGGTGTTGGTGAGTCGCAGGGAGTGCCATATTTCCTCTTGTGCCAGCCTCCGGTCCGATCGCTCGTACCACCAGGCATGCCGCCACCGGGAGCTTTCGTCGAGCGAGTCCTCGATGTCCCACACATACACGCTGTCGTACGGGGCGTCTTTCGTAAACAACGGATAATACGCCCGCTCGCCGCGGCGCAGGCTCACGTCTGCCCGGGGGTACAGGAACAGGTCCTCGCGTACCTCCCCTTCGCTCGGCATCATGGGCCGTACCGGGGCTGACTCGGCGATGGCGATGTTGGACGCAATCATCTGTTGTGCGACCACGGGCGTGCGTCCGTCGCGGCGTCGCGAGCCCAGCGCGACCAGCGACTGGAAGAAGTCCGAGACGTCCCCCCGCAGGGCGAGGGGATCGGCCACCTCAGCAAAGGCCAGGTTAGGATAGCCGGTGATGAAGTTGACGGTGGCTCCATCCAGGTCCTCGATGTCGTTCATTACAGCCGCTTTGCAGCGCAGTACGGCGCGCTTCGGGTCGGAAATGTCCACTTGATAGCTCGGCGCCCACGTCATTCCCCACGCCAGGTAGGCAATCCGCAGGCGTCCTCTTTGGCCGCTGACCTTGAGGCGCAGGGCAGCGCCGGGCCGCTGCTGAGGTAAGCGCACATCGAGCTCGGCGCCCGGGCATCGCACGCCTTTGATCTCCCCCGGAGGCAGGGCGAGCATTCCCTGCTCCGTGCGCAGCAGCACGAAGTCTGCCGGCCCAGCTCTCATTGCCTCCTCTGCGCTTGGCGGACGGTACGCCCGCGGCGAGCCCCAGTAGTCGTAAGGGCGGCCTTGGTTCGCCGCATGGGATCCGGTGGGCGGCAGCGTGGGCTGGACCTCTGGTGTGGCCACCAGGGTGCCGGCCGTCCAGCCGTCCGACTCGGTCCGTACCTCCACCGCCTTGCCGACGTTTGCTCTCAGCAGTTCCAGCAGCGTGAGAGCTTCGGTCGTCTCCGTCCGGGGCGAGCTGAAGGCTACGGCTTCCTCGAGGACGGTCGATTTCGACTCCGAAAGAATCCAAAACGTGCCATGCACCGGCACCGGCAGGTCGCTGATGACGTATTCCCCGGCCGCAGGGACCTCGGCTTCTCGCACGATGAAGCCGAGTCCGTTCTTGAAGAGCGACGCCTCGACCGGTTTCGTCTCCAACGTCTGCTGCGCGTGGGCAAACGACGCCACGGCCAGAACCATCGGCAGACTCAGCATAAAGCATGTCGTGAAGTACCTCCTGGCCCAAGGCAACCTCATGTGACCGCCTCCTTTTGGGTATGGAATGGTAACGGGGAGGGCGGGCCAGCTTCCCCGCACGCGGGCGACGGCGGGCGGGCGCACCTGACCACCGCGTCCATGTGGTAGACCCTTCCACCCCCGCCGGGCGTTGCAGGCTTCGTCCTGCTATCGTCGTGGCTTAAGTGGCCGCCGGCCACGCCGCGAACGTGAGGTCGGCCATCGGTCCGCCGCCCGGATGCGCCGCATCCGTCCCTGGCGCTCTTTGAGACCGGTCCTATCACTGCTCAGGCTCGGGCAGCCTGGCGCGGAGGTCGGCCAGCAGGTCAGGATTGACCTCACAGCCCAGGCGTTCTGCGGCTTGCGCCTCTTCCCACGCCTCGGCGTACTCGCCGTTGGCGTGCAGCGCGATGGCGAGGTTGCAGTGCGCCGGGCCGTCGTCCGGGGAGATCTCCGAGCCCCGGCGATACGCCCCGATCGCCTCGCCCAGCTTCCCCTGCTTATACAGAGCCATCCCCAGGTGCCAATGGACCTCCGCCATCTCTGAATCAATCGCCAGCGCCGCCCGGTACTCACTGACGGCCTCGTCGAGCTTGTCCTGCTGGCGCAGCGCGGTGCCGAGCGCCCAGTGCAGCTCCGCGTCGTCGGGATCGATCTTCAGGGACTCATCATACTCGGTAACGGCGCCGTCAACGTCGCCCTGGGCCTCAAGGGCGCGCGCGAGGTCATAATGTGCCCGCGCGTCGTTCGCCTTTCGGTCCAGGGCGGCGCGGTACTCGGTTATGGCCTCATCCGTGTTGCCCTGGTCGGCAAGCACGAAGCCGAGTAGGTGTCGCATATCGGCATCCTCCGGATCGGCCTCCACCCCCCGGCGCAGTTCGGCGATGGCCTCATCGGACTTCTCCTGCTCGTACAGGATCGTGCCCACGTGTTGGTGCACGCAGGTCAGCTCAGGGTCGAGCTGCAACGCTGTGCGATACTCCTCAATGGCCTGGTCGCGCTCGCCCTGTGCGTGGAGCACGGTGGCAAGGCAGTGGCGCACCATAGCATCCTCCGGATTGATCTCCAGAGACCGGCGCAGCTCGGCCACTGCATCGTCGAGCCTGCCCTGTTCGTAGAGCGTCTGCGCGAGATTGTAGTGCGCTGGGGCCACATCCGGGGCCAATTGCAGCGTCGCTCGATACTCCGTGACCGCCTCCTCCAGCTTTCCTTGCCTGTGCAGGGCGATGGCAAGCGAGTGGTGGACGCCGGCGTTGTCCGGGGCGATGCGCATCGCTGCGCGGTACTCGCTGATCGCCTCGTCCAGCCCTCCCTGCTCTGCCAGCACGAAGCCAAGCCGGTGCCGCACGTCGGCATCCTTGGGCTCGATGTCCAGTGCGCGCCGCAGCTCGGCGATCGCCTCTCGCACATCGTCTCGCTCGTAGAACAACCGCCCCAGGCTGTAGTACGCCTCAGCCATATCGGGGTCCAGCTCCACTGCGGCGCGGTACTCATGGAGGGCCTCGTCCATACTGCCCTGCTCGTGGAGGATCTCCCCGAGGTAGTGATGTGCGGTAGCCATGTCCGGGTCGCGTTCCAATGCTGCCCGGTACTCGCCGACGGCCTCGTCCAGCTTCCTCTGCTTATGAAGCGCGACCGCAAGCGCGTAGTGGAGCTCAGCGCTCTCCGGGTCGATGCGGAGCGCCGACCGGTATGCATCGATGGCGTCATCCAGGCTGTCCTGCTCGGTGAGTACCAGGCCGAGCAGGCGGTAAGCCTCTGTGCTCTCGGGATCCATTTCGATGGCCGTCCGCAGCTCCACGAGTGCGTCATCGAGCTCGCCTTGTTCGTACAGTGCCTGCCCAAGGTTGTAGCGCGCCGCGGCCAGGTCCGGGTCGAGCTCCAATGCGGCGCGATACTCCGCCACGGCCCTCTCGAGCACCTCGCCCGCCGCGGCCCGGCCCGCCGGGCGCGAGGGGGGCTTGGCCTGTTCGTGCAGCGCCACGGCGAGTCCGTGATGGGCATCGGCGTCGTCGGGGGCCATCTCGAGCGCCGTCCGGAACTCGGCCGCTGCCTCCCTTGGCTCACCGCGCTTCGAGAGCGCCTGGCCCAGGCTGTAGTGCACCGAGACGTGGCGCAGCCCGAGCCTCAGCGCCTGCCGGAACTCGGCGATGGCCTCTTCGGCTTTCCCCTGCTCATATAGCACCAGGCCCAAGCCATGGTGTGCGTGCGGCTCGCGCCGGTCTGCCTTCAGCGCCGCCCGAAATGCCTCCGCTGCCTCATCGAGCCTCCCCTGCTCGTGCAGCGCCACCCCGAGGCGATGCTGGGCCGGCGCGTTCCTCCGGTCGATGTCTATGGCGGCGCGGTAGTGGCCTATCGCCTCGCCAAGGTTCCCCTGCTTGGCGAGTGCCCATCCGAGATCGGCGTGCGCATCGGCGTTGCGATGGTCCGCCTCCAACACCAGCTTCAGCTCTGCGATGGCCTCGTCCGGCCTCCCCTGCTCCGTGAGCGCGAAGCCGAGGTTGCGGCGGCAGGACGGATCGTCGGGCACGAGTTCCAGAAGGGCTCGCGACTCGCGTTCCACCGCGGGCCAATCGTCGCTGTCCCACAAGAGCTGGAGGAGCTCCTGGCGCGCGCGCCGGTCCTCGGGACGCTCGTGGATCCGCTCGCGCAAGCGCGCTATTCTGTCGTCAGTTTCGCTCACAGACGTCACCCCCAGCAGCGAGTGCTCGATGCGGCAGCACTGCCCATGTACGGCAAGACCCGAGTTCGCGCCGCGATACCCAAGCTCCTGCGAGCCTCCGGCATCGGGTCATGCGCCGCGAACAAACTCTCTCTCACAACTCGGGGCCGTCGCATCAGCCCAGAGAAGGAACGCCACACGTGCGGACGAATACTGGCGCCGGCCCCATCTACGCAGGCTACCCGGGATGATGCTTGGGCAGGAGCGAAAGCATGGCCGAGAAGAGGCACAACATAGTCCTCATCATGACTGACCAGCATCGGCGGGATTGCGTCGGCGCATACGGAAGCTCGATCGTCCGCACGCCAAGCCTGGACCGGTTCGCCGACGGCGCCGTCGTGTTCGATCGCTACTACACCAACACGCCTCTGTGCGCGCCGGCGCGCTGCAGCATCGCCACCGGTCGATACGCCCACGCGCATGGCGTGCTACTGAACAGCTCGCTGCGTCCGGACAGGAAGTTCGCCAGGCTGCACAAGGACGAGGTGCTCCTCACCGATCTGCTCGCGCGCGCCGGGTACGACATGGGGCGCGTCGGGATCGACCATATCCACGCAGATCCACCGCTGTGGCAGCGGGATGGCTTCGCCAAGTACGCGAGCCGACCGGAGTATCGCGAGTATCTGGCGGCAAACGGACTCGAGGACGCCGACCTGTCGGCCTACAAACGTGCCGTCACGGAAGTCGTGATGGGACGCGCAGCGGAGACCGGCTACAGTTCGCCCGATGCCGGCTGTCACCCGTGTCCGCCCGAGCACTTCTTCGACACCTGGGTGGCCCGGGAGGCCGTTGGCTTCCTCGAGCAGACCAAGGACGATGCGCCCTTCGCTCTGCTGTGCTACTTCTGGCTGCCGCACCCGCCGGTCGTGGTCCCTGAGCCGTACTTCAGCATGTACGACCCGGCAGACCTTCAGCCCCCGCCGCACTTCATGGCGCCGCTGGAGGGCAAGCCGCAGATGCACATGCGGCACCTCTCCGGCCAACTCGGCGCCTACCCGACGCGCGAGGCGTGGCTGAAGACGACGGCCGTGTACTACGGCATGGTCACCATGGCGGATGAGTGCATCGGCATGGTGCTTGATGCGCTGGCTCGCAAGGGCGTTCAGGACGAGACTCTGATGGTGTTCGTCCCCGATCACGGGGAGATGCTCGGCTGCCACTCGCTGTACCAGAAGATGGTGTGCTACGAGGACTCGATCCATCTGCCATGCCTCATGCGCGCGCCCGACATGGCAGCGGGCCGACGCGGTCAATTGGCCAGCCACGTGGATCTGCTGCCGACAATCCTGGATTACGCCGGAATTGACTCACCGGGCAATCTGCAGGGCATGTCGCTGCGGCCGGTGCTGCAGGACGCCGCGGCAGTCACCCGCGATGCGGTGTTTTCCGAGTACAACGGCAACAAGGACCTCAACTACTTTCAGCGAGCCGTCATCACAGAGCGCTATAAGTACATCGAGAACGAGGGCGACATCTCGGAGCTATACGACCTCGAGGAAGATCCATACGAGATGCGCAATCTGGCTGTCGGAGAGCCGAGCGACATCGAGCAAGACCTGCAGCGCCGCCTGCGGGAATGGCAGCGCGAGACCGGGGATATGATTGCGTTTAGATAGGAAGGCAGGCGGGGGACCCATGTCTCCTTTGCACCGGAGTGTGGCGCAGCCTGCCAGGCTGCGGGCCTTGGTCCGATGGGGGGCAGGAAGGACGATGAGGAAGCTGCTAGTTGCTGTGTGTGTTGCACCGGCGACCACGGCGATACGCAGGGAGAGCACGTCGGGCACGCCTATCACTCTCAGAACGGCATTTGGGACACGGTGATAAAGACGCCGCTGGTGGCGCGCTTGCCCGGCGCCTTCGATGGCGGCGTCGTTTGCACAGAGCTGGTGCAGATCGTAGACATCTTTCCCACGCTGCTGCAGCTCCTGGAGCTGAACGAACCCGAGGCGGCGGCCAGCATCCAAGGCGCGAGCGTGCTTGAGGCACTAAAGGGGTCCGTTCGGGAGTTCGCCCTGGCCGAGTGCCAGACGCCGAAGCACGTGTTCAAGCGGGTGTGGAGCATGCATCCGGATCAGGACGTTCGGTGGCTCAACGAGGCGCTGAAGGCGGCCCGCACGCTGAAATACAAGTACATCTGGAGCTCCGTCGGACGGGACATGCTCTTCGACATTGAGAACGATCCGGATGAGCAGTGCAACATCATTGGCCGGAAGCCCGAGGTCGCCCGCGAGCTGCAGCAAGAGCTGGAAGAGCTCCTCATGTCCATGGAGCAGCGCTACTATCAGGACATGTACCGCCCGGGGCGACCGAAGATAGACGCGAAGGCCATTCGCCGACTCGCCGCGTGGGGGCTGTATCAGCCGGGCATCGTGCCGCCGTGGACGGATGACTGAGGCAGGTGCGTCGGGAGCGCCGGCACCATCTTCAAGCCACGCACGGCGCGCGGGCCGAAGGGAAACGCTTGCACCGGCCGGGGCCCGTCTATTTCTTGGCAGCCGGGGCCGGCTGTTCTTTCTTGGCGGACGGCTTTGCCCCCGGCTTCTTTGCGGGCGCGGCAGGCTTCTCTTCGGCCTTCTTCTCGGGCTCCGGACGGGGCGGAGGAGGCGTTGGCTTAACGACGCCGGTGGACCACACGCCGGGTATCTCGCAGTTGCAGGCCATGCAGCGGCGCGACTTGGAATTGAAGGCGACGTTCCGCGCTTCGTATCCCAAGCGCTCGATGATCGGCTGCAGACACTTGGGACAGTACGTCGTCTGTCCGGCCCGCTCCGTCGGCACATTCCCCACATACGCGAATCGAAGCCCCGCCTTGTAGGCCTCCTTCCGGAGATCCCGCAGCACGTCTGCCTTCGTGGCCGAGTAGGCGGGCGCGGCGAACCGGTACCGCGGGAAGAAGGCGGCGAAATGCAGAGGAATATCCGGCCCGCACGTCCCGAGTATCCACTCACACATCTTCGTGACGTACGTCGTCTTGTCGTTTTGCCCGGGCACGACGAGATTGGTGATCTCCATCCATACGTCTTGCTCGCGGATGGTTTCGATAGCGGCCTGCACGGCAGCCAGCTTGCCGCCGGTGACGCTTCTGTAAAAGGACTCAGTGAAGCCTTTCAGATCCACGTTGAACGCGTCGATGACGGCGCACGCCTCTTTGAGCGGCTCCGGATTGATGAAGCCACTCGTGTGCGCCATGGTGTATAGGCCCGCCTCACGTGCCAGCTTAGCGGTATCGATGACGTATTCCAGTTGCACCACTGGGTCGTTCACGCCGAAGGCAATGCCGGCGCAGCCCGCCTGCTGAGCCGACTCGATGGCGTGCTCGGGAGAGACAGCCTGCGCCTCGACATTCTCCGGGTCGCCCTGAGAAACTGTGTATGTGCTGCAATACTTGCAGGCCAGGACGCATCCTGCCGTGCCCATGGTGAGCACGCTGGTTCCCGGGTGGACGTGAAACAGGCCGTGCCGCTCTATGGGTTCGGCCTTCACAACGGCTGCCTGGCCATAGACCAACGACACGATCTTGTCGTCACGGGCGGCGCGCGCGCGGCATTGGCCGGATCGGCCCGCCGGTATGTTGCACGCGTGCGGACAGAGCACGCACTGGAGCGTGCCGTCTTCGAGCTTGTTCCAGTATCGCGCTTTGCCCGCCGGTTGTGCGCCCTCCGCGACGCCGTGACTCGAAGGGGGGGCAAGGGCCAGAGCGGCGGCGAACCCGGCCGCCGAACGCCCCGCACCTCGGAAGAAACCCCTTCGCGTTGTCCTCGTCGCCATACGTTGCCTCCCAAAACGTCGGCACGGCCTGCCGCGGCCACGAATGCCGCGACCAGCGCGCTGCTCCATCCGATACAAACGTCCTCGGCCCATATTTGGAGCCGTCCAAGACTGGATCTGTGGTCGGGATGACGGGTGCGTCGGCGGACGCACGGGCGACGGCAATTACCTCTCCGGCACTGCGCTCAGGAGGCCATCGGGCCGAGTAGAGAGAATTCGTGTCCGGACCATCTTCCCCGCTTGCGCGGTGCCTCTTTCCAGAGCCACGCGTACGTAGTTGTCGGTCAGCCCCGAGACGACCGCATCGCTGCCGCCATGGGCGCCCTCAATAAGCACCACTGCGGCCGTTCCTACTAGCCTTCGCCTGAAGGCCTGCGCCTTCCTGTCGGATAACTGCCGAAGCGCTTGGCAGCGCCTCTTCTTGACCTCCTCCTGCACTTGGTCAGGAAAGTCTGCCGCGGGTGTCCCGGCGCGCGCCGAGTAGCTGAACACGTGCAGGTACGTCAGGGGGAGCCCAGAGAGCAATTCGTGGGTGTTGTGGAACTGGCGCTCTGCCTCGCCGGGAAAGCCGACGATGACGTCGGCGCCAATGCCCGCCGCCGGGACCCGCGTGGCAATGTTCGCGATGAGGTCGGCGAAGAAGCCGCCCGTGTAGGGCCGGTTCATCCGGCGCAGTATCTCGTCGTCGCCGCTTTGCAGCGGCATGTGAAAGTGGCGGCACACCTTGCGGGAATCGGCCGCCAGCGATATCAGGTCATCATCCACCTCGTGCGGCTCAATGGAGCTCAGACGTACCCGACCGATGCCGGGAAGCTCGACGAGCCGCGCGACCAGATCCGCCAGACGCAGCGGCCGAGAAAGATCCACCCCATACGCGCCCAGATGCACGCCCACGAGGACTATTTCGGCATGCCCGACGTCCAGGAAGCGTTTCGCCTGTTCGATGGCGCGGTCGAGCGACAAGCTCCGACTGGGCCCCCGTGCGCGCCGGACGATGCAGTACGTGCAGGCGGCATCACAGCCGTCCTGCACTTTCATGAACGCGCGAGTGTGCTCGCCGAAGTGGCTCACGAGCGGCCCATCGAAGGCTCCGGGCTCCGTGATGTCGGACACGTGCACCGGTGCCACGGACTCGCCCGGCACCGCCGAACCGCGCCGACAGCCCTCCGGGCTGCCGGCCATTGCCAGCCCGTCGGCGACCAATTCGGGCAGGTTCGGCTTGTCTGCGTTGCCGACCACGAGATCGACCTCCGGAATGCCGGCTACGGCCTCGCTGCTCACCTCCGCGTAGCAGCCGGTGACGACGACGAACGCGTGGGGATTCGTGCGCTTGGCACGCCGCGCGAGCCGCCGCGAGTCCCGATCGCTGCGGGAGGTGACCGTGCAGCTATTGACCACATAAACGTCGGCCCTGCCGCCGAAGGGCACGATCTGATATCCCGACCGCACGAACTGCTCGCGTATTGTCTCGGTGTCGTATTGGTTGAGCTTGCAGCCTACCGTTGCCAAGCCCACGGTTGGGGGCTGCAGATTCGAGAATCCGCCGGACATTGCGCACACCTCAACCCGCACAAGTGTACCAGGATCGGCCCCCTGGTGGCAATGAGAAGCACTGCCCACAATCCCAGTACACTTCCGCGAGCGTCGGCCCTGGTAACACCATTCGTGCTCGGAGCGTTTCTTGAGGCAGAAGGCAGGCTGCCGGTCGTGGCGCGATGGGGCGCACTTGCCGGCCTGCCGCGGCGGGGCCGGCGCGCCGCGGAACGCTGCCCGGGGCTGATGGCACGCGGATGCAGGTGTGGACATCGTTCCACCAGTGTGGCATGATGTAGTGGAATAACGGGCACAATACCTCATAGAGGTCGATGCGCGTGCGGCTTCCTCCGGCGGGTTCCCGGCCGGGTGCAGGAAGGTGTGTGCGCGCCGGCGAACGAATACACACGAAACCATCGTCGCAGTTTCTGGTACGCACAACGACGGCTGTGCACCCGGTGAGGCTACCATCGCACTCATCTTCTCATCCGTTTGTGCTCGCCTCCGGGGCGCACGGAGAACGGTGATCACAGGATGCTTACGGACGAGGTGGCCTTTCTGCGCGGCCACAAGGCGGAACTCGTAGAGCGCTGGGAGCGGCACATTCAGGATGCAATCAATCCCCAGTTCCTCGCCGATCAGGGCTTCCTTGGGCGCGCTGCCCTGGCGCCGTTGTTCGACGGCATCATTTTGGCGCTCGAAAGCAACCAGTACCGGGAACTGAACCGGATCTTCGACCGCCTCGTGGACCAGGGCCACCTGCACGGCATCGGCATCCGGGACGCAAAGGAGCTCCTCTGCAGTCTCCCCGTCGTCGCCCAGCAAGTTCTGGACGAGGAGCACAAGGGCGAGCGAGGCTACAAATGGGTCTCGCGTCGCTTGGCGGCCGGGAGGGAGTCGCTGAAGTCCGTCTATTCGAAACGGACGGCGGAACCTCTGCTCAATGTCCTGCGGGGGCACCGGGCGGCCATACTGAGCCGCTGGGCGCGCGAGCTGCCCACGCCAACCATTAGCCCGCATTTCGCCGTCGTGAGCGCGGAAGAGCGGAGGCAATTCGTCGAGGCGACGTTCGCCATCTGCTGCCGCCTGCTGGCGGGCGAGGAAGAGAGGATGTCGGAGCCGCGTGAGGGCGAGGAGCAGCAGAAGCCGTATTTCAACCAGTATCTGCTCGACGTGATCCCCTTCTTCAAAGAGCGCGGTTTCGCCATCTCTGACGTCATGAGGGCGATCACACGTCTGGACGTGATTGCCGAGCCGCTGGTCTTTAGCGCCTACGAGGACGATGCGAGCACTTACCGCCGGGCGAGGGCGGTCCTGGGCGAGGCCAGCGAGCGCCTTGCCTCGGCCTTTGCCGAGGGCTACAACCAGCAGCTCATGCGCGACTACTATAACGAAGTCTCCATCATGCTGCACCGGATCAAGAACAAGCTCACCGCGGTGCCAACAAGCTTGCAGACCATTCTGCCACAGGTCTACGATGGCGTCCACATCGACGGCGATACGCTCACGGCGGAGAATGCGAAATACCTGCAGCAGTATGAGCAGCTTCGCACGGACTCGCTGCAATCCACGCTGGCAGTATTGGAAGAGGTGACTGGCGGAACCGACAACCCCCCGCCGGATCTGGCGTCCGGGCTCGCCGAGTTGATGGGGGAACATCAGAAGCTCACGGACTTCGTCACAGAGAATCACGAGCAGATCAGCGCCATCAAACGCAAGCTCAGACCTGATGCCATCGAACGTGTAGAAGAGTTTCTTACCGACGCCCTCGAGGGCGGGCAGCTCACCGCAGACCTGACGAGGGAGTTGCAAGATATTCAGAACGAGCTCTACAGCCGCGAGCCGCCGGTGTGGGAGCCCATCGACCTCCGAGAGCCCCTCAAGGAGGCCTTCGAGGAGTCCCTGGGGGAAGCCCGGGCGAAGGAGATCTCGTACAAGCTCGGTGTGGGAGATGAGGAGGTCATCGTCTTCGGCGTGCGTCGGCAGCTCATGCGGCCACTTGCCCAAGTGATTGGCAATGCGGTGAAGTACACGCCGGAGAATGGCTCGATACAGGTAAATCTTGAGCGCACGGACGGACATGCCCTCGTGTCCGTCAAAGACACCGGCATCGGAATCCCCGAGGGGCAAGAGGATCTCGTGTTCGAGTTGTGCCAGCGCTGCACGAATGCTCAGGAGTACTATCGCGAGGGCTCGGGCACCGGGCTGTATCACGATCGCAAGACGGTCCGCCTGCACAATGGCGACATGTGGGTCGAATCGCCCGGCGAGAACCAGGGCAGCACCTTCTTCATCCAGCTCCCCATCTACAACCACAAGAAAGACTGAGCATCACGGCGTGGGCTGAGGCGGGAGAAGCTCCTCTCGTCTGGCCATCGCGCCGAATATGCCTCCGGTGTGTATGAAGAGCAGACGCTCGTGCTCGGCAAGGCGGCCCTGCTTGAGCTGATCAACGAGGCCGAAGAAGGCTTTGCTGGTATAGACGGGATCCAGGATCATGCCGGTGCGCTCGGCCACGAGGCGGATGAGGTCGAGCTGCTCTGGCCAAGACTCCGCGTAGCCACCTCCCACGTACCCATCGATTATCCTGATGTCCTGCTCGCCGACGCGCACGTCGAGACCGTAGCGGCGTATCGTGCGGCGGCAGAGCGTCAGCACCACGGCGCTGCAACGCTCCGCGGTTCGGCTGATGTTCACGCCGACGACTTGCATCGCCACACCGTGCAGCTTGGTGCCGAGCAGCAGCCCGGCATACGTGCCCCCTGAGCCCACCGCGGTGACGATGCAGTCAATGGCAAGCTGCATTTCCCCGACCTGACGCGCTATCTCGCCCACCGCGTCCACGTAACCCAGCACGCCCACTTCGTTCGAGCCACCCACCGGAATGACGTAGGGCCGCTTGCCCTCGGCGGCGAGCTGGTCGGCGACGTCGCGCATCGCCGCCTCGATCGCGCCATCAGTGTCGGCCTCAACAATCCGCACGTCCGCCCCAACCAGCGCGTCCAGGAATAGGTTCCCGTCCGGCTGGGGTGGCTCCGTGCCCCGAAGCACGAGGACGGCATCCAGTCCCAGTTCGCGCGCGAAAACCGCTGTCGCCCGGGCATGATTCGATTGGATGGCGCCCGCGGTGATGAGGGTGTCGCAGCCTTGCGCGATGGCGTCTGCGACCAGGTAGCCGAGCTTGCGCACCTTGTTGCCGGTGAGCAGGCAGCCCGTCTCGTCGTCGCGCTTTATCCACACCTCGCGCCCGCTGAAAACGTCATCGAGCGCATCGTAGTGGACGATGCGCGTGGGGAGATTCGCGAGGCAGATTGGCTTCGGCAGCTCCTGGGCCATGGCGCTCCTCCATCGATGCTCCGTCTACCCCGCCTTGGCTCCGGCTATCCGGGTTGCTCCTCGAGGAATCGCTCCTTGATCTGCTTTTCCTGCTCCTCGGGCAGATGACCCTCGCGCAGGAGGCGTGGAGTGATGAAGATAACCAGCTCAGTGTTTTGCTTGGTTTTCGTCCGGCTGCGGAACAAGGCCCCGATGATAGGAATGTCGCCCAACACGGGGACCTTCCGTCGTTTGACTTCCTCCTGCTGCAGCGTCAGACCACCGATGACGATGGTCTCGCCGTCTCGAACGCGCACCGTCGTCTCGATCTGTCGGCTGCTGAGCCGGGGCAGGCCCGTTTCGGGATCGATGCTGACGATGTTGCTGACCTCCGCCTGGATGTCGGTGGTTATCTCGTTGTTGCCGCCCGTCCAGGGGGTCACGTGCAGGCGCACGCCGACGGGGACGGATTGGATGCGCTCCTGCTGTTGGCCGTACTGCAGGAAATTGACCATGATGAAGCGCTGGGCGCCGATGAATATCTCGGCTCTCTCCCCGTTCACGACGGCCATCTGTGGGCATGCCTTGAGCTCGGCCTTGCCCTGCTCGAGCAGGGCTTTCAGGCTCACCGCCAGCTCGCGCGTCGGCACGGTGCCGTCCTCAACGTAGAAGTCGCCGTCCTCGGCGAAGTCGTCCGGCCCGAGCTCGCGGTAGGAGAGATCACCCGTTGTTGAGTCCCCCGAGATGTCGTCGGTCTCGCCCCGATAGCGCCACTTGATCCCCAGGTCCAGATCCTCGGTGGACGTCACTTCGACAGCCACGACCTCTATCATGATCTGCGGCGGGGCCACGTCGATCTTGGCCAAGTCTGCGCCTATCTTCTCCAGCATCTGGCGGGGGGCCGTCACCACGACGGCATTCTGCTCCTCGTTGACGTGCACATAGCTGTACAGGAACGTGGGCAGGAGGCCGGAGGCGTCCTCGGCCTGGAGGTACTGCATGGGAAACGAGCGCGTGCCACTGCGGTTGTAGACGGCCAAGCTTTCGGACACGCCCCCGCTGATCATGTACACGTCGCCCACCTTCTCCAGCGCCAGGCCGTACGCGCTGCCGATAGCGCGAATGACGGAATCCACGGGCATCTGCGGCAGGCTCATGCTTACAGTATTCTGGACGGCATCGTCCACGGCCATCTCAGCGCCGCTTTTCGCCGCGATGTCGCCGAGGACCTCATGGATGTCGGCATTGACGGCTCGGACGCTGAGTAAGCCGTCGGCAAACTCCACCACGCACGTTGTCTGGCCATTCTCCACTTCCCTTGCGGCAGGCCCGGTGCGCGTCACGCGCTCGATAGTGCGATCGCTGTTTACCGTGATGATGAGCGCCTGCTGGTCCTGGCTCAGAGCCACATCGTACGTGCTCGGTTGGCTGAGCGAGACGATGACGGTGAGTCCGACGCCCTCCCGGGCGCGCTGCGGCACGGAGATCTGTACGTGGCTGACCGGCGTCTCGTTGACGGCAATGAACGTCTTGTCGATCTTGGACCGAGCATTCTCCAGCCGAATGCCGATCTGAGTGGCCCGGTCGCCGTAGTCGCGGTAGAAGCCGCGCTCCCATTCCCATCGGAGGATGCCGTCGGACACGATGGTTATCTGAACGCCGTTGGGCATCGCCTTGGCTTGGATGTCAGTGACGTTGCAGTATACGACGGCCACGGCTGGCGCGCTCGCCAGGGCGACGAGGGCTCCCGCCAGCAGCAGGACGCTTAGCGCGTTGCGCGTGCCTGGTGGCCACGTGTCTCGTAACAGTCGTTTCATCCGTCCAGACTCCTCTCAGGCTCGAGGATCGGATCCCAGTCCGATGACTGCTGTGCCACCGGGGTTGTGAGTATGTCGGTGTGTGCCGCCGAATCGGCGGGCACAGTGCCGCCGTCGATGATGCGAACGCCGAGGAAGACGGCGAGCGATCGGTGGCTCACAGCATGCATGCGCGATTGGAAGAGGCGACCCACCACGGGTAGGTCACCAAGCAGGGGCACTTTCCTGCGGCGCTTCTCCCGCTGCTGCAGGGCCACGCCGCCGACGTAAATGGTGTCGCCGTCGGTCACCCACAGAAGGGAGCGTGCCTCCCGCGTAGCGACAAAGGGGAGCCCCTCGGCATCAATGCTGACAATGTTGTTGGCTCGGAAACGCAGCCAGCAACGGGCAGCGCCGCTGCCGCATGGGTAGTAGTATCCGGAGAGGCGCACTCCGACATCGGTTGCCGCCAGGAAGATCTCCTGGCGCCGCCGTCGGAGTGTCCTAAGCGGGTAGAACTGCCGCTGGCCGCTGAAGATGCGGGCGTACTGGCCGCCGCGTGTCGTAAGGTGCGCCTCGGCGTACGTCTTCACCAGCCCCCGCTCCTCCAGAGCCAACAGAGACGCGCGGATGCGGCGCAGTGGCTGGTTGACGATGCGGAAGCTGATGTCGCCCGTGCGGGCTACCGATGTCAGGGAGGTGTTGCCGTCTGCGAATTGAAGGTCGAGCTCAGATACCAGATCATAGGTGCGGGCCGTGTCCACCACAATGGCTTCGATCTCGATGAGATCGGGCCGTCGGTCCACCACCGCCAGATCTTCGCCGATCTTGTCCAGCAGGGCCGGAGCGCCGGTCGCCACAATGGCATTGTGCTCCCGGTCAACGTGGATGTAGCGGTCGAGCACGTTCGGCAGCAACTCGGCAGCCTCCTCGGCAGGGAGGTGCCGAATGGGGAACGACCGCCGGGAGGAGAAGCTGTACGCGGCACCGCTCGTGGGCCACCCCGGCGCCAGGACGTAGCCGCCATCGACCCTTCCCACGCCGAGGCCGTAGGCCCGCGCGATCACATCCAGTGCGTGCGACAGCGTCATGTCCTCCAAGTACATGCTCGCCGCGGCGAGGGACGCCTCCGAGAGGGCAATCTTCGTCCCGGTCCGATCGCTGATCTCCTTCAGGAGCTGCCCCGCCGTCACTCCGACGGCGTGAACATAAAGCCGGCCGTTTTCGTAGGCGACACCCAGACGAGCCTTCTGCTGGCGCGCTTGCCTCACAGCCTCCGCGCGCTTGACATCAATGTACCGATCAGATCGTGCGATGATGATGATGCTGCGCTGGTTCTCGGACATGATGATGTCGAGCGAGACCCCGGTACTGCTACTGTAGCCATCGACGTCGAAGTCAGTGAGCTCGACCCGGCGGGCATAGCCCATCGTGAAGAGCACCGTTGTCATCTCCAGGCCTATGCCTCCGGCGGCGTCGGGCGGTATGGTGACCTCGAGATGGCTTATGGGGTAGAGGTTGATGTCAACGAAGGTCCCGACCTCCGAGCGGGCGTTGAGGATGCGGATGGGGAAACGCGTAGTCTCCTTTTCGTCCCAATCCCCCGGCTCCTCCTCCTCCATGAAATCCGTGAACTCGGCGTCGGTCTTCAGCAGCCCGTTGGCTTTGACCGTGATAATGGCGGCGTTACTGAGCTGCACCTTCTCAACGGCCACGATGCTGCAGTACGCGGGCATCTCGCCGACGGCGCCCCGGCGGCGGTCGTCGTCGTCGCGCTCCGAGCCATACTGGGAACTCGCGGGGACAGCGGCCAGCGTTAGTAGGACGGCGCAGAGCACGAGCTCCACCACCGGTCGCAGCAGTGCCGCGCCGCCCGCAGGCCCCCGAGCTCGCGTCGCTGTCTCGACGTCAAGACGGCCCCTCATTTGCCCTCCTCGTCGCGCTCTGGGCCGAGGAAGCGCCGCTTTATCTCGGCCTCCTGCTCCTCGGGCAGATGTCCCGTCTGGGACAGTATCGTTGGCGTGATGAACAGGAACAGATCCGTATGCGTGCGCACGATGCGTTTCCGGCGGAAGAGGCGGCCCAGGAGCGGGAGATCACCCAGTATCGGTACCTTGCTCCGCGTCTCCCGCAGCTCATCTTGCAGCAGGCCGCCGATGATGATGGTCTCGCCGTCTTTCACGCGCACAACGGTTTCGGCGGTTCGCGTACTCTTATCGGGGAGCCCCGTTTTCGGATCCGGTGCACTGAGCGTGCTAATCTCCGGCTCGACGTCTACGATGATCTCTCCCTTGCCCCCGGTCCAAGGTGTGATCTCCAGCTTCACTCCGGCGTCGATGGAGTTACTGCTGCGTCTGCCCTCGGCTTCGATGGGGGTGCTGAGATACTGCTGCACGCCGACGAAGACGCTGGCCTCTCGGCCGCTGACCGTGGCAATGCGCGGATTGGCTCGCACACGGGCCTTTTTCTTCTCAACGAGCGCCCGCAGGCGCACGCGGAAGTCCGGGGCCAGCTTGGTCACGCTGGTGAAGCCGATATCACCGGTGGCGCTGAGCACGGAGGCGCTCTTGCCCGCATTGCTCCAGTCGAAGGCGAGTTCGAACTCGTCCCGGGTCATATTGGTGAACTCCACTACGAGCACGTCGATCATTATCTGCGCTGCCGGAATGTCGAACTGAGCGATGTCCTCGCGGAACTTCTCGAGCACCTGCGATGGCGCCGACAGCACCACGGCATTCTGCGCCATGTTCGTTTTCACGTGATCCTGGAGGAACACGGGAAGCAGGGATTTCGCGTTCCGGGCCACTACGTACTGCGTGGTGATGGAGTCGATGTCGCTGAGCAGATACGATGAGGGATGCTTTGGGATGCCCTCACTGATCATGCACACGCCATCGACCTCCCGGGACGAGAAGCCGTACGCGCCGACGATGTGGTCGATGATCTCCTTGACGCCTCGATTGCGGAGGTTGACCGTGATGGTGCGCGGGATGGGCTGATTCACCGTGTCGTCTACGATGAGTCGGGTTCCCGTCTTGGCGGCAAGGGCGGTGAGCAGCTCGTGCGCGTCCACGCTGACGGCAAATATCGACACACCTTTGTCGCCGACGGTGATCTCGAGGGTTGGGTTGTCGGCGGGCGCGGGCGCCTCGGCTGGGGCCGCCTCTCGTGGCGGTCGTTGCTGTCCGCGGCTCCGCTGTGCCAGCGCGCTCGTGCTGCCAATGCATATGATGATGGCGATCGCTGCAAGGCTGGCCAGTAGTGCCCCGTGCGAATGATTGCCCTCCGTCCTCATCTCGTGCCTCTCCTTATATAAGTGCTCTCTGGCATTCCTCCAGCGGCCAAAGAGAATGGCGCCGCAATGGGCGCCTCTGGGGAACGCCTGTCTCAACTCGCTACGAACGCCGCAACGCGCACGTACGGCCCATGGCGTTGCGGCGCAGGTCCGGCGCAGCCGCTGAAGCGCGGCGGCCCGTGATTTGCCGTCCATTATACGCCCACCGAACGGGAAAGTCAAGTCTTGCCCCATGCGTTAGAGGGCTTTGCTATGGCGAAAATAGCATTGGCTCGTGGTGCCCTACTGCAGAGAGATATTCCGTGCGTGCCAAGATTGTTGGGATTGGACAAAACTGGCCAGAGGCGAGTGAAAATGATACCCTCCCCTGCTGACACACGAGACGCTTTGGGCATGCCCCCCGAAAACTGGTCCACTGGATGTGTTAGGTTCTCCCGGACAAAGGGAGGTTCTCCATGAAGCGGAAACGATTCAGCGAGGAGCAGATCATTCGGATTCTGAAGGAGGCCGAGCAGGAGCACAGGACGATTTCGGAGGTGTGTCGGGAGCACGGGGTGTCGGAGAACACCTTCTACCGCTGGCGGCAGAAGTTCGCTGGCCTCAGTGTGCCGGAGCGGCGGCGGCTGCGAGAGCTGGAGCGAGAGAATGCGCGCCTCAAGCGCATGGGGGCAGGTCATATGCCCATCGGCGCCGACACTGGTCGGGGGAGAGGAGCGCCGGAGCGGATGGGGAAGTGGGACACTGCGTATTCACGATCATTGGGAGAACGAGCATGGACAAACTCAAAGTCGGCATTCTCGGACTTCGCCGCGGCCTTACGCACGTGCGCAACTTCCTGGCGATCGAGGAGGCGGAAGTCATCGGCGCGGCCGACCGATTTCCCGCATGTCGGGAGCGGGCGGAGGAGTTGATGGGCGAAAGCGGCGGCAAGGTGGTCCCGGAGTACGACGATCTGCTGGCGATGAAACCCGACGCCATCGTCGTCGCCAGCAACGGGAAGCAGCAGGTCGAGCACTCGTGCCAGGCGATGGAAGCGGGCTGCCACGTGCTCTCCGAGATACCGGGCGCCGACACGGAGGACGAGCTCATCCGCCTCCGCGACGCCGTCGAGCGAACCGGCATGACCTACATGGCGGGCGAGAATTCGTGCTTCCTCGACTTTCTGCGCTACTGGCGCAAGTGGATACTCGAAGACCGTTTCGGCCCGATTTCCATCGCCGAGGCTGAGTACCTGCATTACTTACCCGCCACCGTGTGCCTCCCCGACGGGTCGCGCCTGACGCCCAGCGAGGCCAAAGCGCAGGGACGCACCGATTGTGAGCCGATTTGGCGGGCAGACCAGCCGCCGATCCAGTACCTGACTCACGACCTGGGGCCGCTTCTGGAGGTTTTGGACGACCGCTGCGTGTCGGTCACGTGTCGCAGCGCTCCGTGGCGGTGCAAGGAGGCGCCCCTGCGGTCCGATGGCCAGATCGCGCTGCTGCACACGGCGAAGGGAATGCTGATCAAGATCATGGTCACGCTCAACACGCGCCGGCCCTCCGAGCATCGCTACCGGCTGTTCGGTACCGAGGGCAGCGCGGAGTGGTTCAGCTACGAGGGATTCTGCCGCCGACTGGATCGGGATCGGGAGGAGAAAGAGGGCTGGGAGCGGATTGACATAGGCAGCGCGGCCCTGGATCAAGACACCAGCACCGGGCACGGGGGCACGGACCTGAAGCTGGCCCGGCACTTCACCAACGCCGTGCTCGAGGGCAGGCCCGCACCCATCGACGTATATAGGGGCATCGAGTACGCGCTTCCGGGAATCATCGCCAACAGGTCGGCGGAGCTCGGCGGCGTGCCCCTCGCCATCCCCGACCTGCGCCGCGAGCCGTTCACCGGCACCGCGTTCTGGGAGACCGTCGGCCTGCCGGACGAAGAGCCGCCGGCCGTGGCGTACACAAAGCCTTAACGTCACCGGCACGCGCATCGCTGAGGAGGAATGCTTCATGAAAGCGGGCACTCGCACGGTTTCGATGATGATGCTGATGGTGATCGGCTCCACGGGCCTACTGCTCGCCCAGCGAGAACGCTTCGAGACGCCGCTCATGGGCCCGAACCTGGGCGTGTGGCGCATCACGAACGATCCGGCCGTCCGGGACCACGCCAACTACCACAACACTCAATGCTGGAGCCCCGACGGCCGATACCTGTGCTACACGCACTGGGGCATTCGAGACGACAACTACGGCAGCAAGTCGTCGGCGCAGATCCACGTGTACGATCTGCAGAAGGACGAAGATCGACACGTCGATCAGGGCATCCACCCCCGGTGGGCAAACACGCACAACTGGCTGTTCTACTCGCGGTTCAACCCGTCGGCCGGGCCGCTGCCTGAGACGGGCACCGCGGCCATGTGGCTCGATCTCGACACTGGCAAGCACACGCTCCTGGCTGCTGGGATCGAGGGTATTGGAGAGACCGACGCGACCGACACGTGGCTGTATGGGGCCCGGCGCTTCAGAGGCGAGACGCCAGAACACAGAATGGTGCGGATCCGCATCCGGGATGGACACGTTGAGGATCTGCCGGAGGTCACGGGCAGCCAGCGACTTCCCAACCCTCGGCACCCGGTGTTCTTCACCCGCCACGATCATCGCAACGAGCCCTTCGGGGCCACGCGGTACTTCTGGGATCTCGACGGCGGCAACCGGCGCATCGGAGCGCCCACCGTGCAGCAGTGCCATATGTCATGGCTCGGGAACGGCGAGTACATGCTGCTCGGCAACGGCCTCGTGCGGGGGCGCCGCTGGGACGAGCCCTTCCCCAGCAACGTGCACTTCCTGGCATCGGTGAGCATGGGCGACATCAGCCCCTGCGGTCGCAGCGGACGATACGTCTGTGGCGACAGCACGGTGGCCGACCTGCGCTCGGGCGACGGGTGGCACTTCATCGACCCGCTGTCCATCATCTGCTATCCGCAGAACGTCCCCGACAGCTCCGGCATCTACGACGCCGACCCGAAGGGCAGCCCCGACGGCACCAAGGTGTGCTTCGTCTCCAACTACGATCTCAAGGATGCGCCCCTTACCCTCATCACGGAGAATGCCTCGGCCAAGGACGACGTGCTCCACGTGGAGTCCACCGAAGGCTTCCCGGAGTCCGGGGCGCTGGTGGTTCGGCGCGAAGTCGTCGGCTATGAGCGAAAGACCGCGACGACGTTCGAGGGCCTCACGCGGCAGCTTTACGACACGATGTACGTGAACGCGAACGAAGGCCGGCGGGTCACCTCCTTCGAGGCGCGCTGCATGACTGATGAGCAGTGGGCGCGGCTGCCTGGGGCGACGTCTTCGATGCGAAACTCCATTGATGACCCGACTTCACCCCTCATCCGCCAGCGGCAGACCGATGTGTACGTGGTGGTGATCCGCAAGCCCGATCAGCCACATATGCGCCTGGCCGGCGGCGAAGTCCACCTCATCCCGGGGGAGGAGCATTATGAGACGTTTGGTTATCATCTGGTGCACAACGGTCGGCGGATCACGGATACGCCGGTGCGATCGGGATCCACCTTGCAACTGGCCAATCCCGGCGAGTATCAAGCCGTGGCCGTCGAATGGTCGGGAGTGGAGAGCGATCCCAGCCCGCCGTTGCGCGTTACGCGAGCGGTGAAGCTCCGGGTGTTCGCCGATGCGCCCGAGGATTTCTCGTGGACTCGCGACCGCTGGTTAGTGGCCGGCGGAGAAGTGTCTCCTGAAGAGGCGGCGCGGGCCGCGGAGGCGGTCCGTGAGATCGTTCACCTCCACGATGGCGTTATCCACCGAGAATGGCACCAGCGAGGCGTCATGGTGCGGCGGCACGATCTGAACGCCGACGCAAAGGCAATCCGCCGACTCACCTACAAGAACGGGAAGTTGTCCCTGCGAGAATTCTACAATCCCGAGGGAGAGCGCGTCAGCCAGGAGATGTTCACCCCCGACGGGTACATCACTGACTCGATCCGGTACCGCTACCTGGACGATCGCGCTTACGAATACGATCATTGGTACTACGATCGCGGCATGCCCATCCGACGCGTGACGTCAAGCGGGGGAGGGCAGGAGTACGTGAAGGACGGGGACGATTGGGTGCTGGTGGAGAAGAAGTAGATTGGCCGTTTCCCGGCGCGGCGTCCCCTTGACGCTGCGAAGTTGCCAGTGTAAGATTGACACGAAAGCCGACTGGAAAACTATTTCCCCGATCGAGCCGGCATCGCAGTCGCCGTCGCGAGGACGTTGGTGGAGGAAAGGCCATCTCCGGCGGCGAAAGCAGACAACTGCGCGTCGGCGGGAGTGCTCCGAAGGCCGAGCGGCCGTTGCCGGCTGTCCGGAGTGATGGTTGGTGCATGGCGCCAGGCAGGGGAGCTGCATGGGGATATACGTATCGATACCAGGGCCGCTTCGCAGACATACTGGTGGGGCGGGCGAGATCGAGGCGGCCGGTTCCTCGGTGCAGGAGCTGTTGGCTAATCTGGCGACAGAGCACGAGGGCCTGTGCGACAGGTTGCTGGGCGAAGACGGCCGGATACGGCGATCCATCAACGTCTTCGTGAATCAGCAAAACATACGGCATCTCAGCGGACTCGACACCGCGCTGGCGGACGGCGACCGCGTCTCTATCGTGTCGGCGATAGCGGGCGGCTAGCTGCGCCAGGAGGTGGCGGGCCCAGAGTGCAGACGGACCGCATTCCCGGGCAGGGATGCCGGCTGCGTGTCGGGGAGGAAACGCGGGTGCTGCCGGTTGGGGTGTTTCGGACGCGGGTGGGAATAGAAACCAGGCCCCCGTCTGTCAGATCGGACAACCCCCTACGTTGTTGCGGAGGCAATCCGGATGCGAATAACGACACGAAGTCGCTATGGGGTGCGGGCGATGATGGAGCTGGCGCTCCGTGAGGGAACTGGCCGGGTGCAGGCGCAGGAGATCGCGGCGGCTCAGGACATCTCGCCGGGGTACTTGGAGCATCTCCTGGCGGCGCTGCGGAAGGCGTCCCTCGTGAGGAGCGTGCGGGGGCAGCACGGTGGATATGAGCTGGCACGGGCCGCGGAACAGATCAACCTACGGGAGATCGTTGAGGCCCTCGAGGGGCCAATTGCGCCGCTGGAGTGCGTTGACGATAGCGCGTCGTGCGAGCGGGCGGATCGGTGCGCAGTGCGAGATGTGTGGTGCAATGTAGCCCACGCGGTGTCCCACACACTCGAGGAAATGAGCCTCGGCGCTCTGTGCCGTCGGCAAAGGGAATTGTGGGAAGCCTCGCCGCTGATGTTCCGCATCTAGCAGCATGGCCGCGCTCCCCGCTCGGCGCCTGGCGCCGTTACGGCTTCTGACTGCCGAAGCGCCAGTTTGGCGCTGCCGGCGACGCCGCGGCGGCAAGCGATGCCCATCGAGTGCTCGCGCAGAGAAGGTGACGGCGACGCCAGGGCCGGGCGGTCTTTCCGAGGAGCAGACCGAGCGCTACAGCCGCCACATCGTAATGCCCCAGATCGGCCGGCGCGGGCAGGCGAAGCTGCTGGCCGGCAGAGCCCTCATCATCGGTGCCGGGGGGCTGGGGTCGGCCAGTTCTCTGTACTTGGCGGGGGCGGGCGTGGGTGTCTTGGGCATCGTGGACAGCGACGATGTGGAGCTCAGCAATCTGCATCGTCAGATGCTGTACCGCACGGCCGACGTGGGCCGCCCGAAGGTGGAACGGGCCGCGGCGGCGCTCCGAGCGCGGAACGGCGACGTTGAGGTCGTATGCTATCGCCAGCGGCTGACGGCGGCGAACGCGGCCCAGATCATAGGCGCTAACTGGGATCTGGTAGTAGATTGCTCGGACAACTTCCCGGCGCGGTATCTAATCAACGACGCCTGCGTGTTGCTCGGGGTCCCGAACGTCCACGCCAGCGTGTTTCAATTCGAGGGGCAGGCAACGGTATTCATAGCCGGGGCCGGGCCTTGCTACCGGTGCGTGTATCCGGCGCCGCCGCCGTCCGGCGAGGTCGGAAGCTCGCGGGAAACTGGCCTGCTGGGCGTGCTTCCGGGTGTTCTCGGGGTCATTCAAGCCACCGAGGCGCTGAAGCTGCTTCTGGACATCGGGAGACCCCTGGTCGGGCGCCTATTGACGTACGACGCTTTGAGCATGAGGTTCCAGGAGTTCGAGGTCCGGCGCGATCCGTCATGTGCGGTGTGCGGCAAAGGGTCGTCCACAACCCAGCTAACCGATCACGAGCACCGTGCCGAGCAGCGACACGGGGGACCCGGCGGCAGGAGGGGAGCGGGATAGCTGAGAGCCCCCGCCGCAGACGTTCCTGATGATCGGAGCTGGCGCGTCAAGGAGGACATGGCATTGGCGAGAATTGCGAGCGACATCACGTGCCTAATGGGCAATACACCGCTGGTTCGCCTCAACAGGATAACCGAGGGCATTGATGCCACCGTACTGGCCAAGCTGGAATTCTTCAATCCTGCCGCCAGCGTCAAGGACCGCATTGGGGTGAGCATGATCGAGGCGGCAGAGGGGGAGGGGAAGATCACTCCGGGCGAGACCGTGGTGATCGAGCCGACAAGCGGGAACACCGGCGTGGCGCTGGCGTTCGTGTGCGCCGCGAAGGGGTACCGGCTCATCCTCACCATGCCCGACACCATGACAATCGAGCGACGGCGGCTTCTGACGGCGTACGGAGCGGAGGTGGTGCTGACGGCCGGCGAGGATGGCATGCAGGGCGCGGTCGCCAAAGCCGAAGAGCTGGTGGCCTCAACGCCGAACGCGTTCATGCCACAGCAATTCAATAACCCCGCCAACCCGGAGATACATCGAGAGACGACCGCCCTGGAGATCTGGCGGGACACCGACGGGGAGCTCGACATATTCGTGGCCGGCGTCGGCACGGGTGGTACGATCACCGGAGTGGCGCAGGCACTGAAGCCGAAGCTGCCCCACTTGAAGTGCATCGCCGTTGAGCCGGCTGCCTCGCCAGTGCTGTCCGGCGGGCAGGCGGGGCCCCACAAGATCCAGGGCATCGGCGCTGGTTTTGTCCCCGACGTGCTGGAGCTGCCGCTGGTGGACGAGATCTTCCTGGTGAGCAACGAGGAAGCTGCCGCGATGACGCGGCGCCTGACACGCGAAGAGGGGATTCTGTGCGGCATCTCCTCGGGTGCTGCCGCCCATGCCGCCATCGAAGTGGCCAAGCGACCGGAGAGCGCGGACAAGACGATCGTCGTCGTCCTCCCGGACACGGGTGAGCGCTATCTGAGCACGGATCTGTTCGACGAATAGCAACCATGTGACCACGTTGACAGCGCCACCTCACAGACGCTATCATGCGACCTGGGCAAGACTTGAGGTGGCTTGACAAGGAGGAGTCGGAACATGACTCAATTCGCGGCGGCTAGCGAAAGCCAGATTACCAAGACCATAGTCGAGCGCTTCGCCAGCGACCTCGTCGATTCGGTGGAGGGCGATGTCGTTATTGTGGGGGCCGGCCCCGCGGGGCTGACGGCGGCACGGGATCTCGCCCTGGCGGGCCATAAGGCATTGCTCATCGAGCGCAACAACTACCTCGGCGGCGGCTTCTGGATCGGCGGCTACCTGATGAACACGGTAACGGTACGCGCGCCGGGCCAGGAGGTGCTCGACGAAATCGGCGTGCCCTACGATGAGGTGGCGCCGGGTCTGTACGCCGCCCTGGGGCCGCACGCCTGCAGCAAGCTCATTGGCGCCACCTTCGACGCGGGAGCGAAGGTGCTGAACATGACGTCATTTGACGATGTCGTGCTCGGCGAGGACGACCGCGTCCGGGGGGCGGTCATCAACTGGACTCCTGTTGAGGCGCTGCCGCGCGCCATTTCGTGCGTCGATCCCGTCGCCGTGGAGGCGAAGGTCCTCATCGATGCCTCCGGCCACGACGCGGTGGTGGCGACGGCGCTGCAGAAGCGCGACATTATGAGCCTCGAGGGCATGGGCGGGATGTGGGTGAACAAGTCTGAGGATGCTATCGTCGAGCACACCCGGGAGGCACATCCGGGCCTGATTGTCGCCGGCATGGCGGTCTCCACGGTGTACGGCCTCCCACGGATGGGGCCCACATTCGGCGCCATGTTGCTTTCCGGCAAGAAGGCGGCCGAGGAGGCATTGCGCATCATCCGCGCGCACGGCGAGCCGGTTGGCGTCCAGCCGGCAGAGCGTGCCGCGGCGAGCTAGCCCGGCACGCAGAGCAGTTCCCGACGGCCGCTGCCGTCCTCAGGGCCAGGTCTTCGCATTGAGCATCCTGTGGCGGATGTGCTGACTGGCGCCTCGTGTGCGGCCTCGCGAGCCAGGTTGGCCCTCGGACCAGTTTTGCGCGTACGGCGGCCCGTCAAGCCGGTCAACTCGGCCGTGCAGGCCCGGACCGTGCACAACCTGAGCACCTGCAACTGCAAGAGGGCTGCGGCTGGTCGGGATCGACAAGGCGGCTGGGGGCCTCGTCTACTGCACCGTTGGGGCGCCATCTGTCCGCTGTGGCGAGTCCCCGTCGAGACGGCTGGCCACGCATCAGTCTGTGGGCGAGAGCATCGGGCTGTCGCGCGCTGCTACCAACGAAGGAGAAGAACTACATGGACGAGAACGTCGTCCAGCAAGTCGACGCCGAACTCCGCGAGCTCGCCGACGAGATCGCTCTCATGGCACAGGAGATGGGCAAGTTCGCACCAGCCGGGGCGGAGGCCAGAGCGCCCTTTGGCTTCGCTTGGCGGCGGCTCAAATCGGTCCAGAGGTTGTTGACTGACGCAGAAGCGAGTGTCTCGGGGTTCTCACTTACCCTCGGCATCGGAGTAAGCGTCACGATCAACTTCTCCCTCCGGGATTCCGATGGATGAGAGGGTACCGGGCACGAAGGGGGTGGCGAATTGCGAAGTCGGGTAGAGAACGAGTGGGTCCTCACCGCCGTGATGGAACTCCTGGCGGAAGTCTTGCGTTTCCGGTCCCACGGTATCCTCCTGTGCCACGGTTGGGGCGAAGGAACGCGAGGACACGGGTGGGGCTACGTTGAGGGGATTCCCCCAACAGACGAACGTGAGCATGAATCGGCTGTAGATCAGGTGTCATTTGTCAGGTATTTCAGACGATACGGGCAGGACGCTACCCAGGTAGTTCCGGATATCGCGGCGGAGCGGAGGCCGCTTTTCCGCGCGCGTCGTCTGCGGCAGCTCAAGAGGGGCCAATCAACGCACCTCCGCATTCCGCTGTCTTTCCGGGACGAACTGAGGGCAGTGGTTGTCTTGGAGCGGGAGTGTACGCAGCGGTTCAGCGGGTTGGAGGCGGCATTGGCACTCGCCGCGGTTCGCAGCGTAGGCCGAGTCTGGTCTCGCGGGCAGGGCAGGGCGCCTCTTCGCGCGCTCAAGGCGGCAGTCTGTGACGCCCGATTCGGGGTACTAGGCTGCGACGTGGCCAACGTGTCTGGAGTCCTGGCAGAATACATCACAGCACTCGAAAGACTGGAGCCGAGAGTGGACTGCGCGTGTTTTGTCCCCGGCGCCCGGGCGGTGAGTCTCGTCTGCGAGGCCCACAGCAGTGAGTGTCCGGGGAGAGCCACTCGCCCGCTATCACTGGCTCGGAACAGGCAACATCCGCTCGCGCGCGCATTTCGATGGGGCCGGTTCTATGCTACCATTGGGGGTACCCCGGTGAGAGTGCGCTCGCTACGTGGCCTCCCGGACCCGAAGGAAGTCTTCATCCCTCTAGTGATGCGGGAAAACGTTGAGGGCGTGTTGTGGGCTCGTCGCCGGGGGCGGGCCGCCCTCTCCCAAGATGAGATGAACAGCGTTCTTGTGCTTGCAGGTGTGGGTGCTCAAGTGCTGGCCTGGTCGGCGGCCGCACGAAGGCGGAAGCAGGGCGAGGATGAATTGGCCCAGATAATCGATGCGGTCGGCGACGAGCTTGCTGTTCTGGACATGGACTGGAGAATCACGCTGGCGAACGCGGCGAAGCGACGCGCATTTGGGGAGGACATCGTGGGCAAGCGGTGCTGGGTAGTATTCGAGCGGAACTTCAAGCAGCGCGGACCGTGCCCCAATTGCCCGAGCGAATTGGCCAGGCGTCGCCGGGAAACTGTGGAGGCCGTGGTATACCCGGACGCGGAGAACCCGGCGGTGGAGATTACGGCCGCCCCTCTCGAGATAGATGGCAGTCTCATGGGTGTCGTCGAGGTCGTCCGCGACGTGCGCGCACGCGAGGCTATGATCAGGAGCTTCGCAGCGCTCGAGCAGGCCAGGAGTTTCGATGAGCTGTGCGAGCGCGCCGCAGAGACGCTCGTGGGAATGGGACTGGCCAGAGCCCGGGTGTACCGGGCGGATCCTGAGACCGGTGATCTGGCGGGTCACTGCACAGCGGGGGCCGCGCTTTCTAGAGTCAAGTTCCGTGGGTTCCGGGGTGAGCACTCCATCTACCGTCCCAGGTTCTTCCGTCGTGGCGTCGTGCCTGTCCTTTTCGTCCGCGCCGGCGCAGAATCCTTGGCAGCCAAGTCGGAGCAGTGGCCGGTGGTGAAGGTCGATACAGTGGCGGACGAGCGGCTGCTCGAGAAGGAGGACGTAATCGAATGGGTAGACATTCCCATCTTCGTGGGTCGGACATTAGTTGCTAAAATATCGGGCGACAAGAAGGGCAGCCGGGAGCGCATTCAGTGGCACGAGATGCAGTTGTTCAGAGCCCTATGCGAATTCCTCTGCGTTGCCTTTGCACGGGCGGAAGCGTTCGCTGTCATAGAGCGAGGAGTGGCCCAGCAGCCAATGGCCGAGGTGGGGATGCTCGCGGAGGGGATCATCCACGAGGTCTCCGGCCCCACGAGCTCCATGGCCACCTCGCTCCAGACAGTTTCGGAAAGGCTGGAGGAGCTCCTGCACCTGCTTCGAGACGCCCCCTGGGAGCGCATCGACGCCCGGACGATCCGGAGCATGGGTGCCTCATTGTGCGAGGTGTGGGAGCGGCCTGGGAGAACCCTCGAGCCTAGGGAGACCACTTGTGCACGCCGTCGGGTTTCCCTGATGCTGCGGCGCGCTGGTTTGCCGGCGGACAAGGCTATCGCTCGTCGGTTGGCTGCGCTGACCGGGACCCGGTATATCGCCGCCGCCATCAAAGGGTCCAAGGCGCTGGGCACACTCGACCCGTTGAGGATCCTCGCGGGTATTGCCGATCTCGGGGCCACCCTCGGCAACATGGGCGCGTCGGTCGCCCGCGTGAGGGAGATCATCCATGCCATGTGGGCGTTGGCCCCGGAGAAGGGGGCGCGGGAGACAGTGGCGAATGTGAACGAGACCCTTCGGGCTGCATTGCTCCTCGTGGAGTCCAGAACCACAAAGGGCGTGAAGCTGACGACGAGCCTTGCGCGCGGGGGCATGAAGATTAGATGCCTCCCTTCGGGCCTCACGTATGTGTGGCTGTGCTTGCTCAACAATGCCTTGGATGCGATAGGAACCGCAGGGCGGGTGCACGTCTCCACTAGGCGCTCTCCCAGGGAAATACGGGTCGCTGTCAGCAATGACGGCCCACAGATCCCGGCAAAGCTCGTCGCGCGCATCTTCCAACCGGGATACACAACCAAGGACGGGCAAAGCGGCCTCGGACTGGCAGTCGCCGACCGCCTGGTACGAGATGTGCATCGTGGGGAGATCGCGGTATCGTCAACGCATGGGCGGACTCGGTTCACAGTGATATTGCCCAACAGGGAGGGGACTCGTTGAAGGCTATCATTCTAATCGATGACAGGCTTGATGAAGTCGCGGCCTTGGAGACGTTTCTGGCGGATCGCCTAGAACCTGAGGGCTTCGAAGTACTCGGCTACACCGATCCTGTACAAGCCGTGAAGGCGTTGACCGCACGGCCTGACGTGGAGCCACACGTCCTTGTCATCGACTACAGAATGCCGGACTGCGACGTGGCGGAAAGCGCGATGATGCCGTTTCGCGAGCAGTGGCGGGAATGCAAGATCCTCCTTCTAACGGGGCAGGCTAGCCTCTCGGAGGTCGGCGACCTCTCCCGGCGCGGGCTTATCGATGACGTCTTGGACAAAGCCGGCACGCCCGACGATGTAGCCGCGAAGGTTCGCGGGCTGCTGAGAAGACGCAAAACCGACTTGCTACCAAAGGTCGAGAAGTGGCTGCGGGCGAGCCCCCGTCGAGACGAACCGCGCTTTGTGCTCGCAGATGCCGAAGGGGAGACGAGGATTTCAGCGATGGACATGGTGCGCGAACTTAGAGAGGGGACCAAGTTGGGCGACAGGATGCTCGACGCAGCCATGCGAATAATAGAACGCACGCTAGAACAGGCAAGCGAGACGGCAGACCAGATCGACGACAGTGAATAGCAGGCACCCTCAGGGAGGCTAGGCGCATGGTCCTCGTCATAAGATGCCTGACCGACGCTGCGGCCCAAACTCTGAGCACGTGGGGTGGTGAGGCCGTGCGCGCCCTCGAAGAAGACGGCCTGAGGGTGTGTGACTTGGCCGATGAGAGCGGGCTCAGGGACGCTGTGATCGATCGATTGGCGTCGGATCCCCCTTGCTTTGTCGCATTCTTCGGGCACGGGCACGCAACTGGCCTTTGCGAGCTACCGAAAGGCGAGGGAGTTGTCCTAGGCACCGCAGACTGCTCTAGGCTCGCAGGCATGGTTGTCTATGCGGCCGCCTGCCTTGCCTGCAGAGGCTTTGGGGAGAAGGTCTGCGGAGCGGGAGCGAGAGGGTTCTTGGGGTTCCGGGATCGGTTCTTCGTCCCTATCACGGCTTGGTCTCCGGCTGGCAAGCTCTTCGGCGAGGCGTTCATAGGTCCCGTCCTGGGCTTTGCCAAAGAAGGTCTCGAGCTGGGGGACCTGTTTGGTCGTTCTCAATCACTGTTCGCTGAAAAGGCCGACCAGCTTGCTAGGTCTGATTTCGCGGCTGGCATCTTGCTGGACGACTGTGGACAGTTGCTGGCCCTGGCTGCCGGGTCCGACACCAAGGCCCGCTTGGATCGCTGATTCCACGGGCCGCGGCCAGCTAGACTGGCCTAGGAGCCTGTCTGCCTAACAGCCGGGAGTGCTGTTTGTATTGGTTATTGTTGTCGTAGTTGCGATCGCGGTGCTGGAGTGAGGCTCTGGTGTTGCGATGGGTGCTTAGGTCACCGACGCAGGCGTCTGTGGCGGGGGCGGCGGTGCCTGCTTGG
>JAUWAU010000076.1 GCA_030601885.1 Armatimonadota bacterium
GGTGCGGAGCATCGCGGGGACGAGCTGCCCGCGTGGGTGGCGAACAAACAGAGGCGGTTGGAGAAGATGCGCGAGGCGATGGCGGCATTGGAGGCGGAGGCGCAGCAGCAGGCGGCGGAGGCCGAGGAGGCTGCGCAGGAGGAGTCTGAGGCGGGGCAGTCTGAGGCGCCGCGTGGAGGCGGTGCGGGACGGTCGAAGCGGGGCTCGGCCAGGAGGAAGGTGAAGCCACGGGGGAAGGCTCCGCCGGACAAGGCGCAGCGCAACTTCACCGATCCCGACAGCCGTATTATGAAGGACTCGCACGGTTTCCAGCAGGCGTACAACGCGCAGGCGGCGGTGGATGCGGACAGCCAGGTGATCGTAGCCGAGGGGCTGACGAACGCCGGGAACGATAAGCAGCAACTCGAGCCGATGGTTGATGAGATCGAGAAGCAGACGGGTCGCGTGCCTCGGGAGCTGTCGGCCGACAGCGGGTACTGCTCGGAGGAGAATCTGGAGCAGTTGGACGAGCACAAGATCCGTGGCTACATCGCCACGGGTCGGCAGAAGCACGGGCAAGCATCAGCCACGGGCAAGGATGGCAAGCGCGGCGGGCCGCATGTGCAGGCGATGGCCACGAGACTGCGGCGGGGCGGGCACCGGAGTCGCTACCGCCTGCGCAAGCAGACGGTGGAGCCGGTGTTCGGGCAGATCAAAGCAGCACGCGGCTTTCGGCAGTTCCTGCTGCGGGGGTTGGAGAAGGTGCAGCACGAGTGGCGGCTGATCTGCACGGCGCACAACCTGCTGAAGCTGGCCCCTGTCTATAGCGCGGCACCGTATGGTGCGGGGGCCGTGTCGGGCAGCGGGTGACAGTGTTGCCCGGGGCTCATGGGGAGCAGGAGCGCCTGGGGGGTGGAGCCAAGCAGGCACCGCCGCCCCCGCCACAGACGCCTGCGTCGGTGACCTAAGCACCCATCGCAACACCAGAGCCTCACTCCAGCACCGCGATCGCAACTACGACAACAATAACCAATACAAACAGCACTCCCGGCTGTTAGACAGACAGGCTCCTAGGCAGGCCGGCGATGAACGAGCCTATCGGCCCCGACAGCCGCAGCAGCGTCTTGGGCAGCTTGCTCAGCAGCCCGAGCAGGTGCACCACCGGCGCCGCTGACTGCCACAGCACCATGCCGAAGTGCAGCAGGCTCTGCGTCAGCACCACGAGCGGCTGGTGCAGTGCCATAGTGAGCACTAACAGTGTCTGCATGCCGAGACTAAACGCCTGCGCCATTATGGATAGGGCGTTGGGAATCCTTTCCCGCAGCCACTGATACACCGGGGCGAGCCCGTCCGGCAGGTCGTCTCACCGAGGCCAAGCCTGTGTCAAGCGACTGCGCAAAGCTCATCCCAGTATCGTTCCTGTCCATCTGCCCATCCATGCCAGTTAGCTGAATCAGATCGAGATATACTTCTCCGTCGTCCAACGCAAAGTCCTAACTCCCAACGACTTCTCCTGCCTGGAGGCAGTCGCTGATCGGCTGCTCCAATTTGAGAGGCGCTACGAACAAATCGCCAAGCCCTTTCAGTGGAAGTTCACCCGGCAGGACCTGGCAAGCCTCCTGGCCAAACTCAGCGCCGAACCGCAGTCGCTTGCGCGGGCGGCATGAACGCGCAACAATACGTCACCGAATCTACGAGCCAGAGCACTTAGCAACGCCCTCTCCGTTGATCCTGAGCGCCCGACCGCAAGTCCCGCAAACAGCGCTCGCCCTGATCCCTGCTTCGTGTTCTTCGTCGACGCCCGATTGCTTTGGCCTAGTAGTGGAAGTGCTGCGGCCGTGCACCGTGCGGCAATCGCGCGCTATTGGCGCTCAGCCGTCCCCGTGGCGCCGCGAAGTGCAAGCCAGAGCACACGTGCGTACGAAATGTGAGCCACAACAGGCAAACGCACGGCGAATTCTCAGGTCACGCCTCGCCGGAATATATGCGGGAGGCCTCAAACAGAACAAAGTACCGATCGTAGGCTGCAATCAGAAAGGCACCGATTGTGCAGCGGACTGCGAAAGCGTGGGAGGCATGGCGGGTGATCAGCGACATCGGCTCTAGAACGGCTGGCGCACTGGCCCCAGAATATGAACGGCTCAGTCCCCTACTGCCTTTCCGCCAGTTCGCTTGCCACTGAGTGTCCGAGGTGATGATCTGGGCATGTCCGAGGACCTGAGAGCCGGCTCGCAATCCCCGCGGTGGCCAAACTCCCCCGCTGGACTGAGCCCGATCGCAATCGCGGCCTGGCGAGACGTTCCCAGCGCAGGCTGAGACAGGGCGCGCTGAGCCGGTGACAGGCCGCTACCAGCTTCCCGGCCGCACGGCAGCCATTGGGGCTCGACGAGCTGCTCCGAGGCTGCCGTGCGCGCAATATGGGGTCCACCCCCAGCCGCCATAAGTGTTGACAAGGGGTGTACCCGTCTGGTATAATGCCAAGCAAAGGAGGCCAACTATGGGCAGCAGGAACGATTGGATAACCGTCCGTGAGGCCGCTAGCCTCCTACAGGTGTCGTCGGGCACGCTGCTGCGGTGGAGGCGGCACGGAGCTATCCGGGGCAAGCGCCAAGAAAAGGGCGGGCAGGTTCGCGTTTACTTCCGGCGGGGAGACCTGCTGGGATTGCTCCGTCCATCATGCGAAACGGCCCACGACCTACTTACCAAGGCCGGTACGGCAGAGCTTCTGGGGATAGATGAGAGGACGGTCCATCGCTGGCTTAACGATGGGCATCTGCCGTGCTTCCGTTTGCGGGACCGCAGTGTCCGGGTTCGGCAGGAAGACATCGAGGCATTGCGGTCCGGCGACTCACCGGACGGGTCTCGGTTGGCGACTTGTGCGATCTGTGGCGCCAAGGCGCGGTACATAGGAGTGCATGTCCGCCGCGATCATGGGCTGAAGCCCTCCGAGTACAAGCGCCAATTTCCCGGCTGGAGTCTCTGGGCCAACGATGTGAGGGAGCAGTGCCGCACTGCAGCCAAGGAGAGCGCAGAGCGCAGCCGCAAGGTGATGAGGGACGCCGGCGATCTGATGAGGATCTGCCACGCCCTATCTCCCAGAGACCGCGAGCGGCTCATGGCGACAGCGCGGGAGTTCCTGGCTCCCGATCAGGTCGAGGACCTGAGAGCTGGACGCAAGATCCGCAGGGCCAAGCGTCCTCGGTGAGGCTGAGCTGCTAACTGGGGCCCGGTTGCTAACGGGCGGGAAACACGAGGGAAACTGTGCAGGGTGTGGGATAGGGGCGAGCAGCTACAACCCACCAGGCCGCGGGCGGACCCGGGCTGGACGCCCAGAAGGCGCGTTGAGGCGTGCTGGAGGGCCAAGTTCAGCAGCGAAGCAGGGATAGACACGGAAACTGCTATGGCCAGATCCACGGACGTGAGACAAAGGGGAACCGAAACGAAGAAAGCACTCCGCGAACTCCAGACCCGCGTGCTTGACGGCCTCAGGCACGGCTTCTTTGAGGGCACCATCGAGATCACTGCGGTGAAGGGCAAGCGTCGGCAGTTGGTGATCAGTGCAGGTAGGAGCTACAAGTTCAACATCCCAGAGGACGAGATCAGGTAGAAGCCGTGGCCGACCTCTGGGACTGAGGCGGCAACGAACCAGCAGGCGGCGCCGAGTCTATCGGTGTGATTCCGAAGCCAGCGCCGGACGAGCCGACGGAGGCGTGAACGATCGGTACTGAATGGGAGGCACGGGGTCTTCGCGAGCTTGATTGGATCAGCGACGGGGACTCGTGGCGAGCGAATCCTGGCCCGGGGATGAAGCGACACATGCCGTGCCATCCAAGGCAGCAGGAATGCATTAGCAAGGAGGGCACCCGAGATGAGTGCGCAAAGGCACGTCGAGTCTCCACGTGACGTGGGCGGAATCGGCCCCTGCATTGGGGAGCTGCGTCTGCGGCTGGTGAAAGAACTGCTCGCGGCCCCCATGGAGGAGATCCTGAACGCAGACCTGGAGCGCATCGAGGAGCTTCTTGATTTCCGTCTCTGTGCCCGTGGATGGTGCGTCGAGGACGTAGAGAAGCTGTGGTTTGGCGACGTTGACCTACGCCTACGGAGCTGGCAGATTACGGAATTCGTGCTCGTCTTAGAGGGGCTCATGGTTGGGGACGTGCTCCACCAGATGGTGGAAGACTTCGGCAGGGCAGAGGCGGACGGGCCGAGACTGGAAAGCATGGCATCCGCACTGCGTTTTGGCGTGCGGCTACTGCAGAAGCTCGCGCGACTCCATGTAGAGCGCCGGGAACTCCGATATGATCCCGCAGTCTCGTGCTCGGCAGATGCAGTGGGTACTGCAGAAATCCGTTGCCTGCAGGCCTTGCTCCGCGTACCCGTGTTCGCCGACGCGATGCCGCAGCTGTGGCTGTGCAAGAGCCTCGACGCGCGCGACTCGGGTCGCATGGCCATCTACCACCAGGCGCTGCCCCTGCTCACTCTATTCCCGCGCCTCGCCCAGGCGGCTCACGGGTTGTCTTACGTCCGGGTGTATGCCCCCACCATGCTGCAACGCTGCAGAGCTCCCATTAGCCCCACCCAGCGCCTAGACTACGAGATAGGGAACTCCCCGGAGAATAGCCCCGACTGTGGTCGTTTCTTCGTCAAAACGCACGGGAACAGGAAGCACTGCAGCCACCTCTGCGCCCAACGGTCCTCTGAGGCCGACCCCAAACCACTCGTGGACACTGTCGACATTGACTGACATTCCCTGGAAGTACCGCCCCGAAGGAAATCCCTCAAAATGCTTCCTGAGGGAATCCGCCCTACCTCCCGTATACTGAGCACCGAAGCGGCGCTCTTCGGCGGGGCCGCCTGCGTGAGAAGGCACAAGCCGTGGAGGCCACATGGCTGGGAGCAGAAGAGGACGGAAGCTCAGAGTGCGCAAGACGATCTCCGCGACCGCGGTGCCGGAAGCGGACCTTGTGGCAGCGCGCGAGCTGATCGCGAAACTGATTGCCCGCGCCTTCGCCAATGACAACCCGCATTTCTTCGGCTCACAGAATGACGACAGCCCTGACCAGACATGTGCCGGGCCGTCGCCCGCCACCGAAATCGACAGCCCAACCACACAAGCGCACGGCGCACGGGGTGATTCATGATCGGGAAGCTTGTCGCTCAGGCGGATATCGTAGAGATCGTGGGCCAGAAGACTGAACTGCGGCGGCGCGGACGAGAGCTTGTCGGCCTCTGCCCTTTCCATGTGGAGCGCCAAGCGTCTCTCACCGTGAGTCCAGAGAAGAAGCTGTGGCACTGTTTCGGGTGCGGACGAGGAGGTGGCGTGCTGCATTTCATCGCGGAGTGTGAGAGCTGCACCATGGGGGAGGCTGCACGCCTCCTGGGGGAGCGTCTTGGCATACCCCTGTCGCCGTTGAACGCAGCGGAGCACAAGGCGTGGGTGGAAGCACAGGAACGGGATCGGGCCACAACCGACCTTCTGGCCCGCATCTGCGCTGCGGCGGCCGAGAAACTGCCTGACAGCCCAGGCCTGGACTACCTGCGTGGCCGAGGTCTGTCCGCGGATGCATTGACGGCATTCGGCGTGGGGTACTCCCCTGACGACGCCTTGGTGCGCGAGATAGCCAGGACAGCCCCTGACGCTGTAGTGGAGGCCTCGGGCATCTTCTCGACCGGCCGGAGTATGTGGTGCCAACGCATCATCGTTCCCCTTGGCCACGGCGAGCGCGTGATCTCCATCTACAGCCGCAGCGCGGACACAGGTCCATGCGAGAAGCCCCATCTGTACCTGGCCGGGAGGCCGCGCCCGCTGTTTAACGCCGACCGCAGCAACCGCCACGAGCCGGTGCTGATCGTGGAGGGCATCCTGGACGCGATAAGCGCATGGCAGCTCGGTTACGCGAATGTCATCGGCACAGGCGGGACGGACGTATCAGACGATTCGTTGCATGAACTGCGGTGCGTAGAGAGGGTACTCATATGCTTCGACGCTGAGGTGAAGACGGTCGATGGTCGTGCCGAGGAACCGGGGCGACAAGCCGCGCTTGAGCTGTCAGCCCGGCTGGGAAGCATAGGCGTCCGCGCGGACGTCGTGGACATCCCGCTGCCCGACGGTGAAGCCAAATGCGACGTGAACGATCTGCTGCGAGCAGGCACTACCCCGGAGGAGTTCAGAGCCCTCCTAGATGACGCTATGCCCCCGGCGACGTTCGCCAGGCGCCATTCGCTGGAGTCGCCGATGTACCTGTTGGAGGTGATAGAAGACGGCTACATCTATCGTGAGGCCGAGTACGAATACCGCGTTGACTCATTCAACTTCGGAGGGGGCGAAGGCGGAGTGAAGTGCACACTCAGCATCAGCAAAGACGACCAGAGGATCGGTCGGGACAAAGTGTCGCTATCGTCGGCCAAGGAAAGGCGTCGTTGCGCGAATGCCTGCGCCGATCTCACCGAAGCACAGCGTGAGCACGTACAGCGCCACCTCCTGGCGTTGGAGGACGAATTGGTGAAGCTGGCGATAGATGACTCGCCGGATGCTGGCGTTGAGGAGCGGGCGGCTGACCCGATGACGGCGGAAGAGAGAGACGAAGCGCTCGCCCTGTTGCGCGATGACGATTTCCTCACCATCGTCGCTGACCACCTTGATGCCCTGGGCGTGGTAGGCGAGGACGCTCCGAAGGTGCTTACGTATCTGGTGATGACCTCGCGGATCACCGAGGAGCCACTCGCCGCGTGTTTCAAGGCTCAGAGCGCCACCGGCAAGTCGCATCTTCTTGGCAGGGTGGCGCGGCTGTGTCCGCCTGAAGACCTGCGTGACGTGACGCGCATGACCGCCCACGCCCTCTACTATGCCCCTGCGGACTATGTAAAGGGCAAGTTCGTCATTGTCCGGGAACGCGCCGGGGGCGACGATGCTGACTATGCGATCCGCACCATGTTGTCGGAGCGGGGGCTCGTGCTTCTGGTGCCGACCAAAGACGAAACCGGTGCCATCGTGTTCGCAGAGAAGCGCGTGAATGGTCCCATGGCGTATGCCGAGACGACCACGAAGCTGAACATCAACTTGGAGAACGAGACCCGAGTGCTGGAGATTCACTTGGACGAGCGATCAGAGCAGACCGAGCGCATTCTCGCACGTCAGCGCGCAGACGCCACTTTGGCTGGCATCCGCCGGGCGGCCCACGCCGACCGGATCATACGCCATCACCGGAACGCCCAGCGACTGCTCCGGCCGCTGACAGTGACGATCCCCTATGCGCCGCTTCTGCAATTCCCGGCGGCACAGCCCAGGGCACGGCGCGACCAGGCGAAGTTCATGGAGCTCATCAAGACGGTGGCCCTGTGTCGCCAGTACCGCAAGGAGACAAAGGTGGCCACGCTCGGTGACGAGCCCGTCGAGTACATCGAGGCGGATATGACCGACTACACCCTTGCTTACCGCCTGAGTGCCAGCCTGTTCGCCAGCACACTCGATGAGCTGAATCCGCGCAGCCGGGACCTGCTTGGCGGCATCCGAAACATGGTTGAGGAACGCGTCTCCCAACAGCCGGGGTGGGAGGAGTCGCCGGTGGATGAGCAAGAGCGGCGCATCCTCGACGTCCAGTTCACCAGGCGAGATATCGGCTCATACACGCACGTGCGGGACCGCACGCTCGTGGATCGACTTCGGCCATTGGAGGAATCCGGGTATCTCCACGTGGTGCAAGGAGGCAAAGGGCAGCAGTATGTGTACAAGCTGAGCGGCCTCGAAGCGCCTGACCCTCGACCGTCTGGCCTTCTGACACCGGAGCAGCTGGCGACGCGGATACGAGCCGCGCGCAGCGACGCACCCACACACGATGAGGCACAGGGCGAGCAGACGATTACACGGGACCGAGACGCTTCTCTGGCCGCTACTCAGCCACGCGCGGAGGCTCAGAGAATGCTGAATCGTGGCCTGTAGCCGTAGCAGGAACGAGGCCGTCGCAGTGCGTCGCGGGCGCTTGGGCCATGGGGGCTACCGCGTAGGCGGAGAAGACAGGCGCATAGAACGCTGATCGGCTAGCTCGCTCGCGCGGCCCATCCAGGAGGCTGCCGGTGCCAGTGACGACGTTGGTGAGCTGCTTGGCGAGGCTTGGCGAACAGCGACATGCGAAGTTTAGACGCATGGGTGTGGGCTAGATGGCAACTTGGCGACTTGGCGGGCAGAGCATGACGTGTGTGTATGCCAGGCGGCCTTGGCGCTGCTGTCGCACAATGGTATGTCCTCCTTCCGCCAAGCTGCCAAGTTCAGGGAAAGGCGATAGTAATGGCCCAAATATTGGCGGACACGGCTTCGCCAAGTTCCGCCAAGCGCGCCAAGGAGCACAGGGATGACCCAGTGTAGACTGAGTGCAGTGGACCTGCTGTCCTTGTACGAGCGAGGACGGCGGGCGGACAGCTTGGTGGCCAAGGGCGATCGCGAAGCCACCAAGGGTGTTGCTGTGCGCCACGTTCTCAGTCCCGAGCAATGGCGCCGCCTCCTCCTGGAGGCTACAGCACGCATCCTCCGCCAGTATAACCCGGCCGACGCTGCAAGCCGGGTGACTTCAAGCAATGTCTCCTGCTGAGGGGTGGGGAATTCTCGAACGGCGTTGACAAGAGGAGGCTGCGGCGTTCTCATGCCTGTCATCCATCCGTCATCCATCCGTCATCCATCCGTTATTCACGAGTCACACGCCCGTCACGCGCCGTCTAGACATGCTCCAGTGTTGTGGGGTCGCTGCAAGTTTCCGGCGGTCATGCGCTGCCTCTGCCGAGAGGGTGCTACCGTGCATCTATGGCTCATAGACGTCTTGACAGCGTTACGTCAATATGCTATAATGTAAATGAGTAGGTGAAGCTCATGAAAAGAGCGAGTCTGCGATTGCCTGATGAGCTCTACGAGAAGCTGCGGTGGCTCGCCTACAAGGACCGGCGCAGTCAGCATGCCATCTTGCTTGACATTCTGGAGAAGGCACTCGCCAACGTGGAAGTGCCGGAGGAGGCGCGACGATGAGCGCGGAGGAGAGCTTCGTTGAGACCTTGCTCAGCTCGTTGCGGGATGAGACCGCACCTTCCGCTGACGTCCCACCAAAGGCAGTAGCCTGGGCACGGGTCAGCACTCAGGACCAGGCGGATCGCGGCTTGTCGATTTTAGAACAGTTCCGGGAGATCCGTGTCTACGCTGAGCAACACGACATCGAGATCGTTGAGGAGTTCTCCGAGACGGGCAGTGCCTTCAAGGAGCAGGAGAAGCGGGTCGAGTTTCATAGGATGATTGCCGAGGCAAGGGCCAAGCCGGAGATCACGACAATCCTTGTGCACGACTACTCTCGATTCTCCAGGGACAGCTTGGATGCACAGTCGCTTCTGCGTGAACTCCGTGAGGCCGGGATCCAGGTCGTGTCGCTTAATGATCCCCACATCGATCCGGAGACGGTCGCAGGTGTTTACATGGGCGCGATCGTCCATGCGAAGAACGAGGCCTATTCCCGCGAGGTGGCCTTCCACACGCGCAAGGGATGCCGGGCGAACGTAGCCACGCGCGATCCCGAGACCGGGTGGTGTTTCAAGAACGGCGGATCCCCCATCTTCGGCTTTCGCACTGAGCAACTGGAGCGTGGGGGCCAGAGGCGGGGCCGTCCCGTGATCAAGAGCATCTGGGTGCGCGATGACACGGTGGTCGCAGGCCGGCCCGCGCACGAATGGGCTCGTCACTGCCTCACCGAGCTTGCCGCGAAGGGTGCGTCGCTCGATGAGCTTCGCGATTTCTGCAACGACAGCGGCATCCCGGCGAGGCGAGGCCGGTA
>JAUWAU010000028.1 GCA_030601885.1 Armatimonadota bacterium
AGAAGTTGCCCGGGCCGGAGCTCTGGGTGGTGTTGCGTCGCAGCCTGGGCGAGTCGGCAGAGCTCAAGGCGTATCTGAGCAACGCGCCAGCGCGCACGCCCCGCCAGGAGCTGGTGCGGCTCAGCGGTCTGCGCTGGCCCATCGAGACGTGTTTCCAGCAGGCCAAGGGAGAGCTGGGCATGGATGAGTACCAGACGCGCTCGTGGCGCGGCTGGCATCATCACATGACGTTGGTGATCCTGGCGCATCATTTCCTGCTTCGCCTCAAGCTGCAGCATAAAAAAGGGCGCCGGCGCTCACGCTCCGGCAAGTCTGTATCCTGCTGGCAGCCGCCTTCGCCCGCGGTGACCTGACTGCATCGGAGGCTATGGCGCTCGTGCGCCACATCCAGCGCACGAACCACAAGGCCAAAGTGTCTCACTATCGCCACCACGCTAAGCGCCGCGACAAACCATGATGAAGCGTCGTAGTAGTATTAATGGTTCATGGTTGATGGTTAATGACGACGAAGCATCTGCTCATCCCCACACACATGGCAATTGGCGCTAACCGTCGCCCTCCAATCCTCACTCCTTCGCGGTCTACTTCTCCGCCGTAACCGCACAGAACACGGTACACGAGCCTTCCGCACGAAGGAAGAGGCCCGCCGTCGCCGAAAGAGCCAGAGCCTGCTTGCAGGGGACGGAGGCCTGAGAATGACACCGACGAGAACGTACCTCGGCGTCGGCTGGCGCCTTTGCGCGGTTGCAGCAGCGCTGTTCATGGCGGCCCGTGCACCGGCGGAACACCGTCCGCCGTCCATCGGCATCGTCGTCAACATGGGGCGCTACGATTCCGCCGCGGAAGCGGCCGGGGATGAGGCCAACGTCCGCTGGGGTGATATCGACGCAACCGACGACACCATCTGCACACAGTGCTTCGCGGCCTGCGAGCTCCGGCACTATCTATGCCAAATGACCGGGTTGGATGAGGACCAGGATGCTAACTTCCCCATCGTGGACGACGAGGAGCTTCTCGAAGGCGACCTCATACTGATCGGCGGGCCCGACGGCAATGCGGTCACGCGGCGCCACGCGGCAGATCTGGGCCTCACACAGGCCGGCCTGGCCGCTCTCGGCCCAGAGGGTTTCCGCATCAAGACTACCGACGCTGGCGGGCAACGCATTCTCGTCATCGCCGGCGGCGGCCGCGTCGGGACGCTGTACGGTGTGTACGCCTTCCTCGAGCAGCTCGGCGTTCGTTGGTTCGCCCCGGGCCAGATCCACGAGTACGTGCCGCGGGGCGCACTCCCCCGCGTCCCCGACATGGACATCACTGAGCGTCCGGCCTTCGTCACCCGGGGCTTCTGGGCGTGGGAGGACCGGGGCAATGATGCATTCATCGACTGGATGGCCCGCAACCGAATGAACCTGTGGTGCGACGCCCAGAGCAACCACCCGGCGCTCAAGAAGCGCGGCATTCAGCTCACCTGCGGCGGGCACAGGCATCAGTCCCGGTTCATCAATCCGCGGGATCCGTACCCGTACAACCATCCCCGCTTCGTTGGCGACGAGGACAAGCCCGACGACCCGTATCCGGTCGGCGACCAGTACGCCGGCGACGTTAACGAGGACGGCGTCCTGAGCTGCAGCGAGGCGCATCCCGAGTGGTACGGCCTCCGCGGCGGCAAGCGCAGCTTCAACATTCGCGGCGGCTTCGGGGACAACTTCTGCACCTCCAACGAGAGCGCCGTCACCGAGTTCATGAAGAACTTCGTCCAGGACTTCATCGACGGTGAGTGGCGCGATGCCGACAGCGTCAACTTCTGGATGCTGGACGGGGGCAAATGGTGCGAATGCGACAACTGCACGACGCTCGGCATTCCCACGGATCGGAACTTGCTCCTCGTGCACCGGCTGCGGCAGGAGATCAAGAAAGCGCGCCTCCGGGGGCGCCTCGGGCGCGACGTGCGGGTTATCTTCCTGGCGTACGCCGATGTGCTGGCGCCACCCACGCGTCCGCTTCCACCCGACTTCGACTACGAGAACTGCATCGCGACCTACTTCCCCATCGCCCGCTGCTATGTGCATACCTTCGCCGACCCGAGCTGCACCGAGATCAATGAACGCTACCGAAGCCACCACCACGGCTGGGCCGTGGATCCCAACCGCCATTACCGTGGGCAGATCTTCATCGGCGAGTACTACAATGTGTCCCGCTACAAGTGTCTCCCGATCGTGTATGCCAAGGTCATGGCGAAGGACATCCCGTACTACTACGACACCGGAGCCCGCCACATGCACTACATGCACGTTACCACCGGGAACTGGGGCACGAAGGCGCTCACGAACTACCAGATGGCCCGCATGCTGTGGGACCCGAAGCTGGACATCGAGGCCCTGTGGGACGACTACTTCTCTCGGCGCTACGGCGCGGCAGCCCGCGTCATGCGTCACTTCTACGACACGCTCGAGAAGGCGCTGTGCAACGTGACTGTGCTGAAGTATCGTCTCGCCCGGCGGCTGGAGGGGAACTCAGCCGAGTTGTTCACGGACCGCCACATGAAGTATGAGCAATACCGCCCTGACACTGACGACGGTCCCGACCTGGTGGAGATGGTCCGGTACGTGGCGCGATGCCGCAAGCTGATCGATCGGGCAGAGGGGATGGAGGTGCCACAGCGAATCAAGGCGCGGATCGCGGAGGACGAGCGCGGCTTCGCCTACGGGGAGGGTACCATTCACCTCTTCGATCGCGTCGTCCAGGCGACCCTGGCCGACCGCGCGGGCAATGCCGACGAGGCGCGCAGACAGTTTCTCCTGGCCCGCCCGTATGCCGATGCACTGAAGGCGGACACGACATCTACCACTATGTCCTCCTCCCACGCCAACGAGTCCAACGCCTTCGTCGCCAGCCAGATCACAAATGCCTACGCCCGCCTGGAGAAGAGGTACGGCGGATAGCCATCACGCGCGGCCTGACGGAACCAAGCAGCCTTTCAACCCGATCGTAGCTTTGAGGTGACCAACATGCCGAACACCAGCCATCTCCTGCCGCTCACGTCCATCATTGCGCTCATCGCCGTCCTTGCCGGGGGCCTCTCCGCGTCTGCCGCCCCCCTCCGCCTTGGCGCCGACTGTCGGCTCGAAGACGACCCTCACGAGTATTACAGTCGGTTCGTGAGCTTTCGGCCCGCCGACGGAGCGACCGTAAACCTGAACCCTCCGCGCTTTAGCTGGCCCTACGTGCCCGACATCTTTCCGGGCGAAAACGGCGCCTACCCCGTGAACCAGCGCTTCACGCTGCAGATCGCCAATCGGCCTCACTTCCACGAGCCGGTCGTCGAGGTCCAGGATACGCCCTTCAACTTCTACAATGCGCTCCCCGTGCTGCGCGGATCAGAGAAGTGGTACTGGCGCGTCGGGTACAACGCCGGCACGGACCGCGAGGAGTGGAGCGAGGTGCTCTCCTTCACTATCGCCCCGGACGCCACCGAGTGGGATCGCTCGGCCCTCGCCGATCCGGCGAGGCACCTGCGGGGGCATCCGCGCATTCTCTGGGACGCCGAGAGCTGGCCGGAGATCAAACGCCTCCAGGACACCGACCCCGTCAGCCGCGAGGTGGCCGCGAAGGCCATCCAGGCGGCCGATCGGGACCTCCGGGCCGGCTGGTACAAGAACTTCCCGCAGGACGACAAGCAGCGACTGAGCTACATGCAAATGTGCAAGGGCCTCGTTCGGCTCGGCTTCGCCTATCTGCTCACCGACGATCCCAAGTACCTCGGCTTCAAAGAGCGCCTCCTCCGCATGGCCTCCTGGCCCAAGGGCGGCTATGCCTCACCCGAGGGCGCCGGCGCGGTGGACAAGTGGGAATCGCATCTCACCGAGTACTTCGGGCTGCTCTACGACTGGTTCTATCACGAGTGGACGCCTGAGGAACGGGCGACGATCAAGAACTCCCTCGAGTGGCGTATTGACCATACGATCCACAGCTTCGCCTGGCAGCGCAAAGGCGGCACCGTCATGTCCCACGGATCGCTCGCCACTATCTGCCGCAGCCACGACTACGAGAACATCATGGTCACCACCACCGGCGCCCTGGCCATTGCCGACGAGAGCGACATCGGCCGGGAGGCCCTCGAGCTCGGCCTGCACTATCTCATCGGCATCACTAACGGCTTCGGCGCCGACGAGGGCTGGAACGAGGGCCCCGGGTACGGCAACGGAAAGATGAAGTGGCTCATGGCCACCGCCATCTGCTGCGATACCGCGCTGCCGCTTGACTTCGGGAAGAACCCGGCGCTGGCTGCCTATGGGGATTTCTTCGCCCGCATCACGCCGGTGGGCACGCGGCACTGCTCCTTCGGCAATCGAGCGATCAACGAGCGCGACTGGGCCGGCGCCCGGGCCACGAACTTCCGCCGCCTCGCCTACCTCACCGGCGACGGGCGCTTCCTGAAGAACCACCACGAGACCCGCGAGCGACTCTACGGGGACGAGGGCAACTACAGCCCCTTCAACCCGTGGACGGAGTATGTGCTGCCCTACCACTACCAGCGCCCGCCGGAGCGCCTTGAGACCGAATATTCGAAGCTCTTCAAGATCGCTGGCTGGGTCACGGTCAACTCGCAGCCGCCCAGCTCGTACGCCGACTGGCCCTACTCCGTGGGCATGACCTTCCACTGCCGCCCGCGGGGAAACTACAGCCACGCCTTCCCCAGCGAGAACGCCTTCGACATCTGGGCCTATGGCGAGACCATCGCCCACGGCGGCGGCACGACGGCCAACCGCGACCCGTACCCCGACCAGAGCATGAGCCACAACACGGTTCTCGTGGACGGCATGGGGCAGTGGCAGGACCGGGAGGCCAACCGACTCAAGCAAGTGGGCAATATCAGCGCCTACAAAGAGGGCGCCGGCTACGTGTACTTCGCCGGCGACGCCTCGAACGCGTACCAGCGCACGCCGCACCTGAAACGCTTTATTAGGCACGTGCTCTACATGCGCGAGCGATACTTCGTCATCTTCGATGACCTGGCGGTGGCCCGCGACCACGAGCCGAGCACGTTCCAGTGGCTCTATCACGTGTACCCCGAGACGCCCCTGGCGCTGGACGACGAGCGTGGCGCCTTCTCATATCAAGTCGGTAAGACACACGTCACCGTGCAGCACGTGGCCCACGTCGAGGGTCTCGAGCTGACCGATCGCGAAGGGCTCGACGGGCTCGTCAATCCCCTCACCGGCGAGGACTACCGCGACCGGTGGCTGAACCCGGCGAAGCCGAGGCGGGACAAGCCGCCACTGTTCGCCCACAACATCTGGGTCACCAACCGCACCCCGGCGCACGACTTCAACTTCCTGGCCGTCGTCTTTCCGTACCCGGAGGGCACAACGCCGCCGACGATCACTCGCCTCGACGACCTGACGGTGCGCGTTGCGTATGGCAAGCAGCAAGACACCGTCTCGTTCGATGTAAAGTCGCGCCACAAGCCGGATATTATCGTGGACTATGCGGCGATGCGGTAGCAGCCAATAGCGCGCAACACTTCACGTAGCGCGGACCTTCTAGCCTGCGATCTCATTCAGTGATGAGCTGGCCCGCAGGCGCCCGCGCTCCACGCTGGAGCGGAGTCCGGGTAGCACTCAACACGATCCAGGCCGAAGGGCACTTGCGCTTTTCGTATGCCAACTCCATCGAGAATATCAATGAAGGCATGCGTCGCCTCGCCGAGTATGTGCGCGGGCGACGCCAGTGACGCTGCGAGGGATCGACTACCGTGCTGAGCTGGGGCACCTGGGAATGTGCGGACTGCGGTCGCGCTCTTCGACCCGGTGACCGCCTGTGTCCCAACTGCGGCTCGACGCGGGCGCGTCGCCGCTACATTCCGTCGGGACGGCGCTTCAACTGGGCTTATGCGATCGTGGCGCTTCTTGTGCTGGGCGCCGTTGCATTCCTGGTGACATCGCGCTTCGCCCACCGGCCGTCTTCCACTGGGGAGGTGATCCGGCACTTCCGGCGAGGTCAGGAGTTGCTGGAGGCGGGTCGGCACGAGGAGGCAATTGCGGAGTTTGAGACGGTGACGCGCATGGCGCCCGAGAGCGTCGCCGGACACCACGAGCTCGCCAGGGCGTGCGACGTGGCCGGCCGCCATGCCGACGCCGTGCGAGCGCTGCGGCATACGCTGCGGGCGACGCTTACCGATAAGACCATCACGAACACCACTCGGAACTCGGAGGAAGCCGAGCTCCGCTGCGAGCTGGCGATGCTCCTGGCCAAGGCCGACGCGTTCCCGGAGGCGATGGCAGAGATCGAGAAGGCCAGCCGTCGGGATCCGTCGATCGAGCGCACTCCCGACTATCAGATTGCGCTTGCCATCGTGCAAGCCGGACGGGGGCGGTTGGAGGCGGGGCGCCGGGCGCTGAGGCGTGCCATGGAGTTATCGCCGAAGGCCACACGCGACGCGGTCGAGCGCTGGATCGCCGACCGGCCCAACGGGCCGGAAGTGCCGCTGCTGCGGAGTATTCTGGCCGAGGGCAACATGCCCCGGGGTGCCGCTTCCGACGTGGGGCCCTCGGCAGCTCCCATCGACGAAGGGTAGCATCCGCTGCGCACCCCGGCTTGGTGCGCAACCTCTGCCGCCCCACCCAGCGGTGACGCGGGGACAGTGAGCTGCCCGTGCTACCGTCGGCCCCCGAGGTTAACCCTTTTCCTTTTCGCCTTTTCCGTGCCTCTCCCCCGCCTTCCGCTTCGCTTCGTTCAGCCACGTAAGCGCCTCCATGGGGGTCATGGAGTCGAGGTCGAGGCCCTTGAGGGCATCGATGAGCGGGTCGGGGGCGGCCTCGAAGAGCTGGAGCTGCATCGGCGGGCCGACGCTCTTGGCATCCGGAGATATGCTCGTCACCTGATCACTCTCGAGCGTGTGCAGCACCTGCTGCGCCCGCTCGATGACCTGCGGCGGCAACCCGGCGAGCCGCGCCACCTGCACGCCGTAGCTGCGGTCGGTGCCGCCGGGGGCGATCTTGTGCAGGAACGTGATGTCGTCGCCCTCCTCCTTGACCAGAATGCGATAGTTCTTCACGCCCTCCATGATCTCAGCCAGCTCGTTGAGATGGTGGTAGTGCGTGGCGAAGAGCGTCTTGGCGCCGATGTGCTTGAGGATGTACTCAGAGATGGCCCAGGCGATGGCGAGCCCGTCGAAGGTCGATGTGCCCCGGCCGATCTCGTCCAGGATCACCAGGCTGCGGTCCGTGGCATTGTGCAGGATGTTGGCCGCCTCGATCATCTCGACCATGAAGGTGCTCTGGCCGCTGGCCAGATCGTCCCGCGCGCCGACGCGGGTGAAGATCCGGTCAACGAGCCCGATCTTCGCCGCCCCCGCCGGCACGAAGCAGCCGATCTGGGCCATGAGCACGATGAGCGCCACCTGCCGCAGATAGGTGGACTTGCCCGCCATGTTGGGGCCGGTGACGATGAGCATCCGGTCGGTGCTGGTGTTGGCGTAGCAGTCGTTGGGCACGAAGGCCATGTCGGGATTCGCGCGCTCCACCACCGGGTGCCGCCCGCCGTCGATCCGGATCTCGTCGCCATCATGCACCATCGGCTTGCTGTAGCCATTCTCGACGGCCACGCGGGCGAAGCTGATGAGCACATCGAGCTGCCCGAGAGCCGACGCCGTTTCCATCACTCGGCACGCATGCGCCGCTACCTGCTCACGAAGCCGGACAAACAGCTCGCGCTCCAGCTCGGCGATCTTCTCCTCGGCGCCCAGCACCTTGGCCTCCTGCTCCTTGAGGCCCGGGGTGATGAAGCGCTCGGCGTTGGTGAGCGTCTGTTTGCGGATGTAGTCCTCCGGGACCAGATCGAGCTTGGCCTTCGAGACCTCGATGTAGTACCCGAAGACCTGGTTGAAGCCGACCTTGAGCGACTTGATGCCCGTGCGCTCGCGCTCGCTCGCCTCCAGCGCCGCGATCCACTGCTTGCCCGAGGAGCTCGCCGTCCGCAACTCGTCGAGCGCCTCGTCTACGCCCGATCGCATCATCCCCCCGTCCGTGATCTGCGCCGGCGGGTCCTCGACGAGGGTCGTATCGATGAGCTCGGCCACGTCCTCGAGCGGGTCGAGGCGGTTGTGGATGTCGAGGAGTAGAGGCGTATTGAGGTTGTAGCCGGAGCAGCTTGCTCCGGCGGTCTTGGGCTGTGCAGACCTCGGGCTGGCAGCCCGAGCTACATTTCTGTGGCTGCCCTCCCTGTGGAGCGCCTCACGCACCGCCGGCAGATGCGTCAGCGACGCCTGCAGCGCGCGCAGGTCCCGCGCGTTCGCCGTGCCCGCCGCCGTTCGGCTCATGAGCCTCTCGATATCGCGAATCTGTCGCAGCTCCTGCCCGACCTCCTGCCCCAGATCGGGCGCGTTGACGAACTCCTCGACCGCATCCAGCCGGCGCTCAATGTTTTGGCGATCGAGCAGCGGCTGCAGCACCCATTGCCTGCACAGCCGCGCGCCCATTGGGGTAAGTGTCTTGTCCAGAACGCCGAGCAGGCTTCCCTCTCGCGACCCGGCCGCCAGGGACGCGGTCAGCTCCAGATTCCGCCGCGTGGTGCCGTCCAGGACCATGAAGTCCTGGATGCTGTACGTCGTGATCCCGCTCAGGTGCGGCAGTGCGGCGAGGTGGTTGGCGCGCAGGTAGTCGAGCACGATCGCGGCGGCGGCAATGGCCGCCGGCATGTCGTGGCACCCGTAGCCTCGCAGCGAGCTCACGCCGAAGTGCTCCGCAAGCGCCTGGGCGGGCGACTTGTGGGGAAAGGGCTCTGTCTCGACGCGCGTAAGGCGCGCCTGCAGCCCTCGCTCGATGGCAGACCGGAGCGTGTCGTCATCATACAGCTCCGCCGGCAGCAGGCACTCCGCCGGCTGCAGGCGGTGAAGCTCGTCGAGCAGGACGCCGAGGCCATGGACGTTTGCTGTAGGGCGAGGATGCCTATCCCCGCCACCGTGTGGCGCAGCCTGCGAGGCTGCGGGCCCTCCGTCCGAAGAAGCCGAATCGCCACCGCCTCGACAGGCTGGCAGCCTGTCCCACACAGCAACCTCCGTAACCAGGAAATCCCCAGTAGACACGTCGGCTGCAGCCAACCCGATGCGCTCGCCATCCCGGGCAAGCGCGACCAGGTAGTTGTGGCTGCCGTGCTCGAGCATGGAGTCTTCGAGCACCGTGCCCGGCGTGACCACGCGCGTCACCTCCCGCCGCACCAGCCCCTTGGCTTTCTTCGGGTCTTCGACCTGATCGCAGATGGCCGCCCGATAGCCCTTGCGTATGAGCCGCGCCAGGTATCGCTCCACCGCGTGGTGCGGTACGCCGCACATGGGGATGCGGCTGCCCTCGCCCGCCTCGCGCGAGGTGAGCGTCAGCTCGAGCTCCTGGGCAGCCACCTTGGCGTCCTCGCCGAAGAGCTCGTAGAAGTCGCCCATGCGAAACAGCAGCAGCACATCGGGGTACTGCCGCTTTATCGAGTTGTATTGCCGAAACATCGGCGTGAGTTTTGCCACCGAAGCAGCTCCGCAATCCCCATGTGCCCTGTGGGCGGAAGTGTGGTTCGGCGATTATAACACCCGTACGGAGGGACGGACAAGGCGGGAACCGAGACGAGTCACGGCGCAGGCTCGTGTAGCCCGGCCGCGGGTTGGGCGTGAGATAGCGGAATCCGGTGCTGGCGGGCGTAGCGCTCGGCACGGGCGATGCGCTTGGCCAGCGACGGGTGCGAGTAGAGCCAGAACTCGACGAAAGGCGGCGGCTCCGGGTCGGAAAGGTTGGCCTCCGACAGCCGGCGGAACGAGGCGATCGTCGCCTCTGGGTCCTGCGTCACCTCGAGGCAGTGCAGATCGGCCTGTGTCTCGATATGGCGCGATGCCGCATTCCCCGCCGGTCCCAGTAAGAACCCGATGACGACCGCCAGAAGTGCCAGCAGCGGGAAGCCGGCCACGTCATCCACTCCGCCAACGCCGAGACGTGTCGGCAGATGGGATACGAGCACCGGCGCGATGCGGCTCACCAGCAGCGCCGTGAGGCTGATGATCCCGACGGCCGTGAGCACCCCGTACCATACGTGGCGCTTCACGTAATGGCCCATCTCGTGGGCCATCACCGCCTCGATCTCCCGCGGCGGCATCGCCTCCAGGAGCGTGTCCCACAGCACGATGCGCTTTGTGCCGAGCAGCCCCGTGACGAAGGCGTTCAGCTTGCGCGTCTGCTTGCTCTTGTCCACCTGGTAGACGTCCCGGGCATCGATGCCGTGCTGGTGGGCCATCCGCAGGATCCGGTCCTTCAGCTCGCGGTCCTCCAGCGGCGTGTACTTGTTGAACAGCGGGTCGATGACGATGGGTGCAACGACCACGAGAAACACGGCCAGCGGCAGCGACGCCGCGCCGAACCACAGCCACCAGTGCTGCGGGCTGCGGCCCATGAGCCAGTACACCAAGCACAGCGTCGGCACGCCGATGACCAGCGCGACGAGAAAGCCGAGCCACTCCTCCCACAGCCAGCCGCCGAGGGGCTGGGCTGAGAGGTGATACTTGTGCTCGATGGCGTACCCGGCGTAGAGCGAAAAGGGAAGCTGCAGCAACGCCAGGGCGCCCAGGCAGATGCCGAAGTACAGGGCGCGCGCTGCCAGGGGATGTCCGAAGGCGCTCTCAGCGACGCCCCGCAGCAGCGTGGAAAGCCCCGAGAAGAGGATGAGGGCCAGGGCGGCCAGAGTCCATGCGACCTGGACGAAGGCGAGGATGTTGCGCGTGCGGGAGTATGACTTGATCTGCGCCTGTCTATCCGCGCCCGTTTCGTTTGCGACCGAGTCAGTGGATTCGGCGAAGGCCGAGCGCGCCGCGAGCCATGGGCTGCTCAGCAAGGCGGCTATGACGGCCGCATAGCAGAGGGCACGCCTCATGGGGCGGCTGCTCCATCTGCAGGCTCACCGGTCAGGCCCCAGACGTAGCCGCCGGTAATGGTCACGTCAACGAGGGAGCCCTTGAGCGACGTCCGGCAGGGGAAGACAACGAGCTTGTTGGCTCGCGTGCGGCCCTGCATGCGCCCGGTGCGGCGCTTGTCCGGACCCTCGACGAGCACCTCCACGCACTGCCCTGCCAGGGCACGGTTCTTTGCCCGGCCCATCTCGTTCTGCAGCCCCACGAGACGCTCCAGCCGCCTCTGCTTCTCCGGCTCCGGGACCTTGTCCGACATATTGGCTGCCGCCACGCCGGGCCGATCGTTGTACTTGAACATGAAGGCCTGATCGAAGCGGATACGCTCCATGGCCTGCAGCGTGTGCTCGAACTGCTCCGGCGTCTCGCCGGGAAAGCCGACGATCATGTCCGTGGTAATCGCCACGCCGGAGATGACCTCTCGCGCCCGATCGATGAGTCGGAGGTACTCGCCCAGCGTGTAGCGGCGATTCATGCGCCCGAGGACCTCGTCGTCCCCCGACTGCAGCGGCAGATGCAGATGCTCGCACACGTTCTCGAGGTCGGCCACGGCCCGGAGCAGCTTCTCCGAGCAGTCCTTTGGGTGCGAGGTGGTGAACCGAATCCGCTCGATGCCCGCCACGTCATTCACGAGTGCGAGCAGATCGGCGAAGTCGATGTCCAGGTCCATGTCGGCTCCATAGGCGTTCACATTCTGACCCAGGAGCGTGACCTCGATAAAGCCCGCGTCGGCCAGCCGCCGCACTTCGTCAACGATGTCTTCAGGCAGTCGGCTCCGCTCCGGACCACGGGCGTACGGGACGACGCAGTAGGCGCAGAAGTTGCTGCACCCATACACGGCCGTAACCCACGCACCGACGCCGGCATCTCGGCGCTCCGGCAGCCCCTCAGGAACGATGCGGTGCAAGTCGAGCAGCTCGGCCGGGCGCGACGGGCCTTCCTCGCCGCCGTCTTGTCTCGCCCGGACCGCCTCCGCCAGAGCGGCATACTCCCGCGGGCCGACGATCAGGTCAACGAAGGGGGCGCGCTTCTTTATCTCATCGCTCACGATCTGCGCCATGCAGCCCGAGACGACGATGAGCATCTCCGGGCGCCGTTCCTTCAGCCGCCGCAGCTCGCCCAGCCTGCTGAACACCTTCCGGTGGGGTTTGTCCCGCACCGAGCAGGTGTTGAGCACCACGACGTCGGCATCCTCCGGCCGCTCTGCCGGCTCGTAGCCGAGCTCGGACAGCACGCCCGCTATCGTCTCGGAGTCGTGCACGTTCATCTGGCACCCATACGTGTGCACGAACATACGCTGCCGCTTCTCAGTCATTGCGCTACCAGCCCTAAGTTCCTTGGGCGCAATCGAACGATACGGGGTCATGATACGGTACGAATCAGGACACAGTCAAGCGAGGTGGCACGAGGGAACAACCCCTGGCACAATAGGTGGCAAGAGGCTCTTGCACGTGAGGGTCGCCTTGCTCCTGGTGCGGAGAGAACCGTCTCACCACTCACCGCACGTCCTGCGTCATCGCAATGCCGTCAATCCACGCCTCGCCCTCGGCCTTGAGGCTGTTGCGGTTGATATTGATACGCACTCGTCCCAGGGACAAGGCCTCAGGGTGGGCCTCGATGATCCACCGCTGCCAGCCGTCGGCGTCCGGCTCCCCCACCGTCCCCTTGAAGCTCTGCGGCGCCACGTCGCCCGACAGCGGCTCACAGGAGAGCGAGAAGCTGGGGTACACGTCGCCCTCGGTGCGGACCCAGCCCTCGATGCGCACCGTAGCGCCGGCTTTCAGGACGATGTCGTCTGACTCGAGCGGCACGCTGAAGCCCGGCCGCGGATTCTCCCGCGTTATGACCACGTGCAGGCTCTGCTCCCCTTCTTTCTTCACGGCGCGATCCATGAGCAGGGCCTTCTCGCGGATGGGTTTCCAGACGTTGCTGGTGGTCGCCTTCACCCGCCATGCACCCCAGTGCTTGGTGCCCTGCTCGAAGCCGGGATTGGCCAACTGCTCGTGGGCCATGCCCAGCATGACCTCCAGCGCCGCCTTGTAGTGCACTTCTTCCTCTTCCTGGCCGAACCCGGCCTCCCGTGCCTGCTGCAGGAACACCGCGGCCAGGGCGTACAGCGGATCGGCGTATTCGCGGCTGAGAATGGCCGCGTACACCAGCGTCATGCCCATCTCCAGATGCCGCTTGTCTCCCGTCCACCGGTAGGCATATCCCAGAGCCGGGAACAGCATGTTGCCCCGGTCGCCGATCTTGCCCTCGACGATGGTGCGGATGATGCGCTGGTCCGTGGTGAGCGGGTTGTCCCGGAAGTACTCGGGCCGGCTGTGCTCGTAGGGCTGCACGCTCATCGCCACCGCGGTCTCCTCCGCCATGAACTGCTCCCACTGCGCATCCCCCGTTGCCAGCCGCATCTTGGCGATGCTGTACAGGCCATACCAGGGGACGAAGTTGGCCGGATAGATCCACGTGCCTTGGCTGCCGCTCTGGAAGAGGCCGGGGAACGGCGTCTCCGCTGCCGCGAGGCTGCGGCGCTGGAAGTCGCATATCTCGTGATACTTCGCGAGGAGGGCCTCGTCGCCCGTGAGCATGTACAGGTCCGCCATGTTGTCGAGCACGCGAGTGACCGTCCGGCCTCCCTGCGTCAGCGAATCAAGCGACAGGTTCTTGAGGTACTCCGCATGCAGCAGCGCCACTTCCATCGACCGCCGCTCGCCCGTGGTCATGTAGTGATCCAGAAGGCTCTGGATCCAGGCGTGCGACGTGCTCTTGCCGCCGAGCGTGTGGCTCGGATTGTGGGTGATAGTCGCCCCGGAGATCTGATGGATGTCGATATCCCGATAGTGCCGCGCTGCCGCCTGAGCGATGGCGAAGAACTCCGGCCTTCCCGTCCGGATATAGTGCAGCCACATGGCGTGTCCGCGCTGCGTCTCGAGGTTGCACCAACCGCCGTCGCCGTACGCATCGCCGTAGTTGAACTGCCCATAGCAGTCGCCGCCTGCCAGAGACTCAGGGTTCATTCGCCCCAGGCACGCCGGGCTTTCCACGGCCTTCTCGAAGCGCGGGAACGGGCTTTCGGCGTGGGGCAGAATCTGGCCGCCAAACACGCCGCTGCGGCAATACACCTCCGGCGAAGCCGCCAGGCGAGCCGGCCCCATCATGCGCTCGGGCGCAGTGGCCTTCGGGCCCAGCCACAGATTCACGACATACGTCTTCGACATCCCCTGCGTCAACTCGACGGCTTTGAGGCTGGACGGCCAGAACGACACCGTCAGCCCATCCCGGTCCACCGACAGCTCCATCGGATGATTCTGCCACCAGTCCTCCACGGCCACTTGCAGCACCTGCTCGCCCAGGTCGAGCTCAGCCCACCCGGCGGCCTTGCCGTCGAACGTCTCGACCTTTCCGTCCGCGCCCTGCAGTTCGTAGAAGTACCTCCTGTCCACATCGAGCTGCGTGATAGAGGCAGGACCAGCGCTGACATCGACCTCGTGCACTGCGTCGCCCTCGCCGATGAAGCGGACACGCCTCACACTGCCGTCTCCCAAGGGCAAGCGCCATTGTATGCCGCGGACGGCGACGCTCCGCGACGCGTTGGTATTGATCCACGTGTACTCGAGCCGAACGAGCGGCTGCGCGCGGAACACGTGCACCCGCGCCACATACGAGAGCAGATGCTCGCCCTGGGCCGACCGGTGGTCGCCCTCGATGCGCACGGTCGCCTGCAGCGGGCCGGCATCCTCGACACGAACAGAGGCAACATCTCCGTCCGTGGACGAGAACTCCCGCCCGTCCAGGGACGTCACCACGAATCCGGCCGCGCCGCTTCCTCCAAGCTCCGGGCCGCCGAAGTGCCGCTTGTCGATATTGACTTGGAGAGCCTCGCTCTGTATCCGCACGGCGCCGTCCGATTCGTGCACTCGCAGTGGCTCGCCCAGGTGTCGAGGAGGCGGCCTGCTGCCGTATAGCAGACCCCATCGGCCGCGGCCGTCGCTTTCCGCCACCAGCTCGGCGCATTTGACGGAGCCATCGCCCTTCCACCGGGCGAGGACCCGAGTCTGGCTTGGCACCAGTGTCGCGCCCGCTCCCGCGATGTGCCAATCCCCCGTTTCCCAACACTCTCCCTGCGGCAGAGAGACGGCGCCGCGCATTGGCCAGCCTCGAGGCAGCGACGCTGCATCCTCCAGCGCATGCAGCGCTACGTGGCCGCTCTTGCGTGGCCCGCTCTGCTGCGCTGCAGGTGGCTCGGGGACGGCTGGGTACAAGGGACTGCGCAGATTGTCCAGGCGCTCGTAGGACATCAGCGAGGCGTTCGAGCCGAATAGCGTCGCCACTCCCCCGTTTTCGAATTGCACCGCGTCCAGCCGCAGCTCACCCTCCTCAAGCGACTCCACCGTCAGATCCACCGGCCCCAGGACGCCGCGGTTGCGGACGGGTGGCACGTCCACGGTCATCGAGTAGCGTTCCCAGTCCGTGCCGACGGTGACGTCCTTGGTCTCCGTGTCAGTCACGAACGGCCTGCCCTGGCGATACGTGGCCACCGAGATCCGCGCCTCGTGCCCCGCGCTTGCCGCCTTCAGGTACACAGAGAATGTGTACAGGCCCGAGCCGCGTGCATGAATCTCGCGCTGGAGCACGAATGCGCCCGGGGTCGTCGTCGCGAGGCACTGCTCGCCGTCGAACGCCCCGTCTCGCACGACGCGCCAGGGCGTTTCGGATTCGCGGTAATCGCCGCATCGGTGCCATGTCTGCAGCGGAGAGCCGTCCGGTCGCTCGATCTCAAAGCCGGCGTCCATGAGCAAGTTCTGCATTTGGTTCCACCTGGCCAGCGCGTCTTTGCTGGGCTGAGCGACGAATTCGATCTTCGTGATGTGAATGGATTTGCCCTCGCCGCGCACGTAGATGCCGATGGTGAAGGGCGCCGAGCCGCTCCACCCAGTGCGACTTGGCAGATGCACGATGTGCACTCCGTCCCCCGGCGTCCAGTCCAGGACCACTTGCTTGTCCTGCAGCGCGCCGTTGATGAGCTTGACCATGAAGGGCCCTTCGGCCTGATCCACCTGCGCCACCAGGTAGGGGAAGCGGTCCAGGTCCACCTCGCCGATCCCGCGGAAGCACGACCCGTAGTAGCTTTCCTCGCCCGCTTTCAGGACCGCCCCCTCGGGCCCCTCGGCGATAGTGGCATTATGCGGCCCGCCCCAACCTCCCGTTGGATGGTCGGCGGTCCACATCTCCACCGTAACGCCCGCCTGCGCGTCGGCGGGGACGGTCCGGCCACAGAACACGCCGACGCAGAGGCTGAGCCAGCACGTCGCGATCGTATGGTAGGGCATGAACGGTGCGCGTTTCATCGTCCGCTGCCTCCGTCGCTGCTTTAGGGGCGGGCGTAGGCACACCCGCTCTACACAACGGCACGGGCGGCTCTACCGATGCAAGTCCAGCAGCAAGCGTCGTTCGCCCTTCCGGATGACGAGCTTCCCCGAACCCCACTCCTGCTGAATGAATGGCGTATCGAAGGCCATTCTTGGCATGAGGTCGATGGGCCTGCCATTGACCGTCGGGAGCGCGCTGCCATCGGCGTTGAGCGACAGCACTGGGCCATCGTCGCCGGCGAAATAGGTGATGCGCCGGCCGTCCGTCGTCGGGGTTATATGGCCGACCTTCTTGCGGAAATCGGCGAAGGAGCCGTTCTCGGCCTCCGAGCCGCCGTGGAAAACGATCGCCGCGCGCTCGTCGTTGACCCTGATCGTATTCTCATCCACCCACTCCCAACCCCCGGACGACACCGTGACCCGCAAGTACGCGTTTCCGTGGCGCACGAATACGGAGCCGCTCTCCTCGATGCGCTCATCGAGACCCGGAGCGAAGTAGACGTACGGTTCCAGGTTGTACTTGTGGCGACCTGGGTTCTTGCAGAGCATCATGACATTGCGGTGCTGCACGGCGACGAACGCGTCGTAGGTCTGCGGCTTGTCCTTGCGCGTCGAGCCGCAGTAGGCGAACACGCGCGCGTCCGGATGGCCGCGAAAGATGACCCCCTGCCAGCGATTCTGGGCGCTGATGCCGGTGTACTCGACCGACGGGTCGATCATGCAGCAACCCAGCACATACTCCGGCGTGTGGTATCCGTAGCGCAGCACCTTGCCCGTAGGCCGGGCGCTGTAGGTCCCGTCGGGTGTTTCCTCGTCGCCCGGGTCGCCAGGTCGGCGCGATATTGCCTCGTAGGTCCCGCGCCCGAGCCGGTCCAGCCCGATATCGAGCACCACGTCCGGCACACGGTACGTGCTGGTGAACGCGAACACGGAGCACGGATTGGTCGCGATGGGCTGAAAGCCGAAGTAGGGGTACTGATAGGCGAACATGCCATCCTGGGTGCCGCGGCGGGAGTAGTTGCCCTGATACACTCGAGCCTTGCCCCCGCCGCGGATGCCGTCAATCTGATCCTCGGCCCAATCGGCCCACACCAAGTCCAGCAGCATCTTGGCCTTCCGGCGCACGCGCTCGTCGGTCGCGAACTGCTCCAGATTGTAGATCCCCGTCAGTGTATACTTCTGATACGTCGGCGAGGCGATCTCGATGAACAGCCCGTGCCGGGCGCGCTCGTCGAGGTAGCGCTCGAAGTACTTCAGCCACGCCCGGTAGTGCTCCGCGGGCGTTCCCCCGGCATCGTACGTGAGCCGGGCATACTCCGGCTCGCGGCTCAACACCAGCGCCCCGAATAGGTACGTGGTCTTGTACATTATGTCGTGGTTCTCGCTGCCGACCAGCCACCACGTGTCCTTCGGGTCGGCATCCACCAGTTTGCTGTGCGACTTGACGAACTCCCAGGTGTGCCACAGCAGAGCGCGCTCGGCGCTGCGGGTCAGGCGACCGGGGAGGGGTTGGCCGTGGCTGCCGTAGAGGAGCAGCAGTCGGTGCGCCTGCTGCAGACGCCAGTGGTCCATGGGTTCGTATTTGCGCGACGTGCCCTCGGCCGTTGGCCCCATGGCTGTGAGCATTCCATTGGCGGCATCGACGCTCTCGTTGAGCCACAGTGCGGCGATGGCATAGACCAGGTCGCCCCACTGCGTACCGAGCTTGGGGAAAGGTTTCTGGACGGCGCGCCGGAGAGCGGCAAGGCGCCTGGCCTCGAATTCCTGTCTTGCTTCCGACACGGCGTCAGACACTGCCGGGGGCCCGGTTGCGAGTGCCAGAGCGCCCGCCACGGCGCGGGCGACTAACGCCCCACGCAGTAGAGTGCTTGCGTCGTTCATTCTCTGGGCCCTCTGTGTTCTCTGTCGCCGCCGGGAAGTGCCGAGGCAGCTCTTCATGGCCCCTTGGGCCACCCGGAAACGATGAAGATTGCTGTGCTGGCCCATCTGTCAGGGATCGACAGAGGGACGGCAGCGAGCCACGCTCCGTCGCCATAGCGGCTATGGCGCGTCGGCGACAGGTGCTCGCCTACAGAAAGGCACACGACCGAATCTTCGAGGCAGCTCTTCATGGCCCTGTTGGGCCACCCGGAAACGATGAAGATGGGCCCGGCGGGGAGCTGGGGGCCGCCGGAGCAAGCTGCTCCGGCTACAACGGGTGGGCCGACGGGCCGAATCTTCGAAGCAGCCTACGAGGGGTCCTCGCGGCCTTCTTGCGCCTCGCCTCCGGCAAGGGCCTCCTCGATGGTCACGAGGCGCTCCTCGAGCTTGGCGATGGCCTCGCGGATGGCCTGGAACCCGTTAGCGATGTCCAGAGGGTAAACGCCAGCGGCGGCCATGGAGCCACGCAATCGGCCGTCAATGTCGGTGTGTTTGATCCATAACGCGTCCGAGATTTCGGTGCGACGGCGCTCTTCAGGCACTCGCTGTTCCCTCCTACGATTATGAACCTGGTGATGCGGCTCCGCGGACAGCAGCCACCAGTGCAGCGGCCGCCGCCGCCGGATCGTCGGCCTCGGATATCGCCGTGACAACGGCGGCAAGATGTGCGCCGCCAGTTATCACTTCGCCGATGTTCTCCCGCGTAATGCCCCCAATGGCGCACACGAGGACCTTGACAGCGCCCTTCACCGGAGCCAAGGCGCCCGGCCCGATCGCGTCCTTTTCCGGCTTCGTCGGCGAGGCGAACATCGGCCCGACGGCTACGTAGGTTGCGCCCGCCTGCGCGGCCTTCACTGCAAGCTCCGGCGTTTGCGTCGTTGCGCCGATGATAGCGGCCGGGCCAAGAATCCTTCTCGCGTGCGCCACCGGCAGATCGTCTTGCCCCACGTGGACCCCATCGGCTCCCACCGCGAGGCACACGTCCGCGCGGTCGTTGATGATCAGCGGCACGCCGCCACGTCTGCACACTTCCAGAACGCCAGCCGCACGCTCCACCAACTGGCGGGCGCTGCTGCCCTTCAGGCGAAGCTGCACCATGCCGACGCCGCCCTCGATGGCTCGTGCCACCAGGGACGCGAGATCAATGTCAGGCCGCGACGGCGTGATGAAGTACACCGGCGACCTGACGCCGATGGCGGCCAGGTCCTCGGCCTCCGAACGCTCTACTCCGCCGTGACGTTCACTTTGCCCAGCAGAATGTGCGGGCACTTCATGCCTCCCCACACCCAACGGCTGGTGCTCTCGAGCGCATCGGTTGTCCGTGGGAGAGGCGACCCGGCGGGTCGCACGGGTCGCTCGACAATCCGGGCGTCACAGCGGCAGCTCCGCCAGCCGCCCCTCTCGCGCGGAGAGTATCGCCGCCTCGGCGATTTCGACGTTCCGCAGTCCTTCGCTGCCCGGAATAGCCGGCTCCTCATCCCGCACGATCGCCTCGCAGAACTGCCGCAGCTCCTTGCGCACGCCGGGCTCGAACTTCCGCTTCCTGACGTCAATTTCAACCGGCTCCTTGCCCGCCACCCTGTACGTCACGCGGCGCCGGCCGTTGTCGAAGAATATCGAGCCCTTGTCGCACAACACCTTCCCATCGTACGAGCCGATCTCCGCGGCCTGGCCGGTCATAAGGCACCCGATGCCGCCGCGCTGGAAGTGGATAAGCACATAGTTGAGGTCGGCGAAGTCTATGTCTTGGCGGACGTATTGCCCCATGGCCGCAAACACGCTCTTTGCATCGCCGAGCAGGCGGCGCATGTAGTCGATCTCGTGCTGGTTGACCTCGAACAGCACCCCGCCGCACTGCTCCGCCTTGTATCGCCACGGCGCACGAGCACCCGCAGCGCCCCACGCCCCGCCGATGCGGCAGGTGCTCACCGAGAACGGCCGTCCGAAGTCGCCGCTTTCCACCAGCTCCGTGATGGTCTCGAACACCGGAAGGTAGCGGAGAACCTGCCCCACCATGAGCTTCACGCCGCTGCGCTCGCACGCCTCGATCATCGCCCGACAGTCGGCGACATTCAGCGCCATGGGCTTCTCACAAAAGACGTGCTTCTTGGCGTCGGCAGCGGCCACCGTCATCTCGCAGTGAGCGAAGTTCGGAGACGCCACGATGACGGCATCGATGTCGTCGCAGCCGAGCAGTTCCATGTAATCCGTGAAGCACCGGGCGTCCAGCTCCCCGGCGAGTGCGCAGGCTTTCTCCTCGACGATGTCGCAAACGGCGACGACTGCGGCGTCAGGCAGGCCATGTACGCTGCGGGCGAGACTCGCGCCCATGTTGCCACAGCTTATGAGGCCGAGGCGTACGTTCGGCATTGGCAATTCTCCTGACGTAGTTGCACCCTATTGCGCCTGCGGCGACCGATTCTCCTTCTCCGCCGATAACGCCCCGGTCTGGAGGGGCACTTGCGTCCGCTGGCGAAAAACAGACGCAGCAGCAGTGGGCAGCGAGGTATCTCCATGGATCACGTGTTCCGAGAATTCGAATGGCGGCGCGACAAGAATCCGGTACTGGAGTTTCAGAAGGACATGTACGAGCTGAATTTCCCCGGCTTCCGGGTCACGCCCGCCTTCCTCCAGGGCTTCGCACGTGAGCTGCGGGAGGCCGATCGCCGATCCGACGAGGCCCTTTTCGTGCTGGACAAAGACGGGCAGGTGTGCGGCTTTCTCTGGCTTGCGCTCATCGGGACGATGACCGACCCCTGCGTCGGCTTCATCAAGAACATCTACGTGGCGCCGCCAGAGCGGGGCCAGGGGCTGGGCCGACTGTTGCTGGAGAAGGCGGATGCGTGGTTCCTCGATCGAGGCGTTCGGAAGGCGCAGCTCACCGCAAGCACGGTGAATCAGCTTGCCATTGAGCTGTACGAGAAGGTCGGCTACGAGACGATCCGCGTCCGGATGGAGAAGTCGTACTGGTGAGCGTGCCGTTTGAGCGCGCTGTGCACGGGGTACACCCTCATTGTCGGAAGCTACCCCATCGGTCCGTGTGCACGGAGAGTCCGCCTGATGGCACAGGACGCCGGCGGACAGCCGGATGCCGCTCAACTGCTCAGCGAAGCAAACCTGCACCGCCTCCGGGGCGAATGGCCCCAGGCAGAGGCGAAATGCCGCCAGGCCCTCACCCTCGACCCCACGGATCCCGCGGCGCACGCTCTGCTCGGTGACATCAGCGCCGTCCAGCAGCGCACGGACGAGGCCATCCGGTCATATCGTGCCGCGCTGGAGCTTTCCGACGACTATGTGGTGCGCCTCAAGCTCGATGGGCTCCTGGAGCGGCGCCGCAAGACGGCAATGCGCCCCGTCTCGCCTGCCCCGCGTGCGCGTGAACGCCGCGCCGGCCTCTTCGATAGCCCGCGAGCACGCACCACAGCGGCAGCCGTCTTCGTCGGGGTCGCTGTCATCTTCGCCGTCGTCGTCATTGCCACCCAGCTCCGCGGCCGGGGACGTGCCGTGCCCGTGACGACTGAGACGAGACGTACGGCAGCAGCAGCGCCGCCTGCCGAGCTGGTCGAGCCGGGCGGGGCCATCGCTGCGCCAGCGTCGGCCGCCGCGCACGGCGCGGCGGCGTGGGGCCGACCGGCCGCAACTCCGGCGCCCCGGAGCGCCCGCCCCCTCCTGCAGCCCACGCATTTGCCAAAAGGGGCAGTGAGGCGGGACCGGAACGTCATATCCATCGCCCGCATCACCGCGCCCCTCACCGACCGCGAGAAGCGTCTCGTGTATGAGCTGAGCCAACTGCGCCTGAGCGATCGCAACCCCATTGGCACGCCCTTTGTCAATGCCACCATCGACCCGGCCAGCGAGCACCTGATGATCACCTTCGAAGTGCCGGTTGAAGTGGCGCACCGGCCATCGAAGGACTTCATTCGCATGGAGGCGCAGCGCCTGGTCATCAGAGCCTCGCAGGTGGACGGGCGATTTCGCACCGCTTCCGTACGCGTCATCGTCGGGTGGACCGACCCCAGGAGCGGCGCGCGGCACAAGGACGTAGCATTCCGCGCCGACACCACCCGTGAGCGGATAGAGACGGTCGGTCTGATCCGGTCGGATGAGCGCTCCGGGGGCATATTGAGGAAGATGTGGTGGAACCCCGTCGTCGGCAAGGCGCTGCCGTCGAAGCCGACCTCGCGTTGAGTCCCTGAAGCCCCTTCGTGCAGTTCCCGCCGACTCAGTTCCCCGGAATTCTACAGGAGGCGCAACGGTAGGCGCCGAACTATCACACCGCCGTCGTCCTGCCGACAGAGGGGATGCGCCCGTGTGAGGTCGGGGAATCCGATGCACAGGAGGATACTGCACTTCGCCGGTGTCGTGCTGGTCGCGCTCGGCCTGTATTTCGGCCTCCGCTACCGGCAGCACCGCTACATCGCCCATAGGATCGAACTGCTCGCAACTGGCACGCTGAAAGAGCGTCAGGCGGCTGAGGCGAGCCTCGTCCGCATAGGCCGGGCGGCCGTTCCGCAGCTTGTGGCACAGATGGAGCACGCTGCCAGCCTTCCTGGAGAGCGCATTCGCACCAGACGTCCCCGTTCTCCCTACCGGCCCGATATCGAGCCATCTCCGTACAGCTCATACGAGTGGGAACGGGGGACATGCTTCCGCGCGGCTCGGGCCTTAGGCCGAATCCGCGACCCACGAGCTGTGCAGCCGCTCATCGACTTCCTTCGCAGCGGGCGACTGCAGATACGACGCGTTCTTCGGGTGTGGGTCGAGCCCGAGGGCGTTTTCCACATCGAGCACGATTCCCCGCGTGGAGCTGCCACCACCGCCCTGGGGTTGCTGTGCGATGGCCGCGCCGTTCCCGTTCTGGCTGAGGCGGCTAACGACCCGGACTGGCTCCAGCGGGCGCTGGCCGCGCAGGCGCTCGGATGTATCGGGGAGACGAGGGCAGGCGACGTTTTGATCGGGCTGCTCGAAGACGCCGAAAAGAGGGTGGCGTGGGCCGCTATCGTGGGCCTCGCCGAGATGCGTGAGACGCGTGCGCTGCAGCCGCTGACCAGGGTCTTTGACAGGTGGGACTGGGAGCTGCACTACTCGGCGACTCGCGCGCTCGTCGAGATCGCGGGCGAGCGAGGGATTGAGATGGCTCTCGAACAGATGCGCATGGCGCCGTCCAACACGGCATTCACCATTGGCAAGGCTCTGCTTCAGACCGGGGATCCGGGAGCGATCAGAAGTGTAGAGGAGCTGGCGGCGCAACCTATCGCAACGCCCGGCCGCGAGGGGGCACGGAGTGCGCTACGGCTCCGGGGGCAGCTCGTCGTGATCCGGCTGCGCTAGCTGGCGCGGGCCCATGCCGCCATACACGCCAAGCGGCGTTCGCTCGCGCCCTTGGCTGTCATTCTGAACGTAGTGAAGAATCTCATCGTTGGGCTGTTCGAGATCCTTCGGCTGCGCCTCAGGGTGACAGGCCCGACGGACACGAGCACTCCACGTTCGCGCGAAGGAACGCGATACCGTGAGCCAGCAGACCCGAGTCACCAAAGCCGTTATCACCGCCGCCGGCCATGGCACGCGGCAGTATCCGGCCACGGCCACCATCCAGAAGGAAATGATCCCCCTGGTGGACCGGGACGGGATCTGCAAGCCGACCATTCAGCTCATCGTCGAAGAGGCCCTCGAGTCCGGCATCGAACAGATCTGCATCGTGGTGGCGCCGGGTGGCGAGGCGACCTTCCAGCAGCATTTCCGCGAGCTGTCTCCGAAAGAGCGCCCGGCGTATGAGGGGAAAGGGTCCGCCCTGCAGCAATCAGAGCTGCTGGGCCGGATGCGCGGGGCGATTAGCTACGCCGTGCAGCAGACCCAGGAGGGGTACGGACACGCCGTGTACTGCGCACGGGAGTGCGTGGGCGACGAGCCGTTCCTGCTCATGCTGGGCGACCACATCTACATCAGCCACGAAGAGCGGCGCTGCGCCCGCCAATTGCTGGATGTCTTCGAGCAGCACGGCTGTCCCGTCTCCGGAGTAGCGCCCACGGCGGCGTCACAGCTCCACGCCTTCGGCACGGTGGCGGGCCAGCCGCTGGCCGAAGACCCCGGCGTGTACGAAGCACGCGCGATCTACGAGAAGCCCACCCCCGAGCATGCCCGCCAGCACCTGCGCACGCCCGGGCTGCCGGAGGAGACGTACCTCTGCTTCCTCGGGATGCACGTGTTCACGCCGGCGATCTTCGACTGCCTGGGGGAGCACATTCGGGACAACGTCCGCGAGCGGGGCGAGATTCAACTGACATCGGCGCAGGAGCTGCTGCGCACGCGCGAGCGGTACCTCGCCGCCCAGGTGCGCGGCAGCCGGCACGATATGGGCAACCCGGAGGGCCTCATCGAGACCCAGATGGCCCTGGCCACGCAGTCGCCGTTCGCCGAGCGCGCCCAGCGGACGCTGCGCCAGGCCATCGGGAAACAGCCGCCGTAGTTGCCACCGCATCGGCAGAATGGATCAGGCGCAACGCGTCGCTGTGGGAGAATGTGGTTGTTGGCGCGACGGCGCCGGCAGCGCAGAGCTTTTCGTATAGATTACCCCGCTTTAGTTGGGCTCAAGCATGCGAGGGGTCGGGTTCTCCTCCCAGCCGGAAGGACGTTGGTTCGCGCCGGGGCGGTCCATGTCGCCGAGGTCTTCGCGGGCTTGCTCGGCGAAGGCCATGAGGCGTTGGACCACGTCCGGGTGATCGTCCACCACGTTGCTCTCCTCGCTGATGTCGGCTACGAGGTCGTAGAGTCGCGCGGGGCTCGGCTTGCCGTCGGCCCGGCCGCGGCCGCGCTTTGACTCAAGCGGGAGGTACAGCTTCCACTTGCCGGAGCGGACGGCCTGTAGCTGGTCCATGTGGTAGTAGAAGAAGGCCTCGTGGGGGGACCGGGCGCCGGGCTCGCCGGACATGAGGGGCCAGATGTCTTTGCCGTCGATGATGCGGTCGGTGGGAGGCTCGGTGCCGGCGAGGCGCGCGAATGTGGGCAGTAGGTCCATCGTGGTGGCCACTTCGCGGCACTCGGCGCCCGCGGGGATCTTCCCCGGCCAGCAAATGACGCACGGGACGCGCATGCCGCCCTCGGCCGTGGTGTATCCAGAGCCGGAAAGGGGCAGATTAGAGCCCTGAGGCGGGTTGCGCGTCGGAGCGCCGTTGTCGCTGGTCCAGAGGACGAGGGTGCTCTCGTCCAGGCCAAGGCGCTCGAGGGCGGCCAGGATCTCGCCGGTGGACCAGTCGATCTCCTCGACGGAGTCGCCCCACGGCCCGTTGCGGCTCTTCCCGCGGAAGGCCTCGCTGGCGAAGGGCGCCTGCGTGCTGCCGGGCATGGCATGCGGCAAATAGAGGAAGAAGGGCCGGTCGCGGTTCTCGGTGATGAAGTGGATTGAGGCCTCCGTGTAGCGCTTCGTGACGAGATTGCGATCGACGGGCGCGTCGATTACTTCCTCGTTCTGCATGAGCGGAAGCGGCGGCCACGGCTTGCCCTCGCGCGGCGTCATGTCGTCGCTGTAGGGGATCCCAAGGTAGTAGTCGAATCCCTGGCGGGTCGGGAGGAACTGCGGCTGGTCGCCGAGGTGCCACTTGCCGATGATGGCGGTGGCATAGGCGCGCTTCTTGAGTACCTCGGCGATGGTGATCTCGTCCGGGTGGAGGCCCTTTGTCGAGACGGGCTGCAGGACGGAGGCCCCCGTGTCGCTGATGTGCATGTTGACGCGGCGGGGGTAGCAGCCGGTCATGATGCTGGAGCGGGAGGGCGTGCACACGCCGCTGGTGACGTAGAAGTCAGTGAGGCGCATGCCCTCCTCGGCCATACCATCGACGGCGGGCGTGCGGTGCAGCTCGGAGCCGAAGCAGCCGATGTCTCCGTAGCCGAGGTTGTCGCAGAAGATGATGATGAAGTTGGGTGGACGGTCGGGCATGGTGGAGGGGCCCTCTGATGGGCCGCTACCCTCCTTGCGCTGGTCTGAGGCCTGAAGCTGCGTCGCCAGAGCTGCCGGTGCGAGGGCAGAGGTCTTGATGAAGGCTCGGCGGGTGATGGCGGGTGGCATGTGGGCAGAGCCCTGGCGACGGGATTGTGCCTGGCTCGTGTTGTGTTCGACGTGGGTAAGAGGAATCCTTGGGGAAAGGCCGGGGAAAGGGTCAAGGCTGAAGGGTCGAGGGTGGGACCAAAGGCGCGGGCGGGCGAGGGGAACCGAAGACAGGACGGCAGTAGTGCCCATGCCAGGATCGGTCTGATAGGAGGAGCGTATCTATTGGATGATGCCAACCCCATCAGCCCTTCGCGCCGGCCTCATACGCCTCCTGCAGCAACTCGATGGGATGAGCGACCCGGATGTCCAGGCCGCGCTCGCGGACGCCCTTGGCGAGCTGCAGCAGACAGCCGATATTGCCGCTGGCGACGACGTCCACGCCGGCGGCCTCGATGTGGGCCATCTTCCGCGCCAGGAGCGCATCGGCGATGTCCGGATGGGCGATGTTGTAGATGCCGGCGCTGCCGCAGCACCAGTCACATTCTTTCAGCTCGACGAGCTCCACGCCGGGGATGCTGCACAGCAGCTCCCGCGGCTCTGAGGCGATCTGCTGCCCGTGGAGCAAGTGACAGGGCTCGTCGTAGGCGACCCTCAGCTTCCCTGCTTCTGTAGGGCGGGGATGCCCATCCCCGCCGAGGGCGGGCTTAGGCAAGCCCGCCCTACACTGTGCTTCTCCGGGGGCGGCGAGGGGGAGGCCCGCCAGGAACTCTGTGATGTCACGCGTCTTCTCCGCGAAACGCTCCGCCCTGTCGGCATAATCAGGGTCGTCTCTGAGCAGCTCGGGATACTCCTTCATCGTCGAGCTGCAGCCGGCGGCGTTGACGATGATGGCGTCCACCTCGGCCCGCTCGAAGACGTCGATACTGTGACGAGCAAGCTCTCGCGCGGTCTCAAGGTCGCCCTGGTGCACGTGCAAGCCGCCGCAGCAGCGCTGATCGGGCGGAGTCACCACCTCGCAGCCATTGGCCGCAAGCACGTCCACCGTGGCCCAGTTGACCGAGCGCAGCATAATGTCCATGACGCAGCCCGACAGAAAGCCCACCCGGGCGCGGCGCTCACCCTTCGCGGACACGACTTGTGGTAGGGCTGGGAACGATTCTTCGAGCTTCGCCGGCAGGAGCTGCTCCGCCGCACGAAGCCGACGGGGAAGCAGGCGGGTGAGGCCGCTCTTCCGCAGCAGGAGCTGAATGCCAAGCCGCTGGTACAGGCGGAGCATAACTGCGGCAACTCGCAGGCCGCGCGGGCTGGGCATGATCCAACGGAGGACGACCGCCATGGCGGCGCGCTCAAGCGGAGGACGAGCGCGGTGGTACTCCGGCCAGGCCCGCACCTTTTCCAGAAGTGCTCCATATTCCACGCCGGACGGGCAGGCCGTCTGGCAGGCACGACAATCGAGGCACAGGTCGAGGTGTCGGAAGACATCGCGCGTGAGAGAGAGCCGGCCCTCCATGACCGCGCGCGCAAGATGGATGCGACCGCGCGGCGAGGCCATCTCGGTGCGCAGCTCGGCGTACGTCGGGCAGAACGTGGCGCAGAGGCCGCAGTGGACGCACTGGAGGACTTCGTCGGCAAAGGCTGGCGGGGATGGGCATCCTCGCCCTACAACATCGTCATCGCCCAAGCCTGTTTGTGCTGCGTCAACGGCCATCGGCGAGTCGTCCCGGATTCAGTATCCCGGCAGGATCGAATGCCCTCTTGATGGACGCCATCAGCTCCCACTGCGCGCCCGTGTTGCCCCACACGCCTGCCAACTTCTTCACGGCCACCGGCCCTCGTTCGATGATTGCCCAGCCGCCGAGCCGTTGCGTCTCCGCACGCAGCTCCTCACACAGGCCCGCGACGCGCTCCGGCGGTTCGTCGATCGGCGACGGTGCCTCCACGATGACGTACACGATGCCGTTGCCCGCATGCGCCTGCGCGGCGCATCGCCAGCCGAAGTCCCCGGCAAGCCGTTCTGCCTTCGATATGACCTTCCCCACGTCGCTGCTGAGCACCGAAAGCTTCATCGTGAGTAGGCCCGCCGGGCCACCGCCAATTCGCGGCACGAGGGTGCGGAGCCACAATCTGCCCGCCCGCTCGTCCTCGCCGCGGACGCCCTCTGGTCGAGCCCCCGTCTCCAGGAACAGCGCCTTGGCCTCGGTGAGCTGATAGGACGTTTCCGCAGCGGTGCCCCAAAAGCTGGCGATCACGGCAGCACCGCCGCCGTCATCAGTGCTCAATGGCCGGTGGTCGGCACGGCCAAGAGATCGGGCGTTCAGAAGCTCGACGAATACCGGCTCGAGTTGCGACGCCACCAGAGCGGCCGCCACCTGCTGCGCCTGTTCGCAGGACTCGCACCACCCGACCACCATCGCCCGTTCCGGCAGACGCGGCCACACTTTGAAGGTCAGCTCCGTGAGCACGCCCAGCGTGCCGAGCGACCCGACGAAGAGCCGAGTCAGATCGTACCCGGCGACGTTCTTGACGACGCGACCGCCGGCTTTCATCGGTTCGCCGGTCGCCGCGACGGCGCGCATGCCGAGCAGCATATCCGCCGAGGTGCCGTAGCGGAAGCGGCTCGGCCCGCTGGCACCGGCGGCCACAATCCCGCCGATGGTGGCCTCGTCGCTGCAGGCCGGATCGAGCGGCAGGCACTGATCGTGCTCGCCCAAGCATCGTTGAAGATCCCCCAGCGTTACCCCGGCCTGCACCGTGACCGTCAGGTCGGCCGGCTCGTGGGCCACGATGGTGTTGAGCCACGCGAGGGAGAGCGCAATGCCAGCCGCCGCCAGCGGAGCGCCCAGATGGACGAAGGAGCCCGAGCCGTATGGCGCCACCGGCACGCTGTGCTCAGTGGCGAGCCGCAGGATGGCGGCCAGCTCCTCCACGGTGCCGGGTTGAGCGAGCGCCAGGGGCTCCTGGCCGTCAACGGCGTAGCGTGATGGCTCGTCGGGAGGTGCAAGGACCTCGGGGCCAAGCTCGCGCTGAAGCCTCTCTATGGCGCTCCGCAGATCACGCACGGGCTGCTTCCAGTTCTGGCGGGAGCACCTTGCCCGGATTGCAGATGCCGCCCGGGTCGAAGATTCGCTTCAACTCTCGCATCGCAGACAGATCGGGCTCGTCGAAGATGAGCGGCATGTATTCGATCTTCTCGCTCCCAATGCCGTGCTCGCCGGTGATGGTGCCCCCGAGGGCGACGCACGCCTGGAGGATCTCGCCGCCGATCCCGGGCACCCTCCGCACCTGTTCCTCATCGCGATCGTCGAAGAGGATGAGCGGATGCAGGTTCCCATCGCCGGCGTGGAAGACGTTGGCGATCCGCACACCATGCTTCTCTGCGATGGCGGCGATCTTCTCGAGCACCTCCGGCAGCTTGGTGCGCGGCACCGTGCCGTCTTGCGTGCAGAAGCTCGGACTCAGACGGCCGATGGCCCCAAAGGCGCCCTTGCGACTCGTCCACAGCAGCAGCCGCTCCTGCACCGTGCGAGCCATACGGATCTCGCGCACGCGGTTGTTCTGGCAAATCTCCCTGGCCCGGCGCATGCCTTCGTCCAGGCCGGCTTCGAGCCCGTCGAGCTCGACGATGAGCACGACCTCGGCATCGAGCGGAAAGCCAAAGCCGTATGCGGCTTCCACGGCGCCCACCACGAGCTTGTCCATCATCTCCAGCGCCACCGGGATGATGCCGGCGGCGATGATGTCCGACACCGCCTGACCGGCGTCCCGCACGGTGTTGAAGATGGCGAGCATCGTGCGCACGCCCTGCGGCGCACGCAGCAGGCGCACGATGGCCTTGGTCACGATGCCGAGGGTGCCCTCGGAGCCGATGACGAGTCGCACCAGATCATAGCCGGGCGCGTCCTCCGTCTTTCCGCCGAGCTGGACCACTTGCCCGGTCGGCAGCACCAACTCCACGCCCAGAACGTGGTTCGCCGTGACTCCGTACTTGAGGCAATGCGGGCCGCCCGAGTTCTCAGCGATGTTCCCCCCGATGCTGCACGCCTGCTGGCTCGCCGGATCGGGCGCAAAGAAATAGCCGTCCCCCTGCACCGCCTCCGTCAGCGCCAGGTTGATAACGCCCGGCTCCACGACCGCGATACGATTCCGCAGGTCGATCTCCAGGATCCTATCCATGCGGTTGAGGGCAATGACAACGCCCCCGCCACCGGGTGCCACGGGTAGCTTGCTACCCGTGCGGCCACAGGCCGAGACCTCCACGGGTTGACAAGCAACCCGTGCCACATCTCTCGCTGCGTGCTGGCCACTGACCACTGACCACTGACCACTGCCTACAGGCGTGCAGCCACCGCTGAGGCCGGTGCCGAGGCCGCGAGGGTAGAAGGGGATCTTCTCCCGCGCACAGAGCTTGACGATATCCTGCACGTGCGCCGCGTTGCCAACGTGCACGACGACGTCGGGCGTGGCCCGCGCCAGCGTGTAGCCATCGCACTCGTACGTGAGCAACTCCTCGGGCCGATGCACGACGGCGTCTCTGCCCGCTATGGACACAAGCTCACGAACGAGGCCGCGTTTCGTCATCTCACACCGTCGGGAGCTCGTCCGCTGAGCGCGGCGCAGGCTTCACCTTGACCTTGGGGATGAGCTGCTCTGCCGCCTCGATCGCTTTCGCACTCCAGAACGCCTCTCTGGCCATCCACTTCGTGTCGATGTAATGCGGGTTGATGGACACAGCCCGCCGATACGCCTCAATGGCCTCCCGGCGCTTGCCCTGCGCCAGATAGCCGATGGCGAGTCCGGCCCAGCAGTCTGCTCTGCCTTGTCTATCAACGTCACTTGTTGGCAGAAGCTCGATGGCCTGCTCCCATTCGCTTACCGCCTCGTCCACCTCGTCCTGGTCGTATAGCACGTACGCCAAGTTGTTGTGGGCAATGGAACGGCTGTCGTCGAGCTCGATGGCCTTCCGGTACGCTTCGATCGACTTCTTCAGGTCTCCGATCTCGTATGCAGCAATGCCAAGCGCCACCCACGCCTCCATGTTGTTGGGATCGAGACGAAGAGCCTCCTCGTACTCCGCGACCGCTTCCTCGCGCCGTTCGGCTCGACCCAGCGCACTGGCGAAGTACCGGCGGACCATGGCATCGTTGGGTGCTTCCTCCACGGCCTTCTCGTAGGCAGCCAGAGCCTCCTCAGCCCGTCCGCTGCGCTCTAATTGCATCGCCTTCGCCAGATGAAAGCGCGCACGCATGGGGCCGCTCAATTGGTAGGCGATGAAGCCGAGGCCCAGCAGAAGCAGTCCGCCGGTTATGACGGCCACCCAGACGGCCGTGCGGCTGATGCTCGGCCGCTGCTGAACGGTCGGCACAGCCGGAGGCGGCGGAGCCGCAGGGAACGGCGGTGGCGGCTGGGCGGCTGGGGGCGGCACGACAACGGGGCCCTGCGTAGCCATCAATGGCCGACGGCATTGCGCGCACCACTCCGCGCCCTCGGGATTCTCATGTCCACAACCCATGCACCGCATCGTCATCACTCCGTGTGGCTCATCGAACGACGGTCGTTGGGAACAGCGCTGGTGGACGTGCCTGCGAGGCCAGGTTGGCAGCGGCACCGAAGCCTCATTCCTCTTCCTCGTCCTCCACGCGACGCTCCAGCCAACGCGCGCGTCGCTGTCTTGCCGCCGGGATCAGTTGCTCGGCAGCCGTAAGCGCCTTCGGGCTCCAGCAGGCCTGCTTGGCCATCCATTTCATGTCGAGATACCGACGATTCCGGATGGCGGCCCGCCCGTACATACCAGCCGCTTGCTGGCGCCTGCCCTGCGCCAGGTAGCCGATTCCGAGTCCAGCCAGGCAGTCCGCCGCACCTCGGCCATCCGCGCGAGTCCTCGGAGGCAGGCCCAATGCCCTCTCCCACTCCGCAACCGCCCGGTCGATCTTCTCGTCATCGTAGAGCACGAAGGCGAGATTGTTGTGCGCGATACGCAGCCCATGGTCGAGCGCTATGGCGCGCCGGTACGCTGCCGCGGACCTTTCTGAGTCTCCGACCCGGTAGGCGGCGATGCCGAGCCCGACCCAGGCTTCGGGATTGTCCGGGTAAAGCTGGACAACCCTCTCATACTGTGCCACAGCTTCTTCGAGCCGTCCCTGCTCCTCCAGGCGCTCTGCCCTCACCAGTTCACGCTTTAGACGCGCCTTCTGCGCATAGTCATAGGCCATGAAGCCGGCGCCCGCTACGAAGACGGCGGCGCCGACCAGCGCAACCACGACGGACCCACGGCTGCCGGGCGAATCCCGTCGGGACGCAACGGGGGATGGCGCCCGGTCCGAGGCGTCCTCCTCCTCTATCGATACTTCCTCCTCATCCTGCATGGCCCGTTCTTCACTGCCCTCCCCGGCGACCAGACGCGCCGCCGGACCGCAGACTCACCTTCGACCCTCGGGAGCGTATCCGGCTCCATCGTGCGTTCACGCACGGACCCGGGGCAATTATCCCCCACCGTCGTTCCTTGGTCAAGGGCGCAGCCTTCGGGCCGGGCACCGGCGCTTCGCCAGCCACGACCCCCGAAGCGTTACGGGTCAGGCACGAGCCGAATGCCCCGCGACTCAAGCGCCTGTCGAGTATGGGATGCTGCTCGTTCCAGACTTCGGAGCGCGGCCTCCGCCGAGATGCCGCGGGCCGAGACGAGAATGCGTATTCTCACGTCTGGCCCAAAACGCTGCGGCCGCGACTTGATGTAGGCGTCCGGGTGCTTCGCCGCCACCTCAGCCAGCACCGGGCCCAGCACGGATTCGTCGCCGCAGTCGGCAACGAACACTCGCTCGGCGAAAGCGCCGCTGCCGAAGATACGCCGCAGCGTAGGCCGCAGTGCCCCTCCAAAGATTCCCTTGAGCTCGTCCGGCACACCGGGGAGCGACACGATCGTGCAGCGGTCCACCTGCAGGAGCACGCCCGGGGCGGCGCCCACGGGATTATCCAATGGCTCAGCCCCGGTGGGCAACATGGCCATCTTCCGGCGGCTCTCCGTCATCGCCGCATCTTCTACGAATCCCTGCCTCGTGAACCTGTCGTAGGCCGCTTGTACCATGGCCAGCGCCGCCTCAGATAGGGCGAGCGGCCTGTTGGCCGCCTCGGCGACGGCGGCGACTGTCACATCGTCCGCCGTGGGCCCCAGACCGCCCACCGTGAGAATCAGGCGTGACCGCCGCGCCAGCGCTCCGCGAACCTCTGCCGTGATGCCCGGCGCATCGTCCAGGATCATGGCCGTGCGCCCGACCTGCCCCCCCAAGCCAGTGATCTGCCGGCACAACCAGTGTGTATTCGTGTCCTGGACGTCACCGCTGAGCAGCTCGTTGCCGACAGCTATTATCTCTGCCGTCTCCATAGTCGTGCTCCATGAGTGATGCTCGATCATGAACCACGCGACCTCAGACGTACGTGGATCGGGAGCGCATCAAACAGAGCCGCCAGGTCGCTCGGCCGCACCACACCGCGCTCTGTCACGACCGCCGCAAGGCAGGTCAGCGGCGTCATCTCGAAATACGTATTCTCCACACGAACGCCCTCAGCCGGCTCGGCGAGCAGCTCCGCCGGGGCCTTCGGCTCGTCCAGCCGCGGCTGCAGGCATCCGGTGCCGAGTACCTTCTCCGAACCGCACAAAACGTACACGGGCACACTTGCGCGACACGCGGCGAGAGCCAGCGGATAGGTGCCTATCTTGTTGATGATGCCATCCGGGGTGATGCCATCGGCGCCGATCCCCACAGCATCCACTTGCCCGGCATGCTGCGGCCCGGCCGCATCCGCGATCAGCGTCACGGGAACGCCCTCGGCTGCCAGCCGCCTGGCCAGCGTGACGCCCTCGAGCATCGGCCGCGACTCGGTGCAGATCACCTGGGCGCACCGACCCCGTTTCCGCGCCTCAATCAGCCACCGCAGCACGACAGAACTGAACGAGTGAGTGATGACGATGGCGTTTCTCGGCAAGAGCCGCCATGCCGCGGACGCTATCGCCCGAGGGCGCTCATGGAGCGCGGTCTTCAGGCGCTCCAGGTGTCTTCGGACGGCGAACGATAGGCCGGTTTCGGGCGCGTTGTCGGCCGCCAGGAGTGCAGTATTGACGACGTTGATTATGGACACCATGGCCGGCTGAGCCGCGAGCAGCTCCTGGGCTACTTCCCAGAGCTTGACGAGACCGTCGCCGACCGCGGCACACAGCACATCGCACGCCCGCGCCGCCAGCTCCGTGGCGCCTGAGGTGTTGTCATCGGCAATGGCCTTGATTTCGGCGAACACGTCCATGGTCGGTGCTCAGTCGTTAGTAGGTAGTTCTCAGTTCGACGCGCGCTGCCGGCTTTCCCGCGCAGTGCCTGCCGCTCCGCCGGATGCCGTACGCAGTGATGCATTTCTCCCGTCCTCTGCTGCCTCCTCTGGCCATCGCCCGTGACGCACATCACATGGCCCACGCCAGGAGCCCGCACCATGATCGTCGAACATTGAAGAGAGTGCGGCCAGCGAGAAGCGTCCGTTTGCGCCGGCGCGACCGGCCACTCGCTGCTGGTCACTGACTGCCGCGTGCGCCTTGGAGGTGCAAATGATGAGACAACCGAGCGTCTGGTTCCTTGGCATCGGTCTGCTGATTGCGTCCGTCGGCTGCGGCGGGGGCGGAGGGCGTCGGCGCCCGCCATTGGGCGAAGGCCTGACGAGGGCACTGCCGCTGGAGGCAGGAAACGCCTGGCACCTGCGCACACTCGGAGGGCAGAGCGATGACACCGGATCGCCGGCATGGCCGATCTCGGTATACGGCCCGGTGTCGTTTCACGGCCATTCGGCCTATGCCATCGAGGACTTCCGCGAGCGCGTCATACTATACGTCAGCTCCACAAGCCACGGCATACGCTACTACGGCCGCCGAAACCTGGCTGACCAGGAGAACCCCGACGAGTGGCTCGTTCCGCCGGGCTACATACCCGACGGCGTACTGCCTCGCGAGTGGGACGAGCAGCCGGTGATGATCATGTCAGATGCCGGGTCCAGGTACGGCTACTTCGTGTACGAGGTGCCGGGGTTTGAGGACATCGACACCCCGGCGGGCACCTTTGCCGATACCTACGCCATTGGATTCGGCGCCGGCGACGACTCGGGAGCCGTGCCTGACGTGCTCCTCAACCTCGCGCCAGACGTCGGCATTGTCTACGTCACGAGCTGGGGCGAGCCCGGCGTGGCCCGGAGCGCGGGCGTGCCCCTGCAGCCCCGCACTGCCACGGCCGTGGAGCGTATGCTGACGAGTGCCTACGTGGACGGATACGGCATTGGCTTGGGTGGCGGGCAGCGATACAACGTCAGCGCCTGCTTCCCGCTCCACGACGGTGATCTGCGGCAATTCGTAGGAACGGAACCGTGGTCGCAGACGGTGTCGGGCCCGACGAGCTTCGCCGGCTACGAGGACGTGTTCCTGCTCGACGAAGGACTGCAGAGCCCCAGAGCGGAGTACTGGCGGGTGGAGCCTGGTATCGGCATTCAACTCCTCGGCCAGGAAGAGGCGGCGCAGGCCTCGGTGCGCGGCGCCGGGCAGCGGCGGTGGTTGAGTCGCCACGCCGCTGGGCAGCGCAGCCGGGTGCCAATCGTCTTCACCCCGGCGTGGGAGCTTCCCGACGGCATCCGCATCGGGGAGTTTGCTGACTACATGGTGCCAGACCAGTCCGGCGATATCGAGCGGAACGTGCTCGTAGACGTTGCCACGGTGAGCGTCCCGGCCGGAACCTTCCCCAATTGCCTGGTCTACGTTGCATCCCTTCGCGACCCGGACGGGGCCGAGTGGGACCGGCTCCTGCACACCTACGCGCCGGGGATCGGCCCGGTCCGCGTGTACTTCCCGGCTGATATGTCCGGATGGGAGCTGTCCTACGCCCGCATCGCCGGCGTCGAGTACGGCAGTGGGCCGTGACGCGTATCCGGTGATCGCGGGCACCCATTGCGGCCCGGCCTCGTGCGAGCAGGCTGAAACCGTTGAAGGTGAACTGTGCCAGGCTTGTAGGGTTTTTACATTTTTCTAGCAGGAATGCAAACACCGTAACGAGAACTAGGGTTGAAGCACAGTGCCTGGGCCGGCTGCAGGCAGGCGCCGGGCCTGAACGCGCCTGCCGGGGAGGGGATCGGCAAGGCGGGGGCCTGTCCGGAGCGATAGTGTGTGCCTTCCGAAGGGGATCACGTATGTACCTGCGAGGAGTTGCTCGTGTCCGCGCGCAGGGAGACAGCATCAAACCCAAGCTCAGACTCTGGCTCGGCTTGCTGGGCGCATGTACGCTTTGCACAGTCGCTGCGTCCATCTCGATCGCCCAGGCACAGCCATCCGTCGCGCCAGTCAATCCGGCCTTTGGGGCCTTTCGATTGGCACTGGCGCGCGGGATGTGGCCGACAATCACACCTCAGGGGTACGCACTGGGGGATATCCCCCTGTTGATAGACATGAGCCAAGTACGGCAGCAAATACCTCGGCCCGCGTTCCCCCGAGAGGGGTACGACCCATACTATGACCTGCGGGATGTCTCCGGCAAACTCCCGTCGGTGAGGAACCAGGGAGGCTGCGGGAGCTGCTGGGCGTTCGCCACCTACAGCTCGCTCGAGTGTTGTCTGAGGCCTGGAGAGATATGGGACTTTTCCGAGCACCACCTCACGAACACCCACGGATTTGATTGGGGGCCTTGTGACGGCGGCAACCGTGATATCTCCGCCGCATATCTGGCGCGGTGGAGCGGGCCGATCGATGAGGCAGATGATCCGTATGACGACGACCCGCTCACCGGCTCGCCGTCGGGTTTGTCCCCACAAAAGCACATACAGGGATTCCTCTACCTCCCAGTACGTACGAGTTCGACCGATAATGACACCGTCAAGCAGGCTGTCATGGACTACGGCGCGATCCACACGTCTATGCGTTGGGACGACGCGCGTTACAATTCCAGCTACTATGCGTACTACTACCCTGGCGGCCTCAACACCAACCACGCGATCGCCATCGTCGGCTGGGATGATGACTTCTCGAAGAGCAAGTTCAATCCCCCCCAGCCCAGCGGCGACGGCGCCTTCATCATCAGGAATAGCTGGGGCACGGGCTTCGGAGAATCCGGCTATTTCTACATCTCGTATTATGACACAAAGCTCGGACGAACGCACAACACACTATTCCTGGAGGCCGAGGAGACGACCAACTACCCGACGGTCTACGAGTACGATCCCCTTGGTTGGGTTAGTGGTCTTGGTTGGGACGACCACGATTGGTTCGCCAACGTTTTCACCACTGCCTATTTGGGCGAGGAATTGCGCGCGGTGAGCTTTCACGCCGCCGTGGCGAGTTCGAGCTACCAGGTCAGCATTTATCGAAATCCGACCACCCCGCCGGCCAGCGGCACTGCGGTGGCCACGGAAAGCGGCACCTTCACCTACGGCGGCTACCACACCGTAACGCTGAGCAGCCCAGTTACGCTCAGCGCCGGCGACACATTCTCTATAGTGGTCGAGCTCACCACTCCTGGCTACGCCTGGCCCATTCCCATCGAGTATGTTTATCCAGGCTATAGCAGTGGGGCCACGGCCTTGGCCGGGCAGAGCTACATCAGCCCCGATGGGTCGGCATGGATGGACCTCACGGGCTGGGATCCCACCGCCAACTGCTGCATCAAGGCGTTCACGTCCCCGGGCCCCACGGCTGTGCGCGTGACGGACCTCTCCGCGCAGGCCGAATGCCGCCGGATTCGCCTGACCTGGCGGACGGCCATTGAAAGCAACACGGTGGGCTTCAACGTACTGAGGTCGGAACGGAAGCGGGGGCCATTCCAGAGAGTCAACACCAGGCTCATCCCGGCAGCCGCCCAGACGGACGAACTTGGCCGCTATTCGTTCCTTGATGAGACCGTGCGACCGGGCTCCGTCTATTACTATCGCATCGCCGAGGTACTGGCAAACGGGATGGTCGTGGAACATCCCGAGACCGCGAGCGGAGCGGCCTGGAGGGTCCGACTGGCGGATTTCGTTTGTCCGGAACTGCACTGACTGCTGACCCCGTAGCCCCATGCCGATCGGCTCGGCGAGTGCAACAGGTCATCACATGGGCGACTGTCCGGCTCGTGCGACAACGCGGTTGTCGCCGCGCCCCAATGACCGCCTGGCACGCCTCGTAGCACATCAACCCTACGGCAGCAGTGGCCAACTGCGCGGCGCTCAGGCGAACGCCCCGTCGCCGAGTGTGTCCCATTGGACGCGTCTTGGCTTACGTTGGCAGGTGTGCGCGTGCCTTACCGCGAACCCTTGCTATAGATGGGGGCCCGTGTCTGCCTGCGGAAGGAGATGACGGTATGTATCTGGGCGGTGTTCGGACAGTGCAGCGGGTGTGTGTGCTGCTGTGTGCTGTTGTGTTGTTGCTGGCGCTCGCGCCGGCGGGGTGGGCGCTGGTGCCGCGCATGGACTTGCCGGCCCTCGTGGACCGATCCCAAGCAGTGATCGTGGGGACGGTCACCGGCAAACGCTCGCGATGGGAAGAGAACGGCGGCATGATCTACACCTACGTGACGGTGCGGGTGGAGGAGGTGGTTGCCGGGGCGGTGGGACGGCCGGTGATAACGATAAAGTGCCCGGGCGGAACCGTTGGCGACATCACGTGCGAAGTCTCCGACGTGCCAAGCTTCAGCGTCGGCGAACGGGCGATTCTGTTTCTGCGGGACGAGTTCTTCAACATAGTAGGCTGGCACCAGGGGAAAAAACCCATCCGCAATGGCCGCGTGGTTGGCGAAAGGATGAGCGCCACGGCGTACTCGGGGCTGATCCGGGGCCTGGCGCGCCGCGGGCGGCCACGGGTGAGGACCGGGCGCGGCGCTGGGCCGCTCATCGTGGAGTCCGCCGTCTTGCGGGCGCCACGCGGGCGGCGCGTAGGGCTGCGGCAGACGCCTGGAGCGCTCGGAATCGGCCCGCTGGCTCCGGATGTCTTGATGAGCGACAACTTCGAGGGGGCCTGGCCCGGCGCGTGGACGCAGTACGGCAATCCCACATGGGGCAAGGACGACTACAAGCCGCACGGAGGCACATACAGCGTCTGGTGCGCCAGGGACGGCGCCGCCGGACGCGATCCGGCAACCCAGAACTATGCCAATAACATGAATGCGTGGATGGTGTACGGACCTTTCGATCTGAGCACGTACAGCTCAGCGTCGCTCGACTTCTATTTCTGGCTGTACTCCCAGTCTGGCTCGGACTTCTTCGCCTACGCGGCCTCTCCAGATGACGTGGATTACTACGGGTACCTGGCCAGCGGCAACTCGGGCGGGTGGGTGCACGAACAGCTCGACCTGACCGACTACCTGGGCGATCCCACCGTATGGATCGCCTTCATCTTCCAGAGCAACAATACCGTCACGTTCAAGGGCGCTTTCGTTGATGACGTCAGCATTGTGGCTGAGACCGGCGGGGCTGTCATTAACTCCATCACGCCGGACGAGGAGTCGGCGGGCACAGATACCGAGGTGACCATCGACGGCCAGGACTTCGGCGCAAGCCAGGGCACGAGCGAGGTTCAGTTCTACTACGTGAGCGGCGAACCGAATAAGGTCGCAAACATCGTGTCCTGGAGCGATACGGAGATAGTGTGCACCGTCCCACAGCGAGCTAGCAGTGGCCCGGTGACCGTCGTGACGCCTGCTGGCACCAGCAATGGCTATCCGTTCACCGTCACCTTCGGCTACCTGGGCAGGCGGTGGCCCGACCCGCCGGTGCCGTCGTATGAGATCTACGAGAACACCACCGATTGCGCCGGCGAGGGCGCCGCCATCCAGGCGGCCGCCAACGAATGGAACGCGTGGACGTCGGGGACCGACTTCGAGTTCTCCTACGCGGGCAGTACCAGCCGAGCATACGGCTACGACGGACACAACATCTTGCGCTGGAACAACAATATCGGCGGCGCGATCGGGATATGCACCACCTGGTATACGGGCAGCACGATACTGGAATGCGACGTCCGGTTCGAGGACAATTTCGACTGGGCCACGGACCCCGTCACGCCCGGTGGCAGCTACGATGTGCAAACCATAGCGCTGCACGAGATGGGTCACTGGCTGTCGCTGGCTGACCTATATGGTGGCTCTGACAGCGGCAAGGTAATGTATGGGTTTGGCTCCACCGGGCAGCAGAAGCGCGAGACGGTAGCCGAGGACCGGCTAGGGCTGAACTGGATCTACAGCGAGCCCACCATTGCCTCACTGTCCTCATTCAGCGCAGCCCTCGTGGGCCGCATCGGGGCGCTCGTTGAGTTCGATTGGCTCGACCCGCGCGAAGTGGTCGGCTTCGAGCTGCACCGGCGCAGTCCTGCGATGCCGGCGTTTGAGAGAACTCGAACGCTGTGGTCAGAGCCCAATCGCCAGCACTACCGCATCCTGGATCCGAGCGGTCGGCCAGGCATGATGTATCAAGTGCGCTCGATCTACCCCGACGGCCGCCGTCAGCGCCACGGCTCCATCGTGGCCCGGCCCGCCTTCTAAGCACACGCGCCACAGCACTCGCCAATGCCGCGCCGCTCAGCCGAAGGCGGCGCTGCCCAGTTCGTACGTGCGCAGCGCCGCCGCCTCGGCACGCCGACTCAGTCTGACCCTTCTCCCACGCATCACACTGCACCGTACGCCGCCTGCCCCGTCCGCAATGCCTCGTGCCCAGCACGCGCCGACGATCCGGTCTTGCAGTTTTTTTGCCTTTTGCTAGCAGGTCGGCAAGTACCGGCCTGCGAAGGACAATATAATCGATGCGCCCCGGAACGCCGCCGCGGTCGGCGGATTGCAGGGGCTGTTGGCTGCCGGTAGTTACCTCGCTGTCGGTGTTGGGAAGGGGATGATAGTATGTACGTGGAGCCCGTGCGAACGATGCGCCGCAGTGGCGCGTTGCTTTGCCTTGGGGCCCTGACGCTGGTGGCAGGATCCTCAGCATGGGCACTGGTACCCCTCATGGACCTCCCGGCCCTGGTGGATCGTTCCCAAACCGTGGTCGTGGGCACGGTCACAGGCAAACGCTCGCAGTGGGAAGAGAACGGCGGCATGATCTACACGTACGTGCGGGTGCGGATAGAGCAGGTCGTTGCCGGCGCCGTGGGACCGAGGGTGATAACGATCAAGTGCCCGGGCGGCACCGTCGGCAACATCACCTGCACAGTCCCGGACGCACCGACCTGGACCGTCGGCGAGCGCGTGGTGCTGTTCTTGAGAAGCCAGTTCTTTAACGTAGTCGGGTGGCACCAGGGGAAGAAGACGATCCGCGATGGCCGCGTTGTCGGCGAGAGGATGACCCTCGACGCCTTCCTGGGCCGCGTCCGGGCGGTAGCCGCGCGCCAAGGGCGGCGCGTCCCGCCACAAGGGCGTCTGCGGGAGCCCGAGCGGAAGCCGGTTGTGCTGCGCCGGCCCGGAGGGCCCCGCCGGCAGCTCAAACAGCCTCCCCGAATCCTGCGAATGGAGCCCCTCGCGGAGCAGGTCCTCATGAGTGACGGATTCGAAGGAGCCTGGCCCGGAGCGTGGGCGCTGTATGGCACCCCGACGTGGGGCACAGACGACTACAGGCCGCACACCGGCACCTACAGCGCCTGGTGCGCGAAGACCGGCGCCGGACTCGACCCGGAGTTCCACAACTACGCGAACGACATGGACGCCTGGATGGTATACGGACCCTTCGATCTGAGCACCTGGCACACGGCATGCCTCAGGTTCTCGGCATGGGTGGATGCCGAGAGTGGGTACGATTACTTCGCCTACGCAGCCTCGACAGACGACGTGGATTACTCCGGATACACGGTCAGCGGCGGCTGGTTTTTTTGGTATGACTATGAGTTAGACCTGACAGAATACCGGGGCGATCCTGACGTATGGATTGCCTTCATCTTCCATAGCAACTCGACTGTGACCGATAGGGGAGCCTTCGTTGACGACGTCAGCATCACCGTCGATACCGGTCCGGCCATAGACGAGATCACGCCCGAAGAGGAGTCCGCGGGCACGGATACGCCTGTCACGATCCAGGGCGAGTATTTCGGAGCCACCCAGAAACAGAGCGAGGTCCAATTCTACTATAAGGCTGGCGAGCCAAAGACGCTTGCTGATGTCGTCTCCTGGAGCGACACCGAGATAGTCTGCACGGTGCCCCGGCAGACCAGCAGCGGCCCGGTCACAGTGGTTACGAGCAAGGGCACCAGCAATGAGCACCCCTTCTGGGTGACCTTCAGTTACTCGGGGGCGCGCTGGCACGAGGACGCCCTCCCCGTGCCATATGAGATCTACGAGAACGCGGCGGATTGCACCGGAGAGGGCATGGCCATCCAGGCAGCCGCCGACGAGTGGAACGCCTGGACATCGGGGACGAACTTCAGCCTCTACCACGCTGGCAGCACTGACCTCTACGTCCCCGCGCAGGACGGGCACAATGTCCTCCGATGGAACGCCGACCTCGGCGGGCCCATCGGACTGGCGTGGAGATGGTCTGCCACGAGTACCGAGGGAACGTTCATATACGAGTGCGACGTGGCATTCGCGGAGAATTACGATTGGAGCACCGGCAGCTACACGCCCGCCGGGTACTATGACGTGCAGACCATAGCGCTCCACGAGATGGGCCACTGGCTGGCACTGGGCGACCTCTATGGCTGGGACTGGGACAAAGTCATGTGCGGCTACGGTTTGACCGACCAGCAGAAGCGCAGCCTGCACTACGGTGACAAGCTCGGACTGAACTGGGTCTACGCCGAGCCGACCATTGCCTCACTGTCCTCACTCAGCGCAGCCCTCGTGGGCCGCATCGGGGCGCTCGTTGAGTTCGACTGGCTCGACCCGCGCGAAGTGGTCGGCTTCGAGCTATACCGGCGCAGTCCTGCGATGCCGGCGTTTGAGAGAACTCGAACGCTGTGGTCAGAGCCCAATCGCCAGCACTACCGCATCCTGGACCCGGGCGGTCGGCCGGGCATGATGTATCAAGTGCGTTCCATCTATCCCGACGGCCGCCGTCAGCGCCACGGCTCCATCGTGGCCCGGCCCGCTTTCTGAGCACACGCGCCACAGCACTCGCCAATGCCGCGCCGCTCAGCCGAAGGCGGCGCTGCCCAGCTCGTAGGTGCGCAGCGCCGCCGCCTCATCGCCGAGCTCGGCGAGCCACGCCTTCGTCTGCTCCTCCAACCCGGGCCGTAGCGTGAGCCGCAGCTTCTGGCCCGTGTCGGTGTTTTCGAACTGCAGCGCAATGTCGGATGCGGGCTCGATGCAGATGTTGCGCTTGCCCAAGGTGCAGCCGGTGGCCAATTGCACCCCGTCGGCGAGGCATGACTGCGGCGGCTTTGGCTCGCACTCGACGCGAACCGTCATGCCGAAGTATTTCCGGGCGCGCAGGTCTGCCAGCGCTCGCCTCCCCGCCAGGTAGCCCATGACGACAAATGGCCCCAGGTGACCGTGAAACTCCTTGAGCTTATGTAGTTCGTCGGGAAGTTGTGGCATGCGCTTATTCCACCCTCAGGCGCGTGTGCGGGCAGGCCTGTGCCACCCGTAGCTCAGGCGCCGAACATGAGGCGATACGCCAGCGCGGGTGGTAGACCTTTCTCCAGCATGTCCTGCTGGCAGGCCTTGATGTTGTACGGCGTCCGAATGATCTCTATCGTGCGCGCTTCTTCGTCATAGATGGCACAGCTCGCCCGAGAGTCACGGTCGCGCGGCTGGCCCACGCTGCCGGGGTTGACGATGTACCGTACGCCGTCGGCGAGCGTGAGCGTTCGGTCGCCTGTTGCCGTAACGTGTCGGGCTCGTGTGCTGTTGGCATTGAGCTCGTACCACTCGGCGAAATGGCTGTGGCCGACGAGGCACACCGGCGTAGACATGAGCTCAAAAGTGGTGGTAGCTTCGTAGGGCTCGGTGATGTAGCCCCACGGATCGTCGAGTGCACCGTGGACGAGCGTGAGATCCCCGATCACCTTCTGCTCGTCGAGGCTCCGCAGGAAATCGGCGTTCTCTTCCGTGAGCAGAGCGCGCGTCCAGAGAACCGCCGCCGCAGCATAGGCATTGAACCAGTTCTCCGTTCCCGGGTTGAGAACGGCCTCATCGTGGTTGCCGAGGACACCGGGGGCATCGAGCTCGCGCACGAGTTCGCAGCACTCGTTTGGCCGGGGGCCGTAGCCGACGACATCTCCGAGGCACAGGTACCCCTCCACCCCACGCCGCTGCAGGACGCTCAGCACGCCTTCGAGCGCCTGGAGATTACTATGGATGTCCGCTATGATCCCATATGTCACACGGGGGTATCTTCCCCTCCGAGCTTGATGGCACAGTCGATCACTACGCACTGATCGCCGAAGGCCTCGTACGCCTTGACCGCCAGCACGTTGCGCCCCGGCTGAAGGTAGCGTCGGAGCGATACCGTGGTCACGCCGTCCTCATACGCTATGCGCCGGACCCGAAGGCCATTGACGTACAGGTCGCACTCGTCCTCAACGAGCACGGTCGCCCTGGCCCATTTGACCGGCCCGGGCAGCTCAAAGCTGCGCCGGAAGTAGCGCGTAACGTGGTCCTGGTCGTCCTCAGGATACCAAATTGCCACGGCTCGGTCGTCGAAGTGCGTCGCGAAGTTAATGTCCGGCCAGAGGCCCTTGGAATGCGCGGCGGCCAGCGGCCAATTGGCATCATTGAACCCGGGGGCCGTCCAGCCGGCCGGTGGCTGCCGGTGACAGCGCCAGGACGTGTCGGTGATGACGTGCACGTCGCTCCCGCGAATCCTCGGAAGCTGCCAGCGTTGGTCGAAGTGGCCGTCGCGGAGGCACTGATAGGCCCCGCCCGGGCCGCGGCGCCCGATGACGACGTAATCCACGAAGGGTACTCGAAGCCCCGCCAGAGCCCGCAGCGCCTCGCCGTCCGTGCCCAGGTTCACCACCATGTACCTGCCCGGCGCGAGCGGGTTGGGATAGACCATCTTGACGCCGACCGAGGGCTCCGCAACCGCCCCGCCCCGTAGGACCAGTCGGTCGCCCTCCAGGCGTATGGGCAGCTCACGGGCCATCCGACTCATTATGCCATTAACCGCCGGCGATCCATAGAGGATGAGGTTGTAGCTCGCGATGTCTTCGGGCGTGACCTGGGCGTCACTCTTGATCGGAAAAGACCCATGCGCCGCCGCCTGCATCGTATCGCGCGCCATCCGAGCGGCCCCTTCGCTCGCCTCGGCAAGCTCCGGCTGCTCCTCGCCCGTGCCGTACACGTACAGGAACGGTGCGGTGAAGGCATCACAGATCGGGCCCTGCAGCCCGTGGCGCTTTCGCAGCTCGTCCGCCCCATCGGCGCCGTCCGGCACGCGCTCAAACGTGTCGCGGGAGCCTGCCACGCGCCGCAGAGAGACAGATTCGCCCGGCATGGGCCCCCGGTAACTCATGGCGCCGTTGGTGTTGATGGTGATATCGCTGTTCGGGGCGACGAGCTCCGGCGGCGGCGCGAGCGTGTACGCGTCGATGTTCACCGTGCCCACGGTGATGACGTTATCGGCGCCCACGGCGGCCTCGATTTCCGGCATCCGGCGGCCCTCACCGAGGGCATCGATTCGCACCCAGTGGCAACGGTCGTACTTGAGCGTTTCGGTCCGGTACCGGACCTCGCGCGGAGTCTCGCGCCGGGTATATTGCGCGAACCAGTCGAACACGTTTCGGTTCTCCTCGGGAAAGAGCACGTGCCCGGCCAGCGGATGCCATGAGAGGAACGCCCTGGCGCCGGCGGCGCGTGCGGCTGCCGTCATGACGCGCGAATGCTGTGGCGGCACGATGTCGTCGCTGCCGCCGTGGACCACGTACGCGGGCACGTTGCCGAGGTTCAGGCCCAGCCGGCGGATGTTGCCGCCGCGACCGGCGACGGCGGCCAGGGCCGCGAATCGATCGGGATACCTCGCCGCGATGTGCCACGTTCCGGTCCCCCCCATTGAGATGCCGGTGACGTACACACGGTCCGGGTCGATACGGTAGAGGCGCTCCGTTTCCTCATAGACTTGCCACAGATCGGCCTCGCCGATGCCGCGGAAGTCTTGGTTGCCCCGCGCGAACGGGCAGAGCAGCAAATGACCTCGCAGCTCCGCCCACCATTCGTAGAAGCCGATCCACTCCTCCCAGAACGGCCCATAGTCCGGATCGAACGGATGCAGGACAAGCACCAGAGGACACGGCGTCCTTGGGTCGTACTTTGAGGGCACAAACACGGAATACGGCTGGAGGGTACCATCGATTCGTGAGCGCGACGCCCGCAGGATGCGCCCGGTTACCTCGGCAAACGGCAGGCCGCCGGCGGCCAACGGTCCCGTCCAGCGCCGGGCCTGGTGCGCATCGACGCGCAGCCGCCACAGCGCAGCTTCATCCTGCGCCTCCCGCAGCGACAGCGCCGCGAACTTGGCCCGGGCGCGGTCGAGATGGAACTCAGCCGTGGCGGCGCAGGCGGCGAACGCCGATTCCCGCGCCTCCTCCGCTCGCGGGCGCGCGACGGCCAACTCGGCCTCCGCCCGCGCCAGGCCCAACTCCGCGTACAGCGTGTCCATCTTCGCGATAGGCCGGCTGGAGGCGCCGATCAACTCCCCGGCCGCACTATTGACCTGTACGCCGACGGCATACCTGCCATCCGGCAGGTCAGAGATGTCCCATTCGTGCGTCAGACGCAGCTCGTTGGCCTCGGCCGCCGTAAACTGCGCTGTGAAAGGTTGGGTCACTCGTTCGCCAGCGTCATCGCACACGGCCATCTCGATGCTGAAGCTGGGCAGCGTGATGGCATATCCCGAGCCGCTGACGCGCTCCACCGTGGCCTCCACCGGCATATTGACCGCGTAGCATTCCTGGCTCGGCATGATGTTCAGTGCGCCGATGCCCGAAACCCACCAGCCGAGCGGCATGAGAGGATAGCTCGCCCGGTACGGAAGCACCGCCGCCTCCGCAGTGCCGAGCTCGATGGTCAGCTCCGCCGGGCCCATGTCGGGGATGTCGTAGTCGGTGGAAAGCCACGCTGTGCCATCGGGGCCGAGCCGGATCTGACTTGTCGTGCTCGACGCGCCCCCGCTATCGCTGGCTATCCGAACCCTGACGGATACATCGGCCGGCGCACCGACATAGCCACGCAGTTGCGCCTTTAGCATGCTGCGGCCTTGATACACGTCGCCGAACATGATCGACTGCAGGGCATAGCGCGGTTGGCCAAAGACCAAGTCGCCGAACCGCAGCGGCGTGTGCTCGGACGATGGAGCCGTGCACGACCACTGGCTTTGGCCCTCGGCGGAGGCGTAGTTGTTGCGCCAGATATTGAGGCCCCACACATCGCCGGGAGACGGCGGATCCACCCCGAGGTCCGCGAAGGGGACGAGCAACTCGACCGACCAGCTTCCCTCGCCGGAATGCGCCGCCCACCGCGCTCCCCCTGCCTGCCACGTGTTGTCGTGACCGATACCGTCAAGCAGCGACCCGGCCGCGCTCACGATGAACTGGAAGTACGTCGCATGATCGTGGTTGCAGTCCAAGAAGACTTCTACGCTGTCGTCGAGCCACACGCCGCCGTCCCGCGGCTGCCATTGGCGGCTCAACTGCTCGACGTTTGGCTCGACGCAGGTGACGGCGATGTAGAGGTTGCGATCGTCGTGGAGCAGACGGGCCGTCGTCTGCAGCTTCGCGGGCTGCTGCGTTGCGAGGAGCACGAAGTCCGATGCTACGCTCGCGTGCTGCCAGCAGGCATCGCGGGGATCGCCGTCGATGACGGGAGCTGCAGGGGTTGCGGAGCAGGCGCACGTTTTTATGACGTACGCAGCGCCTTCCGAGATGCGCTCCGCGGCAGCCGACGCGAGCGAGGCGGCCAGGATAGCGGCCAGACACGAGAGCGCAAAGCGCCACAGCCGTCGCCCACGCCCTCGTACACCGAGAAACACGGTGCCTTGAAAGTGTGCCCGCGACATCATGGGCTCCTCACACAGATGGGTCTTGCCACCCCGAAAACATGCGCCACCGATAGTTTACCACACATGGTGATGCCGTCGGAGGCATGGCGGGCCGGCGCGCGACTGGCGCCGCTACGTGCGGACTCCACCGTGTTTCGCCGCCGCTCGTGCTTCTCCTTGGCCCCCGGCAAAGGAATGCAGGCGCCACTGCGGAAAGGAAGCATAACTGGTGTACATCAGCCTACACCAGAACCAAGTAGCAGCACAAAGAGGTGAGCATTGGAATGCGAAAGCTTCTCTTAGCCTGCATCATGCTTGCGCTGCTTTGCCTGGGAGCCTGTGCGCAGCCGCAGCCAGGCGATCTGCCCGCCCGGGCGCAGACCGCGCTATCGAAGGCCGTCACCTACTTCACGCGGAACATCGCCTGCCACGGCGGCTACCTGTGGTGGTATTCGCAGGACCTGACCGAACGTGCCGGCGAGCGTGAAGCCACCCCGACGCAGGTCTGGGTACAGCCGCCGGGGACGCCGTCCGTGGGCTTTGCCTACTTGCGTGCGTACGAGGCGACCGATGACACGCAGTACCTGGAGGCTGCCAAGTCCGCGGCGGCTTCGCTCGCCTGGGGGCAGCTCGAGTCGGGTGGCTGGGATTACCGGATCGACTTCGATCCCGAGGAAAGCAAGCGGTGGTACTACCGCCGTGACAAGGGCAATATCAGCGCTGAGGAGGCTGCGAAGCGGCGGAACACCTCCACCTTCGACGACAACACCAGCCAACATGCGCTGCGGCTGCTCATGGCCGTTGATGACGTCACCGGGCACGAGCCCCGCTACCACGAGGCCGTCGAGTACGGTCTGGCATTCTTCCGGAGGGCCCAGTTCCCCAATGGTGCCTGGCCGCAGCGATATCCGCTGTCCGAAAAAGGCTATAGCCGACAGTATACGTTCAATGACAACGCGATCAACGATTGCATCGACGTGATGCTCACCGCCTACCATACCTACGGTAAGCGCGAGTACCTCGACGCCGCCAGGCGCGGGGGCGATTTCATCATCCTCTCACAGCTCCCGCAGCCGCAGGCCGGCTGGGCGCAGCAGTACGACGAGAATCTGCAGCCGGCGTCGGCCCGGTGGTTCGAGCCCGCGGCATGCAACGGCGCCGTGACGCCGCGCAACATGCGGACACTCATGCAGCTCTACCTGGAGACTGGCGAAGACAAGTACCTGAAGCCCATCACGGCGGCCATAGGGTGGCTGGAGAGGTCTCGGCTGCCGGACGGGCAGTGGGCCCGCTTCTACGAACCGGGCACCAACAGGCCGCTTTACGTGAACATGGATCGGGAAGTGGTGTACGAGTTTGTCAATATTCGGCCCGGCTATTCGTGGATGAGCACGTATGGCATACCTGGGGTCATCGAGCGATACCGTGAGCTCATGGCCAAAGGCCGCCAGGCATATCTCGCCGACCGGGATCGCGCACCGACGCGTGCGGACAAGCAGGAGCGTCTGAAGGCGCTGAACCCTCGGGTGCGGGAGATCATCGCCGCTCTGGACGATCAGGGGCGCTGGGTAACCGGCGGCAGGATCACCTGCCGGACGTTCATCAGCAATGTGGAGACGCTAAGCGAGTACCTGGGGTTAGTGAGAGAACTGCGAGGCGGCTGAGGCTGAGGCCGGAGCGGAGCGCGTCAGATGCGGTTGACGGCCGAGCATTCGCTATCGACAGACTGGCGCCCGGTCACCCGCGCAGCCGCAGCGCTGTCACCTGGCCATCCGCCGTCCCAGCTACGATCAGCCGGGCACGGCCGCTGCGGACAACGGCGGCGCTGTTGACCGGCGCCGCCAGCGAATACTGCCCCCGCACGGCCAGCGACCCATCGAGGACGTGGACGCCCCCGTCGCGACAGGCGGCAACCAGCAAGCTCGCGTCACTTGCTTCCAGGATCGCGAGGTCGAGCACCGCCGAGCCCAGGTCTTTGTGCGCCAGGGGCGTGCCATCAGGCCCCAGCAGATAGACGAACTCGGTGTCGGAGGCTACGGCGATTTCGAGGCCCGCGCCGGGCACAAGGTCGGCCACCTTGATGTCCCGCACCGCGTAGCCGTAGTTGGGGAATTGCCACAGATCGTCGCCGTTGCACCGCTTGCACTTGAAGGCGCCGGTGGCCGAGCCGTTGAGCATCTCTGGGCTGCCATCGCCGTCGATGTCGGCCACCGCAAGCTGCACGTCGCCCAGTTCCGAATTCAGGCTCGCCACCAGCTTGCCGTCAGTGATGCGATATATGCGCAGTTTGCCGTAGCGATTGCCCACCGCGACCTCCTCGATGCCGTCGCCCTCGAGGTCGATCACCTGGAATTCCGTCGTGCCGTGGTTCGTCTCACCATCTATCCACTGCTGTTCGAAGTTGTGGTCGATCAACTGCGTGAAGCCGTCCACCGTGCCCAGGACCGCCTCCCAGTGGCCATCGCCGTCGAAGTCCCGCACCAATACGTCGTCGAGCCGGGGCTCGTGAATTGTCGTTCGCGACACGCGGTAGTAGGTCTGTATCGCGTGGTCGTGGCGCAGGCTGCCGTCAGCGTCCAGCACGTACAGGTGTTTGCTCTTGCCGCCGCAGAAGACCTCAGACTCGCCGTCACCGTCGATGTCCCACGCGCAGGCAGCGTAGAGCTCATCCGTGCCGTCGAACTCCCAGAGGACCGTGCCGTCCGCGTCGATGCACGTGAGGTAGCGCCCGCGGATCGCCAGGATCTCGTCCGTTCCGTCGCCATCCAGGTCTACCGGGATGACCTCGAGCACAGCCCGCGGCTGCTCCCCCTGATGGGTCGGGGCCACGGCCCATGCGCGAGTCAGGTTCTCCGCGCGGCGTTCTGCGCCGTCAGCCAACCTGGCGGGCTGTATTGCCGTGGCAAGCTCGCCCAGTTTCCGCCGGCAGGCGCGGGCGATTCTTCTCGCGGCGTCCCTTGATATGCGCAGCGTAGCGCTGCCGTCGATCTTCTCCCGTCTTCCCTCGAACTCCAGTCGCACCGGCCTCTCGGCAGCGACAACGCAGGTCCCGGCACTCAGACTCAGCTCAATGTCCACCGGCTCGCTCGCCGTGAGCAGCGCCCCAAAGCGCGTCACGTCGCACAGCATCAGCCGATGTCGGCCGAGGAACACCAACGCGGCATCCGTGCTCAATTCCTCCGGTAGGCGCAGCGCAGACGCGCCCACGCCAAATGCCCCGAGCGGCCGGCCGTCATCGAGCAGCAGTGCTGCGTCGGTACAGAGGCGGCTGATCTCGTAATTCTTCGCTTCGTCTTCATCGGTGTTGTAGAAGACCGCCTGGTTGCTGATGGCCTGCCCGCGTGACAGCCGCTCGCCGAACTTCTGATGCACGTACAGTATCGGCAGCCGACTGTGATTGAAGCGCGTGCTGAACTGCAGGCGGCTGTGGCCATCTCCTTTGATGTGGAATACCTTGGCGGGCGTCTGCTTGAGCAAACCCTCGGGCAAGTCGGGCGCGCTCTCTGCCTCCACAGCCGCAGCAAGTTTTCCATCGAGCGTGCGGAACTCGACGCGATCGAGCATCACCCCGGGGGCTTCTCGTAGTGTGATAGTCACCACGTGCGTGCGACGGCCCTTGATATCGAGTGTCGGCGTCGGCCCCTGCTTCGGGTTCACGCCGCTGTCGTAGGAGCGGCCAAAGGTCTCGAGGGGCAGGTGAAAGGCGACGGGTCGGGCGCCGTCTACGGTTACCCAGAAGCTGTCCGCGCCGCTGTTGAGGCCATAGCCGTGCGTACTGACCGAGTAGGTGCCCGGCGCCAGCTCGATGGGGAAATCCAACCGACTGTCGCGGCCGTTGAACTTGACGGCCGCCTCGACCCCGGGGGCAGGGCTCTTTACAACGGTCAGATCATACCTCCCGGGCGTCCCCCCGGCGATGCGCGTCATACTGAAGCTGCGTCGTCCGTCACCCCCGAGCTCGCCTCGGTTCAGCAGCTTCCAGATGCATTCGCATTTGGAATGGCCTGGCTCAGCGGCGGCCACCCGGTCGATCACGCAGACCAGCTCGCCCCTCAACCACAGGATGTTCCGCGTCCAGTTGGCGCTGTTGTAGTCGTATACGGCCGTCTGCGCCATCGCACCGGTGGGCAGGTCGGCCAGGTGCTCAAGCGCCGCGCACGGTGGCTCGTACTCGGCGCAGCGACCGTCCTTGGTGAGGCTGAGCATGTTATGGTCGGTGGTGTTACGCACGAGATAGTCGCCGTCGATGAGCCAGTCCTCGCCGTCCGCGTAGAACTTGGTGATGGCATTGGCGTCGTAATGCAGATGTCCGCCGCGGGAGTAGCCGTCGAGCAGGAAGAACTGCCCCTCCGGCTCCAGATTCTCTCTGAAGCTGATCTTGTCGAACGCCTTCTCAAGCGGGACGTTCAGCGGTCCGTATTTGCGCCTCTTTGTGTAGTCATACACGGCGCTGGTGAGCCGAAAGGCAGTTGCGCCGACCAGATCGTCCCACGGCTCAGGCTTGATCTTCGCATCGTAGGGATTCTGCCAGGGATTGCCCTGCTGGCCGGTCACGTGCTGAAGCCACCACAGCATGTGGGCATCGTCGTAGTACCAGACAGCCCACTCGAGGTCGCGAGTGTAGACGCCGCGTCCGTAGCCATTGTCGCCGAAGCTGGCGGAGTCGCCGGTATTGTCGCAGAAGCCGACGGTGTAGTCGCAGAGCGTCTTGACCGCGCCGCTCTCGAAGTAGGAGTAGTCCCCCTCGGCAAGCGAGTACACGATGGTGTGCCGGGGGACGATCGAGAGGTAGCCCGTCGCGTCCTCCTGCGGCTTCCAGGACTTCATCTGAGCGCGGAAGCAGTTGTGGACCCGGTTCAGGTAGTCGTGAATGCGTGCGTCAACGTCGCCGTAATACCGATCGAAGTGGCGCGCCAGGAAGTAGATGCCCAGCAGCGGGAACGTCGTGTGATTGAAGGCGACCGGCTCTGTCGTCTCGGGGCTGGCGAGCGTCGCCCAGTAGTAGACGTGTCGCGGGAGATCGTGCAGCGCACTGAGCATGGCGTTGGTGCCAATCCAGCGCTCCTCGTCGTTGAAGGCCGGGCACTCCTCGATGAAGTCCCACATGGCGCCGATCCACTCGGACGAGGTCTCCTCGGGCCAGTAGATGCGGTGCGTCGAGGACGCCGTGGGGTCCGGCCAGTATTTGAGCAGGTCCGGATCGAGGGCGTAATCGCGGTAGCGCCTGGCGCAGGCCAAAAGGACCTGCTTGGCGCGCTCCGCATGGGCAAGGTCCCCGGTGATCTGATACCGCTGCGCCGCCTGCCAGAACTCCCTGAGCCAATACTTGCCGAGCGGCCGGTTGAGCAGCTCTTCGCGCTGCGTCTCGTTCAGCTTCGGCCCATTGGAGACCTCGAGAATCCACTCGTCGAGGCTGAGGTCAGGTCCCTTGCCCAGCCGCTGCAGCAGCGCCTCGACCCCGCGCTGCGCACCGGCCGCATCCGAGGCGCCGATGAGAATGACGTTCTTGCCCTTGGGGCAATCGTATGGCTCCGGGATCATCTGCAAGATGTATTCGCCCGGGCCGGGGCGAAGGGCGTTGACCTCCTGATATCGGTTCAGCCACATCCGCTCGACCACGAAGTTGTTGTTGATGTTGCCGATGGCGATGGTGGTCTCGGATGACCGGAGCGCCTCCCAGCCCGGCGCTGCCAGGGACAGGCGCACGCCGCTGAGACGCCGGATCTCGGCGGCAAGCCTCTCCCCCACCTTTCGCCAGCGCCTCTGCTTCGGCACGCAAATGCGCGCCGCCGGCTGTCGATTCGCGACGATGGGCGTGTGCAGGCTCAGCTCGTGCACTTCGTCTATGCCCATGCTGCCAAAAGGCAACAACGCGATGCGTTGGTCGTTGCCGCCCCGGGCCAGCACCTTTAGGGAAAGGTCGTCCACGAGGTACCGGGATGTCGCCAGGTGCAGCGTCTTGATGTAGACCTCGACGTGCGTGGTTCCCTCGGGGCCCAGGCCCGCAACCCTGTAATGCTCCCAGTCGCCCCCGGGTCCGGACTTGTCCAGATGGACGTTGAAGCGTTCCTGTGACGGATGAAAGCGCACTTGGAGCCATGCGGCGCCGTCCCGGTCGCGCTGCCGGCACTTTGCCCAGCAGGCGGCCAGGTACCACTTGCCACTCCTGGCCACCACCTTCTGCTTGATGCCGGAGCCGGCTATCGATTCGGACTCCCGTTTGCCGCCCACCTGGTCGATTATCAGCAGCGCGTGCCCGCCGCTATGCGCATCGGTCACCCACTGCCGATCGAGCGCAGGCGGCTTCCCGCCGTGCGCCTGCCAGCCGCGGGGCAACTCGCCCACGCGTCCCTCCTCAAAGCCCGGATTGGCCAGGAGGTTCTCCTCTGCCAGGGCAACTGAGCCGAGGGTGCTCGCCAGCGCGAGCATCAAGGCAAGACCGCGCCAACTGCTCATGTTCGCGTTACCTCCATGGCTCGGCAGGCGTTGTGGATGGCGAGGGGCTCGGTGGGTCGGAATGTCTTCACACGGCCCGTTCCAACGCCTCTGACGAGGCGCGAGCGCGGTACGTCTGCCACTTGTATCGCCGACGGTGCGGTACGCAGAGCTCCTCGATGAGGTCGAAGACCTCCGCGTGAGCAAGGGCGTCATTGGGACTGACAGCGGCATAGAGGACGGAGAAGACCTCGAGCGCCGTTAGCTCATCCAGCTCCCCCAGGAGCCTGTTGACACAGATGCGGGCGAAGTCCTCCACCGAGCGGTAGCTTTCCGTCTCCGAGTAGCGCACCGGCGTCTTCTGCACGGGCACCCACTCACCCGACTCTCTCTTGAACTTCGCCGTCGTCCACGGTCTCGGCTCACGGGCGCGGGCGTCGCCAGTGAAGAGGATCTCGTCGTCCAGGAGGACGTATTCGACAACGTCCGGGGGAAGGCCGGCGTGGAATCGGTAGACATTGCGTGGGCCATCGACGTCGTAGTCCAGTCCCTCGGTCAAGGCGCTCCGGTCAAGCACGAGGCACACCACGGCACCCTCGGTGGCATGCCGGTCGGAGCGCGAGCGACAGAAGCTGTGGGCCATGCTCGGATCGGCGGCGGTCCAGAGGCCCCGCTTGTGGAACAGGCCATGCTCGATTACCTTCTCGGCCCTCTCCCTGCTCGTACCGTGCCACAGCACCAGCGCATCTGAGCCGAGCCGCTGATAGCGCTGGCTCGCGGCCGCGCCGTGCCGTGCCGCCCAGGCGTTCAGATCAGGGGAGCCACTCTCCACGTCCATTCGCATCCCGTACGCGAGCGCGGCGAGGGTCGAATCCCAGCCGGACCGGGACCGGGGGAGATACTTGAGGTCGTGAAATCCCTGCGCGACCAGTCTCTTGTTGGGTTTCCAGGGCACCTGAGCATCTCCGGTGCGGCACACGGTGCCGCACTCAGTCAGGGGGCCGGAGTGACTGCCTCGGAGACTACGCCTGGCCTACGCTGGGGTGACTCCGGCCAGCCGGCGAAGGCTCTTGGCGAGGTCGTGGAAGTCGTCGGGCCGGAAAAGGTCGTCGGTGTTCTCGTAGAGCGAGACAAGCGCACTCGCCAGTTCCTCCTGGAACAACTCCATCGTCAGACGACTCGGTCGTCGATCGGCGAGGGAGTTCCAGAAACACGACAGGAGCTCGCGTCCGCCGAAATCCCGGAGGTATAGGTCGTCATGGAGGTAGCCACGCTCGGTGAGACGCACCAGTGTGCTGCGATAATGGGCCTCCGCAACATCTGGGTCCAGAGACGGATGCCTGGCTCTCGTGGCTGCCTGCTTGGTCGCCCGCTCACATTCCCCGCGGACAGCCTGTACGCACTGCTCGTCGCTGAAGAGGGCACCGTCGGGCGTTCGAAAGCGCGGAAACTCGATGCGCGCAGGGGCGTCTTGGTCAGCATCGGCACGGATCTTCGACAGCGTCATCCGACCTCCTTCGACTGGGGCGTGCTGCTCTGCACACGACCGCAGGCGTTCCCGGACCTCGGCCTCGTCGGAGGGAAGGGAGGGAGCGAACTCGCGCAACTCATCCATCGCGGCGACGACCACTGCTGGCTCAAGCAGGTAGTTCTCGAACTCATGTCGGCGCCAGATGAATTCCGGCGAGCCATCGGTGAGTGATTCTTCCGCGCGGGCCAACGGGCGATAGTCCCGGTCCCTCACGTAAGCGACGGTGGAGATGGATTCGGCGGCCCTGATGTACTGTGCGACCGCGCCGAGAGCGGCCCCGCCACCACAGCCTCTTACCACGACGTCCAAGTTGACCCGGGCGCCCGTCAGCAGCGCCTGAATCACGCGCACCTCCACACCAATTGCTGACCCTTCGCAGACAAGGACGATCTCGGGCATGCTGACGGACCCCGCTATTGGCTCTCGCCCAGCTCGCCGAGATTACACATCGCCTGTGGGGGAGTGACGTCGCGGACGTGTGGCGAGTGGGTGGTCACTATGAACTGGTTGTTGCTGCCCATCTGAGGCAAGGCGCCCAGGAGCTTCCGCTGCCACAGAGGATGAAGGTGAAGCTCGATCTCGTCGATGAGGACTATTGAGCTATGGATGCGCTCCTCAGCGATACGCGCCAGGAGCGACAACACCATCTTCTCGCCGCTGCTGAGTTCGTTGTACGGGGACGTAACGGCACCGTCGGAGAACTCCATTTCCAGGCCGTCCTCCATGTTGACTGGGCCGACGATGCTTCGAGGGCGGCAGATCTCCGCGTAGTACTTGCGCAGGGCACCGTAGGCTTCCCCAACGCCGTCGGATGTGTCTTCTTGTCGGGCCTGCGCCCGCACCGCGAGAGCGAGCAATAGTTCGCGCGGATCCGTGGTGTAGCGATCGCTTGGCTCGTCGCCTTGCACCTCACCAGAGATGATCGCCCATACCTCCCTGGGAATCTTCTTGCCCACGGCCCGCTCTTGGTCGAAGGTGAAAACGCCCCCGGCTGTCCGGAACCAGTCAAAGCCGACTTGAGGCAGATGCAGAGAGTGCGCGACCCGCCAGCGACCCTCGAAGTCGATCCACCCGCGCTTCGGCCTGAACTCGAGCCTACCATATCTGTGCTCGCGCTGAGGGTCAGGGTAGGCCCATCGGACCTCGATACTGCGTTCGTGCGGAACCATCCATTCCTCGTTAGCTAGCGACACGAGACGCCGCACGGTGTCGATCTCCTCATCGGAGAAGCGCACCTTCGCCTGGACCTCGGTTTGAATGGCGCCCTTCCGCACCACTCGCGAGGGAGCAAGGCGCATCTCGGAGCGCGGCCAGCATACTTGGGTCGCCGGGCACAGGGCAGCCGCTATGGCGTCTAGAGCGCTGGTCTTCCCGCTGGCGTTGGGACCCGCGAGCACCGTAACATCTCGCACACGACCGAGGTCGTCCGTGAAGTCAATGGTCAAATCACCTATGCACCGAAAGTCGCGAATGCGGACGCTCTCAAGCTTCATCACTGCCTCACTCCCTCGGGGGCCCAGTAGCACAGGATCGCCCGGGGGTGGCCTCCTCTATCATGGTTCGCCGAGCATCTCGTCCTTGACCCGGAGCCAGCACGCCGGGCCACCGGTCACGCCACCCGCTGCAGCACGTAGTCGGGCAGGGCGTTGAGGGTGTCTTTGCAGGGAGAATCCGGTAGCACGTCCAGGTGGGTGCGCGCCTCGTCGGCAAAGCGCGCGGCGGCGTTGCGGGTGTAGTCAACGCCGCCGAGATCGTCCACGACGGCGACGATGTCGCGGAGAACCGACGGGGATATCTCGCCGCTCTGCAACAGCTCTGTTAGCAGTTCGCGGACGCCGTTCTTGGACTCGTGCAGCGCGTAGATGATCGGCAGGGCGAACTTGCCGGTTACCAGATCGTTGCCCACCGGCTTGCCGAGCTTCTCCGGGTCGCCCACCATGTCCAGCAGATCGTCCGTTATCTGAAACGTGGTGCCGACGCCGAGCCCGTAGCAGATGAGCGCCTCGCGCTCCATCGACGTGGCTTCGGCAACCCTCGCTCCTATCTCGCAGCAGGCGGCCATGAGGCTGCCCGTCTTGCCGCGCACGACATCGTAGTAGCCCGCCTCGCTGAGCGTTTCGCCGACCATTTGCACCTGCATGTGGCGCAGCTCCGCCTTGCACATGCGCTCAACGGCCGTTGAGAGGGCCGTCAGCGTCTCCAGTTCCCCATATCGGGACAACTCCGCGTATATTCGGGCCACCAGAGAGTCACCGACGAGCACGGAGACCCGAGTGCCCCACGCGGCATTAGCTGCCGCGCGGCCGCGACGCCGGTCGGCGCCATCGACCACATCATCGTGTATCAGCGAGGCAAGATGCACCATCTCGGTCGCCGCCGCGAGACGCGGCAGGCGGCTATTGCTGCAACCGAGCGCCTTCGCCGTCAGCAGCACAAGGGCGGGACGAATCCGTTTTCCGCCCGCATCGAGCGTGTGCCGATACACGACCGGCACCAGGCCGCTCGCATTCTCCACAATGCGCCGCAACTCTTCCTCGACCAGCGCAAGGTCATCCTCGATTATGGCAAACAGGTCGCTGCTCACGACCACCACGCTCTCTTCTCCCGCTTTTGGGGGCCACGGCTTGCCGGCCAAGCCGTGCCGCCACCGCCCGGATGGAGCATGGGTAGCAAAGCTATCCGTGGCACCCATGCCCCCGCCGTCACGGCGCAGGCAGGTAGTACGCGAGACATTCAAGCTCCCGCGTCACGTCTACGTTCTTGACGACGACGTCCTCGCGCACCTCCAGCATAACCGGCGCGAAGTTGAGGATAGCGGCCACCTTCCCCGCCACCATCTTATCGGCCACCGCCTGGGCGGAGCGCGCCGGCACGGCGATGGCGCCAATGCTCACCTTCAACGGCTCCACCAGCGCCGGCAGCTCTTCCACATCCCGCACGCGGTGCCCCGCGAGAGTGATGCCGATCTTGGTAGGATCGCTGTCAAACAGCCCAACGATACGGAAGCCGCGCTGCTGAAAGCCCGGGTAAGCCGCCAGGGCCGCCCCGAGATGGCCGATGCCGACGATCACAATGCGCTGCTCCCGATCGACACGCAGGATCCGCGCCAAGTGCTGGCGCAGCTCTGATATACTGTAGCCCACGCCGGGACGTCCGAACCCCCCGAAATACGAGAAGTCCTTGCGGACTTGCGCGGCGCTGACGCCCGAGAGCCTCCCGATTTCCGATGACGAGACCGTGCCCACCGCGTCCGCATCGAGCCGCTGGACGGATTGGAGGTATCGCGACAGCCGGTATACCGTGGCCTCGGCAACCTGCGGATTCCGCCGCATGAAGCCCTCCCCTGCGGAGCGCACCCCATCACAGAACTCGCCCCGGGAGCGCCAGCGTCACCGGATGATCTCCGTGGACGCGGCGATCACGTCCAAAAAGCGGGCCGGCAATATCCCCAGCAGCACTGTCATCGCGCAGCACACACCGATCCCCGCGCTTGGCACGAGTGGCTGCGGGACGCTCTCCGTCTGCCCCGCCGGTGCGAAATACATCTGCTTCAGAACGTTGGCGTAATAATACAGTGACACCACAGAGTTGGCAATAGCCACGACCGCGAGCCACCAGAGCTGCTCGTCGCCGATAGCGGCCAGGAACAGATAGAGCTTGCCAACGAACCCCGCCAGGGGCGGAATACCCGTCAGGGAAAGCAAAAAAACGGCCATCATGCCAGCCAGAGCCGGGGCACGTCGGGCCAGTCCCGCCCATCCCGGGATCTCATCTGTTCCCGTGGCTTCCCCTACCACAATGGCGACCCCGAAGGCACCCAGATTCATGAATATGTACGCCAGGACATAGTACAGTAACGGAGCCAGGGCCACATTCTCTGTACGGAAGGCCACAACGCCGATAAGCATATAGCCGGCGTGGGCTATGCTCGAGTAGGCGAGCATGCGCTTGATGTTGGTCTGTCGCAGAGCCCCCAGGTTACCCACTGTCATCGTGGCGGCGCACAGCACCGAGAGTATGCCGACCCAGTTTGTCGTCAATGCGTCGGGGATGCCGGACTGCAGCACGCGGATCAGCACGGCAAAGCCGGCGATCTTCGGCGCGACGGAAAAGAACGCGGTGACCGGCGTTGGTGCACCCTCGTATACATCGGGGGCCCACGCGTGGAACGGCACCATGCTGATCTTGAAGCCAAACCCAACGAGCACCATGCAGAGCGCCACCAGGCTGATGGCACGCGGCGCGCCAACGAGCGCCTCGCGGATCTCCAGGATGTTGGTGCTGCCGCTTACCCCATACAGCAGGCTGAGACCATAGAGCATCACCGCCGAACAGACGGCGCCGAAGAGGAAGTACTTGAGCGCGGCCTCGTTCGAGCGCGCATCCGTCTTCAGGTACCCAGCCAGGACGTAGGAGCCGATGCTCACCAGCTCCAGGCACATGTATATCATCACCAGATCGGTGCTGGCAGCCAGGAAGGAGAGGCCGATGGTGATGAGCAGGAGCAGGCCATACAGCTCGCCACGCCCGACGGGTATGTGGCGGAAGTAGTGCACCGACGACATGATGACGAGCAGCAGCGTGACGCCAAACGCGACCTTGAAGAACACGGCAAGGCCATCAACGGCGATACTCTCCGACAATTCCGAGGGCGCGGGCCGCATGGCGAGGCGCGCGCTGATGGCAATGAAGACCACAAGCCCGAGCGCCGCGATCGCGGGTGCGACCCACCCGTGGCGGCGAGCCACAACGCATTCTGCGAGAAGCACCAGAATGCCGCAAATGCATAGAGCGATCTCAGGCGCGATGAGCGCTATATTCCACGGCAGCACAACGCATCGCCTCGGGTCGTCCGCTACGGGACCAATGGCACGTGAATGCGAGTAAGCAACGCCGTCATGGCGCTGTTGATCGGGCTGAGAAGCCACATCGGCATTATTCCGATGATGATCATGAGGGCCACCAGCGGATAGAGGCTGATCTTCTCGCGTGTGTCCATGTCGGGCATATCGGCCCACTTTTCGTTCAGGGGCCCCAGAAGCACGCGCTGGATCATCCACAGGAAGTAGCCGGCCGTGACGATAATGCCAATGACGCCCAGACATGCAAAGAGCTTGTAGATGCCAAAGACGCCGATGAAGATGGGGAACTCGGCGACGAAGCCCGCCAGCCCCGGCAGTCCCAGCGAGGCGAGAGCAGCCAGGATCAAGACGCCTCCGTAGACGGGCACGCGCGTCCATATCCCGCCAAAAGCATCGAGGTCGCGCGTGTGGGCGCGGTCGTAGATGACGCCCACGAGCAAGAACAGGGCCCCCGTAATGATGCCGTGGCTGACCATCTGCAGCACGGCGCCATTCAGCGCGGTGACCTTCACGTCAATGGCACCGTGGGCGGCCATGGCAGCGGCGACGCCGAGCATCACGTACCCCATGTGATTGACACTTGAGTAGGCCACGAGACGTTTCATGTCCGTTTGAGCCATGGCGCACAGAGCGCCGTAGATGATGCTGATGAGGGCAAGCACCGCGACGACGTAAGCGAACTGCTGGCACTGCAGAGGCAGTATGGGCAGACTGAAGCGTATGAAGCCATACGGGCCCATCTTCAGCAGGACGCCGGCCAGGATGACGCTCCCTGCCGTGGGCGCCTCAACGTGCGCCAGAGGCAACCACGTGTGGAACGGGAAGAGCGGCACCTTGATGGCGAAGCCGAGGAACAGGCCCCAGAATATCAGGGCGCCTCTCACGGACCCAGCCAGCAGCGGCTCCTGCGGCGCCCGTCGTATCATCTCTGCGATGTCGAACGTGTGGGGCTCGAAATGGAAGTACAGCCCGAGCATCGCCAGCAGCATGGCGAGGCTGCCGAGCAGGGTGTAGAGGAAGAACTTGATGGCGGCGTACTCCCGCTGCTCGTGGCCCCAGATGCCGATGAGGAAGTACATCGGCACGAGGCTCACCTCCCAGAAGACGTAGAAGAGGAAGATGTCGAGCGCGCAGAACACGCCGATCATTCCGGTCTCGAGCAGAAGGAAGAACAGGAAGTACTCCTTGACGCGATGGGTGATGCGCCAGGAGTAGCAGATGGACAGGAAGCTGAGCAGCGTCGTGAGACACACCAGCGGCATGCTGAGCCCATCCACGGCCAGCTTATACTGGATGCCCAGACGTGGAATCCAGTCGCAGCGATCCGTGAGCTGGAATTCGCCGGCGCCGGCCATCTCGAAGGGCACAAAGAACACGGCGACCGAGAGCAGCAGCGTGAGCGCAGAGGCGCACGCGGCCACCAGCTTGATGTTGGCGTGGCTCTCCCGGGGTAGGAACAGCACGCCGATGCCCCCGACGACGGGCAAGAAGGTTATGATGCTCAGCAGTCCGGTGTTCTCCACAGACAGCAGCCTCCCGCTGTCGTGCCTTGGTTACATCGCGAACGTCACAGCGATGAGCGCGGCGGCCGCCGCGGCCAGGCCACCAACGAGATAGCCCTGCACGCGGCCGCTCTGCCAGATGTTGACGAGCGCGCCGCCGGCGCGGCACACAACGCCGACGCCGTCCACGATCTTGTCCACGAAATAGTCGTCCAGGATGCGACCGACCACGCTGCATCCCACGGTCACATAGCCGGCGCCGTCCACGATGCGATCGACGATCCAGTCGTCCATGCGCCGCGCCAGGTGCATGAGGCCGGTTTTCGTATTCGTCAGGATTCCCTTCACGATCACGACGTCGTAGAGCCAGTCGAAGTAGAACTTGTTCTCCACGATCCGGTACAACAGGCCGAAGCGGTCCTGGAGCGGATCGGTTTCGAGGCCCTCTCGGTTGTACATGCGGCGAGCGGCCAAGATTCCCCCCAGAGCGACCGCGAGTGAAACTACCATAAGCCCGTAGTTGGGCGCCTGCTCGGCTGCCGCGTGGCCGGCCCCCACCGCCAGAGATGCGCCGCCGGTCGCGACATATGGCGTGCCATCGAAGCTGAGCACGTGGTGCGCCTTGTTCCACCACGGCGTGCCCATGAGACCGACGACGATGGAGCCGACGGCCAGTATCCATAGCGGCCACGTCATCACTCGCGGGCTCTCGTGGGCGTGCGCCGCAGCCTCGCGCGGCTTGCCCCAGAAGGTGAGGCACATCAGGCGCGTCATGTAGAAGGCGGTCAGGAATGCGCCCAATTCGGCCAGGATGAACAGCGCCATGCGGCCCTCGCCGAGAACGGTGACCACGATCTCGTCTTTGCTCCAAAAGCCGGCGAACGGAAAGATCCCGACCAGCCCGAGGAATACGATGACGAACGTCGCAAACGTGTTCGGCATCGCCTTGCGGAGCCCGCCCATCTGCCACATGTCGTTCGTCTCGGTGGCGTGAATGACGCTGCCCGCGCCGAGGAAGAGCCCGGCTTTGAAGAAGGCGTGGGTCAGCAGGTGGAACATGCCGGCGGCGACGCCCGCGGCGCCCATGCCGAGGGCAAGCATCATGTAGCCGAGCTGGCTGATGGTGGAGTAAGCCAGCACCCGCTTGATATCGCTCTGCACGACGGCCATGAGCCCGGCGATCAATAGCGTGATGGTGCCGATAATGGCGACGAACTCGAGGGCCGTGAACTGAATTCCAAGCATGTGCCAGTCCCAGACGACCGCGTCGCGGGAGATCCAGAACAGCGGGAAGGTACGGGCGACGAGATACACGCCGGCAGCGACCATGGTGGCGGCGTGGATGAGGGCGCTGACCGGTGTCGGGCCCTCCATGGCATCCGGGAGCCAGGTGTGCAGCGGGAATTGCGCCGACTTGCCGATGGCGCCGAAGAAAAGCAGAAGCGCCGCCAGGCCGATCCAGGTCTCACCCGGTTGCGAGGCCGCTGTGTCGAACAGTTTCTCGAAGTCCAACGTCCCGCCGTGGACGAAACACACCATGATGCCGATGAGCATGCCCACGTCTCCGACACGCGTTGTGATGAATGCCTTCTTGCCAGCGAGCGCCGCCGACTTGCGCTCGTACCAGAAGCTGATGAGGAAGTACGAGCACACGCCCACTAACTCCCAGGAAATGAACATCTGGAGCAGGTTGTTGGAGATCACCAGCAGCAGCATGGCAAAGCAGAACAGGGACATGAAGGCGAAGTAGCGCGAGAAGCGCGGGTCGCCGTGCATGTAGCCGATGCTGTAGATCTGGATAAGCATGGATACGAAGGGGACCATGAAGAGCATGGCGGCGGCGAGCTTATCCACCATGAAGCCAAGCTCAAGGGTGCGGCTGCCCATCTGTGCCCACAGGTAGCTGTGGGCGACGGGCTCGTGCCCCGGTGGAAGCAGCATCTGGGCAGCCACGCCCCACCCGAGCAGCCACGCAAGAGCAATGCCCGCGATGCTGACGTATGCAGCGCCACTGCCCCGCAGCCTCGTGCCCCACAGCACGAGAACGACGAAGCTGACGAGCGGACAGATTGGCACCACCCAGGCCCACTCCAGCATCGGCATTACCACTTCAGGACGCTGATCTCGTCCACGTTGATAGACTTCACCGTGCGATACACGGCCAGCACGATAGCCAGGCCGACGGCAGCCTCGGCAGCCGCGAGGCCCATGACGAACAGCGCGAATATCTGGCCCTGCGGCTCCTCCGGACGTACGAACCGGGCGAAGGCGACGAGGTTGATGTTAGACGCGTTGAGCATCAACTCGATGCCCATGAGGATGCCGATGGCGTTCCGGCGGCTCAGCACAGCATAGAGGCCGATGCAGAACAGCAGGGCTGCAAGGCCCAGGAAGTGATGCAGGCCGATGCCGCTCACCGCTCCGGCCCCCTCGTCCGCGCGATGATGATGGCGCCGACCATCGCCACCAGTAGCACCACCGAGATGACCTCAAAAGGGATGATGTAGCGGCCCAGAAACTGGTGCCCCGTCCACACGAGCGTGCCGCGGCCGGGGAGCGCGCCGCCGACGGCCTGCCACGTGTCTGCGAAGACCACCAGCTTGCCGAAGAGGAAGAGAAACCCGAGCGAGACGAGCAGCGCCAGTCCCCCGTGCTCGTTGTGATGCCGGAGCTCCTCCCCCGCCGCACGCTGCAACAGCAATACGGCGAACAGGATCAGCACCATGATCCCGCCCACGTACACGAGAATCTGAAAGGCGAAGACGAACTCCGCGTGCAGCATGAGGTACATGCCGCCGATGCCCACGAAGCACGTCATCAGGCACGCCGCACTGCGGACGATGCTGCGCAGCCGCACGACGCCGACGGCCGTGATGATGATCCACGCCGCCAGAGGCCAAAAGACAATGTGCTGCAGTATCGGCGATGCCTGTGTCATTGGTCCCGGCCCGATTCTGCCCCTTGCCGACTCCGGCGAGTGGCCTCCGGAGGTGGCCACGGCTTCACGGCCACGCCCTCCGGCCGCGGGTGGTACCTCCTCCCGCGCTCGTGGAGCCATTCGAAGTCAACCACCAAGCTGTCCCGTCTCCTGCTCACCGTCTCGAAGTCCCGCGTGTGGATGATAGCCTTGCCCTCCACCGGACATGCCTCCACACACAGTCCGCAAAAGCAGCATTGGAACAGATCGATATTGAATGCTGTGGCACGCCGCAGCTTCCCACGCCCCTCGCTCTCAATGCCGGAGATGCACTTCGATGGGCACACGCGCTCGCAGTTTCGGCAGGCAATGCACGTCGGTATCTCGTACTCCCAATCCCACCGGAGGGCGAGAATGCCGCGATAGCAGTCCCCGACCTGGCGAGGCGGAACGCCGTGGCGCTTAAATGGTCTGTTGAAGACGGCGTCCGGGTACTGCTCCGTCACCGCCGATTCGAACCCTGTCTTCCGGGACACCCCAAGGCCGACGATGAGGCTCCAGAAACCGAGGCAGATGTCACGCAGTTTCGCCAGCATTGGGCGTCCCACTTCACGTTTATCGCGCACAGAGCGCAAGAGCGTCCGTTACTCGAAGACGACGATCCAGATGGCCGCCAGAAACAGGTTAATGAAGCCAAGCGGGATGAGCAGCTTCCAGCAGAAACTCATGAGTTGATCAACGCGCAGCCGCGGGTATGTCCAGCGGATCCACATCATGACGACGATGAGGCCGTACACCTTGGCGAAAAACCACACGACAGACGCGATCGGATGATTGACTATCGCGCCGACGGCGGGCGCATGCTCCGCGATCCAGTCCGAGAACGGGAAATACCACCCACCGAAAAACAGGGTCGCCGCAATAGCGCAGACGACGAACGTGTTGACGTATTCGGCCAGGAAGAACAGCGCGAACTTCATGCCACTGTACTCGGTGTGATAACCGGCCACCAACTCGCTCTCAGCCTCTGGGATGTCAAAGGGGGTGCGGTTCACCTCAGCGATCCCGGCAGTGAAGTAGATGAGAAAGGAGAGCAGCCCGATCACCGGGTATTGCCAGATATACCAATGGTTCGCCTGGCCCTGCACGATGCTGCTCATCTTCAAGTCGCCGGCCATGAGTACGACGGCGACGATGGCCAGGCCCATGGGGATCTCGTAGCTCACCATCTGCGCCGCAGCCCGCAGCCCGCCCAGCAGCGACCACTTGTTGTTCGACGCGAAGCCGGCGAGGATGATCCCCAGGACGGTAAGCCCGGAGAAGGCAATCATGAACACGATGCCGAGGTTCAGATCCGCCGCCCAGACGCCGTTCCCGAAGGGCAGCGTCGCCAGCACGATGACGCCCGGGCAAAACACGAGGATCGGCGCGATGGTGAACAAACGTCGATCTGCGTCTCTCGGGATGATGTCCTCCTTCAGGAGCAGCTTCACGGCATCAAGCGCGGTCTGCAGTATGCCTTTGGGGCCGGCGCGCATCGGACCGAGCCGATCCTGGATGTACGCTGAGACCTTGCGCTCCAGATAGATCAGCACGAGCGCGGTGACCGGGACAAACACGAACACGATGATGATGGTTGCCACCACGGTCCGGCCCACTTGGAGGGCCTCATCCGGCCGCACACCCACGGCCTCGCAGAGCGCGCCCAGCCGCTGGCCTAGCTCATCTATCGTGGGCAGAGCAAAGCAGATCATAGTTCTTCGTAGGCCGCCGCAGGCGACCGAGATCGAGACACGTCAGTTTCACAGATCCGGCGCCGGTCGGGCGCTCCGGGCAACACCCGCCGCCGGGTCCCAGGGCAGGCTTGGGGCCGTTACCGATCCACATCCCCAAGCACGATGTCAATGCTGCCGATCACCGCGACCAGGTCCGCCACGAGGTGGTCCTTGGTGAGCACAGGTAGGGTGGCAAGGTTGCAGAAGGAGGGTGCGCGTACCTTCACACGGTATGGCCTGTCGCTGCCGTCGCTTACCAGGTACACGCCAAGCTCCCCGCGGGGCGATTCCACCCGAGCGTACACCTCGCCCTCCGGCGGCCGGATGCGGCGGCTTACCTTGGCGGTGATGTCGCCGTCGGGCAGCTTCCCCAAGCCCTGTTCGATGATCTTCAAGCTCTCACGCATCTCGTCCAGCCGCACGTAGTAGCGCGCCAGAACATCGCCCTCGTTTCGCGTGCACACGTTAAAGTCCATTTCGGCATACGCTTCGTACGGCTCGGCCTTCCGCAGGTCGAAGGCCACCCCGGAGCCCCGGAGCATGGGGCCGCTGCAACCCCAGTTCACGGCGTCCTCGCCGCTGATGACACCGATCTCCTGACAGCGAGCCCGAAAGATGCGGTTGCCCGTCAGTATGCCATCGATCTCCTGGAGGCGATGGGGTAGATACCTCACGAATCGCATGCACTCGTCGGCGAAGCCCGGCGGTACGTCCGCGGCGCAGCCGCCGATGCGATAATAGTTGTACGTGAGCCGAGCGCCGGTGAGCTCCTCGAGGATGTCCAGGATGATCTCCCGGTCGCGGAAGCAGTACAGAAACACGGTCGGGGCCCCCAAGTCGAGGGCGAATGTGCCAAGAAACACCAAGTGGCTGGCGATGCGGTTCAGCTCGCACGTGATGGTGCGAAGGTATCGCGCCCGCTGCGGTACGTCGATCTCCATCAACTCTTCGACCGCGCGCACGAAGGCCAGCTCGTAGAAGAGGGCCGACAGATAGTCGAATCGGTCCAGGAACGGGATGCACTGAGGATAGGTCCGGTTCTCGGCGATCTTCTCGCAGGACGAGTGCAGATAGCCAACGTGTGGCGTGGCGCCCCGGATGATCTCGCCGTCGAGCTGCAGCACGACACGCAGCACCCCATGGGTGCTGGGATGCTGCGGGCCCATGTTCAGCGTGAGGATCTCGGTCTCAAGTTCAGGCGCTATTTCGGCTGTATCTATGCTCGTCATCGGTCTCGTGCGCTGTGGCCCGAGCTATGCCGCCTCAGTACTCCTCCTCCACGCGCCGCGAGAACTCCGCCCAGACCTCCGGCTCGAGCTGGCTCGGCCGGGTGTAGTCGGGCGTCGGCTCGTAGTCCTTGCGCAGTGGATACCCAATCCACCCCTCGGGCAGCAGGAGATGTCGCGGATCTGGGTGCCCGTCGAAGCCAACGCCGAGCATCTCTGCTGTTTCCCGTTCGTGCCATTGCGCTGCCAGCCACACGTGCGAGACGCTTGGGACACGGCAATCGTCCTGGGGTGCCCGCGTGCGCAGCACTGCCTGCAGCTTTGTGGCAATGCCGTAGACGTGATACACGACCTCGACGAACTCGCCCCGATCGACGCCGGACAGGCAGGCGAGGTAATCAAACCCAAACTCATCTCTCAGCGCATGGCAGATGGCACTCAGCGCATCGCGGCGCACCATGGCGCGATAGGCCCTCTCATCCGTGGACACATCCGAGAGCGCCTCAGCAAAGCGCTCGACGAGATACGATTGGAGCTGCTCTATCGACATGGCATGCCTCGTCCACCCTCACGAGAGCGACCTAACCGGCTCGGTTGAGTCGCTAACCGCTGTGGCCACGCCGCGACGCCCCGCCCGGCAAACGGCTCTACGTGGCCGGAGAAATGGGCTGCTCGTGGGCATCAATTGGCTCAGCGTGGATCTTGCGCTGCAGCTCCAGTATGCCCTGGATTAACGCCTCGGGACGCGGCGGGCAGCCGGGAATATACACATCCACGGGGACGAGCTCATCCACACCCTTGACGATGCTGTAACAGTCGTAGTAGAAGGGCCCGCCACGGGAGGCGCAGCCGCCCATGGCAATAACGTAGCGCGGCTCCGGCATTTGGTGATACAGACGCTGCAATATGGGTGCCATCTTCACCGCGACGCGCCCGGCGACGATCATGGCGTCGGACTGGCGCGGCGTCGCGCGAAAGATGACGCCGAACCTGTCCAGATCATAGCGCGATGCACCGGTGGCCATCATCTCGATGGCGCAGCAGGCCAGACCGAAGGTCATTGGCCACAGTGATGCCTCTCGCGCCTCCTTGAGGAACGTGCTCAGCCGCCCGAGGACGATGCGCAGTCCCGGCACTCGGCAGAGAGTCGGCGAGCGCTCCGCCCGCGCGAGTATGCGTTGTCCTACACCCATCGGAGGGCTCCCATCCGCCACGCATAGGCAAAGCCGGCCAGCAAGATGCCCAGGAAGACGGCCATCTCCAGCAGGGCCAGCATGCCCAGCTCACGCAGCACCATGGCCCAGGGGAACAGGAAGACGATCTCAACGTCGAACACAACGAATATGAGAGCGAAAATATAGTAGTGGAAGTTCAGCGGCACCCATGCCATCCCCATGGGCGTGTAGCCGCACTCGTAGGTCAGCAGTTTCTCGGCATAGGGATGGGCTGGCCGCAGCGCCCAGGCAAGGCACAGCGCCACCACGCCTAACGCCACGCCCGCGGCAGCAAACATGGCTACGTATTCGTAGCCCTCAGGGAAGGGGGTCAGCATTCGCCTTGCTCTTTACGAGTCGGGGGAGGCTTCGCTCGTCAGCGCACCGGCCCCGCGGAGCACCGATGAGCAGGAGTAGCATCCTGCGGGCACGCTCGCACCTTCAGCCGGCGCCGTATGAACTCCTTTTGCCACCATGTCAACGCGAGCCCACACCGTGCATTGCATGACCCGAAGCGATTGCACAGAGGCGCTCGCACGTATCAGCCACTACTATGTCGATTGTTTCGCTGACTTGGGTTGTCTATGTATACAATTGTCTCATGGGCGTGTCAAGTTCCGCCGTCTTCCTCGCCTCGGGCGCGGTCGATTATATCGCCGGCGCCGCCGTCGAGTAGTCGCTCCGCCACGCTCCGCCCGATCCGCTCGGCCTCCTCCGGCACGCCACAGCCCTCGGCCCGAACGAGGTGTTCGCCCATCGGCTCCGCAACGACGCCCCGCAGCCGCAGCCTGTCGCCCGCAATCCACGCGTGGAGCCCAACCGGGACCTGACACCCCCCGGTGAGCCAAGCCAGTGCCGCTCGCTCCGCGGTGACCGAGGCCGCAGCAGCCTCATCCCGCAGCGGCGCGACCAGGCCGCGAATGCGCTCGTCGTCGCTTCGCAGCTCAACAACGAGCGCCCCCTGGCCAGCCGCCGGCACGCAGAGATCGACGGGCAGCGGGATGACCTGCGACCTGCGTGAGAGCCCGGAGGCCCTCATGCCCATCCGCGCGAGACCGGCGGCTGCAACCACAATGGCATCCAGTCGCTCGGTCTCCAGCTTCTGCAGACGGGTGTCCAAGTTGCCTCGCAGCGGCGCCACCTGCAGATCGGGGCGCTCATGCAGGAGCTGCGCCTTCCGCCGTTCGCTGCTCGTCCCAACCACGGCCCCCTCAGCCAGCGCGTCAAGAGGCCCGGCGTCGCCCGACGGGCCGCGGCGCACGGCCGTCAAGGCGGATCGCACCACAAGCGCATCGCGCGCGTCTTCGCGGCCCAAGACGGTTTGCACGCAGAGCCCGTCAGGGAGCGCTGTAGGCACGTCCTTTGCGCTGTGCACCGCGACATCGACGTCTCCTCGCAGCAGCGCGTTCTCTATCTCCTTGGTGAAGAGGCCACGCGCACCGATCTGGCTGAGCGCCACGCCGGTTACTCGGTCGCCGGTGGTCCGGATTACACGCTCCTCGAAGGCGATGCCGCGGGCCTGTGCGCGAAGCGCGTCGATCACTGCACGCGTCTGTACAAGGGCCAGTTTACTGCCGCGCGTTCCCACGCGCACAACGTCCTGTGCCATGGTATGTGTCAGCCCTACGGTCGGCCGCCACCGCGCGCTCTCAGAGCATCCTGAAGCTCTCTCGTGCCGCCTTGATGGTCAACTCGATGTCGTTGTCAGTGTGCGCGATGGATACGAAGGCAGCTTCGGCCTTGGAGGGAGCCAGGGCGATGTTCCGGTCGAGCATGGCATGGAAGAACTTGGCGTATTGGTCCCCGTCAGAGGCTGCCGCGCCGTCCGCGTCGGTCACGGGACCGGGGCAAAAGAAAACGGACATCATGGAGCCGACGCGGTTGAGCGTGATGGTCACGTCCGCATCTGCCGCGGCTTCGCTGAGACCGTGGGCGAGCGCGTCCGAGCGCTCCTCCAGTCGCTCGTACGTGCCATCTCTCTGCAACTCCCTGGTGGTGGCAATGCCGGCGGCCATGGCGATGGGATTGCCGGAAAGCGTGCCCGCCTGTACGACATCGCCGAGCGGGGCGACCCGCTCCATGATGTCGCGCCGACCTCCGTATGCTCCCACAGGAAGGCCGCCACCGACGATCTTGCCTAACGTGGTCATATCCGGCTCTACGCCGTAGCGCTCCTGCGCGCCGCCGTACGCGACGCGGAACCCCGTGATGACCTCGTCGAAGATCAGCACGATGCCCTGCTCAGTGGCGATGCGTCGCAGCCCCTCCAGAAAGCCGTCTACCGGGGGGATCACTCCCATGTTACCGGCCACGGGCTCGACCACGATAGCGGCGATCTGGTCCCCGAGCGACGTCGTCAACTCGTTCACATCTTCGAGGGCGTTGAACCGAGCGAGCAGCGTGTTTTCCGCGTACCCGGCGGGGACACCGGCGCTGTCGGGAATGCCGAAGGTCATGCCGGTCGAGCCCGCCCTCACCAGCAGACCGTCGGCGTGGCCGTGCCAGCAGCCGGCGAACTTGATGACCTTGTCTCGTCCCGTGTACCCACGAGCTACGCGGATGGCGCTCATCACTGCTTCGGTGCCCGAGTTGACCATACGGACCATCTCTACCGACGGATAGGCCTCAACGATGAGCTCCGCCATCTCGATCTCTCGCGCCGTTGGCGCCCCGAAGCTGGTGCCCAACGCGGCTGCCTGTGCCACCGCTTCGAGCACGAAGTCAGGCGCATGCCCGTGAATCAACGGGCCCCAAGAGCACACGTAGTCAATGTACTCATTGCCGTCTACATCCCAGTACCGCGACCCCTTTGCCCGCTCGATGAACACGGGAGTGCCGCCGACGGCGCCGAAGGCCCGCACCGGGCTGTTGACGCCGCCGGGCATCAACTGCCGTGCTCGAGCGTGGAGTGTCTCGGACCGCGTTCGGATCACGGGCATCACCTTGTTCTGACGTCTTCACGTCCTCCCGCTGCCCGCGGCGCTCTACGGCGGACTTGGCGCAGAGGCGGCTTCGGGGTCTTCGGCCACGGCGGGCGCAACCTCGAAGAGCTTGGCCATGGCGGCACGAGCGATCGGTGCAGCCACTTCGCCCCCATATCCCGACAGCTCCACCAGGACCGCGCACACGTATTTCGGCTTCTCAGCCGGAGCAAAGCAGGTGAACCAGGCGTGAGTTTTGGGGTCCGACGGCCTTCGCTGCGCCGACCCCGTCTTGCCGGCCACTTGCACACCTGGGACACGGGCTGCCCTTCCCGTACCGCCGTCGCCAGCAACGACCCGGCGCATACCCTCACGGACATGCGCCAGCATGTCCGGCGGCATGCTCACGTGGCGCACGACATCACGGCCCGCTGCAACCTCGGACGGCTGGCCGTGAGGACCTGAACGGGCGCCCGGCCAACTAATGCGCTTGATGAGCCGGGGCCGCAAGACGTCGCCGCCGTTGGCAATGGCAGCGGTGGCCACGGCCACTTGCAGTGGCGTCACCTTGACGTCCCCCTGACCAATGGCAGCGATGGCGCTGTGGCCGGATCGCCAGAGCTCGCCGTAGTAGTCCTGGTGCCACTCGCGGGTGGGGATCAGCCCTTCGGCTTCGGCTGGCAGACAGACGCCGGTTTTTTCGCCAAAGCCGAACTCTCTCGCGCAGCGGCGAAGCTCCTCGATGGTGAGCCCTGCCTTCAGTGCAAGGCTGTAGAAGTAGATGTCGCATGACTGTTCGATGGCAGCGTACAGACTCACCCACCCGTGCTTGCCGAGGCAGCGGAACATGCGGTCACCAACGCGCATAGATCCCCGGCATTCATAGCTTGTGCTCGGCGTGATTCGCCCGCTGCGCAGGGCGGCCAGTGCAGATATGATCTTGAAGACGGAGCCGGGCGGGTACGTGCCGCCGATAGCCCGGTTCAGCTCCGGCTTGCGAGGGTCGTGCTGAAAGAGCTCATAGTCCTCCTGCGTCCAGCCGCTTATCCAGCGGTTAGGATCGAAGCTCGGCTTACTGGCCAGCGCAAGGACTTCGCCGCTGCGGGCATCCAACACCACGGCCGCACCACCGGTGCGGCTCTTGGCCACTGCGGCTTCCAGGCTGCGCTCCAGCACCTTCTGCAGCTCTGCATCAATGGTCAGATACACGCTCGCGCCGGGCCGGGGTGGCCGCTCCGCCAGTGCCCTGCTGAAGTTGCGTCTCGCGTCCACCTCGATGAGCCGTCGGCCGGCACGGCCCTGGAGGACAAGACCAATGTCGTCATCGAATTCGCACGCGCGCTCCACGCCGGACTTGCCGATAATGGAGTCCATGAAGTAGACGGGCTCGGGCATCGCTGCGGCCCGCGCAGCAGACGGCAGCGCCCCCCACAGCTCGGCCGAGGCGGCCTGCGGCTGCAGGAATCGGTCGGACAATCTGTCGTGCTCGCGCTCACTGATCGGGCCCACGTATCCGAGCACGTGGGCGGCCAGATTAGCGCAGGGGTAGTATCGACTGGCGCGCTCTATCACCTGGATGCCGGCAGGCGGGGGCCAGCGCTCTTGCAGGCGCGCCACCTGCTCCAGGCTGATGTTCTCGGCGAGCATCGCTCCCTCGAGCGTGCGGCCCTCCCCGATCACGCGCTGCAGCCGCAGCAACTCATCCCCTGTCGGAGCTAGCACCTCACTCAGGGCGATGAGCAGCTCCCGCCTCTGGCTGTCGCTCAATGGCTCCGGCAGCAGCTTGATGTCGTAGGCTGCCTTGTTCACCGCCAGTGGTCGGCCCATCCGGTCGTAGATGACGCCCCGGTTCGCGCGGAGACGCACCGCTTCGGTACGGTTCCCCGTCGCCCGCTGCTCGAAGGAATCCCACCGGGCGATCTGCAGCGACCACAAGCGCGCCACGAGCACGGCGAACGCCACTGCCCCCAGCACTCGCAGCACGCCAATTCGGATTCTCAGGCCCTGTTCATCCATCGGTATCAATGAGTGTTTCCGGGATCGCGTCGGCAGGCGTGCTCTCCTCGGCCGGGGGTGACTCGCCTCCCGGCAGCGGCCCGTGGATGTGGCAGGAGCCGGCAGGGGCACTCCCCTCCGGAAACTCTTCGGTTCGCGTGTTGGGGCAGTACGCGGTGGCGGGTTTGCCGGAGTCTACACAAATGGTAACCGATTCGGTGCGAACCGGCTCCGGTTCGGGCCGAGAGGGCCGGGTAGATTCCGACCGGGAGCGAGAAGACGCCTCGCCGAACCCACCATGCCGGGGGCACTGCTCTCGCGGCGCTTGGTCGCGCGGGAATGCACGGTCCTCCGTCCGCGGGCAGTACGGCCCTGCGAGAGCGCCGCTCTCGATGCAGATGGGCTCCACAACCGGTAGCTCCTCTTCCACCCTCTCGGACTTGGTGCCGACGATGCTGCCTCCCGCCGGAAACTTGCCCTCGGGCTTGATGATCTTGATGGCCTCGGCCATGAACTTCCGCCATATCGGCAATGCACCCCCGCTGCCTGTCACCCTTCGGGTCGGAGCGTAGTCGTCGCGGCCCACCCACACGGCGGTGCACAGCTCGGGCGTGAAGCCGATGAACCAGGCGTCGCGCCAGTCCTCGTTGGTTCCCGTCTTGCCGGCACACGCAATGCCGAGGCGCGCTGCTGTTCCGGCTGCAGTTCCGGAACGGGAACGCACCACTGCCTCCATCATCCTCCGCATCTCGACGGCGACGTCACGATGGATGACGCGAACGCGCCCGGGGCGCTGCACGGGAAGGTGCTCACCGCGAGAATCGGTCACGTCGTCGATCAGCGTCGGGGTCGGACGCAGGCCTCCGGAGGCGATGGTGGAAAAGCCGGTGGCCATCTCGAGGGGACTGAACCCGACGGTGCCCAACGCCATCGACAGGTACCGATGCTCGTGGAAGCGCCATGACGGAACGTCCGTCATGCGCGATGCCGTTTGCACAACCGGGTCAATGCCGACATCGCGCAGGAGGCGAATCGCGGCGCAATTGATGGAGCTGGCCAGCGCCCGGCGGAGGGTGTACGTCCCCTCCTGGCCGCGGTTGTAATTGTGGAATGTGTGCACCCGACCGTCTACCGTGGGGACGGTGACCTTGGCGCCGCTGATGGCGGAGTTCGGACCCCACCCATACTGGAGCGCAGTGGCATAGACGTACGGCTTGAACGCCGAGCCGACGGGACGCGCGTGTGTGGCCCGGTTCCACTGGTTCTCCAGGTACGGACCGACCCCCCCAACCATCGCCAACACCCGCCCCGTACGCACCTCCATGCACAGCACAGCCCCCTGCGTGACCTTCTTGTCCTTCAGGTTGGCAACGCCCTCCGCGAGGACTTGCTCGGCGATCCGCTGCAGCCGCATATCCAGAGTCGTGTGCACCCGCAGGCCGCCGGCATACACGATCTCCTCGCCCCATCTGTTGCTCAGGTACTTGATGACCTCGGCCGTAAAGTACGGCGCCTTGCGGCTCTCGATGCCCCGACTCTTGCGCTCGGCGAGGTACTTCTGCACCTGCTCCTTTTTCGCCTTGGCCGCCTCCGCCGGCGAAATGTCCCCACACCTGACCATGGCATCGAGCACCGTATTGCGGCGCTGCTTGGCCCGCTGTGGGTGGCCGTATGGCGAATAGGCGCCGGGCCGCTGGGGCAGGCCGGCCAGCAGAGCGCACTGCGCCAGCGTGAGCCCGCCGAGCTCATCAACCGACTTGCCGTAGTACAGCTCTGCGGCCGTGGCAATCCCGTAGGCGCCGTGCCCGTAGTAGACTTCGTTGAGGTACATCTCGAGGATCTCATCTTTGGAGAACTTGCGCTCCATCTGAACGGCCAGCAGCACTTCCTTGATCTTGCGGTTGACGGTCCTTTCGCGGCTCAGCCAGATGCTGCGGGCCAGTTGCTGAGTGATGGTGCTGGCGCCCTGGGTGGTCTTGCCGTGCCGCACATTGGCCCACAGCGCGCGCCCCATGCCCCATGGATCCACTCCCTGGTGACGCCAGAAACGACGATCTTCCACGGCCACCGTTGCCTGACGCAGCCAACGAGGCACATCTCGCAGGCGCACTGGCTCCCGGTACTGCTCGCGATAGATCCTGGCCAAGACGGTCCACGCCGGCGACGGATTACGGTCGCCGCTCTTGGCATACAGCACCGTGTTGAGCTGCGGCCGATAGGCGGAGAGCTGCGTGGTGTCCGGCAGCACACGGTTGACGCTGACGAGGCCGCCCATCAGAAGCCCCACAACGGCCACGAAGCCGAACAGGAGCAACAGATTCAGCGTCAGGAGAACCTTTCGCAGCCTGCGAATGAACTTCCGCGAGCGCATGGCCAACCCGCCACCTGCCCGAGATTATACATTATCGGGGGCGACAAATCTATCTATTACGGGCACAGTGCCCATCTGTCGGACGCTCCCGCGCTCGCCAGAGTTCCGGCGGGGTATGCTGACAGATGAGCGGAAGGACTCACCCTCAGCGCCGGAGAAGTAGCGTTCGTAACATGGCGTGGCTACACGGGGGCCTGTGTGTGTACGAGGTCATGGTCGAAACAGGGTTCGAGGCCGCCCATCAGCTCCCACAGCATAAGGGCAAGTGCGCCCGCCTGCATGGGCACAATTACAGCGTGCAGGTGTTCGTGGCCGGGCAGGAACTGAACGATGCCGGCATGCTCATCGATTTCGGCGACATAAAGCGCGAGTGCCGGGCGACGCTGCGGGCATTCGATCACCGTTATCTGAATGAGCTTGCCGAATTCGCCGAGGTCTACCCGACCACGGAGCAGTTAGCCCGCATCCTGCATGAGCGGCTGTCCGCGGTGCTGAACGCGCCGGGGCGGCGCGTCACCCGGGTGCGCGTCTGGGAGACGCCGACATCGTGCGTCACCTACGCGCCTGAGGCTGAGCCGGGCGAGGGGCGCGGCAATGACTAGCGTGGCGCTGCTCTCCGGTGGGCTGGACTCGGCGGTTGCCCTGGCGCTGGCCGCTGGGGAGAACGAGGCGGGCGACGCGAAGGGCGTGAGCCTGGCACTTACCTTCGACTATGGGCAGCGCGCGGCGCCGCGGGAAATCGCCGCCGCACACGGCATGTGCGCCGCGTTTGATATCGCGCACCAGGTGGTAGAGCTGCCATGGCTGACCCGCCTCGCGCCGCCGGCCATTGTGGACCCGGCGAGCGCGCTGCCTACGCTCACCGAGGCGGACCTGAGCAGCGCCGGTGCAAACCTGGAGGAGACTGCTGGGACAGTCTGGGTGCCGAATAGGAACGGGATCTTCGTTAACATCGCGGCCGCATACGCTGAGCAGCTCGGCGCAGCCGAAGTCGTCTGTGGGTTCAACGCCGAGGAAGCGGCGACGTTCCCCGACAACTCGCCGGAGTTTGTTGATGCCGCTACCGCGTCGCTGCGCTTCTCTACCCGCAGCCACGTGCGGCTCCGGAGCCCGACGGGCGGGCTCAACAAGCGGCAGATCGTTGAGCTCGGGCGGCGCATCGAAGCCCCGATCCACCTGATCTGGAGCTGCTACGACGGCGGGACGGAGCACTGCTATCGCTGCGAATCGTGTGTTCGTCTCAGGCGGGCACTCACTGCCGCCGGAAGCTGGGAGTGGTTCAATGCGGTCCGGACTCCCCCGGAGGCGCGGGAACACCCATGATCCATGCTTGGATCGAGGAGAGCATCGATTACACCGGCGAACAGCTCCGCTCGCTGTGGGCCTTCGAGCGCTTCGGCCTCCAAGGTGACAGCATCGTCGCGTTCGTCGGCAAAGCCGACGTTGATCGCGCCCACCTGGTGGACCGGCGCGATGCGCGACAGGGGAAGCCGATATATAGCGAGCAGATGCTGCATTTCATCGTCGAGCACTTCGATACCGACCTTGAGAAGGCAATCTGGCGACAGCGACTGCTGATATGCATCATCCGCGAGGAACTGGAGGAGCACGTGCCCGGTCTAACTCTCATACGCCGAGGCGACGACTTATTCTTTGGCGACCGGAAGCTCACCGTGTCCATAGCGACCGTCAGCCCGCTCTCATCGCTCATCCATACGGGAATAAACGTCGTCGCCGAGAAGGCGCCGGTACCCGCCTGCGGGCTGCGCGAGTGGGGCCTGGACGCGCCGCAGATCGGGCGGCTCATGGCGGAGCGCTACGCGGCGGAGGTCGAAAGCATCAGGAAGGCGCGATGCAAGGTCAGGGCCGTGCAGTGAGCCCCGGGAGCGTGGGCGGGCAGGCGGGACCGACGGCCGATGTAGCGGAGGTCTTCTCGACCATACAGGGCGAAGGGCTGCTGGTGGGAACGCGACAGGTGTTCTGTCGGTTCTACGGGTGCGATCTGGACTGTATGTATTGCGATACGCCGGCCAGTCGCATGCAGACGGGCAGGTGCGTCGTCGAGAGGGCCCCGGGAGCACGGGATTTCGAGCAGCGTGACAATCCGTTCACCCCGGAGCGTCTGCTGGACCTGGTGCTGGATTTCGACGAGCCGCCGGGGCTCCATCACTCGGTGGCCCTCACCGGTGGCGAGCCGCTGGAGCGGGCGGACTTTCTGGTCGCCTTCGCCCCGTTGCTGCGCCAGCGGGGAGTGCGAACGTACTTGGAGACAAACGGCGTGCTGCCGGAGGCACTTCACCGGACCATTGATGGCTTCGACATAATAGCTATGGACGTCAAGCTGCCGAGTGCCATCGGGCGCGACGTGTTTGCCGCGAGCCGGGAGTTCTTGCGCATTGCCCAGCAGCATGCTCGTCAGACCGATCGGCCGGACGTCTTCGTCAAGGTGGTTCTCACGGCGGAAGCGGGGAACGCGGAGTTGGTACGGGCTTTTGAAACTGTTGCCGGCGTGGACCGGCGCATTCCGGTCGTTCTGCAGCCGGTCACGCCCGCGGGTGCGGTGAAACAGCCCCCCGGACCGGCCCGCGTCCTGGAGGTATTCGATCTCGCACGGGGCATTCTGAACGAGGTGCGCGTCATCCCGCAGGTGCACAGACTGATGCAGCAGCTTTGATCCGCCTGCGCAAACGCAGGTGCGCGCCGATTTGAAGAAGCGGATCCAATGGAACCATGAGCCGGTTCCGCTGACGTACGTGGGCGACTGACGACAAGAAATGCCAGAAAAGGGGTGAAGACGTTGCAGCGCAAAACGGGTGTCATCATACTGGGAATCATCGTTGCACTGGCGGGCCACGTAGCCCTAAGCTCCGCCCAGGAGGCAAAGCACGTCCCGCTAATGGGCACGGTCACGCTCAAAGGCGGCAAGACGCTGCAGGGCGATCTCCTACTTGTGGCCTTCGGGGTCACAGAGGCGGCCCGATTCGGGTCCGACAAGGTCGAGGTGGACGAGGGCGGCAAGCTCGAGCTCGACGTCAACGGGGAAAAGAAGACCATCCCCGGTCCGGACATCGCCACCGTGGAGGCGGAGTGGACGGACGTGGGTACCGAGGAGAAGTCCGACTGGCAGATCGTGTCCCTGACGGTTACCACCCGCGATGGGCAGACGGTCACCGGCAAGCCGTCGTGGTTCATGCCGATGAGCGGGCTAAGAGTCGATCCCGGTGAGGGCGAGGACCGCATCGAACTGGAAGTGTATCCGCTCTTCCGGACCGAGTTCGACCCCGACAGTCTGATCGTGAAGGTCGATCTCAGCGGCGCAGCCCCAGCCGAGGCGGAGAAGCCCACGCCCGTGGAGACGCCGCCGGTACCCCCCATCCCCACACCGACGGTCGAGACGCCCGAGGAAGAGGCGCCCACCGAAGAGGAACCAGCGTTGGAGGCGGTCCCGCCGGTGACACCACCGCCGGCAGTCGCTCCGGCCGTGGAGACCCGCGAGCCCGCACCGCAGCCAAAGCCGGCGACTCTGTCGCTGACGATCATCTGCCCACACTGCGGCGAGAAGATCACGATCAACATTGACGCCCACGCCGCGTAACGCCGGCATGCGACGGGCAGCCATGAGCACGCGGAGGGGAGCACGTGCCCGTCGCTGACCCTTACGGCTGTCGGGCGGCTCTTTGCGCGGCTGAAGCCGCAGGGCTTCGGCCGCGCGTTCGTTCTTGACTCCCGCGCTGCGGGCACGGCAGAGCCCATAACGCCACACATGGGCCGCTGCGAGTGCACGCAGCTCCGAGGGGCATTCGGCGGTGCAGATAGCAATCACGGCGCTGGACGACCCGCGCTTTGAACGGAACAGCTCTCACTTTGCTCCGCTCCAGCCAGTGCGCCTGGCCGTCAGCGGCGCGCGGCGTACGGGCAGTGTGGGGATCAGCGTCGCCGATGGCCGCGGCACAGTGTACGCGGCCAAGAAGGTGGCGCCGGAGGACGGCCAGGCCACGTTGGAGCTGCGGGTCCGTGGCGCGCTGGGCAGGCACACGGTCAAGGTGATGCCGGAGGGCCCAAACAGCCCCATGATCATGGGGCACTTCCAAGTGACCGCCGAGACGCGCGTCGTGACCGGCGACGAAGTCTTCGACGACTTCGTTGAGCGCGTCAAGGCACTCATGCTGAATAACATAGGCGCCCTTTTCGTTCGGGGCGACGTCGTCAAGGGCTATCAGTCGCCCGACACGCGGCAGATCTGCCTCCGACATCACACACATCAAATGAGGGGATTCAAGTATTGGGAGCCAGACGTGCGCAGCGTCGTCGATCACTTCTGCGAGGCGCAGCTCCCCGACGGCAGCTTCTACGACGGCGTGGCCACGGGCGCCCCTGGGCCGGATCATGACCCCACATATCACTGGCGTAGCCGGTATGACGAGCAGCGCGATGTGCGCTACAGCCGGTCCACGGTGCTGGCGGACGTCGAGTATCTGGCCGTCGAAGCCGTGTACACGGCCTGGCAGGCGACCGGGGATGACGAATGGGTGCGAACGAAGCTGCCCGCGTTGGAGAAGGCCCTCATCTACAGCATGACCGATCCGCAGCGCTGGTCGCCGCAGCATGAGCTGGTGAAGCGGGGCTTCACCATAGACACCTGGGATTTCGAGTGCGGCGAGCCGGTGCGGCTACCTGACGGCCGCCGCACACGTCGCTGCGAAATCGACCAGCACACTCGCTTCGGCATCATGCACGGCGACAACACGGGCATGTGCAAGGCGTGCCGGCTGCTTGGTGCCATGTTCGAACACTGCGCGCTCCCGAAGAAGGCGCACGAGTGGCAGCGGAAGGCGGAGCATTTCCAGCGCCGCGTCAATGACGTGTGTTGGAACGGGACCTTCTATCGCCACCACGTGCACATCGACCCGGTTGACGTCGAAGGGGTGGACGAGCACGAGCAGCTCAGCCTCAGCAACGCCTGCAGCCTCAATCGTGGCACAATGACGCCCGAGATGGCTGCCAGTGTCATCGGCGAGTATCAGCGACGGCGCGACCTTCGCCAGGAGACGCACTTCGCTGAGTGGTTCTCCATCGATCCCCCATTCCGGCCGGAGGCCTTCGGCCTCGAAGGCCTCCGGCCGGGCAGCTACGTCAATGGCGGGATAATGCCGCTCGTTGGCGGCGAACTGGCCCGCGGCGCCTTTGAGCACGGCTTCGAGGCGTACGGCGTGGACATTCTGCGTCGCTACTACCAGATGATCGCGGTAGCCAACACGACGTACCTATGGTATCATCCCGACGGGATGGCGCCCGAGCAAGAGCCGGCACTACCTGCGGACGGGTTGGGCGCGGCAGCAATGCTGTACGCATTCGTCGAGGGGCTCTGCGGCGTCGAGGACGAGGGGAAACTCTTCGAGCGTGTGCGCCTCTCCCCGCGATGGCCCGCCGCCGATGTGCCTCGTGCGTTGGTCTGCGTCAAATACGGCGCGTCGGACGGATACTTTTGCTACGAGTATACGTATGATAAGACGGAGCGGACGATACGCCTCGAGCTGACAGGCAGCGGCGCCGGCCTGAAGGGCCACGTGCTGCTGCCAGCCGGACTGACCGGCTCGTCCGTTGAGGCGGATGGTGCGCCGGCATCGTCGCGCGAGTGCGCGGTGAACGGGGCGCCCTACGTGGAGTTCGAGTTCGACGCCATACCGCGCCGTATCGTCGTCAGTGGGTGATGCACATGGATATCGAACCACGCGTCGAGCAGTTCAAGGAGGACTTCGCCAACATCGAGGCGGCGGTCAAGACGGTGATCGTCGGGCACGAGGACGTGATTCGCGGGGCGCTCTTCTGCCTGCTGTGCGAGGGACATGCACTGCTGGAGGGAGTGCCCGGTCTGGGCAAGACCCTCCTCGTGCGCACCTTGGGCTGGGTGCTTGACCTGGAATTCTCGCGAATCCAGTTCACGCCCGACCTCATGCCCGCCGACATCACGGGCACCAATATCGTGATGGAGGACGAGAGCGGGCGCAAGTTCTTCGAGTTCCAGCCGGGGCCGCTGTTCGCCAACATCATCCTCGCGGACGAGATAAATCGCGCCACCCCCAAGACGCAGAGCGCCATGCTGGAGGCGATGCAGGAGAAGACCGTGACGACCGCCGGCATCACGCGCCCGCTGTCGGAGCCGTACGTCGTGCTCGCCACGCAGAATCCCATCGAGATGGAGGGCACCTATCCGCTGCCCGAGGCCCAGCTCGACCGATTTCTGTACAAACTCATCGTCCGGTATCCCGACGAGGCGGAGCTGACGGAGATATGCGACCGGACGACGGGCGTGGAGATCCCGGAGCCGGGCAAGGTGGTCGGCGGGGAGCGGATCCTTGAGATGCGCAAGCTCATACGTGAAGTGCCGATCGCCGATCACGTCAAGTCGTATGCCATGCGGCTCGTGCTCGCGACGCACCCGGGCGGGGAGCTGGCCACAGAGCAGATCAACCGCTACTGCCGGTACGGCAGCAGCCCCCGAGGGGCGCAGGCGCTCGTGCTGACCGGCAAGGTCCGCGCGCTGCTCGGCGGACGCTACAACGTCGCTTTCGAGGACGTCCAGGAGGTAGCCCTCAACTCTCTGCGCCACCGGCTCATCCTCAACTTCGAGGCGGAGGCCGAGGGGATCGCCCCCGACAGCATCATCGACGACGTGCTGCGGCACGTTTCCACGCAGCCCGAGCTGGCCGCCGTGCAGCTCCCGGAGTTCCAGGAGGCGGCCCGGGAAGGCACGGAGGAGCCGGCGTAGGGGAACGGGGCCACGGCGAGTGATACCGCAGCGGTCAGGGCCCCCACCAGAGACGGGCAGAGCGGCGCCGCGTGGCCCGCCCACTGTAGGCGAGCAAGGACCGCAGGTCCTCAGAGCACCTGTGGCCCCTGTCTGAAGCGGGGCCCCGTACGGGGCTCGCCACGTGGTGGTTGGGGCTGGGAACCCGCTGAGGTCCTCCCACCACGGTCTACACTACTACGAGGGACCGAAATCTCGATGCTGCCGGGCAGGGCACCACGCGTTGACACCCGCCTTGGCTTTCCCGTATACTGAGTTGGCTTAACGCCCCCCTCACGAAGTCCGATATGACGCAGGCCACTTGGGAAATCGCACCACGCAACGCAGCCGCCGAAGAGGAACTGACCGCCGAGCTCGACATCTCGCCCGTCCTGGCCAGCGTTCTGGTGAGCCGAGGTGTAACGACGCCGTCGGCGGCTCGCAGCTTCCTCTGGCCCTCGCTCGATGATATCCACGATCCGCTCCTGCTGCCACAGATGGACGAAGCCGTCGCGCGGCTTGATCGGGCGCTGCAGGCCGGCGAGGTCATACTCGTGCACGGGGATTACGATGTTGACGGCGTCACCGCCACGGCTCTGCTGCTGCGGCTGCTGTCCCGGCTCGGCGCCGACGTGCGCTACTACATCCCGAACCGACTGACCGAGGACTTCGGGCTCTCGGCGCGGACGGTGCGCAAAGCGGTTGACCAAGGCGTCACTCTGGTGCTCACCGTTGACTGCGGTACGGCGTCGCACGCGGCCGCCGAGGAGGCGGCACGCCACGGCATTGATCTCGTTGTAACCGATCATCACGACATCGACGGGGCGCTGCCGGAATGCCTTGCGGTAGTCAACCCACGCCGCGACGACTCTACGTATCCAAATGCGGATCTGGCGGGCGTTGGCGTGGCATTCAAGCTGGGCGCCGCGCTGGTGAAGCGCCGCGGCCTGCCTCTGGACTCATACCGCCGCGCATACCTCGACCTGGTCTCGCTCGGCACCATCGGCGACGTCTGCCCGCTTGTGGGCGAGAACCGGGCCCTCGTGAAGCTCGGACTGGAACGCCTCGAGATCACGCGAAAGCCGGGTTTGCGGACACTGATGGGACTGTGCAGCATGGACGGTCGAGCGTCCTCACATGCCGTGGCGTACCGACTGGGCCCACGGCTGAACGCGCCCGGGCGCGTCACTCACGCGGCCGAGGCGCTCGAATTGCTGCTGCTCCGCGACGAGACCGCCGCCAAGAGGGCGGCGCTGCGGCTCGACAGCCTCAACAGAGAGCGCCAGAAAACGCAGGAGCGCGTCTTCACCGACGCGCGGACGCGCGTGACTCAGGAGTGCGACCTGGAGTCCGACAGAGTCATCGTCCTCGCTTCGCACGAGTGGAGTATTGGCGTCGTCGGCCCGGTGGCATCCAAGCTCGTTGAGCTGTTCTGTCGGCCTGTGGTGCTACTCAGTATACAGGACAGCATCGCCCGTGGCTCTGCCCGCAGCATTGCCGGCTTCGACATCGGCGCGGCGCTCAGCCGGTGTCGAGACGAGGTGCTCCGGGCGGGCGGCCACAGCCTGGCCGCGGGGCTGACGCTGCACCCAGAGAAGGTCGATGACCTGCGGGCGCGGCTCAATGAGCTGGCCCAGGATGCGCTCACGGCCGATGACCTTCAGGGAAAACTCCTCATCGACCGACGCGTGACGCTCGACGAGGTTACCATAGAGCTGGCCGAGGAGATAGAGCTGCTCGAGCCCTTTGGGCAAGGTAATCCCCCGCCCCATCTCTTGGCGGAGGGACTCACCGTACACGAGTGTCGATGCGTCGGCAGCGGAAACCAGCATCTGAAACTGCTGGTGGGCGATGCGAAGCGCGTATTTGACGCAATAGGGTTCAGCATGGGAGGCAAAGCCAACACAGTTGTCCGCGCCGGGGTGGTGGATATCTGCTTCGCCCCTATGATCAATGAGTGGGGCGGCACGCGGTCGCTCCAGTTGCAGCTACACGACATACGCGCTCGGTAGCGCACGCGCACCGTGCGACTCGGATCGACGCTATGCCGACACATGCGGCCGTAATCAGCCTCAGCACGAAGGGCCGGATCGAGCCGGTGGACATCACGGGCGATGTGGCCGGAGCCGTGCGGGAGAGCGGCATCGCCGACGGCATCGTGTGCATCGCCACGCCTCATACGACCACTGCCGTGTACGTCAACGAGCCGGAGCGGGGGCTGCTGCAGGATGTGGTGGAAATGGCGGGCCGGCTCACGGAACTTGGCGTGCCGTTGCAGCATAATCGCGTGGACCGCAACGCGCAGGCGCACCTTGGCGGAATCCTCATCGGAAACTCGGTCACCGTCCCAGTGCGCGACGGGCAGCCACGGCTCGGCACGTGGCAGAGCATCTTCTTCTTGGAGCTCGATGGGCCGCGCTCGCGCCGGGTGTGCGTCACTGTCATAGGTGGCTAGTGGTTCGTTCGGTAAGTTCGCGTGTCAAAGGCAGCGGGCCAAGAATGGCCCGCCTACGCGGCTGCGGCCTTCAGTGCGCCGCTCGCGGCCCGCATCCCCGCGTAGGTCGGGCTTCCGCCTTCGCGAGAGGGACGAAGCCGCTTCGGCGGAGTCCCTTCCAGCCCGACAATTC
>JAUWAU010000005.1 GCA_030601885.1 Armatimonadota bacterium
CGTCAGCCGTCTTCTCCCTTTTCCCTTGACCCTTTTCCCTGCCTCTACATCATGGCCGAGTGGTGTGAGCGTGAGGGCGTGCAGGTGTGGGCCTACTGCCTGATGCCGAACCACCGGCACGATCTACATCATCTACGACCACAACCGCACGCCCGACGGAGCCATCCTGATGGCCACGTTTGGTGAAGAGGACGTTCGGGCGGGAAAGCCGGTGACGGACAAGGTGCGATTGCGTGTTGAAATCGACAGGCTTCGACAGGAGAGCCAGCGATGAAGCGGTTGACAGAAATCACGGCGAAACACGTAGTCCTCGCACAGGCGGTCTTGCTGTGTATTCTCTGCGGGCACTCGTGCGCGGCCGATACCTTCATTGTGAAGGACGGCCAAGCCCGGGCTCAGATCATCATCGCACGGCAACCGCCGCGCACGACGAAGCTCGCGGCGCGCGAGTTGCAGACTTACGTGGAAAGGATCTCCGGTGCGAAGCTGCCGATCGCGACGGAGCCGAGTGGCGATGTTCCGGTGAGAATCTACGTCGGCCGCAGTCCTCACACGGACAAGCTGAAGGTCTCGGCCGATGACCTGAAGCATGGCGCCTATCGCATCGTCTCCGGCGATGCCTGGCTTGTGCTCATCGGGGACGACACTGACTTCACGCCCATTGAACCGTGGCCTCGCAGCAACACCGACTGGGTGAGCGGAAGGGTGCATGAGGAGTGGGACAGAATCACCGGCGCCAAGTGGGGCAATCCCATGTCGCAGATGCGCAAGCATTACACCGGGCGGACAACGACTTTCGGTCAACCCAACCACGAACCGGCGGCCGAGGAAGGCACGGTGCACGTGTGGGGCTTCGACGAGCGCGGTTCGTTCAACGCCGTTTGCGGCTTCCTGCGCAGCCTCGGCGTGCGGTGGTATCTGCCCGGCGAGCTGGGCGAGGTCGTGCCGTCGATGGCCTCGATTCCTTTGCCCAGAGTGGACGAGACCGTGCGGCCGGATTTCCCTGTGCGGTCGGTCAACATCCGCTTCGGCGTGCATGGAAGAGAGACCGCGCGGTGGGCCATGCGGCTGGGCATTCGCAATCCTTACGGCCTTCAGACCGCGCACGGCCTGCACCACATGACGCACAACGAGCACACCTTGACGAATCACCCCGAGTGGTTCGCGCTCTACGGCGGCAAGCGCCACAACCAGCCCGGCCAGCGGCTGAACCAGTTGTGTTACTCGAACGAGGAGTTGCTTCGCGAGACCGTCCGCTTCGTGCGGGCGCAGTTCGATCATTACAAGTATGACGTCGTCTCGGTGATGCCGCCGGATGGTTACACGGCTATGTGTCAGTGCGAACTGTGCGAGGGTAAGGATTCGCCCGAACGCGGCTACCGCGGCGTCTTCTCCGATTATGTGTGGGACTTCGTCAACCGCGTGGCCAAAGAAGTTCGCAAGACGCATCCCGACAAGATGATTTCCAACTGTGCCTACGGCACGTACACGCAGCCGCCGCAGTACATCGACAAGCTGGAGCCGAACGTGCAGGTCATCATCGTGGGCGGGCGTCGTCCCACCAGCGACCAGCGTGAAGACATCCGCAAACTGCGCGAAGGCTGGGTTGCCAAGACGGACAACCCCATCATGGTCTTCGAGAACTATCCCTTCACCGACCGCGGCTTCTACCTTCCCGCCTACATACCGCGCGTGATGGGCGAGAGCATCAACGCCACCAAGGGCATCTCGCGCGGCGAAGATATCTGGCTCAGCGTGCGGCAGGATTTCCACGAGAAGGCCATCGGCTTCAACCACTTCCTCGTCTACTTCACGGCCCGCATGTACTGGGGCGGCAAGCAGCAGGACGTCGTGGCGATGTTTGATGAGTACTGCCGTCGCTTCTACGGCCCGGCCGCGGACGAGATGCGGGCGTTCTTCAGGTACTGCGAGAGCAACTGGCGCGAGATGGAAAAGGACAAGGCAAAAGCAGACCGCGCCCTCGAACTGTTCGCCGCCGCGAAGGCCGCGGCCGACGATAATTCCGTCTACGCCAAACGTGTGGCGCTCATCGACGACTATCTTGATGGCCTGCGCAGCAAACGCGAGCAACTCGCGCAAAAGCGCGGTCCGGTCCCGCGACTGCGGCTCGTTCGCGACTCGTCGCACATTGTCATCGACGGCAAGCTCGACGATGTGGCGTGGCAGGAATGCCCCGTTGCCTCGACGGGCCGCCTGCGCGAACTGCAGACCGGCCGCCAGCCAATCTTCGGCACTAGCTTCAAGACCGCATGGAGCGGCGGCAACCTCTATTTCGTCATCCGCTGCGAGGAACGAAAGGGCGAGAAGCTGAACATCGCCACGACGCGGAAGGAAGATCAGGCTACGTGGTACGGCGACGTGGTGGAAATCCTGCTCGATACCGAGTCGCACACTTATTACCAGATCGCGGTCAACCCGTCCGGAGCGCTCATTGACCTCGACCGCGGAGCCCCGAAGAGCGGCTGGTTTCGCTGGGACTCGAAAGCCGAAGTCGCCACGCACGTGGCCCGGGACCACTGGAGCGTCGAGATCCGCATCCCCGTCGTGCAGGATGAGAACGACCCGCTGCATCAGGTCATCGGCCGCAAGCCGACCCAAAGCCTCCCGTGGCACATCAACGTCTGCCGCCAGCGCATCCGCGAAAACGGATCCGAGTACTCCGCCTTCGCCCCGACCGGCAAGTTCGGCTTCCACGTGCCGATGAAGTTCGCGCACTTTTACGCCGGTCGCTCCCACGAGTTCGACGCTGACCCGACCGTAACGGACTATCTCATCGAAAGCCGCGCGGCGTCCGAGCTGATGCGTCAGCGAAAATACAAGGAAGCACTTTCCGCGTACGCGGCGCTCGCGGCGGGCGAAGGCCTGACGGATTTCCAGAAGTCCGATGCGCTGGAACAGGCCGCGCTATGCGCCCGCAGCCTCAAGGACTACGACCGCGCCGCCGAGCTTGCCGGACAGATTCCGATCGAAGCCGTGGCCAAGACCGCACGGATGCAGATCCTGCTCGCGCAGCGTCAGGCGTCCGAGTTGATCGCGGAGTTTGTAGACGAGGATTTCGCGCAATGGCCGTTCTGGAAGGCGGGCGAAGCGTACTTCGCTCGCGGCCGGGCTTATGTGATTGAGAAGGCCGGAGAGAAGGCCGAAGCCGACCTGCTAGCCGCCTTGCCACTCACCTCCGACAGCCGGACCTGGCTGAGCATTCAGCGCACGATCGGCAGCAACCGCGAGACGGTCTTGAAGGACGACGGCGCGGCGCTGGAAGCCTATCAGGAGATCGCGCAGGCAACGAAGAACAACGGCAGCGCCGAGTACTATTACGGCGTGCAGGGCGCGGCGCGGATTCTCACGCGTCGTGGCAGGTTCGAGGAAGCGTTAGCGACGCTGAAGCTGGTCGACGTCACGAAACTCCGCGGCTACTGGCACGGCTCCATGCTCGTCGCATTGGGGGAGACCCTGACCGCTGCGGGCCACAACGAGGACGCACTCGCTGCTTACCGCGAAGTGCTGACAGACGAGGACGTCAGCGCCGCAGACAGGAAGGCGGCACTGAGCGCGATCAAGGCAACGGAGAATGACCGAAATTCTGGGGACGCCTTACTTAATTCTTGACTGCGGAAGCTGGCAGTGCCATGGTGGCAGCATGGCCAGGCTGGCACGAGTCGTAGCCCCAGGCGTTGCCGTCAGCCGTCTTCTCCCTTTTCCCTTGACCCTTTTCCCTGCCTCTACATCATGGCCAAGTGGTGTGAGCGTGAGGGCGTGCAGGTGTGGGCCTACTGCCTGATGCCGAACCACGTGCACCTCATTGCCGTGCCCGAGTCGGAGGAGAGCCTTGCACGTGCCATCGGCGAGTATTCCGGCCGCGCGACCGCCATTCGTGCAATCGCGTGCGCGGAATGCAGCGCACCGGCGCTACACGCGGCGGGTGAACTTCCGCGAGGGCTGGCGGGGACATCTGTGGCAGGGACGATTTGCGTCTTTTCCCTGCGGACGTTCGGCGTCCGCTCGACGAGGCCCACACGGTGCAGGCAGCGCGGTATATGGAGCTGAACCCCATGCGAGTGGGTCTGGCGAAGCGGGCGGCGGAGTACCGCTGGAGCAGTGCGGCGGCGCACGTGACCGGGCGCGATGATACGCTGGTGTGAGAGTGCAGCCTCTCGTGGAGATGGTGGGAGAGGGGAGGTGGGAGCAGTCGTAATGTTGCGGAGCCACACACGGAAACGATGAAGATGTCCATGGGCTGTAACCCACCGGAGCGAGCCGCTCCGGCTACAAAGGGTAGGCGGAGGGCTAAATCTTCGGGGTAGTTCCTGGGGGAAGATGTGGCTGGGGCTCAGTGCGAGTTGCTGCGGTGGCACGAGCGCACGGGTCGTCCTCTGGGCGACGACAGCTTCCTGGGACGTGTGGAGTCATCGCTGGGGCGGGTGCTCCGCCCACAGAAGCGAGGGCCCAAGGGCCCATGGAAGCACCAGCGCAAAAATTAAGTATGGTGTCCCCGGAATTCCTCTGCGCCCGTGACGAGCATGCGGAAGAAGGGCGACGCCTCATACACAGGGAATCGCTTCATCATTGGCGCCCTCTGCCGGGAATCCCCAAGCGCTCCATCGGCGCGGGTGTCCGCAATCGCATTCGGAGAGGGTGGGACGGCATCGTCGCCGTGGGACGGTTGTGGTATGATCGAGTATGACCCCAATGTGTCTCCTCAGGAAACCTTCGGCCGCTCCGGGACGTGCGATTGCCTGGACCACCGACAACGTCGGGGAGGGAGCTTGGGATGCGTCTGCCAGAAGGGAAGAGACTGATCGGAAGGACTGCGCAGAGCGAACTGTACGGAGAGTTCAGATACACGTCACGCTTTTTCACAGCCAGCATTGTGGTGACGGCCCTGCTCCCGGCTTGGTGTGTACTGGGAGGAATCTCCCAGTGCCTGGAAGTGGTGGGAGGCCCAACCGGCTTCGGCCCCCTGCTCTTGGTTTTGTCGGTTCCGGTAGCCTTCCCGTTCACGTACTGCCTTCTGCTTCGTAGAAACGGGCTGTTGCGTGTCTCGGAGGACGGCATCCACTACCGTGATTGGCGGGGTCGGACGACGTCCCTCGAATGGGACCACATAGTTGCTTTTCGCCCGGGATCGGGCCGGCTGAAGTCTTGGTACGTGCGGTATGTGTGTCAGGCGGAGGGCCAGGAGAGGTGGGTACGTCTGCCTCCCTTCGAGTATCTGAGAGCTCATGGCGAACCCTTGAAAAACACGATCCGGATGAAGGCCCGCCTGACGCGAAGCGTGCGGTCGTTTTGGCGGGGCCACGGGTGGGAGCGTTGGTGAAGTCACGAATTCCGGGGACACCTTACTAAATTATTGATGCTCCGGGCAGCCGTCTGCGCGAGTTCGCCACTTGCTTCCTCCTCCTGCCCTCTCCCCCCAAGCGTTGTGCGCAGGGACTGCCCCACGCTTAGTTTATGCCGCCACGCCGCCCCGACTCGCAGAGATCAGGGGCGCTGTCCATGGCGAGCAAGAACGAGGTGAGCGGCACCACCCGCTCGACGGGCAGCCACCTGCCGGAGAGGACGATTATCAGCTACAGGCATAAGAACTTGCGCCGCAAGGCGCGGCGGCGGCGGCTTGCTCAAGCTTTCCCGGTGTGGCCCGTTACATAACGGCCACACTTATTTGTGACTCTTTTTACACGGAAAGGAGCGCTGGCAGGGTATAAGTACAACAGATACCCTCCCTTTGACGAAGCCGAGCGCAGCGCTCTGGAGCCAGCAGCTGCGCTCGGCGCTTTTTTTGGTCCCCGGATCCCGTGCCCCGGCCGGCAGAGCAGTGCCCCACGCAGCCTGCCACGCTTGCCCGCATTCGGAAGCGGCAGGTTCACCCGCGAAGCTGCCGGTGTCCCACATACACGGTCTGCTTACCCCGCCGCGACGTTCCCCGCTTCCTGGAGGCGCTGCTCCCTCGCCCGTCGAAGTAAAGGGCACCGTGGGCATAACCTGAGCCGTACCCGCGGCCGATCTTACCGTGTCGAGAGAGGTGAGGCCGAGTGAGATCTACATTTGGAGCGCTCTCGTTCTTGATCGCAGGCGCCCTCCTGTATGCTGTACTGCCCGGGGCTGCACAGGAGCGCGACACCGATGGCGATGGCATGCCCGATGCGCTCGAGGAGCGCCTCGGCACTGATCCCGCAGCGCCCGAGCGGCTGGTACTGGTCTACGACGACAAGGCGCAGGGAGCCGGCGACCGCGACATAAGCTCGAAGCGCAGGCTGGCGCCGGACATAACGAAGGTGTATACCTGCAACGTCGCCGGCGATCGGTATCTGTGGAAGATCGAGTTCGCCGACGAGTATCTGGGCGACGGATCGATCTTCCACCTGTACACCGACCTCGACAACAACCTGGCCACCGGCCGACAGGACAAGGAGAGCGTGCGCGGGACGGACGTGATGTATAGCTTCGTAGACGGGCGGAGCGACCCTCGCATCAACAACGCCGCGGCGCGGGCGCCGGGGGCTGCGCCGATTCGTGGTGTTGTTGCCGGCAATGCCATATACGTGTGCGACGACGTCAGGCTGAACCAAGAAGCGGGGCAAACGAACTACCGCATCCGCCTGCTGAGCCATCGGGCGGATGACACCTCCGATTCGGACAACACCAGTGAATGGTTGGTGGTCAAAGTGCCGGGTGACACGGTGAAGCCCAAGCCGCCGCTGCCGCTGCCCGTACGGCGCAACTTCGAGATGCTGCCGGCGTCCCACGAGCTGATCTACGAACTATGGCAGGACGAAGGGACCGTGCGGTGGCCCATCGAGCAAGTGACGGCTACAGGCTTCATCGTCCACACAAATCGTGAACTCGAGGGTAAGGGCGACGCCGGCGAAAAGGCCAGCTTCCCGGCGCCGCAGGGCGGGAAGTACTACTTCGCCTTCGTCATCGACGAGCGCCCGGGCCGGCTCGCGGGGCTGGAGTTGCTCGTGAATGGCAAGAGCGTTGGCGAGGCCGCCGGATCGGGAGAGGCCGGTCGCTTTCTGCTGTTCACCAGCGAGCCCATCAGTCTGCAACCGGGCGACGCCATTTCGCTGGTGAACGCGAAGCACGGCGGCGCCAGCCGCTTTGGGGAATGGATGCTCCTCACGAGTAAGCCCACGACACCCGCGCTGCGCGTGCGCCACGTCGAGCGCTATATGCTCCCCGACGAGCCCGGGGAGCGACCGGACCGCATCATGATTGCGTGGACGACGAATCGGCCGGCGGAGTGCAGCCTGCACTATCAGATCGCGGGCCCCGAAGCGTACTTCGAGGAGGGAACGCTCGAAGAGGGAGCCGGGCCGGTCAACAACCACGCGATCGTGCTTCCGGAGTCCCTCCGAGCGTCACGCTACCGGCTCCGCATCGACGCTACCGAGCCGGCGGGCGCCCACTATGAGGCGCAGACGGCGTCCTCTGAGCCCTTCGAAGTAGCTATGCGGAGCCGGGGGCTCACCGAGTTAGAGCCGACACGGGGCTCCGTCTCGCTGTATGTCGCCGAGGAGACCGCGGCCCCGCGCCGAGCGTGGCCCGTTGCCTCCGGCGTTCCTTTCCCGCAGGGGGCGCTTGCGGATGGGGGGCGCTGCCGGCTGGTGGACGGCAACGGCCGCGACGTGCCGGCGCAGTTCGAGCCCATGGCCTACTGGCCCGACGGCAGCGTCCAGTGGCTCCTCGTAGCCTTCATGGCCGACACGCGAGCGCGCGGGGAGACCAAGTATGTCCTTCAATACAATGTGCCGCCTCGGGAGTCTGATACTCCTCTTCGCGTGGAGCAGACGGACGCGGGCGTCATAGTAGACACGGGCGCCGCCCGCTTCACCATTGCCAGGAACGACTTCGCTCCCTTCCGCGACGTGCGCGTCGGAGACAGGCTGATCACGAGCGGCGATGGTGGCGGCTTCGAACTGACCAACGCCGACGGGAAGCGATTTCGCACCGATCTGGCCGTGCCGGAAGAAGTCGTTGTGGAAGCCGCGGGGCCGGTCCGGGCCACCGTGAAGGTTACGGGCCGCTTTGCTGCCGAGGACGGCTCGACGTACATGCGTTACCTCTGCCGGCTCCACTTCTACGCCGGCCGGGCGTGGGCGCGGGTGGTGTTCAGCATCGACAACGATGTGCTGCAGCCGCGCATGAACCTCATCGGCAATGCGCGCCTGCGCCTGCCGACGGACCTTGCGGGCGGCCGCTGCATCATCGGGGGCGATGACGGCACTGCTATCACCGCAGCCATCAAAGTGCCGATCCGTCTGCTGCAAGACTACGACGACCGCTATCGCGTCACGGGCGCGGACGCGCCAGTCCAGGGAAAACGTGCGCCCGGCTTCGTGGCCGCGACCGGCAGCGCGGGCGCCGTCCTCGTCGCTGTGCGGGACTTCTGGCAGCTTTATCCCAAGGGCCTGGTGGTGAGCCCAGAGGGCATCGACATCGAGCTGCTGCCGGAATTACCCGAGGACCAGTACACTTCCGCTGAAGACCAGGAGCTGCTGACACGGCTGTACTTCTGGTGCGACCGTGGCAAGTACAAGCTCGCCTCCGGCGTGCGCATCACGACGGAGCTGCTGGTGGATTTCGCTCCCCCCGCCGGAGCCGAGGCCCAGGAGGCGGCTCACTTCCAGCATCCGCTCTTCGCTGCATGCACGCCGGACTGGTACTGCAAGACCGGCGTCTTTGGGAGCATGGTGCCGCGGCGCCGAGGGGCCTTCGACGTGTACGAGGACGGTCTGGACAAGGCCTTCGCCGACTTCCTGGAGCGGCGCGAGAGCGTGCGCGAGTACGGCTTCATGAACTACGGCGACTGGTTCGGCGAGCGGACGTGGAACTGGGGCAACATCGAGTACGATACGCAGTACGGGCTGGCCACCAATTTCGCCCGCACCGGGGATCTGCGCATGCTCCGGCGCGCCGAGGAGGCCGAGTGGCACAACGGCGACGTGGACACGGTGCACTATCACGCCGCCGAGAATCAGGTTGGCAGCGTGCACGTGCATTGCCTCGGGCACACGGGCGGCTACTTTCCCGAGGGTTGGAAGGAAATGAGCAGCGGCTTCGTCCGCGGCAGCACCGGCCACGGGCACACCTGGGCCGAGGGGCACTTCGCTCTCGGGATGCTGACGGGCGAGCGGCGATATCTGGAGACAGGCAATCTCATCGCCAACCAGATCGCCAGATACCGCACCACCCGGTTCGACTTCAACAGCGAGCGCGACTGCGGCTGGCCGCTCATTGCCTGCCTCGGAGCGTATCGCTTCACCGGCAACCCCTTCTACCTGAACGCCGCCCGCATCATGGTCGAGCGGGCCCTGCAGAAACAGCGCCCGGAGACGGGGCAGTGGGGCCATTACATCGGCGAGTGCCGCCGCTACGGACACTTCCCACCCCACTGGGGCACGAAGCCCTTCATGACCGGCGTGCTCCTTCACGGCCTGCGGACCTACGATCTCATCGAGCCGGACGAGGCCGTGGAAGAGGCAATACGGCGCAACTGCGACTTCCTCTGGGACAAGTGCTACATTAAGAAGGACCAGGGCTTCATATACGCCCAATGCGCTCAGTACTGGGACAACGGCTCGACGTGGACGATGTCGCTGGTGGGCGACGGTTTGGCCTACGGGGTCCGTCTCGATCCCGAGCGAGGGCACGAAGGACTCCTGCGCGAGGCTGCCGCGGCCCACTTCCATCGCTCCCCGGTCGGGAGCTTCGGGAAGAGCCTCACCCAGGGCACTTGCTTCATGCCGGCCCTGCTTTACGACCTGACGCAGCTCGGCATCACCAAGATCCCGCCACCCCGAACGCCGCCGAGGGCTCTGCTGCGGTCGGGCGTTACGGTCCTTCCCGGCACAAGCGTCACGTTCCGGCCGCTGATACTGAACCCGGGCCCCAAGCCTGCCCGGTGCCAGATGCGCGCGCGAAGCGACGAGGCCGGCTGGTTTGAGGTTGCGCAGGAGCCCCGAGAATGGGTCGCCCGCAAAGGCCTGTCCTCCGGTCCGGCGCTGAGGGTCACGGCGCCGAAGGATGCGCGCGACGGCGACGAGGCCGAGCTTGCGGTCACTCTTCGGCTTGGCGATGAGACCCTGCGGCGCACCGTCACAGCGCGCATCGCGCAGCGCCTCGCCCCCGGAACGCGGGTGGGGTCGCTGACCGGCGACGATGACCACTTGCGCCGGGCGGTTGTGGCGCTCGGGAAGCCCGTTCAGGTCATTGAGAACCTCGGCGCCGCCGACCTCAGCAGATACAAGACCATCATCGTCGGCGACGAGGCCTTCAATAAGGACTACGCCAACGTGCGGGACAACGCTCGGCGGCTGCAGGACTTCGTTTTGCGCGGCGGCAAACTGATTCTGGGGCAGCTCAATGACGAGCACTGGGATCTCAGCTTTCTGCCGTACGACATCGTCGTTGATGAGGCGGTGAGCGCCTCGGGCGCCATCGTCAAGGCAAAGCACCCGCTGTTCCAGCGCCCGAACAGAATCAGCGACCTCCGAGCCGTCGTCAGCTACGACACTATCGCCTACGCCGCGCCGCAGTGGAAGCCGCTCATGCGCAACGAGGACGGCACCCCGGCCATCCTCGAAGCCCGTGCCGGTCATGGCACGATCCTCGTCGTGATGCCGAGCTTTGACCGACCCGTGTACGACCCCGAGCACGAGAACTCCGACATGAAGGAGCAGTGCGTGGCCTTCGTGGAGAACCTACTGGCGTATGCGGAGGCGGAATAGGCCGAGGGGGGAGGAGTGCCTACGGCGGGCCCAGCGGCAGCGCGCCCTCCTGACTCAGCACCCGCGATATCACGTTCATGCTCTGCTGCCAGACGTTGTCCGGGATGTTCTCCGTCACACCCACCAGGAAGCGATCGCCCGGCGCGATGTCGGCCAGCATCTGCCGCGTGTACTCCTCGATCTCCGCAGGCTTGTAGAGGTGAATAGGCGAGGGGAAGTTCGTCCAGATGATCTTGTCGGCCCACGCACGACGCGCCTCGCCGATGGGCAGGTCGCCATCGGGGAAGGCGGCGAAGGCCTCGATGATGTCGATGTCCGACTCGGCAACGGCCTCCGCCAGGTGCTTCATCTTGCCGTCCATGTGCACGCCAATCAGCTTCCCTCGCTCATGGAGGATCGCGCCGAACTCGTTGTACCGGGGCACCACGTACTCCTCGAACCGCTCCAGGCCTATCATCTCGCTGGTGATGTTGTCGCCGTAGATGAACACGTCCGCCGGGCTGTCGGCGGCGATCCCGTACTGCTCGCGCTGCCGCTCCGCAATGGCCTCGTATAGCCCGAGGAACTCAGTGGGGTGCTCTCGCATGTCTATGGCGAACCGCTCCGGGCCCATAAGGTAGACCAGCATGCGCATCAGCGGCGTGTAGCCGAGCGTGCCGATGACGGCGCCGTCCTCCCCCATCGTATCCACGTCGGCCCGGAACTCGTCGTACGTCGGCGTGTACACCTCATCCTGCACCATGAACTGTGCGACCTCGTAGTCCTCCGGCCGCTTTATGGGGAACTTGTACCGAAGGCTCGTCCCATAGCCCCCGCCGGTGCGATACGTCTCCGAGACTTCGCCCACCGGCGTGCGATAGGTCTGGCGCACGAAGCGCCGCCCATTCTCATAGTACTCGCGCCGCTCAGTCTCCACGTTCGGCGTCTCCGTGCTCATCACACGACGCCGAAGCAGGAGCGCGAGCCCGTCATTGCGCAGCCGCCGCTCCGTCTCGCCGCGGGGCAGAAGCCCCACATAGCACGTGAACGGCAATCGGTCGGCCATCCCGCCGCGCAGAGCTGTGAACACACGTTCTCTTGGCGTCATGCGTCGCCTCCCAACGTCGAGGGAGAAGTCTCTCCCTCGCCAATCGTCATGCCGCTGACTTCGTCCCGGCGCCCCGAATCCCTGCACTCATGCCCTCGCTCCGCGTTGGCGGGCACTTTCCACCGGCCTCCAACACAGGATCGGCCGCAGGTGCTCTCGAACAGACCGAGACTTGCGCTCCAAGACGGCTTCTGGAGGTGCGCACAATGAGAGCAACGGTACAGCGGCTGCGTCTCTTACCGCCACTCTACGCCATTGTGACGCTGTCGGCTACCTGCGCCGGGGCACAGCCACTGCCCGAACCGGCAGCGGTCGCGCTGGCCATACCCAATCCCAGCTTCGAGGAGGACGCCGACGGCGACGGCATGCCGGACGGCTGGAGCTTCTCCTGGGAGGCGACACACCAGGGCGATCGCGAGCGAGGCATCGAGAAGCAGCGCCCCGACTTCGGCCTCGACACCCGCGTGTTCCATTCCGGCGCCCGCAGCATCCGCGTTGGGGTTGAACGCGCCGTGGACGACGGCGTGTGGAGCACGGAGATGCTCGACCACCTCCCCGGCGCGAAGTACTACAAGGTCACGGCATGGATCAAGACCGAGGGGCTTCAGGACTCCGATGCGCGAGTCGCCGTCATCTGCCATGGCGCCGACGGCAACTGGCTCGGGGCGAACTACGGCGCCATCGTCGCCGCAACCAACCGCGACTGGACGCAGTACACCGGCTATGCCGAGTGCCCGCCGGGGACGGCGAAGGTTCGTCTGCGCCTGTGGATGAACTTCAACTACACCGGAACCGGCACGGCCTGGTTCGATGACATCGCCATGGCGCCCACCGACCACATCGAGCCGACACGAATCGAGTACGTAGACAACACGCCCATGCCCCCGGTGAGCGCGGACGAACAGCGACGTGGATATGTGCTCTTCTCCCGCAGCTACCTACGACTTATATTCCCCAACACGGTCCCGATAGCCACTGAGAAAGTCGCGTCGCTCTCGCTGCGCGCGTGTCGAGGCGAGCGCGAGCCGGTGGTGCTTGCCGTACGGGCACTCCGGGGGCTCCGAGGCGTGAAGGTTGCCGTCTCCGACCTCCGCGGCGAGGGAGGCGCGACGATCCCAGCCGCGTCGGCAGACGTGCGCCGCGTGCGCTACCTGGAGCGGCAGGGGCAGAGCCGCTGGGGGCCCTTTGCCGATGGCCTCATGACCGTGCCCCAGTATCTGGCTCGGCGCGGGGCGGTCGATGTGCCTGCAGACACCTCTCAGCCGTTCTGGCTCACTGTCCATGTCCCGGAGAACGCAAGGGCGGGCCGCTATCGCGGCGAGGTGATGGTCTCGGCCGACAACGCGCAGACGGCATCGGTGCCCCTCGAAGTCGAGGTCCTGCCCTTCACACTCTCGCCGCCTCCGGGCGCCTACTTCGGCATGTACAGCAAGTTCTGGGAGACGCCGGGGTATCTGGATACCATCTATGCCGACATGCGCGACCACGGCATGACCACTGTCGGCCTCAGCACAGCCCTCGGGGCGGAATTGACCATGCGGGACGGCGCCGCGCACGTCGCCTGGGATGGGAACAGTCGGCTGGAGCGGGCCATGGCGGCCTACGTGAAGGCTGGCTTCACCGAGCCCGTGCTGTGGCTGATGGGCCGCGACGTGGCGGCCTTCTGCCTCAAGCAGGGAAAGCTCGAGAGCGACGCCTTCGCCACGTGCTACCGGCAGATCATCGAACAGATCCTCGCCCGCGCGAAGCAGCTTGGGTGGCCCGAGATCATCTTCCAGCCCGTGGACGAGCCCTTCGAGCACACCGACCGGATGCCGCTGGCGAGGCGATGTCTGCAGATCCTCAAGCAGATCCCCGGCGTGCGCACCGAAGAGGACGGCCACAACGGCCGGCCTGAGATGCTCGACGACGAGACGTACCAGCTCTGCGATGTGCTCGCGATGCATGACGGACCCGTGACCGTACGCCGGACGTACGATGCCGAGAAGTGGCAGGCGTTCCTCGAGAAGGCCCGGCGCGACGGCAAGCAGCTCTGGTTCTACAACATCGACCTGACGGGCTGGCATCCGGAGCCGCTGCGGTTCATGTACGGCTTTGGCCTGTGGCAATCGGGCGCGACCGGGGTGCTGGAGTGGTGCTATCAGGTCGGCGTGCCGGAGGACGACCCCGGGCGCGCCTACCGGAACCAGGGCTCGCTTCTGTATTACTTCCCCGTTGTGGGGGGTGCGGCGGGGGACGGTCGCCGACGCGCCAAAGCTGCTTTGGCGACGGCGCGAGCCCCCGCCCTACAACGGCTTGAGACGGCGGACGAGCCCGGCGGGCCGTGCATCGCCTGGGAGGCCATTCGCGAGGGCGTGGACGACTACAAGTACCTCCACAGACTGCACACGTTGGTGGAGCGGGCGAAGGAGTCTGGCAGCGCCGAGGCAGTGACGATGGCCGAGCGGCTGTGGAGCCATGTCGAGGGGAAGCTCGCAACCATCGACTTCGGGGCCTGCGAGGGCAGCGCGGCGCAGGGCGATTGGACGGGGGACAAGGACATCGCGCCTGACGGCCGCCGGCTCGTCTCGGGCGATCACAAGATCGCCAACGGCTGGAGCTTCGACGACTACGACGCCCTCCGCAAGCACATCGCCGACGGCATCGTGACACTCGAGCGAATCGGCGTCCGGTGACGTCGCGCGCAGCAGCCGTTGCCGCGTAGCGCGGGCTTTCCAGCGCGCGATCCGTCTTGCCTGCGCAACGTGGGCTGCGAACAGGGACGGGGCGCATGACCGGCAGAGAGCGCATGCTGGCCGCAACACTTGGCAAGCAAGCCGACATGGTGCCGGTGGCTCCCGACACCTCGAACATGATCCCCTGCCGTCTGACGGGCAAGCCCTTCTGGAACATCTACCTGTATCGGGACCCGCCGCTGTGGAAGGCCTACATCGACTGCGCCAAGCACTTCGACTTCGATGGCTGGCTGCCGTCGGCGGCGGGGTATTGCATGGGCGGGCCGTCGGAGGCCGAAAACGCCAAGATCGTGCATCGCAGTGACGAGCGGATTATCACCAGGCAGTACCGCACCGAGAACGCGAAGATGCTCTGGAGCGATCGGGTCACCGTGTACTACCGCGCCGACCCGCCCACTCGGAATCTCAAGGCCGAACTGATCGGCATGGCCGAAGCCCCGGAGCGATGGTGGGACATCGAGGGCATAAAGGAGCACACGCCGGGCCGAGAGGGGTTCGAGGAGATCCGCGCATACATGGGCGAGCAGGGCATCGTCGGCGGCGGTGTCGGGCTGCCATCGCTGGGCATAGAGCCGGAGGGGATCTACGCCTACTATGACGATCGCCCGGCGGTGCGGCGACGCCTGGAAGCCGCCGGCGAACAGACGATCCGGCGCGCCGAGCAGATCCTCGAGTGGGAGCCGGACGTCCTCATGATCGGCATCTCCGGTTACTTGACGTTCCACTCCCCTGACATTGCGCGCGATATCGGCCTGCGCACTCTGCAGCGCCTGACGAAGATGGCCAAGGACAGGGGCGTCCCGACGCACCTGCACTGCTGTGGGAGGGAGCGAGCGCTGGTGGAGATGGCCGCGAACGAGACCGATCTGAACCTCATCAATCCCCTCGAGCCGCCGCCCATGGGCGACTGCGACCTGGCCGAGATCAAGAAGACGTTCGGGCGCAAGGTCGCGCTCATGGGCAACATCCACACGACCGACCCGATGCTTCGGGGCACGCCGGAGGAGGTCGCCCGAGCAGCCAGGTGGTGCATTGACGTAGCCGCGGAGGGCGGCGGCTACGTCCTCTCGACCGGCGACCAGTGCGGCCGCGACACGCCCGATGAGAACATACTCGCGCTCGTCCAGACGGGGCGCGAGTACGGCAAGTACTGACTGCCTCGAACGCTCTGCTACCCGGTGTAGTCGGAGCAGCTTGCTCCGGCACCCTCAGGCTCCTGCCTCGCGCGCGCGGAACTCACGCCTCACGCCAGGTGTCAAACAGACGGTGCGGAACCCCCGCGGTATCCAGGGTGGTGCTGGCAATGGCTGCGGCAAGGCTGAAGAGGTGGTCCGGTCGGTGCACGCTCCTGTTGGCGGCCTCCTTGACCCCGTGCGCAGGCGCCACGGCAGCGGACCTTCCAGAGGCCTTCGCCAAGGATCGCGACGGCGCCGGCGCGGCCGCCCTCTCGCTCGCCAGAGCCGCCTTCGACGCCTACGCCCTCCGCCGCGAACGCCTCAGTGTCCCCGAAGATCTGCCACCCCTGTTGAGGAAGCGCAGCGGCGTCTTCGTCAGCGCGATAGCAGACGGCGCGCCTCGGTGCTGCATGGGCAGCCTGTATCCCACTCGCCCCACCCTAGCTGAGGAGATCATTGCGGCCGCCGTCGCTGCAGCCGGCCTGGACGCCCGTCGGCGGCCGGTGGAGCCGGCCGAGCTGAGGAAGCTGCAGCTCGTCGTCTCCGTTGTCGGCCCGCCCGAGAGCATCTCCGATCCGACACAGCTCGACCCCGTGAGAGAGGGCCTGGCGGTGCGCAGCGGGAGGCGGACTGGCGTCGTGCTGCCCGGCGAGACGCGGCATCTGAACCGAGTGATCAAGTGGGCGCGGATTCGGGCCGCGGCTGGGCCCGATGAGCCCGTTGACTACTTCAGAGTTCGCGCGTTCAGGATAGCGGAGGGAAAGCCGTAGGGCAGCCCTCCGCCGGGCTCCGCCCTACTGCTTGCACGGCGAAGCCGCTGTCGCAAGTAGAGCGACTTGTCTCATGTTTGTCATTCTGAGCGCAGCGAAGAATCTCGCCGTTGGCCCGCAAGCACGGAGCGCCCGATCGTGCGAGATTCTTCACTTCGCTGCGCTTCGTTCAGAATGACATCTGCTGATGGGGAGGAATCGATGATGGTGTTGCTGAGAAGAACTTGCAGTCGCAGAACAGCCAGCCTCGTTGGACTCTTGTTGACGATCCTGATGGCTGCGCCGTCACGGCTCGCCGCGCAGACGAAGCAGACAGAGGCGTGGCAGCGGGCGCATGCTCCCAACCTCACCATCGAGGTTCGCAAGCGGACCTTCCTCGTGGGCAAAAAGGCCTTCGTGCGCGTCTCGCTTTACAATCTCCAGGCCGCCTCTCTGGCCGCGTACCCGGTGAAGCTCGATGAGCTCGTTCCGAACGCGAGGACGGTCTCGATATCCAGTCCAAACAACAAAGACGGCCTTCCCTATCGGATCAAGCACCTCGACCTCTCCCGGCGGCGTCCGGCGCGTACATGGGCCGTGCGCCTGAAGAAGACGTACCGCGACTCCTGGCGCAGCCAGGACGCCGAGCTGCCACGCCTGCCCGCCGGCGTGTACGTCATCTCCGCCAGGGCCGGCGGCGTGGAGCAGCGGACGTGGCTGGCCGTCTCGACCCGCGCCCTGCTGGCGAAGCGTTCCCCCGACAAGATATTCGGCTGGCTCGTGGACGCAAGCACCGGCCGGCCAGTGGCCGGAGTGCCCGTGGCAGTCTACGACGAGAATGGCCGCGTCGGGACCGTGACCACGGAGCGAGACGGCCGCTTTCGGTACGCACCAAAATCTCCCTGGGGACACTACTGGCTGGCGACCCAGGCCGGGTCCCCGGCGTTCGTGAAGCCAGCGGCGCCCGGGAAGCCCCGCTCCTACCAGGCCTACGTCTACACCGACCGGCCCATCTACCGCCCGGGCCACAACGTGCGCTTCCGCGGCACCATCAGGAAGGTAGAGCGAGTGGGTTACAGTCTTGCCGAGCCCATCGAGACCGTGAACGTCAATATCAAGACAGACGGCGGCAGCACCGTGTACGATGAGGTGCTGCCGCTCAACGAGTGGGGCACGTTCAGCGGCGAGTTCCAGCTCGCGCCCGAGCCGCCCCTGGGCGAGTACGAGCTGATCACCACCGTGGGCCGCAAGCCAGAGCAAGAGCGCTTCTATGCACGCTTCGCCGTCGAAGCCTACCGCAAGCCCGAGTTCGACGTCCGAGTGGACATCCCCAAAACGCACTACCTGTCCGGGGAGACCATTCCCGTGACCATCTCCGCCAAGTACTACTTCGGCAGTCCCGTGTCCGGCGGCAAGGTCTCCTACAGTGTGGACTTCCACCAGACCGGCCCGCGGATCCCGCCGACGGTGCTGACCGCGGCGGGCCTCGGCAGCGCCGCCGCGCTGTCCATCGAGGACAGCTTCTCCGGCGAGGGCCGCCTGGACGCCGACGGCAAGCTCCTCGTTGAGGTCAAGACGCGCTACGCGCCGGTTGACCGGCGGATGACGGTTCAGGCCACCGTGAGCGAGCTGGCGCTGCGGCCGCGGGAGGGCTCCGGCAGCACCACGATAACGGCCGCGGCGTATCGCATGTCCATCCGCCCGGAGGGGCAGCAGTACGTCGTCGGCGACACCGTGACGATGCTGGTGGAGACCAAGGACTACGACGACAACCCGGTCGCCGATGACGTGAAGGTGACGCTGATCGAGTCCAAGCGCGACCGCGAGGGGCGATACTACGAGGAGAAGCATACGCGGAAGGTCCGCACCGACGAGCACGGCAGTGCCCGCGTGCCGTACAAGGTGGATCGGCCGGGGCGCTACCGGGTGGAGGCCTGGGCCACCGACGACGAGGGCAACGCCGTGTACGCCTTAACGAGCTTCTACGTGGCGGAGAAGAGGAAGCTCCGCCGCTGGCCCGCGCTGCGCCTGGAGCCGGACAGGGACTCGTACAAGCCAGGGGATGTGGCCAAGATCCACGCCGAGACGAACATGCTCGGTGCGTGGGTGCTGGTGACCGTCGAAGGCGAGTTCCTGTACGATGCCGTGGTGCATCGCATCCTGGCCAACGAGTTCGATCTCAAGGTCCCCATCAAGGAGAACTACAAGCCCGGCGTTCGCGTGACGGCGAACATCATTCGCCGGGGGGACCGCACGGGTGCGACCGCCAGGCTCAGCGTCCCGCACGATGAGAAGCGGCTCGAAGTCATCGTGGCGCCGCACAGGGAGACATACGAGCCGGCGCAGACGGCGACGTACACTATCACGACGCGCGACTATCGTGGCCGCGGCGTGCCGGCTGAGGTGGGCCTCGGCGTCGTGGACCAGGCGCTGTACGCGGTGCGGGAAGACAGGACCCCGTCGCCGTTCGACGTCTTCTGGGGCCGGCGCCCGTCGCCAGTGACGACCGACTTCTCCCTCGCGGAGCTGTACCCGGGCGGCGCCTACCAGGAGGTCGCCGGGCGGGCCCTCCATCGCATCACCTTCGCGGGGATGCCCGTGGAGGGTGAGGAGGAAGCCGAAGAGGTCCGCGTCCGCCGTCGCTTCCTCGACATCGCTTACTGGGGCCCGTCAATCCTGACCGGCGCCGATGGCCGTGCCGAGATAAGGTTCGAGCTCCCGGACAACCTGACCACCTGGCGGGCCACCGGGCGGGCTCTAACCAAGGACGCTGCCGCCGGCGAGGGCCGCGAGACGGCGACGGTGACCTTGCCGCTCCTGGTGCGCCTCGTGCTACCACGGTTCTACGTGGCCGGCGACGAGGCCACGGCGGCGGCCATCGTGCACAACTACACCGAGCAGGACCGCGAGGTCAAAGTGACCTTCACCGCCGACGGCGCCGAGGTGCTCGACGAGCCACAGCAGACCATCACGCTCGCCCAGGAGGAGAGCAAGCGCCTCACGTGGCGCATCAAGGCCATCGGCCCGCAGGCCGCCCGCTTCCTGGTGAGCGCCGACGGCGGAGGCGGCGCGGCCGATGCCATGGAGAGCACGCTGCCCGTGATCCCCAACGGCATCAAGAACGTCGCCGCCTATGCCGGCGTCAGCAACGAGGCCGTCTCCGAGACCGTCACGCTGCCGGAGAACGCGATTCCCGACAGCGCCCGCCTTGAGATCACCGTCTCGCCCTCGCTCGCCGGGCCCATCTTCGAGGCGCTGGAGTATCTGGAGCGCTATCCGTACGGCTGCGCCGAGCAGACGCTGGACAGCTTCCTGCCCAACGTGGTCGTCGCCCGCACGCTGGCCAGGCTCAACGTTGACCGGCCCAAGCCGCCCAACCTGGACCGCTACGTGAGCTTCGGGCTGCAGAAGCTGCTGCGATACCAGCACGACGACGGCGGCTGGCACTGGTGGGAGTTCGACGACAGCGACCCGTACATGAGCGCCTACATCGTATACGGCCTCAAGATCGCCGACGAGGCCGGGTACGTCGGAGCCGCCAACGCCGTGCGGCGAGGGACCGAGTACCTGCGCCGGGCGCTGCAGGAGGAGGAGCACCGCCAGGCGCAGGCCTATCTGCTCTGGGCACTCGCGTACGCCGATCGATGGAGCGCCCGGGGCTATCAGGAGGCCGTCTCAATCGCCACGGCCCTGTTCGACCAGCGCGAGAAGCTCGACGTCTTCAGCCGCGCCAGCCTCGCACTGGCGCTCAACCGACTCTCGGCCAACTCCCGCGCCCGTGACGCCGGGCCTCGGCTGGCCCAGTCGGCCAAGACGCTTGCCAACGAGCTCGACGCGGCGGCAGTGCGCACCGGCCTGGGCTCACACTGGACGGCCGGCGCGCGCTATGCCTACTCGTGGCTGGACAACGACGCCGAGGTGACGGCGCAAGTGCTGCGCGTCTTGCTCGATCTGAAGCCCGACAGCGCCAACATCGTCCCGGCCGTGCGCTGGCTGATGACGGCGCGGAGTGGCAAGTCCTGGCGCTCCACCAAGGACACGGCGGCGGCGGTCCTCGCCCTCACCAAGTACCTGGAGCACGCCGAGGAGCTGCGTCCCGACTACACGGCCAGGGTCTTCGTCGGAGACAAACAGGTTGGCGAGGCACAGATGACGCCGCAGAGCGTGTTCGCCGATCCGGTGGTCATCGAGGTGCCCGCGGCCAGCCTTCGCCTGGGCGACAACCAGCTTCGCATCGAGAAAGACGGCCCCGGTACCATCTACTGGTCGGTCCGGCTGCACTACCTGGTGCCGGCCGAGAAAGCCCTCCCCGTCGCTGAGGGCATCGCCGTCAAGCGAACCTACCGGGTCCCCGTCGAGAACCCAATTGCAGCCGGCGCCCAACCCCCGGGCGCGGCGGTGCAGGTGGAGCTGCGGATCGTGGCCGAGGAGAACATGCGGTATGTGCTGCTCGAGGAGCCCATACCCGCCGGCTGTGAGGTCGTGGCCAGCGATGGGCACCCGTATGGCCAGCCGTGGGATCGCCGCGAGGTGTGGGACAACCGGCTGGTGTTCTTCTTCGACTATCTGCCAAAGGGGGACCACTTCGTGGAGTACGTACTGCGCACCGAGGCCCCGGGGCAGTACAACATCCTGCCCTCCACGGCCATGCTCATGTACTTCCCCGAGGTCCGGGGTCACAATAGACCTGTACGCATGCGGATCCGGGAGCTGGAGGAGGAAGAGGAGTGAGCCAGGCGATGGAACGCGGTAGGGGCGACCCGCCGGGTCGCCCCTACGAGGGTGCAGGGGCTATGCTGGCCCTTTGCTTGTGTCTCACAGCCTCTGTCGCGGCGCAGGAGGTCCGCGAGGGGCCCGCCGTCGGCGACACGGTGCCGAAGTTCACGCTGTTCGACGCCGACGGCCGCCAGCTCCGGCTGCGGGACATCAAGGAGCCGGTCATCGTGCTCAACCTCTGGGCCTTCTGGTGCGATACCTGGATCGCTCAGTTGCCGCAGCTCCGCGAGCTGGCTGCCCAGCAGGACCTGCTCAACTTCAGACTCCTTGCCATCAGCGTGGACGGGATGTGGACGGACCAACTGAAGGCGGTCTGCGGCAGCGAGGGCGCGCCTTTTCCGGTGCTCATTGACCGGCGCAAGCGGCTGTCACGGCAACTGCGCCTCCGGCGCGTTCCCACGATCATCGTCCTCAATCGCGAGCGGAAGATCACGTACGTCCACGAGGCCTATCCGGGGAATCTTGGGGTCCTCCAGGCTATCCGGGAGGCGGCGAGTGCAAAGGCCGCTCGCGAGGGGACCGATTGACGCCTGGTCCCCCCGGCTTTCGGGGACGAGAGATATGATGCGGCCGACGGCTCGTCCCCAGACCATAAAGCAACGAGGCCCGGACAGGTCCCGGCCTCGTTGACGGCACTCGCTCTTGGCCTCTGCGACAGGCCGCCTATCCGCCGCCTCGTTCCATCCCCTCCACCACGTACTCCAGCGCGCCGTTCACGTCGTCGAAGCACTCGATGACTCGCGTCACCCCAGTCGCCTTGAGCAGGGCAGCCGCTGCTGCGCCGCACGGCCGAACCAGGGCGAGCCGACCACCCACCCCTTCGGCCTTCATCTGACACGCGACGATGGCAGCCGGACTGTCCAGGCGCAAGGTTGACAGTGCGCTCAAGTCCAGCACCACTCCCGACACGCCGGCATCCGCCACCCGACCCACCTCTTCCAACAAGCGCGCTCCACCATGTTCCCCGGCGCCAAACGATCCCTCTACCTTCACTACCAATGCCTTCTCCCCCACCTCCCATTTGCTCAGCCGGCAATCCTCAGCCGCCTCGACCGTCTCCCCCACTTGCTCCACAAGCCCCTCGGCCGCCGCTTCCACCGCGCTCCCCACGGCCTCGTCCAGCGCCCCATCCTCGGCCTCAGCAAGCTCCCCGGTCAGCTCCTGCCACAGGGCATCCTCCTCTGATGCCACCTCATCCTGCACAGCCATCGGAGCCGACTCTGACTGTGGTGCCGCGGCTCGCGCGATGGCTGCGACATACTTGTCCCAGTCCTCCTGCTGGCCACCGGCCCCGAAAAAGGACTCGCGAAATGCGGCTTGGGCCAGGCCGCCCTCCAAAACTGGGGCTATTATTCCCAGCTCCTCGCGCAGTTTGTCCAGGTGCCCACGCCTGCTCAGGCGACCCATCCGCTCTCCGTATACTCGTGTAAGATGCGAGCTGGCTGTCATTCCGGGCAAACTCCTGCAGTGTCTGCTGCTCATGCCGGCCTCCATGTGGCCGTCCGCCCGCACTGCTTACATGCCACGACATGCCTTTCGCAAATGCAAGAGGGCCCTGACGAGGTTGCAAAACTGTCCGACGTACGGGGCATGGTGGCGCACATCACAGATCGAGGGAGGACCCCGTCGGTCGTCGGTATCTGGTGGCACAGCCTCACCGGCCGGAGGCTTGCAGGCCTCAGGCGCGGCACTGAGAGTGGCCGCGAGCCAGCGCAACATCCGATCGCGGAGCTCGTGCGCGATCCCCGCCGCATCGCGCCGGGTGCCTGTGCGGCTTGGGTGCATTCCGCGCCAACCCGTGCACTGCGTACCCCGCTGCCCTGCAGGAGCCACCGGCGGGCGAGCGGAAACGCCCTCTGGAGGGACGGCGGCGATACGTGGTCCGTCCTCAGGGAACCGCAGGGGGGACAAACATGCCAACGATCACTTTTCAGCCGAGCGAGGTTTCCGGGGAGGTGGACGCGGGCACAACGGTGCTCGACGCGGCGGAGCAGCTTGGCGTCGAGATCCCGAGCGTCTGCGGGGGCGTCGCCGTCTGTGGGGCGTGCCGAATCGAGGTGCAGGAGGGCGCCGAGAACCTCTCCCCACACACCGACGACGAGGTGGAGTGCCTCGAGGGCTTCGACATCGATCCAACGCCGGAGAATCGCCTCGCCTGCCAAGCCCAGGTCAACGGCGACGTGAAGGTGCTCGTGCCGGAGGATTAGCCTAAGGGCTGAGTCCAGACCGTTGTCGGACGCGTGGTCTCTCGCGCGTTGCCTCGCTGGGGGCGGTGTGCTATAATTCCCGTTCGCGGCCGCCTGCAGGAGGACCGTGTGGCACGGCTTGCTTGCAAGCCGTGCATCTGTGTGGCAGTGGGAGCACGGGTTGATCCCTGACCCTTCGGTCGGGATGCCGCTTCAGACAGGCACCCCGCCCCACACAGAGCATCACATCAAATGCTCAAACGCACCAAGCAGACAACCGGGGCCATTGCGGAGGAGCACGCGCAGCGGCTCTTGAAGAAGCGCGGCTATCGGATTCTGGCCACCAACTTCCGCGCCACCGGTGGGGAGATCGACATCGTCGCCGCCAAAGGTGACTGCATCGTCTTCGCCGAGGTGCGCTCTGCGACAACGGACGAGTTCGGGAGCCCTCGCGAGTCCGTCGGCCGCACGAAGCAGCGCCGCCTCACCCGCGCCGCAATGTCTTTCCTCAAGTCTCGCCGCCTCAGCAACACCTCCTGGCGTTTCGATGTGGTGGAAGTGATCTTCGGCCCCGATGGCGAAATAGCTTCCGCCGAGATAATCGAAAACGCCTTCGAGCCCCGCGGGATCTTCTGACGAGGGCAGCAGCCGACGTGCGCCACAGCGGCCCGCCCACAGGTGACCGGCTACAGTGCCACCGCGGCCATGTTGTAGGGCAGGCCCTCCGTCGCCCGCCGGGCTTTGGTGCCAGAGTAGGAGCTGAACCTGTATGGCAAAGCTGAAAGCAGCCGTCATCGGCTGCGGCGGGATAAGTCGCGCGCATATCAACGCCTGGATGGCCGATGAGCGGGCCGACCTGGTGTACTGCGTGGACATCGATGAGGAGCGGGCAAGGGAGAAAGCCGAGGTCGTCGGCTGCAAGTGGCATACGGACTACACGGCCATCCTTGACGAGGTGGACGCCGTTGACATCTGCACGCCGCCGCATCTGCACGCCGAGATGACCGTCGAGGCCGCCCGTCGCGGCAAGCACGTGATGTGCGAGAAGATCATGGCGCGGAACCTCGACGAGGCCGAGGCCATGATCCGCGAGACCGAGAAGGCCGGAGTCGTCTTCATGGTGGCGTTCGTGCTGCGGTATCGGCCGGAGTTCCAGAAGCTGCACGAGATCTGCACGAGCGGGCAGCTCGGGCGCATCCTGCAGGTCTACGAGCAGACCTCCATGCGGCTCGGAAAGGTGGTCGAATGGCGCAGGGACCCGCTGACGTTCCCCATGGGCTGCTTCCTGTCGCACGGGTGCCACTACGTGGACCAACTGATATGGAACATCGGGCCGATCACCGAGGCGTACTCCATGAGCTCGAACTTCGTGCTCGGCGATCAGATCCTCGGCGACGACACCACCGTCGCGACCTTCCGCCACGAGAACGGGGCGCTTTCGGCATACGTCGAGAGCTGGGCGATAACGCACCCCATCACGCGCATTCGGTTCGACGTCTACGGCAGCGCTGGAAGCGCTCGGCTCGAGTACCATCTCGATGGCCGCCGCACGGTCGAGGTGAAGAACGAGGACGGGCACGACACTGTATTCGAGTTCGACCCGAGCAAGCAGGAGTACATGGACCCGTTCGGCGGGGCGAAGGACATGCACGGCCAGATCGCGCACTTCGTGGACTGCATCGCGGAGGGCAAGCAGCCGCTGACCCACGGGCGCGAGGGCATCAAGGCGATGCAGGTGATCCTGGCCGCGTGCGAGGCCGAGCATTCCGGGAAAGTCGTCCGTATGGATGAGTTCCTCGCGCGACGGCCGGCGGTGTAGGCCACAAGGCTGCGGTGTGGCACAGGCTGCTCGCCAACCTGTGCTGCTTCGGCGAACGGAGGCTCACGGGTAGCAAGCTACCCGTGGCACCCGACTTACTGCTGTGAAAGGCACTCGAGCGCGGAAGCGGAGGCGAACATGAGATGAAACGACGCCATGCATTCGGATCACTGCCAATCATCCTCGCGGCCGCGATCCTGCTTTCGGCGTCGGCGGCGATCGCCGCCGATGACGGGATCGTCCGCGGCTGGCTGCCGAATGGGCTCAAGGTGATCATGAAAGAGGTACACACCGCCCCGGTGGTGACCTTCCAGGTGTGGTACTACGTCGGCTCGCGGAACGAGCACGACGGCGTCACCGGCGCCTCGCACCTGCTCGAGCACATGCTCTTCAAGGGCACTCCGACGCTCCCGAAGGGCGAGATCCCGCGTCTGCTCAACCGAGTGGGCGCTCGCTCAAACGCGTTCACGAGCTACGACTACACCTGCTGCTGGGAGACGCTCGCCAGCGAGCATCTCGAGCTTGCCATGCGCATCGAGTCCGACCGCATGGTCAACAGCCTCATCGACGACGCGGAGCGCCAGGCGGAAATGACGGTGGTGCGCTCGGAGCTGGAGGGGGGCGAGAACAACCCGCGGCGCGTGCTCAATGTGCAGGTCCAGGCGGCGGCATTCCAGAGCCACGCCTACCAGCGCCCCATCATCGGCTGGCGCAGCGACGTCGAGGGCATGTCCACGGATACGCTGAGAGCGTACTACAAGACCCACTACATGCCGAACAACGCCGTCGTGGTCATCGTGGGCGACTTCGACGTGGCGGAGGCCATGGGCCTGATCAAGACGTACTTCGGCCCTCTGCCACCTGGGAAGCTGCCGCCCAAGGTCATCACCACGGAGCCGGTCCAGCGCGGCGAGCGCCGCGTCCGCGCCCGCCGGGAGGGCACCACATGGTACGTCCAGATCGCCTACCACGGGCCGAGACTGATCGACGAGGACACGTACGCCATGGACATACTGGACGCCATCCTGAGCAGCGGGCGCGCATCGCGACTGTACCAGGCCCTCGTCGAGAAGCAACTGGCGACATCGGCCGGCTGCGGGAGCTGGACGCCGAAGGATCCGGGGCTGTTCGAGCTGTACGCAACGGTGCGGCAGGAGGTGCCCGTGGCGAAAGTGGAGGACGCGCTCCTCGAGCAAGTGGAGCTCATCAAGAGCGCGCCGCCGACGGCCGACGAGCTGGAGCGTGTCAAGAATCAGATCGAGGCGGCGTTCATCTTCGAGAAAGACAGCGTCACGGCGCAGGCAAACTCGCTCGGGGCGCATCAGATCCTATCCAGCTACGAGTACGTCAACACGTACGTGGACAAGGTCCGGCAAGTGACGGCCGATGACGTGCAGCGCGTCGCGCGCAAGTACCTGACGCAGGACAACCGCACTGTTGGGATCTTCGAACCTATCCCGCCCGCGGAGAGCTCCGTGCCGCCGTCTGCACCCGGTGCCGGTGGCCCGGCGCCGCGCTGGCGCTTTCACGACGCGCTGTGGAGCGGGCCGAAGGCCACAGCAGTGTTTCCGGTGCGGCACGCGTGGGGCCCGAGCCGCCTCGTCGAGGAGCGCACAGCCTGGCAGCTCGCGCTGCGCAGCGGGCCGCTTCGCGGAGCCGGGGCTGTGCCACACTGGCACCCGCACCAGCCGGCGACGTACGGCCCGCACGTCCTGCATCAGACTGGGGCATCCGTTGCGCCGTCTACTCTCCTGGCCAAAACCCCGGCCAACAAGACATTGCCCCACCGTGCCGCGCCTACCCGTACCGTGCTGCCCAACGGCATGGTGGTGATCATCCAGGAGAACCACGCGAACACGACGATCGCAGTGCGGGGACACTTGCACACGGGCTCGGTATTCGACCCGCCGGAGAAGCCGGGGCTGGCCGGGTTCACCAGCGCACTGCTGAGCCGAGGGACGAAGCGGCGGACGTCGCTGCAGCTCGCCGAGGCCACCGAGTCCGTTGGCGCATCCGTGAGCATCGGCGGGGGACGACCGGCGACGACGAACTTCGGCGGCTCGTGCCTGACGAAGCACTTCGACATCCTGCTCGATGTGCTCTCGGACGAGCTGCGGCATCCCTCGTTCCCCGAGGAAGAAGTCGAGAAGCTTCGGAACCGAGCTCTCGCCAGACTGCAGCAGTCGCTGGAGAGCACCGGCGCACGGGCCGGGCGTGCCTTCTTGCGACACGTGTTCCCGGAGGGGCACCCGTACAGGCCTGCCGGCTTCGAGGAGCAGGTCAAGGTCATGCAGGCGCTCAAGCGCCAAGACGTGGTGGACTTCTACAAGAAGCACTATGGCCCGGACACCGCCGTCATCATCATCGTGGGCGACGTTGAGACGAATGACGCCAGCGCCAAGGTCAAGCGCTACTTCGGCGACTGGAAGGCAGCGGGGCGCACGCGCGAGGTGCACATACCGGACGCCGCGCTGCAGACGAAGATCGTGCGCAAAGTCATACCGATGATGGACAAGTCAGAGGCAGACATCATCCTGGGCCACTGGGGCGGCGTGAAGCGGACGGACCCGGACTTCTACGCCGTCACGGTGATGAACTTCATCCTCGGCGGGGACGTGACGACGAGCCGCCTGGGGGCGAAGGTGCGCGACGAGATGGGGTTAGCGTACGGCGTCTGGTGCTACTCGCGCACGTATCGCGGTCGGGCCGACTGGCGCATGGTGCTCGGCGTGAACCCCAAGAACGTTGACACGGCAATCAGCGCCGGCCTGGACGTCATCAAGCGGTTCAAGGCCGAGGGACCAACGAAGGCTGAGCTGGACGACGCCCTCGCGTACATCACCGGCAGTTATCCGGTCGCACTCGAAACCAACCACGCCGTCGCCGGCGAGCTGCTCCTGGCCGAGTACTACGATCTGGGGCTGGACTTCATCGACCGCCACAACAAGCTGTACCGGCAGGTCACTCTCGCCCAGGTGCGCGAGGTCGCACAGAAGTACTTGCACCCAGACGCGTATACGCTCGTAATCGCCGGCCCCTACGAGGAGAAGGGATAGACGCTTCCCGGAGGCACGGAGCTGCCGCGGCAGCCGAAGATGCGCGTGAGCCACCATCCCGACAGCAATGGGCGAGCCGCGCTCCGGACCGGTGTGGGTCTGTACGTCGTGTTCGCCTGCATCTTTGCCGTCGGAACGCCTCCGCTGAGCGGCCCGGACGAGGGCGCGCACGCGGTGTATATCAGGCTGCTGGCGACCGAGCTGCGCTTCCCCGAGATGGGCCCCCCGGCTGCATACAGCGAGACCACGACGGCCACTCATCAGGTGCAGCATCCCCCGGGGTACTACTTGCTCTGCGCTCCCCTGTATCGGCTGCTGTACAGCCTCAACGTGTCACCGTGGCTGGCGCTGCGGATGCTTTCCGTGCTCATTGGCGCTGGGGCCGTCGTCGTCATCTGGCGCATTGGGCAGAGGCTGTTTCCCGAAGCATCGGTGGCCGCGGCGCTCAGCGCCTCCGCCGGCATGATCCCCATGTTTCAGTACATGACGGCGATGATAAACAACATCGGGCTGGCCATTCTTTTCCTCGCTTTGGCCGCGCACCGGCTCGCGGTCATCCTCAGCGGCCGAGACGACCGCCGCCAATGGGTGCTTCTCGGCCTCGTGCTCGGTCTCGCCAGCCTCACCAACCTCATGGGCCTCGCGATGTGCCTGATCGCCCTCACGTTCCTGGCGAGTCGTTTTCGGGCTCTCGGTGCGCGCGAGACGCTGCTGCGGGCGGCGGCCATCGTTGGCGGGCCAACGATTCTCGCCGGATGGTGGTTCGCGCACAACTATGTGGTGTATGGCAGTCTGACACCGATGTTCGAGGGCGAACCGGCGGCGCCGATCAGTCTGCTGCTCCTGCTCGTAACGCAGCCTCTCGCGGTACTCAGCTCGGCCGGCATCGTCCTGAACAACGGCGTGGTGCAGATGTGGTCGCTCACCTGGCTCATGCGGGAAACGGGCTCCCCTCTGCCCGTCACTGTGCTCATCTATCTCGTCCCGTACATAGGCGGTGGCCTCTTCGTGGCCGGGCTGGTACGAGCAAGGCGCGCCGGCGATCCGAGGCTCTGGCACTGGGCGCTCCTGAGCGTGCTGATGCTGCTGCTCGTCTACGGCGGCGTGCTGCGTCAGGTCTGGTATGTGGACGCACAAGTCTCGGAGTTCGTAGGCAGATACTTTGTGGCTCTGCTCCCCTTTGTCCTGCCGGTAGCCGCCTGGGGCCTCGAGGCGGCGAAGCCCCGGTGGGTCACCCCGGCAGCCTGGCTTGCCGGACTCCTGGGCTTTCTCGTCGCTGCCAACGCCGCACATGCCGCCTATGTGCTGTGGTTCTTTCATCGTGCCTGAGAGTGGCGACCGCAACGGCAGGGCACAGTTGGCCACGGACGACGACGTTGTCCTCGCCAAGTACCGCGTTCTGGGATGCTCTCCCGGCCCTGGCGAGCGCACCCGGGAGCAACACTAAGATAGGAAACATCAGGGCTCAAGATGGTAAAAGGAATGTGTACGGAGTCTTGGGGCGGAGTCGTAAGGAGGGAAGTCGTATGAGCAGGAAGCCCTGCTCCGTTGCCGCCGCGTGTGTCATCATTGCTGCCAGCCTTGCAGTTGCCGCCTACGGGCAAGATGAGCAACTCCAGATCCCTGTCCTGCAGGACGAGATGGTTGCTGAGACGTTCCCGTCGTACAACTGGTCCAGCACGTCATACCTCGGGGGGCTCGCCGTCGGCACTGACTACCGCGGCAGAGCTGCACGCAGCTACTTGCAGTGGAGTCTCTCGTCGCTGGATTCGGGCAAGCCCGTCGGCCGGGCGAAGCTCCGGGCCTACCTGAGTCACGAGTCCTATCAGAGCGACCGACCGATCAAAGCCCACCTGTGCGCGGACGATAGCTGGAGCGCCTCGACCATTACGTGGAACAATGCTCCCCAACCGGCGCCGGGGCCGGCTGCCGCCATCACGCCGCCGCTCCTGCAGGGAGAGTACTACGAGTGGGACGTGACCGAGCTCGTCGAGGCCGAGTTGGCTGGCGACGGGAAGCTCAGCATTGTGTTCATGGAGAGCGCCGAAGGCGACTCGCCGGCCACCTTCAAGTACTTCGCCGAGAAGGAATACAACGGCGGCGGAAATCAGGCGGTGCTGGTGGTGACGCAGACCGACGGAGAGCCCGACACGACACCACCCGAGATCACGGTTTCGTGCGCCCCTGATACGCTGTGGCCGGCCAACCATCAGTACGTGACGGTCGAGGTGAACGCGGAGGCCACGGACGACACGGATGGGACGCTGGAACCGGTGTTCGTTTCTGCCGTCAGCAGCGAACCGGACGACGCCGAGGGGGGCGGGGACGGGAACACGACGAACGATATCGTCCCGATGGACAACACGACATTCAAGCTCCGCGCGGAGCGCAGGGGCAGCGGCAATGGCCGCACGTACACAATTACGTATTCTGCGGTGGATGAAGCCGGCAATGAGGCAACTGCAAGCTGCACTGTAGTGGTGCCGCACGACAAGGGCAAGAAGGGTGCCAAGTAGGGCGGAGTGCCTTCGGTAACACACGATGGGCCGAGGCCTATGTCTCGGCCCATCGTTCGTTCTGGCGGTCGATGCTCTGTGCGCTTCGTCACGCCGTGGTGGCTCTGGGAGGATGTGGTCCGCGCGGTGCCGAAAGTCGCCCCGTCATGGCACTGCGACGCGCGGCCATAACACTTCTGTCTTGGGTCGCCGCATCGGCCTTCCCTCTGGCAACCGCCCTTGCTGCTCCCACCGGTCTCAGCGAAATGGCCGGCGGGCCCAGCCTCGCTCAGCCGCGCGGGCCCGTACTACTCACGGAGGAGCCGGCGGATGCCCGGGGCGCCCGCATTGGCCCGACGCGTTATGTGACGCCGGATCCGCGAGAGTACTACATAGACCTGACGCTCTGCCCCATCTATAACCTCGATCTGGACGACGCGGACTCCATACCCGAGTGCTTTCCCTTCCTGCTCGAATCCCCGTGGCTTATCCAGAATAACCTGGACCACGCCCTCTCTCGCGCCCTGACAGAGACGGAGCTGCTGAACACAGACGAGGGGCGACTGGAGCGCCGGGCCTTCGACCTTTGGGTGTACGTGGCGGCCAATCTCGGAGCGGCGGACAATGCCGGCAACGCTATACGCTTCATGCTCAAGCGGGAGCGCATCGGTACGCGCGATCCGTGGATCAGCATGGGCGCGAGGATCTTGTCGGATCGCTTCTCCGGCTTCGTTGGCACCGCCCAGAGGAGCGGGGACGAGATCGCCATCGACATCGGCGTACATACGGTCAGCTCATACGATTCGGTGGCGAACGTGGAGAACATGATACTGTCGGCGCAGCGCAGCCGGCTCGGCGCCATCGTCGTCACCGACCACGACACCATTGACGGCGCCCTTCACGCGCAGCGCGTGGCGGAGCGCCTGAAGCGGGAGGGACGACTCCGGAAGGACTTCATGGTGATCGTGGGCGAGGAGGTGACTTCGCGCGAGGGACACATCTACGCCCTGTTCATCCATGAGCACGTGCTGCAGGGCATGACGGCCAAGCAGACGATTCGGGAGATCCATCGCCAGGGCGGCCTTGCCATTCTTGCCGACCCGGCCGGCGGCAACGGCATACGAATGGCGAAGAAGTATCCGTTCGACGGATTCGTGATCCGCCCCGGGATGCGACGGCTGTATCGATCGCTCCAGCTCCAGAACGAACCCAAGCTCTTCGGGAAGCCCTTCTTCTACACCGTCTCGCCGAACTTCAACGACACCTTCGGGGCAGTCTACACCCTGGTGGATACTCCCGACCGAACGCCGGAAGGTCTGAAACGGGCCATCAAGGACGGGCGCGCCTACGCCGCCGGCAATGGGTACTACCCCTACATCGCCATCCTCGGCATGATCCCCATCATGAAGTATGAGCGTTTCGTGAACCGGTACTTCGACGGGCGCGCGGAGCTCGAGCAGATCCTGGAGAAGCTACTGGGCGCCGACAACGTCCGGCTGAGGCTGTCCTGGACCCCCGAGATCCATCGCCTAATGAACCTGGAGATCATCAGCACCATCGGCAGGATCACCATAGGCGACAGCCCTCTTCGCAATCCGCCTAAAGTGGACGGGCTCTCGATCAGCTACGGCCCGCTGTACCTGGACTACATGCGCTCAGGCGAGGAGCGCGTCTTCGTCTCCGTGGCGTTTCGCTTCTGAGGGCCCGGTCTCCGTCAGCGTGATCACCAACCCCAGGTGGTCGTACACCCCGCTGCAGGTGAAGAGCATCACCTGCGTGCGCTCGGCAAGCTGCAGAAGCATTGCGGCGGTGGCGCGACGGCGCTCCGGATCGAAGGTGACGAACGGGTCGTCGAGCAGCAGGGGCGGCGGATCGCTCGGCCACAGTAGCTCGGCAAGCGCCAGTCGCGCCGCGAAGAAGACCTGCGCCCGCGTCGCACAGCTCAGCTCGTGCCCGCCGCTCCGTGCACCCGATTGCGCGGGGATCTCTTCCCCTTTGCCGGGCGAGAACACGAAGATGTCGAGCGTCGTTTCATCGATGCGAACCGCGTCGTACCTGCCGCGCGTTATCTCCGCCAGAAGCTCGCCCGTGCGCGGTCCCAGCAGAACGGCCGCCCGCGACAGCGTCTCCTCCTGCGCCTCCCGGAGCACCTCCCGCACGAGCTTGTAGACCTCGAGCCGACGATGCTCGTTGGCCAGATGCTCCTTGGCCGCCCCAACGGCCTCGCGCAGGCCGGCAATTTGCTCCGGCTCGACCGATGCACGCTCCACCACGACGGCGTTCTGCGTCTTCGTCTTCTGCACCGAACGCAGCTCCCGTTCCAACTCCCCTATCTGCTGCTCCAGCATGACGTGCTCGCGCGGCGAGACTGCCACGGCAGACAACTCGTCTGCCGCCAGCCGCTCCTCGGCGCTCTCGCGTCGGTGCCACTGCTCGCCCCGAAGCGTCTGGAGGCTCTCGACGGTCTCGGTGCCCAACAGCCCCCGCAGCTCACTCCGCTTGGCCTCGGCGGTGCTTGCGTGTTGCTGCGCCCGCTGCAGCTTCGCGGTGAGGTCGTCGCGGCTCTCACAGTCGAGGTCGCTGAGGGTGGATGCAATCTCCTCGGCAGAGCGGGCGATTGCTCCTTCAGCTTCGCTCAGCTCTTCCCGCAGCTCGCCCAGGCGTGCATCGTAGTCTATGGGCGGGCGTACCCGCGCCTTCGCCACACCGTATGCCAGGAGCGCACCGCCGACGGCAGCGCCGACGAAGGCCCACGGCGTGACGGCAAAGCCAAGGGCGACGCCCACGCCGACCAGCACCAGGCCTGCGACCGTGAGCGGATTGACGAGCGGCATGGGCTTCGGCGCGGCTGCCGCCTCGTGCTCGAGACGCTCGATGGCTGCCCGCAACTGCTCGGCGCGTCCACGCTCCCGCTCGGCGGTGCGCTCCACGCCCTCGATGCTCTCCAGCGCCGCCGGGCCCTTCTCGGCGATGTGGGCCAACTCAGCCGCGGCCGCTTCGGCGTCCTCTGCGTCCTTCTGCAGCTTCTGCGCCGCCTGAATGAGCTCATCCAGCCGCTCGTACTCCTTCTTGGCCGCCCGAAGCTCCTCCTCTGCCTCCTTGCGCGCCGTCATGCGATCCAGCAGCTCTCGCTCCACGCGAAGCTGCTCGTTCAACTCCTCCTCGCGCTGCGTCGCTGCAGCCAGCGCATCCTGCGCCGCGTGGAGGTCAGTCAGTTCGCCGTCAGCCACGGCGAGGTCTTGCTGCGCCTGCTCGAGGCGCGTCGTGGCAAGCTTGATTGGGCCCGGGTTCCGCGGGGCCGGCCGATCCACCCCCCGCTGCATGGACGCGATCTCATCGCCCAACTCGCTGAGTATGTCCTGGGCGGCCACATCGTCGGCGCCGCCGGTGACGCGCCGCTGCAGCAGGTCACCGATCTCCTCACGCCCCTCGCCGATCGCGGCCAGCTCGTCCTGCATGACGAAGGCGGTGCTGGTGAACAGATCCTCAGAACTCAGGCCAAGCAGCTCACTCAGCGCCGCCTGCACCGCCTTCGGCCCTTGCGACACGTCGTCCCCACCCGCCAGCCTCGCCGTACGGGCGGCGAAATCCTTCTCGATCGTCCATGTCTTCTCGCCCGCCGCAAGAGTCATGTCCAGTCGGTATGGCTCGCCGCCGCCCCACGACGCCCGGCCCACAATAGAGCGGTCCGTGGTGTCGGGGCGGTAGAACAGCGCCGCGATGATCGCCGCCTGCAGCGTGGACTTGCCGGCCTCGTTCGAGCCCCGGATGACGTTCATCCCCGGGTCGAACTCCAGCTCCACGTCCCGCAGGCAGCCGAAGTTGCGAATGCGCAGGCGCTCTATTCGCATCAGTTGCCACCCCCGCCGGAGAACAGCGCCAGGCCCACGCCCAGCGCTCGCTCGGCCACGGCGACTTCGTCCTCGTCGCCGTCGCGCCGGGCGGTCGCAATCCGCTCCATCATCTTCCGCACGAATTTGCCCACCACGAGCTCCTCCGGATAGTCATCGAGGCCTATTTCCTCGAGCGCAACCCGGGAGCCATCGCGAACGCGCAGCCGGAAGAAGCCATCCGACAGCTCGCCGGCTATCTCGGTGGCATCCACGAGCACATCGGGCGCCGCCACGCCGGTGAGCGAGAGGTCCAGGATCAGCTTGGGATCGGCATTTTCCGCAATGGCTCGAGTTAGCAAATCGCGCGACGGATACGACCCGACGTCGAGCGACAGGGCGCGCACCTGCAGCGAGCCAACGCGCTTCCTGGTCACCGCAACGTCCCCATCAGGCGATACCTCGACCAATGCCACCGAGCCCGTGTCGGTTTCGTCGATGGCCACCGGCTCCGGCACGCCGCAGTACAAGGCTCTCGTGGCGGCCTCGGAGCACTCGGCAAATGCGTGCCGATGGCCCAAGGCAATGTAGTGCATACGGGAAGCCTCGATGGCGCCCGCGGGAATGATCTCGGACTCAGCACCCCCGGGCGGTGCGCCCCCGACCCAGCCATGTGCCACAGCGATCTGGAACCGCATCTGCGTCGCCGGTGCGATGCCCGCGAGCGGATTCGACATCGGCTCCGCACACAGGCATGGCCGGCCGTACACAGAGACACTCAGATCGGGGAAGTCGAACCGCAGCGTTTCGGGGGTGAAGACCCTGACGTGGTCGAGCTCCGCCCAGACCGCGGCATCGGCGTACACCGTGCCGGGGCCAAAGCAGTCGTGTGTGCCCGGCAGCAGGCATGCATACGTCAGCGGGGTCTTCTGGGCCAATCGCGTAAGCTGCTCGAGCACGAACCGCACCAGGCGCCGTCCCGGACGCGGCCCGTCGAACAGGTCGCCGCTGATGAGCAGCAGGTCGCACTGCTCCTCGAGCGCGGCATCGATGATGCCCGCGAAGGTCTGCTCGAGCTGCGTGCGATGCGCCGCCGCCCGCTCCCCGAAGGCGGCCGAGGAGGTCCCAAGATGAACATCGCCTGTATGGAGTATCCTAAGCGGCTTCATGACGCGGTGGCAATGCCCGGAGCGTGGTGCTGCCTATCCGGGCCATATATCGCGGCGATCTGTGCGCCCTCCGCGACGAGCGCGTGAGTTGCCGGCAGCGAGACGTCGGTAGGGCCTTGTATCGCCCCGATGGCATACACGGTCCCATCGCAGGGGGCGGTGATCTCGATGCCCTGGGCGGTCTCTGCGTCCAGCAGCGTTCCCAGCGTCTGCCCGGCCGCCGCCTCGGCGCCAGGTTCGACGCAGGGCCCGAAGACGCCTGTGCGGGGGGCATCAATAATGGCCGTTGGCTCCCGAGCTATGTCAATGTAGTATGGCGCCGGCTTCGGCTCTCCCGGCAGCATGCCAAGATGCTTCATGCAGTTCTCAATGCCTCGCACGCCCTCCCGCACCGAGCCCTCGAACAGTCGCCACTGGCCGTGCAGCTCCGCCGTGATCGCCGCCTTGCCGCGCCTGTTGGCGACCAGTGTGAGCATGCGGCTCATCGGCGTATCCGGTGACGGCGGACGCGCGGAGCTGAGCGATACAAATCCGAGGCCGAAGGCGTACGCAAGCGCAGCGGACGGTTGGTGGTCGCCGCGCCCCAGGATTGCCGACGCCCTCCACCAGGGCCAGCAGTGCATGTCCACCACGACATCGGCCTTGGATGCCGCCTCGTGCCACAGCGCATGGGCGAGGCGCTGCGTGGCATTGCCCTCCGGATCCCCGGGCCACGCGCGGTTCATATTGTGTGGATGCTCGTCCGAATACGGCTCCCCCGGCTCCTGAGTCAGATAGTGGCGACGAAAGCGCAGCGCGAGCGGATTCGCGATGGGGACGGCGATGAGCGTACCGGCAAGCCGCGTCGGATCCACCCGCGCGATGACGCGCCGGAGCGCCTCGATGCCGTTCAGCTCGATGCCGTGTTGTGCAGCGTGCACGTACAGCAGCGGGCCGTCGCGAGCGCCTGCCGCGACGCAGACGGGGATCTTCGTCAGACTTCCGTCCGCCTGCGAGGCCGTGATCGCGCCGAAACGCTTCTTGCCGGCGGCAGCCTCCACGTCCCCAACGGTCATTCGCCAGTATTCGCCTCCTGCCGCCCCGCCAAGAGCTCCCGCGCCACGTGCCAGTATCGTTCATAGTTCCGCAGCGGCACGGACGCCGGAATGGGCTCGTCAAAGCACGGTATCCAGCCGCCGCGTTCGGCCGCGGCCGGTACCTTGATGCGCGCCTCCCGGTCGGTGTGGCGCCGCTGGCGGGCGAGTTGGCGCACATCAAGGCCGCCCACGATGAGCAGCTTCGAATGCTGTTGGCTGAGGCTCAGGGCGTCCATGCCCGAGCCTGCGTGGCAGGGCATGATACCGTTGATGCCCGCTGCGAGAAGCTCCGGGATGACGGCAGTGACGTTGGCCGGCGTGGACAGTATGACGATCCGTACGCCGTGGCCGCGGAAGAAGCAGCACAGCTTCTCGTACGGCTCCATGAGGGCTGACCGAAACGCCGGCTCGCCCGGATACTCTCGGATCACCACGTAGTCCACATCGACCTCGCTCGCGGCTTTCTCAAGCGTGAGCGTCAGATACTCTAACAGGAAGTCAAGCAGGTCGTCTGCAAAGCTGCATTCGTGCGTCAGGACATGCCCGGCGCGTGGACCGAGCCAGCGCACAAGCCAGGTCATTGGCCCGTCGAGCTCGATCCGGAGCGGATAATCCCGGCCCGCCCAGCACCGCTTGCAGTCCTCCCAGTGCCACGGATACCGGGCCGGTGAGTAGCAGCTATAGTGGGCCGCGACCCGAGCGAAGCCACGTGCCGTGGCGACCGGTAGGTCGCCGGGCCGGTGCAGCGGCATGGGGCCAAGATCGACGGGCACCACATCGGCCCGGTCGAGCCAGAAGAACTGTTCGATGCTGACATCCTGCGGAAGGCCCTCGCGCGACCAGCGGCGGAGTGTCGAATTCTCGTAGCCGAGCGGCTCCCAGAACGGCAGCCGGTCCGGGCGCCCGAAGGTCATGGTGGCCAGGAAGCGCTGGCGAAACGTCATCTGCTCAACCGGCCAGGCCGGCGGCGGGAGAGCCATAGAACCGTCTCCGGTGCGACGCCCTCTCGTATTGCCCGCATAGATTGAGCGATGCTCCCGCGCTCACCTTCCCGGCTCGGGACAGTATTGGCTGCATCGGTCAGGCGGTCGTGCTTTTTCCGACTCGCAGGAGGCAATCCCACCAGGAAGAGGTGGCCTAGTACTTGGTTGCGTAAGTTCGTCTACGAAACCCGGCGGGGCAAGAATGCCCCGGCTACGCGGGTGGGGGCCGCAGCGTGGGCCGGGCGCTACCCAGCTCCGCGTAGGTCGGGCTTTCTAGCCCGACAGCTCTACTGCGGAATTACGCAAGTAGGTACTGGAAAAGAAGAATGAACCGGGATCACGAAATCCTGTTTGACACGCTGACGGACCTCGCGCGAGGGAGTTCATGCTCAGCGACGCCGAGTTGATGGCCAGAGCGAAGCGCGGCGACACCGAGGCCTACGGGATCATCGTGGACCGCTACAAGAGCTGGCTTCGGCGCATCTTCTACCACCTCTTCTGGGACTGGGAGGAGGCCGAGGATGCGGCGCAGGAGGTGCTGCTGCGCGTCTGGCTGGCCCGGGAGAGGTACGAGCCACGGGCGAAGTTCTCCACGTACCTTTTCAGGATCGCCCGGAACCACTGGCTTGGGCAGCGCGCGCGGACGAACCGCCGACCACAGATCGTGTCGCTGCAGGAGCAGTTCGGGCCCCGGGCGATGGCAATGCTCCGCCAAATGGCCGACGAGGCGCCGTCTCCCGAGGACACGGTCATCCGGGGCTACGAGCTGTTTCGCATCCGCCGCGCCATCGATGAACTCCCGGAGAAGCACCGACTCGTGTTCATCCTCTGCCATTTCGAGGGGCTGCGGTACGCCGAGATTGCCGAGATGCTGGGCATACCCGAAGGAACCGTGAAGTCCCGCATGTCACACGCCGTTGGAAAACTGAGACGCAAACTGGCCCACCCGGAGGAGGGCATTCGAGATGAAATGTGAGACCTGCCGTGAGCTGCTGACCGCGTATCTGAAAGACGAGCTGGAGGAGCCGAAGAAGGCGCAGGTGGAGGAGCACCTGGCCCAGTGCGCCGAGTGCGCCAAGGAGGCGGAGGGCGCCCGGAAGGTGCTGGTGATCGTGGACCGGGCGAGCGAGCCGTCCATCATCGAGCTGGTCAACGAGATCGTCCAGGGGGCCATCGAGGCGGGCGCAAGCGACATCCACATTCAAAGGTCGTCGGACCACGTGTCGGTGCGATACCGGGTTGACGGGGTACTGCACGAGACGCGCAAGCTAGACCGCTCGACGTACTTGGCGGTCGTAGATCGCATCAAGCAAATGGCAGACATGTCCGTCAGCGATAGGAATGTCCCGCAAGATGGGCGACTGCACACTAGGTATGGGGGCAAGGACCTCGACATTCGAATATCCACGATGCCTGCCGTGCTCGGACAAAGCGTGGTCATGCGAATCCTCGACCGCACAGTGGTGCCGCTCCTCAGCCTCGACAGGCTCGGGCTGCGCGGTGATACGCGCGAGAAGCTGGAATCGCTGATCCACAAGCCGTGCGGCATCTTCATAGTGACGGGCCCAACCGGCAGCGGGAAGACCACGACGCTGTACTCAATCCTGCAAATGCTCAACAAGCGCGAGCGCCACGTGATGTCTGTCGAAGATCCAGTGGAGTATCAGATAGACGGGATCACGCAGATCCATCTCAACCGCAAGGTGGGGCTCGATTTCCCGACGGCGATGCGCCACTGCATGAGGCAGGACCCGGACATCATCATGTGCGGCGAGATCCGCGACCTGGAAACGGCGCGAATGGCCATACAGGCCGCCCTGACCGGCCACCTCGTCCTGACCACACTCCATACGAACGACTCTGTTGGCGTGATCCGAAGACTGGTGGACATAGGCGTCGAGAGGTTCCTCATCGCCGCCTCCCTGCTCGGCGCTCACGCCCAGAGGCTGGTGCGGATGGTGTGCGACGACTGCAAGGAGAAGTACGCACCCGGCCCGGAAGAGGTCGCATGGCTCCGCGAAGCCGGCATCGAAGCGGCGCCGGAGAAGCTCTGGCGAGGATCTGGCTGCGACAATTGCAGGAACACCGGCTATCGTAGCCGCATTGCCGTCCACGAGGTGTTCGCCCTCGATGAACAGATCCAGACGATGCTGAGCGAAGACACCGATCTGCGCGAGATTGAGCAGGCGGTTGCTGCCAAGCTGGTCCCAATGAGACACGACGCAGCACAGAAGATACTGGCCGGCGAGACATCAGCGCCGGAGGCAATGCGCGTTCTGGCGTTCACGCCGAAGTACGAGTAGACAATCTGCCGTGCCGTCCAGTTGACACCGGCCGACGGTCGGTGTACTAGTTGGCCACCAAACAGCGTTTCCGGGGGCATGTGATGGCACACACGGCGATCGGGGAATCTGTGGAGCGCGCCGAGGCGCGGACGGAAGAGTCGCTCCTGTCTCCGCGGCTGGAGCGGCTAAAAGAGCGGGCGCTGAGCTTCGCGGACGACAAGGACCCGGCCGAGCGCGGGCGGGCGGTGACGGAGGCGTGGCGCGAATACGACGCTGCGCCCATAATCATCAGGCGCGCCCGGGCGCTGGAGCGGACGCTCGACACCGAGACGATCCGCATCGACCCCGACGAGCGCATGGTAGGCCGAGCGAAGCGGCGCTTCGCGGTGCACCGGGGGATGCACGAGCAGTACAAGTGGGCCAACCAGCTCTCGGGGCCGGAGTTCTCTGGCGGCGCGCTGGATGCGGCGGAAGCGCCGCCGGACGACATTCGCGAGCTTTTCAGCTACTGGCGCGAGTCCTACACCGGTCCTTGGCAACACCTCAACCCACTGCGCACGGACGAGGACCGCCGGGCAATGCGCGCCGCCGTATTCCTGGGGAGTGGGCTGGATTTCTGCCACACGTGCCCGGGATTCCACATAGCGCTCAAGCGAGGCCTCGAGGCCATCGCCAACGAGGCGCGCGAGCGTCTGCAGTCACCGGGTGCCACGGGTTGCTTGCCAACCCGTGCACGCGCCTTCTACGAAGCCGTCGCCATCTGCTGCGCAGCCCTGATCCGCTACGCCGAGCGTCATGCCCACGAGGCGGAGCGGGTGGCGGCGGAGCAGCCCAATGTCGAGCTGCGGCGTGAGCTGGAGCAGATGGCCGCCATCTGCCGCCGCGTGCCGCGTCACCCGCCGCGCACGTTCCGCGAGGCGCTCCAGTGCGTGTGGTTCGTGCACCTCGCCGATGAGGCCGAGGCAAATGGCAGCGCCCAGTCCTTCGGTCGCTTCGACCAATACATGTGGCCGTATTACCAGCGCGACGTGGCCGAGGGCCGACTGACCTACGCCGAAGCGCTCGAGCTGATTGAAGAGCTGTGGCTCAAGTGCTACAAGACCTTCGACTTCCAATACCTGACCATCGGCGGAGTGCGGCCCGACGGCACCGATGGCACCAACGAGCTGTCGCACATCTGCCTCGAGGCGACCGAGCGCTGCCGCACGCCACGCGACGTGGGCGTGCGCGTGCATCAGGGAACACCGAAGGCGTTTCTGCGCCGCGCCGCGGCGGTGGCGAGGCTGGGCCTCGGGCGGCCCGACCTCTGGAACGACGAGGTCGTCATCGAGGCGCTCACCAAGAGGGGCATCGCTCTCGAGGACGCCCGCAACTACGGCGTCATCGGCTGCGTTGAGCTGACGCTGCCGGGGCAGTGCAACTCGCGCACCATGTGCAACAAGATCAATCTCTCCAAGTGCCTGGAGCTCGCGCTGAACGACGGCCGCTGCCAGATGAGCGGCGAGCAGATCGGGCCGCGGACGGGTGAGAGCTTCGACACCTATGAGGCGCTCCACGCCGCCTACTGCGCCCAGGCGCGGCACTTCATTCGCCTGGCGATGCGCGACACCGTGCGCGCGCAGCGAATCCAGGCAAAGGTGTTCCCGTTCCCCTTCCGGTCGGCCATCACGGAGGGCTGCCTCAAGTCCGGCCGCGACATCATGGACGGCGGGGCGAAGTACAACCCGGCGGGCGTCAACCTGCTGGGCATAGCCAACATCGCCGACTCCCTCGCCGCCATCAAGCTGCTCGTTTTCGCGCGGAAACGGCTCTCGCTCGACGAGCTTCGGGAGGCCCTGAGGTCGGACTTCGAGGGCGCCGAACCCATGCGGCAGATGCTGCTTAATGAGGCGCCGAAGTTCGGCAACGATGATGACTACGTGGACCAGATTGCCGCCGAGGAGGTCGCGTTCTACTGCCGCGAGGTGGCGAAATACCGGACGGCGGAGGGCGGCCCGTTTCTGCCGCTGATATTCACCACCTCATCCGCTTCGCTCTACAATGTGGGCCCTCGCACCGGCGCGTCGGCCGACGGCCGCCGAGCGGGCCAGGCGCTCACGACGAGCTGCAATCCCACGCACGGCGCCGACCGGCGCGGCGCGACGGCATCGGCGAGCTCGGTGGCGAAGATAGACTTCAGCGATACGCCCGGCGGCGTCTCCTATATCCTCGATCTTCACCCGACGGCAGTCAGTGGCGACGGGGGCGCCAACAAGCTCGCCGCGCTCATCCGGGGCTTCTTCGATGCCGGCGGCATGGAGATAGGGCTCAACGTGTACGACGAGGCGACGCTGCATGCCGCGCAGCAGGAGCCGGAGCGCTACCAGGGCTTCATGGTCCGCCTATTCGGCTTCAGCACGCAGTTCGTGGCTCTGTCGCCCGAGCAGCAGGAGTTCGTCATCGAGCGAACGCGCCATGGCGCCGCCACCCCAGTTGGCAGTTGACAGTCGTCAGTTGTCAACTCGTCGTGCCATTCCCGCGTCGCGCCCAGCCGACGGCACCGCCTCGCCCGCCAGTGCCTTCCGCACCAGGTCAGGCCGATGAAAGACCGCCTCGTAGGCCTCCACCGGAAACAGGTCATTGCCAACGCGCCAGCGGATGAACCGCCCGCCCCCGGCAGAGCCGTCGTAGTAGCCCTCCTCGGCCACCGCCAGCCACTCGGTTGAGATGCCCTCCTGCTCGCCTGCCGGCACCACCATCAGCGCTGCAAGCCGCCGACCACTGTGCGCATCCCACAGTCTGAGCGTCCCATCAACACCCCCGCTCGCTACCGTCTCACCGTCGGGCGAGAAGGCGACCGATAACACAAAGTCGGTGTGCCCCGCCAGCGTCCGCTTCAGCTTCCCCGTCGCCGCGTCCCACAGCCTGACTGTCTTATCGTAGCTCGCGCTCGCTACCGTCTCACCGTCGGGCGAGAAGGCCACCGACGTCACACGGTGCGTGTGCCCCGCCAGCGTCCGCTTCACCGCCCCCGTCGCGACGTCCCAGAGCTTGACGGTATAGTCAGCGCTCCCGCTCGCCACGCTCCTGCCGTCCGGGGAGAAGGCCACTGAACGCACGTTCCAGTAGTGGCCAATCTGCAACGCAAGCTCCGGGCGCGAGGAGAGGGCACGGAGGGGCAGTCCTGCTCCATCGGTTGATCGTTGCGATTGCCATCATGCGACTACTCGCACTCGCCAACCCTGATTCTGGCGGCGACCCCGCCGCGACCGTAGGCCTCTCCGATCATCTCGGCCATCGCGGTCGTCAGGGCTGGCGGATTTGCTTCCTGACTTCGCGGCCGTCTACCTCGTGAGGCAGCACGCCGTCGGCGATGGCCATTGCGGCCGCGGTGCCGGCGGCCTCTCCGGTGAACATGCAGGTGGGCATGACCCGAAGAGATGCCTGAGCGCTGCGATCAGATGAGATGCAGCGGCCGGCGACGAGGAGGCCGCGGGTCTTTGCCGGCACGAGGCAGCGATAGGGGATCTCGTACCAGTCGCCGGGCGGCGGGGTGTTGGCCCGCTTGAACTCGAGGTCGTACGGGACGGTGATGCCCGGGGGAGAGTCGTGGAAGTCGATGAAGAAGCACGCCTGGGCGATGCCGTCGTCGAACTTGCGTCCGGCGAGGACGTCGTCGCGGGTCACAGTGTACTGTCCGACTATCCGGCGGGATTCCCGCGCACTCAGCACATCCCAGAAGCGGGCGATCTCGCAGCTCTCGTACCCGGGCAAATGCTCGCGGCAGAATTCGACGACCTCGAGGGCGATGAGCTGGCATTCGGTCAGAAGGTCGCTGACGGCGAGGGCGTCGGAGCCATCGATGCCCTCGAGCTCCCAGTAGTTCAGTACGAGGGTGTGCTCCGGCAGGTGGTACGGGAAGTTCGCCGCGTGAGGGCGGAAAGCGCCCCGGGGGGCGCGGAGTTTGCCGCTCTTGTGGGCATCGGCGATGAGCTCCAGGAGGCGGTCCTCGGGAGGCATCTGGCGCCTGGCCCTCTCAGTATCCACGTTGCCCAGGTCGAACATGAAGTTGCCGTGCTGGAGGCGACCGTCTTCCGAGTCGCCCTTGAGGAATTCTGCTCCGGCGCTCGCAGCGAGGTCGGCGTCGGCGGTGGCGTCGATGACTACCTGCGCCTTGATGAGGGAAAGCCCACCCTTGTTTGCAGCGAATACGCCGACGACCGTGTCGTCAGTCATCGGCGAGCCCGTCACCGTGGTGCCGAAGAGCAGGTCCGCTCCGGCCTCGCGGATCATGCGGAGCGCCACGGCCTTGAGGGTCTCGCCGTGAAGGACGACCCGCCCTCTCTCGTAGATGTGTCGCTCGGCATCGAACCAGCGCCTGGCTTTGCCGAGCCGCCCGATGCGCTCTTCGAGCTCGTCGAAGATCGGGCCGCCCTGCGTGTCGCACCAGCAGTAGATGCGCGTGTGGGTGCCGAGGCCGCCGACGTACGAGAGGCGCTCTACGAGGAGCGTGCGCGCGCCGCCCCGGGCGGCGGCGATCGCGGCGCCTATGCCGGCCGGGCCGGCGCCACAGACCACCACGTCGTATTCCCCGAGGAGCGACGCCTGCTGCGACGGCATCGTTGTGGATTGTTGGTTACTCATAGCGAGGTCTCCAGGCCTAGATGGGCGTCGGGGAGCATGTAGCGTTTCAGTGGCGTGAGCGCGTACACGACCAGGATCGACCCAGCCAGTGCAGATACAGCAACCAGCCGTAAAGCCTGCGCGAGCAACCAGGTGCTCCTCATGGGGCTCCTCCCTCGACTGCGACTTGCTCGATCATACCCGCAACAGGGCTCATTCTCATACGGTTCGTCTGTGTACATGCAGCACGACCACGAGGAACGCGGACGCCATGGCGCGGCCGGCAACCACTGCCCTTCTACGTTGTGAGCATCTCATGCGCCTCGGCCAGCATCTCCCGTACCGACAGCTCGTACGGGCACTTCTCCTCACACTGGCCGCACTCGTCGCACTCGTCCGCCTTCACTTCCACCATACCGTACCGCCCCCGCGCCCACTCGAGCAGCCCCGGGAAACGCTTGGCATAGCCCAGATGCCGCAGGATAACGGGCACCTTGATCCCCTGCTCGCAGGGCATGCAGTACCAGCACATGCGGCAGAAGTCCTGGCCGAGCGCCTCGGCAGCCTGCACCAGCTCCTGCTTTCGCTGCTCGGTCAGCGCGTCGAACGTCTCCGCGGTCCGGACGTTCTCGATGACTTCCTCTCGCCTCTGCATGCCGGGGATTGCCAGTGTCACATACTCGTTGGCCAGAACGAAGCGCAGGCCATCTGCCGCGGTGATGACAAAGCCTGTCTGCTCGCCAATATCGGCCGGCGGCTGCGCGAGAGCCCCGCCGGCCAGTGGCTTCATGATGATGACGCCGATGTCGTGCTCCGCCGCGAGGGGCAGCACCTCGTCGTCCACCATCTCGTCGTTGAGGATGTTGTACGCGAGCATGGCCGTCTCGAACCGCCCGGAGAGGATCGCCTGCTTCATCGTCTCGTGGTACCGGTGCGAGCTGAAGCCGATGTGGCGCACGAGTCCCTGCTCCCTGGCTTGCTCCATGGCCGCCATGAAGCCGTCGGCCCCCATGCACTGCTCGTACTGGGGCTCCATGCGCAGATTGTGGAATTGGTATAGGTCGATGTAGTCGGTCTGCAGCTTCCGCAGGCTGTCCTCGAGGTCCGCCCAGGCCTCGTCGCGGGTGTTGGACATCGTCTTCGTGGCGATGTAGACCTCGCCGCGGCGGCCGCTCAACGCCCGGCCGATCTTCTCCTCGCTGTCGCCGTAGCCTTTGGCCGTATCCACGAAGTTGATGCCCTTGTCGATAGCCAAGTTCAGGATCTCGTCCGCATCGTCCGGCGACACTTGCGGCAGCTTGATGCCTCCGAAGCCGATGATGCTGACCATGAGGTCGGTTTTCCCGAGTCGCTTCTTTTGCACGGTGCTCACCTCTGTGTGTGGGAGTGGCCGTTGCCAACGGGCGCTCTGCTACAGGATACCCTTCCGCCTCCCGTACTGCCGGGCCACCTCGATCACTTCGTCAATGTAGTCCTTGTGGTCGTCGAGCGTGTCTTCGACGAAGGCGATTGCCGGGATGATGTCGTGCTGGGGATCGGGAACGAACGGCACCCCGAAGCCCGATTCGTACACCCCCGTGCTGCCGCGGCCCGGCGCGGGATGATTGAGGTGGTACGTCACCCGGCAATACTTCTCGAAGATGTTGTTCCATCGCTCGAGGGCGCCAATGTGGACGAGCGGGTAGGCCGGCATGATGCCGTCGTACCAGGTCTCGCCGAATACGAGGAAGTCCTCGAAACGCTCGTACAGACGCCGCGCCAGGTCAAGGTGCCCCTCGGTGATGTGGAAGCGCGGATCGTTGTGAAATGCCTGGTTGATGTCGAGGAATATTCCGTCGAAATCGAAACGCTGCTTGAGGCCGCGGATCTTGCCGAAGAGAAAGCTGCGGAAGCCCGGGTGTCCGAGGCTGGCGTTCACCCGATACGTATCGGGCATCCGGTCCTTATCCCACTCAACGGGCTTCACGTATGTATTGCCGTACGCATCCTGGAAGGCCGCGTCATGGAGAGCCGGCGGTAGGAAGGCGCGGTTGGCCGACTGCGCGCCGATCATCGGGATCACGTGCACGCCCAGCTCGTGCGCGCCCGCGACCAGGCGTTTCAGGCCGTCCTCGCCTCCCATGTCCGGGTCGGGCTCGTACCGGGGCCAGTTGTAGTTGTAGCGGCCGTCCCATGCCGGCAGAAACGCCAGCACGTGCCGGCCGTCAATGCGCTCGCAGACATGGCGGATGATGTTCAACTGTCGCGCGTAGTGGTTGAAGATGAAGCCCGTCCAGTGTGTGCCGTGCAGATTCAGGACGAGGCAAATCCGTCTCGCCCACTCCGGCACGTCCGGCCGCTCCTCCCACGGCTTCAGTCCCCACTCGCTCTCCATCATCCGCATCCGCCGGGAGAGTATCGCCGGCGGATCGCTCGTCTTGCCCAACTGCCAGCGCGGCGATTCGTGTTCGATGCTCCATTTTCTGGCGTCCTCGTGGTGGTGAAGCTCAAGCAAGATGCCGCCAGTGTCCTCCTGCACGGCAAAGGACTTGCCGCGCACCTCGTTGTCCTCGCTGAGCGCGAAGGTGTACCCGTCCTGCCCGTGGCGTATGAAGTACACGGGCACTCGCAGCCGCGTGGGATACTGCAGCAGGTCGTGGCGGCCATTGGCGAGCGGTGCGAAGGAGAAATCCCGAAGCGCGACGTCGCCATTCAGGATCCCGCGAACGTACGTGGTCGTGCCCTTGATCCGTTCGGGGAGGGAGGCCCGAATGCTCCAGGTGAGCTCATCGCCCTGGCGCAGGACCTCGGCTCGGAACGCGCCGCGCGTGCGCTTCTGCAGACCGGCCCAGGCGAAGCTGTCGGCGGTCACGACCGTCCGGGCGCCCTCCTGAGCCACGCGAATTGCGTCCGGCGCGGGCGTGTAAGCGTTGAGCTCCGTGTAGACGCGAAACGCCAATCGCCACTGGCCGAAGTCCAAATAGCGATCGCCGAAGTCGAAGCAGAACGGCTGCATGGTCGTTCGTGGCTCCCGAAGAGGCAGAGCAGCACCTGGTTGGGATTTCGCCCGCTTCAGACATTGCGAGTCAGTCCAAGCGGTTGCTCGGAGGCTTATTGTCCTGCGCTTCTGCGTTCGCCTTTGCTATGCGTCCCAGCCATCGCGACATCGTAAACGCCCACTGGCGCCGCTCGTCGGGCGACAGACACGCGAGTTCGCTGGGCGGCAGGAAGCGCACGCCAACATCCGGCACTTCCAGCCCGGCGTAGTGCTCATCCGTGCCATACAGCCGCTCGAAGGCCACGCCATTCGTCCGCGCCCAGGCTGACATCCGAATGAGCGGCAGCGCGCGCACCTGCTCGGCACTCATGCGTGGCAGCCCGATGTGTTCCTGCAACCAGAGCAGCGCCTCGGTGGTCAGGAAGTAGGGCCGGTGACCGGCACCCGCATACACGTGCTTCGCGATGCCGTCCGCGGCGCCGGCCTCGTCGAACAGCTCAGATGCGCGCCGGAATGCCTCGGTGAACCCCTGTTCGTACACCTCTCGCCCGCCGCAGACCGCGTCGTCATCCCCGACGGGAATCATGGTGGCGCAGCGGCCGGCCGCGAGGGCCAGCAGGATGGGGTAATCAACGCGGTCCTCGATCAGCTCGTACATCCCACGAGTGCAGAACTTCTGCGTCCGGGGTGGGACGAAATACATGGCAGCGAGGATGGCCACCTCGATGCGCTCGTCCAGCGCCGCCAGGTATGCGCCGACGATGGCCCCAAGCGAATGCCCGGCGACGCCGATATGTGCCTGGTCGATCTCCGGGCGCGTCTCAAGGTAGTCAATCCCCCGGATCAAGTCCCACACCATCTTGCCCAGCACGGGCCGTCCGAGCTCCTGCGCCTGCTCGGAAATGCGGTCGTGCCCGCGGGTGCCGATGCGCCCGTCCGGGTCGCGCTCCTCTTCGCCGAGCGGGTCGGTGGAAAGAACGGCCAGGCCTGCCTTCGCGTAGAGCTGGCCGGCGTATTGGTTGAAGAACACGCTCTTTGAGCCGCCGTGCCCGTGCGCCATGATGATGGCAGGGATCGGCCCTTGCACATCACGCGGCAAGTACAAATGGGCCGGCACCGATGAGAATGGCTCGGCATCGTAGACGAGCTTCTCGATCACGAAGTCGTCGAACTCCATCCGTCCGACGACGCGCACATTGAGCGGACAGCGCTCCGTCGGCATGCCGCACTCCTCCCACACGAATGCACGTAGCTCGTCAGCCGCAGTCGTATCTTGCATAAGAATCATTGCTCCTAGACCGACAAGAAGGATAAGCACGATCGTCACCCGGCCAGTTCGGCCGTGCGCGCCTGGCAGCGCAGCCACACAATGAGAAGATGCACCGATCCGCTGCACCTTGTTGGCCAACTACGGTGCTTCCTCCTCCGTCGCGACGCTCACGGTCGGCCGATTATCTCGGGCGTGCCGCAATCTGTGACCTCTCCCACTTGTAATGCTCCGCCTCGAAACGGCTGTCCGGGTCGGCGATGCGGGCCAGGTGCAGGCTCGAAGCCTGCGCTCCCCGGGACCGCAGGCATCCCTGCCTGCATTCTTGTTGCCTGCGCGACCGACCCGATCGTGTCGCCCCGGAGGGGCGCTTAGTCCAAGCTATAGGAAAGCTCTGCTGATAGCGCGGCCTGAGGCTGAGGTGGTGCCACCTCGGCGAGCCGAGGTACAGTGAGGACCTTCGGTCCTCTGCACCCACAGTGCCACCACGGCCAGCAGCCCCGGAGGCACCTGAATCTGGACGGTGCCTCCCCGCCGCGCGCCGGCTGGATGGGCTCATCGAAATACCCGCCTGCCAGAAGCGTCGCGCCCTCGCCCGGCGGGCGCCCGTGTCCTGCCAATCCGCATCATCTAAGTCCGAACACACCCTCATGTTCACACATATTCGCTCCCATCGCCCCGGTACCTATCAACCCCTTCGAGGGCTGCCTCCGACTCGCGAGCCAGCCGGCGCAACTCGTCCACGAATTGTCCAAAGGCAAACACCCCCAGCAGCGCCTCCTCCAAGTGCAGCTCGCGGCGGCGGCTCTCATGCTGCAGGCCGGAGAGGAAGCCGAAGTTGGTCCGGAGGCGGTCGCTCGTCTGCAGGACCAAGCCAACGCGTTGTTTGATCGTAATGTCGCCGAGTCCTACTCGGTACCGTCGGGCGAACAGCGGGCCGACCTCTTTGCTGGCAGCCAGTCTCCGCATGGCTTGCGACGCGGCCTGGCGCATGCACGCAATGGCATGGCCGTAGTCGCCCTTTGTGAAATGTGTCAGGGCTGCGTCCAGGCGACGCCGAAAGTATCGCCGGTCCTGAGCGACGCCCGGGATCCGAGTCCGCAGCCGCCGTCGAGCGCGCGCTAGAACACGGGCGACCAACTCCTGTTGCCGCATCTCTTGGGCCTGGAGCAAGGGGTAGAACTGTCCCGGTCGCCCCAACAGAGTCCCCATATAATTGGCCACCTGTTTCCGGACAAGGCCGGAACTGCTCCTGCGCAGTACCGTGCGCAGGCGGTGCAACGCCCGTTTGCTCCCGAGTCTGCTGAGGGCGTGCATCGTCGCCAGGAAGACGGCGGGGTCGCGCTCGCTATCCAACAGTTGCTCCACGCGTCGCTGCGCCTCAGGGCTGCCCATGGTGCCGAGGGCCAGGATGGCGCTCTTGCGCACCGACGGGCGCCCGTCGTCAAGCAATGCCAGCAAGACCGTCAGGCTCTGCGGGGTCGAGATCTTACCCAGGGCCTCCACAGCCTCCTCCCCCACGTCTGCCAACGGGTCACGCGCCTTTTCAATGAGAGGCTCCACCCCCCGCACATCCCCGATCTCGCCCAACGCTCTGGCAGCCCGTCGGCGCACGTCCCGGTCGCTATCGTCGAGGAGCCCGATCAACTCGTCCACCGCCAGCATGCTCCGGGTGCTTCCCAGCGCCTCCGCCGCCTCAGCCTTGCGCGCCGGGTCCGACGAACGGGCCATGCGGAGCAGATTCCAGAAGGTCATCAGGGGCCTGCCGCTCCTCACCTGCCGAATGACCACGCTGGCAGCAACCTCTTCCTCCTCCCTCACCCACGCCAGGAGCGGCAGCGTTGCGAACCGGCACAGCCCCGAGATCAGGAAGACGCACTGGACGCTGGAAATGGGATAGCCGAACCAGCGCAAACTGCCCAGAGTGGCGAACGCGTGGGCCAAGGCGCCACCGAGCATCGCGCCCAAGGCGGCGGCAGCGCTGGCCAAGGCCGAGTAGCAACCGATGTAGACGGAGCGGCTCTGCACGGGCGCCGTTTTCAACATGAGGTTGTACTGCGACAGGATGAGGCCAGCGCTGATCGTCCCGGCCCACACCTGGATCACAGAAAGCGTGATCCAGTAGTTGCTCCTCGTGACGAAGACCCATGCCAAGGGTACCAGGGATATGCCGAAACTGGTGATGCGGAGAATGGGCTTGTGGCCGAACTTGTCGGATAGGTAGCCCCACATTGGATTGGCCGCTATCATGGACACCGTCGTTATCGCCGAGAAGATGGCAATCTGCGTGTACGGGATTCCCAGCGACTTCAGCATATACACCGCGAAGAATGGCCCGGCGATCATGACTGCCAGCGCGCGTGCAGCCGCGAACAACATGAGGCTGCGGAAGTTGGCGTGCCGAAAGGGAAGAGAGAGAAACGTCGCCACCTGAACGCGTTCGCTCCGGTGCATGGGTGGCTCGGGAACAAAGGCCCAGACCGCGACGGCCCCCAGAGAAAAGGCTACGGCAATGATGAACAGCGAAACGAAGCCGGTCTGCTCGCGCTCTGACGGAAACATGTCCATGTAACGCCCGGCAGCCAATGACGCGGCCAGCCCCACGGCGCCGATAATGGTGTGCTGCTGCCCGACGTACCGCCCCCGCACGTGCGCCGGCACCAAGTCAGTGAACCACGAGCTGAGGGCTGGCGAGGCCAGGGCCAGGGCAGCCGCAGAGAGGCCAATGAGTATGATCATTGCCCAGAGGCGCAACTCGGCAGGGATGACGAAGGGAATGAAAGCGATGGGCACCCACATGCAGTAGCTAACAGCGAAGGCGCCAATGCACAACGACTTCCGGCGGCTCAGCCGCTCGATAATGAGGGGCGAGACCATTTGGAGAACATGCGCCCACGAGGCCACGGCAGACAGGACGCCAATGAGTGCGTTCGATGCGCCCAAGTGCAGGGCGTAGCCGGTGCGGTAGGCGCCCTCAGTGATGGACCAATACACCGCTGCGAATGCGCCGCGCACCTTCCACAGTCGCATTCCGCGCAGTGCGTCCAGCCGAGGCAGCTCGCGATACTGCTCTGGTGTTGGCATGACTGAGCCTGAACATTGTGACGAACGTGGCGATGGCGTGCCGGCCGATCAAGGCACACGACCAGCGCAATTGCTCATACAGGACGCAACTGAATGCGGCCGATGGCACGGAGGATGAGACTACACGTGGATGACCTGTTCGATGTTGAGTATGAAGACTTGCGCCCCGCCTGCGGGGACCGTCAACGCCTGTCCCACAGGGTGAGCGTACACGCGCGTGTCCGGCGGCGTCACATCGACCGCCCGCTCCCTCGTCTGGCAGTGTTGGCGTATCAGTTCCAAGACCGTTTCGACCTCGTCATCAGCCACCCCGGTAAGCAGCGTCACGTTGCCCTGTCGCAGGAAGCCTCCCGTGCTGGCGATCTCAGTGAAGCGAAAGCCGCTCTCGACGAGCGCGTCGTGGAGGCGCCGGGAGTCCTGTTGGTTGACCACGGCAATCACGAGCTTCAATAGGCGTCATCCTCCTTCTGCACAGCATCGGCCGCGGAACGCTGCGGATTCAAGCGGCCGCCCAGGCCTACTCCTTGACCAAGAAGATGGCGTCGCGTGGGCCAAGCGTGATGCTAGTGCCGACAGGTGAGCCATCGTTCGTGTTCGGATCTTGCTTCGGCGATCCTTTCAGGCGTCGGAAGCGCTGGCCCGGGAAGAGCTCTGCCATATCGAACGTGTACTGATGCATCGACGGGTTGGCAAGCACCGCTCCATGCTCGTACTCGCGACAGATGGCATCGGCGTCGGCGTGGAGCGACATGTCGGCGATGTCCACTGGCTCGATTCCTTCGACCTCGAATTCCAGGTCCACGGTGTCCGGGCCGCGATCGCGGAAGTAGAAGCTGGCGTCAAACCAGCGCGAACCGGCCCACGTCATGATCCGTATGGGCGTGTATGGCAAGCTCACGCGTGGCCGCGTGTTGCGATCCGCCCGGACTACCATCACGTCACCCCAGTAGCTCTGATCCGCGGTGGGATTATCCTTCGGGCCGACATCGGATACGAACCGCAGGCGCACCGTCTTTGCCTTCCACCGGCTGATGTCCACACTGTGCGCCCGCCAGGCCCGCTCCTGGTGGTGTCGATTGAACACCTCATGCTCGGCGTCCCTATCGCCCAGCAATATCTTGAAGGTGACGCCGTCGCTCGTCGCCCGGGCCGTGTCGCTGAGGCCCGTATGGAACTCCAGTTGGCAGTCGGCGGGCGGCAACGTCAGCTCGGTCTCCCAGAAGGCGTAGCCCGTGGCGCCTTTGTACGGCGGATGCACGACGTAGGAGCGGTGCGACTCGCCGCCGATAGTGCCGCGCTCCTGGTATCGCGCCACGGCGCCGGTCGCCGGATCGATCGGCCGTTCCGGGCCGCCGCGAATGGCCATGCCGGTGAGCGGGATTCTCGGCTTGATGAGCTCTCCGGCGCTGTGACACGCTACCCACACGAGCCGAGCAATCCCCTCCGGATACGCGGCCATGCCGTCGGCGCGGATGCGCAGGCGCAGAAGCACGTCTCCATCCGGCACGTCCACGCCGCGCAGGGCGAAGCGGAGAGGGCCCTCGGCCGACTGCTTCGCGACGAGCCGGAGCGCGCGCGGCTCGTCCCGCATGGAGACGGCGGCGTTCTCGGACGTCCACCTCTTCGCGAACGCCTGGGCGACCTTCGCCCCCTCACCCCCGAGCAGATCGGGCGACTCGAAGCCGAGCCGGCGCGGCTCTCCCACTGGCATCCCGAGCCAGTTGGTCTTGCCCTCCGTGCCCAGCCTCAATTCGTCATAGATGCCGATCAGCTCCCCTTCGTCTTTCGGCGGCTGCAGCGAGTAGGTGACGGCCGAGTCGGTGAAATGGCAGGCCGCCAGGACGAGGCGGGAGATACTCGGAGGCACGCGCACCGGCTTCCCTTTCTGGATGAACTTGTGGTTGACGTAGCTGAACGCCGGCGGGTGGGCGTTCTCGCGCCAGAAGTTGTGGCGGTTCAGTCCTCCGGACCAGTCCACGATCTCCCAGTCGGAGAGGTGCGGCCAACCCTCGCTTTCGATGCCATTGAGAACGCCGAAGCCTCTCTGATGCCGTGCGCCGGCGCCGTCGGCGAGGATGAGCTTCTCGCTGCCCAGGCGCTCCCGCAGGCGGCGGCAGAACTCGTAGACGCCGATACCATAGACGTTCACCCCATCGATGATCCCGCCGTCCGCCCGTCCGTCCGCGTCACAGTCCATGGCCCGCAGCCCGATACGTCCGCTCTTGGGCGAGCGGTCGAAGGACATCACGTCGAACTCGAGGCCGTCGAAGTTCTGGAGCGCCCCTGGCTCTGCGGTCGGGTCGGCCCGCCCCGGAGGGGTCAGGGCCGCGCCGCCCGGCAGGAAGCGTTGGGCCAGGTCGTCGAGCAGCACATCGGCGCAGGTGCGGCCCTTGGCGTCTCTGGGGCATACCGTTGCGTAGTTGTAGAACCACAGAAGGTTTGAGCGCCTGCCCCACGGCCCTTCGGTGACGTGGGCGGCGATGTAGGCCCTTCCGGCGCGGAAGCTCAGCGGCTTCGTGCCGAAAGCGCCTCGCTTCACGCGCAGCGTCCGCGCCGCCTGGTCGATGCTGATCAGCTCAAGCTGCTCGGCGATGCGCCAGTCCGGCCGCCCGTCCGGTCCGAGAGCGCAGATGCCAATGTCTTCATTGCGGTCGCCATAGCGGCCCATGTTCGCCTTGAACAGGCTGGGGTCTTCCACGTGCACCACGGACTCGCCGTCCTCGGCGGGCAGGTCGCTGGTGATGCCGCAGCCGTTGTGGTATATCCAATGGCCGGCGAAGAACTCCGGCGATGCGCCCCTGAGCCTTTGGCCGGGGCGCCCCGACCCGTAGGGGCCAGGGGCGTCCCTCGGATCCCGCGCGTTGCCATTGTAGTGCAGCAGCACCAGCTTCTCGGGGTGGTTGGCCTTGAAGCGAGTGAAGAACGCGACGTTAGTGTCCGACGTGCCGGGGATCTCCTCGTTCAGCACCTTGCCCATGATGCCGTTCAGAGGCAGCAGGCCCTTTTCCCAGGCGTCGAACGGGAACCGCTTCGAGCGCGCCAGGCCCTCCGAGGCGCGGAAAAAGAACGCCCGCGGATAGCCTTTAGCGAAGATCTCACGCTCTGACCATATGTCCGCTGCCGTCGCAGTCGGCAGTACCGCGAGAATCCACGCCGCACTGAGAGCCGTCGCTCGGCGGGTCATTGTCCCACCTCGTATGTAGCGGCCAGACTCGGTCGTTCTGGCCGGCGCGCTGGCGATTCGGTTGCGTGTCTCAGTTGTAGATTAAGCCACTCGCGAGCACTTACCTTCACGCGGCGGGGGTAGTCGCCTCTGAGGCTCGGCCCATCGCCTCGCTATGGGGACGGATGGGAGGCCGGAGATGCTGAGGCGAAGCAGTACAGCTCACGATAGGAGCCCTGCGAACCGTCGGGGAGGTCGGCGATGAGTTCGCCATTGGCGCTGATCCAGCTATGAGCGACAAGCGCGCCATCGTCGCTGCCGACGCCGAAATGGATCGTGGGCGCGAGGCCCGCCTCGGGGAGGAAGCGGAACAGGAGCAGCGACCGGTAGAGGCACGGCGACGCTCGCGTGCGAGGCAGCCGAGCCACCAGCGCCCGCGCCAACGTCAGCACTGAGTCCGTGTCGTAACGCGGAGAGAGCGACGAAGCGACACGCAGCGCGGAGAGCACGCCCGTCAATGGCCGCCTCTGCAGCCGGCGTGGCAGCCGCACCAGCAGCGACAGCATCCTGATCGCCAGCACGAGCCGACGGCTCTGGGCGATCCACACGAGCTTCTGCCAGATGCTCACGCCGGCATTCACCACCCCTGCGCGCGCCGGACGGCTGCCGCGGCCATCGGGGCCTTGGCCAGATGCCGCAAGTGGTAGAGATACGATCTGAGGGCGCCCTTCACCCCGTACCGCAAGTACAGGTAGTCTCTACTCGGCCAGAGGGCCCGGGCGAGCTGCACGGCCGCCTCGAGACTGAACCGGCTGGTGAGCGCGCCCCACGGGTCCGCAGCCCACTGGTGCGCGAATGGACATCCCGGCGGCACTCGCCGCAGCAGTGGACGCAGATACTTGGGCCAGCTCCGAGCGACCAAACGCGCCCGCATACCGGACGGCTGCGCCGATGCGAGAGCCGCCGCCGGCACCGGCGTATCGAGCAGGTCCGCCGCCAGCTTCAGCGCGTAGAACACGGACGTGCGCGCTCCGAGTTCGTGGGCGCGCTGGAAGAGGCGGTCCCAGTCAATGCGTGTTGCATCGCGCCGCACGACGCGATCGATGTCGCAGAACCAGATGAGGCGGGCGCGCCAGGCATAGTGCTTCATCGCATGAAAGCACAGCTCGATCAATAGCTCCGGCTGCCCGAGCGTGCGCACCGTGGTGCCGGGGAGCAACACTCGCTCGGCCGTCGTCCACAGGTCGGGGACGCCGGCATCGTCCGGGCAGTGCGGAAAGAGATCGAAGTGAAACTCGAATAGTATTCCCCACGGACTCGCAGTCTCGATGCGCCAGGGAACGCACTCCTCCTGGAGCCAGCGGCGGAAGCTCGGATCGTTCAGGCGGGCCGGGTCAAGGTGAGCAGGCAGATCGCATCGTCGGTCCGAGACGCGGAACGCGACGGATTCGACCGCGTGCTGCCAGCGGTGCACATCGTCGAGCAGGTCGGGCCAGCGCTCCGGCGGCACCAGTATGTCGATGTCGGCGGATGGCCGCAGGGAGGCGTCCTCGTAATACTCATGGGCCAACACTGGCCCACGAATGACGATCGGCCGGTATCCGCCTGCGTCAAGGGCTGGCACCGATTCGGCTGCGGCTTGGTCGCGCAGCAGGCTCGCGGCAGCGGCCGTGCTCGCCGCTTCGCTGAGGGCCTCGGCGACCGTCGAGGGCACGTGCCGGCGCAGATCGTGGCGCGAGATGGCGGCGTCGAGCAACGGAGCGATGCCGTGGCGCTTGCTGAGGCGCAGCAGGAGAGCCCAATCAATGCCCTTGGGCACGAGAGCTTCGAGACGGGCTCGAGCATCGGGATCGGCGGCGCACGACACCGCCGCAAGCAACACGTCCTCAGCGCGCTGCATGGCGGCGGGATCAGGCCAGACGTGGCTATTCTGCGACGGAGTCATCGGGGCTTCGTCCGCGTTCCCCAGGCGCGACCCTCTGCGGCTCCGCAGCGGCGGCCGGTCCTGCAGTGGCAATGAGTGTGGAACCGGGGCCGGCGACTGTCGCCGCCGGGCGGAGCGGCTCGGCCTCATGCCACGGGCTGTCCGGGTATCGCTGGAGCCATCCCACTTTGCCGAAGTACTTCTGACAGTAGAAGCACGGAAAGAGATCGACTTTGTTGAGTGCGCCCTCCTCATACGCCTGCAGCTTGTCTTTGGTGAAACGGGCAATTGTCGAGGCGAGCTTGCGGTGAGCCTGGGCCAGCGAGCTCTCTTCGAGTGAGGCAACTGCCTCGGAACCAGGAGCCTCCGCCCCGGCGCACCGTGACAGTTGGCAGCAGATGCAGAGCTCCCCGTCGGCATTCACAAAGAGCTGCCGCATGCTCAGGAACGAGCACTGGTAGAAGGGGTAGGGACAGAAGTGCCCGACCGCCAATTGTATGTCCAACCGGAACATGTCGCCCAGGCGGGCGATCTCCCGCTCGGCCTCGAGGCGCTGGGCCGGGGATGTCAGCAGACCTTCCTTGGCCGGCTGGGGGCTGTGCAGGGGATGCGCGAAGAATAGTCGCGCCGCGCCGAGCTTCGCGCACAGCGAAGCCACCGCCTCCAGCTCAGGCAAACTGCGCGTGGTGACGACCGTCTGCACGGTGAATGGCACGTTGCGCGCGGCGCAGACGCTCACGGCGCCGAGAACCTGACGGAACGAGCCGGAGCCCCGAACTGCATCATGGCTCGCCTCGTCGGCGCTCTCCAGGCTGAAACAGAATCTCGCGAGCTGCTCGCCCGAGCATCGAACGAGATGGTTGAACAGCTCTCCGAAGCGGTGCCCGTTGGTTACCAGGTGGTATGAGCAGCCGGCCGCGACGATGTCTTCGATGACGCCGGTGAATTCGGGATGCATCGTCGGCTCGCCGCCCGTGATGCCCAGGTGCGGCCGACCGTATCCCTTGAGCTGCTGAAGCAGATGCCGCAGCACCTCGCGCGGGAGATCCCGGGGGCCCTGCTCGCGGTCCTGCATGCAGTGGCGACACGAACGGTCGCAGCGCGTCGTGAGCTCTATGCCAATGCCCTCGATCATGGGTTCCTCACGGCGTATCCATCCCGAGCATCTCCAGGAGTCGCCACGGCTCCCGCCGGAGATCCCGGCCCGCTGAGAGTGCGTAGCAGGCGCAGCCCTCGACCAGGTGCTTGAGCGCCGCAGCATGGTCGGCGGCGATGCTGCGGTCCAGGGCGATGAGCAGGCTCAGGGGAACCGCGCGCACGAAGGCCTCCGCCGAGGACAAGGGCGTGAGCGCAGCGCGCGCGCCGCCGCTCGAGCTGCTGAAGACAAGCACGCGCGGCGCACACTTCTCCGCGAACGCCGCGCCGTACACCTGTTGCGGATCAAAGGACCGCTTCTCTCCGTCGCCACATGGCGGACGCCCGGTCAGGAACGATAGCTCGGGGAAGAGCTCGGCGGCAGTCGGCGCCAGCGTGAACTCCTCCGGCAGACCGTAGACCCGCACAGAGTCCTCGCCGGCCTGCACGAACAAATCGTCATCGGCCACGCATGCGAATCCGCGTCGGATGAGAGACACTGCAGTCGTGGTCTTCCCGGAGCGCGTAGGCCCCGCAATGATCAGGCCGCGGTCGCCGCGGACCAGAGCTGCGCCATGGAGATGGTACAGCCCTCGATGCCGCAGGAGCTCGAACAGCAGGAAAGGCACTAGCGTCTCGCCGAGCAGTCTGGGCTTCGCTTCAACGCAGGCGCGACCGATCGTCACGTGAGCCCAGCCCTCCGCCGGCCGGGACCTGATGTGCACGCCCGGACCCGCCATACACAGCACATCGTCCTCGTACCACCCGCGCACTTCCTCGACACACGAAAAGAGCGTCCTGTCGGGCATTCGTGCCTCGGGCACGCAACCGTCAGGACACTCTCGGAGGTCAATACTGAGTGACTGGCTGGGTCGCTCGGCCGTCCGGCGCTCTCTGAGCAGTCGGAACCGCTGCCGAATCAGTCCGGCCAATTCGGGACTATTAGTCGCAACCAGGACCCGCACGGGGCCAACCATGAAGTGCTGCCGCTTGGCCCCCGGCGGCCAACTGCCCGCCTCAGTCTCGGTACCGCATGCCACGATGTGGCTCCGTGCCACCTCAGAAGAACGACGCGCCCGTGATGAGGCTCCCGCCTTGCCGGGTGATCTCCGTCAGCGACCCGTGCCGGATCAGCTTGGGAGCAACGAACGGGCGCTTCTCGTTCTCCGCTTCTGTCCGCTCCTGCTGCTTCTCGTCACGGTCTATCGACTTCATGCCGGCTGTCCCTCCGTTCTGCGCGCCGCACGACGATCAGGCTCTCTGCCAGCAGGTCGTGCAAGAACTGCATGACGCCGTCTTGGATGTGTTTGGATTCACCCTCGTACGCTTCCGCCGTCCCGGTAACTACATCACGGACGCTCCGCCGCCCATCGATGAGTTCCCACACCGTGCGTCCAGTCTCATTGGCACTGTAGTAGAACTTGCTGTCCAGATCCAGCAATACGACCTCGCCGCTGTCCAGTTCGGTGCACACCACGCTGTCGCGCCGGGTGGCAACGTCCCCGTCCCCCAGCCTCGACTCCTGCTGCTCGCTGTCGCCGCACGGCCTGCCGCTCATGTGCTGCACCTGGCCCCTACGTGGCCGATACGGCGACCTGGAATACGTCCAGCCCCCAAGTGGTGAACGTGAACGGCGAGCTGATGACCGCCATCGGCGACCCACCAGCGCCGCCCACGTCTATCACCTGCGCCGACAGTCCAGCAGGCAGTCCAGCCGCATTCCACGTGAGCGTCATGCTCCCGCCGGTCTGATCCGTTGTCACGAAGAAGTCCCATGTCTTCGTCTGGCCACCCGTCAGCAGCGTCTCCCGCATGTCGATCCCCCACTTGGTTGCCTTCTGCCCCAGGATCGTGACCTGCCATTCCGGGTGCGGGAAGTAGCCGCGCACCCAGTTCGTCGGAGGGGGCGGCACCATTATCGGATCGTCTGTGCCGGCATCGTACGTGTCCGTCGCCGCTGGCAGGGTGCCGCAGGTGATCGTCTCGCTCGCGGCATTGATGGTCATGTCTATGTCGAGGCTGAAGTCGCTCGCCGCCGCTGGCATCGAGCCAGGTGACCATGTCACAGTGACCTGAAACGTGGTCCTGTCAGCCACGGGATCTGGAGAGCCAGCGCCTGTCCAGCAGAACATCCATCGAATCGGCGCACTTTCGGTGGCCGCGTCAACTGCGCCGTAGTTCCACACGAGGTGGTTGTGCTCCCAGTCAGTGGGCCTGCTCAGGGAGCTTACGCGCGCCTGCACATTCGTGATGGGGAAAGCATTGTCATTGACCACCGAAACCCATCCCAGGATGAGGTCGGCGACTCGGTGCACGCCGGTACTCGGCCACCCGACTATCGGCTCTGCGCATTTCAGGCTCACCCCATCCACCGGAGTCGTCTGACCACGCGGAGTCACGGCTGCCGCGACGCCGTCCCCCGGCTGAATCTCGAAGGTGAACACCGCCTGATGCATGCCCTGTGCCCGCTCCGTTCCACCACTGCCGCACCCGGACACAACGCAGACTACTGCCACGCCGACGAGCAATGCTGCCATCCTAGAAAGCTGCCTCATTTTCGGACCCTCCCCGATCTTCTCAGGCTCAGATAACGACCTGCGCACGGCTGCCCCCCGACGTATGATGCCATAAGTGTATCGCCGCGGTCAAGGCCGCCCGGCACGCGCGACGTGCCCCCGGGCCGCGTCGCGCACGCTATAAGGCCACGTGCTCGAGACCTGCCGCGTTCTCGCGGCTTCGCCCGGTGCTGACCTTGGGTTGAGACCTCCTGATCACACGTTCTCCCGCGGCGCGCGGCCGACGGACGCCATGTATGTACTGGTGTATGATTCGCTGTCCGCCGGCGAATACCTCCTCGGCACAAAAAAACTTTGGACACTCTACAGCGCGGCAGGAGCTGGCACTGCAGGCCCCCAACGAGCGAAAAAGAGTCAGCTTCGCCGCCTACTCACCTGGACATTCAGTGGGCAATTGGCCGCCTGTGTGCCGCAGGACTTGTGACGGGACGGGCGCACGTCCTGCCGAGCACTCGTCGGCAGCGCCAGCCTACCGCGCCAGTCTGACCAGGCACACGCGGCGCGCCTGCTGCCCGTCGGGGGCCCGCGCCTCCAGGACGCAGAGATACGTCCCGTTCGGCAACGGCGTGCCGCTCGCTGAGCGCCCGTTCCAAGCGACCGCGTGCCTACCAGCCTCGGCCTCCAATCCCATCCGTACCCGCTGAACAAGGCGCCCGGCAACGTTCAGCACCTCGAGGCTCACGGCCGCATCCGCCGAGAGGCTGAACGTCATCTCCGCTCCCCGGCCCCCTCGGAGCGGCACTACCGAGAAGCTGCTGATGAGCGCTCCAGCCTGCTGTACGGGCTTGACTGTCACGGCGAAGCTGCGGCTGCCGCCGGCTCCCGGAGCCGCGAACTCGTACTGCGCGCACGTGCGCATGAACGTGCGCTTGCCCGTGTCGCGGTCGGTAAGCGTCGCCACTCGATCCTTCGGCAATCGCCTGAGGTCCGGCCAAGTCAGCGTCACTGGCTCTCCCTCGACGCCGCCGCTGACGGTGAGCTCCCATTCGGCGGCCTCTTGCGCGGCGCCCCTTGTCTCCATCGCCAACTCAGACGCCCACGGCATCTGTCGGCCCGGTGCCTTATTGTAGGGCGGGGATGCCCTTCCCCGCCGGCCTTTGCCTCTGAGCACCATCCGCAACCTCCCCTCGCCGGGGGGCGCCGGGGCCTTCGGCCTATCCAGCGCCAAGCCGTCGAAGCCGTCTGACGCCGAGTCGGCCGCCGCGATGGTGATGCTATCCTCGCAGGTCCTGCACCTCGCCCGAACGTCGAACGCCCAGGCTGGCTGCGCTCGAGCCGCGTGTGCTGCCCGGATTGCCGTGCCTCCTGCGCCGCCAGTTGGCGGCGGGACGATCAGGGAACAGTCCACTCCTGGCAGTACCCAATAGCCGTACCACGACGACAACGCGTCCTCGGGCGTTTGACCGATGGTCGCCCTGCTGTAGCTGCCCGACGCGTCGTGGGAGTAGTAGAAGGTCGCCAACACCCAAGCGAGGGTCTGCGCGTCCGCCAGGCTGAGCACGACGCTGCTATAGTCCACCTTCAGGCTATCCATCGTCGCTTCGTACGGCGCGGCCACCATGTTCCAGCCCGCCTGCAGCGGGATGGACTGATCCCCGTGCGGCAGCGTGCCACCCACGTCCACGTCCAGCGCGGCCGCTTGCGCCAGCAGCCAGTAGCCCTGCTGCGCACTGAGCGTGGTGGCTTGAGATTCCGGCAGGCTAGTCGGTATGGTCTGGTAGCCGCCGGCTTCCCAGCGCCACATGTAGTAATTGCCGTCGCCCAGGTCGTCGGAGAGCAGGTCGTGCGGCGTGGCCAGCGTCGGCGTGAGCGGGAACGAGATCATGTAATAGCCCGTCGCCGGCAGCGCATGCGACGCCTCCGCTGGCGGCCGCGTGGTGGCGTACTTGAGGCGCTCGTTGGTGTAGTCGAAGTAGCTTGTGTGCGGATAGCCGCTGGCATCCAGAGCCAGCGAGGTGTACCCGCCGACATAGCCCGCGCTGTCCACCGTCTGCATGTCCCAACTGCTGCCGTTCCAGGCGGCGTACTTGAGGTCGCGGTTGGGCCAGCCGCCATAGTAGCTTATATGCGGATAGCCGCTGGCATCCAGCGCCAGGGAGGTGTAGTAGCCGACGTCGCCGGCGCTGTCCACCGTCTCGATGTCCCAACTGCTGCCGTTCCAGGCGGCGTACTTGAGGTCACGGTTGCTGCCGTGGAAGTAGCTTATGCGTGGGTAGCCGCTGGCGTCCAGGGCCAGGGAGGTGTGGGCGCCGACATCGGCGGCGCTGTCCACCGTCTCAATCGCCCAACTGCTCCCGTTCCACGCCGCGTACTTCACGTCGTGATTGGTGTCGTCGTAGTAGCTTATGTGCGGATAGCCGCTGGCGTCCAGCGCCAGGGAGGTGGCCAACCCGACGCGGCTGGCGCTGTCCACCGTCTGGATGTCCCAACTGGTGCCGCTCCAGGCGGCGTACTTGAGGTCCTCGTTGCCATAGTCATAGTAGCTTATGTGGGGATGGCCGCCGGCATCCAGCGCCAGGGAGGTGTACCAGCGGTCCGCCCCGGCGCTGTCCACCGTCTCGATGTCCCAACTGCTGCCGTTCCAGGCGGCGTACTTGAGGTTGCCGTTGCCGTAGTAGCTTATGTGCGGATAGCCGCTGGCGTCCAGAGCCAGGGAGCTGTGCGTGCCGACCACCCCGCCGCTGTCCACGGTGTGGATGTCCCAACTGCTGCCGTTCCAGGCGGCGTAGTTGAGGTCGCGGTTGGTGAAGTCGAGGTAGCTTATGCGCGGATAGCCGCTGGCGTCCAAGGCCAGGGAGGTGTACAAGCCGACGTCGCCGGCGCTGTCCACCGTCTGGATGTACCAGGCGTCCGCTGCGCAAGCCCCAGAGGCCACCAGCCACAACAGCCCACACAGAACCGTCGTCACGATTGCAGTCCGGGCCATGACATCATCTCCTCCGAAGAGAGGGCTCTGCGGTGCCCCGTGCCGTGGCCAGCTGGCGGCTGACCGCGCCTCAGCGCGCCAGCCCTCACCGGCCGCACGGCGCGGGCCTGCTGACCGTCGGGCGCCCGTGCCTCTGTCAGGCTCGGCGGCCGCATCCGGCTTCAGCGCCATCCGCAGCCCCCCCTACTGCTCTATCCCTTCGGCGCGTGGCGGGGTGTTCCTGCACGTGTGACGCAACGCTTCACTAGCGACACCGGCCAGTCCCGATGTACTGCGAGGGCGCCTACCCGGTACTCCCCCAGCAACCTGCCCGCCGCGAATGGCCGCGCTCGAGGCTGTACCATCGGCCGTCGCGGATTCCCGGTGTGCGGCGGGGAGGTAAGCCGGTCAAAGCTCGACAAATGGGCGACGACAAGGCCGACGGGCGATCGAGCAATGAGCAGAAAAGAGCGGAGGCTCCGTCGAAAAGACGCCCGTTCGAGAAGAGAGCGCGCGAAGAAGCGCGCCGAGGGCGCGAGGCAGTACCTGGCTCCTCTCGTGCGCCTGCGCGAAAGTCGGGCGTTCGCCTTTTCGCTTCTCATCGTCCTTTTTCTTATTGCCTCTCTCATAAGGGCGCATCATTTCAAGAACCTCGAATACTACAATCCTGCCGATGACACGGGGCTCTTCTGGACCGAGAGCGCCTTTCAGTACCGATATGCCAAGATGGTGGCTGAGGGCGAGACTGTTCCTGCTTTCGATCCCAAGGTCCAGCACCCCCGAGGCCTTCGTGTCAGAGAAAACGTCACCGTCTTCATGGAGTACCTGGACGGCGTCCTATACAGGAGCCTCGGTGGACGCATCCCCTTCCACGTCTTCCTCATATATGCGATATGCTTCACCACCTCGTTGGGTGTGTTGGCTGTCTATGGCGCCTCTGTGAGCTTCTGGGATAGCCGGTGGGCAGGGGTATTCGCGGCAGCGCTGTATACGGTGGGCATGGCCACGTATTCGCGGATCATCGGGGCCTACGGGCGGGAGCACCTCGGCCTGCCGCTGATCTTCTTCAGCCTGTGGAGTTTGCTGGCGTGCTTTAAGACAGCGGGCGAGGACATCCGGCGGGAGCGCGGGCTCTGTCTGCTATCGGGCATCCTTTTGGGCAGTGCGCTGGCGTGCTGGCATCTGACCCGCTTCTACTTCATCGTCTTTGGCCTGTGTTTGATCGCGACCTGGATCTATCTGCATTTCACGAGGGCGGACGAGGCCGACAGACTCGCCCGGCTCATCCCGTGGCTTCTGCTGCCCGTGCTGGCCGCTTCGTTTATCGCGCCCGCTCTGCGAGTGAGACAGTTCTATCTCTTCCCCGCTGTCGTGGCTCTCTTCGCTCTACCCCTCACTCAGCTCATTGGTCGCTCCTGGTCGCCGAAGGGGCGGCTTTGCGCAGTCTTCGTTCTGTTGAGTGTTTTGGCAATGGGATCGATCGCCATCCGCGGGGGAGAAGCTGAGTATTCCCATGTATGGGAGCTCATGAAGGCCAAGGCGCAGAACCTCGGGGTGAAGCCGGACGATCCCTCCCGTCTCTCCTTCGAAGCGAGGCTCCTATGGATCGAGGACCTGCGAAGCCCGGACCCGCGGATCTTCCTCTACACGTACGGCACGATCCCCATCCTGGCACTCATTGCTGCTGTTTCCGGGTTGAGAGGGACTCCGTGGCGAACTTGGGGGGGACAACGGGTGCTTCTGCTCTGCCTCCTGCTGGCGTTTCTCGGCGTTTTCCTTCTGATGCAGAGGATGACGGGGCTCTTTGTCTTTTTCCTCATCGTTGTGGCGGGTGGGATGATGGTCTCGAAGCGCCCCGTACTGATCGTCGTCGCGCTGTTGTGCCTTCTGTTCGAGTTCCACGAGTCCATCCACTTCAGACAGCCAACGGCCTTCAAAGGCTTCATGGACCGCTTTCTCCCTCCTGAGCCATCGCCGGTTCCCAACTGGCACCCCAACAACCTAGGGGTCATAGACTGGATCCGTCATAACACCGAAGCGGATGATGGTTTCCTGGCTCGCTTCGGAACCAGCCCCATGATCCTCGCGTACGCGGATAGACCCGTTGTCCTCCAGTCCAAGGTGGAGAACCGCGACGTGAGGGAGAGGATACGAGGGTATCTCGAGTCCATCTACAGCACAGAGCAGGGGTTCTACCGGTATTGCCTGGAGAACGACGTTCGCTACTTCCTGTATGAGGCGAAGATCGCCCTCGACCCATCAGGGGAGTCGGATCGGTTCATGGCGGACGCGTTGAAGCTCAGGAGAGATTCTGCCGCGTACCTGTTCCACTTCAGCCCAGAAGCGTTGAAGCATTTCACGCCCGCCTTCCAGAACTCTTTCTACCGGGTCTTCGCCGTTCACTCGGAGGGAAGCGCCCCGCCCGGCCGCTCCCTCGCGTATCAGCCCACGTACGATCTCAGCCTGTATGGGAATCAAGCGGGAGAGTTCTTCGATGATTCGGGCACGGCCCCGGTGATGGCGAGGCTCGTGACGGCGGTTGACCTCTTCAAACGGGCCCAACTTCTGCTGGGCGCCCGAAGGGTGCCGGAAGCCATCCGGGACATGGAGGCGGCGGTGGAATGCAACCCCGGAATCATGGGGCTCAACACCACTCTCGGCCTTGCCCTCAGCATGGTGGGCCGGACGGACGATGCGCTCCAGCATCTCCGGGAAGAGGTCCGGTACTTCCCCGAGCTGATTCTCGGCCGCTACAACCTGGGGTTCGTGTTGGCCAATGCCGGGCAGTATGACGAGGCCATGCGGGAGTGGGAAGAGGGCCTGAAGATCGACCCGAACAACGCGGCCATACGGGCAGGGATGAGCCAGGTCGAAACGATCCTCGCATCAGAGGCACGGGGACGAAGGTAACATTCGGTCACGCGGGGGCCCGTCGGCGCACGTAAGAACATCTCTGCCGATACGAAGGTCCCGGTCGTCATTGAGACAGCCGCGCTGCTCAGCGGCTGAGGCTGATCGGGCGCACGGCGCGCGCCTGCTGACCGTCGGGCGCCTTGGCCATGAGCACGCATAGGTAAAGGCCATTGGGCAGGGCTGCGCCGCTCAGCGAACGACCGTTCCACGCAGCCATGTGCCTGCCGGCCTCGGCCGGCACTCCCCCCCGTATCCGCTGGACAAGGCGGCCGGCAACGTTCAGCACCTCGAGGCTCACGGCCGCATCCGCCGAGAGGCTGAACGTCAGTTCTGCTCCGCCGCCTCGTAACGGCACCACCGAGAAGCTGCTGATGAGCACCCCGGCCTGCTGCGCAGGCTTCACCGTCACTGCAAAGCTGCGGCTGCTGCCATCACCTGGCGCCATGAACTCATACCGTGCTCGGGTGCGCATGAACGTCCGCTTGCCGGTGTCGCGGTCGGTCAGTATCGCCACTCGGTCCTTTGGCAGTCGGCCCAACTCGGGCCAGGTCAGCATGACCGGTTCGCCTTCGACACCGCCGGTGACGGTGAACTGCCACTCGGCTGCGTCCTCGGCTGTGCCCTTTGTTTCCGCGGCCAGCTCAGACGCCCAGGGCATCTGTCGGCCGGGCGCCTTATTGTAGGGCGGGGATGCCCTTCCCCGCCGGCCTTTGCCTCTGAGCACCATCCGCAGCCTACCTTCCCCGGGCGCTGCCGGCGGCTTGGGCCTATCCAGCGCAAAGCCGTCGAAGCCGTCTGAGGCTGAGTCGGCCGCCGCGATGGTGATGCTGTCGCCAGAGCTGCCGCTGCTGGCCTGAATGTCGAAGGCCCAGGCTGGACAGGCCAGTCCTCTCACGGCTGCAGTAGTTGCTGTCGGCGGGGCAGGCGGGGCAACGGGAACGATCAACGAGCAATCGATCCCGGCCAGCACCCAGTAGCCGTGCCAGAGACACAGCCGGTCCGGCGGCGTCTGGTCGATTGTCAGCGTGCTGTAGCTACCAGTGCCGTCGTGAGAGCCATAGAAGGTCGCCAGCACCCAGTTCGCCGCTTGCGCATCTGCCAGGCTCTTCACTTCGACGCCGTTGTCCACCTGGAGGCTGTCCATGGCAGCTTCATGGGATGCAGCCACCATGTTCCAGCCAGACTGAAGCGGAATCACCTGATCCGCGATGCCCTGAGTTCCGCGCATGCCGATGGTGGCTCCCTGAGCCAGGATCCAGTAGCTCTCCTGCATGCTGAGCGTGGTGCTTTGGCATCCGGGTGGGCTCGTTGGTATGGTCTCGTACCCGCTGCCTTGCCACCGCCACATGTAGTAGCTGCCGCAGCCCAGATCGTCGCAGAGCAAGTCGTGGGGCGTCGGTGAGCTCGGGGTGATGGGGAACGAGATCATATAGTAGCCGGTGGCCGGAAGCTGGTGCACGGCGAACCCGTCGCCCACCGGCAGCAGATCGGCCGTCATCGTGTCGGCCGAATCGCTGATGTTCACGACGCGAACGAAGACGTCCCGCCCGTCGTACGTCAACGAATTGGGGACGGTGCTATTGGTGAAGTTGCGGCTGTTCGTGCTTCCCGGCCACGGATCGCCGGTATCGCCCCTATTCCCAGGCACCGCGTTGAGCTCATATAATCCGTCGGCCTGCTCCAGGTCAACCATCCGATGGTCCTGATCGCGGTTGTTGGGGACCGTCGTATCTATGTGCCAAATCAGCAGCCCGGCGCCCGGGAGGTAGTCGTCGAAGCCCAGCTTCTGGCGATTCGTCACCAGCCAGTACTCGTCGCTGTCCTGCCCATTCGCGTATAGCCGATAGGCCACAGGATCGGTCTCGATAGGAGGAAGCGAGGCGCCATAGACGTCTTCTGTCGGCTGTATCGGCGTCACCCAGCCGAGTTCCGTCTTGCACCAGATGTCCAGGTGGGGTGGCCGCGAGCCCATCGGATTGCCGAGCCAACAATCTGACATCAGGCTCCAGTGGCCGATGCCTGGGCTGTCCTGGTCTGTGTCGTAGAGGTCGGGCAATCCGAAAATGTGGCCAAACTCGTGGCACGGAATGGCGACTGTGCAGTTTTCCGCCACAGTCATATAGTACCGGACGCGCACACCCTCGTCGCTGAGGTATCCGCCCCCTGGGATCTCCCACTTATGCGACCACACCATGTTCGGGTCGCCCGTCAACGCAGCATCCTCTCCGGCGTGGATGACGGCGAAGGCGTCCACGTACCCATCGCCGTCGCCATCATACTGGCTGTAATCAACGTCGGGGTCGGCCAGGGCGGCCGCATCCTCCGCCATCTTCTGGACGTTCCGTGGGTAGGTGCCGTGCCCGTACTGGCCGTCCACGTAATAGGCATACGTCTGGGGCGCACGATACCAGCTCGCAATCGCGCCGCCGGTACCGTCGGGCACGTCGCTTCCGAAATCGAAGGCGCCGTAGGACTGCTCGAGGTAGTAATCCCGCATGCTGCCGGTGGGGTAGGCGCCCAGCGAGTCCAGTAGTTCCTGGTAATGAGACCGCGAAGGGTCGGCGCCGGCGATTTGTCCGGCGAGATTGTCGGAGAAGTCCAGGAGCACCACGAGCGCCTTCATCGTCGGAGGCATGGCGGCCAGACGAGGTACCGGCGCGTCCAGGCCCCGCGCCCGTGCAGACCTCAGCGTGGCGATCAGCGCCCCGAGCCGGCCCGTGCGACGAAGGCGCTCCAATACATCCGGCCGCGGGGGACACAGCTCAGGCCCAGAGCTGGGCGCACGCACGGCGACTACGTCAATCTGCCAGCCTGCGGCACAAAAAGACATCTTCGGGGCCGCAGCGGCTGGCTGCCGTGTCGCTGCCCAACATACGGCGCAGCCCAGCAAGACGATGGCGGTCTTGACGAATCTCATCGCTCGAGGCCTTGGCATCGCAGTCACTCCTCAGCATCGCTCCCTCTGCCCCGGCCGCATAATCCGCCCACGGCAGAGAGCAACCCTCAGGCGAGCGTCATCGAACCCACCGCGTTGACCTGGCAAGCCAGTCCACGTCTACCGCGACGGGCCGACGCCTGCCGTATGTGGCTAAAGTCACCCCACCCAACGCTACATTTAGCTCGGAACCAGCTTCTATCGTACTTGTCCCTCCCAGACAATAGCTCCGAGTGCTTCGGCCGTGGCCTGCATGCTACGTACCAGAAGCTCGGGCATTGCAGCTCCTGCGCACATTCACTTCCCTCGCCAACGCAGTCTCTGCCCCCGGCGCTGCCTTGCTCACGCTACCGCCGCACGGCCAGCGGGCACACCCGCCTCGCCTGCTGGCCGTCGGCCGCCTTGGCGTTCAGGACGCACAGGTACAGGCCGCGCGGCACCGCCGTGTCGCTCCCAGAGCGCCCGGCCCAGATCACCGTGTGGGCGCCGGCCTCGACGGCGAGGCCCGTCCGCACGCCGCGGACAAGTCGGCCAGCGACGTTGAGTATGCTGATGTCAACGGTTGCGTCCGCGGACAGGCTGAAGCATAGCTCCGCTCCGCGGCCGCCTCGGAGCGGCACCACCGTGAAGCTGCTAATGAGCACCCCGGCGTTCTGTGCCGGCTTCACCGTCACCGTGAAGCTGCGGCTGCTGCCGTCGCCCGGAACAGCGAACTCATACTGGGCGCGGGTTCGCATGAAGGTGCGCTTGCCGGTGTCGCGATCCGTCAGGATCGGCACTCTATCTCTGGGCAGTCGGCTCAGTTCCGGCCAGTTCAGCGTCACTGGCTCGCCTTGCACGGCGCCGGTGACGGTGAAGTGCCATTCGGCTACATCTTGCGCCGTGCCCTTTGTCTCCATGGCCAACTCGGAGCTCCACGGCATCTGTCGGCCCGGTGCCTTATTGTAGGGCGGGGATGCCCTACTACTCTGCGAAGCAGGGCTTCGCTGCGAAGCACGAGTTCCCCGCCGGCCTTTGCCTCTCAGCACCATCCGCACCCTCCGCTCCCCCGGCGCGGCCGGCGGCTTGGGCTTGTCCAGCGCAAAGCCATCGAAGCCGTCCGACGCCGTATCGGCCGCAGCTATCGTGATGCTGTCCGTGGCGCCTGCGGTGCTGGCCTGGATGTCGAAGGCCCACGTCGGCTCCACAGGAGCGCGCTGCGCTGCGCTGCTCGCCGCGCCCCCACCGGGTGGTTCCGGGACTATCAATGAGCAGTCAACACCAGCCAGCACCCAGTAGCCGTGCCAGAATGATAGCTGATGCTCGGGCGTCTGGTTGATACTGAGCGTGCTGTAGTCGCCCGTGCCGTCGTGGGAGTAATAGAACCTCGCTAGGACCCAGCCGGCAGTTTCGGCGTCCCCCAGGCCGCGCACATCGCCAGCGTTATCCACCAGCAGACTGTCCATGGTGGCTTCGTAGGGCGCCGCGATCATGTTCCACCCCGGCTGCAGCGGGATCCTCTGATCGTCGCGCGGCCAGGTGCCCCGCACGTGCAGAGCCGCCGCTGCGGTCAGCACCCAATAGCTCTCACGCATGGTCAGCGTCGTGCTTTGACATCCCGGTGGGCTGGTGGGTACCGTCTCGTAGCAGTAGCGGCGCGCTCGCCAGCGCCACATGTAGTAGTTCCCGTCGCCCAAGTCGTCGCAGAGCACGTCGTGCACCGTAGCTGAAGTGGGCGTCAACGGAAAGGAGATCATGTAGTAGCCTGCGGCGGGCAGCTCATGCGAGGCCTGTGGCGCGGGCCGCGTGGTGGCGTACTTGAGGTCGCCGATGTCGGCGTAGTAATAGCTGATATGCGCGTAGCCATCGGCATCCAGCGCCAGCGAGGTGTAAAACCCCATGCGACCGATGGCGTCCACCGTCTCAATGTCCCAACTGCTGCCGCTCCAGGCGGCGTATTTGAGGTCTTCGTTCAGATAGTCGTGGTAGCTTATGTGCGGATGGCCGCTGGCGTCCAGGGCCAGGGAGGTGTACGCGCCGACGATGCCCGCACTGTCCACCGCCTGGATGTCCCAACTGATGCCGTTCCAGCGGGCGTACTTGAGGTCGTAGTTCGTCGCGTCGAAGTAGCTTATGTGCGGATAGCCGCTGGCGTCTAATGCCATGGAATTGCGCTCGCCCACATCCCCCCCGCTGTCCACCGTCTGCATGCTCCAACTGGTGCCGTCCCAGGCGGCGTACTTGAGGTCGGCGTTGGTCGCCTCGAGGTAGCTTATGTGCGGATGGCCGCTGGCGTCCAGCGCCAGAGAGGTCTCCCGGCCCACGCCGCCCCCGCTGTCCACCGTCTGGGTGTCCCAGCCGCTGCCGTCCCGGGCGGCGTACTTGAGGTGGCCGTTTGTCCTGTCCTGGTAGCTTATGCGCGCATAGCCGCTGGCGTCCAAAGCCAGGGAGTTGAACCGGCCTACGTCGCCGGCGCTGTCTACGGTCTCGATGTACCAAGCGCTGCCGTTCCACGCGGCATACTTGAGGTCCTGGTTGGTGACGTCGTGGTAGCTTATGTGCGCATAGCCGCTGGCGTCCAGGGCCAGGGCGGTGCCGTAGCCGACGTCGGCGGTGCCGTCCACTGTCTGGATGTCCCAACTGGTGCCGTTCCAGGCGGCGTACTTGAGGTGGCCGTTGTCCCAGTCAACGTAGCTTATGTGGGGATAGCCGCTGCCGTCGAGCGCCAGGGAAGTGTACGCGCCGACGTTGCCGGCGCTGTCCACCGTCTGGATGTACCAGAGACCTGCGGCGCACACTCCGGCAGCGACCAACCACACCACGCCACACAAGATGGCTGTCATGAGCAAAACCCGTTGCATAGCTGCCCCTCCTCGCAGTCAACTGCTCGCCCAATGCTTGGGCGATGTACCGACACATGGGACCCTTCCCCACGGCCCGTTGCCATACCGTACCAATGGAGCCGCCATGTGCAGGCCGACTTCTGGGGATTATCCTTCTCAAACGCCCAGTGATTAATACTTCCGCGTGTCTGGTTCACGGTCCTGCTCGGCGCATGTAAACTTTTTCCTACAGTGTCAGGCCACGGAAAGTGATGTGCAGGCCCACAGCCGAAATGCGCGCCGCAGAGAGTCGGGAACCGGATCCGAGACACCGCCAGCCTCGGAGGTAGGAATCCCACCGCGGACCGAGAAATCACTGAGGCGCTGCATCCGACAGCCTGGAGGGCCGGGGGCCCCCCGGCGATACGCTGCGTGCAGCAAGCTCCATGACCAACAAAGAGCGCACCAAAGCCGCCTTGAGCCACCAGGAGACGGACATCGTTCCGTACATGATAGACTTCACCCCGCCGCCCCGAGCCATGCTGGCGGAGCACTACGGCTGCGACGACGTGGAGGCGGTGATCGGCAACCATCTCGCCCTCGTCGGGCCGCCGAGCGGCAAGCCCCTGTATTCGCCGCCGGAGAGGTTCGGGGAGGAAGTGACCGACGACTTCGGCGTCGTGTGGCATACCAGCCGCTACGATCGCGGGCTGGTGAAAGAGCCGGCCCTCAAGGAGCCGTCGCTGCAGGGCTATCGCTTCCCGGATCCCCGCCGCGCCGAGCGCTACGCCAAGGTGCCGGGGCAGATAGCCAAGACCGCGGACAACTTCATCGTCGGCGTGTGCGGCGACTTCTTCGAGAGGGCCTGCTTCATGCGTGGGCCGGATGAGTTCCTCGCCGATCTGCTGCTGCATCCGCAGTTCGTGGAAGAGCTCCTCGACGGCCTGCTGGAGTGCATGCTCGGCACCGCGGAGAAGATGGCGGAGCTGCCCATAGATGCCGTGTTCCTGAGCGATGACTACGGGCACCAGGATCGGCTGGCGATGCGTCCCGAGCTGTGGCGGAAGTTCATCAAGCCGCGACTGGCGCAGCTCTTCCGGTGGGCCAAGGAGCGCCGGCTTCACACCATGCTGCACTCCTGCGGCTGCATTGAGGAGATCATTCCCGACCTCATCGAGATCGGCCTCGACATTCTGCACCCTATCCAGCCGGAGACAATGGATATCTTTGCCTTGAAGCGCGAGTATGGGGCCCACTTGACGTTCTGCGGCGGCATCAGCACGCAGCGGCTCCTGCCCGGCGGCACGCCCGAGCAGGTCCGCAGTGAGGTGCTCGAGACAAAGCGACGGATGGCGGCGGGCGGTGGCTACATCCTGGCACCGGCCATCACCGTGCAGCGGGACACACCCCTTCCGAACCTCCTCGCCCTCATCGATGCGGCGCAGATGCCGCGGTGCTGAGCCGGGCCCGAGTGAGAACGGAGCGCAGCGAGGCAGAGAGCGCGACGAGGATACTTCCGCCACCGAGGCGCCCGGGCGGGTGCTCTAGCTTTGGGAACTTCCCTCTTTTCTTCTGCGTCTGATGCAGGGGGGGACGTGAACCGGAAGCGTTGGCGGCGTGCCACAGGAGTATCGTTCTACGAATCGAGCAGGACATGTCACGAGCGGTTGATAGCGTCAAGTCCCAGACGGCGCGGGGATGGTGGGTTGCCACCTGGGGGTGGCGGCGGTGGTTGGGGCTGGGCGTCTGCGCGGTGGCCGTCGCAGTGATCATATATGGCGACGAGGAGCTACGGCAATGGTACCGCGCTCTGGTGCCGAACTCCGCCGAGCTGACTGCCCTGGCAAACGTGCTAACGAAGACCCTCCACCCTGGGCTCGTGGTGCTCATGATAGTCGGCGCGTGCGTGGCCATGTGGGAGCGATGGGGTGAAATGGCCAAGGCCATGTTCGCCGGGATAGCCGTGCAGACCGTCAGCATCGCCGTCCTCAAGGATCTCATCGGCAGAGGGCGCCCGGTTCATACCGGAGGCGTGTCGATCTTCAGCGGTCCGCAATTTGGCAGCCATTCCATGCCCTCCGGCCACGCCAGCGTGGCGTTTGTGCTCGCCGCGATATTCTCCGGCTTCTTCCCACGGGGCCGGTGGCTCTTCTACCCCCTGGCCGCGGCCATCGCTCTTGCCCGAGTGCATGTGGATAGGCACTTCTTCTCCGACGTGGTCGTTGGCGCCATCCTCGGCATGCTCATTGGGCAGTGGGTCGTGTGGCGCTTCCGGCGTGCGCCGGAGCCGGCCGCGGAGGCGGATGAGGCGGCGATGGCGAGCGCCGAGGCCCAGGTGGAGCCCATCCACCGGCCTCTGTGAGCCACGTTGGAGCCATCTCGGCCCAGGTCCAGCCTCAGGCGACGTTGACACACGTATCCGGGTTGTGTATAGTTTTCTTCCGGTCTCTTCCGGTCGCCACGAAGAGGCCGGGTTTCGAGAATGCGACACACGTTTGCTGTCTCTTCAGTAGCTATCTGCCTCCTTTTTCTCTTCCCCCTGGCGGCCCAGGCCGCGGCGCCGCGCCCGGCGTGGGTCATCCCGGCCGTTCTGAACGTTCGGGGAAAGCCGGGAACCAGCAGCGCCAAGATCGGTGCGCTTACCAGAGGCACGAAGGTCTACATCACCGCATTCAACAACAAGTGGTGCCGCATCAGCTATGACGGCGGAAAGCACGGCTGGGCGGCGGAATGGCTGCTGCAGCTCTCCGTGGCGCGCGGTCGCAAGCTGGCAGCCGAAGCGGCAAAGCAGGCGGCCCAGAGCCCGGCGAATCCGCCGGCGTGGGTGAAGGTTCCCAGTGCCAGAGTCCGGGCAGGCCCGAGCACCGGGCAGAGGCACGTCACCAGCATCGAGCGCGGTACGAAGGTGCACATCATCGGCCAATCGGGGACTTGGCGCAACGTCAAGCTTGCGTCCGGTACGATCGGCTGGATGCGCCGCGATCTGCTGGAGGCGGATATGGCGAAAGGGCAGAAGCTCGCCGGCAGGCAACCCGCCCAGGCAGACAGATCCCGTCCCCCCAAGGCGTTCGTCAAGGGGGACGATGTTAACGTGCGCAAGACGCCCAGCACGAACTCGGCGCGCACGGATCAGCTCGATCGGGGCACGACGGTGTGGATCATTGACACCAAGAGCCAATGGCGGAAGGTCAAGTATGCGGACGGGAAGGGCGGCTGGATAGCCGACTGGCTGCTGAAACACCCGGGACCCACAACTCAGACGAGCAACCCTCCGGCACGCTCCGCGCCCCAGCCTGATCCGCCTGCTCCCGCTCCGGAGCCGCCCTTGGAGAGCATGTACGGGTGGGTGGTGGAGCCGAAGGCGAACGTGCGCTACGGCCCGGGCATGCAATTCGACGTGAAAAAACAGGTCACCGAGGGCACCAAGGTGACGGTGCTGGATGTTGAGGGGCACTGGTGCAAGGTGCGGCTGGGCGCCGAGGATTACGGGTGGCTGGCTGCATGGACGCTGGATTTTCTCGGCCCAGGGAACCGAGTGTTCGCTGAAAACGGGGATGAGGCTGTTCAGGTGCATGTCGGCTGGGCAACTGGCTCCGCGACGCGCGTTCGCGCCGGCCCAGGCACGAGCCACAAGCGGCTTGCGACGATACCGCGGGGTACGGAAGTCGTCATCCTGGACGACAAGGACACGTGGTATCAGGTCGCGCTGTCGAACAACACGGTGGGCTGGATAAGCGCCGACCTCATCAGCACTCGCGAGGAGGCGCTGGCGCGCGGAGACGTGCCTACGAAGCCGACCCGGCCGACAGCGGCGGCGCAGGCGCAAACTCCGCCGGTGCTGCCGGCCACCATACTCGCCTCCGCAGCCTCCGGGTTCGGCACCCAGTTCGCCCGGGCCGCGCTTGTGCATCTTGGACGGGGCATCCGGTACGTCTGGGGCGGCTCCAACCCGTCGCGCGGCTTCGACTGCTCCGGCTTTGTGCGCTACGTACTGGGCAGATTCGATCGTCGGGTCCCCCACAGTGCCTCCCAGCAGTACAAGTGCGGCGCGCCTATCTCCTCGGAGGGGCTTTCCCGCGGCGACCTCGTGTTCTTCCGCACCACCAGCCGCAGGAGCATCTCCCACGTGGGCATCTACATCGGCGGCGGCCAATTCATCCACTCATCGAGCGCGCGCCGCGGCGTCGTCGTCAGCACGCTGCGTACCGGCTACTATGCCAACCGGTACGCCGGTGCCTGCCGCATCAAATAGCCGCAGCCGATCTGAGAGCCTATGCTGCATGCGCTCGCCGTCATCGGCACCGTCGTCTTCGTCATTGTCCTCCTGCTCGGCTTTCTCGCGGTGCTCGTGGGACTGCCGGGCACAATCCTCATCTTCGTCGCGTCGCTGGTGTACTCCGCCTGCACGGGCTTTGAGGCGATCCCGTGGTGGCTGCTCCTGATTCTGCTCGCGCTCACGGTGACGGCCGAGGTGGCTGACAATGCGCTCTCGGCCATCGGCGCCAAGCGCTACGGAACCTCCACACGAGGGATGTTCGCGGCAATGGCAGGAGGCGTCCTCGGAGCGCTGCTGGGAGGCTCCTCGTCGCCGCTCCTCGGGGCGATCGGGCTCACGGGAGGTCCCGTGGGCAGCGTCATCCTCGCACTGGTGGGACCCGTGGGCGGGGCGTTCGTCGGCGGCTTCGCCGGCGCCTGGCTCTACGAACTGATCGCCGGCCGCCGGCAGGAGGATGCTGTCCGAGCCGGTTGGGGCGCCATCGTTGGCCGCACTCTCGGGACCCTGCTCAAATGCGCCATCGCGGGCATCATGCTCGCCATCATTCTCCTGTGCGTCTTCAGTTAGTGGTCAGTGCTCAGTGATCGGCAACAAGGCACGGGAAAGCCTCCCGTGCCTTGTGTGACCTTCGGCGCCAAAGCGGAGCTGGCGAGAACGGACCACTACCCACCAGCCGCTGACCACTGCCTTACTTCAACGCTGCCGCGATGCGGTCGAACCCCTTCTCAAGCTGCTCCATGGAGGTGGCAAAGGAGATGCGGATGTGCGCGTCGGCCCCAAAAGCATCCCCAGGCACGGCGGCGACCTTTGCCTCATCGAGCAGGTACTCGATCATGGTCGCCGAGTTGGTCACCTGTCGGCCGGTGAATGTCCGCCCATAATGCTGCGAGACGTCGGGGAAGGCATAGAATGCCCCCTGCGGCTTCGGAAGCGTCACGCCATCCATTGCCTCGACGCGCTGAACCACATAGTCGCGCCGCTGCTCGAACGCCTGCCGCATTTGCTCGACGCAGTCTTGGCTCTCCAGCAGCCCCGCTGCTGCCGCCATCTCCGCAATGGAGCAGGGGTTTGACGTCTCGTGGCTCTGATACGTGTTCATTGCCTTGATGATCTCCGCCGGTCCCGCAGTCCACCCGACGCGCCAGCCTGTCATCGAATACGTCTTGGAGACCGAGTTGACGACGAGCACGCGCTCGCGGCACGCGTCCCCGAGCGTGGCCGGGCTCGTGGCCTGCAGGCCGTCGAAGACGATCTTGTCGTAGCACTCGTCAGAGATGATGAGCAGATCGTTGGCGACGGCGACCTCGCTCAGCGCCTTCACCACGTCTCGGGAGAATACCGCCCCCGTGGGATTGGACGGGCTGTTGATGAGGAGGGCAATGGTCCTGTCGGTAAGCTGTGCCTCGACGTCTGCGATGTCCGGCACGAATCCGTGGTCGCCTGTCGTGTTCACGACCTTCGCCACGCCGTCGGCCATCCGGATCATCTGCGGGTAGCTGACCCAGTACGGAGCAACGATGATGATCTCGTCGCCCGGATCACAGATCGCCTGACAGAGTGTGTGGAGGGCATGCTTGGCACCCACTGAGCAGCAGATGTCGGTTGTCTCGTACTTGAGCCCCATGTCGCGCTCAATGGCCGCGGCGATGGCGGCCTTGAGCTCGTTGATGCCGGATGTGTACTTCGTCTCGCCGGCATCTATGGCCCGTTTGGCCGCTTCGCCGATGTGGGCAGGCGTGTCAAAATCCGGCTCGCCCGCCCCGAACGATACCACGTCGATGCCCTCCTGCTTCATCTGCTTGGCCCGCGCAGTGATGGCGAGCGTTTCGGATGGCGGAATACGGGCTACGCGTTTGGACGTTTTCACGGCTGCATCCCTCGATTCTGATTTGCTGCGGGGCCATGTCCCCGCCCTGGCATGTGCTCTCTATCCCGCGAATCGGAGCGTTCTGCTCGTAGACCCGTGTGGGACCATGCGGCGGACCTGCGGCAAGCGCGCCACGTGTGCCGAGCGGCGTTCTGCCGGCTAACCGGGCCTAACCCAGAACCGGATTCGGCAGCTCAAGACACAGGTCCAATTCGATCTGCGCCGGGGCGAGAGTCGGATCCAGCCGCACGGCAGCTTTGAGGTGGCGCTGCGCCTCGCGTCGCCGCCCCAAGCGACGGTACAGCTTGCCGATGTGGTATTGTATCTCGGCCGAGTCGGGCGCCATCTTCGCGGCCCGCTGCAGGTGCGGCAGCGCCTCTCGGACCATGCCCCGGCGGAAATACGCCCACCCGAGCGAGTCCAGGATGTAGTCGCGATCGGGACTGAGCATGTCGGCCCGTCTCACCATCGCCAGCGCCTCGTTGAGCCTGATCCCCGCGTCCGCATACACATAGCCGACGTTGTTAAGGACTATGGCATCCTCCGGCGCCAGGTCCACGGCCCTGTCCAGCAGCACCATCGCCTTGCTGCGAGTCCGTTGATCCTTTGATAAGAAGAGCACCGTGCCGCACCGCATCAGTAATTCCGCATCCCGTGGGCCGTCGGCAAGCACGGCACCCATCAGTCTTGTTTCGCTCCGCTCGTCTCCTTCGAGGCACGCCGTGGCACGATCGCGCAGATGGGCATCTACCTTGGATGCCAGGCCCGCGACGACGATCTGCGCCGCCTCTCGAGGCGCACCGGCAATCACGTAGCGCGTCACCAGCATCCGTGCAAACTGGGGATCGTCCGGCCGCAGCCCTCGCGCTCTGTCGAAGCACCACCGAGCCGCGCCAAGATCGCCGTGGGCCAATCGGGCGTTGCCTTGAGCAAGGTACCTGTTTGCCACGACTGCCCGGCGCAGGTCGGTGCCAAGCCCGCATCCGGAGAGCGCATTGCAGGACACAAGGAGAGCGGCAAGCAACGGAGCTCGTCCTATCGCGGGAAGCTGTGTGGTCCCCACGCTGGCGTCATGGCTCCCCAGCCGCCTCATGGACTCGGGCATTGCCATCGTGTGCGTCATCCGCCTTCACGCTCGCATGTCGGCGTGCTGTGCCTGGTGCTTCGTCGCACAAGTTCGTCGGTGGGGGGGCCCCCTCGTCTCTATCCCGGGATCAGTGATGCGCACTTACGCGAGCAGTCATCATGGCGAGATGCGCCGCCCGGAAACGATGAAGATGTCTGGGCTGGCGCACAGCCCGTGGGAGCGCTGACACGGGGCTGTGGCCCCGACCTCTCCGAGTCGGGACAGTGGCGAGCCACAGGTACTCGCCTACAGAAAGGCACACGACCAAATCTTCAAAGCAGGCACTATTTGGCCTCGCGACTGCGGAAAGCGCAGATGTAATAGTATTCCATCCCCACGACCACGTGTCCCTCACACACCCCCGGTGATGAGACTATGCCGTAGGATGTGCTTTGCTGCCACATCCGCTCGCCCTTGTCGGCAGACAGCGCATAGAGCGCTCCGTCGCGCGAGCCGACAAAGACGAAGTCGCCGGCGACGGCGGCCGAGGAGACGATCTCCTCACCTGTCATGTACACCCATCGCAGCTTCCCGTCCGCCAATTGCAGCGCGTACAGGCCGCCATCGAGCGAGCCGACATACACCGCACCATCAGCCACGGCCGGCGACGAGCGCACGGCGCCCTTCGTCTCGTAACGCCACAGCAGCTCCGGCGACCGCGTCCCCAGCGCATATACGGCTCCGTCGTCGGAGCCGACGATGACCACGTCGCCATCCGCAGCGATGGCAGGGGACGAGGAGATCTCGCCGCCGGTCGCATAGTCCCACCGCTTCGTACCGTCCTCGCAATCGATGGCGTAGAGCCGACCATCCCACGAGCCGACGAATGCGGTGTGGTCAGCAACACACGCTGACGAGTACACCTCTCCTTCAGTGTCGAACCGCCACCTCTGACGGCCGTCTTGCGCATCGAGGCCGTACACGGCCCCGTCCCAACAGCCGACCACCACCAAGTCATCGACGAAGTTGCACGATGCCCGTACGGGACGCTTCAGATTGCTGGTCCAAATCTGTGCCCCGCTGCGGGCGTCAAGGGCGTACACCCGCCCGTCATGTGAGCCCACATACAGGATGTTGCCGTTTATCGCGGGGGAAGACTCCACCCGATCCTGTGTCTTGAAACGCCATCGCAGAGCGCCTGTTGGCAACTCGAGGCAGTACACACAGCCGTCGCGAGCGCCGATGTACACCAGCTCGTTCACCACAGCGGGCGAACTGGCCACGAAGTCGGCGGCGCGGTAGCGCCAGGCTTCCTCCAGCGGCGGAGCCACCGTCTCGGCGGACGCGCCTGATCGGCTCGAGTCCTTGTGGAACATGTCCCAAGAGGGTGCGGCGTCTCCCCGGTGCTGCTGCGCCTTCGCCAGATCCCCACGGGCTGCCGCGATGAGCCGGGCGCCCTCCTCATCCCGGCATGCCGCCTCCGCCTGCGTGAGCTCCGCCCCCGCCTCCTCCAGGCGCCGAGCGCTCAGGTGCACCCGGGCAAGCACATAGTGGGCCTGCGCCGACGACTCTACATCGGAGCTACTGCCCAGGGCTGCGAACACGTCCGGATCGCTCCCCACGACGGCGAGTACCTCCGCAGCGGACCATGACGACGCCGGACCGGCGCTGAGAAGCTTAATCAGTGATCCGGTGAGACGCGCGTCCGGCAGGCTCTGCAGCGCCTGTGCCGCCGCGCGCCGGACGCCGGCGTCGCCGTCCTCGAGGCGCGCCAGCAACTCGCGGGCTCCGCGTTGGCTGCCGATCCTACCCAGAGCGCGTGCAGCTCCGTCGCGCACTTTCGCCGAGCTATCCTTGAGTGCCGCAATCAGTTGGCGCTCATTCTCCTTCAGCCCTGCTTCCGTCTGGGCCCGCACCTCGGGCGACTCCTCGTCCAAGGCGTCAACGAGCAGCGGCAGCGCCCGCCGATCGTCCAATTGTGCCAATGCCTCCACCGCGATGCGGCGAACGGCAGAGGCGTGATCGTGCAGCATGTCCCGCAGCAAGGGGAACTGCCGCTCTCTGAGTTCCTCCAGGCGACCGCGCCAGTAGTCGAGTTCGAAGCTGTGCGCAGACGCACTCCGAATGACCAAGGCAAGCTCGTCCCGGGACATGGGCACCGAATCCCGGTACTCGTGCACCAGATTGAGCTCATCCGAGTGCATCAAAATGCCAAACTTGCGCCAGCTATTGAGCTGGCGCCCCAATAGCTCCTGCACATCCTTGATGCGCAGCTCGCGCTCCGAGATCCAGTCGCGTATGGCGTGGGCCACATATTCGTGGACGAGCTCGAATGTCCCGGGAGCCGCCTCGACCTCGCGTATCATGCGCAGGTCCACCAGGTGAGCAATGACCCGCGCGGTGAACTCGACTCCGTCAGCGCGCTCGGCCGCCATCTCCTCCAACGACAGGCTCGCCCGGGTCTCGTGCGCCGTGATCAACAGTTTCAGCATATTGCGGGCGGCCACCCGTTCTCGCCGCGCGAGCCGGGACAGCACCTTCCGCACCCAGTTGTCCAGTATCGTCTGCGCGCGTCCCTCCTGCTCGTACAGCTTCATGCCCATGAAGTGCTGGCCCTCGGACAACACACCGTAGAGCCGATCGCACACGATCTGAAGCTGCGGTGGCTCAACGCCCTCTTTGTACAGGTCGTCCACGATCCGGTCCGCCAATGCCGGGTCCACGTGGATGGCGAAGTGCGCCGCCGGTTTCGTGATAGCGCTCTCTGCCTCGTCTCGCCGGAGGCGGCTGAGTCGATACATGTTATCGAATATCTGCGGAATTCGGCTGCGGAGCTGAAAGAGCTCCCCCAGGAAGTCCTCGCGCACCGCGATCACAAAGCGCACGGATGGGTCGCAGCCGGCGATGGCGTTGCTGAGCTCGTCGAGGAACGAGTCCCGTGCCGGTTGGCCGAGACGCACGAAGTGCTCCTCGAACTGATCGAGAATGATGAGCACCGGCTTCGGAAGCATGGCAGCGGCCCGATCGATGAGCAGCGCCACCGGGCACTCGAGCAGGTGGGGATCGACCGCCGCGCCATACTGATCCACTGCATCCGCGACGGTTGCCTTGAGGCTCTGGGATGGGTCGTCGAGGCCGCGCACGTATATGGGCAGGTACTCGGCTCGCTCCTGCTCGTCCTGGCCCTGCACGGCCGCCATGAGTCCGGCCTTCAGCAGTGAGGTCTTGCCCATGCCAGAAGCGCCGAACAGCACCACCAGCCGCTGATGCTCGACCATATCGCAGAGCGCATCGGTGTCGCGCTCGCGGCCGAAGAACAGGTCTGCGTGCTTGGAGTCGAAATGCTCCAGGAAACGATATGGCCCGCCAGGCAGCAGGGTGATGTCCATCTTCTTTTGCATGCTGCGGTGGCGGTGGCGACGCCGGACGAGCCGGGTATGGAGCTGGGCGAAGAAGGCGTCAAAGCTGCCAAGCTCGCGGCACAGCACGTTCTCTCGGCAGCCACGTTCAGACAACAGCCTGACCGCCCGCGGAAGGTATTCGTGGAAGCCCACGCTGTCGGGGCTGTCTAGCTTGAGGTCATCGAACGCCTCACGGTCCCCCACGGGGACGCGTTCTGAGACCCAGAACAGCCGGCCACCCGTGCTGCTGACGAAGCGCAGTAGCGGGCGATCGCGCTCCCCGATATTGGCCAGAATGCACGTCTTGGCGGACTGTTCCTCTATTATGTCGGCGACGCGTCGGAGATTCTCCAGACACTCGTCTCGCGTCAGCGGCAACACTCGGGAGTTGATGTCGCCGAGCAATTTCACGATGACGACCCGCGACGATTCCTCGAGGGCGAGCCGGATCTCGTCTGCCGTCGTCGTCGGCACTACGCACAGTATGTACTCTCTGCCGGCGAGTAGGCGCTGCTGCTCCAGCGTCTGCTCGAGAAGCCCGTCAATGGACGTGGTGAAGATAGTGCTGAAATACTGCTCTCTGATGAGCCCGGCAAGGCGGATGTGTCCCTCCGAGGGCCGACACTCCTCAAAGTAGCCTCGGACGATGCGGCAGCGCTCGATGTTGTCTGGTACGTCGCCCGCGAGCCGGGCCAGTGCGCGCTGCACCGCGGGGGCGCTCTCATCCACTTCGTGGGGGGGGAGCAGCTCTCGCTCGATGGCCCATCGGATGGCAGCCTCTCCCAGCAGCTCCTTCGTGGTGCGCCGCATTGGCTGCAGAGGAAAGCCGGAGCCGACGAACAGAGCGTGTTTGCGCACCTCGCCGCGCTCCACCTTGAGTATGTCAACAAGCGGTGCAATCATGTATCCCAACGCCCTTGGACAGGCACCCGTCCCGCCTCAGGCCGCCCGAGTCTCCCGCGCTCATCGTCGTTGCGTGGTTCAGGCAAATAACACTGGTGGGCCCACCTGGGTTCGAACCAGGGACCAACCGGTTATGAGCCGGTCGCTCTGCCGCTGAGCTATGGGCCCACCATAGCGGCGAACAGATAGCATTTTGATGCTCTGCGCCCGCCACGCCCTCTGCTCCCCCACGGCATGCCCCCAACGTCCGCAATGCCCAACGTGCCGTGGGCGTGCTGAGTTATTCGAGATAGTCCTTGAGCCGTCGGCTTCGGCTCGGGTGCCGGAGCTTCTTGAGCGCCTTCGCCTCGATCTGCCGGATGCGCTCTCGGGTAACCTCAAAGATGTGACCCACCTCTTCGAGCGTCCGCGAGTACCCGTCGTCGAGGCCAAAGCGAAGCTTGAGCACCTCCCGCTCCCGCGGGCTGAGCGTATCCAGCACGCGCTCGAGTTGCTCTCGCAGCACCAGATTGCTCGCCGCGTCTACGGGTGACTTCACCTCGTCGTCGGGGACGAAATCGCCCAGGTGACTGTTCTCCTCCTCACCCACCGGTGCTTCAAGCGAGAGCGGCTCGGGGGCGATGCGCTTTATCTCCGACACCCGCTCCAGAGGAATGTCCATCTCCATGGCGACCTCCTCGAGCGTCGGCTCACGCCCGAGCTGCTGGAGCAGTCGCCGCGAGGTCTTCACCAGTCGGTTGATCGTCTCGACCATGTGCACCGGGATGCGGATGATGCGCCCCTGATCGGCTATAGCGCGGGTGATAGCCTGCCGAATCCACCATGTTGCGTATGTGCTGAATTTGTAGCCCTTGCGGAAGTCGAACTTCTCCACCGCCCGCATCAGCCCCATGTTGCCCTCCTGAATCAGGTCCAGGAATGACATGGCGCAGCGGCCGGTATACTTCTTGGCGATGCTCACCACGAGTCGCAGATTCGCCTCCGCCAGCTTCTTGACCGCTTCCTCATCCTTGAGCTTGATGGTCTCAGGCGTCACGGCCGTGGGGTCCATCTGCTGGCTGAAGGTAGCCTTCATGGTACAGTCCAGAGCCACATCCTTCTGGCCGGTGCTCGGCTGCGTGGCAATCACGGCCGTCTGGTGCGGCTCCTCGGCAGTCACAAAGTTGAGGCGCACTTCCCGGGGCAGGGCCACCCGCCCAATGCTGCGTATGCCTCGCTGCCGCCCTCGGAGCGTCAGCCGGTATTTCATGCCGAGCGTGAGCTGCGCATCGGGCATGAAGCGAATCTGACGCGACGTGTCCTCATAGTGCACGACCCCACTGACCACATGGCCCATGGCATCGGCGAGAGTGACCGTGCCATTGTTCACGGTGGCCGGATCCAGTCGCTTGTCGAACTTCACCACTATGGGTGCCGCTGCCGGCACATCCTCGTCCCCGTTTTCCGGTGAGGACCACACCGGCTTCGGCGCCATCTTGCGCCCGACGGTGACGAATTCCCACTTCACGCCACGGCGCATGGCCCGGCCGTCGAGCGTCTTGACGCCCGACTTGCCCGACTTGATGGTCACTTCGTACGTGGTGCGGCACCGCAACTTGTGCTCGGGTACGACGACGAGTTCGTTCCGCTCAGGCCCGTACTGCACCGATGTCGGCACGGCAGAGCCGCCACCACGACGCATCATTACCGTCTCCGGGGTCGCCGTGCTCAGATCGATGCTCTCGCTGAAGCGGATCCAAATGGCGGCACACACATCTACGCCGCGCTCCTGGGGCTCGGGCTCCATGTCCACGACGCGCAGCGACGCGTTCGCCGGGGCTGTCACGAAGAAGAAGTTGAAGTCACTGCGCAGCCGCGCGCCGGCGATGTCGCGGATGCCGCTCTCGCCCCCCCGAATGACGACCAGGTACTCGGTCTCCGGCTCAAGTCGCTCCGCGGGCTTGAAGCTGAGGGTGTTGGTCATGCGGTCATAGACGACTTCGCCATCACCCTTTTGGATGCGTCTGGCCAGCTCCGTCTCGGCCTTGGCCGACAGCAACGGCACGCGGCCGATCTCTCGCAGGTACATCCGCACCGAATCGTCCACGGGAACGGCCTCGAGAGCCGCCAGCGCTCCTCGCTTCGCAGCCCCATCGTCATCATCCTGATCGCTCTGCTGGCCTTTGCCACCGTCCCCATCATCCGCCCCCGCGTCCACGATCTTGATGCCCTCTTCTGCGAAGATCTGGTAAACCTCATCGATCGCGGCGCTGTCGAGGTCCTCGCGGTCGGCCAGAGCGTCCTGAATCTCCTTGTAGGTAAGAGATCCCTTCTCCTTGCCGGTGGCCAAGAGCCGCTGTATCGCTTCGTTATCTCGTGTCCCGCGATCCTTCCGCTCCGCCAAACGTGTCAACTCCCTTCGAAACTGGCGACATCACTATACGAGGCGCACGCGCGCACTAAAATCCGGCCCGCAACGCGCTCACGCTTTCCCATCGCATACAACGTTTTCTACCATAGACCTTGGATGCCCGTCACCGGCCACCCGTTTCGTCGGTCTTCCCCAGCCGCAGCTTCACATCCTCCGTCACGTACGGCCGGACATCTCCGCTGCCACGGAACTGCCGGACGAGCCGCTCGTACTCTCTATAGCACTCATCATCGGGGGAGAGATCGCCGCGCTCGAGTGCGGCAACTATCTCCTCCTGAAGCTCATCAAAGCTCTTCTCACCACCGCGATCTGTGGGCAGATGCGCTGCTCTTGCCGTATCCGTGGCCGAATACAGCTCGGGAAGGCCTCTGGCCTCCGCGTATTTCCGCAGCTTGCCTACGTCCTCCTCCAGCGCCTCGAGCCGCGCCCTAATGTCCACATCCATCAGTGACAGCTCGATGGCGTGACGCTTGGCCGTGGCATCAGCGACCGTCGCGATGGCATCGCCCGGCTGAGCAGGTGCTGAGCCACGTATCGCCGCAGCGATGGCGGTAGCAATGTCTCGATGGGCTCCCACAAGCAGATCCTCCGGCGGCATCAGCCCGAAGAGCGCTGCGGCAAACTCGCCATCCTGCAGCGCCGCCGCCAGGAGCTGCTCCTCCACCTCAACACATCCGGCTGGAATGCCCGCCGCGCTCTTGGCAATCGCTTCCGCGGCGAACCGCATGTCGCGGTCACGAGCAGGCGAAGGGGGCGCCGAGACGCGCCGTGCAGGCCGACCGCCCCCTCGTCGGATCTCCGAAAGAATGGCAGATTGCACCGCCTCCGCCTGCGCGCGATCGCGGCAGTAGCGGTCGGCAACGCGGGCGAGGTACTCCACTCGTCGCCCCTCGTGCCGGACGCGCCGGAGGATATCGGCCGCCTGCCGCATCTTCGCCACCATCTGCTCCGGACTCTCGCCGGGCCCGTCACTGAAGACCTGTTCGAGCTGATACTCCACCAGGCCGCTTCGCCTTTCGAGCAATTCCTCAAACGCCCTCGCGCCCCGCGCGGTGATCAGGTCGTCCGGGTCCTCCCCTTCCGGCAGCACCACGATCTTGACCTCCGCCGGCGCGTCCTCGAACGTGTCCGCCGCGCGCAGGACGGCGCGCACGCCGGCAGAATCCGCATCGAACGCCAGCACCACCTCGTCGGCGTAGCGCGACATCAGCGCCACGTGTGCATCGGTCAGTGAGGTACCCAGCGTAGCGACCGCGTTTTGTATTCCAGCACGCCACAGCGCTATGGCGTCCGTATATCCTTCTACCACCACTGCCGTGCCCGTGTCGCTGATGGCCTCTCGCGCCCAGTTCAGACCGTACAGCAGGCGACCCTTGCGGAATACCGGCGTCTCCGGCGTGTTGATGTACTTGGCATCCTCGTCGGCCGAGAGCGTACGGCCGCCGAACCCCAGCACGTGCCCCGTCACGTCGATGATGGGAAAAGTGATACGGTGACGGAACCGATCGTACTGACCGGCCCCGGACGGCCTGGGGATCAACAGGCCCGCACTGACGCCGATCTGGGGCTTTACCCTATTGCCGACGAGGGCCCTGCAGAGATCATCCCACGATTCCCGCGCATAGCCAAGGCCGAATCGGTCCACCGCATCGTCATCGTACCCGCGCTCTGCCAGATACCTGCGCGCTGCCTCCGCCTCAGGCAGTGCTTTCAGGTTCCCCCGGAAATGTTCGTTGGCGATTTCGTTGGCCTGATAGATGAGATCGCGTTCGCTCGCGCGCCGTGCCGCCTCCGGCGACCGCGCCACCTCTACTCCCACTCGCTGCGCCAGTCGTTCGAGTGCCTCGGGAAAGGTGAGCTTCTCCCGACGCATGACGAAGTCGAAGGCGTCACCGGCCTCGCCGCAGCCGAAGCACTTCCAGTAGCCCGTGTCGCGCTGTATCGTGAACGACGGCGTCTTCTCCGCGTGAAACGGGCACAGACCCTTGTAATTCTTACCCGATTTCTTCAGTGCGACGTGTTCGCCAATCAGCTCAACGATGTCAACGAGCTGTCGGATGTCTTCCTTCGTCGCTTGTCCGCGTCTCATGGCTGCAACTGCTGCCTCGGTTGAGCATCATCCCCGTCCTCTAGTATTTCGCGGCTGCGCCGACCTATCCTTCCATACCACAAAAAAGCCGGAGCCTCGTCCTGCTGAGGCTCCGCCGCCTGCTCAGGCTGAGGACAGAAGGTGCTATTCGGGGCTCCGGATGTGTATCCGCATCACTTGCATGTCGTGCAGCGTGAAGGCAACGTTGCTGCGCTCTCTATATCTTAGGACGAAATCGGGGGCGAAAAGGTTGCCCCGCTCCCTAAGAGACGCTGGTGTACGGACTATAGTGGAGCTTCTGGTTCCAAAAAGGAAACGGGGCGCGGGGCGTCGAAACAGGTTAACAAGGCGCTTATCGAGCGGCAGGAAAGGGTTGAGGAGGCTATGAGAGCGGGAGTGCTTTCGTTTGTATGTCTACTGGTTCTGAGCGTGATAGGGTTAACCGGGCAGGACGTGCAGAGCCAAGAAGAGTCGAAGGCTGTGCCGGCAGTGACCGAGGCCCACACCGCCGCGTTTGCGAAGGTGCAAACCATTACGGTTGCCGTGGCGGAGACATATGACAAGAAAGGTGAGGACTTCGAGGTGGGGGTCTCGGAAGCCCTCAGCGAACTTCTAGTGGCACTTGGGCGCCAGCGAGTCAGGGGCGGAGAGGCAGATGCGGAACTCTTGGTAGTTGTCTCCGCCGAGCCTACCTGGCAGGAATATGAGGGCGGCGGCAAGCGGATTACGCTGTATAGTGGCGGCGAAGCACAAGCAGACGTGACATTCACTATCAATGGCTGCGAACCACTGCAGGCCGCGTTTCGTGCGGTCAAACCACCTCCGACCCTTGGCGACCCGGCTTCCCCCCGTACAGCTCGCGGAAGTCCCGCCTGGCATCTGGCCAGGAGATGTGCTCTCGTTGGCTCGCTGCGGCTGCTCGTGCAACTGGACACGCAAAGGTGTTGTGCACTCCTGGAGCATGGGAACCCCGAACTGCGGATGTGCGCGGCCAAGGCCCTGGTGGATGTTGGCCCCCTCGCGGTGCCCTCGCTCACGACCGCGCTGGGGGACGAAAACGCGGGTGTGCGCGAGCGCGCCGCCTATGCATTGGGGGCCATCGGGGCAGAAGCCAAATCCGCTGTACCTGCGCTTGCAGAGGCGCTGAAGGATGGGCAAGCCCGGGTGCGGCGGCGTGCCGCTGACGCCCTGCGCGCAGTTGCGGATGGCTCTGCCCCGGCCGCAGTCGAGCCGGAGTGGGACGAGGAGCCGCCGGAGCTCTTCCCGGAGAGGAAAGCTGGCCCGAGGCTACGAGCGCCCGAGCGCAGCGGCCCGCGCACAAGCCAGTCCCCCCACCAGCCCCCTCCCGAGGTCGCGGATGCCGTACCTGCACTCATAGACGCGCTCAAGGACGAGGACGCACAGGTGCGCTGGCGTGCCGCTGAGGCTCTGGGGGCCATCCGTCAGGCCTCTGTCCCGGCGCTCATGACGGCGCTCAAGGCTGAGCAGGCGGAGGTCCGCTGGCGCGCAGCGGACGCGCTGGGCATGATGGGGTCCGCAGCCAAAGACGCGGTGCCATCCCTCGTCGAAGCGCTCCATGACGAAAGCTGGCTGGTGCGCGAGCGAGCTGCACATGCTCTCGGCGAGATCGGGCCTGAGGCCGAGGCCGCCGTGCCTGCGCTGGTCGAGGCACGGAGCGGAGATCAGCACTTTGCCGTATGCTCCGCAGCGGGGCATTCTGTAACCAAGATCCAGTCTGAGTCCAAGAAAGCCACGCCAGAGCCGCCGACGCGTCGTCCAACGACAAGACGGCGGTCCGGGCCCCGACGCCCTCCTATGGGGCCCCCCATGCCGATACCGCGGCCCTACCCCCGGAGGCGCTAATATAGCACGACTTGGTGCGTAGCCCGATTGTCCCTGGCTATGGCACGAAGTGCGGAATCCCCCGGCCCCGGCCACAGCCGCTGCTGCGCGGTTACTCCACTCGCCGCAGTGTCCCACCGCACGACGACACATCAGTCGGTGAGGTTCCTAAGCCCCCGGTGATGCACCTGAGGGGGCCTGTAGCACGCAGGACGGTGGCTATCATGTCGGCGCCGCACTTGGGACACTTCCACTGCCCCCGTGTGCCGGGCGTCGGTGGCTCTTCCGCCGGCGGCTTTGCCCCGGCCAGCCCCCGAATCTGCTGCGAAGCTGTTCCTATAGTCATCGTTCCCCGCGCCCCCCTCAGAATGATGATGTCTCGAAGATGCTGCTGGTGGAAACGAGGCACCAGTCTATACGGCACGGGTGCCGATGTGCGAGGGGTGGGACGGGGGGCAGTACCGCGCGCAGACGGTGGTGTGGTCCTGCGGGGAACGCGGGTGGCTCGGCGCGGCGCCGGAGTCGCCTTTTGGCCCAGTCGCTGGATGGCCTTCCAAGCTTCCTTAGCCTTCTCGCTCTCGGGCGGCGCGAGGCGAATCACTTCCCCGAACTCGGCGATGGCCTCCTGGTCGCGCCCCAGGTCGGCGTACGTCCATGCCAGCGCCCAGTGGGCATCCAGGTAGTCCGGATCCTTCTCGATCGCCAGGCGGAACTCGTCGGCTGCTTTCTTCAGCTCCCCGGCCTTCTTCAGCGCCATGCCCGCCTCGTAATGCTTGGCAGCCGCCTCGGGGTTCTTCTCCTTCGGCGAAGAAGCCGTAGAGACAGAAGACATACCCCCGGCATCGACGCCGCGCCCCAAGCGCCAAGCGCCCACCTCCGGCGTCGAGCCGAGACGCATCCGTCCCACTTCGTCGGAGCGGGTGTTTCGGTCCTTTCCTGCCTCTGCATTGCGTGGGGCCAAGCGGGCCAACTCCACCTCGCCGTTGTCCTGGAGGACCTCGGGAGCGATCCGGGAGGAATAGGCGCGCTCTGTGGCGGCTTCACGACTGAGGGTGAGTTGCTCGTTGGGATTCACGCACCAGGCGGGGATTGCTACTCTGAGCAGGACCGCAGCCGCGAGCGTCCATGACTCGGCCATTCTCGTACCGTCCCATTCAAAGCTTGCTACCGGTCCCACGAAGGCCAACGAGCCGCCGCGCGGTTCCCACCGGCTGACCGTCAACCGCCAAGCTATACTTCGCGGCTGGGCTGAGCTATCCTTCCATACCAACAAAAAGCCGGAGCCTCGTCCTGCTGAGGCTCCGGCGCCTGCTCAGGCTGATGACGAACCGGGCTATTCGCGGGTCCAAATGTGTATTCGAGTCACTGTGAAGTCGTGCAGCGTGAAGGCGACATTGCTGCGCTCTGTATACCTTAAGACGAGATCGCGGGCAAAAAGGTTACTTCCTTCGGCGAAAGACACCGCGATCTCGCCCGTGAACGGCTGCGCCACCGTGGCGCCTGTGGCACTGAAGGTCACGAAATCATCGGGCCAGTGGTAACGCTGAAGGATGCGCCCGAAGTTGTCGCGCAACACGATACGCTTTTCTGGGTTGTTGTTCGCCGTGGCCGCCCACGAGCAGTATTTTCCCGCAATGGAGATGACGTTGATGAATCCATCCCTGTCCAGAACGAAGCCCATTACAACCGGGGCCTTGTATTTCGGGTTCTTGCTGCCGTTGTACACCCACATCGTCTCGCCAGGGCGCAGCGGCACCCAGAGCGGCAGCGCCCACGTGGGAAAGGCGCCAGCCCCCGCGGCTGCCGCTCCGCCTCGGCCACCGACGCTCGGGCCGCCCCCATCCTCATCGTCCTCGTCCTCCTCCTCCTCCTCCTCATCATCATCGTCGTCTCCCCCGCCTCCGCCTATGCTCCTCGGGGCGCGTACGCCGGGCCTGCCGCCGAGTGGCGAGGGGAAGGCCGGTGCGCCCGACACTGCAGGCCCACCCAGACCTGCCGGAAAGCCCACCTCAGGAGCTACCTCGCCCCCGCCAGTCTCCACGGCGATGCCGTCCGGTAGGCCGTGTACGTCCATCAGGCGATTGGCATGATCGCCGAGCCTCATGCCACAAAGCCGGGTCTCCAGTTGCGCAGAAGCGCTGTCGGGGAGAACCAGACAGAGCGTCGATACCGCGGCTGCGCATAGGATAAGTGGCCAAATCCTCGGAGCTGATAATGTCATGTTCCGCGCCTCCCTTTCGCCCGGTACACCGGGCGCGGCGGCGGCTAGGCGGCACAACGTGTAGGCCGTGGTGGCCAAGTGCATCCTGACCGGCCAACCCACGGTCCCGCGTATGATAGCACAACACTGCCGGTTTTTCAAGCTTTTGCGTCCGCGTATCTGGTTGTCTATATTGTACCACGATTCGACGGGGCAAGATCGCCGCCGCACAGGCTCTGCGCCATGGCGGGGCGCTTTTCCGCCCACAGGAGCCCTACGTGCCTGCCTGACCCGTCTTGAGCGCCGCGTGTCCGTGCGTTATCTTCAGGCAGAGCGTAGACGCCGGGTAGACTGCCGGCTGCTTCGTCTCGTGCCTCTGTACCGCGCCGTCAACACCGTAGCGGGCTATCGCCAGCCTGCCGGGCAGCTCGTGGATGAAGAATCGCATCCCCGGCGTATCACAGAAGACAAAGAACGCCTCCTGCTCCCTCACCAGCTCCCAGCTTCCGTTGGCCATGAAAACTTCGAACAACGGTCGGCCAGACAGGAACACCGATGTGGGCTTCACCGCGGCACGCCCAAGTGTCTGCACCGGCGGCTCTCCCACATCTGTGAGCGCGTAGATGGCTCGCCCATGCTGGCGAGCGTGCAGCCGTTTCCGCTCGCCCGAGTTGATGGCGAAACTCACCATCTTCATCACGTAATGCCGCGACTTGCTCAGTGGCTTGCCGTCGAGGCTCGCGGCGCAAAACGTGCCAATTGAGCTCTGGGAGCTCAAGGCGATTTGTGAGGTGCGCAGTTGGTCCCGAGCGTCCAAAGCCCCACCGATTGCCTGAAAGAACGGGCTGTCGATGGTAAACACGCCAGAGCGCTCGTCGCGTCGGAGCTCGCCCGTGGCGGAGATGAACGTGCCGCCGTCGCTCAGCTTGTGGGAGACGCTTTCCCCAGGCACCGTCCCGAGCGCATCCAGCGTCATGCGCACCGCCTCCCGCCATGGGAGACGGCCGAAGACGAAGTTGCCGCGGCCAGGATCGTAGAACCCGTAGCAAATGGGCGCCGCCATCCCTCTACCGATGGGCACATAGCCCTGCGCCTTCACCTCGTGAAGAGAAAAGCCCGCGGTTGCGGCCATATGCCGCTCGTCTCCGGCGTCGTACAGCACGCCGTCGAAGGCGAATCGCTGCGGCGAGGCGCCGCGCAGCGTGAGATCATAGCCCCAGCCATTCAGGAGTTCTGGCACCGACAGGGCGCTGCGACCAGCATCGGCCGGCTTGAAAAACACCGCATGTGTCGCCCGCTGTCCCGCCGGCCTGAAGCTCCCCGGGACTGCCAACACGGCCGCCTCCGACAGCACTTGGTGGCCTGCGAAAACGTTGCTCACGCCGCAAGCCCAGCCCACGTCGTAGATATCGTCCAGTCGCCAGGCGTCGGACCGCCAGCGTGGCAGTGCGCGCTGCGAGAGCGTATCGGCGTTCGACCATGCGACGAACGCCGTTCGGCGGGCCGGCCGCACGTCGCCCTCCAGGAAGCATTTCGCCGCCAGGCCGACGAGCCCCCAACGCGCCGGGTCCCGGCGTACATCGAAGAAGCTCAGCTTCTTTGCGCTTTCACGCGTGTCGAAGGTAAACAGGATCATGCCATCGTGCCGCTGAAGGTTGCCATAGGCGGCCGCGGCGAGGATGGCCGTGGATCGGTACTTGTTCGGCCAGCATGCGTTCCATTCCCGAACTACGAGTGGCTTGCCGGCGACCTTCGACACGGCCGTCGCTGGCACCAAGGTCTCGACGCCGGTGCTTGCCACCTCATTCTCGTTGCGATACAGCGCCGGGAGCTGCCACTGCCTGCCCGCGGGGTAGAAGGGATGATCCCAGTAGAAATTCGTTCCGACGAAGTCCAGCTCTGCCGCCACCGCACGCACGTCCGCGAGCCGACCAGGGCGTCCGACGGCAGTTATCGGCACACGCACACCATTTCCGCGCAAGAAATCGCGCATCCGGGCGAAATACGCCCGGTGCGTGGCGACAGCGAACTCACAAAATGCCGCCTCCCGCGCCTCGCACGGCCCGGCATCAGGGCCCTCGGGTGCAGCGACGAGCCGCACTGTGCCACGTTCCAGGCTCTCATCCGACCCAAGCTCACTCCCCCACGCGCGTCGCAGCTCCGAAGTGCCCTCGTAGCGCTCCCGAAGCCATGCGTTCCAGCGAGCGCGCAGCGCGGACCGGTACGGCTCAATCAGCTCTCCCGGCACGGCGGACCGATGCAGCAGGCCGTTCTCGTCGCACAATTCCACCAGGCACACGCCGGGGTCTTCGGCATAGCTGAGGCCCGTGTACGGGTTCACGTGCCGGACGAGCAGCTCGGCGGCGTACTGTTGCTGCAGCTCGATGAGCCGGTCGTCGAAGACCGCGTATGGCTTTGCGCCGCGACCGAGCCGCTCGCCGCCGGGCACTCCCTCCCATTGCCTGAAGGTGCGATAGGCCAGCAGATCGAGGTACACGTAAATGCCCTTCGCCCTCAGCCGCGATATCCAGTAATCGACCGCATCAAGCTTCTGGGGATCTATCCGCGTGCCCTCGCGCACCTGTCCAGGTGGCAGCAGGCCGGTGACGTCATCGAGGTGGTGGAGACGCACCAGGTTGAAGCCGGCGCGCGCGATGGCGCTGACGGCGGCGTCGATCACCGACTTGGACTGAAAGACGCTGTCTTTGGCGACGTTGATGCCCCAGAAGCGCACCGGGGTGCCGTCTTCGAAGACGAAGTGACCGTCGTCAGTGAGACCGAGGAAGCCATGTTTGCCCGCAGGGGGGCTGAGGAGGTACGAGAAATCGACGAGGCTTGCCGCCGGGAATGCTGTCCGATTGACGTCCAGGTCGGCAGCGCCGGGCTCGATCGGCGCCGGGGAGCCGCCCCCTGTCTGAAGCGGGGTCCCGTACGGGACGTCCGCTCCTGCCGCGCCAACAGCGCCAACGGCCAAGCACGCTGCCAGGGCTAACAGAGCCGGCCCGCCGGCCGACATCCGCCGGACGTGTATCGCCGCCGTATCGTGGGAGATGCCGCTGCCGCCATCAGGCCTCCCAACGCGCCGCCCACTCACCTGTCATACCCCGCGCGGGCGGGTGGCGACGTTGTCCCGAGGCCCTCTGAGAGCGTCACGAACTTGTACTCGCGCTTCTTGAGGATCGAAAGCAGCTCTGGCAGCACGTCCACCGTCGCATCGAATCCGTTGTGGAGCAGGACGATGGCGCCGTCCTCGATCTTGCCGCTCATCAGCGCCAGGACGCGCTCCGTGGGCTGGTCGAGAAAGTCCGTGACAGCGGTGCTCCAGAACACTGTCGTGTAGCCCATCTCGCCGACGGCCCGCTGCACATCAAGATCGTGGTTCCCCCCGGGGGGGCGGAAGTATGTGAGGAGGTCGCCGGTCGTCTGGCGGACGATGGCCCGCGTCTTCACCAATTCGCGCTCGATCTCGATGATGCTCAGCTCGGAGAGATCCGTGTGAGAGTAGCCGTGGCACGCCAGCTCGTGCCCGCGGCGCCGGATCTCGGCGACCAGGTGCGGGTACAGCTCGGCCTGCTTTCCCACGATGAAAAAGGTGGCCTTGGCGTCCGCTTCGTCGAGCCGGTCCAGAATCCACGGTGTCACGGCTGGGCCGGGCCCATCGTCGAACGTCAGCGCTACCTGGCGGCTGCCTGCCGGGAGCTGGCGGATCACCCGTGCTCCGCCCGAGCCGGCGAGCAAGCCGTCCCGGCCGTATGCGTCGATCAGCTCCGGGTGAACGCCGGGGAACGTCGGCTGCATGCTGAAGACATACTCGAACGCCGTTATGGCGTCGGCCAGACGGCCTTGCCGGTCGAGGATGCGGCCCATGAGGTAGGGCTGATTCAGTGGATGCGGACGAAGCGCCAGGCAGCGCTCCAGCCGCCGGATCAGTTCACGGCGGGCCTCTGCGGCAGCCGGGTCCGCGGTGTGCCGTACGCCGTTGTTCACGAAGACCGTCACCGTGTGGCTGCCCAGCAGAGCACCGCGCCGGTCGTATCCTTTCACCTCCAGCGAGTGCCCTCCATCACTGCAGGTCTTCGTGTCCAGTGCCAGACGGAAGGGCGGCAAGTTGCGCACCGCCCGAAACTTGCCATCGACCAGCAGTACCACGTAGCCCAGGCGATTGTATGCTGTGCCGCCGATCTGTACGCGGACGGTGCCCGATACGGCAGCGCCGCCGCGCGGGGACACGACAATGACGGAGCCCTGGTTCTCCGAGTTGGATGACTTCCGCCAGAGAGCATCTTCGCCGGGCCGCAGCGCAGACGCCGTCGTCACGGGCTCCGGCTGTTGGGCCAGAGCTGCTCTGAGCGGCTCCCCCGAGGGATACACATGGAGCGGCGTAAGTACCACATGCGTCAACGGCGCCGCTGTGCCTCCGCAGCGGCGCAGCGATGCCTCTGCGGCAGCCGTGTCACCCAGTGCCACATGGGCCATGGCTGCCACTTGATCCGCCAACGGACCGCCAGGATGCTCCCCACGCGCGCGGTTCACCTGCTCGAGTGCCGACCGTGCGTCGCCGGCGGCCAACGTGGCGAAGGCCAAACTGGTAAGCGCCAGAGCTGGCTCGCAGCAGTCCCGTGCCAACGCCCGTTCGTACGCTGCGGCTGCAGCATCCCAGCGTCTCTCGGCTGCGGCGCAGGCGGCGAGCCCCAGGAGGGCGCAGGAGCCCTCGGGCTGCCGGCGATGCGCCAGCTCGAACGACTCCCGCGCGGCGCCAATGCTATACATCAGCAACTCCCCGGTGCCGCGAACATTGAGCGCCAGGGCGTCGCCGGGCTCGACACGGGCGACTGACTTTGCCGTCTCGATGGCCACAGCCAACCTCCCGGCCTCCAGCGCGGCAACCGCACCGAGAAGCCGATGCGCGTCAGAGCCCACTGAAGGACAGCAGGCGGCAAGCCCGGCGAGCAGGCAAAGCACGAGGCGGGCGCCATAAAGGGGCGAAGGCGAGCGTCGAGGTGCCGGCGGCGGACTCACGTATCCGTCTCCATCCGGGATTCAGTTTGGACGCGGGGCGGCGTGTGCTGACGCGCCCCGAATAGGGCCCTGGTACTGCAGCGAGACTTCCTCATTCTGAGGTCGCCGACGCGAGGAACGACGAAGAATGTCAGGCCGTGAGCCAATTCGATGACGCCAACACCGAGATTCTTCGCTCGGAGTTTTGGGGACAGACAGGAAGGGGTCAGTGGGGCTGTTGAAAAACCGGGGCCCCGGCGGCTCGTCGTCTGGCCACTGGCCGCCCACCGCGTAGGTCGGCCTTTCCAGGCCGACATCGCGGGCTGGAAAGCCCGCGCTACGCGAACGGGCGTGTGGCCTGGGTTTTTCAACAGCCCCTCAGTCCCCGAAACTCAGTTGGTCGCTCAGAATGACATTTGCCGGCAAAGTCTCGTTGCAGCACTAAAACGTCACGCCGAAATGCTCCCACTCTCCGGTGGCCTCTTCCCACGTCACACTCACGCCTCTGACGTGCGCGTGCGACGGGCCACGGTGGAGAAAGCCCAGCAAGCGGTCCAGAGCAGCCCGTTCTCCCTCGGCCACCACCTCGACTCCACCGCCGGGCAGGTTGCGCACATACCCCACGAGGCCAAGTCGCTTGGCCTCTATCACCGTGTGATAGCGGAAATTCACGCCCTGAACCCCGCCGGAAACAATTGCCTGCAGCCGTTGCATTGGCCAGAGCCAGGGGAGCCACCGGTACGGCCCGGCGCGCCAAGCTAGGCTCGCCCGCTCCCCCGATGGGCCGCGATCATGCGGACGCCCTGCGTGGACACCAAGCCGGCAAGGAATCCGAGGGCGATCAGAAGGCCGATGCGCAGCCCCACACCCACCGCCACTTGTCCCAGAGTTGGGCCCGAGCCCGGCATTGCCTGATCGTCCGAGTCAGGGTTGTCCGCAGTCGCTCCGACTTTGGCGATCTCGTCGTCAACGGTGTCGAACAGGTTGTACGCCTGGACGAAGACGAAGACGATGAGCGCGATGCCTACGACGAACACGAGCAGCCCTACGGCCACCCGTAAGGTTGCCATGCTATCCCCCTGTCCCGGAACAGCCTTGGGCTCTTCGCCCATCGCGAAATCACCTTGCGCGCATGCCGCCGCGCCGTTGCGCGCCACAGTATAGCACATCGGTATTCGCCGGGCAATAAACCGTCGAGCTTCCCACAGCGCGTCGCTCGCGAGGCAGCGCAGAAGCCGGGGGAAAGCTATATCGCTTCGGCTCTGACCACGGCATCCAGCCCTTCCAGCTCTTGCGCCACGAGATCGGCTTCCATGCCAGGAGGGGGTCTCACCACCACGATGGCGATTCGCTCCGCTTCCTCAGTGCGGCGACCCAGCTCTATGCTGCGCAACTCGACACCGAGCTTGCTGAGCGTTCCGCTCACGGCCCCCACGTCGGTGTCGTGGGCTCGGAAGCTCACCATCAGCGTTGCGTACCCGTACCCCGGGGCCAGACGCCTCTCAAAGACCCGCACGGCCGTCAGCGTCAGGTAGACGCCAACAGTGACCATAGCGGCGCCAGCATACCAGCCGAGGCCGATCGCCAAGCCGATGGCCGAGGTCGTCCATAGAGTCGCCGCAGTCGTGAGGCCACGGACAGTGGCGCCGTACCGTATGATGGTGCCGGCGCCCAGAAAGCCCATGCCGGTGACGACCTGGGCGGCAACACGCCCCGGGTCGGCGCCGACACGGTCTCCGGCCACGGTCATGGAGACCATCATAAGCAGGCACGCTGCGACACACACGAGCACGTGTGTGCGCAGGCCCGCGGGACGATCGGGTCGCTCGCGCTCCAGGCCAATGATGGCACTGAGCACGAACGCTCCGGCGATCCGCAGGAGCGCTTCATGGAACTCAGGCATCTCAAGTGGCGGCACCATGCATCTTCCTTACTCTCGTCCCTTCGAGCGCAGTGCATCGATCCTGACTTTGCTTGGCGTATACATCAACAAGTTTCCGTCGGGGTCAAGGGTGACGGCCACAGGTTGGCTGTCGAGGTGGTACTCGTACTGGGCGACGGCCGCATCCAGCATCTCTCGGCGCCGCACTTCGCCCGCTCTGGTCTTTACGGCGATATCGAGCGGCATCCTGTAGGGCGCTTTTGTCTCCTGCTGAACGGCGATGCGGAGCCGGTGCTTTCCTCCGGCGACCCTCTTGCTGACGTGATCGTACGTCAGGCGCATGGCGCCGGGCTGGTATACCCACTGGTCGAAGAACCAGTCCAGGGGAGTGCCGGCCGTGCGCGTGCAGGCGTTCTCGAAGTCCGATATGGTCGCACTCCGCCCGCGGTAGGCGAGGGCGTAATCGGTCATGCACTTGCTGAACATCTCGTCCCCAAGCACGGTGTGGAGCATGTGCAGCACGTAGGCGCCCTTGTGATAGATCACGCCCGGGTAGCCCCCGACCTGGTAGAACGGATCCGTATCGGCGATGGCCTGCTCGCGGCCCGCTCCGACCGCTGCAATGTATTTCTCGCGTGCCGCCTTCAAGCGCAGCCGCATGGCCTCGGGCCCGCGGGCATGAGCCTCGTACATGCACGAACTGTACTCGGCGAAACCCTCAGACAACCAGGCCGCTCCCGGACCATCAACTCCCACCGCATGGCCCCACCATTGGTGCGCGATCTCGTGGGCGATGAAGCCCTCATCGACGTCGCCGCGCTGGATCACCTTGTCGTAGCACAGGACGAAAGACGGCGCAGCGTACCCGCCGGGGAACTGTGGTATCTCGACGAGCGCGAACTTCGAGAATGGGTACGAACCGAATTGCTCGCCGAAGTACTCCAGAATGCCGGTGACGGAGTGGAAATAGCGAGCGGCCCGATCGGCGTGCTCCGGGAAGGTGCACACGGAGAGGTCGATGCCGTGCCAGGTGCTCCGCCGCTGGCTGTATTTCGCGGCGGCCATCACGATTCCGCGAATCGGGAGCTTGCAGCGCCAGACGAACGTCGTCTGGGCCCCGCGCTTCTTGCGCTGCACCAGTTTGCCCGGGCCGACAACGGTCATCTTCGCCGGGACGGTGACCGCCAACGTCACCGGCGTCTTGAAGTCGAACAGATGCGTGGCCGGGTACCACTGCGACTCGGGCCGCAGGAAGCAGCCGTCTTCAGCTATTCGGTCTCCCCCGGGAATGCCGGGGCCCTGCCCGAAGCCATCGTAGGCAACCACGATCTTGATGGGTCGCTCCTGAGGCGGCGAGCCAGGCAGTTTGATGATGAGTCGATCCTCATCGGTCGTGAACGAGGCGGCTTTGTCATCGACCTGGACGGAGGAGATTATGAGCGAGGGACCCAGCAGCAGCGTCAGCTCTCGCGCATCCGCATCTCGCGGGCGCGCGAGGATGGTGGCAGTCCCCTCGAGGCGATGCTCTTTCGGGTGGAGCGTGACGGCGAGGCGATAGTCGTCAACGTCAATTCCGGCGCGCGGTTGTTCCCTGAGCCTGGGCGCCGGACCCCGGCCGCCCCCACCGCCTTTGGCGGTCGGAATACGCTGCGTCCGCTGCTTCTCGACCTCCCGGCGCTCCTGCTCCTCTTTCTCGATGTCGCGCAGGGTCTTCTCGGCCTCGGTGTTCTTCGGATTGAGCTTCAGCGCCCGCTCCAGTTCGCGCTGCGCGCGTCCCGTCAGGCCGCTGTCCTTCAGCTCTTTGGCTTTGGCTACGTGGGCGGCTGCCTCCGCGAGGCGGTGCTGGCGCGCCAGCAGCAGCGCACCGGACACGATGAGCGCGAGTGCCACGGGCAGCACCCAGAGCGTCCGCCAAGCCATCTCGCCCTCCTGCCGCCTGGCGAGGACGGAGCGCAGCATGCCCACGAGCAGCAGCGCGCCCAATGCCATCGCAGCGATGTACACGCCTCCCATCGTCGTCAACCGTGGCATCCCCCTCCATGTGCGCGGCGCCCTGCTCGATACATCGCCGATGCGCTTCGTTCGCCTATTCTCGGGCAAAGTCTCGGCCTTGTCAAATCGAGCCACCGCGGTTGTCAGTTCTCGGTGGTCAGTGGTTAGTGGATGGCGAAAAGGCGATGGCCTACTTGCTCGGCGTCGGGTGGCGACCTGAACCGACAACTGACCACTCGTCACCGACAACTGCCGTGTGGATCGTTGACCACCACGTGCTTTTTTGGTATCATCACATGCGCTGCACCGTATCGGGGCGTGGCGCAGTTTGGTTAGCGCGCGTGCCTTGGGAGCACGAGGTCGGCGGTTCGAATCCGCCCGCCCCGACCATCAGTATATTACGGGCGAGGCAGCAGCGAGGTTGCTGCGTGGCCAGTCAGTCGTGCGGGCCTGGCAGAGGCCTGTTGGCGGTGGGGGGCCAGGACAAAGCGTGAAGCGGGTGTAGCTCAGTTCGGTAGAGCGGCAGCCTTCCAAGCTGCATGTCACGGGTTCGACTCCCGTCGCCCGCTCCAGAACGACAGTGGTCAGTGATTAGTGGATAGTGGTCAGTCTGCTGTGGAGAGAGCGAGCAAGAGCTTGAAGCGCCCGTAGCTCAGTGGACAGAGCAGCTGCCTTCTAAGCAGCGGGTCGCCTGTTCGAATCAGGCCGGGCGCGCCATTCGCAGATAACGGTGGGCGTAGCTCAATTGGCAGAGCACTGGACTGTGGCTCCAGTGGTTGTGGGTTCAAGTCCCATCGCCCACCCCAGAAGAACAGTGGTTAGTGGTTAGTGGGCAGTTCGTAGAACGCTTGAAGCGCCCGTAGCTCAGTGGATAGAGCAACGGACTTCGGATCCGTGGGTCGGGGGTTCGAATCCCTCCGGGCGTGCCAAGTATCGCGTGGCGGGAGGATGGTTTGGAGGCGAGGTGGAGAGAGCGGGTGTGTGGAGTTGCTCACGCGTTTGTGCTGTGCGCAGATGCACACGTATAGTCGGTAGACGGCGGGTCGTTAGCTCAGCTAGGTAGAGCAGGGGACTCTTAATCCCAAGGTCGCAGGTTCGATTCCCCCACCACTCACCACGGCTCAGAAGACCCCAGGATGGCTCGCCCCTCTGGTCCCTATCAACCGTTCACGTGAGTCTCCGGCCTGGACTGTGCCGCAAGCGAACGTCGTGGGCATGGTGCGCCGTGCAGGACGGCAAGTAGACAGGTGTCCGCCACGAGCCAAGCCCAGCATCGCGCATGGGCTCTGAGCATCGTGGCGGTCTCCTGAAATCCTACCGTGTTCGGCCGCGGTTACTCCGGTGTATTGGGTCATCTCCCTGGCGACAGCACAAATCTCTCGTCGGGGACTCGCATCCACCGGGAGTCACCGGCGTACATACCAGTCAGCCCGTTGGTGTTGAACTTGGCGTGGCCGAGTTGCTCGTCGCCCTCGATGAGCCGGAAGACGGGCGAGGCGGCAGGGGCCCATGTCGGCAAAACAGGTACGTGCAAGGCCACGGCCACTTCCCCGTCTCCCTCACAGCCGCCGCGGTAAGTGCGCCAACGGGCAGTAGTTCAGATCGCCAGGGCGAACGTCCTCGTCCTTCATCTGGTTCGGCTTCTCCTGCCTGTGCCGGGCGCACGGCTTTGTACTGGCCCCGTCAATACATAGAGGGCTCTGGCCGCAGCAATTCGGCCGTCGATAGACCCGCCGCGACGCATCCTCCTCGAAGCACATAGCCGCCGCTGACGCAGCCTCTAGCTGGCGCAGTTTTCCCGCGTAGTACTTCTCCAGCCCGGCTGCCAGCAGCTTCCGCACCTGCTCGTGCGATACGCCCAGCCGCTGCGCGGTCTTGCGCAGCGTCTCGCCCTGAAGCCGATCCAGAAGGGCCTCCTTCTCGTGACCTGTCAACGCCCGTTCGGCGCGGATCGCACGCATCACCTCCCATCTGATCAGCCACTCGTCCAAATTCGTGTGCTCCTGCTCATCTATCAGGCGTAGACTTTCAGCCATGGAGTGCAGGAGTCGTCTCGTCCCCGAGTACTGAGGAGCCTCCAGTTGCGATATCGGGATCTCGCGGGCGCGCCGGCGCGAGACCGTCCGTCTGCTCAACCACTTCCCCCCGGTCTTGTGCTTAGCCAGAAGTTCATCTGCCTGGGCTTCCTTCTCGTCCGCACTCAGAGCCGCAGCCCGCTTCGCCGCCTCGTGGCCCGCCCACGCCGCCGTCGTTCCTCTGCGAGGAGTTGTCCCTGCAGTCCTTGGGGATGGTCCGCCCGCCCCATCGTCTCCCGCGTGTGCGTCCCTCGCGTGTCTCCCTTCGCCCATTGACCCACGGCTCGTAGCCGCGCTGCCGCCAGATACACCCACACTATCCTGCTGGGTGTCAACGCCCATCTGGCGCCCTCCTTCGTGTCAATTCTTGGCCGTCCCGTCCACAGCGCATCCGGCCGTTCTGAGTCATCTCCTGGTGCGCATGATCCACGATGGGAGCCGTCCTGTGATTGCATCCGCCATGTGCACTGCGCCAGAGCGGGCGACCCACGACCTTGGTAACGTTGGTCGCTATATGGAAACTACTGTACACGTCTTGGTTACGAAAGTCAACATTTAGCGCATGAGTGACTCACTTATCCCTTGTTTCTGTATCGTGCATCACAAAATAAGCGCATGAGAGCGGCAAACGGGCGTCAAACGTTGCTCTCTTGTTGACAAACGGGTACAATAGTGTCCATGGAGATCGGGAAAGCCATCAGGCTCTTGCGGGAGAGGCGCGGCATGTTCCAAGCGGAACTTGCCCGCCGGGTCGAGCTTAGTAAACAGCGGCTATCGAAGATCGAGGCGGGCCGAAGTCAAGTCCCGCCCGACGTTTTCTCCCGCATCGCTGAGCAACTCGGGGTGACAATGGAGGAGATCATCAAGCTGGCGGAGCGGCGCCACGATCTGGAGGTCGAAAAGCTGGGCGGTATACAAGTCCAAGCTTTCGTGCCCGTCCCAGTCTACGGGGAGGTGCCGGCGGGTGACTCAGGGCTCGCGGACCAGGCGATCATCGACGTACGCCACATTGACCCGGATATGGTGAGGTGGATACCGGGTGATGCGGCGAAGAACTCGTTCTGGCTCCAAGTGCGCGGCGACAGCATGCACGAACAGACCGACGATGGCGGCAGCCTCACCGACGGCGATCTCATCCTCGTGTGCCGCGACGTCCCCTGCAGCGATGGCGAGGTCGGGGTCGTGCGCCTGCCGGAGGGCGGGGCCGCCGTCAAGCGGATCTACCGACGCGACGATCGTCTTCTCCTCGTCAGCAGCAATCCTGCCTACCGGCCCGTCGAGGTGGACGAGGCCTACTTCGTGGGCGCCGTTATGGCTCGCTGGACCCCGCCAGAGAAGTTCCGCCAGCACACTCGAAGGCCTCCGCGACCACACCAGTAAACGCGGGAGCTGAACGCGCGTGCACTGTGACAGGCCGACCTTGATTCACCACATCGTATATGGTAGAATCCTCCACGGACATGTCCCTGTTGGTCCGGAGGCTGAATGCGTGTCCAAGAAGACGCACAACAATGCATTCGAGGAGCTGCGCCAGGGGCTCGACAATCTGATAGACCGGTACCGATATCCACAGGAGCGCCGCATCGGCTACGGCAACTTGCGGCAGGAGTATTCCGATTGGGAGAAGGACGGCAAGACGACGATCAACGTTGCCATCGTGTACGAGACGCCCGGAGGATCAACGGCGCAGATCAACATCACGTATGACAGCGGCCAAGGGCACTTCAGTTACCTGCAGCAGGAGCAGGAGAGGCCGGTGACGACCGACTGCGTGGCGAGCGTCCTCGACGTGGTCAAAGAACAGGTCACCGCCATTCCGCGGAAGCGCCGCAGCGTTCTGTTCCGCCAGATCGAGACGTGGTGTGCCGAGGGGAGGCCCGTCTTCGAGGAGCTCAACAAGTTGCTCCAATCCGAATTCCTCGGCGGGCGCATCAACCACCACGAGCTGAGAGACGGCATCAACTACGCTATCGATTGCCGCAAGCGCGCCGGCTACGTGCCCCCTGGCGGCGAGAGCTGATCTGTCCGCCGCGTCCCGCATCCCCACACTCCACACGCCCCCCGCCATCGAGCAGCAATCGTTGCACAGCAACAAAACCTGGTGGCGCCATCCCGCCAACAACCTTACGGGGGCCTGACATCGAAGTTGTCAAACCACGCGTTGTACTGCACCTCGTCACCCGAGCTTACGTGGATGGCAAAGCTCTTCTTCTCACCCAGATCGACGCTCCCAGCCCCGATGAGCACGTCGTCAACGTATCCCCAGACGAAGTGCTTGTCCTCCCGGTATTCGATTCTGCCCTGATGCCGTCGTCTTCTGGACAACTCGCCGGAGCTCCGCTTGCGGCCAAGCACCAGCTCACCGCCCCGCCATATCTCAAACACGCTATCCGCCCACTGCCCGCCGAAAGCCAGATTCACCCAGCAGCCATTGTCACCCTCAACGCACAAATGCCGATAATACCCCGTCCCGTCTCCACCCATGTCAACGGTGAAGACGAAGCTGTGCCCGGTCCACCGCCGTGTCACGCGGCCACTTCGATGCCAGCCCGGGTCACTTCGCCCTCGAACATACAGCCTCCCGTCCTCGATCCCGATCTGCACCCGCCGCTCATGCCGTTGCGGGCCCCACATATGCGGCTTCGGATTGTTGAAAACGTCGCGGAAAATCCGCCACCACTTCAGGAACGGGTCCAGCGCCCGGCCTTCCTCTTGCCCATCGGGCGACCCCTCCGGATCACTGAGCACCGACAGCATGTCTTCCGGACCGTTCGTCACCCGTGCCGCCAGGTGCCCGAACTTTATCCCCACCCTCGTCCACGTCGCATTCCCGGTCATCCGCGCCAGCAGTACCGCATACGCTTGCACAAGCTCCAACCTCGTCTGCAGATACACCGCGAGCAGCCCTGCGTTCTGCGCCCGTTCGTACTCCGCGAGCACATCCGCGGCCTGAGACGCAAAGGCTCCCAGCGTCAGTAGCCGCTCCTCGACCGTCTGCTCAGCCTCGAGCGCCGCGCGGGCCGCCCCCACACCCACCAATGCCTTTTGCGCGGCTGCGTCCACCCACGACATGCCCGTCGTGGCCATGACCAGGTCACTGTCACTGAATTGCTCCAGGAACAGCTTGGGCTTGTTCAGCGAGTTCTCCGTGCAGAAGTCGTTTTCGGTGAGTTGCAGAAAACGCTCGTAAACGACCGCGTACCCCAGCCCATCGCCAAAGCGTCTGTCCACGGTCGTCAACACGTAGAGGCACTGCAGCACCGGCCCGTGCATCAGGAGATCGGCCGCCTCCGCCAACGCCTCTTCGTCCATCGTTGCCTGGCAAATACTCAGCGCTTGCCGGTCGATCTCGTCAAAGGCCGGTAGCAGTTTGGCGACCTGCCGGCGGGCATCCGCCGCGGCGATCTCGCCGGCAGCGGCCTGCCTGCGAAAAGCGTTAGCCCGTTCGATGAGGTTGTTGCTCCTCTTCACCGCATCGACGAGGCTACCCCGATCCGCGGCCTCCGCTGCCAACGGCGCCGCGCATCCCACAGTGACTGCCAGGATAGTTCCGAAATACCTCATTCGAGCGTCCCCGCGCCGCCATAGCTACTCTCTCGCGGGCCGCCTGTGAGACCGCGCGAAAGAGCGCTCGCGGGCCGTTGCTTCCTCTGCGAGTGGCAGCGCCCTATCTTTTCTTTGACAAACGCCGAGCACAAAAGGCTAGAAAGAAAAGGGGGCGGGTGGAATCCGGCATTCCCACGACCCTCCCGTCTTGTGCCGAACGGAGTACGACAGATGGCGGCAACTGCGAGGAGCGAGGCTCGCGCCTGGGGCCAGTGCGACGTGGGCATAATCGGCCAGAAGACGCAGCGCCGTCAGCGCCGCTGCGTGGCGCGACCTATCTGGCGAACCAGCATGCCGGCAAAGAAGCCGGCCCCGAAACCGTTGTCTATGTTGACCACCACCACACCAGACGCGCACGAGTTCAACATCCCCAGGAGCGCCGCCAGCCCCCCAAAGCTTGCCCCGTACCCGGTGCTCGTCGGGACGGCGATCACCGGCTTATCCACCAATCCCCCCATCACGCTCGCCAGTGCGCCCTCCATGCCCGCCACGACCACGATCACCTCGGCGTCGAGCACCAACTCCCGATGCTCCAGCACACGGTGGATCCCGGCAACGCCCACGTCCCACAGCCGCTCCACTCGCGCCCCGGTCAGCTCTGCGGTAACCGCGGCCTCCTCCGCCACCGCTATGTCCGCCGTGCCCCCAGTGACGATTAGCGCCGCTCCGACGTTGTCCTGTGAGCTCGGTGGCGGGTCGCCAAAGGCCACCACCCGGGCCACCTCATAGTACCGTGCCTCGGGGGCCACCTCGCGTATCGCCTCAAACACATCACGACTCGCCCGCGTCGCGGCTATCGTCCCGCCCCGTCTCCGCAGCGCTCGCGCGATCTCACGCGCCTGCTCGGGCGACTTACCCTCGGAGAAAATAACTTCCGGAAAGCCTTTCCGCAGCGCCCGGTGATGGTCCACGTGTGCAAAGCCCAGATCCTCAACGCCCAGCATCTGCAGCTCCTGCGCCGCCTCCTCCGTTCCCACCTCCCCCGTCCGCACGCGCTCGAGAAGCTTCCTCACTTCATCAGGGGTCATTCTTCGCTCACCGGCGCATCGGGCCGTTCCTTCCAGTATGGGCACTTCTCCGTCGTGCACTTGTCCATCTGCTCGATGCGCGCTACCGTCACGGTGCAGCTCGCGTACCAACGCTCCACCGACTTCTGACCGCCATACTCGTCGATCTCCACACCCAAGACCATATTGGCGCACGGGTGTTCGCGCATCAGGTCGGGCACGGCGCATTGCGCGCACGCCCGCGGATCGACCTCGTTCGTGCAGTACTTGCGTTCCAGGATCGCAATGCGGCAGAATGTCCGCCCCTTGTCGATATACCGATGGGGACACGGTATTGTCACTATCATGTCACTCCATCAGGCGCCGCGCCCGCACAACGTGCCGGCCCTCTCGCCGCAGATGCGCACCTGTCTCGCCGTCGCCTACTCATACCGCAGCTTCACGATGCGGTGGTTCATCGTGTCGGCGACGTAGATGTCCCCCGTGTGTCGGTCCAGCGCCACACCCGATGGGCCATTCAGACGCGAGGCCGCAGTGCCGCTCCGGCCATAGGCGCAGACGCGCTCGCCTCGCGCCGTAAATGCCTGCACCCGGTCGCCGTCGTGCTCCGACGCCACCATGATGCCGTCTGGGGTGAGTGCCAGCCCCTGCGGCCCCTCCAGCGGCCCCACCTCCGTACCCGGCCCAGCGATCACCCCGATCTGTCCGCCGGACGGATGAAACACTACTATGCACTGCTGGCGCTCGTCTGTAACGTACAGGTTCCCGGCCTTGTCCACTCCCGCTCCGCACGGAGCCCGAAGATTGGACATCGGCGCCGCACCGAACGTCGCGAGGAAACGCCCGCGCGCGTCGAATTTCTGCACTCGTCCGTTCCCGTAGTCCGCCACATACAGGTTATTATAGTTGTCCCGCGCCAGACCTGCGGGCCGGTCGAATTGCCCCACCATGTTACCGCGAGAGCCAAAACTCATTATCAGCTCTCCGGTTGGCGAGAACTTCGTCACCCGGCTGTTGCCCATCTCCACGACATAGATGAAGAGGCGATTATCAACGACGATGCCCTGCGGATTGAGCAGGTCGCCGATGTCTCGCCCGCGCGCCCCGAAACCATACACGTCTCCCTGCGGCGTGATCTTCTGCACCCTGTGGTTCAGGCTATCGGTCACGTACAGACAACCATGTCCGTCCACGGCAACGCCCCACGGGCAGTTGAACTCCCCCAGGCGCTCTCCGGGCCCGCCGATGACCTCCGCCGCCTTCAGCGCCCGCTGCAATGCCGGCCGCGCTGCGAGAGCCGGCCGAGGCGCCGCGGCCGCCTCCCCGATCTCGAGGTAGTCGAAACGCGACCGCTCCATGCCGCCCTACTCTCCCGTCTCCGCCGTCTCGCTCACATCGCGCGCCTCTGCGGCCCCCTCATCCCCTCCCGCAAGCTCTTCGGTTACCTTGCTCGAGGCCAGGCGGGCACGCGTTTCCGACCAATGCCGCAGCCACTGGATCTCCTCGCGCATTGTCACCGACAGCGGGACCGTCTCGCGAATGGCCCTGACAACGTCGGCCGTCTCGACCTCACGCTCCTCCACAAAGGCGTCGTACATCGCGGAGATGAGCGCTTGCTCGATCTCCGCCCCGCTGAAGCCCGGGCACGCGAGAGCCAACTCCCGTGTCGCGAACTCGGCCGGATCACGCTTGCGCTTGGCCAGGTGGATCCGAAAGATCTCCTCGCGCTCCTCTGCCGACGGCAGATCGACGAAGAATATCTCGTCAAACCGTCCCTTGCGCAGCAGCTCCGGCGGGAGGTTGGTCACATCGTTCGCCGTTGCCACGACGAATACGGCAGACTCCTTCTCCTGCATCCACGTCACGAACGTCGCGAAGACCCGCGACGTCGTGCCGGCATCTGAGAAGGTGGAGCTGTGCGTGCCTGAGAGGGCCTTGTCGATCTCGTCGATCCAGAGCACGGTGGGGGCGATGGAGTCGGCGATCTGGATGGCGTGCCGCATCCGCTGCTCAGACGAGCCAATGATGCCCGAGAACACGCGTCCCACGTCGAGCCGCAATAGCGGCAGCCTGTACAGCGACGCCACCGCCTTCGCCGTCAGCGACTTCCCGCACCCCTGCACGCCCAGGAGCATGATGCCCTTCGGCTGCGGCAGTCCATACTCTCGGGCCCGCTCGGTGAAGGCATCGTTGCGTTTTCGCAGCCAGTTCTTGAGCGCGTCCAGCCCCCCGATGTCGGCGAATCGCTCCTCCGCCCGGAAATACTCCAGTATCCCGGACTTGCGGATGATCTGTTCCTTCTCGCTCAGTATCACATCAACGTCAAAGCAGCCCCGCTCCACCAGTGATTTCGCCAGTACGTTGTCCACCTCGATGGCCGTCAGCCCACGCGCTGCCTTGACGATGTGCTCGTGTTGCTCGGGCGTCAGACTTCCGTCCACCCTGTCGTCATCGGCCACCGATTCTACGCACGCGTCCAACTGTCGGCCGATCTCCTCCATCGTTGGCAGGCGGTAGTCTACCACGGTGATGTCCTTTTGCAGCTCCGGTGGCAACTCGAGGATCGGCGACAAGATGATCAGCGTCTTGTAGCTGCGCTTCAATGCATACGTCAAATCCCGCAGCTTCCGCACCACTGTGCTGTCCTTGAGAAACGGGTGGAAGTCCTTGAAGACGAAGATGGCCGCGTCCGCCGAGGCAAAGACCTCGTCGAGGGCGTTCAGCGGCTCGCAGGACTCCTGCCGCGGACGCCGCGAATCGTATTCCACCAGCCCGTTGGTCGTCGTCCATTGAAACAACCGCTTCCGTCTGCGCCGCGCCACTTCCCGCAGGCACGCATCCACCCGGTCCTCCTCCCACGACACAATGTACACGATCGGGTATCTGGCGCGAACGAGTGTTTCGATTTCCTTCGATTGATCCGTGGCCATAGATGGGCTCCTGCGCCTCTGATGGCCAATTATAGCGAAAAGGACGACATCTATCAACAAGATCACCCTCCTCCTGTGGCGCATCCTGTTTGTCAAATCTCGCCAGATGTGCTACACTTCCCCGTGATGGTCCTCAGTGGTACCTGAGCAGCGAGAGGGCCAGCTTAAGTAAGGGAGGGATCACCAGTGCAGAGACAGATCAGCCCTGCGGTAGTTGTCGTCGTGCTCATTATCGTTGTGCTGATTCTCATCCTGGCCTGGTATCTGATCTACGGACAGAAGGCAACACCAGAAGGCCAGGTGGATCAGGAGCAGCAGAACCAAGACCAGGATGGCGAGGAGGGCGACGGCGAGGAAGACCTCGGACTGGAAGGCATGGAGGGCATGGAAGGTATGGAAGGCATGGAAGGTCTCGAGGGTGAAGAGGGCCTGATGGAGGAGGCCACCGAGCCCGAGATGGAAGAAGAAGAGACCGACGAGGACGAGTAACTCAATAGCCGAGCCCGCCACGACGGTTGGGCCGTGGCAGAAGCGGCTTTTGTCCCAGTTCAAACCGGGCCACGGAGCATGCCGTCCGAGGACGGGCCCCGCGTTGGGCTCCGGGTTCGGTGCACGCGTGAGCTAAACAGAGCCGAATACGAAACGCCGGCAGACCTTCACTGAACCGCAGGGCGGAGGTCTGCCGGTATTTTTTCCATTGGCCGAGGATAGGGCATTCCCTCATGGAACACGCCATCATCGGCACAGCCGGCCATGTGGATCACGGGAAGACGGCGCTGATCAAGCGGCTCACGGGCATCGACACTGACCGACTGCCGGAAGAACAGGAGCGCGAGCTTTCCATTGATCTCGGGTTTGCGTACTTCGATCTGCCCAGCGGCGTCCGCGCCGGCATTGTGGACGTCCCGGGGCACGAGCGGTTCGTCAAGAACATGCTCGCCGGAGCCACCGGGATGGATCTCGTCCTACTTGTCATCGCCGCCGACGAGGGCGTGATGCCTCAGACGAGAGAACACCGGGACATCCTCACACTCCTCGGCATCCGATACGGAGTGATCGTGCTCACCAAGATCGACCTTAGTGATCCGGACTGGGTCGATATGGTTGAAGACGACGTTCGCTCCGAAATGCGTGGCGCGTCGTTTGAGGCCGCACCCATCGTACGCGTCTCCGCGAGTACGGGCGAGGGCTTCCCCAAGCTGGTCGAGACAATTGACGAAGTCTACGCGCACGTGCCGCCCCGCGATGTCAGCGGGCCGACCCGTCTTTGGATAGATCGTGTCTTCTCTGTGCGCGGCTTCGGCACCGTCGTGACCGGAACGCTCTCACGCGGCCGGCTCGCCGAGGATGAGACCGTGGAGCTCCTGCCCCAGCAGAGCACCATGCGGGTCCGCGCCATACAGGTCCACGGCGAGCCGGTGCAAGCCGTCTCGGCCGCCCAGCGCGTGGCCCTCAACCTGTCGCGCACCGAGAGCACCGCGATGGTCCGCGGCAATCTGATCGCCGCTCCGGGCGCCATGCAGCCGACCTCTATGCTCGACGTGCGCCTCCGGTTCCTGGCCTCGGCACGTAAGGTGCTGGCGAACCGAACCAGAGTCCGCCTCCACATCGGCACGGCCGAGATCCTCGCCCGGGTTGTGCTTCTGGACTGCGACACCCTCCTCCCCGGAGCCTCCTGCCTCGCCCAACTGCGCCTCGAAACTGTCACGGCAGCCTCTGCCCGGGACCACTTCGTCATCCGCAGCTACTCGCCAATGACCACCATTGGAGGCGGAGAGATAATCGACCCGTACCCGCGAACCCATCGCCGGTACGATGAGCGGATCATCGGCCACCTGCTCCTGGCCGAAGAGGGCAGTCCCCGTGACGTCGTCGAACAAGCACTTCGAGACGGCGGGAGCACGCCCATCACTGCCGCCGAGCTCGCCCGCCGAATGCAGCGCGAGCCGACCGACATCGAAGCCGTCCTCCACGAACTTCGGGACCAGGGATGTGCCCGGCACCTTCGCACCACCGACTCATACGTCCACGCGGAGCATTACGACGAGCTGGCATCGAAGCTCCTGCATGCCCTCGACGAGTATCATGCCCACGCGCCGCTCAAGCTCAGCATGCCGAAGAGCGAACTACAAGCGGCCGTGGCCCCCGTGCCTGCGGCCATTCTTGAGGAGGTGATCGCCCACCTCCGCGAGGCCGGCCGCATCGCCATCCACCGCAGCGGCCTCCGCCTCGCAGACCACGAGGTTCGTCTCACCCCTCAGCAGGAAGCTGCGTCGCGACGGATGGAGGAGCAGGCGCGGCGGCGCGGGTTCGGTCCCCCGACACGCAGCGAAGTGCTCGACATCGACCGGGAGAATGCTCCGGCGCTATTGGCCCTCGCCTTGGATCGGGGCACGCTCCTGGACGTCGGCGGCTTCATCTTTCACAAGGACAGTGTCGAGCGCGCGAAGAAGCTCATCCGCAAGCACATCACGGACCATGGGCCAATGACGGTCAGCCAGTTCCGTGACTTGACTGAATCGAGCCGAAAGTTTGTCGTGCCACTGCTCGAGCACCTTGACCGGATCCGCTTCACGCGCCGTCAGGGCGACGTGCGGGTGTTGGTGTCCAGGGACGAGAAAAGCAAATGTGAGTGACGGCGCAGGTCGTCGGTCAATACCACGAATTCGTCGGAACGGCGTTGTTCAGGTGTGAGTTTGGGGGGCGCTCAATGAAATGCCCCGCGTGTCAGGCGGAAGTTGACGAAGGCGACAAGTTCTGCCGTCGCTGCGGCGCGGCCATGGCGGCTGAAGCCAAACCGACAGGCAGCTCGGCGACGGTCGCCGACATGGCCTCCGAGTACGCGGCCACGCTTGCTGACGCGCCCGAAGACGTCGCTACGCAGTACAATCTCGCCTTGGCGCTGCTGTATCAGGGGAACTACGGCGAGGCAGCGGCCGGCTTTGCCGCCGTTGTCGAGAAAGAGCCCGAGTTCGCCGACGCCTACGAAAAGCTCGCCATCGCTCGCCAGAAGCTCGGCCAGAGCGCCGCCGCCATCGCCGCCCTCGAAAAAGCCGTCCAACTCGACCCCGACAACGACCGCCTCCGCACCGCCCTTGAGCGCCTGTCGGGAGCCTGACTCCACGCTCATCCCGCCGCAACGGTGCGAACCTCGATGCGATACTCCCGGTTCTTCTCCACGCGCACCAGCACGTAGTGGTGAAAGCCGCCGCCTTCCTGCGTCGCATACAGCGGCGCGCCGGCCCCGCCCGTTATCAGGTAATGCAGGCCGTCCGTCTCGCTCACGCTCCACAGATGCTCGTGCCCCGCGAACACGCAGTCAACGCCCATTTTCACGAACAACTGATGCAGTGCGTCCCGCTTGCGCTTGTCCTTGTCGAGCGAGTTACCCACGTGCACGCTGACGGGGAACAGCGGCCGGTGCACGAACACGAAGGTGAGGGGCGCCTCTGTGTGGGCCTCCAGGTCCCGCTCCAGCCATTCGAGCTGCTCGCCGGCGATTGTTCCCTCTTGACCCGGGATCTCGCTGTCGAGGCACACGAAGTGACATCCGTCCCAGTCGAACGAGTAGTAGAGCCGCTTGAAGAACTGCTTGAAGATAGCCTCATTGCGCCGACTCCCGCCGATGTCGTGGTTCCCCGGCACGGGCGCGAAAGGCATCTGCCTACGCGCCTGGATCGGAGCGAGGGCCCGGAAGAAATCGCCGTACTGTCGCCTGAGCTCGCTTTCGCTGCGCGCCCCGTACACGAAGTCGCCGAGCCCGACCACGAAGGCCGGCGCCGGAGTCACCTTCCCCAGCTCGATGCACATCCGCCGAAACACCACCGGCTGTGGGTCATTCGGCCCGGCCGGCCGGTTGTCGCCGAAAACGGCGAAGGTGAACTTCCTCTGTGCGGCCACCGGCGCCGATGCGCCCGCCCCGGAGACCATTGCCAGCAACGCGACGAGTAACTGCCGTCGTGTCATTGCCGTTCAGTCGTTCCCTCCGAGCTGCCGGATTGCTCTATCGCATTCACACACGGGCGCCGCTGTTGGGGATCATGCAGATGAAGGCCAGCTCGCCGGCGCCTACGCTGCGGAAGTTGTGCTCCGCCTCCGCCGGCACCAGGATCGCGTCGCCGGCGCCTATGGCGTACTCCTTCCCCTCGTACTTCAACAGCCCATCGCCCCGCAGCACGAAGACCTCGTGCTCCCACGGGTGGCGGTGCAGTGGCGTATGCGCGTGGGGCGCCACCTTGAACAGGCGCATGGCGAAGTTCGGCGCACCGTCGTCCGGAGCGATCAGCGTCTGAATCGTGATCCCCTTCTCGACCTCAACCGGATCCACTTCCTGTTCGTTGACTTTATACATCTTTTCCCTCCAGTCTGCCCCGAAGATTTGGTCGTGTGCCTTTCTGTAGGCGAGTACCTGTGGCTCGCTGCCGTCCCTCTGTCGATCCCTGACAGATGGGCCAGCACAGCAATCTTCGTCGTTTCCGGGTGGCCCAAAGGGCCATGAAGAGCTGCCCCGAAGATTTGGTCGTGTGCCTTTCTGTAGGCGAGTACCTGTGGCTCGCTGCCGTCCCTCTGTCGATCCCTGACAGATGGGCCAGCACAGCAATCTTCATCGTTTCCGGGTGGCCCACAGGGCCATGAAGAGCTGCTTTGAAGGTCCGGCCCGTCGGCCCACCCGTTGTAGCCGGAGCAGCCTGCTCCGGCGGCCCTCCGCTCCCCGCCGGGCCCATCTTCATGCTCTCCGCATGGCGCAACGCGGCGTGACGACTGTGCCCAGACTTCACCCGCCTGCTTCTCTTGAATATATCCCCTTTCCTTTTCATCCGGTTCCCCAGTGTCGATCCGTGCCTCCGGCCGGCGTCAACGTCGCGTGCCTCACAAGTTCTCGGAGGCGCGGCGGCGAGAATGGCGTTAGTACGTAGTGACCGTTTGCTCCAGGGCATGTCGGCGTTCTGTACGGTGCGCTCTCAGTCGCGCACCACTCACCCATCCGAAAACGAGGGAAACGCCGTGGCTCACTGTCCGAGAAGATCCGACTCACGCACGACCCGCCGTCAGTTTCTTGCCACCGCCGCCGGCCTCGCCGGGCTCAGCCGCGCGGCCCGTGCGTTCAGCGCAGAGCCGGAGCAACCGGCCCAGCGCGCCACTGTCGCCATCGTCCGCGATGCCCGGTCCCTCGACGACCAGATGCGACCCGTCGCCGACGTCGTGCAGCGCCTGGTGGACGAGGCGGTGTGCGCGGTGACCGCCAAGCACGCGCGAGACGAGGCCTGGGCATCGTTGGTCAAGCCCGATGACATCGTCGGCCTCAAGATCAACACCCTCGCGGGCTATGCCACGTCAACGGCCCTCGAGGTCACTAATGCCGTTGCGGCAGGCTGCCTGGCTGCCGGCGTGAAACCGGAGCACATTATCATCTGGGACCGCTGGGACCCGGACCTCATCAAGGGCGGCTATAGCATCAACTTCGACGGCCCGGGCGTGAAGTGCTACGGCACTATGCAAGACTCGCGCAGCGTCGGCACGCGCCCCGGGTACGGCGATCCGGTGCAGCTCGGCCCAACGCGCCAGCGCTACAGCAAGCTACTCACGGACCACATCACGGCACTCATCAACGTCCCCATGCTCAAGACGCACATGGCGGCGGGCCTGACGGCCGCGCTCAAGAATCACATGGGCTCCATCGCCGAGCCGCGCGTTCTGCACGAGACACCCGACGGCCCGAACGTGGCCTTCGCCGCGCACCTCAACACGCATCCTGACATCGAGGCGAAGACGCGGATCGTCATCTGCGACGCCTTGTGGCCGTTGTACAATGCCGGCCCCATGAACGCGCCCCAGTACCGGTGGCCCTACTGCGGCCTACTCGCCAGCACCGATCCAGTGGCCCACGACGTCGTCGGCCTTGGCATCATCCAGGAACAGCGGGACTCCGTCCGGCCCCGGAAGTGGCCGATGACGCCTCCCGCCCGACACCTTGACCTCGCCAAGCAGCTCCACCTGGGCGTCTCCGACCCGGACCGCATAGACGTCATCGAGCGCGACCTCACCAAGTTCTAGGGCGGGAGCTCGGTACTACTCTGCGAAGTAGCGACCCTTCGCTACGTAGCACGAGAAGCACGAGTCCCCCGCCATCCTCCAGCCAGTGTGGCCCAGGCAGCTTGCCTGGGGTAATCTCGGCTTGGCAGCCCAAGCTACACGTGTGTTGTAGGGCGCGGCCCCGGTCCCCTGCCATCCTCCAGCCAGTGTGGCCCAGGCAGCTTGCCTGAGGTAATCTCGGCCTGGCAGCCCGAGCTACACGTGTGTTGTAGGGCAGGACCTCGCGCCGTCGCCATCCGTCTTCGCGAGTCGCCGACAGGCCAGGCAGGAATCCCCTGCGGGGACCGAGAACAGGAGGACGCAGGGCTATAGGTTGGACGCTCCGGCAGCGCCGCGGAGCGTGTGGGGAGGGGACTCAGGTGAGGCGGGCTCGCGCAGAGACAGCACCGGAAGCCTGGCGGCATCACTGGTTGATGCAGCCGGGCTTGTTTGCCATTGCCGGCCGCAGCGTCGTCACGACAGTGGACGCGAACGGTGGTTGCCCGCGCCCTTTTGGGCGCTAACATAATGGGAGGTGGCGCACAATGCCTACTGCAAGAGACATCATGAGCACGGACGTTGTCACAATTGATGGGACGGCCTCAGTTGCAGATGCAGTAGCCAAGATGAAGGAGAAGAACGTCAGAGCGCTCATCGTCGAGCGCCGCGAGCCCGAGGATGCGTACGGCATCGTCACCCAGCGCGACGTTGCCTACGCGGTGCTGGCCGAGGACCGCGATCCGGCCGCCGTCAAGGTGCACGAGATCCAATCAAAGCCACTCGTCGTCGTCAACCCGAACCTGCACGTCAAGTACGTCGCGCGCCTGATGGCCAACGTTGGCCTCTCGCGCGCCCCGGTCATCTTCGAGGGCAAGGTCCAGGGCATCGTCTCCGTCAGCGACATAGTGCTCAAGGCCATGTGAACGCCTTCGCGGTACCTGTAGGGTCGGGGCTGCCTATCCCCGCCAGCCTCTGCTATTCGTTGTAGGGTCGGGGATACCTATCCCCGCCGGCCTTTGCCATTCGTTGTAGGGTCGGGGCTGCCTAGCCCCGCCAGCCTTCGCCGTTCGTTGTAGGGTCGGGGATACCTATCCCCGCCAGCCTTTGCCGTTCATTGTAGGGCGGGGTGCCTGTCTGAAGCGGCATCCCGTATGGGATCTCCGTGCCCCGCCGGCCTTTGCCATTCGTTGTAGGCGCGGGGCTGCCTATCCCCGCCACCACACGGCGGGCGTGGGCTTGTCGGCCTCTGGGGGACACGCCCGCCGGACAAAACGTCGTCGCCGTCTCTGGCGTTCACGTCCGCGTCCTTACCCAACAGGGACTACGTGGTCTCGACGTGGCCTTGCAGCGCCACCGAGGCACCTCGCGCCCCCGAGGGTTCACCCCCGCTCTGCCACGCCTCGCCAGTCCCCGCAGCAATGGCCCCGGCGTCAGCCCCAGCTTCTTTGGCTCTGACCCGGCTTCTCCCTACATCACGCGCGGGCGCTCCGGAGTGCGCCTGCCGCCTATGATCTCGCCGGCCGCGGGTCTCCGGCGCCTCCAGTGCGCGGCGTCCTCTGGGAGGCTCGTTGGGGGGCGCCCCATAGAGCCGAGCCGCGCGCCTTCCTCCATCGAGCGCTCCTGCATCGGTCGCTGAGGTTGCGAAGATGTTACGTAAGATTTACCTTATCGTAGAAGGACGCCTCCAGACCTCATAGAAGAAAAGATTGAAGGCATTGTCTCGAGTGCGTGCTGCCTCTCACCCCCACGAGGGCAGCGCACGCGATCAGAGCCTGCGAGGCGTGACATCGGAGAAGGAGATCGGAATCATGGTAGGCAGTTCGGAAGTTGCTGCGACGTTTGGTGTGAGCCGCTTCAGGATGGCTTTGCGCATCAGACTCTGTGCGCTCTCGGCGGTGGTGCTATTGCTTCTCGGCACTTCCGCGGTCGTGGGAGATACTTTGCAGGTGCCTTCACCAGCCTATCCCACGATCCAAGCTGCTATTGATGCGGCGAAGGATGGGGACACGGTGCAGGTGGCACCGGGGACTTACCATGAGAACTTGTCGTGGTGGTATAAGTCGATCGCGCTGGTGTGTGCCGTGCCCGGGGGCGCGATCGTTGATCCGGGTGGCTCTGGCAGATGTTTGACGATGGGGTCTGTGCCCCCCGCCGCAAGCGTCCAAGGCTTCACCTTCACTGGTGGGTCGGCGTCCGCCGGCGGCGGGATCTACCTCTACCGTTCATCTCCGACGCTGACCGATAACACCATCGTGGCCAACTCAGCCGACCGGGACGGCGGCGGGCTGTACCTGTACGACTCGTCGCCCGACCTGACGAGCAACACCATCGCGGACAACTCAGCCTCCGGGGGATGGCCTGGGGGCGGCGGGGGGCTGTACCTCGACGAGTCGTCTCCGACGCTGACCGGCAACGCCATCACGCGCAACTGGGCCTACTCCTCCGGCGGCGGGCTGTACTTCGAGGAGTCGTCGGCCACGCTGACCCGCAACACCATCGCGGACAACTCAGCCTCCGGGGGATGGCCTGGGGGCGGCGGGGGGCTGTACCTCGACGAGTCGTCTCCGACGCTGACGGACAACACCATCACGGCCAACTCAGCCGAGTATGGCGGCGGGCTGGGCGTGTGGTGGCAGTCGTCCCCGACGGTGACCAATAACACCATCACGGCTAACTCAGCCGACCATGGCGGCGGCCTGTACGTCTACAAGTCGCGTCCGACGCTCGCCGAGAACACCATCACGGACAACTCCGGTGAATTTGGCGGCGGGCTGGACCTCTACAGTTCGTCGCCGACGCTGACGAGCAACACCATCACCGACAACTCGGCCAGCCGTGGCGGCGGGCTGCACCTGGAGTACTCCTCCCCGGCGTTGACCGAGAACACAGTCGCCCGGAACTCAGCCGACTACTACGGCGGCGGGCTGTATCTGTATGTCTATTCGTCCCCGACGCTGACCGACAATACCATCACGGCCAACTCAGCAGCGTACAGGGGCGGGGGGCTGTACCTGCTCCGCGCCTCGCCCGCGCTGACCGACAACACCATCACGGCCAACTCGGCCACCTACGGCGGCGGCCTCTACGTGTGCGACGACTCGTCGCCGACGCTGACGAGCAACGCCATCGCCGACAACTCCGCGGACTTTGGCGGCGGGCTATACCTCTCCTATGCGTCCCCGGCGCTGATGCGCAACGCCATCACGGCCAACTCGGCTTCGTCGCTGGGCGGTGGGCTGTACCTCCGCGGCTCCTCGCCGGCGCTCACGAACAACACGGTCACGGGGAACTCGGGCGACAATGGCGCTGGCCTTTACCTCGAGGCTTGGTGCTCGCCCACGCTGACCAGCAACACGATCAGTTCAAACGCCGGGGGTGGCCTTTACCGGGACCCCCGCTACCCCTTTGGCGCCCCCGTCATCACCAACTGCATTCTGTGGGGAAGCACCGTGCAGCCTGATCTTGAGAACGCCTCGGCAACCTACTCCGACATCGGCAGCGGAGAGCTTGCGGGCGAGGGCAACATCTCAGAGGACCCACTGTTCGTTGGCGGCGACTACCACCTCCGGGACGACTCGCCCTGCATTGATGCGGGCAACAACGATGCGCCGAATCTGCCTGAGACCGACAAGGATGGCAATCCGCGCATCGTCCCCCCGCTCACCGAAGACGGGGTGGTGGACGTGGGCGCCTATGAGTGGCAAGGGCCGACCAATCGCCCTCCGGTGGCAGTGGACGACCTCTACAGCGTGCCCGAGGACCTGACGCTCATTGTCGATGCTCCCGGTGTGCTGGCCAACGACAGCGATCCGGACGAAGACGAACTCATAGCGATCCTGGTCAGCCAGCCCTCTCATGGCATTCTGACCTTCTACCCGAACGGCGCCTTCACGTACCAGGCGACGTCTCCTGACTGGAACGGGACCGATACTTTCACGTACAAGGCCAACGACGGCCTGTTGGACTCCAACGTCGCCACGGTCACCATCACCGTCATCGCCGTCAACGACGCGCCGATGGCCAATGACGACAGCGCAACGACCGATGAAGACATACCAGTGACGATCGACGTGCTCGCCAATGACACTGACGTGGATGGTGACACGCTGACGGTGGACTCCGTCACCCAGCCGGCCAACGGAACAGCGACGAACAACGGCATCAACGTCTCCTACGAGCCGGCGCTTAACTTCAACGGCACCGACGGCTTCACGTACACGCTCAGCGACGGCCATGGCGGCACCGACACGGCCACGGTCACCGTCACGGTAGAGCCCGTCAACGACGCGCCCGTCGCCCACGACCAGTCCGTGGCCACGGACGAGGACACTCCTCTGGCCATCACCCTCGGCGCCACAGATGTGGACGGCGATCCGCTAACCTACAGCATCGTAACGCCGCCGGCTCACGGAGCCTTGAGCGGCGCGGCACCGAGCCTGACTTACACGCCGGACGAGAACTACAACGGTGCCGACAGCTTCAGCCTCAAGGCCAACGACGGCGCGGTGGACTCGAACGTGGCCACGGTGAGCATCACGGTGAACCCGGTGAACGATCCACCGGTGGCGCGCGATGACGCGCATAGCCTCCTCGAGGATACAACGCTCAACGTCTCCGCGCCCGGAGTGCTCGACAACGACACGGACGTGGATAATGATCCCCTGACTGCGGAACTGGCGAACGGCGTCAGCAACGGCACGCTCACTCTGAACACCAATGGCTCTTTCACCTACACGCCCGACCCCAACTTCAACGGCATTGACAGTTTCACGTACACAGCCAGCGACGGCCAGGGCGGCACCGACACGGCCACGGTGACGATCACCGTCAACCCGATCAACGACGCCCCGGTGGCCAATGACGATAGCGCAACGACCGATGAAGACGTATCGGTGACGATCGACGTTCTCGCCAATGACACTGACGTGGATGGCGACACGCTCACGGTGGACTCCGTCACCCAGCCGGCGAACGGAACGGCGACCAACAACGGAGCCAACGTAACCTACACGCCCGATCCCGACTTCAATGGCACGGACAGCTTCACCTACACGGCGAGCGACGGCAACGGCGGCACGGACACCCCCACCGTAACTGTCACCGTGAATCCAGTGAACGATGCGCCAGTGGGCGCGGATGACGCCTACAGCGTGGACGAGGACAACACGCTCACCGTGGCGGCGCGGGGCGTGCTGGGCAACGACATCGATGTGGACGGCGATGCTCTCACGGCCGTCAAGTTGAGCGATCCGGGCAACGGCGCGCTCACTCTGGGCGACGACGGCTCCTGCACCTACACACCCGACGTCAACTTCAACGGCACCGACAGCTTCACGTATTGCGCGAGCGACGTTGAGCTGGAGTCCGACCCGTGCACGGTGACCATCACGGTGAACCCAGTCAACGATCCACCGGAGGTGGGCGCGATCACGGCGCCGGTGGATCCGGTCCCGGTTGGGATCAGCATCGGTGTGAGTGCGAGCTTCTCCGACCCAGACGTGGGAGACACGCACACGGCCGAGTGGGGCTGGGGCGATGGCAGCAAGACTCAAGCCGAGGTCAGCGTTGGCCCGATAACCGCGAGCCACACCTACACTGCTGCGGGTGTCTATACGCTGATCCTGACGGTGACAGACAGCGCAGGAGCCTCGGACACGTCCGTTTACCAATACGTTGTCGCGTATGACCCGAGTGGCGGCTTCGTGACCGGTGGCGGCTGGATCTGGTCGCCGGAGGGGGCCTACGCGCCGGATCCGTCGCTCACCGGCAAGGCGAACTTCGGGTTCACTGCCAAGTATCACAAGGGGGCAGACATTCCCAGTGGCAAGACCGAATTTCACTTCCGCGTGGCTGACCTGAACTTCCACAGCGCGAGCTACCAGTGGCTGGTGGTTGCCGGCGCGAGGGCGAAGTTCAAGGGCTCGGGCACCATCAATGGCGAGGGCGACTACGGCTTCATGCTGACAGCCATCGACGGCCAGCGGCAGGGCGGGGGAGGCGTGGACAGGTTCCGCATCAAGATATGGGACAAGGCCGCAGACGAGGTCATCTACGACAATCAGATGGGAGCCGACGAGGGCTCCGATGCCGCCACGGCGTTAGGCGGCGGGAGCATCGTCATCCATGACGGCCGCTAGGCCGTGCCATCCCGATAGCGCCATCCCGGCTGTCGGCGGGTGATTGGTCACCAGATGCCGGCTCGATGTACGAAGACAGGGGAGAAGCTCATCATCTCCTGTCTTCGTTGCTGTCAGGGCGGTACCCTCGCGCTACCGGATCCGCTTGGGTGCGGCTCGCCGCCAGCGGGAGATGAGTGCCCGGAGAACGTCGAAGAACTGCCGCCCGCGATGCCGAACGCCGGCCCAATCTTTCCCCGTGCGCCGGTGCTCGAAGTCGCAACCCACCTCGATGGCCCGAAAGCCGGCACGCACCGCGTCGATGGTCATCGCCGTCTCCACACCAAACCCCGGCGCCAGCGGCGTAACCGCCTCGACCACCTCCCGCCTCAGCGCCCGCTGCCCGGAAAGCGGCCACCGCGCCTGGAACCCGCACAGCCAGCGGATGCCCAGCCGCGACAATCCCTGCGCCAAGCCGAGGCCGGATCGCCTTCTGCCCCCGGGGAATTGCGCGATGGTGAGGTCGGCCTCGCCGGCGAGCATCGGTGCCAGCAGCTTGCCCGCCTCAACGGCCGTCGCGCCAAGGTCGGCATCGAGCAGCACCAGGATGTCGCCATCGGCCCGGACCAGCCCGGCCGCGAGCGCCGCTCCTTTGCCTGAGTTTCGGGCGAGCCGCAGCACCTCAGCGCCGGCCCGCTCCGCCACTGACGCCGTGTCATCCTCGGAGCCGTCATCAACCACCACCGTCCGCGTGACCTCGGGTATTCGCGCGACTGCCTCGAGCGTCTCGCCGATGCCTTCCGCCTCGTTGTACGCGGGCACAATGACGACAACGTCGGGCCTCTTCATGGCAGCGGCTCCGGCTGCTGGCTTCACACCGAACACCCGCCCCGGCTTGCCTGGCAAGTTGTAGGGCGGGCACTCCGTGGCTCGCCGACTGTAGGTGAGCACCTGTGGCTCGCCATGAGGTGGCATGGACTGGAAATCCGGTGGCGTGCTCCCACCTCGGCCAGGCGAGGTACAGGCCCTCACCTACAGTGCCACCGCGGCCTTTATCAGCGCCGCCTCTCCGCTCCGCCCTGCCCCTATCGCTCTCATCCCGCCGCTCCCACCATCCTGTCATACAGCGCCCCGCCGGGTGTGCACCTCGGCCCGCAGTTGCACACGTAATCGTCGGGCGTCATCCCCAGCCGCTCCTCGAACACCCGCCACATCTCCTCGGTCTCGAGGCACAGCGCGACCACCGTGTCCGGGCTCGCGCGCTGGATCTCGCGGATGAGGAAGTCGAACATCATCACCCGCGCGTCATGCGGCATCGGCCGCCCGCCGCCGCTGGTGTAGCCGCGCGCGCGGATGAAGGGGGCCGCCGCGTCCATGGCTCGCACGTACTCATCGTCCAGCAGCGAGAAGTCCAGGCACTCCCGCGCATCGTCCACGTCCATCCAGCCGAAGGCGCAGAGGGAGATGACGTCGGGCTTCGTCCGCTCGAAGATCAGGCGGATCAGCTCGGCGTTCTCCTCCCGCCAGTTCTTCACCGGGATGATGGGCGAGAAGCGGAATCGCACGATGTAGCCCGCCTGCCGGCAGCGCCGCGCCGCCTCGATGCGCGCCTCCATCGAGGCGGTCTTCTCCTCGAAGGCCTCCGTCTGCGTCCGGGCGCCGATGCTCCACTGCAGGATGGTGTGGCCGCGATGCTCCAGGTCGAGCAGGAAGTCCACGTTGTCGCTCTTGCCGGCGTAGATCTCGAGGTACTGATGCTCTCGCCGCGCGAAGTACTCCACCAGCAGCTTCGAGGCGCCGTACTCGGGCTCGAAGCAGAGCACGTCGGTCTGATTGTCCCACTTGTACAGCCGCTGCTCCGGGGCGAGCTCCAGCCACTCGTCCAGATGCTCGCGGTACTCCTCCATATTGAGCAGCACGCGGATCAGCCCGCCGAAGCTGCAGTAGTGGCAGCGGAAGGGGCAGCCTGAGATGCTGTGCAGTTGATAGGCCGACTGGCACACGATCCCCTGGTGCGCCCGCCGCCACTCCGGCTCGCCGTCGGGTCGAAACCAGCAGGTGTGGTAGCCGAGCAGGTCCCGCGCCCGTAGACTTGGATAGCGCTCCGCCCGCTCGCGGCGCTGCGCCTCGTCGTGGAACTTCGCCGTGGTGAAGACGATGTCCGGATCGTGGCGCTCTTCGATCGTGCCCCATTTCCGTGCGTTGGCCCAGCCCCGGTCTGTCGATATCCTGTCCAGGGCCGCATCGTCTCCCACCGTCTCCACCGACTCGCATTCAATACATTGCAGCATCCGCTCCAGGCGAGTGACGCATTCCGGCCGCTCGTACACCTCCGCCGTCACGAGGACCTTCTCCGGCCGGAGTTGATTCATCTGTCTGGTCCTCCTGGAGCCCCCGATGATGCTATCCCCAATGGTGTCATCCTGAGCGACCAAAGGGAGCGAAGGATCTCGTCGTTGGGCTGCATCGCAAGGCCAGACCGTCACTCTCTACTCCTTCAGCCGCCTCGCCGCCCACAGAATCGCCCGCTCCACCAGCGTGCGGTAGTTCTCGTCCTCGTAGGCGAGGCGATCGTGCCCGCCCTGCAGACATACGACGCGCGCCTTTCCATACGTCTTCGTCCAGCCGACGACCTTGGCGCTCTCCGGATGATCCACCGTGAGCAGCGCATGCACATCCGGGCTCACCCAGTAGCCCCCGTAGACCTCGTCGTGGATCTCGAAATCCTTGAGCCCCTTGGTGATCGGGTGCTTTGGGTCGGCGATGTGGACCTTGAGGACAACGCCATGGCGGAACGTGGAGCGCGCCCACGTCTTCCCGTCCCACTCCTGCTCGGAGAGCATGTACCTGCCGCCTATGACGCGCGCGTACTCGGGCCACTCCTGGTATGACGCCAGCGCGTGGTGCAATACGACCAGCGGCTTGCCGCGCTTGAGCGTCGCCAGGAGCTGCGCCTTCTGCTCCTCGGTGATATCCTGCACCATGTCATAGAGCACGATGACATCGTAGCTGTCGCGCTGCTCCGGCGCGTACATGTCGTTAGCCTGTGGGTGCTGCACCTCGCGCCACTCGACGTCGGCGAAGCTATCGAACATGGCAAAGAACGGCTCGCGCTGGAAGCCGTGCCCGCCGGTGACGACGAGCGCGCGGACTTTGCCTGGCGCGGTCATCCCGTAGGTTACAAGCAGCGTTGAGACTGCGGCACACATGATGGCGGTGAGCATTGCGGTCCTCATTATGGGCTCCTTCTTTCCGTTCCGTGCTTTCGCTGGCCACTCGTCAGGCCTTCGGCAGCACCCACGGCTTGCGGTACTTCTTGGTCACCAGCGCATTGGCTTCCTTGTCGCCGATGATCCGCTCCCTCTCCGCGTCCCAATGGATCTTGCGGCCGACCCTCCAGGCGATGTTCATCAGGTGGCCCGGGTTGCTGGCGTGATGGCCGGCCTCGACGTCGGCAAACGGCTTGGTGTGGCTGCGGACGTTCTGGATGAAGACCTCGGCATGGTTCGGGCCGCGCCCGCGGAACTCGTCAACGACTTCGCCGAACTCCCTGTTGCCCGGCACCTCCGTAGTGATCGCGTAGCCAGCCCGGGAGAGCAGCATCGAGCCCTCTGTGCCGAAGAAGAGCTTGCCGTGGGTCGGCGCCTCGCGCCGACAGCCGGCGCGGAAGGTGAAGTGCATGAGGAAGCCTTTGCTCGCCACCGGGCCGGGGCCGTATTCGCAGATGCCGGAGAACGTGTCGGGCCACTGGGTGTTGGTGTCCTCGAAGCACATGAAGCCGCCCATGGCCGTGGCGGAGACCGGCTCGCTGACGCCCATGCACCAGTTGACGACGTCGTAATGGTGCACCGCCCAGTCGAGCTGCCAGCCGCCGCCGAAGTCGAAGAACCAGTAGTGGCGGCTGAGCTTGTTGGGGTTGTACGGCTGGGCGGGCGAGGGCCCGACCCAGAAGTCCCAGTCAAGTCCTGCGGGCGGATCGCAGTCGGGCGGGGAGCCGAAGCCGGGGTAGAAGTAGTCGAAGTCCCAGACTTTCACCTCGGAGATCTCGCCCAGCTTGCCCGACTGGATGATCTCAGCCGCCCTCTGGTAGTGCTCCCAACTCCGCTGCTGCGTGCCGATCTGGACGATGCGGTCGTAGCGCTCGGCTGCCTCGACGGCGGCGCGGCCCTCGCCGATGGACGTGCCCAGAGGCTTCTCAACGTACACGTCCTTGCCGGCCTCGCAGGCGTGAATCGTCGGCAGCACATGCCAGTGGCCGTTGGTGGCCACGATCACGGCGTCGATGTCCTTGTCCTCGAGCAGCTTGCGGTAGTCGTGGTACGTGCGCACCGTCTCGCCGCTGGCCTCCTTCTGCGCCTGGAGCATGCGCGGCTCGTTCACATCGCAGACGGCCACTATGCGGACGCCGGCGACCTTCATGTGCTCCTTCATCACGCTTCGCCCGCGCCCGCCGCAGCCGATCAAAGCCACGTTGACGATCTCGTTCGCGCTCGGTTGGGCACGGACCACGCGCGGCTTATCCGCCGCAAGCGCCGCCGCAGCGCCTACGGCGCCTGCTGATCGCTTCACGAACTCCCGCCGACTGAGAGCGTCGTCGTTTGCCATTTCGAGATCCCCCTTGCGTCTGCAACGGCTGCGAGACCCGGGCGGCTGCGCATCACAGCCTCTACCATCCCACCGCCGGCACGATCACCTTGGCCACGAACGCGTCAGTCCCTCCGGCGTTCTTGAATCCCGGCAGCGAGCCATGTGCGTCCCCCGCCACGTAGACGGCGCCCTCGCCAGCTGCGATGGCCAATGCCCCGGCTACCTTCCCGTCACTGAACTCCGTGGTGCGCATGGCGGCCCCATTGGCGCTGTAGTGCCGGACGTATACGTCCCACTCGCCTGTGGTCCGCAGCCGCGAGAAGCTGCCCGCCGTCCCACCGGCAACAAGCACACCGTCCAGCGCCCCCACCAAGGCCCTTGTGAAGATCGTGTCCCCCGCCCCGAACTGCCGCGTCCACAGCTCCTGACCCTCAGGATCGTACTTCTTCACGAAGGCGTCCCACGAGCTGCCTATCTGCGTTTGACCCGGAAGGGCTCCGGCCGTGTCGCCGGCGACATACACCCCGGTGTCATCGGCCCACGCCGCATTCGCCATCTCCGCATGCTTGCCGCCGAATTGGTGGATCCACAATTGCGTGCCCGCGGCATCGTACTTCGCCACGAACCCGTCCCCGTTACCCCCTTTAGGTTGCCCCGGCAGGCGACCGGACGTGGATCCGCCGACGTAAACGCCTCCCGAACCCACACAGACGGCCGCCGCTCGCTCCCCCTGCGGGCCCCCGAACTGCCGCGTCCATTCCTCATTGCCATCCGCATCGTATTTCCGGACGAATGCATCGGATCCCCCGGCACTCGTCTGCCCCGGCAGCGCGCCCGAAACTCCGCCGGCCACGTAGATGCCGGTTGGGTCGCTGCACACCGACACCGATCCCAGGTACGGCACAGACACACTGCCGAACTCCCGCGTCCATCGCAGTGCGCCATCGGCGCCATACTTCCGGACGAACGCCTGGGTTTCCCCGGACAGGCGGACGCCCGGACCAGTCCTCTGAGTGTGCCCAACCACGTATATCCCGCTCGCACCAACGCAGCAACCGGTCGCGCTGTCCGAGCCCTCCCCTCCGAATTGCCGGGTCCACACCTCGACGCCCTCATGATCGTACTTCCTCACGAAGGCATCCGCTCCCCCGGGAGACGTCTGCCCGGGGAGGGTGCCCTCCACAAACCCAGCCACATACATGCCAGTCGCATCCGCGCACACGCCGCGCGCCTCGTCGCGGCCTGTCATCCCGAACTGCCGCGCCCACACGACCTCATCCGGCAGGCGGGCCGCACAACCAAGCGCGCCGCACATACACGTCAGCAACGCCCCAACGATCGCCTTCCTACTCACGTCCTCGCCTCCCCTCAACGAGAGCCAGCACAAGGCTCCTCTTCCGGCCCTCCCACGCCCCTTACGTCTACAAGGCGTGTTGAGGCCTCCGCAGCGAACCTCATTCTTCGCCTGAGCGGTGCACGGCTCCTGCTGGGACGGCGCAAGATCGACACACGCTTTCCGATGCTCCGCGTCTTGCCGATAACAGAATCGGGGCACTGGTCTCCCGGCGGCACAGCAACGTCTCGCCGCTGCGGGGGGTCTATCTCTTACGGGGTGTGGTCATGAACTGCAAGCCGGCCGTTGTACCCGTCGCACTCCTCTTCGCCGGAGTCATCATGTGGCACGCCGGCACACAGCGCCGGCATGCCGCCGAGGCACAGCAGACGGCCGCTGACGCGCCCCGGGCGCAGCAGCAGGCTCCGGGGTCCCAATCGGCCGAGTCGGCGCTTCCGGAGCGCATGCCGCGCATGCCGGCGCCCGCGCTCCAGAAGCTGCGCAGCAACGGCTTCGTCGTCGTGCCCGCCAGCGAGTGGCCCACCGAACTCACGCACTTCTACCGGAGCTGCAAGTCCGACCGCACGCCCATACTTGTCACTGCCGATGCCGCACTCCACGTCTCACACCTCGTCTTCGACTGGTACTTGCGCTTTCTCGAGATAGCCCACCTGCGGGGCGATCTGCTCGACCTCACCGACGCTCTCGGCAGCATGATGATGCAATACTACGACGATGCGACGGCCCCCGAACTCCGCCAGGCCGCGCTCCATGCCGCTGCCTTCTTCTCTGTCGGTAAGCGCCTCCTTGTGGGCGGTCCCACCTCCGACATCCCGGCGGAGCTGCGCAGCAAGATCGATGGTGAGCTGCAGCTCATCCGCGAGGCACACGGCTTCGCCGCATCGCCCCTGTTCGGCTATCGCGAAGACTACAGCCAGTACATGCCCCGCGGTCATTACACCGGCAGCGAGGAATTCCAAACGTTCTTCCGCGCCATGGCCTGGTACGGCCGAATGGCCTTGAGGCTCTCGCCGCAGGTCGGAGACCGCCCCGACGCGGCTCGGGGACGACAGCAGACGCTTGCGGCTGTGCTGATCTGCAGGGCGCTCGGAGAGGCAAAAGTCAAAGGCCAGGGGGCCATGGACGTCTGGAACAGGATCTATGAGACGACGGCGTTCTTCGGTGGCCAGTCCGACGACCTCACCGCGCTCGACTACGGCGGAGCCGCCACGGAGATCTACGGCGACGCCCCACAGCTCAGTGCCTTGGGCGACCGCGGCAAGCTGGACCGCTTCATACAGAAGGCGCGGACACTGCGCGAGCCCCGCCTCCTGTCCACCTTCGCGCTCGGCGGCCAAGGCGCGCCCCACTGGCGCGAGACGACGCTTGGCATGTCGTTCATGGGCCAGCGCTTCGCCTTCGACGCGGGGATCACGCAGAACCTCGTCTTCGACAAGGTCGGCAGCTACACCGGCGACGATCCCAAGCCGTTCACCGCCGCCTTCGCCGGCGGTCTATGGATCAGGGGGCTGCCACGCGGGCTCGACGTGATGGCGGCGCTCGGCTTCAAGGCCGCCGAAGTGACCCTGAAACGCGAGGGCGACCACCGCTTCCTCGGCTACGAGGAGCAGCTCGTGAGGCTCCGGAAGGAGCTTGCCTCCGTGCCTCCGGCGTCCTGGGAGGCGGACCTGTATGCCCGCCGTCTGGCCTGCTTGAGGTCTCTCGCGGAGGCTGCCGCGCCCACAGCTCCCAGCTTCATGCGCGGCCAGCCATGGGCGCTCAAGCAGGTCAACGCCGCCCTCGGCGCCTGGACCGAGCTTCGCCACGACACCATCCTCTACACCAAGCAGCCCTACACGGCAGCCCAGGCCATGCTGGCAACGGCGACCAAGGGCGGGCCGCCGCGCCCCCGGCCGCCGCCTGTCCACGGCTACGTTGAGCCATACCCGAAGCTCTATGCCGCCCTCGCATGCGCCGCCGAATCGCTCCGCGACAAGATTGTGGCGCTGGAGTTCCCCACCGACCGTGCCCGTCAGTACAATCTCGACGGATTCGCCGCTCTGCTACGCTCGCTCGAGGCCATCGCACGGAAGGAGATCGCCGGTGAGACGCCGACGGCCGAGGAGTACGAGCTTATCGAGAACATCGCCTCACGCCTGGGCGGCGTGCTCGCCTTCCCGCACTACTCGGATGTGACGGAACGCTTTATGACGCGCATGGACAAGCACATGGCCGTGGTGGCCGATGTCCACACCGACGTCAACTCCAAGCAGGTGCTTGAGCAAGCCGTCGGCCTGCCTATGGCCCTGTACGCTGTTTGCAGCGTTGACGGCAGACCCACAGTGTGCAAGGGCGCCGTGTATTCGTATTACGAGTTCAAGCAGCCGATGAGCAAGCGGCTCACAGATGAGCAATGGCGCGAGATGCTCTCAAAGGGCGAAGCGCCGCCGCTGCCGCGCTGGACGCAGGCCTTCGTGGCCGCGCCCGCTCCGACATAGGCCCGCGGCGCGTGGCCCGCATGCTGCATCTGCTTGAGACTGCGGCTCTTCTGGTGACGGCGGCTGCAGCGTTCTACGGCGTCTGGTCCGTCGCCCTGCGCCTGGGCGCGGCGCCGCCCGCCGGTCCCGCACCCAATTGGGTGGATTGCCTCGCCATGCTGATGGCCGCCGCCGTGCCGCTGGCGTGGGAGATCGGCCTCCGAAAAGTGCCGCTCGCCGAGATCGGGCTCTGTGTCCCCACCGGCGCCGCCCGGCGCGCAGCAGCCAGCATCGGCCTCGTCGCCGCGTTCGCCGCGTACGCCTGTGTTCTTTTCTGGCTCTTCCGCCTGCGCACACTGCATCTGCTCTCGCTTGAGAACTTCGGCCCTTTCGCGGCCACGTTACTCTGCGTGGCTGTGTCCGAGGAGGCGCTGTTTCGCGGAGTACTGCAACGCCGCCTGACCACTGTGTGTGGCGCCGGCCCAGCAATACTCATGACCGCGTGCATCTTCGCCCTCGTCGCCCACCGCGCCGCGCCGCTGGCGATGAACCTCGCCTTCCGCCTCCCCGCCGGCCTCCTCCTCGGCTACCTGTACCATCGCCACCGCAGCCTCATCCCACCAATAGCCCTTCACTGGGCCCTCAACATGGCCGCCGCGGCGTGATACTCCCGCAAATCGCTCGTGCGCGCCGACGGTCGTCACCCATTCGAGATGAGCAGCACGTACTGGGGCTCTTTGCCGGGCCGGAGGTGGAACAGCACATTGACCTCTCGAGGGTCGGGCCGATGGAGGTATCGCCATCGGCCGAGGATGCGGATGCCGGGGATCGAGGATAGGCGAAGCTCGCGGTAGTCACGCTCGTCTATGGCCACGCAGACGCGCTGTCCGCCGGGTGCCAAGAACGCGTGCAGTTTCGCCGGGTCGAGCAGCGGCTCGACGCGCTGCCTGGCGTAGAAGGCCAGGCTGGTCTTTCTCAGGGGCACGCTTTCGCTACCCATTCGGTAGGCGCCCACCCGCGCCGGGCGCTCCCGGGCGATCACGCTCGCGATCTCCCGGTACGGGCGCGCCGCCTCGATGCGGGGCCATACATGAGACAGCAGAAACACCTCGAGGGCGAGCATCAGACACGCGAGCATGAGCAGCAGCTTTGGCGTCTCGGGCCATCGACGGCGCCGGGCGATCAACACGAGCCCCACGACGGCCGCCGGACCGGCCCAGAAGGCCGCCTCCCAGCCTGCAGCCGGCGCCACCTCCAGGAGCACGAAGACGACGGCGGCGATCAGGATGAGCATCGAGCACACCGCAATGAACGCCGCCAACGCCCGCACCATGAGGCCGCTGCGCACAGAACTGTCGGCCAGGCTGGCGAACATGTGGGCCACGACGAGCGCCGCCGGCATGTGCAGGGGCATGATGTAATGGCCGCCCTTGTCCCGCGCCGCCGAGAAGAAGACGAACCATCCGATCAGCGCCGCCCAGCAGAACCGCAGCCCCATCTCGCCGCCGTGTGTAGGGCGGGGATGCCTATCCCCGCCACCGATCGCCGACCAGAACGCCTGCAAGCCGGCCGGCACTATCAGAAGCGCCCACGGGAAGAACTGTATGGGCCACACGCCGGTGTACCACAGCGGCCCGCGCTTCTGCTCGAAGGTCGCGAACCGCTGGATGTTCTCCTCCAGCAGCAGCACTCGTATGGCCTCGGGGCCCTGTTGCTGGTGGATAACCAGATACCATACCGCCGGAATGGCCACCGCCAGCGGCAGCCCCCACCACAATCCCAAGCGCTTGAGCGCTCCCAGATCTCGGTTCACCAGTAAGAACAGCAGCGCCACGATGCCGGGGAGCACAATGCCTCCGGGGCCCTTCGCCAGCGCCGCAAGCCCGGCGGCACCGTAGGCGACGATGAGCCATGGCAGGCTCCCCCGCGCTTGGACATACGCCCGAACGAATCCGAGCAGAGACAGCCAGATGAAGAAAGTGAATACGATCCCCGGCGTGGCGGACTGGGCCGTGTGGATGTGCCCCAGGCCGGTGCCCAGCGCCAGGCTCCCGAGCAGGGCGACGCGCTTGTCGAAGAGCGCCTTACCGATGCCGTACGTCACCAGGAGCGAGAGCGCGGTCAGCGTCGCGCTCGGGAGTCGCGCCGCGAATTCCGCTACGCCAAAGAGCTTGTAGCAAAGCGCGATGAGCCAGTACGTCAGCGGGGGTTTCTGAAAGCGAAGCTCGTAGTTGAAGTGCGGGGTGAGCCAATCCCCGGACTCGAGCATCTCCCGCGCACCCTCGGCGTAGAAGCCCTCGTTGATACTGCGGATGCTGTCGCTGCCGAGGCGAAAGAAGAACAGCCCCGCGGCCACGAGCACAAGCACGTAGACGAGTGGATCGTGGCTCGCGCGACCGCTTCGCCGCGGTCCGCTCTGGTCAACTGCGTTCACCACTCTGTGCCCTCTTTGACGAAGCTATGGAACTGCTCCCGCCGGGCAGAGCTCGGCGGCGCTCGCCCCGACCGCTTTTCCGTGCACCGTCGGGAGGCTCCTTCGCGTAAGATGCCCGCGGGGTAGGTGACGAGGCGGGTGCAGGCGATGTGCGCAGAGCCTAGGACCGCGACGGCCGCTCGGGACTTGCCGAGCGGCCGCAACGGTCGAGGATGAGTTGCAGTGCGACTATGTTCCTTCGCCGTTCAAAGGCACGGTGAAACCTTTGACGATCTCGCTATCCGGATCGGACGGCGTGTAGACGATCTTCACAATGCCCTGTTGGCCTCTGGGCATCTGAGTGACCCACCCAATGGTGTACACGTTCTGCACGCCTTGCGACACGGCCTGGAACGCGGCGATCAGCTCCTGCTGCGTGGTCGGTGCAAAGAACTCGCCGCCGGTGTTCTCGGCCACGAAGCGGAGATCGTCCTCGCCCTGCTGCGGGGCCTGGAAGCCGATCGTGAATATCGGGATGCCGACGGCCTGCGCGTTGGCGACTAGCTGCTCCTTGTTTCCGCTGCTGGCACCGTCACTCATGATCAGGAGCGCCCGCGCGTCCTCGGTCCGCGCGAGCAGATCAGTCAGCCCAGCATCCCCGGCCGTCCACGCATCCGTCCCCCCACCGGCGGAGAGGCCATTGATGGCGGCCGTCAGCAGCGACTGGTCGCTCGTGAAGACCTGGTCCCGGGTGAAGCTGCTGCTGAAACTGATGATCTCGGTTACGTCTTGCGGCCGCATCTGGCTCACGAACAGGTTGGCAGCTACCTTGAGATCCACAATTCTCTGCCCACCCATGCTGCCGCTCCGATCCAGCACAAGCGCCACGGCTGAGCTCTGCGCTCCGACGTCTCCGGGCGGCTCGAAGACACAGATCGGCCGCTGGGCGAACGTGTCGTCCACCTGCGCGGAATCAACATACGGCTGGCCATTGTCGCCATTGGCCGCCACCGGTCGTTCGAACACCTCAAAGTCGCCCCGCACCGCGTCTATCACTGACTGTCCCTCTACAAAGAGCGAGAACTGCGTTGTCACGCAGACGCCGCCCCCGCTCACCGTCGGCGGCTCGTTGCTCGGGCCGCTGCAGCCGTACAGGGAAAGCACGGCGATCAGGACTATGGCGATTGAAACACTAAGCACAATACTCAAAGGCTTGTGGGCCATTTGCTTGCCTCCAGTCACCATGTGGATGATGCCCCGCAAAGCCGGCGCGCCGATACGCACCCGAGACGCCACGCAACTACCGTGTGCATGTCGCGGCGACGTAGAACGCTGTGCTGTTTAGAATCCCGGGCGCAATGCCGAAGCTGCTCGTCTGCCCCTTACCGTTCGTCAGACCTACGTCTATCTGCCAATTCTTGTCCTCGCACGGCGCCCAGCGGAGCCCAACGCCCCAGATGCTGTCGTCGGAAAGCTCGCCCCGGCTGTCTCTGGTGTTGGCTCCGCCGATGTTCGGCGTCAGTTCCACCATGAACGTGACCCTGTCGCTGATCATGTGCTCAACGGCCAGACCCAGGGAGCTCACCGTGTTCTCGTCCAGGAACACGAACTTCGGCACTATGTGTCCCGACGTTCTGCTGCCCCTATCGATGGTGAGCGGCACGTGCAGAGCGAAATGCACCTCGTCCTGCGCCGGCGTATTCGGGAACTCCAGGCCGGCAATGGCTGACAGTGTAGCCTTCGGGCCCCGCACCAGACGCTTCTTTGCCCGCACCTCCCAGTTCGTTCCGCCGTAGCGCAGCGTCGCACGGCCGGTGTCTGCCGTCGCCGTCTCTGCGAAGGAGCCGAGCAACTCGAGCTGATAGCCGTGCGTGGCGCACCTGATGTGTCCCGAGATGTACTCCTCATCATCGGCGGACCCGAATGTACGGAAATCTACCCCGTACTGCCACTGCCCGTCCTCGAGGAGCCGCGCCGTATCGATGTTGATCAGACGCGTTCTCGAATCACCCCAGGCCGCCGCGCCGCAGAGGCTGAGGAGTAATGCCCCCGCGAGCATCGTGGGTATGAGACTGGAGTACGAACGGCGATGTCGTTGAACCACTTGCATACCTCCTTGGCCACCCTCTATCGAGGAGGGCAAACTATCACGCCCGCGGCGCAGCCGGGACGTGGCAAGAGCATGCGGTTGATGCGCGAAGCTGTGAGTTCGTTAGCCTCCGTACCTTCTCCTTCTTGCTCACCGGTCGAAAACGGAATGTTTTTTCAACATCCCGGGAACTGTGGGATTGCCAACATAACGCGCCTCCCCCATCGCCGCACCGGTGGGTTCGGCCGACGGATGTATGGCTTCGGCACCGCGCCTCAGATGCACCGCGACGCTACTCCGGCAGCAGCACGCCGGCCGGATGCAAGGACGACCCGCGCCAGCGACATCGCCCTCTGAAACACCCGCCGCTGGGCCGGCTCCGGCGTGTGGTAGCCGGTGCCGACGGCCTTCTGCCGGACGACGGCTATCTCCACGTCCTTCTCCTGCGTCAGCTCGACCACTTCGCCACGATAGGTGCTGAAGCGGGCCTCCTTCTTCTCCTGGCCCTTTAGGCCGAGCAAGCGTTTAAGCCCCGACAGCGGCTCCGGCGGCGCGAGCAGAGGCTGCACCTGCTCGTGAAGCCCGAATCCCGGCCTCGCCAGCAGCACACAATACAGGTACGGGTATTTGGTGCCCTGCACGCTATTCATGCTGACCTGCACCTGCACGCCGATAAAGCCCTCTGGCGCGTTCTTCCACCGAACCAGCAGGCGACAGTCCGTCGGCACCTTCCCTCCGGCGGCTTGCCGTACTTCCAGCATCGGCGTGAAGGTCAGCCCCGGCTCCGGGGCCATCATGGCGTAGTGGTGGACGTTGAGCAGCGCCTTGATCTTCTGGAGAAGCTCCGGGGGCTGCCAGGCAACCGTGATGCCACACAGCCACACGGGTATGACGAGCGTCAGCGCGTCTATGCCCAGCGTGATGGCCGCCCCTTGGGATTGTGGCGAGATAAGGAAAACCACGACACACATGCCCACTATGAGCGCCAGCGCTGCAGCGAGCGCACAGCCGCCGGCGCACGAGCCCAGCGACAGGGCGCCGAGCTGCGACTTGAAGCGCTGCGACTGCGCTTGGATCGCCAGGACGCGCTCAAACTGCTCGATGGTTACGTGTTCCCACTGGCGCGGGCCTCGGGGGCGCGGCCGGTTGCTCCGCCCCCGCACGAGGCTCAGCAGCATCGCGACCAGCACAAACGGCCAGCCGACGAACGCGTACGCCACTTGCGCGACGACATTGGAGGCGGGGACGAAGAGGAGGATGGCGCACTGCAGCAGCACGCCAAAGCCGGCGAGGCCGCCAATCATCTTGAGGCGCGTGCCGCGGGACAGACCGCGTCCGAGAACGAACTCGACACCCTCACGTCGGCTGGCGCGTCGCGGAGCCATCGGCGTACCCTACTACGACTGCACGGGTTGACCAGCAACCCGTGCCACGCAATTCCCCGATCAGGTGTGGCACGGGTAGCTCGCTACCCGTGCGCCTTCTCGCTGGGGCAAAGGCTGCACGGGTTGATGAACCGCCCGTGCCGCCGATATGCCAGACTACCGACAAACCGCCGCAAGCTCCTCCTCACCCATCGCCCGCCAATACAGCGGGCAGGCGCCATTGCAGAGGTGGAAATGCTCACACTGCTTACAGATCCGAGGGGCGTGCTCGTTGCGCTGGTGGTATTCGGCTCGCGGCGAGCCCCATACGGACCGGAAGTCGTCCGTCAATAGATTCCCCACGGCCTCGTCAAAGCTCGAGCACGGCAGCACGTCGCCATTCGGGGCCACGCTGAGCAAGCCGTCGCAGGCCGCGCACCCCTTGTTGCCGAGGCCTTCGGCGACCGGATTGAAGATGCAATACGGTGTTGGCGAGTACCACAGGAATTCCACGCCTCGCTCCCGTGCCCACTGCTTCACCCGCAGCACGGCCGCACCGATCTCGTCATAGCGTATCCACACGGCATCGGGATCCTCCACCGCCGTCCCGCACGGGATGACCATGTTCATAGACAGCCTCGTGAGTCCCATCGCCGCAATGCAGTCCACGATGTCTTCCAGAGAGTCTATGTTGCCGCGCGTGATTGTCGTATTCGTATGGACGTGAATTCCGGTTCGTCGCAGGCTTCTGATGCCGCCGCACGTGGCCTGAAACGAACCGGGCTGCCGCGTCAAGGCGTCGTGCACGTCGGCGCTTCCGCCCTCGAGGCTGACCTGGGCGCTGTTGAGCCCACTCCGGACGAGGGCATCGGCGGCCTCGCGGCTGATGGTCGTGCCATTCGTGATGAGGTTAACGCGCATGCCCTGCTCTCGGGCAAAAGCGATGAGCTCGCACAGGTCGTCCCGCAGCGTCGGCTCGCCGCCGGTGAAGCTGATGCTGGGCACGTCTGCCTCCCACCGAATGCGGCGAATGACGCGCTTCGCCTCTGCCGTGGACATCTCCCCGTCCGGCGTCTCGCGCGCGGTGCAGTTGCAGCCCGCATAGCAGAAGACGCAGCTTAAGTTGCAGCGGTACGTCACGGCCAACTCGCTCAGCACCGGCAAGACGTTGAAGCTCCCCCGATAGGGCACCGTCTCGACGGCGGCCCGCATCTGCCCCTCGCGGAGACAACCCATCACCAGTGCCCGCACGTCGCAGAGGAAACAGTGGATGTCCCGCCGCTTCTGGGGCGTATCGCCCACGCGCTCGAGCAGCGAGGCCACCGAGTCGCCGTCCAGCAGGCTCGTGAGGATGTGTACGCCGGTCGGGTTCAGCCGGTGCGCCTGGTTGGGGATGACTATGAGCAGGCCGTCCTCATCGCGCACGTGGATATACTCGCGAATGCTGTCAATGAAGCCGCCAACCCACTCCAGGTCCCACGTTCTCTGCTGTTCAACGGTCTGCGTGTCTGGCATCACTACGTCCCTGCGCGATGTGCCACGGGTAGCTTGCTACCCGTGATTTGTCTGGCTGCCGCCAAAGGCGCACGGCTTGACGAGCAAGCCGTGCCACACGCGCGCCGTTCAGTCATCAATGCGCCCCTCCGCTGACGCACGCGCTGTGGCAGGCGCCGTGGCACGCCGAGTGGCATGCCGAATGACAGGCAGAATGGCACGCGGAATGGCACGCATCGTGGCACGCCGTGTGCACATAGCAGGCGCTGTGGCAGGCGTCCGAATGTATGAAGGCCGAATAACTCTCCACCGGCGCCACGTCCCCCGCCTCGACTGACTCGTCCAGCCGGCGCACGTCCTCGAGGTCGCGCATCTGCGCATCTCTCGGGTATCCGGCGGTGCGGTAGTAGTAGTACCCGCCGTACCGTCGCCACCTATCACCGTAGGCCTCATCGGCCGGCGTCTGCTCCGGCATGCTGCCTCCCGCCGCCCTCTCGTACACGCTCCTGAAGCGATTCATGTAGTACCGTTTCGTCGCCTCGAGATCGCAGTCCCAGGCCTTACGCTGGATGTTGTCGGTGACCTCGACGAACAGCGATTTCACCGCGGCATCGTCCAAGCTTCCGTCCAGACGGATTGCGTCCAGCAGCCTTTTTTCGTAGTCGCTCAGGCTCGTCGGCATCGCCTGCAGCCGCCGCAGCTTCACCGGCTCGTGCTGCAGGATCTCCACATGGCCTTGCTCGACGAGCTCATGGATCATGATTGCCAGGATGCTGCTGAGCGGCACGTCGCAGAGCACGCCCGCCTCGATGACGTCGATCTCAGCGATCTTTCCCTCCTGCCGGAAGCTGCTGACCTGTATCCTCGGCGGCACCCAGTCGTCTCCGGTCCAACTGATCCGCGCCAGTGCCCGACTCGCCCGAGCCGTCGCCCGATGCTTGGCCACCACCAGGGCAAGCGCAGCGGGCATCAGGAGCAGAATCCCCACAACGCCCGCGATCCGGCCCGTGAGCCCGAGCTTGCGTGCTCGATCCACAACGGCCGCAGCCGGACGGAGCGCGCCCCATCGTCGGGCTGCTTTCGCAGCCCGCGGCACAACAGGGCGTGCCGCGCCCCCGCCTCTCCGGCGGGCCGACGCGGGCGCCTGCACCCCCGGGACCTGGCCCGCATCAATGTACATCTGCACGCGCATGTGATAGTTGGCGCGCACGTTCTCCTTGTGCAGCCCCACGGTGAACCAGTACTTGCCCTCGGCCGGCTGGCCGAAGTACCAGATCTTGTACTGGTCATTCATAAAGCGCTCTGTGCGGAACCCAAGTTGGGCGGGAAGTTCAGCCAGCACCGTCTCCCCCGCCACCTCGATCGGATAGTGGACGTACACGGTCTGATGCTCCATCGCCTCGTCCCATTGCGGTGCCGCCCAGTCCACGTACGCCAGCTTGCCGAACTCGCTGTCCGTATACCCCACGAATCCCTCTGCGGCCAAATCAAGCCCGTAGAGCAGTATGTATGTCACGTGCCCGGCGCCGACCCCCTGCCCCCCGGCGAGCACAACGTCGTACTTATCGCCGCTCACCGGAGTGATGCTGAGGCCGTAACGCCGCCCCGTGCTGTCCTCGGCGGCAGAGCGCTCCATGTCGAAATACGGTCGCCCGGCGATGCCTTGGAGGTAGAAGCCGTGGAGCTCCCCGGAGTGCACGTCCCAGCGGACCTTGCTCACCACGCTCGCCCGGCCATCCTGATGGATCGACAGATCCGTCTCGACCCACCGCAGGTCGGCGCGCACCGCCCAGGCGGCCCGTCCCGTCGCGAGCACCAGTGCGGCGGCGATGATAGCGCACAGGTGCCACGGGTTGCTTGTCAACCCGTGTATCCTTTTGCGGCGGGAGCCCCACGGGTAGCGAGCTACCCGTGCCACCCAGCCAGCGGCGCCACGGATCACCCTCATTCCTGCACACCCTCGATACGCGCGCGCAGCAGATCGGCCTGCGAGGAGATGAACTGGGCGAAGTCTTTCTTCGCCGCCGCCCACTCTGACTCGCTGGGGAACGTGCCTACGATCCCCTGCCATACGATGCGATACGTCTTCTCCAGCACCTCGCCGGCATCGCCGCGGCCGGTATACTCGAAGATGGCCTGCACATTGACCGGCCGAAAGACGGGCGTTGGCCCGGCGGGTACCTCAGTGGCCGTGCCGAGAAACACTACATCCATCTGCGTGAGCACATCCAGATGCTCGCGGACCGCTGCGACGACGGACGCCACGGAGAAGTCTGCCGAGGAGAAGGACATTGTCAACATGTTTCCTTCGATCTCGCCGTACGGTGTCTCCATGCGATGCCCTCCCATACCAGCTTGGGCGTAGCTGCCGGCGCAACCGGCAGCCGCACCTTGCTGTTCCGGCGTAGTCAATGAGATTCCTTCTCGCCGGCCGCCGAAGGATGGCAGCGGGGGCGTCCCCAGGCACTATGGCGCCGTGCTGACCCGTAGAGCACGCTCTCACGCGCACGAGGCCATTACACGTGTTTACGGACCGGGTACGAAATCGATGTAATAAGTTTACATGTTCCTTGCACAACGGCAAACATACTGCGCTATAAAGTGCGTTGCGGGGTATTGGGAAAGTCGTGACGGAGGGTACCATGAGCGCGGCGCGCCCAGGTCTCATAGGCGTTATCGTTATAATCCTGGCGTTCTCAGCTTCCGGACCGTCCTGGGCCATCGAGGCGGACGGGTGGGGCTACGGCTTCTACAGCGCATCTCACCAATATGACGACGTCTACAGCTTCGACATCACACTCCACTTGGCTTCCCGAGACTTCATTAACTCCACGCTTGGTCCGGCGGACGATGTTATCCCCAACACGATCCGCTTTACGGGGCTGCACTGGCAGCCCGATGGCGGCAACCTCGTGAACCACTTTGTGGACGGGACGTTCAACCCGATCAGCCACTCGGTGCTTTCCGACTGGGTGCCCGGCTCGGGTGATACCCTCGGTCAGAGCGGCACTGACGGATTCGTCGGCATCTCTGTGGATGACGACGGCATAGTCCCACCGCCTCCCGTCTACGATATCCACTCCGATAGTCAGGACGAGTGGCTGCTGGGGATCCAGCTCCAGCAAAGCGCAGAGACAATCGTTCGCTTCAAGGTGGACATCGAGATTCCTCTCGGCGTGGGCGACCAGAATGCCCTGTTCGGCTGGACGGGCAAGAAATCAGGCTGGGACCCGAACGTGGACGCCCCCAATACGTACATCCAGGCCCAGTTGAGCACCACATTGACGCCTGAGCTGCCAACCGTTGGCCTCATGCTGCCGACGCTGCTCGGCTGCGCCGGATTCTACTGGCGCCGCTGGAGGCACCGGGCGAAGTAGGCCGCTGGCGCTTCAGCCTTCCCGACGCACTCTTCGGCCGCCCTAATCACGGGCGGCCGTTTCGCGTCACCGTGCAAGCCCCTCGTGCCGGCCCCGTCACACAGCCATTGCGGCAACCTCCGCCCCCTCGAAGTGTCGGAAGGTTTGGCGCAACTCACGAGAAGGCAATTGACGTGCCGACGGGGAACATGCAGTATAGTAAGCACCGCGGAGCTTCCCATGAACGCCCGCCGACAGCCATGCCGGACACTCTGACTCGAGACAATCTGCGCGACCACGTCGTCCGGGAGCTCTCGGACGGCTCCGCGACGCGGGCGGAGATACTGCTCGTCGAGGTCAACGGCGTCCGGGCGGCAGTGAAGGACTACCGGAGCCGGGACCGTCGCTATCGCGCCACCATTGGCCGCTGGCTCATCAGCCGCGAGGCAGCGATGTACGAATATCTAAATGGCGTGCCCGGCATCCCGGCCTTCTATCACCGTATCGACCGATATGCCCTTGCCGTGGAGTATATTGAGGGGAAGAACTGCTCGCAGTGCGCTCCCGGCGAGCTCGGACCGGAGTTCTTTGATGCCCTGCGCGAGATCGTGGCGGCGCTTCATGCCCGCGGCGTGGCCCATTGCGACCTGAAGAAGGACACGAACATCATCGTCGATGACCATGGCAGGCCGCATGTCATCGACCTCGCGGCCGCGCTTCGCCGACACGGCGGGCCACTGCCCATGCGCCCTCTGATGTGCTGGCTCTGGCCCCGTTTCGCCAAGGACGATATCAAGGCCATTTCGAAACTGAAGCGCAAACTGGCCCCGGAGCTCCTGACGGCCGAGCAAAGACGTGCCTTGGAGCACCGAACGCGCGCCGAGCGCCTGCTCAAGCTGATCATGCGCACGGCGCGGCGCATCATCAAGCTACTGGCCACCAAAGGGGAAGACGCGCGCAAGGCGCGAGCATGAGCCCCACCGGGGCCCGACCTCACTGCGCCCCTGATACCGGGAGCCCGGACGGCCGTCTGGGCTCTTAACGCTTCACCGCGCTGGGACCATGTACCGCAGCGCTTTGACAGCCCACCGGGCGTCTACTATAATCATTCTACAGCTCGTCTCGGGCTACGCACCGACGCGCTCACGGAGGGTGGTCACGCGACGCACATCGCAGCAGCAGCCCTCATAGCGCTGCCTTGGAGACTTACCCTCGCCACCGGGGCGGCGCCTGATATCGAAAAGCCCGTCACCGTCACGGTCTCCGGCGACCGGATCGAGTCGGCGGAAGATGGCAGCCGGGTGCGCGTCGTCGGCAATGCACGGCTCTGGCATCCCGACGTTTCGATCTCTGCCGCCACGCTGTGGGCAGATACCGTCGAGAAGATCGCGGCAGCCTCGGGGGACGTGCGCGTCGAGGCCGAAAACGGCGTCCTCACTGGCGACGAATTCGTGTACTGCTTCGATTCGGGCAGCGCCTTCCTGAGCAACGCGTCGGCAGAACTCACCGTGAAGACCGACGCGGGCGAGATGACGGCATACTTCGCCGGGCGTGAGATACGGTATGATGAGGAGACTGCCCGGGTGATCGATGGCTCCTTCACCACATGCGGTAAGGAGGAGCCGGATTATCTCATCAAGGCGAAGGAGTGGAAACTCGGCCCTGGGGGGAGCTTGACAGCAAAAGGCGCCCGGGTTCGGCTCTACCACATGCGACTGCCGAGCTTCCCCACCTTGCGCATCAACCTCGGGCGGCGACAAGCCGCAACGTCGCTGGTGCCGGCGATCGGGATCAGCAGCCGGGACGGACTGTATGCATTCACAAGCCTGCAGCTCACGCCCAAGGGCCGGCGCCCGGCGGTGAAAGCCGAAGGGCGGCTTTCGTTCGAGAATCTCTTCCGGGGACGCATCTATGCGGCAGTATCGGATGAGGAGCGCCGATCGATCAACGTCGTCATCGGTCTGAACGAGGACGTACGCGACGATCTGACACGGAACATCGTGTTGGATAGACTGCCGGAAGTGATTGCCGCCGGCGAATGGGGCCTGGGCGGGCGCGACCGCAGTGCCTGGTACGCCAACGCGGCAGTGGGCAGCTATAGAGAGTCGCCGGGGCGCGCCGAGGCGTGGCGTGAGTCCGTCCAAGTGGGCGCACGGCACAGTGTCAACTTCGCCGGCGGTGCGGAGGGCACGCTCGAGCTCTCTTTTCGCCAGTCGTTTTACGGTCGCGGCGAGAGTCTAAGCATCACAACGGCCAAGATCGGCGCTGCGGGCACGATCGGTCGGAGATTCCGCGGCGCCGCACGATACGTGCGGCGCTTCGGCAACGGGCGATCGCCGTTCGAGTTCGACGACATCAACATCGAGCAGGAGATGTTCACCCGCTTTGGCTGGAGCTTCGGGCAATGGGGCATCGGGGCCGCGACGCGGTATGACATCGATCGCGGAGAGTTCCGACGCGCGCAGCTCCGCCTGAACAAGCTCTTTCATTGCATCCAGTACGGCGTCACCTACGACACCGTACTACGCGAAGTGGGACTGCGAGTGACCCTCCCGGGCACGTAGACGGGACGTGAGGATAATGGCTGGGTGGCTATGGAGCACGCTGCGCCGGATTTTTGACCCCAGCGAGCGCGAGGTCGCGAGGCATCGGCAACGCATCGAGCGCATAAATGCGCTGGAGCCCGAGTTGGAGCAGCTCACCGATGAGCGACTCGCCCAGAAGACGGACGAGTTCAAGCGCCGTCTCGCCGATGGTGAGACGCTCGATGACATCCTCGAGCAGGCCTTTGCGACGGTGCGCGAAGCGGCGAAGCGCACCATCGGGCAGCGCCACTTCGATGTGCAAGTCGTCGGCGCCATCGTGCTGCACCAGGGCAAGATCGCGGAGATGAAGACCGGCGAGGGCAAGACGCTCACCGCAACCATGCCGCTGTACCTGCATGCGCTTACCGGGCGTGGCGTGCACCTGGTCACCACCAACGATTACCTCGTCAAGTGGCAGTCCGAGTGGATGGGTGACATCTTCCGCTTCCTGGGACTCACCTGCGGCTACATCCAGCACGACATGGATGCTCCCGAACGCAAGGAGATGTACGCCTGCGACATTACGTACGTGGAGAACAGTGAGCTGGGCTTCGACTACCTGCGCGATAACATGGCCCTGCACCCCGACCATCTCGTGCTGCGCGATCTGTACTATGCCATCGTCGATGAGGTTGACAGCATCCTGGTGGATGAGGCACGCACGCCGCTCATCATCTCCGGCATGCCGGAGCAAGCCACCAAATTGTACGAAACCGTCGATGCCATGGTGACGTCGCTGCGAGAGGGCGAGACCGAAGACTATACCGTTGACGAGAAGGCGCGGACCGCAGCCCTGACAGACGCTGGCGTGGGGCGTGTGGAGCGCACGCTCGGCATCACCAACCTCGCAGCCCCGGAGAGCCTGGAGATCGCTCATCACGTCAACGCCTCGCTCAAAGCCCGCTACATATTCAAGGGCGATGTGGACTACGTGGTCAAAGAGGGCGAGGTCATCATCGTAGACGAATTCACCGGCCGGCTCCAGCCAGGCCGACGCTACAGCGACGGCCTGCACCAAGCCATCGAGGCCAAAGAGGGCGTTAAGGTCGAGATGGAGCGGCAGACGGTGGCCCGCATCACCTACCAGAACTTCTTCCGCATGTACGAGATACTGGCCGGCATGACGGGCACGGCGAAGACGGAGGAGCCGGAGTTCCTCAAGATCTACGGCATGCCCGTCGTCGTCATTCCCACCAATATGCCGATGATCCGCCTTGATCACCCCGACGTGGTCTACAAGACCGAGGAGGCGAAGTTCCGCGGCATCACCAACGAGATTCTCCAGTGTCATGCACGCGGCCAGCCGGCGCTCGTGGGCACGCGCTCTGTTGACGTGTCCGAGATGCTCGGCGAGCGGCTCTCGCCCGACAAGCTTCAGCTCGCCGCCGTGGTCATGCTGATGCAGCAATCACTGCAGAGCAAGGACGGACTCGACAAGGAGACAAGGGAGAAGTACCTTCAGACCCTACGCACGCCGCTGGCCGAACTGAATATCGGCCACATCCGCCACATGAGCCGTGACCTCGGCGTTCCGCTCAAGGCCACTGACCCCCAGAACATCCCAGCACTTGCGGCCACGCTGGATCTGGGCGAGCAGGACGATACGCGACTGCGGGCCGCGCTGGAGAACGGCATTCCGCACAATGTGCTGAACGCGAAGTATCACGAGCAGGAAGCCCAGATAATCGCGGAAGCGGGACGCCCCGGCGCCGTGACCGTTGCCACGAACATGGCCGGGCGCGGCGTTGATATCGTGCTCGGCGGCAAGCCCGAAGAGCCGAGCGGAGCATTCAACCCGGAGTACGATGACGTGGTCGCCATCGGCGGCCTTCATATTCTCGGCACCGAGCGGCACGAAAGCCGCCGCATCGACAATCAGCTCAGAGGTCGTTCCGGCCGTCAGGGAGATCCGGGCAGCTCGCGCTTCTGCTTGTCGCTGGAAGATGAGCTGATGCGGCTGTTCGGCCCACAGCGCTTCGGAGCCCTACTGAATGCCTGGCCCGAGGAGGAGGCCGTTGGCGCGAAGCTCGTCAGTCGCCAGATCGAGAACGCCCAAAAGAAAGTCGAGATACGCAATTTCGGCATCCGCAAGGACGTCGTCAAGTACGACGACGTCATGGACACGCAGCGCAAGCTCATGTACGGCGAGCGCCGCAGAGTGCTTAAGGGCGAGGACCTCAGCGATACAGTTCAGTCGATGATCGATCAAACGGTGGCCGGAGTCCTGCGCACCCACGCCGACCCACAGCTCCACCCGGACGACTGGGACCTGGACGGCCTGTACCAAGGCCTGTGCAATGCCGTTCCCGGGATCGAGGAGCGCTTAAGCCGCGAGGAGCTCAGTCGCATCCCGCAAGACGAACTGGAGGAGGAACTCAAGCGCGTCGTCCGCGAGGCGTCCGCGGAGCGCGAGGCAGCCATCGGCCCGGAGCTCATGCGTGATATCGAACGCAGCATCTTGCTCCGCGTCATAGACATGCGGTTCATGACGCACATCAACGAGATGGAGCAATTGTACGAGTATATCCATCTTCGCGCCTACGCCCAAACCGACCCCTTCATTGCCTACCAGCAGGAGGCATTCAGCTTCTTCGAGTCGCTCAAGCAGGGCATTGCCGAAGACGTCACGCGGCTCCTGTTCGTGGCCGAGGTGGCCGTGGAGCAGCGGGAGCGGGCCAGCGACATCCAAAAGAGTCGAGGGGGGCAGGTGGGGGCTGACGAAGGCATACGCAAGCCCATCCGCGTAGCGAAGCAGCCGGGCCGCAACGCCCCCTGCCCATGTGGGAGCGGGAAGAAATACAAGAAGTGCTGCATGGTTCGCGAGACGCAGGTTGCCGGCGACGATGGCAACGGGGACGGCGACTCCCCAAAGCCACAGCGCAAGAAGCGGCGCCAAAAGCGCTAGTGCGCCCCGAGCGCCCTGGAAGAAAGGCAGAGCACACCATGCTCCTGGAAGAGAAACGCTCCATAGAAGAGCTCCAATCCACGTTCGACGATTTGAGGGATCGTCTTTGACCTCGCTCGGCGAGAGGCAGAGCTGGCCGAACAGGAGAAGCAGGCGGCCGCGCCAGGCTTTTGGGACGCTCCGGAGCAGGCACAGCGGCACCTCCAGAAGCTGAACCGATCTCGCGAGTTGCTCGCGCCGTGGCAGACATTGGCCCGATGCATCGCGGATCTCAGCGCCCTCGTCGATCTCGCCATCGAAGAGAAGGATGGAAGTGTAGCCCCGGAGGTGCGAACCGAGACGCAAGCGTGCCGGAAGACGCTGGATGATCTGGAGCTGTCGCTCATCCTCGCCGGCGAGCACGATGCGAGCAACGCTATTGTATCGATCAACGCCGGCGCCGGCGGCGACGACGCGTGCGACTGGGCCGAGATGCTGCTTCGCATGTACACCCGATGGGCGGAGCGGCGCGGTTACGAGTGGGACATCACCGACAGCCTCGTGGGCGACATCGCCGGCTACAAGAACGTCACCGTCCACGTCAAGGGGCTCTTGGCGTACGGGTATCTGAGAGCCGAGCGCGGCGTGCATCGTCTGGTCCGCATCTCACCCTTTGATGCCAGCCGACGACGACACACATCCTTTGCCTCCGTGGACATCATTCCCGAAATCGACGAGGAGGCCGAGGTCGAGATCCGCGACGAGGATCTCAAGATCGACACCTACCGGTCCAGCGGCGCCGGCGGACAGCACGTGAACAAGACTGATTCGGCCGTGCGCATGACGCACCTGCCGACTGGAATCATCGTGTCGTGTCAGAACGAGCGCTCGCAGCACGCGAACCGACGGACGGCAATGATGATGCTGCGTGCCAAGCTGTACGAGCTCATGCGGCAGGAGCAGGCGGAGAAGATCGCCGAGCTGCGCGGCGAGCACACCGAGATCGCCTGGGGCAATCAAATCCGCTCGTACGTGCTCCAGCCATTCACCCTGGTGAAAGACTTGCGCACCGGGGTTGAGACCAGCAACGTCGAAGCCGTGTTAAACGGCGAACTGGACGCCCTCATGCGCGCCTATCTGCAGACCGAGGCGGGGAACCAGGACAGCGCGTAGCGATACGGGCCCGGGGGAAGCGGACCCGGCCCTGGCGGATTCCCACAAGCGAAGCCGTACCCCCCTGTATGCCCCCGTAAACGGGGGGACGAAGGCTCCCTCCCCGCCCGCCTTCGCGAGGGGGACGTAGCTGCTCTCGTGCTACGCAGCGAAGCCCTGCTTCGCAGAGTAGTATCGGCGGAGTCCCCTTGCGGGGAAGGCCGGGGTGGGGAATACGGTCTGAGACCATGTCACTCGAACGCCCGATCCTCTGGCTCCTGCTCGTCGTGGGCGTCATCGCGTCGCTCTACGTTGCCATGCGGCGCGATCGTGTCGAGCAGGCCAACACGTCCGTGGACGTGGGCATAGAGTACGCGGAAGTGCGCCAGGTCGCTCTGCTTGCGTCTATCGATGTCGAGCAGGCCCTCCGCCGGCTTCGCGACGCGGGAGCCCCCAGCCTGATCTTGTCCGAAGACACCTTGACATCGCTGCGCCAGAGCGGGGCGGCGAGCTTCATGCGCGTGCTCCGGCAGTTCGGCGCTCCGCCCCAGTTTGAGCTGCGCTTCCCCGACACGGCTGTGGCCGAGCGCGTGCGCCGCAACGTCGCCGGCCGACTCCGGGTCAGCCTGCCATGGGCGCCGCGCACGCCGGCCAAATGGATGCCCGTGCCGGAGGCGCTCACGGACGTGCCCGAACTCGGAGTCGGGCTCGACGAGCAGGCGCTCGCCCGGGCCGCGGATGCCAAGATGCGTATCGCCGTCCGGCCCGCACCGGCTGCTGTAGCGACCGGGAAAGGGATCGAGTTTGTCGCCAACGAGATGAGGCGTGCGGGGGCCTGTGTCGTGATCTTCAGCGGAAAAGCGGTTCTCGGCCACCCCGGGCAGTCGGAAACGACCGCTGAGGCGCTCCCCAAGGCCCGCCTGCTCTACGGTTCGGTGGAGTTTGGTAAGCAGCTCGGCGACCAAAGCCTATCACGGGCGCTCGACGGGGAAGTGATCCGCGTGCACGCCATAACGGCGGCCGAGATGGCCACGATGTCGCCGGCGGTGGGCGTGGAGCGTTTTGTGCGGGCAGTGCGCGAGCGCAACGTGCGTTTCTGCTATGTGCGGCTCTTTCTCGATAGCCGCCCTGATGTGCTGGAAGCGAATGTCAAGTATCTTCGCGCCACCGCGGAAAGGCTCCGAAGCAGCGGCTTCACACTGGGGCCGGCGCAGCCTTTGCAGGACTTCGTTTCGCCCCAGTGGGCGCTCATCGCGGCCTGCGTCGGCGTCGTGGCCGGTGTAGTGTTGCTGATCACCGCGATTGGCAGGCTGAGCTTCATCGGATGGGCCGGCTTGGCTCTGCTCGGCATTGCTGTGGCCGTCGCCGGGCTGTGGATGGCGCCGGCTCTCTCCCGCAAGCTCTTCGCCCTCCTTGCCGCGTTGACGTTCCCCGTTCTGGCCGTCGTCCGTCTACACCATGTCCACTCGCGGCGGTGCCGCAGCTACGGAGGGCTCCTCGGCGGCGCGCTGGGGGCCTACCTGTCCTGCGCCGCTGTCAGCCTCTGTGGGGCCTGTCTCATCGTTGGTCTGCTCAGCGACCGGCTTTTCATGGTGAAAGTAGACCAGTTCACCGGGGTGAAGCTTTCTCTGCATCTGCCGCTCCTTGCCGTCGGCGTGATATATCTGGGCGCAATGTTCGCGTCGAAACCATCGTGGCGGGAGCAGTGCCGCCTGGCCGTGCACAACTGGCGTACCGCATTGGCCACCGCGGTGCCGTACGGGCACGTGCTCATCGTTTTCGCGATCCTGGCCGGCGCGGCGGTCATACTGCTGCGCTCGGGCAACGAGCCCGGCTTTGGCCTGTCGCAGGCGGAGTTGAGCTTCCGCAGCATGCTCGAGCGCATCCTCGTAGTGCGGCCGCGGCAGAAGGAGTTCCTGGTCGGTCATCCGCTGTTGCTCCTCGGCATCGCCCTGATGCTCTGCGGGACGAGACGCGGCACATGGGTCCTGCTCGCCTGCGCCACCATCGGACAAACTTCGATGGTGAACACCTTCTGCCACATTCACACTCCGCTGCGCATCTCCGTGCTTCGCACCGTCAACGGCCTGTGGGTGGGCGCCGTGCTGGGCATCATCCTCATCACCATCTACTGGTTTGCCCGGCGGCCACTGCAGCCAGAGGAGACACCGTCGGAGCCGCCGGCCTCAGCGGCCGAGACCGACCGTCGCCAGGCGGGGTCTCGAGCGAATGGCCACGAAGGGCCTCATGTCTAGAGGGTGATGTCGCCGTGCCCATCGTGCTCTTCTCCGGCTACTACGGCTTCGACAACGTCGGTGACGAGGCCATCTTGGCTGCCAGCATCGCCACCCCGCGCACGACGCCGGGAGCGGGCGTGAGAGAGGGACGGGAAGGGTACCAAGGACAACCAGTTGACAAAAACAAAGAGCCGGTTGACAAATATGTTAAGAGGGTATATTGTACACAAAGAATACGCCCTGCCGTTCCTGCCAGGATGGAGGGATGGCAGGAGGGAATCAAAAGGGCCAGTCACCTGACTGGCCCTTTTCGCCTGCTCGGGGGCGCATCATGGGCCGTGTGGCCATCTTCGTAGACGGGGCTTACCTTGACTACATACTGCGGGACGAGTTCAAGTTAGCCGCGATCGATTACCGCCTCTTATCCCAGGCGCTGGCCGGAGACATGGAGCTTCTGCGCACCTATTACTACCACTGCCTCCCTTACCAAAGCAGCCCGCCGACGAAGGAAGAATCGCAAAGATTTGCGCGGCGCCAACGCTTCTATGCTGCTCTGTCACGTCTCCCGCGGTATCAGGTCAGACTGGGAAAGCTCGCGGTCAGAGGCCAAGACCACCACGGCAACCCCATCCTCCAACAGAAGAGGGTGGACATTCTCCTGGGCGTGGACTTAGTATACCTGAGTGCAAAGCAGCAGATCACCGATGCCATTCTCGTCGCCGGCGACAGCGATTTCCTACCGGCGGTGACGTGCGCGAAAGATGAGGGCGTGGTTATACATCTTGTTCACGGCACGCAGCATCAGGCGCATCGAGAGCTTTGGGACGCCGCCGACGAACGCAGGCCGATTTGCCAAGACCTCATAGACAGCGTGCTAAGGAAGTAGGGTGCCACCAGCAGACCTCACGGCGTGTTCGGCGGCGAAACGCGGCGGGCGACGACACAGTGAGCCCACGCGCGCGGCGCCTGACTCGCCGACGGCGGATGCCCTCTTGGGTTTTTTTTGCCCACCAAAGCGCCGTCGGGACGGGTGGGGTAGGCCCATGCCCACCGTGCTCTTCTCCGGCTACTACGGGTTCGGCAACGTTGGCGACGAAGCGATCCTGGCTGCCAGCATCGGCGCCTTGCGCTCCGCACGTCCGGATCTCGAGATCGAGGTGCTTTCCGCCACCCCTGAACGGACGGCGCGCGAACACGACGTCCGCGCAACGCCTCGTTCGAGCCCCCGGCACATCGTGGCTGCGGTGCGACGGGCCGACCTGCTCCTGAGCGGCGGCGGGGGGCTGCTTCAGGACGTCACCAGCCGGTCATCGGCGCTGTACTATCTCGGCGTACTGCGCCTCGCCCAGTTTCTGCGGCGCAAGACGATGGTTTTCGCCCAGGGCATCGGCCCACTGCGGAGCCGCCGCAGTATTGCCTTGACGCTCTCCGCCTTCCGGCACGCTGATGCCATCACGGTGCGCGACGCGGCCTCCGCACAGTGGCTTCGCCAGCGCGGCTTCGACGATTCCGCCTTCGTCGTGGCCGCCGATCCGGCGCTGCTGCTGGAGCCATGTCCGCAGGAGCGCGCGGCCGACATTCTGGCCCGCCACGGTGTGCCGGGCGATGCAGCCTGCGTCGGCATCTGCGTTCGCCCATGGCCCACGGCAGCTCAATTCAGCAGCACGGTGGCCGCCCTCGCCGATGGGCTGTCCGAGGACTTGGCCGCACACGTAGTTCTGGTCCCCTTCCATCCGCAGGCCGACGTCCCGCTCTGCCAGCAGATTGCGGCGCAGATGCGTCGTCCGGCGGCGGTCCTTCCCGGCCCCCTCTCGCCGCGCGACGCCCTCGGAGTCATCGCCCAACTGGATCTTCTCGTCGGCATGCGCCTGCATAGCCTCATCTTCGCCGCCGTAGCCGGCGTGCCGCTCCTGGGCATCAGCTACGACCCGAAAGTCGATGCCTTTCTCGACAGCCTGGGCCTCCAGCCCGCCGCATCAGCCGAAGCGCTCGACACTGCAGCGCTTCGGGCCGCCGCCCAGGAGGCGATAGCCCCACCGGAGGGCGAGCAGCAGCGTGTGCGGGAGCGCCTTGAGCGGGCGAAACAGGCGGCGCAGCGCAGCATTAGCACGGCGTTGCGCTTACTTGACTGACGAGTGTGCGCTCTGCTACGCTTTCCGGACCCTCGTCGCCAGAGAGCCTCGAAAAGCCTGCCCCAGCATGGAACAATACTCCAAGCCAAGCGTCAAAAGAGAGTCGGCGCCCCATAGCGCTCCAAGGCGGGGCGCAGCAGTGCCATGCTGATTAGACACGTGGGGAGGGCATTGCCCGGCACACTGGCCGCTGGACCGTATCGGCATGCCCGCACCAAGAATTGGCGTTGCAGTGGGGTCAGCCGCCCTATCAGCACAATAGGCAAGGGAGTGACGGTGTTTGACCCGTAGCTCGCTTCTTGCTCTGGTGGCTGGCCTCATGTGCGCTCTGGGTCCGCCGCCGGCAGGCGCGAAGGGCTTGCTGGACTTTGTGGACGATCTGCAGGTGAGCGGCCACGGCCAGCTCATGCTGCAGCGCCAGGACGTCAGCGGCGGCGGCTCCACGGCGTACTACGGGCAATACTGGAATACGGGAGCCGTCGAGGGTTCCGCCAGCGTCCACATTGAGGGGCCCCTCTTCGTCCCCGGCCTCAGTATGCGCTGCGACATCACGCGCACGGGCAACTTCGGCATCAACGAATCCCGCTGGGTGCTGACGCAGCAGATCGGCAACGGTGCCATCAGCTACGGGGACATCAGCGTCAACCTCCGCGGCAGCGAGTTCACCAGCTTCTTCAAGCAAATCCATGGAACTCAGTTCGAGTACGAGATCGACAAGAAGAGCTTCATGACCGGCTTTTTCGCCAGCGAAAAGGGCGCTGTGCACCGCGAAACGTTCGCCGGCGAGAACACGGCCGGGCCGTACTTCCTCAGAGCTGCTCCCATCATCGATGGCAGTGAAGCAGTTAAAGTGGACGAACAGGTCCTGCGCTTCGGCGTGGACTACGTGCTGCACTACGAGACGGGGCAGCTCTACTTCGAGACGGCCCAGAGCCCGCCTCGCATAATCCCGAGCACCTCCGTGATCTCCGTCAGCTACCAGTCGCTGCGCGGCGCGCGCGGTGGCGAACTGCTCGGGCTGCGCGCCGTCAGGTACCTGGGCAAAGAGAGGGGACGCAAGAGGGGCGCCGCGGGCCGGGACGGACAGCTCATGTTGGGGCAGGGCGCTATCGGAGGCCCGGGCGTAGACGGGGGCCGCGACGCGGGCGCCATGCGCCGCCAGAGCTTGGCCGGCGAAAACACGGCGGGGCCGTACCTCCTGAAAGCTGCTCCCATCGTGGACGGCAGCGAGGTGGTGAAAGTAGACGAGCAGGTGATGCGCGCCGGTGTGGACTACGTGCTGGACTACGAGAGCGGGCAGCTCTACTTCGAGACGGACGAAAGCCCGCCGCGCAGCATCCCCGGCACCTCCGTCATTTCTATCAGCTACCGCTCCCGTCGCCCCGCCCGGAGCGGGCAGCCAAGGGCTCGGGACGCCGTCGGGGGCCTGCGCGCAGGGGAGGGCCGCGAGGGCGGCACCCCGCACCGCCAGAGCTTCGCCGGCGAAAATACGGCAGGGCCGTACGTCCTGAAAGCTGCTCCCATCGCGGCGGGCAGCGAAGTGGTGAAAGTGGACGAGCAGGTGATGCGCGCCGGTGTGGACTACGTGCTGGACTACGAGAGCGGGGAACTCCGCTTTGGGACGGCCGAGGGCCCGCCGCGCATCATCCCCGGCACTTCGGTCATTTCCGTCAGCTACGAATCGCGTCGCCGCGCCCGCGGCGGACAGTTCATGGGGCGGCGGGCCCTGGGACAACTGGGCGCGGGGAAGGGTCGCATCGGCTTCTCCTACATCGAGCAGAGGGCCGAAGGAGGGCGCACAAGCAAGGATACCGCCGCCTACCGACGTGACGTGTACTACGGCTCCGGCACCACGGGGCCGTTTGAAACCACCTATCGTCCCATCCTTCACGACGGAGACAATGTGATAATCAATGGGCAGCCGCAGGTGCTTGACGATGCCCTCGTCGTCACGGTGGACGCCAGCGAGAACATCCAGCGAGAGGGCATAGACTATCGGGCCGACTATAGCCGCGGCATCATCGAGTTCTTCCGGATCGTGCCACCGACATCGACGGTGTACATCAAGTACCATTACGAGCCGCGAACGCAGACGGCGCCGATAAACACCAGCCGTCGCGTCATCGGCATGGATATATCGTATCCTGTGACAAAGAACATCAGTCTGGAAAGCGAATTCGCCATCGGCGGCCAGCTCGACGGTGATCAGGGGCTGGCCCTGCGAACCGGGCTCCACGGAAGCTTCAAGAAGCTGGACGTTGCTGCCGAGTACCGCCAGGTGCAGCCGGAGTTCGCCTATATCAGCAGCGTCGGCTTTCAGCGCAACGAAAAGGGGCTGAACCTGCGCGCCGGTTACGAGCCCCGCAAGTACGTGCGGACCGACTTCCATTTCAGCAGCCTGCAAACGACGCAGGGGTATTCTTTCGGCACGAGCCCGTACGGCTACGGGGGCGTCGGCGGAGGGATGGGGAACTTCACCTACCCTTACAGCGCTGGCCTGCGCGCCGACGCGGACGAGGAGCCGGTGCCGAAACTGGATACGCAGTCGCAACGGATGAATCTTGGGGTGGAGCTGACTTTCCCCAAATGGCCGCGCCTGCGGATCGCGCGCGACACGATGTCCAACAGCGGGGGCAGTGGCGGGGATAACGAGTACGAGAACATCTCTCTGGACGCGAGCTATGCGCCGGAGAGGAAATCCTACCAGATCCAAGCAAGTCACAGCATCTCCACGCAGCGCTACCAAAGTGCCGCCACCGTTGGCGAGGACGAGGGGACGTCGATGGCACGGCTCGGCACTGAGACGACGAATACCCGGATGAGTTTCTCATGGCGCCCGCTGAAAAACCTCGACTTCACCAGCAGTTTCAATACGAACCAATCCAGAGACCGCTCGGCCTCGGGCCGCATGACGGACAGCCAGATGATGCAGGCCGACGTCCGCTGGAGGGCAAGCAAGAGGGTGAGCATAGGCCTCAGCCACCTCATTACGAAGTCCACCGGCGAGACGTTCGGCTCGTTCTTCCCCGGCGGATACTTCGGTGGCTACGGCAGCGGCGACCCGAGGAGCGTGGGGCCGTTGTCGTCATGGCCGGGCCAAAGCCGCCAGAGCGATGAGGACGAGGCTGAGGAGCCCGTCCGGAGCCGCTACGTAGACAAAGGTACGCGGTTAAACGTGGATTTTCGTCCGTCCGATCACCTGACGCTCAATGCCGGTCTCGGCCTGCGCCGCTACGAAAGCGGCGGCAACATAGGCTACCGAGCCGACAGCGACCAGAAGGACATCAACTTGAGCGCAACCTACATGCTGAGCCGCGATCTCCGCCTATCCACCGCCTACATGCGCAATGATGTCACGTTTCTGGAGGAGGGGCGCGGCGCCATCGAGAACAACGACATACTGCTCAGCCTCAGCCACGGCCTCCACGGCAAGGGGCTGAACTGGAGCGTTCAGTACCACAGAATGCGCGGCAGGAGTCCCGGCTTCTCCAGCCTCGGCACTGGCGGCGATGCCAGCGGCACCAGCGTAAGCACGGGAGCCTCGGACATATCCGCCAACATCGGGTACGGGCTCAGTAACCGATCCAGCATCAATGTGTCGCTTCTGAAGTCGAAGCTGAGCGGCGGCTTTGGCGATACGGACAAATTCGACGCCAGCTTGGGCTATCGGTTCGATCTGAGCCGCACTCTGAACCTCGACTTCTCCTACCGCCTCGTGAAGAGCAACGGCAGCTCCTACGGCGGCATCTCGACCGAAGCCGCAAACACTCAGAGCTACAGTGCCAACATACTCTCCCTAATGCTCAATGCCCGCTTCGCGGGCGGAGCGCGACCTCGCGCTACGGCGGCCGGGTACCAGCCCGGCTTCGCCGGGGGGCGCTGGCGCGGCACCGACAGTGAGCTGAATTCGATGTTTGGCGACTACCGCACGGGGCGCCCGGGCGGATACCGGCAAGGCTTCGGCGCCAGCCAGGCACTCGGCACATACGGCTCGGGTGCATCCGGCTTCGGCAGCTTTCCCTCGACGGGCTCGTCGTTCGGACGGTTCGGTTCATACGGCGGGTTCTAGGGCCCGCCAGCCTCCGCCGGTAGCCGACGCGACCCGTGCGGGTAGGCGCTGAGAGCCCATCCGAAAGCCAGCGGCCTACTATGAATGTTATTCTGAGCCGACAGAAGAATCTCGTACCAGTAGCCCATCACAAGATGCTGCGCTGAGGACCGCACCCGGTCCTCAGCGCTCAGCATGACAGGACAGCGGGGTCTGCAAACAGCGCAGGACCTAGCCGGAGGATGAGACCATGCATCGAAGCTGCAGCCGCGTCATGATTGCTGCTGTTGGCACAGTCGTCCTCTCCGCCGCGTGCCCGGCGAACGCCCGGATGACGTTTCGCACTGTGGTCAATCGGCCCTTTGAGGCGGTGGCAACCGGGCCGATGGGCGCCATCGTCGTGGATTTGGACGACGTACAGGGCCCATTGACGCAGGAGAAGTGCGACGCGGCCCTTCAGCGTGCCATCGCCGAGCAGCACAGCCCGGATGCCCTCGCCGCGGCCGCGCGCATGGTCGAGGAGTTGAAGCGCCGCGGGCTGCTCGGCCCCCAGCTTCGCCCACGCTTCCCACGCCCGGCCGTGTTCGTCCGCAGCGGCCGAATGCTAATGGACACCTCCGTTGGAGGCGCCGCGCCTCGACGTCTCGTCGAACCGCGCCAGCTCGGCGGCGGCACCATCACAGTGGAGTTCGAGGCCGCCAGCTTCATTACGCCCAGGGAGCGCGCAGCGCTGCTGGGCATCTTCGACGAGGCGACGCCCGTCATCAACGCCATCTACGGCCAGCCGGCAGAGACCATCACCGTGCAGGTGGAGGAGATGGCGGCGGGGACCTCGCCGTTGCAGGGCGGAGTCTACATCCCCGGTGTGCCAACGGGCCGCCTGCTGCTCGGCCGGTTCCTCGACGTCCCGGAACAGGACCCGGGCAACCTGTTCGCCTTCATCGTGCTATTGGTGCGCGCTTATCACAACACGGCTATGATAGATTTCGACGCCTGGGAGGAGGGCTTCGTGCGTTTCGTGGCCACACTGGTCTGGGAGAGCATCCGTCCAACCATAAGCATCGACGATGCCAACCCGTTCCTCGCCATCCCGCGCTACGACGCCATGAACCTCCCGCCCCTCGGCACGCCCATGTTCTTCCAGCCGATTTTCTCCGGGATGCTCCTTCCCCGCATCTCGATGGCTGTGACCGCCTGGGGGAAGATGTACTACGAGGACATGGCATTCTTTCGCGACTTCAACGCGGCGTACTACAACGCCTTCAACAGCTCATTGCCGGGGGACAGCGGCGCGCTGCGGACGATTGCCGCAAGCGTCAGGCCGACGGTCGAGGGCGTCAGCTTTCACGACTGGTTCCGCCGACAGCACATACTCGACACGAGCGTATCCCCAGGCGAGGACTTCTACCCCTGGTACGTCGCCTTCAACGAAGGCGACGAGCCGGATGAGTATGCCCTTGCGCTGTTCTTCCTGCACTATTTTGTGGACTTGGCTGGAGCAGAGACGCCCCTTCCCGGCACGGTGGAGCTGCGATACATCAACCACGACCGCTCGGTGGACATCTTCGTCCAGGAAGGCTTCGTATCGACAATACCCGGCTCCGGCATCGACGCTGGCATGGGCTTCCTGGCGCCCACCTTCTTCCCGCAGAACACCGGCACGGGCGGGCAGGAGGGAGCCGGCGGGCGCCTGTTCATAGACATGCGTCTCGGTGGCGTCTTCAGCGTGCTCCCGTTCCCCTACACCGGCCCCGGGCCTCCGCCAACGAATCCACGCGGTCCTTTTGACATCGAGTTCTGGGGCGTCGTCTTCCCGGCCAACGACGGCGAGGTGCGGGTTACAGCGCCGGGCTCATCGCCGGTGACGCTGCAGGTGGACGAGGGCATGTTCCGCGGCCGCGTCAGCGATGCCGGCGTGCTCGACCCGGGCCCCTACTTGCTCGAATACATCCCCCCCGGCGGCACTGACCCGACCGTGTCGCGGCTCGTGAACGTGGTGGACATCCGCCAGAACGTCATCCTACGGGCCAATGCGGCCGGCAGCATCACCGTGGACCTGCCGGATGCGCTCTCGCTCATCTCGCTGCCGCTGACGCCGCTCATCAACGGCCAGGCGCCGGCCGATCCGGCGGTCGTGTTTGGCATCCCGCAGGAGCAGCTCATCCTGGCGCGCTGGCAGCCGGACGACCCCGGCGTCAGCAAGTACCGCTTCTATCCGAACGTCCCGCCCATCGAGCCGGGGATGGGCTTCTTCCTGAAGCCACCGACCGTCATCGCGAGCCTTCCCATCACGGGCATCACCCCGCCACCGGACCAGCCGGTCGTCGTACACCTCCTGCCCGGGTGGAACAACATGGGCTTCCCGTTCAATTCCACCACGCCGCTGCCGGTCTCACAGCTTCTCATCGCCGAGGGCGATCCGGGCATCGATCTCGATCAGGGCATCCCGCTCAGCCAGGCAGCGGCGCAGGGCCTCGTGGAGGGGTCCATATTCGATTTCGTGGCCAGACGCACGCCTGAGAGCGACGCCGTGAGCCAGCTCGAGCGCTTCAAGGGCTACTGGATACGCTGCCTGCGCCCCGACGGCGTGCAGCTTGTCTTCCCGCCCACCGGTGGTGGTGCTGCGTCGGTGAGTCGCTCCGTCGCCGAGGCCCCGGCTGACGGGTGGGAGCTGTCCATCTTTGCCACGGCGAACGGCCACTCCGCTGTTGTGCGCATGGGTGCCAGTGTCGCGGCCACCAAGGGCTTTGACGGCGCCCACGACGCTCACCTGCCGCCCGCGTCACCCGGGGGCGGGCTGCGGATGCACTTCGTGCCGGCCGACGGCGGCGAGCCGCTGTTCCGGGACGTCCGGAGCGCCGCCGCGCCTGAGCCAACGTGGCACCTGGAAGTGGCTGCACAGGCGCCGGACACGGAAGTTGAGCTGCATTGGCCCGATCTGACGCGCCTGCCGCGCGACCTGCGCCCCACGTTGATGGACGACGAGGCCGGACGCCAGTGCGCCATGCGGACAGTGCGCTCGTACCGATACCGCACCGCCGCCGGCAGCAGCCTGCGACGATTCAGGTTGACGGTGGCTCGCGGCGCGGAGGGCGCACTCCGCATCAGCGGGCTCACCCGCTCGCTGCCGCGCGGCGGACGGACGATGACCTTTCACTTCAGCCTCACGCGCTCCGCCACAACGACGGTGGCTGTCTACAACGCGGCCGGTCGTCTCGTGCGGCGCCTGCCCGTCGGTGATGCGCTCCCGCGCGGGCTTAACAGCGTTGAGTGGGACCTACGCGCCGACACCGGCACGCTGGTGCCCAGCGGCGCCTATGTCTGCCGCGTGCAATGCCGGAGCGAGGATGGTCAGAGCAGCAGTGCTGTGACGGCCATTCACGTCACTCGGTAGATCGGGCGGGCAAGAGCGATCTCAAAACACAAAGGGCGGCACTGACATGAGGAAGTGTTCAATTCGGCAACACCGCGCCTTGGCGCTCGTCGCTATTGCTGCGGGCCTCTCGGGTGTGTGTATCACTGTCATCGGTTGCGGAGGCGGAGGGGGCGCGCCGCCGGCGCCGCCGCCAACCGAGACCGTCGTCTCGGGATCCGTCGTCGATGCCACCGACACGAGCTCGCCGATCCCTGATGCCCGGGTGTCTTTGACGAACCCGACGAGTTCGGCAGCTCGGGGCACACGCGCGCTGGTGGACGAAGACACCACTGATGAAGACGGCAACTACACGCTGCGTACCAGGGCCACCGGCGAGGTGGAGCTGCGTGTCGATGCGATCGGTAGCTTCTCAGGAGTAGCAATACTCATCGATATTACCGGGCGCGCGAGTGTGGAGATCCGGATCACCTTGCTTCCGACCTCGAGAACAGTGAGTGAGGTGCTCGTCAAGCCACCCGGGCCGCTGACCGTCCGCCCTGGCGAACAGCTACCGTTTGCCGCCCAGGTCTTGGACGAGGGCGGTGACCCGATGATCGACGTCACTCCCACGTGGGCCGTCTCGGGCCGGATCGGCACCATCGATGCGTCAGGCCTGTTCACGGCGGGGAGCGTTGCCGCGAGCGGGAAGGTGGTCGCGGTGGTGAGTGACCAAGCCGGCGTCGTAGATGTCACCGTGGAAACCGGTGGCCAGCCACCAGGCAGCGTCAACGGAACCGTGATCGACCTGGAGACTCAAAACCCGATCGTGGGCGCGCTCGTGACAATTTCCGGCCGGGCTAGTGTCACTGACAGCTCTGGAGATTTCCTTGTCACGGGCCTGAACAACGGTCCTCAGACCCTTACGGCCTCGGCCGAAAGCCAGGGATATCTGCCGACGAGCGTGGAGGTAGAGGTGCAGGGAGCGACGGCGCTTCTGGCCCCGATTCAGCTAGTCCCACTAAGCCCGGGGCCGCCACCACCCCCGGGCACGATCACCGGCACCGTGACTCTGAACGGCAGCCTGCCGCCCGGCGACAGCATCACCGTCGAAGCAGTTAACCAGGCTACGGGCCCTCCGCCGGTATACTCGGCGACATTGACCGCGCCCGGCCGCTACGGACTCCTCGTTCCAGGCGGCGCGACATATACCGTCACGGCCTCCGCCACCGGCTTCCAGCCTGACTCGCAGACGGTGGCCCTCCCGAACTTGGGAGATACGGCATCGGGGGTTGACTTCACGCTGAGCCCATAGGCGCACGCGACGGCCTCGCTCAGCGCCCGGAATAGCTGGCTCGAGGCTCCTCCGGAGGACGAGCCAGTACATCGGGCCGGAGATAATGTACTGGACGGAGGCTGCTGGGAGTGGCAGAATACCAGTCCGGGACGGCATTACTCTGAGGTGGTGGAAAGGATGGCAGCGACATATACCGTGGTGCTTATGCGTGAGCAAGACGGCGGCTATTGCGTCTCTGTCCCCGCGCTCAAGGGCTGTCACACCCAAGGAGACAGTCTAGCCGAGGCTTTAATGATGGCAGAAGATGCTATTCGGCTTCATCTGGAGGTCCTGCAGGAAGACGGCAAGCCGGTGCCGCCCGACAAGCCCAGGGTAACAGTGAACATGCGCAATGCGACGGAGGCCTTGGTGTATCGCCTGGCGGTGAGGGAGGCCGTCGCCGTTGGCTAAACTGCCAGTCGTCACCCTGTCCGAACACGGCGAGCAGATGCTCCGGGAAGCGCTGGAAGACGTGAAGGCGGGCAAGGTGAAGGAGCACGACACCGTGGAGTCTCTCATTCAAGACCTACGGGATGAAGCTGATCAGGACTGACCGGTTCCTGCGCGACTACAGGAAACTCCCGGCGCCGGTCCGCCAGCAGACGGACAGAGAACTGCTCTACCTGGCCCACGACATAGCCCATCCATCGTTGCGAGTGAAGCGGGTGCGGAAATACAAGGACATCTACGAAGGCAGCATCAACATGGACTACCGCTTTCTGTTCCAGATCATCAGCGACGCCTGCATCCTGCTTCGCATCGGGAGGCACGATATCTTGGAGAGGGCGTAGTAACTATGGGGGTGCGTGGCAGCGTCCACCTGAGGCGGTAGAACAATGGCAGCGACTTATACTGTAGTGCTTATGCGTGAGGAAGACGGGCGATATTCGGTTTCTGTTCCGGCCCTGGACGGGTGTTTCACTTGGGGCAGGACCGTGGCGGACGCCCTGCAGATGGCCGAGGAAGCAATCGGACTGTACCTCGAGGCGCTGGAGGACGAGGGCGACCCGATTCCGCCGGACATCCCGCGGGTGTCATTAGACATGACCGAGGCGGCCGAGGCTCTGGTCTACAAGTTGGCCGTGAAGGAGGCCGCACCCGTTAGCTGAGTTGCCCGCGGTGACAAAGCGGATCGTCACTGCCACGCAAAGCCCCGTGCAGCGGCGCCTACTCCGGCTTGCGCGTGAGCACGTAATCCAGCTCCGTCTCCCCTATCAGCACCGTGTCGCCATCTTCGGCCCCGAGTCGCTCGAGCTTCTCGAGCACGCCGAGCTGGTCGAGACGCGAATGCAGATACAGGACCGCGTCCTCGTTGTCCAGGTCGGTGGTCGCCACCAGGCGCTCCACCTCTGAACCGCTCGCGACAAACCGACCCTCTCCGATGCGCTCGACTTTCAGTGGGCGCTCCGCTGGCTCGGCCTCCGCTGCGGGCTCAATAGCCGCCTCGAAGGGAGTTGGCGCCGCGCGAGCCGCCTCCAGAGCATCGGAGATGCCGTACACCAGCTCCCGCAGCCCCTCACCTGTGACCGCCGAGATGCAGAAGAGCTCGCGGTCCTCCCCCGCCAGCGCTCTCTGGATAGCGGTCGCCGCTTCCCGCGCCTCTGTCAGGTCCATCTTGTTCAGGGCGATGATCTGCGGTAGCTGACGCAGGCGTTCATCGTGCAGCTCCAGCTCCCGGTTGATGGCGTGGTAATCCTCCACCGGATCGCGCCCGTCCACCGATGCCGCATCGAGCATGTGGACAAGCATCCGCGCCCGCTCCACGTGCCGGAGGAACTGATGTCCAAGCCCCACCCCGTGGTGCGCACCGACAACGAGCCCCGGCATGTCGGCCATCACGAAGCTGGTGTCATCGGGACCCGCGACGACGCCGAGGTTCGGCACGAGGGTGGTGAAGGGATAGTCGGCGATCTTCGGGCGCGCCGCCGAGAGGTGGGCGATGAGGCTGGACTTGCCGACGTTCGGAAAGCCGATCACGCCAACATCCGCCAGAAGCTTCAGCTCCAGGCGGATAGTGCGCTCTTCGCCGGGAAGGCCTTTCTCGGCAAAGCGCGGCGCCTGGCGCGTTGGCGTAGCGAAGTGCTTGTTGCCATGCCCCCCCTTGCCCCCACCGGCCACCCGCAGCCGCTCGCCTGCCTCCACCAGATCGCCGATGATCCGCCCCGACCCGGCATCACGCACCACGGTGCCCTCCGGCAGGGGTATTACGCAGTCGGCGCCCCGGTGGCCGGTCTTGTTGTTCGAGCTCCCCGGCGTCCCGTTCTCGGCGTTGAAGTTGGATTTGTACTTGAAGTCCAGGAGCGTGCTGAGGCCGGCCTTTACCTCGAGGATCACATCGCCGCCGTCGCCGCCATCGCCACCATCCGGGCCGCCGCGCGGCACGTACCGCTCGCGGCGAAAGCTCACCATTCCCCTACCGCCGGTGCCGCCACGCACCCGGATTTCTGCCTCGTCTATGAACATGGCCCGCTTACCGCGACAGTTCGGCCCGCGCTGGCCCGTCAAGAGGCGCCTTACGGTAGCGTCACGATCCTCGTGTGGCCCAGGCAGCTTGCCTGGGGGAAACTCGGGCTGGTCGCCGACGGGCCAAAGCCCCTTTGGCGACGGCCCGCAGCCCGAGCTACACACAAGCAAACGAGCCGCCGGCAGCTTCTTATCGTGCATTCGCCGGCGGCCCTTCGATTCTTGCGTCTGGCTGGTCTCGGGGTGGCGCTTACGCCGCGTGTGGCTCGACCAGCACGTGAACTTGCTTCTTCCTGCGCCCCCTGGTGGTGAAGTGCACAAAGCCGTCGGCGAGGGCAAAGAGCGTGTCGTCTCTGCCCATGCCCACGTTCTGGCCCGCCAGCATCTTGCTGCCGCGCTGTCGCACGATGATGCTGCCGGTCGTGACATACTGCCCCGCGTGCTGCTTCACACCCAGCCGCTTGGATGCGCTGTCGCGGCCGTTCTTCGAGCTTCCCATTCCCTTTTTGTGCGCCATGATGACAAACCTCCAGCAATCCCGTCCGCGCCGAGGCGCGACCTACAGCTCGATGGACTCAATCAGCACCTTGGTGACGTACTGTCTGTGTCCCCAGGTGCGGCGGTAGTTCTTCTTGGGCTTGTACTTGAAGCCCCGGATCTTCTTCGCGCGCTCCTGAGCCACGGCCCTACCGATGACCTTGGCGCCCTTGACGAGTGGCGTGCCGACGGTCATATCGTCGCCCTCGCCGGCGGCGAGCACTCGATCGAACTCGACCGTCTCGCCGACCTCCACCGGGAGCTTTTCTACCATAATCACGTCTCGTTCAGTGGCCTTGTATTGCTTTCCGCCGGTCTCGAAAATCGCGTACACCCTACTATTCCTTCCTGCGCCATTAACTTGCCCGTCAATGGGCCGGACGAATGGTAATGATACCTGCTTACCGTACCAAAGTCAACAACCCGGGGCCACTTTTTCGCTGCATTTGCTGAGCCCCTTCAACCAGCGCTGACCGTCCTCATAACCGGTGGCAGAACTGGCAGATGGTGAAGGCCCAGAGACCGACGCCCCGCCCGCTTGCCCGCCTACGAGTCCTCGAACGGACGCTCGCGCCGTCCAAGCGCTTGAGGTGCGGTTGTGTCTCCCGGCTTCGAATGCGTGGGTCCGTCGCTATCGGAGGATCCGGGGGCAGCGGAGCTGGCACGAAGGCTTGATGCCCCTGCAGCGTTCTGACGTATCGCCCAGCGCGGACAGTCCCCTGGGGCCTCACATTATGTCACTCCCGTACGGCAGCAACGGCCGTCCGTCAGTTCCGCGCGAATCGTTCGGCGTAGCGCCGCGGAGCTGCGGCGACTTTCAAAGTTCTCTCAACTGTGTCCCCGGCATTCAAAATCTACGGCTTTTTTTTCAATAACGTCCGGCACTTGTCAAGAACGTCGAAGTAGCCAAGCACACCCGCAATCGTCTTCGCATCTCGGATGGAGCCGTCGTCGATGAGCCGCCGGGCCTCCTCCGGCGTCATGATGGCCGGCTCGATGAACTCGTCCGCGTCGGCGGTGCTGTGCGCGGGCTTCAGCTCGCTCGCCACAAAAAGGTGGATGAGCTCGGAGCAATACCCGGGTGCAAGGTACATCGAGAACAGCGGCTCAAGCCGGCCCGGGGCGTAGCCGATCTCCTCGGCCAGCTCCCGCCGCGCGCACTCCTCCGGCGACTCTCCCGGGTCCACGACACCGGCCGGTATCTCCAGCAGCACGCCCTCCGCGGGCAGCCGAAACTGCCGGATCAGCACGATCCGGCCATCATCGAGCACGGGCACGATGGCCACCGAATCGGCGTGCTCCACCACCTCGCGCTTCGAGCGCGCCCCGTTGGGCAGCTCGACCTCATCAACCCGCAGGTTCACGATCTTGCCCTCGTATATGCGCCGCGTTCCGACAACCGTCTCGCGAAGCTCGGCCTTCGGGTTCACTGCATGTCTCCCTTCAGCATGCGCCCGGCCAGCACACCGGCGCTCCCCGCGGCCAGGAAGAACTCGCGGTCCTCGGCTACGCCTCTTCCCATCGTACGTGGCTCGATACCCAACTCGTCCAGCAGCCGCAGAGCCAGCTCGCCGTCGATCTCATGCAGCGCGTGCTTCGCGGCAATGCCGGATTGCCGAAGATCGTTCCAGATGGTCTGCCGAGCGTCTCCCTGCAGTACTGGCACCGCGACATCGGCTGGAGCCATGGCGACCGTGCCCAGAGCGGTCCGCGTATGGTGGCTGATCCCCCGGTGCCGCGGTCGCGGGTCGGCGAAGCTCACGCGCAGCACTGCCACGGGCCTGCCGCCAAGACAATGGGCCGCGTTGATGGCCTCGCCCTGCTCAATTCCGGTGAAGCCATACGTCGTCCCCGTGCCAACGCCGCCGGGCCCCATGAGCACGATGGCCGCATCCGCGCGCGCAGCCTGCTTCGCCACAACGAGGCCGCTGTGGAGCGTCACGGCTTCGTAGTCCCCGCCGAAGGCGTGGCCGCCCGTGATGGTGCTTTGCACGAGTCCTTTGGACCTCGCCGCCCGGACCGTGTCGCTCAGCGCCAGGGGCAGCGCGCCGGCGTCGGTCATGATGTACGCAACGCCCGCCTCAGGCGCCTCGGCCCGTATGCCGGCAGCTATTGGCGCCAGCATGCTGTGCAGCGAACCGGCCACCACGACCATGCCGTCAAGCCCGGCGAAGGCGGCGATGGCCTCCCGATGCGGCGACGCGCTCTCCTCGGCCGCCGGCACCTTCACCTGGCACGGCGTGTACCGCAGCTTCATGATGTGGCCGCCTTCGGATACATCCACCTCCGGACGGCTGAGGTTGGCCATAACGAAGTGCTCGCCGCCAGTGCCAAGGCCGAGGTGCACTGCCGTCGTGTTCAGCAGCACGTCGTCCCCCACCGCCGGCTCGCCGGTGAGGGCATCGAAGTTGACGGCGGCCTCGCTGCGCCCCTCCACATCGACGACCAAGCGCGTGAGACCGTCGCGCTGCTCTCGTATCGCCAGCACTTTTCCTCGGCGGGATCGGATCATGACGCAGGCATCCCTCCCCCTGGAGGGCCAACGGCTCCTGACGGCGAAGATGCCGCGCACGCATGCCCGGAAGCTCTATTGGGACGTGCGGGGCAGACATATTCGGCGCACGCGCGCCAGAGGCCCCGAGAGGACTACCATGAGCGAGTTGAGGTTCTTCGACTGCAACACACGCATTGGCCCATGGGTCGATCGCCGGCCGTGGCAATTTACCACAACCGAGGGGCTGCTTCAAGAGATGGACCGAGTGGGCATCGCCGAGGCGCTGGTGCACTCGGCCATTGCCAGCGACCACGCACCGGCTATGGGGAACCGGGAGCTGATGGAGCAGCTCGATGGTAACGCTCGGCTGCATCTCAGTTGGGTGCTCATGCCACATCACACCGGCGAGATGGAGCCACCCGATAAGCTCCTCCCAGCAATGCTGGAGCAGGGCGTGCGCGCGGCGCGGCTGTTTCCGAAGCGGCATCAGTTCCTGCTGATCGACGGCATCTGTGGCCCTCTGCTGGACGCGCTCGCCGCGCACAAGCTGCCGCTGTTCATTGAGATCGGAGAAACGAGTTGGAGCGAGATCGACACCATGCTGCAGGAACACCCGGGCCTGCAGCTCATCGTCCAGGAGGCGTTCTACCGCATCGACCGGTACATGTATCCGCTCATGGCGAAGTACCCCGGCCTTCATATCGAGACGGCCACGTACGTCGTGCACCGGGGCATCGAGGCCGTGTGCCGGCAGTTCGGCCCGGAGCGGCTCATCTTCGGCACCGCAATGCCGATCCGCGAGCCGGGCGGGGCCATTGCGCCCATCATATACGCCCAGCTCAGTGACGACGACAAGCGACTCATCGCCGGGGACAACCTACGACGCCTGCTCCAGGGAGTGTGTTAGATGGACGCCGGGCGCAGCGCAGCAACCGACAAGTTCGCCGACGCCGTAGGCGCCGGACGGCCGATCAAAGACGAACTGATCATCGACGCACACGCCCACATGGGCCTATGGTTCAACTTCCACATTCCGGCGAGCGATGCGGATGCCATGATCGAGTCCATGGACGCTATTGGCGTAGACATGTGCATCTGCAGCCCTCACCGGGCGATCGGGCCCGACTATCGTGCCGGGAACGAGGAGGTGATCGAAGCTGCCGATCGCTTTCCCGGTCGGATCCTCCCCTACATCACCATGAATCCCTACTATCCGATATCGGAGACCGAAGCTGAAATCGAAAAGTGGCATTCACAGGGACGCATTGTCGGGTTCAAGATCCATCCGTCATTTGCCAAGTACGCCGCCGACGGCGATGGCTATCGGCCCGTGTGGGAGCATGCCGATGCGCATCAGCTCACGGTGTTGTCTCACTCCGCGGCGGGGTGCGAACATGGTTCCCCACCAAAGCTCGCGGAGCTGGCCAAGCGCTACCCGAGCAGCAATGTACTCGTGGCGCACTCGGCGAGCAGTTGGGACATGATAGAGGCGGCGACTGAGGCGGCAAAAGCGCACGAGAACGTCTTTCTCGATCTGTGCGGCTCCCCGCTGCTGTTCGGCGCTTTGGAATCGATGGTGGAGTCCGTCGGGGCGGAGAGGATACTGTTCGGCACCGATCTCCCGTTCATCGACCCGCGCCCGGGCCTGGGCCGCGTCGCTTTCTCGCGACTCAGTGACGACGACAAGCGCAAGATACTCGGACTGAACGCAAAGCGCATCTTCCGCATCGGGGATTGAGCTGCGTCGGGGCCGGCGCGGCAGCGCCACCGATACGCCCTCCCCGCCGCGTCTGCCGATGCTCGCCGTCCTCCGGTCGATTCCTCGAACGCCATACATAAACGCCCGCCCGCAGCCGACGGCTGCGGGCGGTCTGGTTTTCACACATCGGATCAGTATGGGGTTGAGCCTAGTTCAGGCGCGCACGTACCTGGAGATCCTTGGGATGGGCGATGCGAACCCGCTTGCGCTCGATGTCGATGATGCCTTCGTGCCGCATGTCGGTGAGCACGGTGGTGACGGTCTCCCTGGATGCGGCTACCATGTTGGCGATGTCCTGGTGTGTGAGGCGCAGGTCGATGGTAATGCCATTGCTGCTCATGATGCCGTGCTCTTCGCCGAGTTTCAGCAGCGTGTGGGCGATCCTGGCCGGGACGTTTCGGAGTGCGAGATCCTCGATCTGTCCCGCGCGCCGCGACAGCGTGGCGCTCATCTCGTCAACGAGTCTGAGGGCTACGGAAGCGTGATCCTTCAGGAGCTCGGCGAAGTCGCAGGCTGTCAGCACAGCGACCTTCGACGGCTCCATCGTCTCCGCCCACAGTCCCTGCGCGTCCTCGTTGTCAGAGAACCGGCCGAAGACATCGCCGCCCTGCAGCACCTCCACAGTGACCTCCCGGCCCTCCTCGGACATCTGGAACAGCTTCACCTTTCCCCGCAGCAGGAAGTACGTCGAATCGGCGTGTGACTCAGGCGAGAAAATGACGTGGCGCCGGTCCAGCTCCAAAACGGCGCTCCTCTGCCCGAGAACACGAAGCTCTTCATCGTGCAAACTCTCGAAAATGTCGATCTGTGCAAGCTCCTCCAAATCGTCATCGGTCATTGTCCGTTCCACTTGTCCGGTTCACTCCCCTCTCTGTTATCTCCATGGCTGGACGAGAATCGATACGAATCCACCCTCGTTCTCTGCAATGAAATTACCTGGATTCGCAACGCGCGCCCAGACTGACGGCAAGAATTGTGGTTCGCCGCACAACAATGCGGAATTCGTGAGGTGCACCGTGCTTTCTGGCGCCCCGGCCCAGTGTCGTATTTCGCGACCATGGAAAAAGTATCGGCGCCTCGCCAACGCGAGACGCCGAATGTGTGGCCGCTAACAATGATGTCGCGATTTACGACATGCCGTCGGTTTTCACGACGCCCAAAGGCAACTGTGCCGCCCCTGCGGCGCCTCCTGTGCCTATGTGTCTACATCAATTATCATCTTCGCCGCTGCCCCCAGGACCGCTTTGATGTCCTCGGGCCGCGCTTGCTGCAGGGCGAAATTAGCGGTGACCTTCTTGTTGGTGTACACCAGCACGGTGTGGGCCACCTTGGGGTTGAGCTTATACTTCTGCGCGGTCTGCCCGGCAGGCCCATCGGCGAAGAAGGTCAGAGGGATTGCCAGCTTCTCCTTGGCGGCGAGGCTCTTGACCTGCTCCTGAAGCTTCTCACGCTCGCCCACCACCACGACAAAGCCTTTCATTCCCTTGTGCGTCGCAATGAACTTGTCTGATGCCTTGACCAAACTGGTCAAGTTGCCATCCAGCTTCCTGGTGAAGATCAGGATGGATGGCGCGTTGGCGTTCACTCACACATAGCAGAGCTGCTTACCTTTGTTCGGGCCCGTGATATCCAGCACCTGGAACGGGGGACAGCGCTCCCCAACTTGCAGGCCCGACTTGACTGCCTCTGCTGCGATGACAACGGCGGACGGCAGCAGAAGTACCCCGCATAGTACAGCACTAACTCTCATTGAGAGCCCTCCTTTTGTACCTGCATTCTTCTGCAAATAGCCGGTGCACTCCTTCTTCATTGCTGGGGTATCTCCAACCAGATATGCACGCAACCCGCTCGAATGGCTGTGGTCTGCATCACGCCAGGCTGTCTCAGAATCCCAGTGCCCGCCCAAGCATCCTCCTCAGCGCTCTCCAGAAGCCCTCCCTCATCGTGAGTACAAGCCGGGGGCAGTCAAGCGTGATGTGAAAGGAATTCAGCCAATTGCGCCCAGCGATGACCTCATCGCCCAAGGCAGCGACCTCGACCACCTCGCAATGGCCATCAAGTTCGAGCTCCACCAAGTAGGTGGGGAGGGGGCCGATGCGAGCCCCCTCGATCGGGCGAATGTATACCTCGCGAAACGGCAGCGCCCCGAGGGCCGGCGGCACACCAGAGGGCACAATCGTGATGTCGGCGCCGGTGTCCAGGAGAGCCGTGACTGGGCAAGGCTTGGGCTGCCGCGCCCATGGGCGTCGTAGCGTGACAGGTACGACAGGCGCAGGCGGCCTCCAACGCTGATCGTAGCTACATCTCACGTCCCGCCTCCTCCACTCGCGGCGATGGCCCACGGACCACCGGCAGCCTCTCTTCTACGAGCCCGACGTAGAGCGGCACGTAGCCGAGCTTCGCATACGCCTCTTCGGCCACCTCGGTCCCGCTGTTCCCTATCACGGCCACCTCGCCCCGGTACACTGCAACGTATTTCCCTCGATGCGTCCGCATGAGCTCGGGTTTGAGCCGGTTGAAGGCTTCCCTCTCCCTCACAAACGCAGCATCCACGGCGCCAGCCATGGGTGGAGCGGCCGCCCCTGGTGCTGCGACGGCTTCCGATGGCTGGAGCGCCTCCTGCCCGTCGCCAGTCACAGGGACCGGGGACCAGCCCATTGGCACCGTCCTCTGCCGGGCCGGCGTCGAGATCGCCGAGCGCGCCAGGAGCGCGACGCACACCGCCAGCACGAGATTCATGGCCAAGAGCACGGATGCTGTTACCATGGTGCTTCCCCACCCTGCGATGGCCTACGGCCCTAGAGGGCTGACGGCCACATGCTGCGACAGAAGCTCGGCGCCATGCCACTCCAGGTAAACCGCGAGCGCCCATCCGCAAAGCACGGCCGCAGCCATAAGTAGCCGCAACTGCACGCACCGCAGGCGGTAGCTGAAATGATCGAGGCGATAGGCTGGTGTAGCATAGCTCGTGCTCCTCACCCGCAACACGGCGAGAGCAGCCAGCGCCCAGCAGACCGCCAGGAATAGGAGCAGATGGATGAGCCCCGCCATCGCGTACAGGACGGCAGGTTGGCCCGACAAGAGCTGCCGGGCTGGCCCAGGGCTAGCAGACAAGGCCCGCGACAGGCCAAAGATATCATACGCCATGAGCCCGAAGGCAAACAAGACTGCTGCCCTCTCAGACCAGCCTTGCGGCTGATACGCGGGGGGCGCTTCGGGTGCCAAAGCCGTCAGGATGTGGCGGTGGTAGGTGTCCACACCGACCCTAATAGTGACTGCCAACCCGACCATGGCCACGGCGAGCGCTAGCGGCGCTCCGAAGCTGGATGTAATGGCACTCACCCCTCCACTCTCCGAGTGCGAACACGCGCGTACAAGGAAGCGTCCCCCGGCCGTCCTCCCTGCGGCAGGTCCATGATAGCGGTCCCGGCGGCCGCCGTCAACAGTGTAGGCCGAAGCGGGTATCGAACGCCACCGTGGGCGCACCCGGCCCCCCTGCACCGACAGAGCGAATCCCGACGCCGCCTACAGCCACAGCAGCACCACGGCGGCCGCGACCATGAGCAGGCCGCTCAGGCCAAATGGGCCGTTGACGCTGCGCTCGAAAATGGCACCCGCTATCATCGGCCCGATGACCCAGCCCAGCGATGCGATGGCCAACGACTTGCTGACATCGCGACCTCGAACACCGTTGCGCGAATACTGCTGCATGAGGGTGCTCTGGACGGGGATCCATATCCCGGCCCCGACCAGGTCGTGCGTGAGCCACACCGCGGTGGCGAGCAGGAAGTTCGGGATGAAGGCCGACACGATCAGCGCGAGGCCCTCGATGGTGAGGAACGTGATATAGACGGCCTTGAGATGGCGCTTCACCACCCAGCCGACGATGAGCAGCGGGACGGCGGCAGTGACTCGGTGCAGCATCATGATGATGCCCACAGTAGATTCCGGGACGCCGAACTTGCGTTTGAAGAAGAGCTGCATCACAAAGCAATGACTGATGGCCAGGCCGACGGTGAAGATGAAGCCGGCAATAGTCATGAGCCGAAGCTTCGGCGAGAGATCGAGCCCGAACAGCTCACCCAGCGATGCAGCCCTGTCTCGGCGGCGCCGGACGGGAGGCGAGCGGTAGAGTGCGACGAAGGCACAGAAAGCGACAAAGAAGACAGCGGCGGCAATGCGCAAGGGCGCGGCATGGCCGCGGCGCGTCAGGATGGCGCCAGACACGAGTGCAGCGCATCCCTCCGCCAGGTATTGTGAGCCCTGCGTCTTGCCCACGTAGTCCAGGTACCTCTCGACGCTCTCCTCGTACAACACGAGCTGATGCATGCTCTGGAACGTTTGGTAGGAGGCGTCGCGAAGACTCTTGAGGCCCATTTGGGCGACAATGCTGGGCGCCAGCGGGGTGGCGAACGTCAGCCCGGCCCCCAGCGCCAACGCCGCCCCATAGAAGGCCTTGCGCCCGAAGCGGTCCGACAATTCGCCCACATAGACGCGGACGAAGAACATGGCGATGCCGGCCACGGAGAATATGTGGCCCATGCTGGCAAAGGAGATGCCCCAATGGCTCAACAGAAAGGGCAGCACAAAATCATATATGCCGAGGCCAAGGCCGAAGAGGGCGGCCACAGCCATCAGGAGAGGAAAGTGTTTGGTCATTGCGGGATGTATGGCGACGAGATCAGAGTCTGCTGATGCGACAACTCCCTCATGCGGGGAGGCGCGCGACGTAGTAGGCGCGCGTGGAGCGCCATGTCGGCCGCTTGAACTTTAGAGCATCGTACACTCCGGTTACTTCGAACCCGGCTGCGCGCAGGCCCGCTGTCACTTCGCGGCTTCCATAGGCTCGTTGGCGGTGCACCTCGCGGAACGTGCGCTCGCAATCCCCATCTCGCCAGACGAAGTGCATGTGCACCGTGCATATCTTCGTGTGGCGATCGTACGAACTACGCCAATCGTACGTCAGCCGTGCGCCTTGGCCCAGGTTGTTCTGCGTGAAAAAATTCTTCCTGAACGCCCGCTCAGTGTTGAGGTCGAAAATGAACACGCCTCGCGGTTGCAGACACGCCGCCACGCTCCGGAAGCAATTCCGGAGGCGCTCCGGCTCCAGGATGTAGTTGAGACTGTCGTACAGACAGACGACGAGGTCGAAATGACGCTGAAAGCCCAGGGCACTCGCGTCCTGCACGCACACGGGGACGTGCAGCTCGCGAGCCGCTGCCCGAGTGGCAGCCACTCGTGCCATGGGAAAGCAGATGTCGGTTCCCACAACACGACAGCCGTGCCGAGCCAAGTTGAAGCCTACACGCCCGGTGCCGCACGCGAGATCGAGCACGTGCCGCGGGCGGTGCCCGAGGCGCCGGACCAGCTCCTGGACGTAATCCGTCCAGCGCCGGTACGGTACGTTGCGCATGAGGATATCGTAGTACGGAGCGACGAGGGTGAACTGCGGAGCCGCTTCGCGGCCTTCCACTTGCTTTCGACCATCAGGCGCAGAGCTGGGCGGGCGGTGCAGGAGAGCCTCCGGGCACAAGCGGGCCGCTATGTAGGCGAGGGCTCGATGCGGACGCGAAGCCGCATCGTCGCCTCCAGAGGCGGCCGCGCGCGGTGTGCAACGCAGTTATTCTTCCTCTTCCTCTGAGGCGTCTTCAAGGGCCGACAAGGCAGCCTCGATATAGCCATTGGCCTCCTCCAACGCTGCCTCCGCATCCACCAGCATGGACTCGGCGTTCTCGAGCGATTCGGCAATGTCGCGTTCTACATCGTCATCCTCAGCGTCGATGGACGACTCGCTGCCTATGCCTCGACGGATGGCCTCGCTGAAGCCCTCGAGCAACTCCTGCAACCGTGTGAGGCGCTGCAAGGTTGTGGTGATCCCTGATCGGAGCTGGTTACCAAGGTCTGCGATTGTGGCTGGCGCCATCGGCTGCGTCCCTCCGTGAGTCTCCGCGGACGATAACGTCCGCCAGCGGTTGCGCAAGGCAGCGCGTGCTTCACACCTGGACAACTGTTTTTCGGCACGGCCTCGAGGCGGGCCACTCGCCGCCTTCGGCCTGGCGACGGGCCCCGGGCACCAGCGGCGCCCAATTCGTGCGCGCCATAATACGAACTTTCATGTGGGCCGTCAAGTGCTGCCATTGCAGGCCCAGGAGCATCGTTTTTGACGGATGGCGGCGTCGGGGCCTTGTTGTTTCGGCATCGGGAGGAGATTCGCATAAGTTCAAGAAACGGTATATGTGGTGGCTGCCAGCGGTGCACGGATCTGGCACCTGGTCCTGGAGGACCGGGAGAAGCTGATCCCCGCGCTGCACCGCGGGCAGTGCCACGGCATTTTGCCCGCTGCCGTGGAGCTCTTCGACGAGCTCGGGCAGTTTTGCCTGGAGCTGGGGCTGCCGGAGTTGCCGGCGAAGCTGCCCGACCCACGCCGCCGGCGCTCCATCCCCGCCTTCTTCTTCGCCACCATCCTGGTGCACAAGGCGCCGTTTCGCCTCCGCAGCCTGCGTCTAACGACGCAGTGTTGGTTCGGTCGCCGGAACTGCCACGCCGAATGCGTGCTTGACATCCTGGCTCCAGTGGCGTATGCGATGTGTCTGGCAAGGACACATCGCGGCCGTAGAGCAACCGATCTGGCCAACGTGTGTTCCGACGCGACAGCGACACGCGGCGACGTCCAGCACGATGCGTGGCGGGGGCTCGCGAACGGGGGGAAGCCTCGATCATTCACCCGGCTCCTCAGAAAGGTTCCTGAGCTATGCAGGTTAACCTTGCCCGCCCAAGGCGATCTGCGACGCCAATGGCCGGCCAAGCCGTTACCGCCGTCATCGTCGCCTTCGGCGACTCCGTGACCCAAGCGACGCCGCACGTGCACGAGACACAGTCCTTCGTGGCGCGCTTGGAGGAGGCCCTGAATCGTCGGCTGGGTTGTGCCGGCAACAGCGTCGCGATCATCAACGCGGGCGTCGCCGGCGAGAACAGCGCCGAAGGCTTGGCCCGCATCCAGGAGGCCGTGCTCGACCGTGCGCCAACACTCGTCCTCATTGAGTTCGGCCTCAATGACGTGCGCTACGAGCCCGAAAAGGCGACCTCACTCCAAGACTTTCGGGCTCATCTCACGGAAATGATCCGCCGCATTCGGCAGGAGCGCGCAAACAGCGTTCTCATGACCCCAAATCCGATAATCAACTCCCATCATCCGTATTCCCAGGCCACGGACTTCTACGCTCGCTGGGGCGGATGCGATCAGCGCCTGACGCAGTACGCCGACGCGGTAGGTGGAGTGGCTGCCGATGAGGGTGTCCCCCTGTGCGACATCCGCCGAGCGTTCATAGACAAAGCGATCGAGGCGCAGTTCCGGGGGGACACGGACGACCATACCGACCTCACAGCGCTCACAGAGTGCATCAATCCCAGCGACGGCGTCCACCCGAACGCGCGAGGGCACGAGCTGATCACCATCGAGCTGTTCAAGGTGCTGGTGCGGCATCCCGAGCTACTGGAGCAGCCGATCGCGTGATGGTCAGAGGTTGGGGCTCGCGCTGCGGAACCCAAGATGTGCCGCGTGGAGGGAAGGAGGTCGATGGGGTCGCGTCGAAGCAATTACATAGGAGGGGTAGCGCCTCGGCACCTGTGCCAGCGTCGTGCCGCTGCATCGGGGTCGTCATTGACGGCTCTCCCCTAGTGCCGGCACGTTCCAACTGAAGTATGTGGTATATTGCGTAGATCCTGAGCTCCTCAACGCAGCAACATGGACAGCCGCAGTCTGCCGAAGGGTCGCAGCTCAGACTTGCAGCAGGGAGTGGAGAGGCGAGCACAGTGTTTGAGAACAAACGCGCCCTCGTAACTGGTGGCACTGGTTCCTTCGGACAAGAGATCGTGCCGGAGCTGCTCATGCGTCGCGTCAGTGAAGTGCGTGTATTCAGCCGCGATGAGGAGAAGCAGCGCCAGATGGCGCAGGAGTGGAAGACGCGCCGTCTCGACTCGGGAAGCGGCACTGTCAGCTTCATCCTCGGCGATGTCCGCGACGCGGACACTGTAGAGCGTGCGACGCGGGACGTAGACATTGTCTTCCACGCCGCAGCCCTCAAGCAGGTCCCCTCCTGCGAAAGGAACGTGTTGGCGGCCGTCTCGACCAACGTCCTGGGCGCCTCCAACGTCATCGAGGCCGCGCTGCAAAACGGCGCCGAACGGGTCGTCACCATTGGCACCGACAAAGCCGTCGAGCCGGTCAGCGTCATGGGGATGACCAAAGGGCTCCAGGAACGGCTTTTCATCGAGGCAGCGTGGCGCCGCGGCAGTGCCCGCACCGTGTTTTGCACGGTGCGCGCCGGCAATGTCATTGGCTCGCGCGGCTCCGTGGTGCCGCTCTTCAAGCAGCAGATAGAGGCGGGCGGCCCGGTGACCGTGACGTGTCCAGATATGACTCGCTTCCTCATGAGCGTCCGGGAGGCCGTCGCCCTCGCGTTCGACGCAGCGCAGCGGGCAGTCGGGGGCGAGATCTTTGTGCTGCAAATGCCGGCGGTCAAGCTCGGAGTGCTCGCCCAGGTTATGATCGAGTCACTTGCGCCGGGATCGAAGATCGAGGTGCAGGATATAGGACCGCGTCCGGGAGAGCGCATGCACGAGCTGCTTGTATCGGCACCCGAGAGAGCGCGTACCATCCGCCAGGATCCATTCTTCGTGGTCCTGCCGGAGCTGGATATACCTGAGACGCTGGAGCAGTACAAGGGTGTCCCGCGCGCCAAGCTTGACCCCGATGGGGAACTCAGCTCCGGTGCCATGCCCTTGCTGACGCCGGAAGAGACGCGGAGGAAGCTGCAAGAAGCGGGATGGCTCCCCCACGACGCGCGGATCCGCGCTCCGGCGATCACGTAGTTCGCGCCTACCGAAGGCTCACAGACGTGCGAGGCCGCGCGGATGCTCGCCGTATGCGATCGTCCTGGGGACCGTGTCGGTCCCCGCCTCGTCCATTCCGCGCAACCATGCCGAAGCACGGCGTCAGGATCGTTCGCGACCAAGCTGAACCCAAAGCCGGGCCCGCCCACCTCCCATTCGCCGCCCCGGGCTTTTCAGGTAGGGCGCGTGCGCAGAAGGCCAACGCAGCGGAGGAGACTCCCTGGCAATGCGTGTAGGCGACATCGTAGAAACGCTCACAGTACCGACGGTAATGCAGCTTGACACAGTCGCGCAGCTTCGGGAGCGCCTGGATGTGGACTTGCTGGAGCGGGGCAGCGCCGAGTATGCCCCGCCCACGACCACGGAGGCGGGCAGCGCCCCGCCGTCGGAGCCGCCGTCGGGGCCGACTGCCGAGGTGCGGCGCATCCTTCGTGACTACGTGCTGTGTGAGCCTGATGCTGCTGGTGGTGGGGAGAACGGCGATGGCAGCCCGGCGGTGGCTCTACGCACGGCATTGGAAGGCATGTCCGCTCCGGCCGACGGCGGCGCCCCGGGCCCGGCGGGCGGGGGCGCCGGCTTCCTCATCGACGGCGTGCACGGGTCGGGCAAGACGCACTTCCTCAGCGTGCTATCGCTGCTGTTGGAGTACCAGGCGGCGCGCGACATCTTCGCACAGGCGCACCCGGAGTTCGGGGCGGTGCTGGCTCGGCTGGGCGCCGAGCAGCCCCTCTTGGTGGTGCTCATCCCCCTGGACGAGCATCGAGGTCGGAACGAGCTACTCGAAGACATCGTTCTTGATGCGACGGAAGCTGAGTTCGCCCGGCCCAAGTACGGCATTCACCTCCCGCTATCGGCGCAGTCCCACGCCCTTCACCTCATCGACGAGTACGTAGCGCCCCGATACAGGCATGAGTTGGATGCCTACATCCGACGCGACAGTGGCGGGCACGACCGCAATGGCTCGGCCAACGCTCGCCCCTCCGACGACCAAGCGCAAAGGCAAGCCACACTCGCCTTCGGCGATGGCGAGTGGGCGCGCCTGCGCCGACGAGATCCTCGAGCCGCCCTGCAGGTCGCGCGCCAGTTCCTGAGCGAGATGAACTATCCACTCGACTTCCGCCAGTCCCGTGTCCAGCGACTTCGAAGCCTGACCGAAGCTCTCCAAAGCAATGGCTTTCGCGGTATCGTATGGCTGGTGGACGAACTGGGGCTGTTCCTTCGGAGCGCCGAGCCCAAGGCGCTGGCAAACGATTGCGGCTTCCTCCAGTTCCTCGGGCAGAGCACCCAAACGCATTCCATGTGGTTCGTCGGCACCATGCGCCGCAGCATGGATGCCATGACCGATCTGAGCCCGCATGCCATCCTGCAGGTGCGGGAGCGGTACAAAACGGGGCTGTCGTTGGCTGCCTCCAACGTCCGGCAGGTGCTTCGCCGCCGGGTGTTGCGACGGCCGGATCCTGATGCATTCAGCCGCGCCATGCTCCGCCTGCACGACGGCTACAAGCAGCGATTCCCCCCGTTGAGCTTTACGCAGGCGCAACTGGCCGCCGCCTACCCGTTGCATCCGATGACCATGGACTGCTTGGAGGCCGCTGCGGGAAGGTTCCTCTCGCGCGCCCGGTCAGCCATTGACTTCGTGCAGGCCCGCGTTGCCGGAGACCGGACCCGGGCGCTTGCGGGTATCCTGGACCACGATGTCGCGGCGCTGGTGACGCCTGACGTGCTCTTCGACCACTTCGCCGGCCAAATGGCGCAGAGCGCGGGGCCCCTCGGCGAGTACGTCGGCGAAGTGCACGAGTACTTCGTGCGTAATATGGCCACGCTGCTCCCCGGGCAAGCCGGGCTCGGAATGCGCACCGTCAAAACGCTTCTGATGCTTCGGGCGACGAATCAGGAGGCCTCTGTCAAGCGGCTGGCCGAATGCGTCATGCTGCTCGAGCCGGCTGCAGATGAGTGCCCCCACGCCGCCATGCACGCGGTCCTGCAGCAACTCAGCGATGCCACCCCATACGTGCGGGTCAGAAAACGCGAACACGATGCGGAAGACGTCTACTTCATCGAGGTGCCGCCACGGGCCGACGGGGGCATTCGACACCGCGTGGCGATGGCTAAGTCCGTGCTGGCCGACGATGACCCGCGCATCGTGGAGCACGTGCTGCGCGCGTGCTGCACGGCTATCTTTCCCATCAACAACTTCCGCCAGCCCAAAGTGGTCGAACTGGAGTGGCGCAACACCCGCCGTCACGCGACCGTAGTCCAGGTCAACATATCGGCTCTCTCCACGGCGCAGCTCGGCGATGGGATGAACCGATTGGCCGATCCGGAGACGCGCGAGAGCTGCCAGGTCTTCATCGGCGTGCCATTCCGCACCGACGAGCAGGTCCGCCATTGGCAGTCAGTGTGCCGGGACCTACCGACCAGCCGCTGGCGCAGTGCGTTGATCGCATGGATACCCCGCAGGCTGGCGCCCGGGGAGCTGCTCCGGCTCAAAGAGTACGCTGCCGCCAGCATGGTTGACGAAGTCGGGGCGACCCGGCGCCTCTCCCGTACGACGGAGCCACTGCCGCGTTCGCACGAGGGCGATGCCGCCCCGGCGAACAGCCGAGACATCGAGGCGCTCATGCGCGAGATCTATGCTGAGGGCACTCTCGTGACCGCCGCGGCCGCACCGCCCAAGGCAGCACCGTCGCCATCGCTGCCGGCAATAAAGGACGATTGGGGCACTTTGCTGCGGTACGTCTGCGGCGTGGCATTCGAGGGGGTGTTCCCGCGATTCACCGACGTCATGCCGACGGCGCGCCTCGCCAGCCGGCAGCAGATCGATCGACTTATCGCGGGGCTAATCCTCGGCGATTTGACGCCTGAGAGCATGCCGCCGCGGCTGCGTGCCCTCGTCCGGACCCATTTGGGGCCCATGAAGCTCGTTGCTGAGCGTGACGGGCGTTTCGTGTTGTCCGCGTCCGACAGCGCAGTGGCAACAGAGGCGTTCGATTTCATCAGCCATCGCGACACTTCGAAACGGCATGCCCGCGGGCGACCGATGGCCTTCGAGCACCTGCTCCAACTCATGGCAAAATCGGAGTTCGGTGTCCCTGAGGCCATGTCCCGCGTTGTCGTGTCTGTGCTCGCGCGGTTGGGATATCTTGAGATGCTGGACGATGCACGGCAGCCCATCCAGCTATGTGCGCGGCGGCGGCCCACGCCGGGCGGTGAGAGCGATGCCCGTCGCCCCAGCGCCCCGACAGGCCGGGGGGCGCTGAGCGGCGTGGCCTATGTCGCCAGGGCGCCCCTGCTTGCCCATCACGAGTGGCAGCAAGCTGGGCGCATAGCCCGTGGTCTGCTCGGGGTGCCGCTCGCGCCGCCCGACTGGCCCGTCCAGCAAGCGCTCTGGGAGCAGCTCGTCGCCGCCAAGGCCGAGTGGGACGAACGCCTGAGCCAGCTTCGCCGCGGACTCGACGACTTGTGCCGAGCATTGGAGCACCGAAGAGAGCGGTGGCGAGAAAGCCATGAGGCCATCGAGGCGGCGAGTGCCGTGTTCGAATGCATAGATCCGTCCCGGCACGCGGCCGATGGTTTGACGAGGCTGATCGCCGGATGCGGAGAGCTCTGCGGTCGCTCGCGACCGCTCGGCGATCATCCCCTCGCGCCGGCTGTAGCGCAGATCGTGGCGCACATTGATGCCATCGGCAAGTTCCTCGCGGACAACGCGAAGCCGCTCATCCAGATACACGAGTACCTGTCGCGCGTCGAGCTGCCCGCGAAGCCCGCCGTGCAGGCGACCGCGCATCGGGAGCGGCTGCTGCAGCTCATCAACGGCGGCGAGGCTCTTGTCGGGTCGGCAACGATGGCAGCAAGGCTGTGGCGGAGTTTTCAGACTGCCTACATTCGCGAGTACGTCGCCTGGCACGAGGGCTCTCACCGGGCGCCCGAGTTTCAGCGATACCGGCAATTGCGCTCGATGCCCGCCTACCGGGCCCTACAGCAGCTCTCGAAGCTGGCGCTGTCAGTGCAATTGAGCCTTAAGGACGTCGATGCAGTGCTCGATGTGCAGCTTGCCAAGCAGTGCAGCAATGAGGCGCTCAGCGATGACCTGAAAGGGGAGCCGCTGTGCCCCAAGTGCCAACTCCACCTCGGCGCTTCTCTGGATCTCGTCCCGGCCAAAGAAGTGGACGAGTTGATCCGCCGGGCCCTGGCCGAGCACATCGCGGCTCTCAAGCAGCCTCCTGTCCGCAAGGCGCTCATCGAGTATGCCGAGTCGTGCCCCACCACGGAGCTGGACAATCGAGTCAGGGCCCTCACGGAGCTGCCGTTAGAAGTCGCTGCGGCGCGGTTGCTCGCCGATCTCAGCAACGACCTCATCCGTCACGCACGGCGAGCTATTGCGGGACGAAGGATCCACTTGCGTCGCCTGGAGGCATTGCGCGGTCAATCCGCCGGCCGAACGCTCACGAAGGGGGAACTCACCGAGACGCTGCGCAAGTGGCTGGATGAGCGGGACGAACTGGCAGCGGACGAGCTCATCCACGTGGAGTAGCGCGAGGCACATACGCCTCAAGTTCTCGGCCCCAGTAGCCGATAAACCCTCAGGTACGTGTTGCCTCGTATCTGGGGGAATGAGATGTGTGGTACTTGCTCGGGCTCGCGACCGTGTGCTTTCTGGGGTTGGCTTTACTCGGCGTCTGCGCCTGTGTCCTGGGAGCTCGTACGGAGGCCCGAGCACGGCGCTCCGGGGGCTTGTATGCAGCCAGTGTGAGGCGAGACGCCCGTGAACTGGCCCCCGGCTGCTCAACCGCTCGTTCTCGTGCTCCGGCACGCCAGTGAAGCGCCGGGCGCACCCCAGCCTCAACTCACAGCGGCCTGATGCCCTCGATGCGCCTGCAGCTCATGCATGCGGGCGAAGTGCCCGTTCTTGGCCAGTAGCTCCTCGTGCGTTCCCTGCTCGACGATTCTGCCGTCGCTCAGCACTACGATGCGGTCTGCATGGACGACGCTGGACAAACGGTGCGCGATGATGAGCGTTGTCCGATCCTTGATCAGCGTGTCCAAGGCGTGCCGTATCTCCCACTCGGCCTCCGCGTCCAACGAGGATGTTGCTTCGTCGAGGATGAGCATCCTCGGACCGCGGATGAGAGCCCGGGCGATGGCCAGGCGCTGCCGCTGGCCGCCGGAGAGCTTCACGCCGCGCTCGCCGATCAACGTATCGTAGCCGTTCGGCAGCCCGGAGATGAAGTCGTGCGCATAGGCGGCTGTGGCCGCCGCCTCCACCTCTGCGTCGGAAGCTTCCGGATTGCCAAACAGAATGTTGTCCCGCACCGTACCGGCAAAGAGAATGGTATCCTGCGGCACGACGGCCATTTGACTGCGCAGCGAGGTCGCGGTGACCTTCGTCACATCATAGTCATCAATGGTCACCTTTCCATGTTGGGCCGCGTGAAGCCGGGGAATCAGCGCCGCGATGGTGCTCTTGCCCGAGCCACTCGGCCCGACCAGCGCCACCACCTCTCCCGGCTTGACGTCCAGGCTCACGTGCTTCAGCACCGCGCTGTCGGGCTCGTAGGCGAAGCAGACGTCCTCCAGGGCAATGTGTCCGCGAACCGGTGGCAATGGGACGGCGTCGGGCCTGTCACCAATGGCCAGCGGCCCACCGAGTATGCCCTGCACGCGATCCAGTGCCACCTGGACGGCCTGCCAATCGGCGTTCAGGCGGGCGAGTTCCCGGAATTTCTTGCCCACCAGGAGCATGAGCACCAGGAACGTCCCGAAGGCGCCGACCGTCAGCGGGCCCGATACCATGCGTTCCGCGAGCACCACGGCGGCACACACGAAAGCCGCAACGGGGATCAGCTCCACGACGCATCGCATGCTGCCGACGACAATGCGCTCGCGAAGCTGCGCGCGAATGTTGGCGCGGTTCTGTTCCTGGAACTTCTCCGCCTGCGCATCCCCCATGTCGAAGATCCGAATGGCGCGAATGCCCTGCAAGGTCTCTTCCACCACCGATGCGAGCCTGCCCAGATCGCGCTGGGCGGAAGCCCGTGCCCGGCGGACACGCTGTCCGCCTTTGGCAATCACCAGCAGCACAACGGGCACGGTGACGACGGCGACCAGGCTCAGCGGCCTGTCGATATGGACCATCATCGCAATGCCGCCGATGATGATGATCGGATTGCCGATCAATGCGCCAAGCATGCCGGTGCCCACCAGGCGCATGATCAGGTCCGTGTCGCTGATGATCTTCGCCACCAACGTTCCGGAGCGCTCGTTCTCCAGAAAGCCCAGGGAGAGGTCCTGAATGTGGGAGAAGGCACGCTTGCGCATGCCGGCCACGGTGCGCAGCCCCACGTAGGCGATGACTATCACGGCGCACAGCCCCAGGGCATTCTTGGTTAGATAGAGCACCAGAAGCATCAGGGCGCTCTTCTTGAGCTCCTGCGCCCCGGCCGGCGTCTCGTCCAGTGCGGTCTGCTCCGGCGCTTCAGCCGATTCATGCGCGGCGCGCGCTCCGGGGATCGGGAGGGGGGTGCGCATGCTGTCCAGGATCGGCCGCGCCTGGCTCACCGCCCACAGCGTGGCACCGGCCTCGCCCATGAGCAGGATCACGGCGAGCACGCACAGCGGCCACCGCGGCCGCATATAGCTCCATAGATCCTTCGCAGCGCTCATCCGTATACCGCCGACAATCCGTTCTGACGGCCTGCGACCCTCCAGGGCGGCTTTGCAAAGGCGGCGAGCCCTGCAGGGCTCGCCCCGTGGTCGGCAACTCTGTGTTGTCCTGGCCGGCCCTCAGTTGCCCGAGCCGCCGGCGACTTCTGCCGTCTCTTCCTGCGCGCTGTACGCGCCGCAGCTCCCAATCTGCGATATCGGATACGGCATCTGGCTCTCATCTGGGATGCTGTCTATGTATTTGGCCCTGAATTCCTGGTCCTGCATGCGGCAATGATCACAGCGGTCGCGGTACGCCTCATGGGACGTCATGCGCAGCCAGATATCGCGCAGCGGCTCGTCCTGGATGTTGCCGAAGGCAAGCGGCGTGAAGTCGCACGGCGTGATGTGGCCGCTGGAGGTCATGTAGAACTGGAAATAGCCGGCAAAGCACCCGAACCCGTCGGAGCTGTTGACATGCGCCTGTACCTGGGCGCCTGGGAGCTGCGGATCCGTCCTGCACCGCCTGGACAGCTCCCTGAGGGCCTCTTTGTCCTCGTCGGTAAGCAGTACTCCCTCTTCTTCTCGCAGCAACTTGCCCGTCGGCACGACGTCGAAAATGGTGACCTCGTGCGCGCCAATCTCTGTGGTGAGCTTCACCATCCGCTCGACCTGGCCGTTTTGCAGCGCTTCACGCGTGGCATAGGTTGAGAGGCCCGTGAGCAGACCGGCCTCTACGCACCGGCGGGCACCATCAATGGCCTTTTGCCAACAGCCCTTGACTCCCCGAAGCCGATCGTGCTCCTGCGGAATCGGGCTATCGATGGAGATGAACAGGGAATACAGCCCCGCGTCCACTAGCTTCCGGACACGCTCCTCCGTCAACAGCAGACCGTTGGTAAAGATCATCGGCCGCGCTTGGTCGTAGTCTACGTGCCTGATATAATCGTAGATGCGCCGGTGCAGCAGCGGCTCGCCGCCCACGAAGATGATGGTGACCACGCCGAGCGCCTGCACCTCCTCGATGAGGCGGAGCATTCGCTCTGGGGGAACTTCCGCCTGATCGGTCCGCATGAAATCGGCGGCGCTGCAATGCTTACACCTGCATTGGCAGCGATGTGTGATCGCCAGCGTGGCCGTGGTGGGCCAACGCTGCCCGGTGAACGTCTCTAGCAGGCGGCTGCTCGCCAGCTTGAGGGCGGCCTGGGAGGGGAACGGCGGCTGATACAGCGTGTACACGTTCGCCCCATTGTGCTGGGCAAGTACCTTCTGGTTGTTGAGCGAGGCGTAGTAGCCCTTGATCATCGCGTCCAGGCGGGCGCCCAGCGGCCCGATGCCTTCTACGCTCACCATCTTGTTCTCATCGACCCCGGCGCGCACGCCGAGGAGTGTGAACTCCTGTCGCTCAGCGCTCATCGCTTGCCTCGCACGCCTGCTCCGACTTGCCCCCGCCCGCATAATACGACATTGCGTGGATGCCGATGCGAGAGTATAGGTTGGGCCTTGGGAATTGTCAACCAACCTCCTGACCCCGCAACCGTCGCCGTCCGACAAGGGCGACGTGCCGAAGTCGGGCAGCCGGTGTGCGATGCGGTGGCGGGTGGCGGCTAACGCGTCTTCGGCCAGCACTACGGTGCGATAACGTGGCAGCCATCCCCCGGCCCCACCACCCGCGTGCCGGCCGGCACCTCTGCAGACTCTTCTACGAGTACGCGTGACAGATGCGAGCCGGCCCCGACAGACGCTGCCGCAAAAATGGCCGAGTCCGTAATACTGCACCCGTCGGCCACCCAGGCTCCCCTGGCTACGGATACGTTCGGCCCGATGGTGCCGGAGCCGACGACGGCCTCCGGCCCAATCCTCGCCGGCGCGACGATGTGGGCGTCGCTGGCGACCTTTGCCGACGGATCGACCAGCATGCCGTCAGGAGGTGAAGCGGCGCTGAGCATCAACGGCTCCAGCTTCAGAATGTCCCGCGGCCGCGCCACATCGCACCAGTAGCCCTCCAGCTCGACCGCCCCCACCGGATGGCCCTGCCCTACCGTCGTTGCCGCCGCCTGGGTTAGCTCGTATTCTCCCCGTTCCGACAGGGGAGTCTGGCGAATCATCTCGAATATCAGCGGCGTGAAGCCAAAGATCCCCGAGTTGTTGAAGTTGGTCGTCGAGGTGCCGCGCGGCGGCTTCTCCATGATCTTCTGCACCCGGCTTGCGTCCACGTAGACCGCTGCTCCCTCGAACGGATCGTCCACGCGATTCAGTGTGATGACGGCTTCCCATTTGCCCGAGTTGAGCTCTCGCACCAGGCGGGGGTAGTTGGTGGGGGCCGTCATGATGTCGCCGAAGGAACAGAGAAACGGCTCGCCTCCAATGAGCTCCTCACACAGGAGCGTCGCCGCGCCGTTTCCGTTGGCCACCTCCTGCACCACATAGTGGATCATGACGCCGAGCTGGGCGCCATCACCGAGGTGCTCGATCACTTGCTCCCGGAACGGGCCGACGACGATTATCCACTCGTCTACGCCCGCGGCAGCGCCGCCGCCTATGATGTGTTCGATCATGGGCCGGCCCAGGAGCGGCGTGAGCGGCTTCGCCCGCCAATCCGTCAAGGGCGCCATGCGCGTGCCCTTGCCGGCGGCGAGTATGATCCCCTTCATTGCTGCGCCACGCTCACAACGCTTGACGTGACATTTCCCCACGCAAAGCTTACAGCCCTCCCGCGTGCTTCGGCGGCGCCGCCGTGCCGCTGACGAGTGCAGCGGCAGCCACGCTCGCCACGCACACAAACAGGGCTCGCATCTGTGGCACTCCCTCGGGCCGTGAGAGCGCGGGCTACATGTCCGCCATCAAGGGTGCAGTTCGGCCTTGTGGGAGGCATCTCCTCCGCGCCGCCTCGCGCCTGTCGGACGAAAGGCGAGTGCGGCAGAGGCTGCGCTGTACTTTAGGACTGCCGCTCGTCGGCCTCGGCGATGGCGCGGCGGAAGCGAGGCATGTAGAGGAGATCGAAGAGGTCGAGTTTCTCGGGGAAAAAACGCGCACAGGCATCGCGGGCCTCTGCGATGATGCTGGCCTGCTGCTCCTCGCTCAGCCCACCTCGGCGCAGTTGCGCCTCGACGCGATCCACAATGCTCTGCATCTTCCGCAGCCGCCGCGTCTCCGCGGCGACCGCGCGCTCCTCGGGCTCTTGCCGGTGGCCGGAGCCATCGTTACCGTCCAACGTCCTCTCCCCTATCCAGCTCAGAGTGACGACTCCAGTTTCAGGTACCACTCGCCGTTTTCCTTCGCCCAGTAGAACATAGCCTCGATGTCGCGCAGCTCTTCGGTGTTGAGCTGCCGCACGGTGCTCGTGGTCAGACAGCGGCCGCGGTCGCCGGCGCGCGTGATCCACACGCGATCGAGGCGGAAGTCCATGATGTTGAGCAGCTCGGGCTTGATGAAGAACTTGCTCTCGATGAGCTGCGCCAGGTTCCGCTTGCTGCGATCTTCTTCGTTGTGATAGTTGGCCGCCTTGTCGAAGTCCTTGAACTGGATCGCCTCGAGGAACCCGGTCATCTTATTGTGGAGGGCCTTCTTGTCTCGGTTCAGGGCGAGCTCGTACGGCCCCAGGTCCACACCGTAGTGACCCGCGACGGCGAGCGCCACTGCCGCAAGGGCGACAACCAGGATCACAGCTATGCCGATTCGTTTCACCGTTGACCACCTCCAACATCGCCCACCGGGCGCGCTATTCCCTCAGCTTCAACAGCACCATGCACAGGCTCAGCAGGGCTGCCGTAATAAGACCGAGCACGGCAAGGTGCGACAGCGCCTGGGCCCAATCGACGGATTGGTGGCGCCGGGTCAGCTCCTCGAGCAGCTCATACGACCACTTGGTGATGGTGGATCGCTCAATGACGTGAGCCAGGCCGCGGAGATAACGCTCTGACAGCACGAACTTGGAGAACAGTATCTGCGGAAACATCACCACCGGCACCAGGCCGACCGCCAGGTCGGGCGTGCCGGCCAGCGCCGAGATCGCCAGGCCCATGGCCGTTCCGGCCAGCGCGGCGGCCCAAAGCGCGATATAGATGAGCACCAGGCTCGCGGAGAGCGTCACGTACTGCGCCACGACGCCGACGAGCAAGGCGCACTGCACCGCCGCCAGGAGCGCCAGCACCTGGACCTTGGACACGACGTACGCGCCGATCTGCAGCCCGATGCGTCTCTCGCGCTCGTAGATGTCGCGCTCCTTGGCAATCTCCCGACACGCGTTCACGCAGCCGAGCCAGATGGCGCCAAGCGCGAGGCAGAAGTACAGCGACGGCGTCGCGGGCGCATTGTGCCACCGCAGGCAGATGAGGCCCGCCACCATGGGCGCCTGCGCCAGCAGAAGCAGCGTGTAGCCGAAGTCGCCCACGATCACGCTGAGGTAGCGGCTGCTGAGAATGGACACCTGGCGCATATCCACGAACAGCCGCCGGCTGCTCGCAGCCTCCGAGTGCGCCACCGGGATGGGCTCCGGGATGTAACCGCGCATCTTATGACACCCCCACAGCCTGTGGCTCTGGCTCAGTGTGGCGCAGGCTGCCAGTGTGGCGCAGGCTGCCAGTGTGGCGCAGGCTGCCAGCCTGCGGACCTGCTTTGCCGTAGCGCTGGCTCGCTCGCTTGGATCCGCAGCCTGGCAGGCTGCGCCACACGCGCGGTGCAACATCGCGCAGCCGGTCGTAAATCGCCGCCGGATGGCTCACATTGAAGAACCTCAGTGCGGCCGGCAGCGGGCCATCGAAGGCGACGACGCCGTCGCAGAGCACGACCACCGAATCGAGCACGTCCAGCGTTCCCATGACGTGGGTGGAGAGGATCACCGTGCGACCGTCGTCGGCCAGTCGGCGCAGCAGGCGCATCGTCTTGCGCTCAAGCGCCGGGTCAAGGCCCGAAGTGGGCTCGTCAAGCAGCAGCAGTCGTGGCTGCCCGACCAGCTCCACGCCAATGTTCACCCGCTTTCGCTCCCCGCCGCTGAGCGTTCGTATCTTAGCCCGTGAGCGCGGTGTGAGCTCCAGGAGCCGCAGGACTGCATCTACGTGCGCCCGGAGCTGCCGCTCGCCCCAATGGGCTGGCAGCCGGAGCTGCGCCGCGTACATCAGGGCCCTTACGACGCTGAGATGCCGGTGCACGATATCGTCCTGCGGCACGTATCCTATGGCGGAACCGCCCTCCCGGATGATATGGGGCAGGTCGGTGCCATCCACCCGGACGCGGCCTTTGCTCGGCGCGATGGCGCCGCTCAGCACGTTCAGGAGGGTGGACTTGCCGGAGCCGCTGGGCCCCAGGATCCCGACAAGCTCGCCCGGCTGCGCCCAAAGGCTCACGCCTCTCAGAATCGGCCTGAGCCCGGCCCGTACGGTGATACGCTCAGCGCGCACATCGGCGCCTCGGATGCAGCCGCTCGTTGCCCGCATGGGTAGCCACTCTCCCCGCAGTAATGAGTCTCCGGAAGGCTCTCTGCAATGTTCTTGCCGAGCATTGTGCCCATGATCGGCCTATCAGGCGGCACATCACACCACGTGAACCGGAGAGATACCCAAGGAGGCATGCCGGAGGCGGGCAGTGTTAAGCTGTGGAGGTGGCATTCGCCGGGCGGCGAAGGTCGCTCTCTACTGGGGCGGATGGTGGCTAATGCTCGAGCGCACCTTCATTCACATTCCCGGCATCGGGCCCACGACCGAGCGGCGGCTGTGGGAGTGCGGTGTACACGGGTGGGCCGATTTCATCGCGGCAGCGGAGCAGGCGCGAGAGCGGCGCTTGCCGATGTCGCCGGCTCGCGTCGAGCTCGTCGCCCGGCGGCTCGCTGAGTGCGAGCGCTGTCTGCAGAATTGGGACCATGCGCACTTCGCCAGGGCGCTACCGCGCTCAGAGCACTGGCGGGCATACAAGGTCTTCAAGGCGAAGACGGCATACGTGGACATTGAGACGACCGGACTTGGATGGCCCGCGTACATCACCGTCATCGGGGTGTACGACGGCCTTCGCACCAGGACGTACATCGCCGGCGAGAATCTGGACGAGTTCCCGGAGGACATCGCCCGGTACTCGCTCCTGGTGACCTACAACGGGGCCACCTTCGACCTGCCATTCATTCAGCGGGCGTTCCCGGACCTGAGGCTGGACCAGCTCCACGTTGACCTGCGCTACGCGCTGGCGCGACTGGGGCTGCGGGGTGGGCTCAAAGCAGTGGAGACGAAGGTCGGCCTGGCGCGCGATGAGCGGATCGCCGGGCTCGACGGGTTTGACGCGGTGCGTTTGTGGAACGAGCACTTGGCCGGGTCGGAGGAGTCACTGGAAACGCTAATCCTGTACAACACGGCAGACATCGAGAATCTCGAGACGCTCATGGAGCACGCGTACAACGGACTTATGTCCCGGTGTTTGACGACGGGCCGCGCAGTGCGCTGAGGCGCGCCTCCGGCACGGAGCAGAAAGGTCGGCTTACGCGGTGGGATTCTGGAAGGGCCGCGGCGGGCTGTACGTTGCGGCCTTCTTGCTGGACATGACCATGGCGGCCGCCGGCTTTGCGGTGCCGCTGTACGCCATCGAGTTGGGCGCCAGCGGCTTGGCGCTCGGTGTCATCGGCGCATCGGCGTTCGCCTACACCCTCGTCTGTCTCTTCAGCGGACGGCTCTCGGATCGTCTGGGCCGGCGAACAGTGGCTGCGCTTGGCTGCGTGCTGGTGAGTGCGGCCTACCTTGCGATACCCCACACCCGTACGTTACCGACGCTGTTTGTCTTCGCCGTGGCAGTGTCTTTCTCCATAGCCCTCATCTGGCCGCCGGTGCAGGCGTGGCTGTCCGAGCAGCCCGATCGGCGTTCCTTAAGCAGCAGCATTGGGATATTCAACGTCTCCTGGAGCATCGGAATAGCTGCCGGCCCCATCGTCGGCGCCAGGCTTGTGAAGCTGGACCCGCAGCTCTCGCTTCCCTTTCACGTCGCGGCAGGCTTTGCGCTATTGTCAATACTCATCATGTACGCCATCAAAACCGATGGCCGCCCGGTCGAGGACCTGCAGCCGGCCGAGACGCCGCCCGCAGGCGCCGCCACGTTCCTGTACATCGCCTGGGTAACCAACTTCGCGAGCTGGTTCGCCAGTAGCTGCGTGCGGGCGCTCCTGCCGAAACTCACGCGCGAGATGCACGTTGACGACGTCACCCTGGGATGGCTCATCGGGTCGCTCATGGCCGCCCAGACACTGATGTTCCTTATACTGCAGTTCAGCCAGAAGTGGCGCTACCGGCTCGCCCCGCTGGTTCTGTTCCCGTGTGGCAGCGCCGCTGGTATGCTGTTGGTGTTCTTCGCCGCTGACTGGCGACTCTGGTTTCTCGGCTTGACGCTCATCGGCTTGGGCTGCGGCATGACGTACTACGCCAGCCTCTTCTACACGCTCTTTGGCAGAGCAACAGGGCAGGGGAAAGCCACGGGGTTCCACGAGGCCATTCTTGGCAGCGGGCTGGTGTTCGGGCCACTGCTGGGCGGTATCTCCGTGAGACTCAGCGGCGGCAACTTGAAGGCGCCCTACCTGTTGGCCGCCTGCGTGATAATGATCACGGTGACTGTGGCGATAGGCATCTACATCAGAGCCGCAAGACGGCACGTCGCCGGGCGCCCATAGCCAGGAGCCGGACGCCCCCGGCGCCCGGGACGCAGGAGGATGTGGGCAGCGTGCCGTCCAAATATCTTTGCGCCCAACACGACGGCCAGGGCGCACCGCGACATCAGCGCGCGAGGATCGCCTCAGGCACTATGGTGGGCTCCCGGAGCATGTGATCGTCGTCATGGTATGCAACTTACCGCTTCGGGGTATGTTGGTAGGTGTATGATGTTTCGCCCGCGTTGGGCAGAGGAGGGTGCTATCACCGTGTCTCCCAGGAACGATCGACGCATCGATGACAGCTACGCAGAGCCATCGCTCCCGAGACGGGCTGCGCCGACAGGGGCTGGGCCACGCCACGTTCCTCGGCTCCGCTCCTTGTCTCGGTACCTCACGATCCCCGCGGCGCTCTTCGCGACGATCTTGGCGTCGGCGCCCTGCGCCGGGGCGGTGACGGTGCAGCAGGTGGAGCAGGGCATTCGGGCCTACATGAATCGCAAATTCAAGTGCACCGACCTGAAGGTCCAGGCTGTGCCCTACGACGATCAGTCGCTGCTGCAGCAGGGCCGGCTCCGGACGATCGTGGTCACCGTAAAGAAGGCTGACAAAGAAGGCATCATCATGAACGACCTGTATCTCAAGGCAACCGATGTCACTGTCAGTCTCGATGCGCTGTTCAAGCTGGGGAAGCTGCGCACCCGGTCGCGAAAATCTACGGTCATTCGAGCGATGATCAAGGAGGGCGAGCTGAACAAGGCGTTCGCCCGGGCGAAGATACCGATTCAGCAATTCACGTTGAAATTCGAGAACGGGAGAGTCATCGCAACTGGGGTCTACAAGTTCATCTTCGGCAACAGGCTGAAGATGATCGCCCGACTCGTGCCGAAGAGGGATGGCGTCCACTTCGTGGCGGAGCAGGCGTGGATCAACGGCCTTCCGCTGCCGGTGGGACAAGTGCGCGCCCTGCTGGCAAAGATGAACCCGCTCATCAACTTCGCCGATATCCCCTTCTCCCCGATGGTGACGAAGATAGTGATCCAAAAAGACACGCTCACTATCAGCGGAGAGAGTAGTACTACAACCGTGCTTGTCATTCTGAGGTCGCCGACGCGCCAAAGCCGCTAGCGACTCCGCCGAAGCTTCGTCGCTCTCGCGAAGGCGGATGGCGACGGCGCGAGCAAAGCGACGAAGAATCTCGGCGTGCCACATCCCTTCTTGCGTCAAAATCGAGATTCTTCGCTCCGTTGCACTCCGCTCAGAATGACATGACTTCCCAAGCACGGTTGTAGCAGTAGGCGTGGGCGGGGATTCCTGACGACGTGGCGCATATACCGGGCCCAGTATACGCAGCGGCAGCCGGATGGCTGCCGCTGCTGCCCTGTGGAGCATCGTCACGGGGTAACGGGTAGCTGCACCGCAACTGCAGAACGGCCGAAGTACTGCTTGGCAACCCGCCGGATGTCCTGCGCCGTCACGTCCATCGCGCGGCGGGCAAAGCTCTGCTCATACTCGTATCCGGTCCCCAGCAGCTCCCACTTGGCAAGCAGCTCCGCCTGATCCACCTTCGTCTCATGGGCTCGCGCAGACTGGTTGATGACGAAGGCTTTGGCATCTGCCAGCTCGGCCTCGTTGACGGGCTCCGTCTGGAGTCGCTTGAGGCGGTCGAGCAGCTCGTTCTTCGCCTCATCAATGTTGTACGCGTTGCAGAAGACGTGTATGGCCATGTGCGGAGCGACGGCGCCGGCGCGTACGATGAGCGTCTGCACGGGGCGCAGACGCGAAGCTTCAGGAAGCGCGAGCGCCCTCGCGAGCTTGTTGTCGCGTGCCAAGGTGCCTCCGGGGCGGCCGAGCACGGCGTTGATGACCTCGGCAACGACAGCGTCCGGGCTGGTGGCCGCCGGGATGGGCACCCCGACCATGACCAATGCAGGAGGCGGGGCGCCACGCCGTGCGAGCCGCAGCAGCTCTGTGCTGCCCTGCACCTCCATATCGCCTGCATCGGCCGCCAGGGGCTCCGGCGCCACAGGTCGGCGCCCCCCCCCGGGCCGTTGCTCGAAGGCATCTTTGGCGAGCGCCACGGCATCCGCGGGCGCCAATGGTGATACGATGCCGACGTACGTGTTGCTGGGTACGTACAGGCGCTCCCGGACCCGCACGACATCGGCCAGGGACACTTCCGCAAGTGACTCCTTGGTCCCGAGCAAAGACATAGCCGTTTTGCTTTCGCCGGTAAGCGCCCGGCGCAACAGCAGATATGTCTGCCGCACCGGGTCGCGACCGAGCGACCGGGCGCGCGTCGCCTCGAGTGCGTCGCGCGCCTCGACAAGCTGCTCCCGCGTGAATTCGCTGTCAAATACGACCCACGTGAGCAGGCGAAGGCAATCGGGCAGCGAATCGCTGGTCACCGCGCCATGGACCGCCGCAAAGCCCCAATGCGTCCCCGTGTTGAAGAGCACTCGGTCAGGCGCCGCATCCTGCTGGCGGCGGAGTGGCTCGAGCTCGGCGTTCTCTTTGAGGCGCTCTCGCATGCTCTTGAGCATCATCTCGCCGATGAGCGTCCGGATGCCGGCAGGCTCCTGCAGCTCGTGTTCCTGGCCGACGCCGATGAGTACCTTCACGCCGGCTATGTCGGAGCTTGCGTCTTGCTTGGCGACCACGGTGACGCCGTTGCTGAGGGTGACCGTCTCGACAGCGGCGGCCCCGCTGCGTCCCAGAGCTGCGGCCGACAGCACCAGGAGCACGGCGACAGCGGCCCCGATCACTGCGCCCCGAGGCCCGCCGTCCATGCCGGGGATCGCGTTGGGGTCTCGAGCGCCCCCTTGAGTATGAGAGATGAGCTTGCAGAGCATGTCGTAACCCCTAAAGCGATGCCTTCTTGACATCGGTTGTTGTGGTGGGCTGGGCGGTCACGAGCGTGTATGCGTCGAGACGGAGATACCGTCGTGCGGTCCTTTGCACGTCTTTGGCGGTGACCTTGTTGACCTCCGCGATATACTCAATGGCGAACTCATACGTGTCGATGCAATCGTAGAATCCCATTGAGCCCGTTTGGTCCATTAGCGTCTCATTGCTGAAGGCGTACGCGTCGCGCAGGAGCTTCTTGGCCGCCGCCAATTCGTCCGGTTTCAGGGGCTCTTCTGTGATGCGCCGCAGGGCCTGCAGCACAGCCCGCCTCGCTGCCAACTCCTGGTCCTCGGCCGCGACGCATGTGACGACGAACAGACCGGGGTCGCGACGGGTGACGAACTCGACGTCGGCGGCGACCGCCAGTTGCTTCTCCTCCCGCAGCGCCCGAATCAGACGCCCGCGCTCCCCCTGGCCGAGGATCGTGTAGATCAGGTCCATGGCGCATACGTCGCGTTTGTCATGTGTGCCGATGCCGGGCCCGTGGAAGGCCATCATGAAGGCATGCCGTTGAGCCGGGATGGGGATCGTGGCCGTCCGCAGACTGGTTTGTGGCGGCTCGGGGGCCGGCTGTCGCCAGCGGATGTCTTTTCGCGGAAGGCGGCCCAGCGTTCCGGCAGCGGCTGCTGCGACCTCGCCGGGCGTGGCGTCCCCGACGACGATCAATGACATGTTGTTGGGAACGTAAAACCGGGCGTAGTACTGCGATGCATTAGCAGGCGTGATTCGGCCAATGCTCTCGGCGGTGCCGCCCAGCACCTTGCCGTACGGGTGCTGCTCGAAGGCCAGGCCCCACAACAGATTCATCATTCGCAGCTCGATGGCCGTCGCGCTGTTCTCGACGGCGCGAAGCTGTCTGACGAGTGCCTGGCGCACATCGCTCACAACCGTCGGAGCGAAGGTGCGGGCGCCGACGAGTTCGGCAAGCATCTCGAGGCCCCGCTGCAGGTAGGGAGATGCGACGGCCATGTGAGCGTGGGTGAAGTCCCGGGTGACGCCCGAGGTCAGACGCCCGCCCAGGCTCGCGAGCTGCTGGCGGATCTTGGCGGCCTTGCTCTCCTTGGGGCCGTCGAAGACCAACTCGTTGACGAAGCGAGATATGCCATCAGGCCATTCTTGCTCCGTGATGGAGCCCGCACGCACGTACAGCCCGATGGCCACCAGATCGGTGGCCGGTTCGCTCTTGACGATGACGTGGAGGCCATTGTCCAGCGTCCTGTCGGTGACGTCTTTGCCGTCCAGCGCCGGGGCACCCGGAAGCGGCGGCGTACTGAGCATCGCGGCAAAAGCCAGGAGCACCAATCTCAGAACCAGCGTTGATACGCGCACGTCGCTTTCCCCCGGTGTTCGGCAGCGCCTGCCGGCACGCCCGCGGCGCCGCCGGCCGCCAACGGCTCTGGATGGCGGAGTCCCGCCACGGCACCCGCTCAAGGCCGGGCTCGGCGTTGAGCCACCATGCTCCGCAGTTCGGATTTTAGCACTTTTCCAGTCCCCGACCGGGGGAGCTGGTCAACAAAAGCGATGTGTCTGGGAACCTTGAACTTCGCCAGCGCGCTTCCGCACAGCTCGATGAGCTGTTGGCCGGTGGCTGTGCAACCCTCTTGCAGGACCACGAAGGCGACGACTTCCTCGCCCCGCAGCGACCCCGACGCACCGACAACCGCCGCTTCGGCGACCGCCGGATGCTCGAGCAGGACGGCCTCCACCTCACCGGGGTAGACGTTCATGCCGCCGACGATGATCAGGTCCTTCTTGCGGCCGAGAATGTACAGATAGCCGTCCTCGTCAAGCCGGCCCATGTCGCCCGTGTACAGCCAGCCGTCACGCACTGTCTCTGCCGTGTCGTCAGGACGCTGATAGTACCCCTGCATCACATTGTCGCCCCGGACGAGGATCTCCCCGACCTCGCCCGTGGGCAACTCGGCTCCATCATCATCCACGATGTTGACAGCAACTCCGGGCAGCGGCAGCCCGACGCTCCCGGGCTTCTGCACGCCGTCGTACGGGTTCACGCTGACGACCGGGCTCGCCTCCGTCGGGCCGTACCCCTCGAGCAGCGTCACCGCATACCGTTTGGTGAATCCCTCCAGGACCGCCACGGGCAGCGGTGCGCCGCCGCTGACACACATGCGAACGTGCGACAGATCGAACTGCTCCTGGGACCGCACCCCGAGCATGACGGCGTACATGGCGGGGACGCCAGCGAAGACGGTGATTCCCTCACGCGCCATCGTCCTGAGCACGTCCATCGCCGCGAACCGCGGCATCAGCGTGGTCGTCGCCCCAATGAGCAGCGGCAGTATCATGCACACGGTGGCGGCGAAGGAGTGAAACAAGGGCAAGACGCAGAGGAAATGGTCCTGCTCTGAGACCTGAATCATCTCCGCGCACGCCGCGGAGTTGCACAGCAGGTTGTGGTGCGAGAGCATGGCGCCTTTGGGCACGCCCGTCGTGCCCGAGGTGTACACGATCGCGGCCACGTCGTCCGGCTCCGCTCGCGATGCAGGATCAATGTGCTCTGCCGTCTGCACCATGGCCTCGAAGCTGTGGGTGCCGTCCACCGGGCTGTTGCCACTCAGCACTATGTGATCGATGGCGCTGCCGAGCGCAGCGAGGTGTTCGGCAATGCCCGGGAGGGCGCTCGTCGTTATCAGCGCGCGCGGTCTGCTATCGGTGAGGATGTGTTGCATCTCCCGCGCCGTGAGCAGCACATTGATGGGCACGACGGTGGCGCCGAGGCGCACGGCGGCAAGATACGAAAGCGGGAACTGGGGGCAGTTGGGAAGCAGCAGGGCCACTCGATCGCCCGCCTCTACACCAAGCCCCGCCAGCCCGCCTGCGAGCCGCGCCACGCTGCGATCCAGCTCCTCGTACGAGAGCTGAGTCGGGCCGAACTGCAGGGCACACTTGGAGCCCCAGCGTTCCGCACTGCGCGCGAGCATTGCGCCGAGGGTCGTATTCTCCATGGTGTGTTCCACCGCCTGGCCCCTCCTCTGTATGCGGCCTATTGATTGCCGTCCGCCTGGATGACGCACTTGGCCGTCGCCGTCGCCACAATCGTGCCGTCCTCCAGAGCCATCTCGGCCGAGCACGCCAGCACTCGCCCGCGGCGCTCCTGGATTCGTCCGCGCGTAATCGTCTTGTTGCCGGTCTTCACGGGCTTCCTGAAGCGGATCCGCATCTCGGCAGTGACCGCCGGGAAGCCCTTCTCCCAGCAGATCCGCGTCATCGCCTCGTCCAGGAGCGTCCCGATGAGCCCACCGTGCATGATCTCGCCCCAACCCTCGTGCGCCTTGCCGGGCACAAACTCCATCACGCAATCGTCCCCGTCCAACACGAAGGGCAAGTGCAGCCCGATGGGATTCTCGGAGCCGCAGACGAAACACATCCTGTCGTCGCGGAGCTGCATGGCACCGACGCTTCCCGCCTATCCCGCCATGTCAGGCAAGCTGTACCGGTTCGCCGCTCTCGGCGGAGTCGTGGATGGCGCACACGATCTTGGTCGCCATGAGCCCATCGTGCCCGGTGACGGCCGGCTGCTCGCCGGCGATCAGGCAACCGATGAAGTGACGTATGCTCTCTATGGTGAAGCCGACCGGCTTGCCCTGCACAACGGGCTGGGCAGCCACGTCGGGATACATCGCCTCGTCCCCGGTGAACTTCTGCAGCATGCGATGCGAGTTGCAGTCGGCAAATAGCGTTCCCTTCTCGCCGACGATCTCGGCCTTGAACTCGAAGACCGTCGGCATGCTGGTGGACAGAATCCACGAGTTGTCCACGTGAGCGACGAGGCCCCCGGAGAACTCGATGATGCTGTGGAAGAAATCCGGTGTGGTGATGCCCATGGATTTCAGCACCCGCGAGCGTGACACGGAGTAGACGCGCGTGGCCTCCTCGCCGCTGAGCCATCTGAGCAGGTCAACGCAGTGGCTGGCCAGGAACCAGGCCACCGTGGACATCCCCCCCCAGCTCAGCATCCCAGTGGGCACGTAGATGGTGTCGCTGAGCCGCAGGCTCATCATTTGGAGCTCGCCCAGCTCGCCGGCGTCGATGGCCGCCTTGGCCTGCACGAAGGCTGGATTGAACCGATTGTGATAGTCCACCATCATCGTCACGCCGGCCTGCTCCACGGCGGCCAGGATCGCCTCGCAGTCCTCCACCGTCGTTGCCAGGGGCTTCTCGATGAGCATGTGCTTGCCGGCCTCCGCCGCGGCAACAGCGATCTCCCGATGCGCGAAGTCGGGCGTGACGACGCAAACAGCCATGATGTCGTCGTCGGCGAGCAGCTCCTTATAGTCCGTCGTCCGGCGCTCGATGCCGTATTCTTCGGCGCGCTGTTTCAGAAGCTCCTCGTTCAGGTCGCATATGCACGCTATCTCGCAATGCGGCTGTGTGGAGATGGCCTTGAGGTGCGTCTCCCCCCATGTGCCCACGCCGATGATGCCGAACTTGTAATCAGCCATTGATGTGTCCCTCCCACCGATGCGTTTGCCGGTGACTGCATCCGTGCTGCGGCAGGCGCATCGCCTTTCGCTGCGAGGCGGCGGGCCACCTCTGCCCGGCATTCAGCATCCGGCGAACTGCCGCCTGCTGATATGCGCCGGACATCCGGCTCACCTGCCGGCGAAATGCGTACGGGCGACGAACTCCCAGGACCACCATAGTGCAAGCACGGCCAGAACGGGGACCAGTATGCCCGCGGCCATGCTGGCGATGCTCAGCCACCGACGATCCACCTCGGCGTGTTCGAGTCTGAGAGACAAGGCGCCGGTGACCGCCCCCCAGATCGATATTCCAACGACCAGATACAGAACGGCCTGGCACACGAACGCCTCGCCCAGAAGAGCGCCACGCCCCACGAGCCACACGAGCAAGCGGCTGGATGTGCCGGCCAATACGCGAAAAACGGGCGCCGCCACCACGCAGTAGACGGTCATGACCAGCAGCACGATGGCGACGCCGACAGCGACGGCAGACGCCAGTGCGAGCCGGCTCCCCGGGCCTGTGCGTTGTCGCGGCGGCGTTACCTTCGGCTCAATGCGGTCTGGAACATCCAGAGGATTGTCACCTGCCTGACAGCCCGAGCCACGGGAGAATGCCAACATGATAATCCAATCCGCACGCTGCGGGCAAGGGAGGACCCGTGCGGGGGCCGAGCCACCCGGCATCGTCGAAGGAACACTCTGCCGTGTGGGCGAACATGCGAGCGATGCTTTCCCGCACCGATCGAACGGGCCGACAAAGGAGTGCTGCTTCGGTGTTACCGACGACGCACATTCGCGACCTGGAAGTTACCCGCCTCATCGTAGGCGGCAATCCCTTCTCCGGCCACTCGCATATCTCCGCCGAGCTGAACCAGGAGATGATGGACTACTACACGGTGGACAGACTCAAGCGGACCCTGCGCGAGGCAGACCAGGCCGGGATAAATGCCTTCGTCGGCCGAGCGGACAACCACATCATGCGCATGCTCAAGGAGTACCGGCAGGAGGGAGGCACCATCTCCTGGATCGCTCAGACGGCTCCGGAGCGAGCATCGGTGGCGGCGAACGTCGATCAGCTCTGCTCCATGGGCGCCGAAGCCTGCTTCCTGCACGGCGGGATGATCGACAACATGTACCGCGCTGGGCGACTGCCTGAGGCGCGCGAGTGGATTCAGCACATTAAGGACAAGGGACTGCCGGCCGGCCTGGCGAGCCACGATCCTGAGATCTTGCTGGCGGCCGAACAGATGGAGCTCGGGGCCGAGTTCTACATGACATGCTTCTACAACGTATACCTGCACGGCGAGGTGTACGCGAAAGAGGACCGAGACGCCATGACGGAGGCAATCCGCCGGCTCGACAAAGTCTGCCTCGCCTACAAGATCATGGCAGCGGGTCGGAACGACCCCGAGGAAGCCTTCGAATACGCATATGCCAACATCAAGCCATCGGACGCCGTCGTCATCGGGATCTACACGCAGCAGCAGCCAACGCAGGTGGCGGATGATGCGGCGCTGGCGCTCAGGTTCACGTCTTCGACGTCGGCAGCGCCCGGCGGGGAGTGATCCGTTGACACGAATGCCACCGTGCCGGCGTTGGTGGAGCCGTACGCGTCACTGCATGGTGAACTGCGCGATGTCGCACCAATAGCCGGACCCAAGCACGTAATCCAGCTCCCACTGCAGCAGCTTCCGGTGCTGGTCCTCCATAGCAGCAAGCTCCTGGTACACTTGCCGCGTTTGCTCCTGGGGCGCCTCCTGCGCCATTCGGCGGTAGAAGGCGAAGCCCTTCTCTTCAGAGGCCAGCGCCACACGCAGTGCCTCGGCATCGCCGGCACCGGAGCCGATCTTCCACGCCTCATTCAGTGCGGGAAAAATGCCGGCTGCGGCCGTGGCCGCCTCGACCTCGCGTTCCCCGTCGGCCGGCTCGGGCTCTCGCAGCCCCGATGCGCGCAGACGCGCCAGCTCTGTTTCCAGCATCCGGCGATGCTCGATCTCCTCCCGGCCGAGTTGCGCGAACACCTTCTTGCCCATCGGGTCGTCCGTGGCTGCCGCCACCTTCTCGTAGAAGGCACGGCCATCCCCCTCAAGTTGGATGGCGAACTTGAGGGCCGCAATGGGGTCGGGGGCCGGCGCTTGCATGGGGATCACATCCTCCTCGCGTAGTCTGATGATTATACCACACGCGAGTTGGTGCCGCCGTGGCCGGCTCCCGTGCGGACACGGCTGGTGCCACTGTGGTACAATACTCAAGGCCCGTCGCACGAGTGGACGGCGGCGATCTGAAACATTCGGCCGGGCCAAGTGTCCAATACGTTGACATGGCGTGGCTGCTATGCTATGCTGCCGCGTCGAGAACCAGGGAGGGCAGACTAGTCGCGGAAGCATTAGCATTTTCCTCTTGCTTTATTGTCCCCCAATTGGCCAAACCTGGCACGGAAGGGAGGACCTCCTGCACGCCGCGCCGATGGGGCACGTGATAAAGCTGGGCGAAGCGTGCTGCGGTGAGGGGAAGTCTCGCGAGGAAACATAGGACACTCACGAGCGCCCTTCTCTGCGTCAAGCGACGCTCAGGGAGGGCATTTCTGCTGGTCGGCGCTTGTGAAAGCGCTGCGAGGCGTAAGCCGCTGTTGGCCTGCCGTATGGTTGCCGCAGTGCAGAGATGCGCTCCGCCACTCTGAATAGGAGGGTACATAAGTGAGAACGATTGCAGTTGTGATTGGCGTCGCTGTGGTATTGAGCCTGGCGACGTCACCGGTCGCATCAGATCCAGACCCAACCAGAGACGTGCCATTCACTCACTGGGCGTATGATGCGGTCCAGAAGCTCGTAGACCTGGGGATCATCCAGGGGTATCCGGATGACACCTTCAAGGGCGACCGGGCGATGACTCGGTACGAGTTCGCCATGGCCGTTGCCCGCCTGTGGGACAAGATCCCGACGGCCGTGGGCGTCGCGGGCAAGGATGGCGAGCCCGGCAAGGACGGCATCGACGGCAAGGACGGCATCGACGGCAAGGATGGCGCACCTGGCAAGGATGGCGCGCCCGGGCGCGAGGCCGGGGAGGGCCAAGCGCCGAGCGAGGACGAGATCCGCCGCATCTGCCAGAGGCTCATCGACGAGTTCAAGGACGACATCCAGCAGATCAAGGATCACTTGGACCAGAAGAACAAAGAGATCGATGAGCTTGATGCTCGGGTGACGGCTCTGGAGGAACATCCGGACAGCCCGCATGCCTACGGCTACCTGAAGTATCGGATGGGGCTCGTGGGCGACGCGCTGTTCACCGCTGAGAGCAGCCTGTTCGGCGGCGACTTTGATGTGCTGACGGCTGCCCTCGGGATCGAGGGCGAGATTCTGGATGGCGTCGCGGGCCGGGTCACGGTGAAGCTGCACGATCCGCCCTCGTCGGATTCGCTGACTGAGGTGCGGGCGAGCGACGCGACCCTGTGGCTCGACGAGGCCTGGGTAGCCTTCGACACCGACGTGATGCATCCGACGAACTGGTCGGTGGGTCGCCAGTTCTACGGCCAGGGTCCTGTTGGCCTGCTGGTGGACGCCTCCCGGTTGGCGGTGCAGGGCGCCGCGCTGTCGCAGCAGCATGGCGACGTTGGGTTACAGGCCGTCTTCGGAATGGCTCTGTACGACTCGTTCGACCTGCTCGAGAGCGGCGACCCAATCATCACGCGCCACCTGGTGAGGGGAGGCGACGGCCTTGTCGCCGCCCGACTCCAGTGGGACGTGGCCGATGACTGGTGCGTCGGCGGCAACTACCTCATCACCGGTCTCGGTGAGGAGAACGGCTGGAGCGTGGACGTCGAGGGCATGCTCTTCGACCGCAGGCTCGTGGCCGAGTACGCCCGGCTCACCGAGGACGCCTTCGGATTCGAGGAGGGCGATCCGTTCTGGGCTGAGCACTGGAACGACGCAGTGCTGTCCCGAAGCCCCCGCGAGCCGGATGCGTGGTACCTCGGCTACGAGCTGTGGGACACGGGCTCCTTCAACTTCACCGGCTACTGGTCCAAGGTGGACTTCGGATTCAACCCGTTCTACAGCGGCGTGAATCCGTACTACGAGCTGCTCTCGCCACGGTCGCAGAACGCCGGCTACGCGTGGGAGCGGTGGTTGGACAATCCGCTGATGGCCCACAACCTCGAGGCGATCGGCGGAATCCTCACCTTCGACATCGGTGACTGCCCGCTCGAGCTGGGCTACCACCAGCTTCTAAACCGCGACCTGCCGCAGAGGGCGCTGCTGCCCGTCGGTGGCGGTCCGCAGAACTCCATCTACGAGGCGACATATGACAAGCTCTGGTCCGCGCGGCTGACCACCGAGATCAGGGACGGCGTGAACGTGGTGTTCACCTACGCCCACCAGGAGCCGAATGACGACTTCGGCGGCACGGGCGCGGTCCCGGAGACCCTCGGCGGCTTCCCCAGCGGCCAGGGCGTTGTCCTTGACTCCCTGGTATTCGGGCCGCCAGGTCCGGCGCCGACGCTCGTGGATCTCGACGAGTTGGATCTGTTCATGGCCACGCTGGAGATCGCCTTCTAAGCGTGCCGTGAACCACGGTCTTGGTCAGACATCGAAGCGCCCTCGGCATGTGCCGAGGGCGCTTCCTTTGACTGCTCTGGTGCTGAGTGTGTCGCCCGGCTCAGGCACGCTCTACCACTGGGCTTGCAGGCCTGCCGTCACCATCCGCTCAATATCCTCGCCCAGCCCGGCGGCAATGTACAGCGGGCCCAGGTCCAGCCCAGCCCCGACCGTGGGGTCGCCGTCGTAGAGCCCAACCTGAACGGAGAGCACCGCCGGGAACTGGTAACGCGCACCCAGGTGAAGGCTCGGGTCCGGCCTCGGCGAGAAGCCCAGCAGGTTGTGCAGATCCGCCGCCAGCGTCAGGCCGCCACGCCTGTAGGCGGCCCCCACGTCAAGCGTCGTGGCCAGCTTCGTCTTGGCACCTTTGCCGAAGAAGGTTGGATTGGTGATGTTGCGCAGCGTCGCTCCGTACGTCACGTGCTCGTTGGCCTCGTAAAGGGCGCCGGCGTCGAAGGTGACCATCCGCTTGTTGGGCTCGAGGGTTGGGTCGGTCCTGACCACGATGTTCCCCTGGCTATCTCCCACATAGTTGGCAGCCACGGCCCTGCCGTAGATGTAGCGGAGCGAGGCGCCGAGTCGTAACTTCTCATTCGCCTTCCAGCCGTGCGAGAGCGCCCCGCTGGCGAAGACCGCCGCCTTCCCTTGAATGCGCACCTGGTTCGCAGCGGGCTCGCTCAGACGTGCGCGGGCCAGGCCGAACGTCGTCACGGATAGGGCCCATCCGTGGCTGTGGAGCGCGAACTGCGGCGCCAGCGTGGCCCCGTATGCGCCCTTCATCTTGTCAACCAAGCGCTTGGCGTCCTCGTAGTCGAAGTCGTCGGGATCGATCAGGTCGATCAGATCGCCGGCGTCGCGCGCCTTGTCCAGGTTCTGGCCGGCAAACGTTATGTGGAATGCCAGCGCCGAGTTGCCAACGCGCGAAAGCCCCGCCGGATTCCAGTACACCGTACTGACATCGTCCGCCACGGCCACGAAGGCCCCGCCCATGGTTGTCGGCTCAACTCCCGGAGACACGTCCGAAAGCTGGTCCTCAAGTCCGATCCGGTCCGCCCACACCGCCGGCCACGCGATGAACAGCAGAACTGCGATTGTGATGAAACTGCAAAGCCTGCACTGCATTTGCCTTCCCCCTTCTAGGATTGTGCCCCGACGCAGCCCCGCGCGCCGGCGCGTTGGAGATCCTTCGCCGCCTGGCGCTCTTCACCTCCCCGGAGGTGCTCCGCGGCGAGGGCGCTCGGCAGTGGTTGGTGGTCAGCGATCAGTTGCACGCGACGCCTGAGCACTGGCCTGGGCAGGCCCCCGCGGCCAGCGGGGTGCCGGCGGGAGGAGTGGCCTCAGGTCCTTGCCAATCGCGGCAATAATGAGTAAGGTGCTGGCGTCGGCGGCATACTCGCCATCGCCGCCCCCGCAAGATATCTGGGACGTCACCAGCCATGACATTGCCGCTGAAGATCGAGGTGGGGGATCGGGTGCGTCTCAAGAAGCCGCATGCGTGTGGCAGTTACCACTGGGAGGTAGTGCGCACCGGCGCGGACATCCGGGCCAAGTGCCTTGGCTGCGGACGCTTGGTCATGCGGTCCCGCGCCTACTTCGAGCGGCGGATTCGGGAGTTCCTGGCCCCGGATGAGCCGGTGCCTCCGCCGATCTTGCCAAAGCGCAAACGCCGCAGGCAGTCTCACCAGCCTCAGAAGCCGTGAGCGGCGACGCGTGCTCTGAGGCCCTTTGCCAGACGACTGTGACCGCCGATCGACGCTCAGTGGGCTGCCTCGAAGATTCGTGTCCGGTCTGGCTGCGGTGGCATTGTAGCGCGGGGTCTCCGTCCCCCGCCTGGCCGAGGTGGCATGCTTTTGGCCCTCGCGCCATCTTCATCGTTTCCGGGTGGCCCAACAGGCCCATGAAGAACTGCTTCGATGGACCGGCACCGATGCAGATGAGTCCTGAGGACAGCGCTCGCCTGCGGCGTCTGTGGGACGAGCTGCCGAACGAGGAGTGCGACGGCTGCGATGCGTGCGGGGAGAAGTGCGCCGGCGACATAGCCATGACGCACTGGGAATTCGAGCAGGCGCGATCGTTCCTCGCCCTCCGCGGCGGGCCGGCGCGCCCGCCAGAGACGCCGGCGCGGGGAGCATTCGGCCCACCGTGTCGTTTTCGAGACGACACCGCCGGCCGCTGTCACATCTACCCGGTGCGGCCACTGATCTGCCGGCTCTTCGGACTCGTCGAATGGCTGCCGTGCCCGCTGGGGCGCTGGGGCGTGCGCGTGCCGGACGGTATCGAGATAATGCGCTGGTATGCAGAGCTTGGCCCGCGGACCTACGAGCATTGGCTGAGCGCATCTGTGAAGAACGTTCACACGGAGGCCTGAGTTTATGCCCACGGTGGGAAGCCAACTCACGATCAACGAGAGCCCAGATGTGGTGTATGAAGCAGCACGCGACAAAATCGAGACTCTGGCCGACTTCCTCGCGAACGTAGACAGCATCGAGGTGCTGGAGCGGGACGAGGGTCGATCGGTCAGCAAGTGGGTGGGCCAGATACAGACGCCCTTCGGCGCCCCGCTGCGGTTCTCGTGGACGGAAGAGGACATCTGGGACGATGCGGCGCGGACGTGCACGTTCAAGCAAATGGAGGGCGATTTTGACCAGTACGATGGTGTGTGGCGATTCGGCTCCGCGGGTGATGGGTGCGAGACACATTTGACCATCAACTACGCCAAGGAGATCCCCGGGCTGGGCCCGCTGATTCAGAACCTGCTGCACTCCAAAGTGCAGGAGATGTGCGAGGACACCCTCAACGGGCTCAAGCGGATGGTCGAAGGCGGGTAGGGAGCTGTGCAGCGGCAGTACGACGTGGTGATCGTAGGCGCCGGTCCGGCGGGGATATTCAGTGCGCTCACGCTTGCCGAAAGCAGCGACCTCGCGGTAGCCATTGTCGAGCGCGGGCCCGATTCCGGACAGCGATGCTGCGCGATGCGCCAGGGCGCCACGCGCTGCCTGAAGGAGGAGCCCTGCGCGCTGCTCTCCGGCTGGGGTGGAGCGGGCGCGTTCTGCGACGGAAAGCTGAATCTCTCCCTCGAGATCGGCGGTCGCCTCGCCGACTATATCGGCAAGAAAGCCGCCGCCGCCCTCATCGAGCACGTGGACGCAACCTATCGCCGTTTTGGCGCCCCCGATCGCATATTCGCCCCGAACAGCGATATGCTTCGGGAGGCGCGTGACAAGGCCGTCCGCGCGGAGATGCAGCTCCTCTCTGCCAGGGTGCGCCACCTCGGCACCGACAACTGCCCCCAGATCATGCAGCGCATGCGCGAGGCGGTGGACGGCCGCGTCGCGGTTTACGCCGGCACCGATGTCGAGCACATCGTCACGGATGCCGGCACCACGACCGGTGTGAGACTCCGCAGCGGCGACCAGTTGGCAGCTCGCTACGTCGTGCTAGCACCAGGTCGCAGCGGCGCCGCGTGGTTGGCGACGGAGGCCGAACGGCTTGGTCTTGACACCCTCCGCAGCCCCGTGGACGTCGGCGTGCGGGTCGAGGTGCCTGCCGCCCTCATGGAACATCTCACCAGCGAGTTCTATGAGGTCAAGCTCCTGTACCACTCCAAGTCATTCGACACCCTCGTGCGCACCTTCTGCATGTGCCCGCACGGCGAGGTGACGATGGAGCACACGGCCGGCATCATCAGCGTGAACGGCCATAGCTGGGCCAACAAGCCGACGCGCAACACCAACTTCGCCCTGCTGTGCAGCAATACGTTCACCGAGCCCTTCAAGCAGCCCATCGAATACGGGCAAAACATCGCGCGCCTCGCCAACATGCTCGGCGACGGCGTGCTCGTGCAGCGCCTCGGCGATCTGCGGCGCGGCCGCCGCTCAACCCATGCCCGGCTGCGCCACAGCCCACTGCGGCCTACGCTGCCCCAGGCCACACCGGGCGATCTGAGCTTCGTGTTGCCGCACCGTCACCTGAGCAGCATCCTGGAGATGCTGGACGCCCTTGAAGCACTCGCCCCTGGCGTCGCCGGTCGCCACACGCTGTTGTACGGTGTGGAGGTCAAGTTCTACTCGTCGCGCCTGAAGCTGTCGGACTGCCTCGAGACACAGGTGCAGAACCTCTTCGCCATCGGAGATGGGGCCGGGGTCAGCCGCGGCCTGGTGCAAGCCTCCGCCTGCGGCGTCGTTGCCGCCCGGGAGATCATCCGCCGGGCGCACTGAGACATCCTCGGCACCGTTGCCGCCCCGGCTCGGCCTCTCTACACCTGTGCACCACGAGGGACGCCCCCATCAGCACTGCACGCACTCGCGATCGGCCATGACATCGCTCAATCCCGCTGAATCGGAGCCCGTTGACGCCTATCGAGAACTGTGACATAGATGACCGGCACAGCGGCCGACACACTGATCATCGAGCGCCACATCATGTAATCCCTGTCATATGCGTGGCAAGCGGCGCAACCAGGTGCTCTGGTTGACTTTGTGGGTGGTGCGGACGGGGCCGAGGAGTAGGCGACTCAGGAACTCGGGGGGAAGCCGCCGGAGCGGGAGAGCTCGGCCGGCCTGCGGAGGCGGACGGCGGGGCGAGCTGGAGCGAGCCAGAGGTGCGCGAGTGGCTGGCGGGGGCGGAGTTCTCGACGGTGGAGCGGGTGGATACTGAGGTGGGCACGACGCTGATGATTGGGATCAGGTAAGGCACGCAGTCGAGGAGGGGCGCCTACAGGAGCTTACCCGCCCACGCCACGACTCGCCTATGCGCGTCGGGCGGAATTGCCGACGTGCGAGCTTCCATGGACAACAGCCGGTTGGGCCGTCCGGCCACCTTGACCGTGAAATCCCCAAGCTCGTGACGTCCCACCAAAGGCTGAAGCGTGAGTTCCGACTTGGGTCTGCAGGCAATCTGCCACTTGCGGGTCGATATCCGGACGAGGCAGAAATCAACGGAGTGGTGTCGGAAGGGCTTGCCGCCGATGAAAACGCCGGGCCGGTCGGACGTGTCGTACACCGCCATCGGCCTGCCACTGGCTGTGTCCACCACGCGTGGTTCCTGAGCCAGAATCTGCTCCGCCAGCTGCTCGCACGCCACCTGCTCATCGATTCTGGAGACATCCTCCTCGGTCAGTTCGTGGTCATAGGCCAACCGTTCCAGGACGTCCCTGTCACAGTGGGCAGTGTAGCTTGCAAGCAGGCGAAACCAATCTCGCTCCCACTGCGTTCCCTTTTCACTTGCATAGCATATCCTACCCACTCGTGCGTAGTAAGGATCCTCGGCTTCGAGCCATCGTGCAAGGAGAGCGCCGGCGGGGGTATGAAGTGCTTCGTTGTACTCCACGTGCGCACAGGCGAGACGCATGCGCTTGAGCAGACCGTCAGCCCATGGGTGGTGGTCGATCCAGTAGACCTGGACGCCGACCCCTGCCAATCGCTCTACCACCTCAGCAGCACGCACGTTAACGGGAATGTCGGTCACGTAGATCCTGTCGGGCGGCGTATCGCGCTTGAGAAGGCCGGCGAGTTTGTCGGCAATCCACCTGGGATTCGAATAGTGCAGCTCGCAGTGAGAGTCCTCCCGGCGCAGAAGCTGAGCCGCGCAGGTCATACCGTCTACGTCACCGTGGGTGACGATGGCTGCCTCACGCATCAGATTGTTCTCCACTCCCCCGGCGGCGGAAGCACGTACTCTTCCTGGGACAGACATACCAGTTTCGCTCGGAGCCGGGCGGCGCGTGCGGCAGTACGCAGCCCCAGCAGGAGTTTGCTCGTGAGCTCGCGCTCGCACAACACCACCAGACATTCCACGGGGGGCGGCGCACTGGGGAATGCTACCGCAGCGGGCAGCAACCCAAGCTCTTGCTTCTGCGAGATCACCTTTCTGTATGCATTGGCAAGACATTCGCGGAGTCGTCCCGCCGGGGCAAAGACCTCGTAATACGCCTTCGTCTGGTCTATCAAGGATTGAGCGAGGACTTTCTGTCCCTGCTTGATCTCCGTCAGGAGCACCCGCACGCCGCCGTCTGGCAAGGACAGGAGTCCGAGCAAATCGGCTTTCTTTGGCACTCCGTGCATCTGCACTTGGCGGTCGAAAAACACGACGGGCGATGTCGGCCCGTTGTTGGCCCGGATGATCCTCTCTTCCAGTGTTCGCTCGCGTTTTGCCAGGGCTCGCGCGTTCGCCATGATGGTGGCGAAGCCAGCGAGGTAGGCGGCGACAAAGGCATCAGATACCTCATAGCAGATGCCCCTTGGGTTCCGCCGCCGTTCGCCCGGCAGACGCGTCTCGCCCACGTACTTCTCGTGTATCGCAGCTTCGTAGCCGGCCTTCGGTCTCTCGCGGAGTTGGAGCACACAGCATCCGTCGGCATAGAAATCGATGTAGTGCTCGCGGATCTGCACGTCGAGAGGATGGTCTCTGGCGCGCTCCAGGATCCCGGCAAAGCGGCCACTTGCCAGCTCTGTGACGAACGCGTCAGATACGCCGCGTGCAAACGTCTTGTTCGGTTTGGTGACGGTGCTTCCCACCGCAAGCCTCCTGTCGGTAACAGGCGGAAACTGCGTACAATCTGCGAAGCGTTGAAGCGTCCGCGCTGTCAGGTTCCCACTGAGATGTACCATAAACCCGTAGCCGATGTCGCGTCGGATTCTGCCACAGTCTCGGCGGGCGCTGTGAGGGCAAGCCGACCGGAGGTGGGCCGAGACGCGGAGGATCGCCGGCCCCCTTGGCGGATCGTCGCCGCGCGTGTATATTGGTCCTGCTGCCGGAGGACGGCGGCAGGATCATTTGTATGAATGCCTCGGAGTTTCTCGACGGGCTTCGGCAATCGGACTCGTACCGCGGGCAGATGGTGCACGTGGAGGACATCCCGGCGCGCGCTGCCCGGTACGCTGAGCTTGCGGAGCCGCTTCCTGCCGTCGTGCAGCAGATGCTGGACGCGAAGGGGTTCGGGCGGCTCTACACGCATCAGGCGCAGGCGGTGGAGGCCGCGCGGCGGGGCGAGGACGTGGTCATCGTCACCGGCACGGCCAGCGGCAAGACGCTGTGCTACACGATCTCCATCCTCGAGAGCGCCATCCGCGAGCCCGAGGCGACGGCCATCTATCTGTTCCCCACCAAGGCGCTGGCCCAGGATCAACTGCGGCGGCTGCGCGAGTATGAACAGATGTGCGAGGCCCTCCCGCCCATCGCCACCTACGATGGCGACACGGGGCGCGCGGCGCGCAAGAGGGTGCGGGACACCTGCAACATCATCCTCACCAACCCGGACATGCTCCACGTCAATGTCCTCCCGGCCCACACTCAGTGGCAGCGGCTCCTGTCGAACCTGAAGTTCATCATCGTTGACGAAGTGCACGCCATGCGGGGCATCTTCGGCTCCCACTGTGCCCATCTATTCCGGCGCCTGAATCGCCTCTGCGAGCGGTACGGCTCTGAGCCGATCTACATCTGCTGCTCGGCGACGATAGCGAACCCGAAGGAACACGCGGAGCGCCTCACGGAGCACACCATGACGCTCATCGACGACGACGGGGCGCCACGAGGGCCCAAGCGGTTCGTCTTCTGGAACCCACCGATCGTCGATCGGCTCACGCAGCGTCGCCGCAGCGGCAACGTCGAGGCGGCCGAGCTGATGGCGCAGCTCATCGCCCGCGACGTGCGCAGCATCGGCTTCGCCAAGAACTGGTCCGCCACGGAGCTACTGGCGCGCTATGTGCGCGAGATGCTGGAACGCATCTCGCCGGCGCGGGCCGACAAGGTGGCCAGCTATCGCGGCGGCTACCTGCCCGGCGAGCGCCGCCAGATCGAGCAGCGCCTGTTCAACGGAGACCTCCTGGGGATAACCAGCACCACCGCCCTGGAGCTGGGCATTGACATCGGCGGCCTCGACGCCGCCGTTATCGTCGGCTATCCGGGGACGATATCCAGCACGTGGCAGCAAGCGGGCCGGGCGGGCCGCGGTGAGGAGGAATCGCTCACCTTCCTGGTCGCCTATGATACGTCCATCAATCAGTACCTCATGCATCATCCCGACTACTTCTTCGGGAAGCCGCATGAGCTGGCCCTCATCGCGCCGGAGAACCGCAACATCCTCGCCAGCCAGCTCGTCTGCGCCGCGCACGAGTTGCCGATTGCGGAGGAGGAGTTGGCGAGGTTCGGCGATCTGGCGGAGCCGGTGCTCCGGATCATGGAGGAGGAGCAGATGGCACGCCGGCTCAACAACCGGTGGTACTACACTTCGCCGGGCAAGCCCGCGTACAAGGTCTCCCTGCGGAACATCACCGCCGACAGCTACACTATCGTTGACGTAACTGATCCCTCGAGCGAGGTGATCGTCGGCACGATCGATCAGATCAGCGTCTATCCGCTGCTGCATCCCGGCGCCATCTACATGCACCTTGGGGAGACGTACTTCGTCGAGGAGCTCGACCTGGAGCAGAAGCGGGCCCTCATCCGCAAGGTGGACGTTGACTACTACACCTCGCCGCTCGGTGGGCGGGGCGTCGCCGTCATCCACACGGTCGAGGCCAAGAAGCAGTTGCCCGGCGGCGAGGTGTGGTTCGGGGAAGTCGATGCGCACTTCAACACCGGATGCTTCGACAAGATCAGGTTCTGGACGCGGGAGAGCTTCGAGCGGACGCCGCTCGATTTGCCGCCCCAGGTGCTGAACACGTATGGGTACTGGATCATCCCGCAGCAGGCGACGATACAGCGCCTCCACGACCTGCAGCGCCAATGGCGCGAGGCCGATTACGGCCTCGGGCAGGCGCTCATGCTCATCACCGCAGTCTTCGCCCACTGCTATCCGCTGGATGTGCGCTATAGCGAGTCGCCAGGAGCGGGCGAGACTCTGAAGCACGGGTTCGACCCCGAGGCCACGTTCATCTTCGACAACTACGATGGCGGCATGGGGTACGCCGAAAAGGCTTTCGAGCAGATCGAGGATGTCCTCGCCGCCGCGACGTCTATGATTGAGGAGTGCGAGTGCGAGGACGGCTGCCCGCTGTGTGTGGGCTTCTACCTGCGTCCGTTCATCCGACACGATGCGGAGAACATGGAGGGGTGGATTCCGGACAAGGAGGCAGCGCTCCTCATCCTGCACGACCTGCTCGGCCTGGCCCCGTACGTGCCCCGGCCGCCGTCGGACCGTCTGCGCACGTGGCGCGAGCGGGTGCGACCGCTGGAGGCGACCGTGCAGCCGGCGACCGCGCAGCAGCAATCGCCGCGGAACCCGCCGCTGCCCGATGGGATCCGAGAGCGGATACTGGAGCGACTGGGGAAGGACGATAAGCTGTGAGAGGTAGTGGTCAGTGTGCAGTGAACAGTGGCCAGTGATGCGATGAGCTGCCGAGTGATCGCCGGCGCCCATGCCGGCCCCCTCGGGGAAGGAGCAGACCGATGATTCGCGACGATGGCTGCACGCAGTGCGAAAAGACTCCTTGCCGGCACGGCTGTGCACAGAGCTGTGAAGCGACCCCACCTCTCGATCGGCGTCGATTCATTATCGACCTCTCGCGGTACACTCTGGCCACGGCCGCGGCCGCAGCCGGCATCGGCGCCGTGACGGTGGTGCGGCGAGCGAACGCGGCCGCAGCGGAAGCGCCGGAGCCTATGGTCAACTCGCTCGGCATGCAGCTCGTGCATATTCCGGCGGGGAGCTTCACGATGGGCAGCGAGGACAACGACGATGAGAAACCCGTGCATGAGGTGACGATGTCGAAGCCCATCTTGCTTGCCGCCTGCGAGACGAGCAACGCCGACTACCGGGCGTTCGTGGCGGCGACGGGCCACACGGAGCCGGGGGTGGCCGTGGAATCGAAGAAGAAGGTGCGTCCGTGGCAGGGCCGGATGTTCAGCGCCGACGAGCAGCCGGCCGTGTGCGTGACGTGGGACGACGCCGTGGCCTTCTGCGGATGGCTCAGCGAGAAGGAGGGCGCTCGATATCGCCTGCCCACGGAGGCCGAGTGGGAGCATGCCTGCCGTGCGGGCACGCGGACGAAGTTCTACTGGGGCGACGAGCCGGCCGGAAGAGAGAAGGCCTACTTCGCCGAGCCTTGGCCTGAAGAGACGAAGGAAGCCGACGATTGGCAGGAGACGCCGTGGGGCCTGCACACCACCGTAGCCGTCGAATGCCAGGAGCGCAACCCCGTTGGCTTGTGCCACATGGCGGGGAACGCGTGGGAGTGGACGGCGGACTGGTACGGCGATTACTCGGAGGAAGCGCAGACGGACCCGACCGGGCCGGCGGAGGGCAAGCAGAAAGTGACGCGGGGCGGGTCGCGGTTCCACGCGCCGTCGCCGGAGCTATGGCGCGTCGGTGATCGCAGCCGCGTGGCGACAGCTTCGGTGCGCCGGCCAAAGGCCCCGAATGCGTGCTGCCGGAACTGTGGCTTCAGGATCGTAAGAGAAGTGTGAACTGGCGCGCCGGGAGCGCCGCCGTATACGGTTGCGCGCGCAGGGCAGATTTGGTATCATCTGCTCGGGGGATGGAAGGATGGGTGCCTATGCGATTATGGATCGCGATAGCATGTGCGTGCAGCCTCGTGCTGGCCGGCTGTGGGGGACTCGAGTCGCCCAGCTCCACCGCCGGGCCTCGATCGCGGCCGCCCTCGATGGGCCGCAGGGACGCCCTCGGCCGCTCCGTGGCCGGCACGCTTGGGAACGTGCGCGTCGCCGAGGCGAAGTACCATGGGTGGGAGGGCCTCAAGCTCACCAATGGGATCGTGACCGTGGTGGCCGTGCCGGCAATCGGCGGCCGCATCATGGAATACAAGCTCGGCGGGCATCCGTACCTATGGGTCAATCCCGACGAGCTGGGGAAAGTCCACGAACCGCCCGAGACCGAAGACGAACCCGCGTGGCGCAACTACGGGGGCTATAAGGTGTGGCCGGCACCTCAGAAGCAGTGGGGCGGCCCTCCGGACCCCCTCGGCTCAACGCTCGATGGCGGGCGTTGGACCGGTCAGATTATCGCCCAGGAGCGCGGCACCGGAACCGTCCGCCTCACCAGCCCGAAGGACGCGGACGTGACGGGCCTGCAGATCACCCGCGAGGCGACGCTCTACGGCGGCACCACCCGACTGGCCATCAAAGAAAGGTTCACCAACGTCTCCAAGGAGCCGATTACGTGGAGCATCTGGGACGTCACCCAAGTACCCGGCTCTTTGAGCAAGAAGCAGAAGTTCAGCCAGCAGGCCCGCGTGTACTTCCCGCTCAATCCGAATAGTGCGCATGCGAGGGGCTTCTACGAGATGGTGGCGGGTGGGGGCGAGCAATGGATGCCCAGCGTCGCCCCCGGCGTGATGGGGGTGAAGTACCTGGGGCAGAAGGGAAAGATCGGAGCCGACAGCGTCGCCGGCTGGATCGCATACGTGGACGAGGCCCATGAATACTGCTATGTGAAGCGTTTCGCCGTGGAGAAGCTGGGCAAGTACCCCGACGAGGGCTCCACCGTAGAGGTGTATTGCAGCGGCGACAAGTCGTACATGGAGGTCGAGGTGCTGGGCCCACTGACGACCATTGCGCCCGGCGATTCGTTCAGCTTCACCACCGACTGGTACGCGGCACGCTGCGGCGGCCCGATTATTGATTGCTCCGAGGTCGGCGTGACCAAGGAGCCCCTGACGCTCGGCGAAGCCGCCGGGAAGACAGTTCTCAAGGGCGCCTTCGGCGTGTTCCTCCCGGGCACCATTCAGATCGTCTTTCAGGACCGTGCCGGGGACGAGATAACCCGCACCGGGAGGCTGAGTGTAAATCCGGAGAAGGTGCTCGAGCTGAGCCAGACCGTCACCGTTCCACAGGATGCGGCACAGGTGGCTCTGGAGCTGCTCAACGAGCTCGGCACCCCCGTGGGAACGCTCGCCACGCTGGAATTGGACCAGGTGCCCATCGCCTGACATAGGCTAATTTCAACGTATCCTCCACCGGACACCAATAGGGGGCGGCCCGCCGGGTCGCCCCTAATCAGAATGGCTGAATTGACCCTATGACCCCCGAACAGCAGCTTGAACTCATCACCCAAACGGCAGTGCACGTGGAAACGAAGGAGGAGCTGCTGGCGAAGCTCCGGCTCGGCCGGCCGCTGCGCGTCAAGGCGGGCTTCGACCCGAGCGCGCCGAACATCCACATCGGGCACTCCGTCCCCCTGGACATCCTCCGCGCCTTCCAGGACCTCGGGCACACGGTGGTGCTGATCGTCGGGGACTTCACCGCCCGCATCGGCGATCCGAGCGGGAAGATCAAGACGCGGCCGGCGCTCACGCGCGAGGAAGTGGATGATGCCGCGAAGACGTACTTCGCGGAGGTGGGCAAGATCGTCGATGTGGACTCAGCCGAGGTGCGCGGCAACAGCGAGTGGCTCGATGGGCTGGACTTCGCCGACGTGCTGAAGCTGGCATCGAGCTACACGGTGGCGCGGATGCTCGAACGCGACACCTTCGCCGTGCGCATGAAGCGCGAGGAGCCCATTACGATCACCGAGATGCTGTACCCGCTGGCGCAGGGGTACGACTCGGTGGCCGTCGAGGCCGACGTGGAGCTCGGCGGCACCGACCAGCTCTTCAATCTCCTCGTGGGCCGCGACGTGCAGCGCTTCTATGGGCAGGAGCCGCAGGTGATCGTGACGTTCCCGCTGCTCGTGGGCACCGATGGCAAGGAGAAGATGAGCAGCAGTATCGGCAACCTGGTGGGCATTGCCGAGCCGGCCGACTCCATGTTCGGGAAGGTCATGAGCATCTCGGACGAGACGATGCTGCACTACTACGAGCTGCTGTTGAAGACGCCGGCCGAGGAGTTGGCGGAGATGAAGTCGGCCATCCGAGATGGCGCGGTCAACCCGCGGGATGTGAAGCTTGATCTGGCGGAGCGCATCACGGCGCGCTATCACTCGGCGGACGCGGCAGCAGCGGCGCGGGAGGAGTTCCTGCGGCAGTTCTCGGGGCGCGAGATGCCCACCGAGATGCCGACGGTGACGGTCGGCGCTGACGAACTGACGGACGGGCAGATCCTGCTCAGCCGCCTCGTCGTGAAGTGCGATCCCTCGCTGAGCAACAGCCAGGCGCGGCGGCTGATCGGGCAGGGGGCCGTGGAGCTGGATGGCGAGAAGGTGACTGATCCGGTGGCGACGGTGACGCCGGAGAGCGGGGCGGTGCTGAAGGTGGGGAAGAGGCGGTATGCAAAGATCGAGGTGGAGTGATCAGTCGTCGGCGGACACGGCTTGGCCCCGTACGGGGTCCCGCTTCAGACAGGGACGAGCAAGCCGTGCCACACGGGGCTCGGTGCAGTGCGTGAGGAAGGGGTCGCAGGCGGTGAGGCTGCCGTGGCACTGCTCGGCGGCGGCTTTGCAGCCGCCCTGGCACTCGCGCAGGTGCTGGCAGCCGGCGCATTCCTCGGGCACGGCGGCCATGAAGTCCCTTGCCGAAGTGCTCTCCACTATCTCCCCGAAGGGCTGCTCCAGGATGTTGCCGAGGATCGTTGGGCTGTGGTTGCACATGCGGACGTTGCCGAGCGCGTCGAAGGTGTAGTAGGCGCGGTCGGTGCCGGCGGCGCAGAAGCCGAAGCCGACCTTCTCGAACTCCGACGTGTCCACCACGCACGGCGGCACGGGCACCGAGCACGAGACGGGCAGGCCGAAGCGCCGGGCGCAGTCGTCGGCGACCGCCAGCGCGTCGCGGACCTGCTCGGCCGAGGGCATCAGCTCCTCGAGGTTCTCGATCCCCCTCCCGCCCACGTTGAACCGATTCACCATCATCGCCTGGGCGCCGAGGGCGAAGGCCATCTCGATGGTGCGGCACAGGTGATCGGCGTTGAGCCTGGTGACCACGAACACGGCCACCACGTGGACGCCGGCCAGCCTGGCATTCGGGAAAGCCTCCACGACGCTCTCGAACGAGGAGCTGCCGGTGAGGCAGTTGTGCATGTCGGGCTGGTCGCTGAGCAGGGGGATCTCGAAGAGCGTGACGCCGGCCTCGACGCAGCGTTTGGCGGTCGCTTCGTCCAGCAGGGAGCCGTTGGTGAGGAGGTTTATGTTGACCTTGCGCTCGGCGGCGTGGGCCATGAGGTCAAAGATGTCGTCCCGCAGCAGCGGCTCGCCGCCGCTGAGGGTCAAATGCTGCGTCTGGGTCTCCTGAAAGATGCCGTCGAGCAGGCGCTTGGTGTCCGGCGCATCGAGCTCGCCGCCAGGGTAACGTTGCGGCGACTTCCAGACGTTGTAGCAGTGCCGGCAGTCGTGGTTGCAGGCCTGGGTGACTTCGAAGATGACGGTTTGGAGGGGCTTGGGTCTTCGACGGAAAAGCATAGTGGTCCGGTACCCAGATGGGAGCCTCAGGCGCTGCCCGTGGGCTTGGTGGTGAAGTCCACGAGCGTCTTGGCGGCCTCGGTGGTCGCATCCGTCGCCTCGATGGCTCCGCGCTCGTAGCGTTTGTGGAGCTCGTCCTGCGCCTTCCAATCGGAGTCGCCGCTCCAAAGCTCATTCGCCTGCATCTGGAAGGCCAACTCCTTGGCGAGGACCGCCCGGGCCTTCTCAGTGGCGCTCGAGGGGAGTTTCCCCCGCTTGGCGAGGTCGTTGAGCACATTGGCCTGCTCCTCCATGGCCGCTCGGCTCGCCTGCAGGCTCCCGCCCAGCATCGTCATCTCATAGCACGAGGCCATGCTGTACTTCGAGCGGCGGATGTGGAAGTAGCGATCACGGAAGGCCGCTTCGAGCGCGGCGGCAGTGGCGGGCTTGATTTCGCCCGTATCGGAGTGCGTTTTCAGGTCCTCAATGGCTGTCTCCATCTGCTTGCCCAGAGCCTCGTAGCCCTCAGCGTCGCGCACGGCGCCGGTGGCGTGCGGGCGCATGGCGCGCCAGATCTCGCCCAGGCCGGCCAGGACGGAGAGCTTCGTCGGCTTCTGCGGCGTCAATGCCTGTCCCGCGCCTATCCAACGGCAAGCACCGACGAACGAGGCGGCGCAGAGGACAGCCCCCACGAGCAAACGGCGGCGCGCCAGCTCGACGTACTCACGCCGACGTGGCGTGTGGATTGCCAAGAGTGCGAGAGCGGCCAGAACGGCCGCTGCCAGTATGAGCCACACTGATCCCATCGCGCCCATCCTCTCAGGTGCGCTTTGTCGTGAAGCCCACCAGGGTCTGCGCGGCCTCGGTGCTGGCCTTGGTGGCCGCGATTGTGCCGGCACCGTACTGGGCGGCCAGTTCGCCGAGCGCCCTCCTGGCGGCCTCCGCCTGTTCTCCTTGGCCCTCCGCGGCCCTCCAGAGCCGGCGCACCTTTGTCTGGAAGGCCACCTCTTTGGCGACGACCGCCCGGGCCTTCGCTACAGCGTCGGCGGGGAGCTTCCCGCTTGTGCTCAGCTCGTTCAGAATCTTGACTTGATCCTCGACGGCCTGTCGGCTGCGAGACATGTGGTAGCCTGTCGAGGTCATCTTGTAGCACGTCGCCATGAAGTAGTGCGTGCGGCGGATGTGGAAGAAGCGCTCGCGGAAGGCCGTTTCGAGGGCGGCGGCAGTGTCCGGGTTGAGCTGCCCCTCGTCGGCCTGCTTCTTCAGCGCTTGAACGGCTGCCTCCATCTGCTTGCCGAGGGCCTCGAAGCCCTCCGCGTCGCGCACGGCGCCACTGGCGTGCGGACCCATGGCTCGCCAGATATCGCCGAGGCGCGCCAGAAGAGAGAGCTTCGTCGGCTGCTGCTGCGTCGATGCCTGTCCGGCACCTATCCGACGGCAGGCCCCGACGAACGAGGCGGCGCAGAGGACGGCCCCGATGAGCAAACGGCGGCGGCTCCACGCCACATACTCGCCCCCGCGAGTACCGCGCGTCGCCAGAAGCCCGAGCGTCGCAAGAGCGGCCGCCGCCAAGATGGCCCACACTAATCCCATCGTGCTCACCCTCTCAAGGATCCTGCCGTTTTGACGCGGTCGAAGGGGTCCTTGTTCCGGTTGTTCCATAGATTCGGGAGGATTATCCGGTCTCAAGCGCCTCTTCGCGTATGGCCTTGAGTGCGGCGATGATGGGCTCTTCGGGGAGCACTTGCACCTCGATGCGGGCATCTTCTGCCTCCAGAGCCGCACCGGCGGGGGAGGCGAGGATGCCGCGCAGCTTGTAGCCCTCTGACAGGAACGCGCCCAGCAGCTCCGAGCGCGCCGCCTCGTCGAGGTACGTTGCGAGCTGGCCCAAGTGGTCGTCGGTGAGCTGGCTGCGTTTCAGCTCCACGATGTACAGCTCCTTCCGCTCGTCCGAGATGTAGACCAGGTCGATCACCCAGCGGTGGCGCGCATCGCCAGGCAGCACGTGCTGGCGGGCGATCTCGACCACGGGGAAGAGGAAGAGAATCGACGGCTGGCGGGCGACGGCGTCCTCGACGTCGCGCTCGGTATCGATCGCCTCGTACTCGAAGTCGAGAACGCGCCGGATCTCGGCGACCCTCTTTGGCCCGAGGCCATGGACGGCGATGAGCTCCTCGTCGCTTGCGGCGACGATGCGGTGGATGCTGCCGAATCGCTGCAGGAGCGTGCGGGCGACAACCCGGCCGGTGCCCGGGAGCATCTCTACCACCCGCCGCTGCATGTCGGGCAGGTCCAGCGCCTTGCGCTTCGGGTGCAGCGATATCTCCGGAACGCCCTGCTGCTCGTGCGTCGCCATCATGGCGATGATCGCGGCGCTCTCCCGTTCGTCTGTCGTGCGCAGCACCGACAGGCCGTATTGGATCACGAGGGCCGAGAGGGCTCCACGAATGGCGTTCGGGTGAAAGCTGCGGACGCTGCCATAGAGGTCCTCGCCCTCGACGATGGCAACGCCGAGGTCGAAGCTCTCGCCCAGGTCAATCGCGTCCACGAACAGGCGCTTATCGGCGATGGCACTCATGAAGTCGATGGTCGTCTTGCGGTCGATGGCGAGGCGCTCGCTGAGGACGTAGCGCTCGTACGGGCGACGCAGCTCGTCCTCCGGAGCCTCGAGCGGGAGGATGCTGATGCCCTTGGCGGCGAGGAGCTGAGCGACAGCGCTCTGAGGGTTGGAGCAGTGGATGACGAGGTCGAATTCGGACATGAGGCGGCCTCCCGTGGGCGACGGTAAGCCCGGGTGTGCGTGCTCAGCTTCGCCGCTGCCCGTTGCGATCCTACATGAGGGAGAGGAAGCCGGCCGACACTGGCCTTCTCCGCCACGCTCGGATAGGGGCGACCCGGCGGGTCGTCCCTACAGCGCCCGTCGGACCGAATACCAGGACCGGGGGGAAAGACATCGACTATCGTAATGTGTCCTACACTTCCGTGGCCGGAGGCAGCGAATGCATTGACACAGATCGGCTGGGCCTGTAAGATGCTTCGCCAACCGAAATATTCGTCATCCGTAGTAACCTCTCGGGCACAATGACCACATCTAGAGAGACAACCATAGAGCGCATCGCGGATCTGTTCGCGGACATCGCACGAACTACGTTCTCGTGGAAGACGCACGCGTTCCCGTCTCTCGACATCACGCTCGGCGAGCTGCGGTGCATAATGGGCGTTGGTCGGCTTGGCACTCCGTCCATGACGGAGCTGTCAGAGCGACTCCAACTGAAGCCAAGCACGGTCACGGCGTTCGTGGACCGGCTCGTGGAGCAGGAATTGGCGGAGCGCACGGAAGACCCACAGGACCGGCGAATGGTGCGGGTGGCGCTTACGGAGAAGGGCAAACGTCTGAGGGACCAGAAGCGTCGGGCCCGACGCCGACAACTCGTGAAAGCCCTCGCGGATCTTGATGACGATCAACTGCGCAGTGTGCTGGATGCCCTGGAGACGGTGCATGACGTCGCCCACAAATGGACGGCGGGACGGCACGCAGGCAGACGCCCACGTTCGCAGGGGGACAAAGAATGAGTTTCTCTCGTCAGCCGCGATGGTGCGGCGCAGGAATCATCGCGATCGCAGTTACCATCCTGGCGCTGGGGCGCGCCCCGACCCTCGCGCAGGGACGTGGGCGACTGCCGACGCCGCCGGATGTCACCATCGAGGGGCCATTGACCCTCGAGCAGGCGCTGGAGCTCGCGCGTGCGCATCAGCCGGCCCTGTCCATTGCGCAGCGGAATGTGGCGGCCGCCGGAGGGGCGGTGAGAGCGACGCGCAGCGACTTCCTGCCCTCAGTGAGCCTCCGCTCGGACTTCTCGCGCTCCATGAGCGAGGGACAGACAGTCGTTGATGGAGTGCCAATCGGCGAATCGACCCGCCGGTTCTCCACGCAGTACAGGACGAGCTTCGGGCTCAACCAGCTGATCTACGACTTCGGTCGGACCGCGGATCGGTATCGCCAGAGCCGCATGCAACGCCACGCTGCCGAGTGGCTGCGCGAGCAGACGGAGGACGACGTGATCAACGCCGTCCAGCAGGGGTATCTCGTTCTGCTCGCCAATGAAGAGCTGCTGGAGGTTGCGCAGGACGAGCTGCGGTTCCAGGAGGGGACGGTGGAGTGGACGCAGGCGCACTTCGACGCGGGCCGACTCCCACGGGCCGATGTGGCGAGGGTCGAGAGCGCCCGGGCGACGGCGCAGTTGGGCGTCACGTCCGTCGAGAATGCCGTGGCGCTGAGCCGGGTCGCACTGAACGAGCTTATGGGCATCGACGTGCGCACGCAGTACGATGTGGTGCCGCTGCCGGAGGCGGAGCCCACGGCGCTGACGCTGGATGGGCTCATTGCCGTCGCCATGGAGCGGCGGCCGGAGGTCCTGGCAGCGCAGAAGCGGCTCGGGGCGTCTGCGGCGAGCTTGCGGGCCGCACGCAAAGGACACGTGCCCAGCATTACCGGAGGGGCATCGTTCGGCTGGCGCGAGCCGGAGTTTCACCCGTCGCTGAAGTACTGGAGCGTCAGCGTCGGGATGAATCTGAATATCTTCGACGGCTGGTTCACGGAGGCCCAGGAGCAGCAGGCGGCGGCAGACCGCGGCGCGGCGCGGGACTCGGTGTACGAGACCATGGAGCGCGTCGCCACCGAGACCGCCCAGAGCTTCCTGGACCTGGGCACGGCCGAGCAGCAGGCCGTGAGCGCCGAGGTCGCCGTGACCAGTGCGGACGAGGCCCTGCGATTGGCTGACGGTCGCTACCGGGCCGACGTGGGAATACTACTCGAGGTCCTGGACGCGCAGGCCGCCCTCACGCTCGCTCGCGCCGACCGGGCACGGGCCCGGTTCGATCACGCGTCGGCGCGGTACGCTCTCGAGCGGGCCATCGGACTGCCGCTGGCCGAGTTCGAGCAGGGCGGCGAGACACAGTAGGGCGCTGCCGGTCCTATCGCTTGCAGCTTCGAGGGAGATCGAAATGAGACGGTTGAAGCCGCTTCTATGGTTGCTGCTTGTCATCGCCGTATTCGCGGGGATCACCATATTCGTGAAGAGGCGCAAGGCCGCCGCCGAAGCGCCCACATACCGGACGGCGTTCGTGGAGCGACAGGACATCGTTGTGGCCGTGTCGGCCGTGGGTGTGCTGGAGCCGCTCACGACGGTGGACGTGAAGGCGAACGTGGCCGGGGAGATCGTTGAGCTCGCGGTGGATCGCGGCGACTGGGTCAAGAAAGGCGACCTCATCGCCAGCATTGATCCCACCGAGACGCGCACGGCCTACGACCAGGCGCAGGCCGACGTGACGGCGGCGCGGGCGCGGATAGAGGAGGCCACCTCGGAGCTTGAGCGACAGCGGCGTCTGGCGCCGGCCCAGGTCCAGGGGGCGAAGGACTCTCTGGAGGCAGCGTCGGCGCGAGCTGAGCAGGCGGCCAAGACGCTGGAGTTCCAGAAGAAGCTCACCGAGGCGGACATACACAGAAGCGAGCAGTCGTTGGCGACGGCCCGGGCGCGGCTGGCGCAGGCCAAGGCGCGGGCGGAGGCTCAACCTGCCCTGACGGAGGCATCCATGCAGCAAGCCGGCGCGGAACTGCGCGTGACTCAGCAGTCGCTGAAGCGGCTCAACGAGGCGACGCACCCGCAGGAGCGGGCGGCCGCCAAGGCGACCATGGACGCGGCGAAGGTGAACGTTGACAATGCCGAAAAGGCGCTGAAGCGACTTCAGGGGCTGTACGAGAGCGGGTTCGTTGCTCAGCAAGAGGTGGAGAACGGCGAGAGCTCGCTGGCCGACTCGCGGGACCGGTACGAAAGCGCCAAGGCGTCGTACGAGTCGCTCCATCAGAAGCAGTCCACGGAGGTCCAGGAGTCCGAGGCGCGGGTGCGGCAGGCTGAGGCGTCGCTGAGCTCGGCCAAGGCCAATCAGGTCGAGGTGGGGATCGCGCAGCAAGACCTGAAGGCGGCCGAGGCGGCGGTTCGCGAGGCGGAGGCATCGCTTGCCGCCGCTGAGGCCAACCGGGACCAGGACGCCGCGAGGGTGCAGGATGTGCGCGCCGCGCAGGCGGCGGTGGAGCAGGCGCGGTCGCAGCTCACCATAGCCGAGGCCAATACTCTGCAGGCGACGGCCTCGTCGCACCAGGCCGCGCAGGCTCGGGCACAGGCGCGCCGGTCCGAGGCGCAGTTGGAGAACGCGGAGAAGAACCTCAGCTACACCACGATCACGGCCCCGCGGGAGGGGCTGGTCGTGGATAAGTTCGTGGAAGAGGGCACCGTGATCACGTCCGGGCGCTCGTCGATCACGGCGGGCACGAGCATCGTCACTCTGGCGGACGTGAGCCGCATGTATGTGCTGGCCGAGGCGGATGAAGCCGACATCGGCCAAGTGGAGCTGGGACAGCCGGTGGAGATCGAGGTCGAGACGTTCCCGGACATGATGTTGCGGGGCAAGGTCACGCAGATCTACCCGAGGGGGGAGAATGTTGAGAATGTGACCATCTTTCGGGTCCGGATAGAGCTGAGCAGGCCCGACCCGTCGCTGCGGCCGGGGATGACGGCGGAGGCGTCGATCATCAGTGCTCGCGCAGACGATGTCCTGGCGGTGCCGAATGAGGCACTCTTCGAGCGAGAGGGCAAGACGTTCGCCGAGATCATGAAAAACGGCAATCCGGAGCAGGTAGGGGTCGAGCCCGGGCTGGCCAGCTTCGAGTGGACGGAGATCACCGCCGGGCTGGCCGAAGGCGACGAGGTGATGCTCGGCACAGGAGAGGGAGACATGGGGCCGGGAGGGCGCGGCAGCGGCGGCAGCCGCAGCTCCAGCAGTCAGATGCGGCGCATGTCGCGGATGGGTGGCGGGAGGCGGTAAGCACCATGGCGCTCATAGAGCTGCAGGACATCCACAAGGTATACGAGACGGGCGATGTCGAGGTGCGGGCGCTGCAGGACGTGAGCCTCACCATCGACGACGGTGACTTCGTGGCGATTATGGGGCCGTCGGGCTCGGGGAAGTCCACGCTCATGCACCTGCTGGGCTGCCTGGACCGGCCCACCCACGGCCGCTACGTCCTGGACGGCACGGACGTCTCCGAACTGGACGATAACCAGCTCGCCGAGGTGCGCAACCGGAAGCTGGGGTTCGTGTTCCAGGCGTACAACCTGCTGCCGCGGGCGTCGGCCATCGGGAACGTGGAGCTTCCGCTGCTGTATGCCGGCCGCACGCACGACCGGCGCGAGCGCGCAACAGAGGCTCTCACGCAGGTGGGGCTGGAGCACCGAATAGACCATCTGCCGTCGCAGCTCTCGGGCGGCGAGCAGCAGCGGTTGGCCATCGCGCGCGCCTTGGCCAACGGCCCGCGCATCGTGCTTGGCGACGAGCCAACGGGCAACCTGGACAGCCGCACGGGCCAGGAGATCATGGACTTGCTCCGGGAGCTCAACGACGAGGGGGTCACACTGGTGCTGGTGACCCACGACGAGTATGTGGCGCGCCACGCGCGTCGGATCATCCGGCTCTTTGACGGGCGGATCGAACAAGACGAACGGGTGCAGAACCGTCCTGATGCGGTGGGGTGGCCGGGCAAAGGAGACGAGGCATGAATCTCTTCGAAGCCCTTCGCGTGGCTTTGGTCAGCCTCCAGGCAAACACGATGCGCTCGGCGCTGACGATGCTGGGGATCATCATCGGGGTGGCCTCGGTCATCAGCATGATCGCCATCGGCCGAGGCGCCAGCGCCGACGTGCAGGACCGCATCAGGGCGATGGGCACCAACCTGCTCATCGTGTGGCCGGGCCAGGCGCGACGGGGCCACGTCTTCGGAGGCATGGGCAGCCGCGAGTCCTTGAAGCCGGATGACGCTGACGCCATCGTGCGCAAGATCTCCAGCGTGGCCAGGGTAGCGCCGCAGGTGGGTGGGGATGCCCAGGTCAAGTGGAAGAACATGAATACCAACACCAGGGTCACCGGTAGCACCCCTGACTACGTCGCGGTCAACAATCATCCGGTGGAGCGCGGACGGTTCTTCACCTATCAGGAGGCGCGTGGAGGCCGCAGCGTCTGCGTCATCGGCGCCACGACCGTGGAGAACCTCTTCGGCCGATCCGATCCCGTTGGGCAGCGCATCCGGATCAAGAACATCCCGTTCGAGGTCATCGGTGTGCTCAAGGCCAAAGGCGGCGGCAGCTCGTACCGCGATCCCGACGATACCATCGTGGTGCCCATCGCCGTGGCCATGCGGCGGCTGTTCGGCAAGGACTACCTCGATAGGATCTACGTCGCCGGCACCGACAACGCATCCGTGCGCGACACTGTCGAGGAGCTCAACAGGCTCATGCGGCGGCGCCATCGCATCCGTGAGGGTAAGGACAACGACTTCAACGTCCGCACGCAGGAGGAGATGCTCGAGGCCTTCAGCAGCACCGCGCGCACCTTCACGCTGCTGCTGGCGAGCATTGCCGCCGTCTCGCTGCTCGTGGGCGCCATCGGCGTGATGAACATCATGCTGGTTTCGGTGACGGAGCGTACCACGGAGATCGGCATCCGCAAGGCCGTCGGCGCCAAGCCGCGGGACATCCTCGCGCAGTTCCTCATCGAGTCGATGACCCTGAGCATCATCGGTGGCTTGATCGGCGTCGGCCTCGGCTGGTGGGGTGCGTCACTCTTTGCCGATCTGGCTGGGCTGCGGACCCAGGTCAGGCCCGATTCCATCGCTCTGGCCTTCTTCTTCTCGGCGGCGGTGGGTATAGGCTTCGGGATGTATCCGGCACAGAAAGCCGCGAAGCTGGATCCCATCGAGGCGCTGCGGTACGAGTAGGGGAAGGCAGGGAGAAGGGGAAAGGGTCAAGGGTCAAGCAGAAAGGCGGTGGCGGTGAGGAAGTACCGGAGGCTGCGGGATTCGAGCTGGCGGCGGAACTGCCCCCAGCCCAAAGCCCGTTGCCTGGTGTCCCTACCCAGGGCCCGCCGAAGCGAGCCCGGGCCCATCCTGGGAGCCTGAGGGCCGCCGGAGCAAGCTGCTCCGGCTACAAGAGGCGTACAGGAGCGGATGGGAAGTTTTGGTGTGCGCTCTACATCATGATCGTGCCCCCCGCATCGAGGATGTTTACGTCTGTGCGCCGGCAAAGCACAGTACCTTGCCGTCGGTAGTAGACAGATACAAGCGCCCGCCTGCGGCGGCCATCCCGTCCCACTGTGGCAGCGACTCAAGGTTGTACTCGGCCACCCTCTCCCCGTCCGACGTGGACACAGCCCACAGCAAAGCGCCCTTGTTCCCCTCGAGGACGGCACGCTGCTCGGCGAGCTTCGCTTGGATCTCGGGCTCGCCCAGGCGCTGCTGCGCTTCCTCCTCATCGAGCACGTCGGGCGGCCCGGCGATGAAGAGCGTCCTGTCCGCCAGCACCATGGCTCGGACCTGCAGCGGCAGATCATGGGACCACTGATGCTCGACAACGTACGGGAGCGTGCGCTGCCCGCTCCTCTTCCATCCCTTGAATCTCAGGGCGCCGCCGAACTTGCCCGGCACGGGCTCGGCATCCTCAACCGTGCCCTCGTTCTTGTTTCCGGAGAGATCCGTGGCTTCGCCCTTGTCGAACGTGTGATGAAGCACGAGCGTTGCCTCCCCGGCAGAGGAATCGGCGGGCGTCGAGTAGTGTCGCTGGACGTCTGCGCCGCTCAGCGTGCCATGGTACAGCCTCACCTCGTCGATGACACCGGCGAGGCCGAAGGGTGACCTGTACTCGCCCACGGCGCCTCCGTCGTCTGCACCGATCTCCAACGCCTGCGCCGGGTCGGAGGGGATGAGCCCAACCGCCTCCGCTGAAGCTGCGAGCTTCCCGTTCACATAGAGCTGCAGTTTCTTCCCCGCCGTCAGCACGCCCGCGAGGTGAACCCACTTGCCGATGACGTCCTCATCTGCGCGGACCGAGCTCATCTCCCCGTCCGCGCGTATCACGAACTGTGGCTTCCCGTCACTCACGAGCAGCGCATACCCGTGCGAGGGCCCGCCCCTCGCCAGTACCACGCCGCCTGCCTTTGCTGCTCGCACCCATGCTTCAACTGCCAGAGGCTTGTTGGCCGGATTGAGGCTCTCCGATATTGCCACTCGCACGCACGATCCTCCGCCCCTCCTCGCCGGCGTCCGGACGGCTGGGAGCTCCTTGCTGGTGGCGAAGAGGTGATACTCCAGTGGCGTTGTCCACTTGTAGTACTGCGGCTTGCGCCCGAAACCGTACACCGTGGACTCATCGACGGCGAGAATCCGGCCGGCGGGGGCAACGCGCCCGGCAAGGTAGTAGCCGCCGGCCCCGGAAGCCATGCTCCTGCCCCACAGCCAATAGGATCGGTGCCACCACGAGCCATCGAGGAAGCCGGTGGGAGAGAACAGATGCGCGTCGTCGCCCGCCTGCTGCTTCACGTCCAAGTAGGCGATCCTTCGCCGGACGCCCTGCAGGTCGAACGGCATGGATCGCATGTAGACGTTCTGACCATCGCTCGACAGAACGTCGGGCAGCGCGACGGTCATGTTCAGCCCCGTGACGTACATCTGCAGGTTGTTGCCGCTCTCCGGGTCGCGGTCGTCGAAGATCGTCTCGGACAGTTTGCCCCCGGTTTTCGGGTCCAGCCGCAGCAGGCGCAGGCCGCCGTCGAGGAACATCGATCTTCCCGCGACACAGTAGACGACGTCGTCCTGCACGAGCACGCTCCCATGCACGGGCCAGACGGACTCCACCTGCTCGAAGGCCATTAGCTTCCGGTCCACGGGCGCCGCGCGGAAGCGCCACATCAGCTCGCCGTCACTGGCGCGAAGGCAGTACACCCAGCCGTCGGCCGATCCGAACAGGACGCGGCCCTGGTAGATGGTGGGCGGCGAGTCAACCCGCCCTCCGGCGGTGTAGCTCCAGAGGGTTTTGCCCGAGCCCGCGTCGAGGGCGTGCACCGCGTGGGCATCCACGGATGCCACCAAGAGCCTGCCATCCGCGATCACCACACTGGTGAGCTTTCCGCCCAGCTCGTTCTCCCAGGTGCGCTTCAGCTCAGTGGGAACGGACCCTTTCGTGACGCCGCTGCGGGCGGGATCGTGGCGATACGTGGGCCACTCGGCTTCTCCAGCGGTGGCGGAGGCAGCGGCTACCGGCTCCCCGTACGCCGGGCCGCGTTCGAGCCGGTCGTCGTCGGAGACGTCCGTCGGAACTTGGCGGGTTGGGGATTGGGGTGCAAGAGCGTTCAAGCCCAACTGCTTTGCCTCCATGTAGCAGGCGCAGGAATGAGCTGGCGCATATATCAGGCCGTTGCAGGGCATGATGCCGTACAGGCACCCGCCCCGCACCCAGTGATGGCAGATCCAGTGGTTCGCCTTGACGTCCAGGAATTCGATCCCGGTCCGCGACGTCAGGAGGTACTTGTCTGTCGCCTTGGCCCGATAGCAACGGTGATGGAACCAGTGGGTGTCAACATCCGGCCCGAACTCGTTCTTCACCTCGCCCGTCAGCGGGTCCCGCCCGGTGAACACTCCCGAATACGCGCCGTTGGTCGTGGCCCCACTCCACACCAGGCCACCCGCGACGAGGATGTCCTCAGGCGACTGGTAACCGGACTGGGGATGCTCCGCCGTCCACAGGGTCTTCCCGGTTTGGGCCGAGAGCGCCGTCATGGTATCCATCGAGCCCCTGTGCGGGACGAAATCCTTGCCGCCGGTGAAGAGCACCACGTCCTTGTACACGACCAGCGTCGGGGCGAAATACGTCCGGATCGTCTCCCATCGGGCCAACGGCTCGGAGGCCCATAGCTGCTCGCCGCTCTTGCGGTCCAGGCAGACGAGCTTCTCGCCGTCGTGGAAATACACGCGCTGCCCGTCGGCTCCGAGAGTGAGAGGAACCACCGGTGTCTGCTTCCGCCACAGAACTTGCCCGGTGTTGGCCTGGACGGCCAGGATCGACCTCCCGGGCCCATCCCACGCCCACTCGCGCGCCCTGGTCTTGATCTCCTGAAGGCTCGCGTAGCCTGCGGTGGACCAACCGCCCTTTTCCGCGCTCTCGTCAACGAGAAGCAAGAGCACGCCGTCCGAGCAGATCACCTCTCTCGTGGCCTGAGTGCCGTCGTAGGTGCGGATGGTCTCGCCCGTGGCCGCGTCCAGCGCGGTGAGTGGGGCGTCAAGCGCGAGGGTGACGTAAACCGTGTCCCCCACGGCGACCAAGCGGCGGGGAAGCTGAGCCGGTCCGCTCTTCAGAGGCCAGAGATGCACCTGCCATTTGCCCATGGAACGCTTCCACAGGATCGTACCATTGAAGGCGTCCCGCGCAATGAGTGTCCATTTCGGCGGCAGCTCGATAGAAGCGGTGGGCCCTTCGTCGAAGATGTAGAAGATGCGTCCGCCGGTGGACACGAGCGCGCTCATGCTGGCCATGTGGTCGTGATGCCGCGCCCATTTTGGGCTTCCGACCCACTGCAAATGGCGGGGCGGGCCGATGACCGAATCGTGGGCCACGGCATTGTTGCTCGCGTCATGCAGGTAGTGCGTCCATTCGTCGATCTCCGCCGGGCGAGGCTTGACGGTCTTCTGCCACTGGCCGTCTCGCTTGACGTACGCCACGCCGTCGGGGACGAGTACCCGAATCACCTCGTCCATCGAGGCCGCGCCGAGATCCTCCGAGACGAGGAGATTGACCATGTTGTCCACATACGGCAGGCGCCCGCCCTCCGACTGCTCAACCGCGACCTTGCCGTAGAGCCCCAGCGACCGGATGTACTGGCGCGCCTGCGCCACGTTCCGCGCGTCTGTGTCCAGGCCGTGAACCAGGTAGCTGTCGCTGGCCCTCAGGGCGGCGGTCAGCTTCCCATCGCCGCTGCCAATGTGCACGATGAGACCGCCCCTCACGCCGGTGGCGTCGAGAATCTGCCCGGCCGAGGCCTGGTACGGATCGTCTGCGCTCCGCAACGAACCGACCGCCACAATGCTCGTCACTGCCAGCGCCAGTACGCCTACGATGCTGATTCTGCTTCTCACGGTTGCATCCGCCTCTCAGGGGATCCGTTATGCTGCAAGTGGCCAAGCCCTGAAGTAGTCTCTTACAGGCTTTCCAGCGCCCCGCACCGTCGCCCACGTTGCCGGGCCGCGTAGCGTCCTTCTCCCGTACGTGCTGGTCTCCTGCTTCCGCCGGCGCCTGACGCGGGTCCGGCGCGGCAGACACCGGAGCACCCAGGCTGTGTGGTCGGGACGACCGCTGCGCAGCCTGAGTTACACAAGGCGTCTATCTGCCGGTGAGTTGGACGACGCAGAGGGATGGACCGGGAGCTCTGAGGGTGAAGCTCGGTCCCACCTCAATCGATGAGACCCTCGTGCTCACAGCCTCGGAATGCTCGTCGTTGTTGGCCTCCACGCTCGGCCCGGTCAGCGTGTGGAGCTTCGCTGGGGAGGCCGGCGCGAAGCCATCGATGGAGATGGCGCATCCGATCTCGCGCGGATGCGGGTTGATGACGAACACGTTGAGCGACCGCCCGTCGTCGGACAGCGCCGCATAAGCGAGGGCCACGCCCTCCTGGGTGCACTCGACGAGGCTTCCGCGGCACATCGTCGCGAACGCCCTGAAGGCGTGGTAGACGGGCTGTGGGTCGTTGCTGCCGTGCTGAAGTAATCCCCGGTTCCACTGGCCTCTCTTCATTCGAAGCGGCCAGTAATTGCCCATCTCGACGCCCTCTCGGGCGAACTCCCCCAGCATCGTGGCGATGACAATGGCATGGCCCAGGCTATTGCCTATGGAGGTCTTGTTCGTATTCCATTCGGTGATGGCGATGGGCATGTCGGCGCGGGCCGGGTAGTGCTCGCGGATGTACTCGCGCGTCAAGCGGAGCCCGGCTGCGAAATCATTTCGGCTGTGGAGATACGCGCTATACGACGGGACCGAAAAGTAGCAGTGGATTATGATGAAATCGATGTGGTCGATGGTCCTCTCCAGCACCGCCGGCCACCACGGCACCGTGTCGAGTCGGCCGGCCGCGGTTGGGTTCGTCGGACCGTTGGCGCCGATCTTGATGGTTGGGTCCACCGCCTTCATGGCCTTGGAGAGGGCGACGACGCCCTGGGCGTACTTCTCGGCGGTGGTGCACGTCCACTCGTCGCTGAGGTACGTCTCGTTGCCGATCTCCCAGTACTTGACGCCGTAGCCCTTCTCCACATTGCAGTAGCGCACCCAGTCGGCTGCGTTGGCCGCCGCAGCCTCGAGGCCCGGGCCGCTGATGGCCTTGGCGAAGTTGCCGCAAAAGATGGGCTCGGCGCCCACCTCGCGGCAGAAGCTCATGAATTCGTCGGTGTCCGTGGTCTCGGGCCCCCAGCGGGCGGGGAACTGCTTCGGGCGATCGAGGGTCTGCGTCTTCCAGTTGTAGTTGTCCGATACGTGCCCGCCGGGGAAGCGCAGGAGCCGGCAGCCGGCCTCGCGGAGCATGCGGGCCATCTTCCCGTCGGCGCGGGAGGCGTCGTCGTCGATGTGGAAAAGCTGGTTGCTGCCGAACAGGAGCGGGCCGATCTTGCGGACGCGCCTTTGTGCGTTGATTCGGATCGTCGCCCGGTACTTCTGCTCGATCTCCTCGGGCGTCGCCAGGCGCACGAAGGCGTTGTCCAGCCACGACTCGCCGCTGAACCCCTGGCGGAACTCCGGCCCTCGGCTTCCGCCGAACCACTGGAACTTGAACCGGCTCTTCTCCTCCGAGTCGAATATGCCGGCGATCTGAACCCATTCCCGGCTCGCAGGCGCGCCGATGAGAGCGATGGTATTCCAGTTCTCGTCGGCGATCCGAAGGTGTGGCTTCAGCGTGCCGTCGCCGCGGATCCAGGCGCCGAAGGCGTATGTTTTGTCGGGCTCGGCGTCGAAGTCTTGGTCGAAGTGGCTGTTGGCGAAGCCCTCGGCCGTCTTGCGGTACGCCACGCAGGCAGCGCCATCTCGGCCGGCGCCGGGCGTTATGGCGTACTTCGCGGCCGGATCGTCGGCCACCAGCGCTCGCCAGCCTTCGGTGCCCTTTTCGAAGTCGGGGTTCTTGAGTAGGTTGGGACTCGCCGGCTGAGATTGGACGCAAGGGGCGGGAAAGAACGCTGTGCACACGATGGCCAGACCAGTGAGAGCACGCTTCATGTTGGCCGGCGCCTCCGTCCGTGGGCTGTCGCGCTTGTTCGTGGAAGCAGCGCGCCAAAGGGGGTCACTGGGCAGTGCCCTCGCATCGGCCGGCGGCCAGCCCACCCGCCCGGCGTCTCTTTGACAACTCGGCCAGCGCCACGGCGTCCTCGGGCTCAACGAATTGCATCTCGTACAGCTCCCGGTACAGCTCGCAGCTCTCCAACAGTTCGCTATGGGTGCCCTGCGCCACGATGCGTCCTTCGTCGAGGACGATGATGCGATCGGCGTTGATGACCGTCGAGAGCCGGTGGGCGATCACGAGCGCCGTGCGGCCTCCGAGCAACCGGCGCATGGCGTCCTGGATCAGACGCTCCGTCTGCATATCGACGCTTGAGGTGGCCTCGTCGAGGATGAGAATGCGCGGGGCCTTAAGCAATGCCCGGGCGAAGGATATGAGCTGCCGCTGCCCGACCGACAGCGTGCTGCCGCGCTCGTGCACGTCCGCGTCATAGCCCGCATCGAGCCCCTGCGGACCGGCGTCGGTCCGTGCCTCGATGAAGTCGGCCGCGCCCACCGCCGCCGCGACCTCACGCACGTGTTCGTCCGGCGCATCCGGGCGGCCATAGGCGATGTTGTCGCGAATGCTGCCGGAGAAGAGAAGCGGATCCTGCAGCACGATGCCCATCTGCCCCCGGAGCGAATCGAGGGTGACCTCGCGCACATCGCGGCCGTCCACTTTCACGCTTCCCTGCTGCGGTTCATACATGTGAGCCAGCAAGTTCACGATGGTCGTCTTGCCAGCGCCCGTCGGGCCGACGAGGGCCACCGTTTCGCCCGGCGCGACGCGAAAGCTGACATCGCGCAGCACCGGCTCGCCGTCGTAGGCGAAGTGGACGCCCTCAAAGCTCACCTCGCCGGCGACCGTCGGCAGTACGCGGGCGTCGTCGGCATCGCGGATCGCCGGAGTCGTGTCGATGATCTCAAAGATCCGTTCCGCGCCGGCCATGGCGGACTGCAGCGTGCTGTACAGGTGCGTGAGGTTGCGGATCGGCATGAAGAACTGGTTCAGGTACAGCATGAACAGCGCCAGCAGACCGACGGTGAGCCGCTGGTCGAGCACAAGATGGCCGCCGTACCAGAGCACGGTGCACAGGCCGATGGCGCTTATGATGTCCACCGAGGGGAAAAAGCGGGCGAAGATCCGCACCGCGTCCATCCGGGCACGGTAGTTATCGCGATTCAGTTCGTCGAAGTGCTCTATCCGGCGCCCCTCCTGGGAGAAGGCCCTGATGGCTCGGAGCCCGGCGATGCTCTCCTGGAGGTCGGCAGTTATGACGGCGATCTTCCGCCGGCACACCCGGAACGCGTGGCGGACAGCCTTGCGGAAGACCGTGATGACGAGCCCCAGCAGCGGGGCAACTACGAACACCGCCAGCGTCAGGCTGACGTGGGTGCGCAGCAGAAGCACGAAGATGGCCACGAGCCGTATCAGGTCGGCTATCGCCGGCACCAACCCCGAGGTGAACAGCTCGTTGAGGGCCTCGACGTCGTTGGTGCCGCGGGAGATGATCCGGCCTGACGGGCGCCTGTCGTAGAACGACAGCGACAGCCGCTGCAGGTGGGAGAAGAAGGCGACGCGGAGGTCGAGGATGGCCCGTTGGCCGGCGATATTGAGGAGCCATCGGGCGACGAAGGAGGCGGCGAAGCCGAGGAAACGTACGCCGATGTAGGCGAGCACGAGTCGGGTGAGCAGCTCGGGATTGGCTCGCGGGGTCAGGCACTTGTCTATCGCAACCTTGGTGAGCCACGGCGGCGTCAACTGAGCCGCCGTCACGATGAGCATGATCCCGAGGGCGCCCAGCAGCGGCCACTTGTACGGCACTGCCAGGGCGGCCAGCCGCAGCAGCAGTGGCAGATCGAAGACACTTACGTCCGATGGCTCGACGTCGGCGTGATGATGGTCCATGGGAAGAGGTAGTTGTTAGTCCACAGTTGTTAGTTCACGGCAAAGGCGAAGCGGCAGGTGCGTCCCTCAGAGCTTCTCAGGCCACGAGTTGTATTTCGCACATTCGGGCGTATGGCCCGCCGCGCTCGAGGAGCTCCTCGTGCGTGCCCGCCTCCGCGATCCGACCACCCTCCAGCACCACGATGCGATCGGCCGAGCGCACTGTCGAGAGGCGCTGGGCGACGATGATGGTCGTGCGGCCCTGTCCGAACTGTCGCAACGTTGCGTGTATCTGCTGCTCCGTGTGCGCGTCTACGCTGGACGTGCAGTCGTCCAGCAGCAGAATACGCGGGTTGGTCAGCAGCGCGCGGGCGATGGCCATCCGCTGTCTCTGCCCCCCGGACAGCGTCACGCCTCGCTCCCCGACCTCGGTGTCGTAGCCCTCCGGCAGACCCTCGACAAAGTCCGCCAGAGCCGCGAGCCGCGCCGCCTCCCGCACCTCCTCGTCAGTCGCTTCCGGTCTCCCCAGGGCGATGTTGTCGCGGATGGAGGCGGAGAAGAGGTACGGATCCTGCGGCACGAGGCCCACCTGGGAGCGCAGCGACGAGACGACGAGGTCGCGCAGATCCTTGCCGTCGATGGTGATGCAGCCCTCGTCCGGATCGTAGAAGCGCGGAATGAGGTGGATGAGAGAGCTCTTGCCGGAGCCCGTGAGCCCCATAAGTGCGATCGTCTCCCCGGGCTCGATGTCCAGATCGATGCCCCGCAGCACCTGCCCGTCGCCGTAGCCGAAGGATACGCGGCGAAACCTGATGCCTCCCGGCACACCGTCGAGGGCAATGGCATCGGCTTTTTCCGCCACCTCGGGCGCGGTGTCGAGTATCTCGAAAATGCGGCGCCCCGACGCCACGGCGCTCTGCGACATGCTCACGCAAAACCCGGCCATCTGCACGGGCCACATCAGCAGCATCAGATACGCATTGAACGCGATGAACTGGCCGAGCGTGAGCGGGCCGTAGATGACGAGGCGGCCGCCGTACCAGAGAATGATCGCCGCGGAACAGGCGAAGATGAAGTCCATGAGGGGGAAGAAGAAGGCCGACAGCTTCGCCTGCTTGATGCTCTCGTGGGCCAGCTCCGCTGCCCTCTGCCGCAGCTTCTCTATCTCGCGCTGCTGCTGGCAGTAGGCCTGCACCAGGCGCATCCCGCCGATGTTCTCCTGCAGCACCGTCGTCACTTCGCCGATTTTCTGCTGAATGGCAGCATAGACGGGCTGCACGAGCCCGGCGTACCTGTACGAGGCATACGCCATCAGCGGGATGACGCAGAGGCACAGCAGCGTCAGGCGCCAGTGCTCGAGCAGACACACAATGAGGACGCCCGTGAAGGTCAACGTGGCGCTCACGATGATGATAGCGGCGAACTGCAGGAAGCGCCGCAGGGAGTCAACGTCGCTGGTGGCCCGGGACATCAGTTGGCCGGTGGGCCAGGCGTCGAAGAAGCCGCAGTGCAGCCGCTGAAGGTGCTGGTAGAGGCGATTGCGCAGGTCGAAGATGACGCCCTGCGCGCCCGCCTCCATGAGACATATCTGCCCCCAGATCATTAAGCCGCGAACAGCGGCCACAGCCACAATGGCGCCCGAGAGGGGGGCGATGAGCTGTCGCTGTCCTTCGCCAATGCCGGTGTCGATAATGAGCCTGATGAGCTTCGGGGGGATCAGGCCGACGGCGGTGCCGGCCAAGGTGCACAGCAGGGCGCCCCCGGCCGCGGGCCAGTACGGGCGAAGCATCCGGATAAGGCGGATGAGTATTTCCATGCCCCGGATTCCCAGACATCAAACGCCCGCCGAGGCTCCGACGGGCGTCCGGCTGCTATTGGGCCCTTGCCGAGTGTCTGTGCGAAGTGTAGTCAATCCGCAGTGCCGTGTCAACGACGGGCGCTTCTCAGCGAACATTCACCGTCGCGATCCAGGCGGGGAGGGCAGGAACGATGGGGAAACTGAAGGCCTTGATTTCGAGCGGCGCCAGAGTGAAGTCCAGGACGTGAGCCCGGTCACGAGGACGGCGCGTGGCAACGAAGGTCAGGTCCACCTGGCGCTCGATGAACCGCCCTTTTGGGCGGAACGCCAGCTCCCGCTTGCCCAGGGGCTCCTGGCGGAAGACCACTCGCAGCGCCTGCCCCCTCGCCGAATTGCTCCAGACCCACACGATCCCTTCGTTGCCCCGCACGAACGGCAGGAAAGTGATCTCCGAGCCGAGGCGGGTGCTACACGGCGGCGAGTCGTCGGCGACATACACGGGCGTCGCGCCGGCCAGCTCCGTGAGGGCCTCGCCAAGAGCGGCGGCGATAAGGCTCTGTCCGTCGCCCGATGCGTCACACAGCGGGACCGCTTCGCCGGCGTTTGCGGATCGCAAGCCGGGCAACGCCAACGGGGAGTACGCCGCCCCGCGAACGCCCTGGAAGGCCAGGGCGACCTGGCGGCGGAGGGCCGCGAGGGCATCGAGTACCGGGTCGCCGCTGCCGGCGACGCCATAGCCGCCGCACCAGATCCCGCGCTCAACGGACGACTCTCGCACCAGAGCAGACAGAGGGGCGATGTCGGTGGAGCGGTCGAGCTCGCGCCACCTCTCGGGCTCTGCCGCAGACGCCACCGACGCGGCGCCAATGTCGAAGCTCACGGCGCCGACGTGCTCGCCGATGCCGTTGGCGAGCAGCCATCGGAGCAGCTTGCCGTCAAACGACGCACCGTCGGCGGCGCTGCGCGGAAACGTGGGCGAGACGATCTCTGCCATCGGATCCAGCTCCTTGACCGCCGTCGAGAGGCTTTCGGCGGCGCGCAGTACGGCCCGCCCGGCCTCCGCCACATCCTCGCGGTCACCCACCAGGTCGGCAAGGTCGCCTGCCGACCATACGTGCACGTCGTCGCGCCAGCGTTCGACCGCGGCACGCAGGCCCGGCGGCGCCGAGCCGATCCAATCACCGACGGGCAGGAGCATAGGGGATCGGTACGGTGCTGCCTCAAGCAAGCCGCTGAGAAACGTGCTGCCGGCGGGCGTACTGCCCCAGCCGACCGATAGGAACTGTGCCGGCACATCCGCGGCAGCTTGCCGGGCCCGGCGCTGCTGCCCGGGCTCCCACGCCTCATCCGCGGCGTCAGGCATCAGCACGCCAAAAACGGGGCGCGTGGGCTCAGGCACCAGCCTCAATGGCATGCGTGCCGTCTCTTTTCCCACCGCGATCGTTAGCATGATGTACGTGTCGTGCAGAAGCAGCGTCTGCACCGCCGGCGTAACACGCCCGGCCTGCCTGTTAGTCCCCATCGTCACGTCACTTGGGTCGAGGGCAACGCCCCGTGGGCCCGCGCCGGTGATCACAATATGCTTCAGCGTCGTGCCGCGCTTCGCAATCAAGAGCGGCAGCTCTTCGCGATGCCCGACACCACACCGGAACTCGCTCGGCACGCTCACCTCGACGCCGCTGACGTTGACGTACAGCTCCTTCTCGGCGCCAATCGTCCGCTCCCGGGCATCGGCCAGGTCCGCGGGCACCCAGTCCGGCGCATATGCGGCTTCGGGGCGCGCATACTCCCCCGCACGTGCTGCTGCGACCAGACCACAGAGTGCACAGAAAACACAGAGCGACGACAAGGCGTCGCGGAACGTGGTTGCGCCCCGGGACCAGGGCGCCGCGGGCCGGCTTGGTCGCCGGCCGCCTTTGCGCGCGAGCCATCTGTGTGGTCTCGGTGATCTCGGTGGCAGGGCCGTAGCTCTGCGGCGCATCATGCTATCCCCAGCCTTTGCCGAACCACGTTTTCGCTCAGCGTCGCGAAGTGGATGATCTTCCGCCGCGACCTCTCGCCGGCAACGATGCGCACGTCGCCGCCGCGCACGCCGACAGTACGGGCAAGGAACCGGCACAGGGCTTTGTTGGCCAAGCCCTTTCGCGGCGGGGCAGCAACTCGGACGACGAGCGCGTCCTCCCGCATGCCGGCCAGCTCCGTGCGCCTGGCCAATGGCTGTACGCGCACCTTGATCTGACAGCCCACTTGTTCGGCCATGGCGAAGACTCCCCGCTATCCGCTGAGCCACATGAGCTGCAGGAGGGTGATGCTATTCTGAAGCGAGTGGGCAATGATTGAGGGCACGAGCGATCCCGTCGTCTCGTACAATGCGGCGAACACGATGCCGAGCACCGTTAGCGGTACCAGCTCCGCCAGTTGGCCGTGGACTGCTCCGAACAACAGTCCGCTGGCAACCACGGCCACACCCACACCCCATCGACGCCGGAACGCCGGATAGGCGCAGCCACGGAAAAGAAGCTCCTCGAACACCGGGGCGCACAGGCCGATTACCACAAAGAGAAGGATCCAGTCCAGAGCGCTTCGCCTGGCCATGAGCATTGAGATTACCGGGTTTGAGGACAGGGGGTCGTCGCCGATCGGGTTGAGGTATCTCGCCGCGAGCAGCAGCGGGAGGGCTGCCATATACCCGCCACCCCCCTGGAGCATCCGCAGCAGAACCGGCGCGGCCCTGACCCGGGCCGCGTGCCAGAGACGCCGCAGCCCGCCGGCGGTCCGCCTCGATAGCAGTCCCAGCGTCACGGCTGCGGCAACGACATATATGAGAAGAAGGTGCTCCGGGCGCAATCCCTCGACCCCAAGCTCATGGCTGCCTCGTAAGAGCAGAGCCACCATAGTGCCCAGCACCAACTGCGCACACCCAAAGCACAGAACGGCCTCAACGGCATCAAGCGGTAGCCAGGGAGTGCCTGGCGCCCAGTTCCCCCTCGGTTTAAGCCGGACGCCAAACGCCCGCAACGCGGCGAGCGCAATGAGGCTCAGGGCGCCCACCGCCATGGCCAACCCCTGCAGCATAAGGACTCCCAAGAACGCCGGCCGGATCCCACGATCCTCAAGCTGTCGCGGGAGGTCCCGCCACTGGATCTCGCCCCGCTGGAACTTTTCCAGGACAGCTCTGGCCTCGCGCTCCAAGTTCTCCACCTTCGCTCCCGCTGTTGAGGGCTCCGCCGGGGACGGCAGAATGTACTGCCCCAGCACGCCCAGGGCCAGTATTTCCGCCATGACGACGACACCTACGAGACGTAGAGTCGAGCTGATGAAGGGCGAGGGGCGCTGGATCACAAGGATACCTCGACCGGTGGTCGGCGCTTGGTGGCAGGCCCGGCGTGGAGCGCCAACCGCTGAGCATTGCTGTGCGGGCGCCGATGTCGGCTACTGCTACCTGGCCAGTCCGCGGAACATGTTCGTGAGCAGCCGGAACGCCAGTTCGAGGATCATCCACAGCACCATGGGCGAGAAGTCGATGCGGGTGCCACGTTGATACGGGTCAAGCACGCGCCGTATCGGCTCCAGGAGCGGGTCAGTCACGCGCTCGGCCAAACTCACCACCGGCCCCCACCTCCGATCGTAGGGCGAGACGCGCACCCACGACGCTATGACGCGTACGAGCAACAACAGCTCGAACGCCCACAGCGCGTAGCGAGCAGCAATGAGAACCGGGTAGGTGAACATGCCCTTCGCGCTCCTCGAGCGGCAACGCCAGACAAACGCAAATCTGGCCCGGCACCAGCCTCAGCGTCCCAACTCCGCCGATCGCTCTGCCGCGGCTACGACTGCCTCCATCACCGCGCTCTGCATGGCCCCTTTGCGGACCGCCCGCAGCCCGGTGATGGTCGTTCCCGCCGGCGAGCACACCATGTCCTTGAGCGCCGACGGGTGGGTGTCCGTCTCCAGCAGCATCGCCGCGGCCCCGAGCACGGTTTGCGCGGCAAGCGTTTGCGCCTGCTGGCGGGGCAGCCCGGCAGCCACTCCCCCGTCGGCCATAGCCTCGATGAACAGCGCCGCGTAGGCCGGCCCGCTGCCGGATAGGCCCGTGACGGCATCCATGAGCGCTTCGTCCACTTGCACGACGCGACCGATGGCCTCCAGCAGCGTCTCGAGCTTCGATGTGTGCTCGGCCGTTGCCGGCGGCGGCGCGCAGTAGGCAAACGCTCCCTGGCCAACTGTGCAGCAGATGTTGGGCATCACTCGCAGGACCGGCACCCCGGCGGCCACGTGTTCTCGAATCGCTGCCGTCGGTACGCCCGCGGCGATGGACACCAGGAGTTGGTCCGGCGACACGCCTTGGCCGACCCGCTCCAGCACCCCTCCGAGCTGCTGTGGCTTGACGGCAAGCACTATCGTCCGTGCGCCGGCAACCACCTCGGCGTTGTCGCTGGTCACCGCGACGCCGAGCTCATCCCCGGCCGTGCGCAGCGCCTCCTCACGGACATCGCTCAGGATGATGTCTGTGAGAGATAGCTTCCCGCTGCGAATGAGGCTGCGGGCGAGTCCGGCGCCCATTACGCCGGCGCCAATGAAGCCAAGCTCTTTTGTGGCGTCCATCCGTCGTCCTCCGCAAGCGAGGTGGGATCAAGAGAAGGGGCGTGCGCCTCTCCTACCGCAAGGGTCCGGGGGCCCCGCCGAGGGCCTCCAGAGCCGCGTAGGCCGTTCGCGCCTGCATCTCCTGTATGGGCATGTGAGATGGCGCGCACAGGAACACGGCGCGGCCCACCTTCTTCATGGAACCGTCGAGGCCGTACGTGACCCCGCTAAGGAAGTCCACAATGCGCCGCGCCAATGCATCGTCGATGTCCTCGAGGTTCAGGGCTATGGGGATGTGCTCTTTGATCCTGTCGGCGATGAGCGACGCCTCGTCGAGGCTCTTGGGCTCGGCTCGCACGATGCCCACCGTAGCGGGGTGCTGTGCGCCGGCGAGCTGCGGTCCCTGGTGGCCCTCGGGGCGAACCGGCAGGTCCTGCTCAAGCCCATCCTCCGCGTCCAGCTCGTCAAGTTCCAGCTCGTCATCCACCAAACCGAGCGCTGCTGCGGCCTTGTAGAGGATGCCTGCCATGGAAGTGCTGTCTCCTTTGCTGTGATTGTGTGCCGCTATGTGTGCTACCGGTACTGCGATCAGTGCCTCATTTGGCTGTGCCGGCCCAGCGGCGCGCGTCGGCGGGCGCCACTCGGTTAGTCCGTCGGTCGCGGGCCGAAGATTCCCGTCCCGACCCGGACGATTGTCGCACCCTCCTCGATAGCAACTTCGAAGTCGTGTGTCATGCCCATGGACAGATGCTGCAGCTTGATTCCTGGACGGTTGGCCTCGATGGCATCCCGAAGCTCGCGAACCGTGACGAAGTACCGGCGCGCATCCTCAGGATCCGCCACCATTGGTGGCATGGCCATCACGCCCTCCAGTTTCAGCGCATCCAGGCCGTCGATGCGGCCCGCCAGCTCATCGGCCTCCTCCGGAGCAACGCCGAACTTCGTGGTCTCATCCCCTACGTTCACCTGCAGCAGAATCCGCATCGTCCGCCCGGCTTGCTTGGCGCGTTTGTCGATCTCCCGCGCGAGCCGCTCGCTATCGACGGACTCAATGACCTCGAAGCGGGGGATGACATACTTGACCTTGTTTCGCTGCAGGTGGCCAATGAAGTGCCATGTGGCCCGCCGGCCGATGACGTCGTACTTCTTCATCGCCTCCTGAACGAAGTTCTCGCCGATGTGCTGCAGGCCGGCGTCCAGAGCCATCCCGATGCGTTCCGCCGGCACCTTTTTGCTGGCGCCGACCAGGACCACATCGTCAGGATTGCGCCCGGCACGCGCGGCCGCGCGCGCGATACGCTGGTGTATGGCCTCGATGTTCGCGCGAATGTCAGTGGACGTAGGGATCGCAAATGTGTCTGCTGAGCTCATCGCCGGCTGTCGTCCACGTCGAGCGTCCAGTCACCGGCGTCGCCGGGGCCCTTGCCTTCTTCCTTCTTGTCCCCTTCGGCCGGCTCTTCGTCCAGATCGATGGCTCCCTCCGGAGGCGGCGGCAGGCCTTCCTGCTCCTGCTCGTCAGCCGCCTGCGGCGGAGGCGGGATGCCAAGATCGAAACTTGGCGCCCCAGGGGCCTGCTCCTCAGCGCCTGGTGCTGGTGGCGCTCCGGGCGCCGGTGGCGGACCGAGGGCAGCCGGTGGGGGTGGTAGGGGGGCGCCCGCAGTCGGCCCCGCAGGCGCTCCTGGGCCCGTCGGCGGGCCCAGGGCGGCGGGCGGTGGTGGCATGGGTGCGCCGGGTACTCGTTCTTCGGACGGCCCTGCCGGCGGCTCCCCGGCCGCCGGTGGTGGACCGATGGCCGCCGGCGGTGCCGCAGGTGCGCCGGGCACTGGTGCTTCGGGCGGCGGCGCTGCCGGCTCCCCGGCCGCCGGTGGTGGACCGATGGCCGCTGGCGGTGGTGCCGTGGGTGCGCCGGGCGCCGGTGCTTCGGACGGGGGCGCCATCGGCTGCTCAGCGGGTGGTGGCGGGCCTACTTCCGCAAGCGGCGCGGGCGCTGCGGGAGCCGCCGGAGCTTCCGGAGCTGCCGCCGGCTCCGCCTCAACCGGGGGGGGCGCTGCGGGCTCGGGGGCTGCCGCCGCCGCTTCAGCGGCCGGTGGCGCAGGTGCAGCCGCCGGCTGAGGGGCTGCTTCTCCCGCTCCGGCCCCAATGGCAACCCCGCAGGCGGCACAATACACCGCACTGGCCGGATTGTCGGCGCTGCACTGAGCACACAGATTATCGCCTCCGGCCTCGCGCAGTGGCGCGTAACACATCACACAGGCGCCTCTGGCGGCCGAATTGGCGTATCCGCACTTGTTGCAGTAGACTGCGCCCATCGCTCATCGCCCCTTGCACGGGCCGCTGTTGCCGCGCTGTCACCGAGCCGCGAACGGCGTTTTGCGTTGTGTTCAGCGAGAGTATAGTCGGCGGCAAGTAGAGTGTCAAGCTGGGGCAAATGGGGGCTATGGGCCGAGGCGGTGGGCTCCTTGCCTTTTGAATAACCCTATGCTACAATCGCACTGTGTCAGCGGAAGCTCGCGAGGGCGAGTGCGCTCTAGGCATCCTGGGCGGCACATTCGATCCGATACATCATGGGCACCTCGTCGCGGCCGAGGAGGCACGGCATGCCTTCGGGCTGCACACCATTCTCTTCATCCCCTGCGGCCAGCCATACCATAAGCCCAAGCCACCCGCGGCCAGCGCCGAGGATCGCTACGAGATGACGCGCCTGGCAACGGCCTCGAATCCACACTTCGAGGTGTCGCGACTCGAGATCGACAGGCGCGGGCCATCGTATACCATAGACACGCTCGAGGCGTTGCAGCAGGCGCGGCCCAACTGTTGCTGGCACATTATTCTCGGCGCCGATGCGGTCGAGGAGATCTCCAGTTGGAAGCGCCCCCAGAAACTGCTGCGGCAGTGTCGCATAATAGTGGTGAGCCGGCCCGGGGCCCCGTGGGAGGAGGTCGAGGCAGCCCTGCCGACGGCTTATGATGAACACGTCCACAGGCTCGAGATACCGGGCCTGCACATATCCTCAACGGAGCTGCGCCAGCGCGCCGCACAGGGGCGGCCGCTGCGCTACCTCGTGCCCAATGCCGTGGCCCAATACATCCGGCAGCACGGCCTCTATGGCGCCTCAGCCGTGAAGCCGGCATAGAGAGCAGCTACTGCTCCGGCCCGCCATCGCGGCACGAGGGCGGATCGAGAAGAGGCACGGCGCCATGTATAACCGTCGCACAGCAACTGATTACGTAATCTACGTGTTGGCGTTCCTGGTCGTCGCGCTCGGCGGCGTGGGATTGTACGACATGGTGCACCCAATACACGTGGGCACGGTACATGCGGGTCAGATGGGCGTAAACGCCCCCGGACGCATCTTTCACCCCTGGGCCGGGCGCACGCGGGTGCGGATGTTGATTCTGGGCGTGGACGAACGAGACCGCGACACCGGGCGATCCGACACCGTGATGCTCGCCACGATCAATCCGCAGACGAAGCAGGCCGCCCTGCTGTCGTTCCCCCGAGACATGTGGGTTTACGTTCCCGGCCATGGGGACGACAAGATCTGCCACGCGTATAATCGTGGTGGTGTCCGTCTCAGCCAACGTACGGTGGAGCAGTTGGTGGGGCTCAACGTCGATTACTACGCGCGGATCGACTTCTCCGGATTCAAAGACATCGTTGATGTGCTCGGCGGCGTGGACATGGACGTGGAGAAGACGATGCACTACGATGACCGCCGCGGCAACCTCCACATTCACCTCAGCCCCGGCATGCAGCACCTCGACGGCGAGCAGGCCATGGGGTACGTCCGCTATCGCAGTGACAGCGATTACCAGCGCATCAAGCGGCAGCAGCACTTCATGCGGGCGCTGATGGAGCAGAAGCTCAAAGCGAAGAACATCCCCCGCCTTCTGCGGGTGTTGCCTCGCATTGCGGATATGCTGGAGACGGACATGTCTGAGCGGGAGCTGTTCGCCTTGTTTAACCTGCTGCGGGAGATGGAACCGTCAGCGATCCGCGGCGCGACGGTGCCGGTCAGGGATGGCGAGGGCTCGCCGTATCGGTCGTATCTGCTGCCGGCGGAATACGATGAGCTCATGACCTATCTGGCCGAGCACCTCGACAGCGAGACGGCGGCGGCATGCAATGTCGAGCTGCGCAATGGGTCCGGTGTCGAAGGCGCAGCGGCGGATGCGGCACGGCGTCTGGAGGCCAAGGGTTTCCAGATCACGCGGGCAGATAACTGGGAGTCGTTCGAGCACAGGAGCACTGAGGTGCGCTTCAAGCCCGGCGCTCTGCACGCCGCCGAATGGGTGACCGAGATACTGGGGTGCGGCGAGGCAGTGCGGGAGACTGATTCGTTAGAATACTACGAGCGAAACGCTCCGCTGCGCGTCGTGATAGGAAGCGACTACGAGCTACTGCCGCCGGCCCCGATAGAGGCGGAGAGCGACGCTGCCGAGCGCGGCGTCGGGCGCGGCCACACGTAGCGGGCAGCCGACAGCCGTCGCGGCCTCGGGGAGGTACAACTTGGGAGACGACGTTGAGTCGAAGGCGCTGCTGATGGCGCGTGCGGCGTCTGCAAGACGCGCCGAGCGCCCCGTGGTGCTCGATCTGCGGGAGCTTACACTCATCTGCGACTACTTCGTTATCTGCAGCGGCAGATCCACGGTACACACGCGGGCCATTACCGATGCTATCCAGCAGGCGGCGGACGAAGCCTGCATGGAGCGGCATCACCGTGAGGGCGGGCGAGACGCGAAGTGGATAGTGCTGGACTACGGCGACGTGGTGGTGCACGTGTTTGGCCCGGAAACGCGGGAGTTCTACGACCTGGAGCGCCTGTGGCGGGAGGCGCGCAGCGTGCCCGTACCGGAGGAGGGCGTCGAAGAGGGCAGCCCGCGGGAGGCTGCATCGGTGTGAACCAGTCAGAGCATAGCGTTGATGCAGAGATCAGGGCGCACAAGATCGATACGCTGGTGCGCAGCGCCGATATTCACGTCAGACAGGGCCGCCTCAGCGATGCCGTCACCGCCTGCCAGGAAGCTCTCGCGCTCGAGCCCGACCACCCCGACGTGCGTGAGCTGCTCGGCGACATACTGGCGCGACAGGGAAAACAGCACGCGGCGATAGCCGAGTATCGCGCCGTGTTCGAGGCCCATCCGGACCGCGTCTCGGCCGAGCGCAAGATAGCCGAGTTGAGCCTGCGCGTGGGGGAGCAGCAGCGACTGCTGGAGCGACAGCGCGAGCTCGTCGAGGATCCCAGCAGACGCGGGCAGGGCAGGGACCGCACGCGAATCGCATTGGTGAGCAGCCTTGTGCTGCCCGGACTGGGTCAGCTCTGCCTGGGAGCGTACTTCAAAGGCGCCGCGCTCCTGATTCTTGCGCTGGCGCTTCTCTACCACATCGTAAACAAGGTGCTCCTTGAACCCCTGTCCGTCTTGGTGGGGCAGATGGGGGGGCCAAGCGGCGGATGGCGGGGGGCCTTCGGCCACATCGTCGGGTATTCGGGTTTCACTAAAGTGCTGCTGCTTGGCGCCTGCTTGCTCATTCTCGGTGCATATGTCTACGGCGTCATTGACACTGTGCGCATAGCCCGCGCGCAGCAGGATCGGCGCGATGAAGAACTCGGTATATGATCGGCGCGCTCGGCGGTGACGGCGCGCGGTACGACTCCCCATGGGGACGCTGTGGCGTCCTTCCGGCGGAACTTCCCCATGCGTATCTTCAAGCATCCCATCCTCGGCCCGCTGCCGCCTGCCACACGCGTTCGCATCATCGTGGACGGCCGATCCATCGAGGCCTTCGAGGACGAGCCCGTGGCGGTGGCCATGATGGCGGCCGGCATCCACGTGTGTCGTCTCACTGAGAAGCGTCGCGAGCCGCGCGGGATCTTCTGCGCGCGAGGGCAGTGCACCGATTGCATCATGACCGTAGACGGTCGGCCAAATGTGCGCACGTGTGTTACGCCCGTCAAAGAGGGCATGCGCGTGGAAACAGGCGGCGGAGCGGGGTCTGACCCCGGGAGCCCATGCAGCGCACAGAGCTCGCCATAATCGGCGCCGGATGTGCGGGATTGACTGCCGCCATCGAGGCGGCGCGCGCCGGCGTCCAGGCGACACTGATTGATGAGCACGCTCGCCCCGGCGGGCAGCTCTTCAAGCAGATCCACAAGTTCTTCGGCAGCCACGCACACCTGGCCGGCGTCCGCGGTAACGACATCGCCCAATGCCTGCTGGACGAGTGCCGGGACTTGGACGTGCGGGTGCTGCTCTCCACCGTGGCGTACGGCATCTTCCCGGACCGCCTCATCGGCCTCGGCACGCCCGCGGGCGTTGACGAGTTGCGGGCGGAGCGCATCATCATCGCCACCGGCGCGAGCGAGGACCCGCTCGCCTTCCCGGGCTGGACGCTCCCCGGCGTGATGGGCGCCGGGGCCGCGCAAACGATCATGCATGTGCACCGTGTACTGCCCGGGAGGCGCGTGCTCATCGTGGGGGCCGGCAACGTGGGTTTGATAGTTGGCTTCCAGCTCCGCCAAGCCGGCGCGGAAGTGGTCGCGCTCGTGGAAGCCGCTGAGCACGTTACCGGCTACATGATCCACGCGGCGAAGCTCATGCGCACTGGCGTGCCCATCCTCCTGCGCCACACCGTCGCCGAGGCCGGCGGAAACGGCAAGGTCGAGCGCGCCGTGGTCAGGCAGTTGGATCACAGCGGGGGCGAGCCGCTGACCTTCGATGTCGATTGCATCTGCATTGCCGTGGGCCTCTCGCCCCTCGTGGAGCTGGCGCACATGGCTGAGTGCCGCTTGGCCTACGTACCCGAGCTCGGTGGACACGTGCCACTCCACGATGAGAACATGGAGACATCCGTGCGGAGCATCTACGTCGCAGGAGACCTCGCGGGGGTGGAAGAAGCTAACACCGCGATGGACGAGGGCCGACTGGCCGGCGTTGCCGCTGCCGAGTCACTCGGCAAACTGGACGCCGCGCCGGCTGCCGAGCGCAAGGAGCGCATCCGCGAGCGCCTCGCCGCGCTGCGCCTGGGACCCTTCGGCGAGCACCGGCAAGCTGCCAAGAACAGGCTGATGGCCATCTTGCGGTCGCTTCGCTGAGCCGGCCACATCGGACGCATTCAAGGGGCGTTGACTTGTGGGTATTTGCCTCGGCATCGTCGGCGCGGGCAGACGTGCCGGCGAGCACCTGGAAGCACTACACCAAATCCCCGAGGCGGAGATAACTGCCATCTGCGATGTGCGGGAAGAGCTTGCCCGGAAGCGCGCGGCGCAGTTCGGCGGACTCGTCTACACTGACTTTCACGAGATGCTGGACGCCACCGAGCTGCACGGCATCCTCATTACCACGCCCCCGCTATTGCACCGGGAGCAGACGATCGAGGCGGCTGAGCGCGGCATCCACGTGCTCATCGAAAAGCCGCTGGCGCTGAGCGTCGAGGACATGAAGGCAATGGCAGCGGCTGTCCAGCAGCAGGGCGTGATCGCCTCCGTGGGCTATCAGCTCCGCCATCTCTCCACCGTGCACGAAGCCCGGCGGCTGCTGGATGGGCGGCCGATAGCCGCGGTGGCGGCGCACTACTACTGGACTGTGCCACTGGTGGAGTGGATCAAGGACAAGGACCTCGCGGGCGGTCAGATGGTGGATCAGGTCACGCACCTCATCGATCTGTGTCGCCTTTTCGCCGGCGAGGTGGAGTCGGTGAGCGCCGCCTACACCAACGTAACCCGCCAGGACGTCCCCGGCTTCAACAACTGGGATGCCTGTGCGGTGACGATGACCTTCCAGAGCGGCGCCGTGGGCAGCGTGCACAGCACCTATGCGCTGTTCCCGGGAATCCCTGCCGGAACCGAGCTGGCGATCATCGCCGATGAGCTGCTGCTGCGCATCGACCCCGGGGGACCGATGCGGGCGTTCGCTCCGGATTGCCGGCAGAGCTTTGAGCCGCAGGGCAATGCGACGCTGGAGCTAGACCGCGCCTTCGTGAAGGCGATCGAGTCTGGCGATGCGAGCCGAATACGATCTCCCATCGACGACGCGATGCGCTCCTGCGCGGTCTCACTCGCCGCGAACGCGGCCGCGGAACGACAGGAGATGGTCTCGCTCGCAAGCTTTGCCGGGCTGTAGGCAGCGCCACAAGGAGACTTGGTCATTCTGAGGTCGCCGACGCGCCATAGCCGCTATTGTGGCAGCATGCCTGCGCGAGTGAAGCCGCCGGCAGCCTGCGCCACACAATGCTAGACGAGGGTGCGATGGACATGTCCCGGACGATCAGTGACGCCGACGCGGCAGAGATGCGGGAGCGGATTCACACGGCGCTGCGCGAAGGCATCGAGCGCGAAGATCCGGTAATCATGGTGCTGGTTGATCCGCCGCTCTTCACGGAGTTTCACCGCTGGTGGGACGAGTGGGACCTACACGTTGAAGTGAAGGGCCAGAGGGTGCGCGCCAGCGAGTTCGTCACCATTGCCGAGAGCGACGGCCCGCTTCCCGAGGAGCGCTGCACGCTGGTAACGCGCAGCGAGAACGAGCGCAATTTTCTTCTTCAGCACTACGGCGAGTTCCTTGCCAGCATGCGCCGGTCGCCGGTACGAGTAACCGTCGAGGACCTGCACCAGCTCTACATCCAGGAGCGGCTGCAGGAGTTTCGGCGTGAGGAGGAGCGAGGCGAGCAATAGCGGAGCGCCACAACGCACGGAACCTGCCTGAGCATCTTCGTGGGGGCCACTGAGGGTTGCCGCATCCCCAAGCCGATCGTCTCAAAGTACCAGGCGGGGTCCGCTCGCGCTGGGGCCGAAGTGCCCTCCCCGCCCACACGCGGCCGTCGAGTTGTCCATGGCCTCCGTGTGCCAGGTGCCTCATCAGGAAGGAGAACGTGCATGTCTGCTCGAGACCGACGCGCGCTGGAAAACGACTGGGGCTTTGCTGAGATCACCCCACGGCGGAACATCCGCGCCGGACGGACGGGGACGTGGGAGATCATCTATCGCGCCGGGCGTCACGGGATACCCGTCGGCGGCAGCCTGCGCATCGTGCCGCCCCATCAGGGGAACGTCATCTGGGATTTGGGCAAGGCGAGCGCCTACGCCGAGCGTCCCGGCCTGTTCCTGGAGGTCATGACCGAGAACGAGCACCCGCGCACGTACCATCACTCCAACTACCCCGCCATCACGGTGATCGTGTACGGGCGGGGCGTGGAGCCCGGGGAGATCATCCGCGTGGTGATGGGAGAAACAGGCGGTTACACCAGCGGACGCTTCCTGCATGCCCGGGCGCAGGACCACGCGGCGGAGCTGCCCTTCGCCGTGTCCGTCGATCCCGTCGGCAACGCCCGCTTCGCCGTCGAGCGGCAGGTTGCGGGAAGATACCGGCCGGTATCCGGTGAGTTGACCGTGCAGGTCGTGGCCGACACGCCGCATCGCTTCCGCGTGTCGCTGCGCCATCCGCCTGCCAACGGCCAGCCGGCAAAGGCGGTGCTGGTCGTTGAAGATCGGTACGAGAACGTCGTGCGGGACTTCGCCGGGACGCTTGAGTTCCGCGCAACGCCTCCAGTGTCCGATCTGCCAGCATCGCTGTCGCTCACAGCCGACGACCATGGCCGCGCGAGCTTCACCTTCCCCTGCCCGGTGCTCGAGGAGCCATTGTACGTGACGGCCTTCGATGCCGCGCACGAGCTGATCGGCACCAGCAACCCGCTCCAACCCGGCTTTCACCGAGACTACAACGCCTACTTCGGCGATCTGCACGTCATGACCGGGCAGGGCCACGTGCCCCTCAGCGGTATGCTCGGCGACACGCAGGAAGCCATCTTGTACGCCCGCGACGATCGGGGCCTGGACTTCACCGCCGTGACGAACTCGGGTCGCACGTGGGAAACGGACAGGGAGCTGTTCGCACGGCACAACGCGCCACATGAGTTCGTCACCATGCCCGCGTGCGAACGCGGCTTTCGCACGGGCCACAAGAACATCTACCTGCTCGATGAGTCCGACGAGCCGCCGACGGCGCGGGACGTGCCGGAGCTGTGGGAGGCGCTGGAGGGGAAGCAGGCCATGGTCATCTCGCATCACACCAACACGCACTCCGAGACCGATCGCTACGCCGCCTGGGGCCCGCAGGACCTTTCCACTATCGACCCGCGGTGGGAGCGGCTCATCGAGATCTGCCAGAATCGCGGCTCCTTCGAGCGCGACGAGGTCGGCTCCGAGGGCGTGCACTTCGGCGGCTTTGGCTCCTCCGTGCAGGATGCCCTCGCCCGCGGCCTCCGGCTGGGCTTTGTCGGCGGCACCGATAATCACCGGGCCCGCCCGGCCTCCAAGCGCAGCAATCAATCAGGGCTCGACGCCGATGAGTTCCTCACCGGCGGAATCACGTGCATACTGGCCCAGGAGCTGACCCGAGAGGCTCTTTGGGAGGCGCTGTGGGATCGACGATGCTACGCCGCCACGAGCGTGCGCATCCTCCTGGACTTCCGTGTGAACGGCGAGCTTATGGGTCGGGAGATCAACTGTAGTGACCCCGCACAACGAGGCCCTCGCCGCATCGCGGTGCGCGCCGCCGGAACGGCGGACATCGAGCGCGCCGTAATCGTCCGCAACGGGCTGGACGTTCACACCGCGCCCGGAGATGGGCGGCGGCTGCAGTTCGAGTGGGTGGATGAGACGCCCCTCGAGGACGTGCTCACGCCGGACGGCCAATGGGTGTACTACTACGTCCGGCTGGTGCAGCGCGATGGCAACATGGCTTGGGCCAGCCCCGTGTGGCTGCGCTGAATTCCCTACCCCGCCGTATAGAAAAGCCTCTCGTACTTGGCGAACCAGTCGGCCGGCTCGTTGAGGAATTGCAGCGTTTCGTCCAGGATCTTGTAGTGCTGATCCTCCTCGACCATCATGAACTCGCAGAAGAGCTTCGCCCGCTTATCGTCCGTCTTCGCCGCCATGTCCTTATACAGCTCGTACGACTTCCGCTCGAACTCCAGCCCCTTCTTGTAGGCTGCCGTGTCGTCGGCTGCTTCAGCTACTGCAGCGTCGATGGTCTTGGCGGCCTCGCTGAAAATCGTCGCGATGCGCGCCGGTAGGTCCGGATGCTCCGAAGGAGCGCCTTCTCCCGCCGGCCAGCGGCCGCCCTTTCGAATGGCCGCGTCGTACTTCTGGATCACCTCGATGTGCGTCAGCTCGGCGGCGGCGAGTCCCTCGAACGTCGCCTTTGCCAGAGCAGAGCCGCTCTTGGCAGCGGTGTCCACGTAGAACCTATAGCCGTCGTGCTCGGTCTTGAGCGCGAGCTGCAAGCCCTTGAGATACTCCTCTGTGGCTTCGCTCACGGCGTGCACCTCCTGTTTGGTCGCTCGCCCCAGGCCGGTGGACCTCTGGCGACCACATCGTATGTCCGGCGTGTTCGCCCTCATTCATACCTTGCCCTTCGCCCCGCTGGCTGTGGTCGAGCGAACGGTTCGGGTAGATGCTGAATCCGTCACGCCGATACACCCCCCTCACCAGCCTCCTGCCTGCCAATAGAGCATACACTGCTTGCCGCGCCCGGGTTACCTCCCCGGTAGACCAGCGTGCAGGGGTCGCCGCAGCGCCGCGTGCGCCGGAAGGCCAGAGCCTGCACAGCAGGGAAATGCGGGCGGAGCAGCTCGCACGCGGCTCTCAATGGCGGTGGCACCCAAATGACTCAGCCCGGGCACTGGCTCGCCGTACATGCAGCCGAGGGCGCCAGCCTCGGGTGTCGGTCCAGGCCTGACAGGCGAGACCATGCGAGGAGTGATGTTCGTGGTTGACGTCGCCGTGGCGCTCGTCTCCTATAACACTGCGGAGATGACGGCGCAGTGCGTACGCACGTTCCATGAGCGGGTGCGCGGCGTCTCGTATGAGCTCTGGCTGATGGACAACGGCTCTACCGACGACACCGTCCAGCGCATTCGAGCCGAGTTCCCCGACGTGCGCATCGTCCGGATGGGGTGGAATGCGGGGCACACCGTGGCCACGAACCTCGCGGCAGCCCGCAGCGAAAGCCGCTACGTGCTGTGGCTGAACAGCGACGTGTTCGTGTCGGAGGGCAGCGTGGAGCGGCTGGTGGAGTTCATGGACGCGCACCCGGATATGGCCGCGTGCGGGTGCAAGCAGGTTGACGAGGCCGGCGAGCCGATGTGGGTTTGCGGTACCGTACCTCGACCGATACGACGCATCCTCGTCAATCTCGGCGTGCGCTCTGCGGAGCTGAGGGGCACTCGGTTGGACCCGGACCAGTACCGCGAGCCGGACTACGTCGTCGGAGCGTTCGTGCTGGTCAGGCGCAGGGCTCTGGAGGACGTCGGACTCATGGACGAGGAGTACTTCCTGCAAAGCAATGAGATGGACTGGCAGTACCGGGCGTGGCAAAAGGGGTGGCGCGTCTGCTACCTGCCCGATGCTTCGGTGGTCCACCTCCGAGGAGCCTCGAGCACGGGCATTCGCCCGGCCCTTGCGGGGGAACTGGAGCGCGGTCGGTACGTGTTCATCCGGAAACACCATGGCGTGCTGCCGGCCGTACTGGTGGGTGTCAGCGGGCTGGTCGGCTATGCGTTGCGGTACGTCCTTGTGGGGGCGCTGCCCGTTCCCGCCACCGGGTGGCGGCAGCGGCGGCGGGAGAAGCTCGCGCGGTATGCTGCTATCCTTCGGGCGTATGCGCATGAGCTGCGCTGCCCCGCCGGGCCCACGCGAAGCCTCCTCTGCCCTGATCCCGGCCCGATACCGGAGGAGCTGCCGCAGTGTGGGGGCGCCGCGAGCCGATGAGGAGCCGCCCCCGTGTACTGACCGTGATCTCGGAGCTGCGGCTGGGCGGAGGGGCGCAGTCTCTGCTGCGTAACGTATTGCCGGCACTGGCAGCGGATTTCGAAGTTCACCTCGCCGTGTTGATGGACCCGCGAGACGATATTCCCTACTATCAGCGCCTCAACATCCCCGTGCACGACCTCTCGAAGAACGGGCGCCTCTCGCCATGGTGCATGTTTGATGTCGCCAGGCTCATTCGCCGCCTCAAGCCCGACGTGGTTCATTCCCACCTCACTCACGCCGACATCGCCACGCGCTTTGCTGTGCGCATGTCCGGACGACCGCCGTTGATCACGTCAAACCATCTGGGCTGGTCCGGGAGAGAGCGCAGCATCGGCCGCAGGCTGCATACCGGGACCACCCGGATGGACGACTGCACCATCACCGTCTCGGAGGCGGCGCATCGCTACTTGATGGGCAAGGGGATCGATGGGGCGCAGCTACGTGTGATCCGCAACGGAGTGAACCCGGAGGTGTTCCGGCCCCAGACCGGGCCAGATGTCGAGCGGCTGCGCCGACAGATCGAGGGCGCTGGATCCGTCGTCCTCGCCGTTGGGCGGCTCGTCCCAGAGAAGGCCTTCCACACTCTCATCGCGGCCATGCGGAGGGTCGTCGCGGGGATTGCGGACGTGCGCGCCGTCATCGTTGGCGAAGGCGAACTGCACGCTTCGCTCCAAGCTCAGATGCGGGCGTCCGGCTTGACGGAGCACGTGACGTTGTGGGGCCGGTGCGAGCAGATGCCGCTCATGTACAACGCCGCCGACCTCTTCGTGCTCAGCAGCGACTGGGAGGCCTGCCCCATGTCGGTCCTCGAGGCGATGGGCTGCCAACTGCCCGTCGTCGCCACGAATGTGGGTGACAATGCAATACTGGTGGAGCACGGTGTGACGGGCCTGATGGTGCCGCCGGGAGATCCTGACAAGCTCTCAGACGCGATGCTGACCCTGTTGCGAGACGACGACATGCGCGTGAAGATGGGCGTCGCGGGCCGGCGGAGGCTCCTGGCGAGGTTCACGCTCGACCGCACGGTGCAGCAGCTCGCGGCGCTGTATCACGAGTTCGCGCGGCAATACTGAGGTCGAACGTCGGCCCTGCTCGCCCATTTGCGTGTCGCGTCCGCCACCGTCATCGTGGCACTTTCTCCATCAGGTACTCCACGCGGTTGCGACCTGGGCACAACGCCCGGGCGATGCGCTTCAGGAGGGGAGTGCCCTTGAGCCCCCCTCTGCGCGCCCGGGCGGCCCATCGGTCCACGAGTCGGAACACATGGCCGCCAACTGCCTCCCCCAGCAGCAGAGCGCGCAGATGCTGCTCGGTGAAGGAGTGTGGGTGCTCGGGATCGGTCCAACGTCCGGCAAGTCGATGAGCCCAGTAAGCGACATTGGCGAGACAATTTACCTCCAAGAGACAGTGGCCGCCGGCTCGGGTGACTCTGAGGAGCTCGCGAACAGCCATCCTCGGCTCCCAAGTATGGTCGAGCACGTTGAGGCACAAGACGACGTCGAAGGCGCCGTCCCTCCACGGGAGATCCTCCCCGATCCCTTCGACCCAAGCCACCTGATCGCTCAGGCTATGGCGGAATTGGCGCTGAAAGAAGTGTGCGAGCGGATCGAGTGCATAACGGCGACCCGGGAGGTCGCAAATCTCGGGCTCGGGCCCGCAGCCAATGTCGAGGGTCTTCGTTTCTTCGGTCAGTGGCACGTGCGGCGACAGCTTTTCGGCCAGAGCCGCGGCCCTCGCCCTGATGCGATCCGCCGCCTGCGCAAGCTCGAACTGGTCCCCGCGCCGACGCCACCACACCATCTCGTGGGCCTGAGCGGCGCGCCATCGTTCGCTGTTCCTGGCGGCCACAAGGTCACGCCCCTGTTTCACCGTGCATGCCCAATGCCCCCTTATCGGCAGGCAGGCCGGCGCTGCGTGCCACTGAGGGCCTACCCCGAAGATTCCGGCAACGGGCCGTTATTGTAGGGCGGGGATGCCCTACTACTCTGCGACTCGTGCTACGTAGCGAAGTGTCTTCGCTACTTCGCAGAGTAGCAAGCGGCCCGCTGCGAAGCACGAGTTCCCCGCCGGCCTTCCGCCTTCGCGCGAGCGACATAGCCGCTTCGGCGGAGTCGCTTGCCTCAGTAGACAGAGCCCGCGAACCTCAGCGGGGAGATCTTCATCGTTTCAGAGTGGCGCACACCGCGCCATGATGACTGCTCCGCCTTCTCCGCCGCGTCCAGAATGTCGGCCAGGTAGTCCACGAACTCCCGCCCCGCGCTCACACCGGCACAGCCTCCTCCAGAATGCGAGCGCCGATGGCCGGCTTGAGCGCCGTCCTCATGACGAGGTCAACCTTGACTCCGAGCAATTCGCGGATGTGGCGCTCGAGACGCACGAACTCGAACAGCGTCGGTGCCTGATCGAACTCCGCCGACAGGTCCAGCTCGCTTCCCGTGGTTGCTTCACCCCGCACGAAGGAACCAAATGCCCACAGGCTGCGCACCGCCCAGCGTTCTCGGAGCCCCGGCAGGTGCGCGCGCAGCACGCCAAGCAGCTCCTCCATCTGCGTCGGTTGGCGGTCCCTTCTGCGCGTTGCCATCATGCTGTCTCCGCTGGCTGTCCCCCAGCCTTGAAGTCTACCGTTCCCCGGCAGCTCTGACCTCCAGACCCAGCATTCCCGTTCTCGGCAAGTGTGGCCTTCACCCCCGCTGGGACTTCCCAACCCGAATCGGCATTGATCGTACGCGGATGCCGGTCGCCTCGAAGACGGCGTTGGCGATGGCCGGGGCGATGACGATGATGGGCGTCTCGCCGCCGCCGGCCGCGGGCAGGTCGGACCGGTCGAGCAGATGGATGTCGAGCTCGGGGACATCCTTGAACCGAGGCACCCGGTACTTGCTGAAGGCGGCATTGAGGATCTTGCCGTTCTCGAACTCCATCTCCTCCCGCAGAGCGGCGCCCATGCCCATGATGATGCACCCGTACACCTGGGAGCGCAGATTGGCCGGATTCAGGACGGCGCCGCATTCGAACACCTCGCACACCCGGCGAACGTCAATCGTGCCGCGTCTGCGATCGACGGCCACCTCCGCGCACGCCGCCACGTACGAGCCCTTTTCCGTCCCGCAGGCGAGACCGACGCCCACGTCGGCATCCGTTGACTTCTTGCGCCGTGCCCAGTCGAATCGGTTCGCGGCTGCTTCCAGAACGGCCCGCAGGCGCGGGTCGGCGATGTGCCCGAGGCGGAACGCCAACGGATCGGCTCCGGCCGCGGCGGCGAGCTCGTCCATGAAGCACTCCCGGGCGAAGTTGTTCGCCGTGGCCGCAAGGCACCGGTACGATCCCTGACGCAGGGGCGAATCTGAGCGTTGGTATAGAGCCCGGGCGTTGGGAATATCGTACGGCGACTCGAGAGCCGCTCGACCCGAGTTGATGTTGGTGAAATCCCAGGCAACTATCGAGCCCTTTGCGTCCAAGCCCGCCTGGATCTCAATGAGTGCTGCCGGGCGGAAGTAGGCCCAGGTGAACTCCTCCTCGCGCGTCCACCGCCGGGAGACCGGGCGCCCGACTGCCCTCGCCAACCGGGCCGCTTCGACGGCAGCGTCGTCCCCGCTCTTCATGCCGAACGCGCCGCCCGTGTCGGGCACAATGGCCCGCACGCGTTCGCGGGGAATGCCGAACGCCTCCGTCAATCGCGACCGCACTCCGAAGGGCCCCCGAGAGCCGACCCATACCGTCAGCCTGTCGTCGTTCCACTCGGCGACGGCGGCCCCGGGCTCCATGGCAGCGTGCTGGACGTAGGCGACGTGATACTCGGCGCTAAGGGTCTTGTCTGCAGCGGCCAAACCCTCCTCGACAGAGCCCCTGGTACTGGGGCGTCCGCCGGAGGCGTGCTCCTTCAGGTGGGCCCACAGCTCCCTGCTGGCGAGGTGTGAGACGGGCTCCCAGGATGCCGCCTTGGCGAGGGCATCCAGGGCCTGCGCTGCGCGGAACGATGTCGGCGCTGCGCATCCCACGAAGTCCCCGTCGCGTACCACGACCACGCCCTCCATCGCCTTTGCCTTCGAGAGATCAATGGAGGAAAGCGTCGCGCCGTACGATGGCGGGCGGAGGACCTTGCCGTAGAGCATGCCGGGGCGGGAAATGTCGGACGCAAAACGATGGGCCCCGGTCACAATGTCCCGAACGTTGGGCCTGGGAAGCGAAGTGCCGAGCACTTCCCACTCGTTTACCGGCGTCACCTCCATGTCGTCGGGGGTCGGGCCCTCGAATGCCGTGGCGACCTCGCTTGTTCTGGCCAGCTCGGCGTAGGTAATGCGCCGCTTCGTCGCCGGGTGCGTGATGGCGCCGTCGCGCACTTCCAGGGCGTCGCGGTCCACCTGCCATTGCCGGCTCGCACGCCCGCTCAGGATGTTGCGAGCGGCTGCAGCGCCTTTGCGCACCGCCGGGATGGTCGAGGGCGTCGTCCTGCTGCCGGCGGTCACGCCATCATCGGGGACGAGATCCGTGTCACCCATCACCAGCCGGATCCGGTACGGGGACACGCGCAGCTCTTCGGCGGCCGCCTGGGTGATCTCGGCTCGGGCGCCTTGCCCCAACTCGACCTTCCCGGTCATGACCGTGATGGTGCCGTCTTCTCCGATGTGCAGTCGGGCCGCAACCGTCCGCGCCCCTCGGGCCCCACCTCGACGGCGCTGAGCGACGGCGGCGCCTTCCGTCACCGTGACGAGAAGACCCGCGCCGACGAGCTGCAGAAAGCCGCGGCGGCTGAGGGCCAGCTCGTGGGGGCGCTCCTCGACCAGCAAATCGCCCTCGGGATTGAGCATTTCGTCGCTGCGGAAATCGCTATTCATGAGGTGCTCACCTCCGCCCCCTGGCCGGCGGCGCGGCGAATGGCGGCCACGATCTCCGGGTACGCGCAGCACCGGCAGATGTTGCCGTTCATCGCCTCGACGATCTGTTCATCAGTGGGACGAGGATTCTCGTCCAGCAGGGCCACCGCCGTCAAGATCATGCCTGGCCCGCAGTAGCCGCATTGCAGCACCCCATCGGCGAGGAACGCCTCCTGGACGGGATGAAGGCGACCACCGTCGGCGAGGCCCTCGATCGTCGTGATCGATTTGCCCGCGGCGTCGGCTGCGGGCGTAATACAGGACCGCACCGGTTTGCCGTCCATCAACACCGTGCAGGCGCCGCACATCCCCTCGCCGCAGCCGTACTTGGTGCCGGTAAGGCCCAAGTCTTCCCGCAGCACATCCAGGAGCGGCCGCTGCGGGTCAGTAGTGACGGCTCGTCTTTTCCCATTCACAGCCAGGGCGATTCGGACAGCCATGAGCAGCCTCCGCTACACCGGGATTACGCGCGTGGCTTTCGACCACGGCGTCGCTGACATGCCCCAGCCCTATTAGAACAGAAATCGGCGGTCGGAGACAACCCCTTTTCGTGATATCGTGTCGCCGGGACGCTGCTCGCCCGGCCCAGCTTTACACCGCCAATTCCCGCGTGCTATAATCGCCTGACCGTAAGGGAGGGCCGTTCCACGCGTATCCTCGGCATTGATCCTGGGCTCAACATCACCGGCTACGGCATCATTGAGGCGGCCGACGGCCGGCTGCGACTCGTGGAGGGCGGCGTGGTGCGCACCAAGCCCTCCGAGCCGCTGGCGGAGCGGATGGCGAAGATCCACGACGGCATCGCCGGCGTCATCGGCGAGCATCGGCCGGACGTTGTCGTCGTCGAGGAGCTTTACTCCACCTACACGCACCCGAGGACGGCCATCCTGATGGGGCACGCCCGGGGCGTGATCTACCTCGCGGCCGGCGCGAGCGGCGTGCCCGTCGAGAGCTACACTGCTACACGGGTGAAGAAGTCGCTCACGGGCAACGGCACGGCGAGCAAGGAGCAAGTCCAACGGATGGTGTGCCAGCTCCTGGGCTTGTCCAAAGCGCCGACGCCGGCGGACGTAACTGACGCGCTGGCGCTGGCGATCTGCCATGCCGGCCCGAGGCGGATAGCGACGAGTGGGCGCCGGCGCCGCGCAGATGCGGCACCGGCGATCGTTGCCGCACTGGCGCGTGAGGCCGAGCGATGATCGGGCGCATTCATGGGAGTCTGCTTGGGGTCAACGAGGACATCGCCCTCGTCGATGTGAGCGGCGTCGGATACGAGGTGACGGTCTCGCCCGTGCTCGCCGAGCGGCTCCGTCGGCTGGGCAATGGCGCCGAGGTCACCTTCGTCACCTACTACTACCTGCAGAACGACCCGTCAAAGTCGGTGGCCATACTCATCGGCTTCGAGAGCGAGGCCCAGCGGGAGTTCTTCCTGCAACTCATCTCCGTGGGCCGCCTCGGGGCCAAGTCGGCCATCAAGCTGCTCACCACGCCCATCTCAGGTATCGCCCGGGCCATCGAGCTGGGCGACGCGAGGCGGCTGCAAACGCTTCCGGGCATCGGCCCTCAGAAGGCCAGGGACATCATCGCCAAGCTGCAGGGCAAGATGGGCCGGTACGTGGGCATCGACGAGGAGGAGGCACCGCTCCCGGAGCGCTTCAGCGCCGAGGCGATGGAGCTGGAGGACGAGGCGCTCGAGATCCTGCTGCAGCTCGGCTACAGCCAGGCCGATGCCCTGCGGATGATCGGCGAGGCGCTGGCGCGCGCGGGGGAGAAAATCGAGTCGGCCGACGAACTGATCACGGAAGTGTTCCGGAGCAAACCCCACAGTGACGACTGAACGCATCGTAAGCGGCGAGGAGCGCCCCGAGGACGAGGACCGCAGCCTCGCACTGCGGCCCCGGACGCTTGCCGACTACGACGTCGGGCAGCGGGAGTTGGTGGACAACCTCTCGTTGTCGATCGAGGCGGCGAAGCGGCGCAAGGAGCCGCTGGAGCACGTGCTCTTCGACGGCCCGCCCGGGCTGGGCAAGACCACGCTGGCCCACATCATCGCCAACGAGATGGCCGTGGACATCACGACCACCTCAGGACCGGCCCTCGAGCGCCCGGGCGACCTCGTGGGGATCCTGACCAACCTCAAGCACGGCGACGTGCTGTTCATCGACGAGGCGCATCGGCTCTCCAACGTCATCGAGGAGTACCTGTACCCGGCGATGGAGGACTTCCATATCGACTTCATCGTGGACAAAGGGCCATATGCCAAGACCATAAAGCTCCCGCTGCAGCGCTTCACCATCGTCGGCGCCACCACGCGCGCCGGGCTGCTCACGCCGCCGCTGCGGGAGCGCTTCGGCATCTTCCATCATCTCGATTTCTACACTCCCGAGCAGCTCGAACTGATCGTGCAGCGCTCCGCGAGTATGCTCGGGGTCCGGATCGACAGTGGGGGCGGCGTGGAGATCGCCCGCCGGGCGCGGGGCACGCCCAGGGTGGCCAACCGCCTCCTGCGCCGCGCTCGCGACTACGCCGAGGTGAAGGGCGACGGGAACATCACTCGCAGGGCGGCCGATGCCGCGCTCAACGGACTTGGGGTCGATAAGGAGGGCCTCGACCCGCAGGACCGCAAGTACCTGCGCACCATCATCGAGTACTACGCCGGCGGGCCCGTCGGCGTCGAGGCTGTCGCGGCGACGCTGAATCAGGAAGTGGATACGCTCACCGATGTGGTGGAGCCCTTCCTGCTTAAGATCGGCTTCGTGACGCGGACCCGGGCGGGCCGGTGCGCGACATCGCGAGCGTACGAGCATCTCAGCCTGGCGCCGCCACGTGCCACGGAGCAGCCGGCATTGCCCCTGGATGAGGACGCCTAGCTCATCTATAGGAAAACATATCACTGCAGGCTGGAAGTCCCGTACGGGACCCCGCTTCAGACAGGGGCCTGCGCTCCCGGCATCGGGCACATCGTTGCTGGCCGGGAGCGCAGGCATCCCTGCCTGCATGCCTTGTCGCCCTCCTGCGCCCGTAATGCTGCCACCGCAGCCCGCGGCCGGACGCGTCGCCCGAGTATCCCCATGCGCGATGTGACCACGGAAGCCACAAATAGGCGTGAGCTATGCTGCCGGCTGCTGGCCGCAGCCGATACCGGCAGCGCGGCGACGACGCCGCTTCACGGCGGAACGGGCACTGCACAAATCGTGCGCGACAGCGGGGATGCCTACGTGCTGAAGCGCCTGCCCGGCTCCCCTGTCGCCCTGCTGAAGGCCCGTCTCTCAGCCTGGAAGCACAGCGTCATCGACGGCGATCCGGCGTGCCCAGCGGCGAGCCCACGGGAGCGCATCGAGCGTTTTCACGAGGCCGTCCACGTCTGGACGAAGTACGGATTCGAGCACAACGTTCCCGCTCTCGTGTCGCGCCCCGAGGACGATTTCATCATCTACCGATACGTCGAAGGGCTGCTGCTCCGGCAGGCAATGGGCAGCGACTGGGGCACACGACCCGCCGACATGGCGCCGGTCATGCTGGCGCTGGCGCACATGCGGGAGCGTCATCGCGCCGCGCTCCGGTGCCCGGAGCCGGGGAACGGCCGCGGCCTCCTGCACCAGGACCCGCACCTTCGCAACATCGTCATTTCCGGCGACGTGCCGGTGTTCGTGGACCTGGACGACCCGCTCTCCAGGGGCATGCCGGTGGCCGAGCTGATGGGGCGCGAGCTGGCGCTGTTCGCCTATCGCGTGCTGCGCTTCATGCCTCGGGAGCAGGTCCCGGGCGCGCTGGATGAGATGATGCAGGGCTACGAGAACCCGGAGAGCTGGGGCATTGCCGCTGGATTCCTCCGCCGACGCCGGCGCCTTGAGCTGCTGGGCTTCGTCCGCCGCCAGCGGCATGCCATCGCAAAACCGGCGCTATCTGACGAAATCCGTCGGCGACTTTCGTAATGCCGCCTCCACGTTCCCAAGCTGACGGCCGACCTGATGCCAGGGAGACCGGGGAACACGTTGGAGCCTACGGTCTCTTGCGGGCCAGGACGATGCACTCCTCCTGCCACAGCGGGGCAACAAAGCGGAGGGTCTCCAGCCGCAGGCCGGCGCGCCGAAGCTGCGCGCGCATTTGCCCGACGGTGACGGCCGGGTGCGCGGCTTTGCGCCTGCTGCGGGACTTGAACAGCCCGAGCAGGCGGCGCACGGCGTACTCCAGGCATACGGAGTGATTGTGCGTGAGGATGACAGCATCGGACGTGGTTCGGGCCAACTCCTGCATCACCGTATCACAGACCTGCGGTGGCAGATGTGCGATGAGGCGAAACGCGCTCACACAGTCGAAGGCGGCGTCCGCGAATGGCAGATGCTCCGCGTCGCCGACGACCAGAGCGACCCCCCGCTCTGCATCGCCGACTTTCTCCGGAACGGAGCGCAGCATCCCCAGGGACACGTCGAGTCCGATGGCGGCGGCGCCCATGCCGCAGGCGACGCGCAGCGCATTCCCGGTGCCACAGGCCACGTCCAGCAGAAGCATGTTGTCGGCGCCAAGATGGGAGATGTACTCGGCAAGCGCCGCGTCCTCTTTGCGGCGGATGAGCCGATGCCGGAAGCTGCCGTGGCGATGCGCATCGTACGCGGCGCCATCGTCGTAGGCTGTCTTCGCCCGGTACGGCGCTGGCATAATTCCCTCACAAATGCCCGATGTCTTGCGGATGCTTCACGATGATGCGCCCGTGCCAACGTCGAGGAGCTCGGCCGCTGCCTCGCACACTGTCTCCGGCCTCAGTTCGCGCATGCATTCCCAGTGCTCGCAGCGTCTCTCGCGACACGGCCAGCAGTCCACCTTGTTCTGCATCACGCGCACCCGAGGCCCGATGGGCCCGGTGAGCGCCGGATCAGTCGGCCCGTAGATGGCGACCGTTGGTACACCCATCGCCGCCGCGACCTGCACCAGCCCGGTGTCGCCGCCGATCACCAGCTTGCAGCGCGCCGCGACGGCGATCGCCTGGCCCAGCGTCGTCTTGCCCGCGAGCGAAGCAGCGTCCTGCGAACAGCGATCAACGATCAGATCTGCTGCCTCCGCATCGTCTCGGTGCCCCAGCACGATGACCCTCATACCATGCTGCGTCCCCAGGCACGCTGAGAGCTCGGCAAAGTGCTCCGGTGGCCACCGTTTGCTTGGCCAGGCCGACCCCGGCACGATAGCCGCCATCGCAGCGTCGGTCGCCACGCCCTCCTGCGCAAGGAGTTGCTCTGAAGCCCTGGCATCCGCGTCGGGCACGCACATCCTGAACTCGTGGCGGCGCGGCTCCGCGCCGAGCACCGTGGCGAACGCGCAGTACGCCTCAGTCGCGTGCAGCCCCGGCTCGAGGCTGCGCAGCTTCACGTTAGTGGCCCAACGGTTCCCGATTCGCGCGTCGCCGAAGCCGATGCGCACTCCCGCGCCGCTCAGGTACGTAAACGCGCCACTCTTCAGCAGCCCCTGCATGTCTACCACGACGTCGAAGCGGTGCGCGCGTACTTCCCGCAGCGCCCCCAGGTGCTCAGCGAAGGTCGGCCTGCCGAAGGCGCCCCCCTCCCGGGGGGCTCCGAGTGCGATGATCTCGTCCACGTCGGGACTCATCGCCACGACATCAGCGGCGCGGTAGTCCACCAGCCAGGCGAGGTGCGCCTCTGGGAATCGGCGCCGGATGGCCGTGACAGCCGGGAACGCATGCAGAACGTCGCCGACCGATGTCAGCTTCACGATGAGGATGCGCGACGGCGAAATGCCAGCCGCCGCCGCTCGAGAACTGATCGGCTCGCCCGGCCGTTGCCGGGGCGGCGCAGCGCGGGCAGAGTCGTCGCGGGCGTCGTTCGCGGATTGCCGGGCTTTCATAGCTGCATCAGAGGTACCCGAGGTCGCGCAGCCTCTGCAGCACCCGCTCGTCAGAAGTGTCCGCGGGCTGCTCTGAGCGCCGCTGGGGGCGACGGGGCTCCGCCGCATACTCCGCCGGGCGCGCGGCCGTAAGCTCCGGCTGCATGAGCTCGGTGAGCACCCGACCGTCGAGGTTCTCCGGGATGGGCGCGCCGAGCAGGTACAGGATCGTTGGCGCCAGGTCCACGATGGCCGCTCTCCCCCGTTCGGCTGAATGTGGGATCCCCGGCCCGGCGGCTATGAGTATGCCGTCACACGTGTGCTCGGCGCCGTCGGGCCCCCGCGCGGGCTTGAAGAGCTGGCCGCGATTCGATTCCCACGTCGGCCGCACTTGCTGCCCGTGCGCTGCCAGGATGAGATCGGGCGCCCGCTCCACATAGTCTCCCGAGTACAGCTCCTCCCGGCGATACACGCGCTCGAACACGGGCGCGCCTGTCTCCGGGTCGGTGAATCCCAGAAGGCCGTCGGCGATCTCGGCGCGCACAGCTTCGTACTCCGCGCCCGGCTCGACGGTGCCGTGGCCCTCACGGCCTTTGAGGTTTATCCGGATCCCGTCGCGCATGCTTGGATCAACGAACGCACGGCTTCGCCGCCAGTTCACGCCGCGACGCGACAGCCGAAGCTGGCTCCAGCGCGGCAGTGGGATCTGCGCCTCCAGCAGACGCCGCGGCAGCAGCTTCGCCAGCGCACTCAACCGCAGCCCGGCGAGCGTGCGCCCGACCGTCTTGCGGCGCATGGCGAAGCGATGGCTCCCACCGCCCGGCCAGCGGGACCAGGTCAGCAGGCCGCGTTGGGCCAGCCACTCGCTCACGCACAGCCACTCGCGCTTTACGGTGACCCCGTGATCCGACATTACGAATACGGTGCAGCCGTCGCCGACATGCTCGAGCAGTCGGCCGATGGCCTCGTCCACCTGCCGGTAGTGCTCCTCGATTATGTGCCCGGCATCGCCCCCCAGCTCGCGCACCGACCCCGGGGCGGGCGCAGCATCGCCCAGAAAGGCGTGCTGCACCACGTCCGTCGTGTAGAAGACGGCAATGCACAGGTCCCAGCGCTCGGATGCCATGACGTGCAGCGCCGCGCGGGTGCGCAGATCGACGCTTGCCTGGAGGCGCTCGAGCACCGAATTCCGTGGCGCGCGGCGCAGGGCCCGCACGGTCGGATCGGGTATGAGGGCGCCGACGGCCCCTTCGAGCTCCGCGCGGAGGCCATCCGGGTACGTGCAGCGCGACTCGCTGTGGGGCGTCAGCACGCCGGTGACCATGGCCCCCTCGAGCGGCGCGGGTGGAAAGGTCATCGGGAGGTTCATCACGATGGTGCGCTTGTCGCGTTCGCCCAGGATGTGCCAGAATGGGGCCACGCGGACGCTCTGGGACGAGACGAGCACCTCTTGATACGTCGCCGGGATGAACTCGGTGAATCCGAACACGCCGTGCTTGCCGGGGCCAACGCCCGTGTAAAATGCCGGCCATGCGATGGGCGACATGGGCGGAACCGGCGACTCCAGCACAGCGGCGGCGCCGGCGGCTGTGAGCTGGGCCAGAACGGGCAGACGCCCGGCTGCGATGAGTGGGTCGATGATGTCGAAGCTGGCCCCGTCGAGCCCGATGACCATGACGCGCGTGGGCTCTTCTCTGCTTGCGTCCGCCTCCATGCTGGACGTCGTCCGTTCTTGCGTGGGATGCGCTGCGGTGCGGCGACATGCTACCGGGTGCCCACGTGCGCGTCAAGGGGGGGCGGCCCGCGGCGTCGCCGGCTGTGGCTCAGAGGTATCCCAGGTCTTTGAGGCGCTTCAGCACTCGCTCGTCCATCGGCTCCGTCGGCTTTGCCACACGGCGCTCTGTAGTCTCCGGGTGCGCCGCGTACTCCACGGCCCGCTCCCTCGTCAGCTCCGCCTGCAGGAGCTCCGTGAGCACCCGACCATCAGTGTCCTCCGGCACCGCCGCGCCAAGCAGGTACAGGATCGTGGGCGCCAAGTCCACGATGGAAGCCTCAACCGGCTCATCGGAGCTTGCGAATGCCGGCCCGGACGCCACGAGAATGCCGTCGCTGCTGTGTCCGGCCCGCAGCAGCCCCCTGGCAGGCCGCACGTATCCGCTCCGGCACGGCTCGCGGCGCACGGAGAGATCCTCAGTGATCAGCACCATGTCCGGGGCTTCATCCAGATACGGCCCGTCGTATAGCTCCTCGCGCCGTACGGCCGCAAACATCGGCCCTCCCGTCTCGTCGGCCGTGCTCTCCCGGGCGGCCTGGAGGATGTCGGACAGGACGCGCTCGCAGTCCTCGCCCGGCTCCACAATGCCGTCGCGCTCGCGGCCACGGAGATTGATCCTGATGCCCTCCGGCATTACGGGATCGCAGAAGGCGTGCGTTCGATCCCAGTCTATCGACCGACCCAGGTGCAGGATAGTGGACTCGCGCGGAACGGCTATCTCCTTATCGAGCCAGTGCGCCGGCAGCAGCTTCCCGACCCACGCCATGCGCAGGCTCTGCAGCTGGCGCCCCACGGTCACGTGCTTCACGGCGCCGCCGCTCTCGCCGAACAATGGCCAGCGCGACCACTTCAGCAGGCCCAGATCCGCCAGCCACTCGTTGGTGAAGAATGTGTGCCTCTTGACGTTGGCCCCGTGGTCAGACATGACGATGACCGACGTGTCCGGCGGCGCTTCGGCCAGCAGCTCCCCGATGGCCGCGTCCACCTGCTCGTAGTGGCCGGCGATGATGCGCCCGCCGCGGCGCTCCATCTGATACGGCGGCTCCGGCGAGCGGGTGGCCTTGCCGAGGAAGGCGTGCTGCACGACATCCGTCGTCCGAAACACCCCGACGAACAAGTCCCACGGCTCTCGCCGCATCAGGTGCACGAACATGCGCTTCCGCACTTCGGTGGCAGAGCCCAGCCACGCCAGCGCGCCCCGCACGGTGCGCCGGAGCAGACGGGTGCGGCTGGGGTCGGGCATGAGATTGCCCACCTCGGTGGCCAGCTCGTCGCGCAGCTCGTCGGGGTAGGTGAAGCTGGAGCGCGGGTGCGGCGCCAGGAGCCCGCTGACCAGAGCCCCCTTCAGTGGCGCCGGCGGATACGTCATTGGGACGTTCACGACCACGCTGCGCTTGCCCAGCTCCGACAGCAGGGACCACATCGCCGGAGCGGCAACGCTCCCGGCGTTCGCGAGGGAGCGCCCGTAGGTGGCGGGATGGAAGTGCGAGAAGCCGAAGACTCCGTGCTTGCCCGGCCCCACGCCCGTGTAGAAAGACGGCCAGGCGATGGCCGAGAGCGGCGGATAGATGGATCGCAAAGAGCCCCACACGCCGGTGTGCTGCAGACGGGCCAGGTTCGGCATGCGGCCCTCCGCCAGCAGAGGGCCTATGACATCGAACCCGGCGCCATCGAGGCCGATGACCATTATGCGATGCGAATCGGCAGCGGACCGTCCGCGGTCCGCGGGTGCTTCAGGACTCACTGCCTACTCCCCTGGTGGGCTTCTCTCGGTGCCGCAGTACTGAACAACCCTGTCGGTCGCTATGCCTCCATGGGGCGGAGACTCCGCCACTGCTTTGAAGATTTGGTCGTGTGCCTTTCTGTAGGCGAGTACCTGTGGCTCGCTGCCGTCCCTCTGTCGATCCCTGACAGATGGGCCAGCACAGCAATCTTCATCGTTTCCGGGTGGCCCACCGGGCCATGGCGAACTGCCGGATAGATTGACAGTACGTGGGTCGCCTTCTTCGCCTGCAGAGTGACGCGTTCCTGCCTCGGCCCGCGCCCCCGCATCGCCTGATCCGGACGCGCCGGGGAGTGAACGTTCCCCCATGCTGTAGCCTAAGGCGCCTCGACGCCTGGACGACCTCGGACGGCGCGGCACACCGACGGAATGACCAGGACGAGGCCTGCCAGGACGAGAAGGCCCAGGACCTTGCAGGTCGCCATCAGGCCCAGCGCCGGAAGGCCGGCCAGCGTGACCAGCAGCGCGCCGAAGGCGGCGCCCAGCAGATCGGCAGCGTACAGGGCTGCTGCTATGCGGGCAGTGTCGGCGCCGCTGCGCGCCGTCAGCCCGATGGCCAGGGGGAAGGCGCACCCTCCGAGCGCGCCGGCCGTAAAGGCTACGGCCCCGAGCACCGTGTTCGCCAATGCCGGGCGGGCCTGCAGGAGCGTCAGAACCAGTGGCAATGCCAGGCACAGCCCGGTGAGGGCGGCGAGACACCCGGCGAACAGCAGCGCCGACAGCTTGGGACCGGCCCCCGTCCCCCACCGACCGCCGGCTGCTCCGGCCGCCAGCCCCGCCATGAAGAGCGTAGTGAGTATGCCGAGCTGGAAAAAGATGTAGCCGGCGATCACCTGAAAGGCGAAGAGCACGATCAGCGACACGCCCATCTCCGCGAGGCCCGTTGCCGCGAGGGCGCCGACAACGGCGATGCTGTCGTAGCTCCGCCACCACCACAGGCTGCCGGCCAGGATGACGGCCGCCCCGAGGGCGATGCCCACGACCCACGCTGCGGCCCGGCCCACTGAGCCGAGGGCGTCGGCGAGGCCGGGGGAGAACTGGCGCACCCAGAGGCGCAGGAAGTAGTAGTACGTGATCGGGCGGAAGTCCTCGTTGGCCTGCGTGTGCTCGGCAGCCTGAAGGGCGGCCATGATCTGGTCGCGCCGGAACGGCAGCAGCTTCTCCCCGATCCAGAACGGCGACATGAAGTCGCACTGCAGCTCGCGCGCCGCGAACCGCTGCGAGAGTAGATCGGGGTCGGCGCTGAGGATGCCCTCTTCGCGGGCGCAGAGGAAATGCGTCACCGCTCCGGGGATGACGAACACGTCGGCAAATGTGCCCTGCAGCGCTCTATAGACACTGGCGTGCAGAAGCTGGCGCGCGCCCGTGAGGAACGACTCTGACGACGAGAGATTCGTACAGAAGATGCCGCCGGGGCGCAGCGCCGCGGCGGCCTCGCGGAAGAACTGCTCGGTGTAGAACCGGTTCAGCATGGCGGTGTAGGGATCCGGGAGGCTCACCACGATGACGTCGTACTTCTGCGTCCTCTGCCTGATGAATCTTCGCCCATCCACGAAGTGCACGGTGACACGGGGGTCGGCCAGCGGGCGTTTCAGCTCTTCCGGCAGGTGCGCTTCCGCCAGAGGCACCACGCGCGCGTCCAGCTCCACATAGTCGAGCTGCTCCACGGGGTGCTGAAGCATCTGGCCCAGTGCTCCTCCGAGCCCACCGGACACCAGGAGCACGCGCCTCGGCTGCGGATGCTGAAGAAGGGTCAGGTGCGCCAGCTCCTCGTTGGCCTGCCAGTCCTCCGTGGTAAACATCAGCAGGCCGTCCTGAAAGAAGCTGCGCTGCGCGTCGGCGGCGGTGACGGCGAGGTTGCCGTAGCGCGAGTTCTCCGAGGCGACGAGTTCGAAACCTCGCCAGCGCGACGTGAGGGATGCCCAGGCCAGACGGTTTGCCGGGGGAAGAACGCCGGCGGCTGCAAGCAATGCAGCGACGGCCCCCGCCGTCACTCCAAACCCGATGCGAGCGGAGCCGGCCAGATGCGCGAGCGCCACGGCGCAGGCACACGCGGCATTGGCCGCTCCCAGCAGCAGTACGGCTCGCATCGGCTGGAGATGGTCCGCGAGCCAATAGTGGAAAAGAAGGCCTCCAAGCACAGCTCCCAGGGACTCGAGCACGTACACGCGGCTGACCGCCGGGACGTGATCCGCACTGTTACCGGCTGCGCCCGCACTGGCACGCGCTATCGCGCAGCCAACGGCGAATTGCAGGCCAAGCAGGACACAGCAGGTGGAAAGCACCGCCGCGGCGCGCAGGAGGGTGGTCGCCGGTCCGACGACCTCGCCGGGGAACATGGCTCCGGCGCCCACGCGCCGGCTCAGAAACACCGCCACCGGCAACACAACGCCGACGAGGACCTGGATGACGACGAAGGTGCCATAGCCCGGGCGCCAACGCAGTATCAGCCCCCCGAGCGGTCCGCTGCCGAGCGCGACCAGGAGGAGCCAGTCAATGAGTATGAGGCCAATGCACAGCTCGTTGCCGAAGAAGGAGACGAGGAGCTCTCGCGTGAGGATTATCTGCAGTAGCAGCGAGGTGAAGCCGATGGCCGCGAGCGCTGTGAAGAACGCCAGCGGCTCTGCGGACCGTGCCCGGCGGGGCTGCGTCCTGTGTCGCTGAGCCCCACTCACTTATCGGCCCCCGTGTGCCGCAGGCCACCGGGCCGCCCAAGACGGGTGCGGCCCCCTGGCGGCCCACGTCGCGTACATTAACTCCACACCCCGGGTATGTTGTGTCCGCAGTGCTTGCACTTGCCGTTATTCAGGTGGACGCCCACGACCTCGTACCACCGCCGTGCGACAACGATCTTGCCGCACCCGGGGCAGAAGGTGTTCTCGTACTTGTGCCCCGGCACGTTCCCCACGTACACGTAGCGCATGCCCGCCTCCCGGGCGATGGCGTGACAGCGCTCCAGGGTCTTCTGCGGCGTCGGCGGGAGATTCTTAAGCTGGTAGGCGGGCGTGAAGCGGGAGAAGTGGATCGGCACGTCCAGGCCGATCGCTTTGACCAACCAGCGGCACATTGACTTGATCTGGGCCGCATCGTCGTTGAGCGTCGGCACCACGAGGTACACCAGCTCCAGCCACTTGCCCAGGGAGTGGACCAGCTTGATAGTGTCGAGCACTGGGCGTAGCTCGGCGACGCAGTACTTCTTGTAGAACTCCTCGTTGAACCCCTTGAGATCGATCTTCACCGCGTCCAGGTGCTTGCACACCTCACGCATCGGTTTCTCGTGGATGTAGCCGTTGGAGACCATGACGCTCTTGACGCCCTGCTTGTGCCCCTCGTAGGCCGTCTCGAGCATGAACTCGTAGAAGATCACCGGCTCGCTGTACGTGTAGGCGATGATGGGGGCGTGGTACTTCACGGCGGAGCTGACCACGTCCTTGGGCGGCATGACGTAGACGCGTTCAATCTGCTCCGGGCGAGCTTGCGAGATCTCCCAGTTCTGGCAATCTTTGCAGTCCATGTTGCAGCCGGCGGTTGCGATGGAGAAGGCCCGGTCGCCCGGCAGGAAGTGGAAGAAGGGCTTCTTCTCGATGGGGTCGATGTTGAGCGCCACCACTTGGCCCCAGACGAGAGTGTAGTACGTCCCGTCCCGGTTCTCTCGGGCGCCGCAGAAGCCCCGCTCCCTATCGCCGACGACGCAATCCTTCGGGCACAGCGTGCATTTGATCTTCTTGCCGTCCAGCTTGTCGTAGTGCCGCGCCGGATAGAAGGTCAGCCGCGACTTCCCCGCGGCCGCCTGGGCCCGGCCGCCGGCGGACGCCGCTGCCGCGGCCGGACACAGGCCAAGGGCGATCCCGCGCCGCAGCGTCTCCCTGAACATCTCCCGCCGAGTCAGCTTCTCAGTCATAGCACATGGCGCCCCAAACAAGGGTGGCACGGGTAGCTTGCTACCCGTGGGTTCGGGCTGCCCGCAGACACACGGCTTGACGAGCAAGCCGTGCCACCCGGTCCCTTAGACAATGATAGCTCCGCTGAAGTCCCTCCTACGGCTAGACCGTCACCGAAGCCTCCACAAGCTCTATGTTCTCCAGGCGATCGGTGCCCAACCGGTGGTCCGCATCGGCCGCCGTCGCGATGTACGTCGGTGCCCGCTCCTGGCTGCTGATGGGCTCCAGGCCCTTCTCCTTACGCAGATCCTCGATAATCCGCAGCCCCATCGCATCCAGAGCGACCGGATCGGTGCTCACCAGAATGGCGCCATAGGGCACCGTCGTCCGAGGCTTGTATGCCGGACCGCCCTCATAGCAGACCATCAGCGCGTCGCAAACGGTGATGCGCTGCTTGTTTCGCAGCACCGGCGCACAGTTGATGTCGGCGATGTGCGGATCGCAGTGGTCGGTGTGGAGCTTGTTGGGGTTGTTTATCGACCCGAAGTGGTTCTTCAGCGCGCACGTGATGCCGGCGCCGTCGTGGTCCTTGAGTATCGGCGCGTTCACGATGGCGCTGCACTGCTGCGAGATGATGCGGCTGAAGCAGGACCCCGTAGACATGACGACGGTGGGCTCTGTATCGTATCCCACAGCATCGGTGCCGTAACACTGTGGGCCTGCCCGTCCGCTCCGCACGCCGCGCATCCTGATGGTGAAGCCGCACTCCTGCAGCTCGCTCGTCATCCTGTCGTAGATGATTATGCGGTCTGCATCTACCCCGGCTCGGCGCATGCCGTCCACGATGTGATCCACGAGCGCCGGGTGGGTGCAGAGCGATGCTCCGCCGAGGCAGTTCACCTTTATGGCCACGATGTCGCGCGGCTCCACATACGTCCGCCATGCGTCCGCCGGCGAGTCGGCGCCGGAGACCTTCCGCATGGCCGTCTCGAGCATGGCCGCCACAACCTCCCCATTGACCCGCCCCGCGGCATCCAGCGCCCTCGTGTCCCGCACCACCACCACACGTGATCTCCCCGATGTGTCCGGGTTGGCGCCCGGAGGGGCGCTCACAGCGCGCGATGTGCGGGCACTCACGTCCCGTGCCTGCACGTCTGGGCCCTCTCGTCCACAGCCCACGAGCGCCGCGGCCATCCCGGCCGCGGCCGAGAGCAGCCGTCGCCTGGCCCTCCGGGGAGAGAGCGTGGTCCGTAGAGACCGTGCCGCCTCGACAGACCGCGCGTGATCATCGTCCTTCTTGCCCATCGTCACTATCCGGCCGTCCTCTGGGAGTGGCCGAGGTCTTGCTCCGAGAAGCTCTGCGTCGTGAAGACATACAGCTTCGCCCCGTCGCGCCAGGCATTCGGGCTTATCCCGGCCTTCTTCCGGCACAGCGAGGTGAGCATCTGCTCCCGTGTCCACCCCTGCTCCGTGGCTACTTTGGGCAGATACACCCCCCGACGCAGTCCCTGCACCACGATGACGCCATGCTCCCCGACGCGAATCTCGCTGGGCGAGGCCACCGGGCGGATGGGAGAAAGCACTTCGATGGTGATTTCGATATCCTTGAGCTCCTCGGCGCGCACCGGGGGGAAGCGCGGATCGCGCGTCGCCGCCTTGATCGCCATGTTCTGCACCTGCTCTATGAGTGGCGCGTCTGGTTCGAAGCAGCCAATGCAGCCGCGGAGCAGCCCCTGCTTTTTCAGCGTCACGAAGACGGCGCGGGGTTCCGTGAGCGCCGGATCCTGCCTGTCCGCAGCCGGGCGTTGCCCGCGGGCGAGCGCTGCCTCCAGGGTCCGCCGCGCCACGCGCAGCAGCTCGCCTTGCTGCGCGCTGGTGAGCTTGCGTTCGGAGATGGCCACGGCGCAGTAGCCGACGCATTGGCTGCGCATCGCGGGATCGGCATCGCCCGAATTGGCGTACTTGAGTACCGTGACGGTGTTTGCCCCGAGGCGCCTTGCCGCATCCATCACGATGACGACGGGCGCGAAGCCACAGAGCGTGCATCCGAGATTCGCCACGCCCCGGCCCATCAACTCGCGGTCGGCGGCGAAGACCTTGGCAACGTCGAAGCTCTTGATGGCTTCGAGCGTTGCCTTATCGACGGCATTCGCCTCATCGTACACAGGATAGTGGGACATGTCGGTGCTGGCAATGAGCAGGACGTTCTGTCCCGCAAGCGCACAAGCCAGCGTCTCGGCTATCGCAGCACACGCGTCCGCCGAGCGGTCCCACACGACGATGGGAAGGAGTTTGAAGTCACCCAAGACGACCTGCAGGAACGGTACCTGCACCTCGAGGGAGTGCTCCCGCTCGTGCGCCCTCCCGGAGGGGGAAAACGCCCGACTTGCTCTGGCCAGCTTGGTGCACAACGCCGTGTCGATGGGCACCATTCCAAGCGGCGTCCGCCAGGCGTCGGCATCCGTGAGCGCCGCGCCTCGGAAGTACTCGCCGTGACTGGGGCCGACGATGACCACGGTGTCGAAGCTCTGGCCCTTGAGGCATTTGTACGCGTGGGCCATGACATCGCCGCAGTACTCGTAGCCGGCGTGCGGTGCAATGAGAGCGACCAGCCTCCCGGGCAAGTCCGCCGCCTGCGCGCGCCCCAGGTGGCCCCGCACGGCCTTCTCAAGCGTCTCCCTGTTCGCCGGATAGAAGCCGAACCCTGATGGCCCAGCCACGGCCGGCTCGCGCACCGTAAGCGGCCGTGCCACCGGCCTTTGGTCGGTGGCTTTAGGCCGTTCGCGCGAGGCGACGAAGGCCGCGGCTGTGCCGAGGGCCACAATGCCTGCCAGCGCCGCAATGGTCCTCCTCATGGTGACCGCCCACCTTCAGAGCCGCCGACGACCGCGCCCCGTCTGCGCGGTCCGTGCATCCACCGCCTCCGTGTCTGGAGCCCATTCTAACAGTGCGTCAAGCGCGCGTCAACGCGACCCGAAGTATGCTGGATCACCTATCAGGCCGCGCCGCTCGCCCGCGGAGAACGATGGCTCTGTCGTCTTCAGGAGGTGTCCGCGTGGAGCAGTTCGACAATCCGTTGCTCGATGTCGTCGGGGATTGTGTCGCCCTGGTGGGCGATGACGCCGGAACGATCGATGAGGAAGAAACGCGGCATGTCCAACGTGTCGTACTTCTCGGAGAGCTCGGAGCTATCGATGCCAACCAGCACCGTGTACCGCAAGCCTTTGCGCTTCGCCGTATCATCGACGTCGTCAGTAGTGTCGCCGATATTGACCCCGATGATCTCCAGGCCGCTATCGTGATACTCCGCGTGAACCCGACGCAGCGTCGGCACCTCGTCCATGGACTTCCCGTCATACGAGGCCCAGAACGTCACGAGTACCACGTTGCCGCGATAGTCCGACAGCGATACCGCCACGCCGGCGGGCGTGGGCAAGGTGAAGTCAGGTGCGATCATCCCCGTCTCATCGCCAACCCGCGGCTCTGGCTCCGTCGCTGCCTCGCGCGCGCTCGCGTCCCGCGTGAGCGCTGCGGTGATCTGCTCGTCAATGTCCTCCGGAATCATCCCGCCCCGGTAGACGATCACGCCAGAGCGATCGATGAGCAAGTTCAGCGGCAGACCCGGGACGGTATACTTCTCCCCCAGCTCGGGAGTGCCCGCGGCAACCAGCAGCATGTATGGGATGCTCTCTTGCTGCGCGATCGTGGCAACCACTGCTGCATTGTCGGTAGCGTTGATCCCGACGACCTCAAAGCCTTGGTCGTGATACTCATCGTACAGTCGCCGGAGCTCGGGCATCTCTTCCATGCAGGCGACACACCATGACGCCCAAAATGTGAGGAAAACCACCTTCCCCCGGTAGTCCGAGAGCGACACGGGTGTCCCATCGGGCGCCGGCAAGGTGAAGTTCGGGGCGGCCATGCCCTCCTGGTCGCCGACCTCTGCCGCCGGCTGAGGCGCCACGAGCGGCTCGCCCCCCTGGTCGGGAGTCTGCGCAACGATGGGCTGTGGCAGCGTCGTTACCGCTGCCGTGCCATAGCTGAGGCGGCCGGCGTAGAAGAAGAAGTACGCGCCCAGGGCCACCATGACCCAGCCCATGCCGTGCTTGATCTTGTCCATCCATTGACCGGACTTGGGCAGGGCGGTCAACAAGCCGGCAAAAGTCCCGGCCAGAACGACGAGCACACTCACGCCGATGCCAAAAGCAAACAGCAAAGTAATGCCGTACAGCAGGTTCTGGCCCGCGGCCACAAAGGCCAAGATCACCAGAAGCACGGGGGCCGCGCAGGAAGCCGGTATCAGCGCGAAGACTGCTCCGGCGGCAAGGGCATGCACATGCCCGCCGCCGAAACGCTTCGCGTACAGGCCTTGAAAGCTGCTCGGCAGCTCTATGACGAACACATCGAGCATCGAGAGGCCCATGAGCAGACAGACGGCGCCGATGAAGCCCTGGGCGTACGGATTAGCGGTGATCTGGCCGAACATCCGGCCACTGAGGGCCGCGAAAGCGCCGAGCCCGGCGTACATGAGGGCCATTCCGAGGCCGTAGACGAGGGAGAGCGAAAAGGCACGCCGGCGGCTCCCGGCTGCACGGGCGCCAACGAAGGCCACGGTGGGACCGAGGACCGGATACACGCACGGCGTGAAGCTTATGAGCACGCCCGCGGCCAGAGCGATGGGTATCGCCAACAGCGGGGAAGACGACATATACTGCTCCAGCGATCCGGTCAGGCCTTCCATTAGCGCTTACCCGCCTCGCCGCTCACTTGCCTACGGCGCCCGGCGCCGCACGAAACACCCAGCGCGCCTGCGCCACACCGTCAATATGTGGTTTCCCACGCGCACGCATCGCCTACTGTGGCCGGCTTCACCTAATGAAACGCCATGGCGGCGAAGGCGACTGCGGATCCCGTCTGTCCATCTATCGCCTGCTCGTATTTGAGCAGTGTACCCCGCTCCACGTCGGCGACCTGCAGGAGCATGTATATGGCGGCGAGACCGCATACATTCCGGGCGTTCTCGTCCTTCTGCACTGATCGGTACACGCGCTCCGCATCGATCTGGGCGGCGCCCTCGAGCATCTCCCGGTCTCGGTCCTCGACGCTCCCCAGATAGCCGGGCGTAAGCGGCCGCTCATCCCCGAACCGCCGGCCGATGTGGCTCAGATCGGCGCTGGCGATGACGCACACTTTATCGCGTGCCGCGATCTCCTGCCGCAGAGCCGAGATCATGCCGGCTATCTCCGGCACATCCCCGGGTGATGCAGCGTCGGCCATGAGGTCGTCGAACGAGCCACACAATATGGGCACGATACCTAGCTGCGCACCGTCGGGGAGCATGTGCCGCAGGAAGACGACCTGCAGCTCGATGGAATGCTCGTTGCGGTGTCCGAACTCGCCCTCGAACGCGTCGCCGTCGTACGCCTCGGCCAACGCTCCCACGAATCGCTTGTCCGTCGGCACGCGCCCCAGCGGCGTTTCGAAGTCTTTCTCAGTGAGCGCGAACCGGGCGTCGCTGCCGAAGTGGTTGGTGCCCAGGATCACGAACAGTTCCGCCTCGCAGGCGCCACGCAAGATGCTGTGGGCGAGGGCGTAGCAGCAGCAGCCGCGCTCGTAGTCGATGTGCGGCGCGACAATGGCTTTCACGGGCCTTTGCGCGGCGGCCACCATCTCCTGGTCCGCGGGCGAGAGTGACTCCAGCAGCGCGTCCAGTTGCCGCCTCAGAGCTGTCGAGTCGGCCTCGTAGCTCCTTCCGGCGCCGGTGGCCGGGCGCACGGGCGCCGCGCGAAATTCCTGCTCCAGCTCCGACACGACCTTTCGGAACCGCTCGCCATCCAGGAGCAGATGAGCATCCATCTCCGCCACGATTCGCGCGATGTGGTCGCTGAACACCAGCGTGCCGAACTGCCGGGCATAGGCAGTTTGGATGTCGCGGATGGTATGCTTGCCGTCGAGCAGCGCGACGATAAAGAACACGTCTTGGGGCACTACGAGTGGCTCCTCCACGATGCTCGTCGCGTCGTGAAGGTACACCACGGGTCGGCCGCCGGCCGTGCCGGGAAACGCTTCAATCCCTGGCCTGAGTTTTGGACACTCCTGCATTGGCCAACTCCTGCCTCACGATCGGTCGCCAACGCCTGCTCCAGGATCAGCTCTTCCCCGTCGGCGAGCCGAGCAGCCGCATCGCATTCCCGCCCAGCACGGCGGCTTCTTGCTGCGAGTCCAGCTTCAGAGCCCGCACGGTCCGGATCTGCTCCGCCGGCACGCCGAAGGGATAGTCGCTCCCAAACATCAGCCGCTCTATGCCGTAGCGCTCCACGTACGCCGCCGTATCTTGGACGGACGCCATAGAGGTATCGACCCAGACATTGGGCCGATCCCAGAGGCCCTCAGCCGCGAGCCGCGCAAAGCCGCCGTTGGACCGCCCCAGATGCGGAAGGATGAATGTCGCCTCCGGCGCCAGCTTGTCCACCAGCAGCACGGTGTTCTCGTGCGTCTCCTCGAGGGTAATCGGTAGCTTACGGGCGACGATCGCCTCGAGCATCTCTCGGCATCGGGCGTCGTCGTAATCGTAGGCCGGTTCATCGGGATGCCGATGCCATTTGATTCCCTTATGCGCGTTCTGCAGCAGATCTGCGCGGAAGTCGTTCCAGACGAACAAGAACGGGTACACGCAGCCGGTGCGCTGGGCCAAGTTGACAACGTACTCGTTCGCCCGGTGCCGGCATGCCTGCCAATCGGGCGCATCGGTGAAGGTGGGATCGTGCCGGTCGTACACGTCTTCCACCGGCGGGAACATCACGGCAGCATCGGCGCCGGCCTCCGCGAGGAGCGGGGAGACGACCTCGTACGAGTGCTCCACGTTCTGGATGCCGCAATGCACGTGCGCGTCAACGATCATCGTCTGAGCCCGGCTCCTCGTGGGCTGCCTGCATGAGCTTGCAGCACACGATACCCCGCTGGAAGTTCCTGCGGCACGCCACGCGTCGAGCCCGAGACGCCCGTCGACGACCACTCGATGCATAGGGCCAGACCTCTGCATTGAGCCAACGGCGCGCGGGCGCTCTCTTGCGCCCGTCTGTCGCGCGCGATGCTCAATGCGAAGACCTGGCCCCTAGAATTGCAGCCGTCGTCTTGTATTGTGCCTAGGAGCCTGTCCGAGTAATCGAAAAATAGTCCTTGCATAGTCTCAAACAAATGTGCTATAATAGAAGGTATGAGCAAAACCTTTAGGCCGTGGGATGTCAATCAGCCATTGCTGCTGCCGCCGTCGGTGCAGGAGTTGG
>JAUWAU010000049.1 GCA_030601885.1 Armatimonadota bacterium
GCGTTTTCTCCGGACGGGCAGACGGTCGCGTCCGGTGCCGACTACACCGATAGCACGGCCAAGATCTGGGACGCGGCAGACGGCACGTTGCTGCAGACGTTCCCTCCCCATAGCTGGGGCGTGGTATCGGTCGACTTCTCGCCTGACGGACAGCTCCTGGCTGTGGGCCATGTGGTTGCCGGCTATCCCCCGGGCGGACGGGTGGTAGTCTGGGATATTGCGGAAGCGACGGAGCTGCACACGTTTGGAGGCTGCTACGCGGCCTTCTCGCCCGACGGCGAACTGCTGGCCTCTGGCGGAGGCGGCCCGATCAGGGACGTCTACGTGCACCGCGTGTCCGACGGTGAGGAAATCGCGCAGATCTACACCGGCAGCTATGTCACTGCGGTCGCGTTCTCGCCGGACAGTCAGATCATCGCCTCGGGCGGGAGCGACAACGTAGTCCGGCTGTGGGACGCGTATACCGGTGCGCCGATCCGCACACTCGTTGGCCACAGTGACGACATCAGCGCGCTGGCGTTTTCACCCGACGGAGAGATACTGGCCTCCGGCGCCGCCGGTTTCGACGAGCCCAGCGATTCCACGATCAAGCTGTGGCAGGTGTCGGACGGCACGCTGCTGCAAACGCTCGACGGTCACGACCAGTGGGTCTATGCCCTGTCCTACGCACCCAATGGAGAGCATCTGCTTTCCAGCGGACGCGATGGCTCGAGCCCGAACAGCTATACGACCATCCGGCTCTGGCAGGTGGCCGACGGGGCGCTCCTGGGGACGTACGACCAAGGTACGCAATACGGTGTGCCATCCGTCGAGTTCTCGCCGAACGGTGACCGCTTCGCGTACGGCCGTGGACGGGGCTATGTCGCCGTCGCCCGCAATCCCTTGTACGAATGCCCTGGTGATCTGGACGACGACGGCATTGTCGGACAGGCTGATCTGGGCATTCTGCTGGCCTCGTATGGCGTCGACGACGGCGGCGACCTCGACGGCGACAACGACACCGACCAAGCCGACCTGGGCATCCTGCTCGCCCACTGGGGTGAGGGATGTGAGTAGCGTGGACCGTACGCGTACACGCCTAGCCCTCGTCGCCTGGGACTGCAACCGCCGTGCCGCACTCGGGACAACGGCCGCTGACGTTCCCGCGCAAGTCGTAGCCGCATTGCTGGCAGTGTCCCTCGGCGAAGCGCCGCCTGCTGCGCCACCAGGACCACCACAGGAAGGCGGCCGGAATGACAAAGGCGACGAACGGCAGCCAGAGCGGAAGGCTGGGCCACCAGCGCACCGTCGATGGTCGGTCAAGGAACGGGTGGACTGTCACATAGAGGAGCGGCTTGATCCATGAGAATTCGCCTGTTGAACGAGTAATACTCAACCCATACGGCGGGGGCCCGAGCGGATTGTCCGGGTCAGTCTCCTGAAGGACATGGAGGCGCCCGTGCACTAGCCCGCATTTCTCACCGGGGTGGTAGATAAAGGCCGTCTTCTATGGCATAAGACGTTTTGTAACGGCGACTTGTGCCAAATAGAGGAGACGGCCTTTATGACGACAGAGTGTACTCAAAAATCGTTTGCATTTCACCACCTGGGACGCCGGGAAGTCATCGCACGTTTCGACGGCGGCAACATCACCTCCGACGCCGGCGGCTTGCTGCTGCGCGAGACCGAACGCGTCACGGGCATCATTGGGCAGTTTGCCGCCTGCTTTACCGATCACCGCGCCCCGGACCTGATCGAGCACCCGGCCGAAGACCTGATCGCACAGCGGATCTACGCCTTGGCACTGGGCTACGAAGACCTGAACGACCACGACGATCTGCGCCACGACCCCCTGCTGGCCGTCCTGGTCGGCAAGCAGGACCCGCTCGGGCGACACCGCGCGCGCGAGCGGGATCGCGGCAAGGCCCTGGCGGGCAAGAGCACGCTCAACCGTCTGGAACTCACGCCGGTCAGAGCCAGTTCCGCCAGTCGCTACAAGAAGATCACGACCAATCGCCGGGCAATCCAGCGGCTCTTTACCGAGTTGTTCCTGCAAGCGCACCAGCGGCCGCCGAAGCGAATCGTGCTGGACCTGGACGCCACCGACGATCCGATTCACGGCCACCAGGCCGGACGGTTCTTTCACGGCTACTACCAGAACTACTGCTATTTGCCGCTGTATATCTTCTGCGGCGAACATTTGCTGTGTGCCCGGCTGCGGCCCTCGAACATCGATGCTTCGGCGGGCAGCGTGAAGGAACTGGAACGCATCGTCGGCCAGATTCGCGCGCAGTGGCCCAAGGTCAAGATCGTCATTCGCGGCGATTCGGGCTTCTGCCGTGAGCACATCATGAGTTGGTGCGAGGCTCATGATGTCGATTACGTGCTGGGCCTGGCGAAGAACGAGCGGCTGAGCGCTGAACTGGCGGACGAACTGGAACAGGCTCGCCGACAGTTCGAACAGACCGGCCAAGCGGCGCGCGTCTTCAAGGATTTCACGTACCAGACCCGTGAGAGTTGGTCGCGCCCGCGGCGCGTGATCGGTAAGGCCGAGCACCTGTCCAAAGGCGCCAATCCGCGTTTTGTGGTCACCTCCATCTTGGCCGAGCAGATCGCAGCCCAGTCGTTGTATGAAGATGAGTATTGTGCCCGCGGCGATATGGAAAACCGGATCAAGGAACAACAGCTTTACTTGTTCGCGGATCGGACCAGCGCCGCGACGATGCGGGCCAACGAGTTGCGGCTGTGGTTCTCATCGCTGGCCTACACGCTGTTGGCGGCCTTGCGGCGGCTGGGCTTGAAGGGCACGGAGTTGGCCAAAGCCCAGTGTGGAACGATCCGGCTCAAGCTGCTGAAGCTGGGAGCCCAGATCCGGGTGACGGTGCGGAAGGTGTGGATATCCCTGGCCGAGAGTTACCCGTACCGGAGCGTTTTCCGTCGGGTGTACCAGCATCTTCGGCGGCTGTGTCCGCGGCCGCGCGGCGGTCGCTGGCCGACGCCGCTGCGCTGCTGACCATCCGGGGCGTCCGATTGGCCCTCTCGTCCATGGGCCGCAACGCGGCCGTGGGTTTGGTACGCGCCGCCAGGGGATTTCGACCCTGAAACCGCCCACCTCGGCGTTGCTGAGCAGGCGTTCCGCCCCGCTTGACCTCCCAACTCTCATCGGCCCCCTCTATTCGCGGCCCCGCGGCCGAGAACAGCGCCAAATCGCCCTACCTGTGAGAAATGCGGGCTAGTTCAGCGCACCAAGCGGGCCTCACGTACGTTGCGTGCCACCGGAAGGACGCCGCCCAGACGCCGACGATCAGCGCGCACAGCGCCGTTACGAGCCATCTCACCCATGCCTTGCTTGGTGCTCGGCGTTTCATGCGGACGCTCGGACGAGCCCATGCACAATGCGATTATGCGCGCGCCCCTACGCGATCAGGTTCACCAGCCGGCCTTTGACGACGATGGTGCGTTTGAGGGGCTTGTCGCCGACGACGGCGGCGAAGTCCTTCTTCGCGGCTTCGACGATTTGGTCGTCGGTGGCGTCGGTCGGGACGGTGATGCGGCCGCGGAATTTGCCGTTGACCTGCACGCCCATCGTGACCATCTCGTCGATGGTGAGCGCCTCGTCGTAGCCGGGCCAGGCTTCGCCGGTCAGCGACGCTTCGTGGCCGAGGCGCTGCCAGAGTTCCTCGCAGATGTGCGGGGCGAACGGGGCCAGCACCAGCAGGAAGCGCTCGATCTGATCGCGGCCGATGGTCTTGGCTTTGATCGCTTCGTTTACCCAGACGATCATCTGGGCGATCGCGGTGTTGAAGGTGAAGCGGCCGATGTCGTTCTCGACCTTCTTGATGGTCTTGTGCAGCAGCCGTTCGAGCCCGTCGTCACGTTGGTCGGCGATCTTGGGGTTGATTCGCCAGCCGCTGACCTCTCCGGCCCGCGTTCCGTCCCCCACCCCTTGCTGCGCAAGGGATGGGGCACCCGCCGTGCCCGTCGCTTGCGCTCCGGGTTCCGCCGAGGGCAGGACGACCAGTCGCCAGACGCGTTGCAGGAAGCGGTGTGGGCCGATGATGTCGCGGGGATTCCAGGGTTTGCTGGACTCCAGCGGGCCCATGTACATCTCATAGAGCCGCAGCGTGTCGGCCCCGTAATCGTGGATGATCCGGTCGGGGTTGACCACGTTCTTAAGCGTCTTGGACATTTTCTCGACGCTCTCGGTGAGCTTCTTGCCGGTCTGCTTGTGGTGGGCCCCGTCGTCGCGGAAGTGGATGTCGTCGTAGTGCACGTACATGCCACGCGAATCGCGATAGGCGTACGCCGTCATCATGCCCTGGTTGAACAGCTTCTGGAACGGCTCGGGCGTGGAGACGTGGCCCAGATCGTAGAGCACCTTGTGCCAGAAGCGGGCGTAGAGCAGGTGCAAAACGGCGTGCTCGGCCCCGCCCATGTAAAGATCGACCCCGCCGATCCGCGGTGAGCCGTCCGTGTCCTTGCCGCCCATCCAGTAGCGCTCGACGTCGGCATCGACCACCGCCCGGTCGTTCTGGGCGTCGAGGAAGCGGAGGTAGTACCAGCACGAGCCGGCCCATTGCGGCATGGTGTTCAGCTCGCGTCGCAGCACCTGGCCGTCGCGTTTGATCTCGATCCAGTCGCCGGCCCGGGACAGCGGCGTCTGCGGCTCCGCGTGGGGATCGTCGCTGGCGTGCGGGCGGAAATCCTCCATGTCCGGCAGCGCGACCGGCAGCTCCGCGCCCTCCACCGCAACAGCTTGCCCGTCCGGGCGGTAGAGAATCGGAAACGGCTCACCCCAGTAGCGTTGCCGCGAGAACAGCCAGTCGCGCAGCTTGTACTGCACCGTGCCCTCGCCCAGGTCACGCTCCTCGAGCCACGCGGTGATCTTCTGTATGGCCTCGGCCGTCGCTAGACCGTTGAAATCGCACTCGTCCGCGAATGTAATCTCCTTCGGCGAGTTCACGGCGGCGCCCTCGCCCTCGAACCCGTGCCAGTCCACACCCGGCGGCGGCTCGACCACCTTGAGCACTTTGAGGCCGAACGTGTTGGCGAACTCCAGGTCGCGTTTGTCGGAGCCGGGCACGGCCATGATCGACCCGGTGCCGTAGCTGATCAGCACGTAGTCGGCCACCCAGATCGGCACCTGCTCGCGATTCACCGGGTTGAGCGCGTAGACCCCGGTGAAGACCCCGGTCTTCGTCTTGGTGTCGGCGGTGCGGTCGAGCTCCGACTTCTGTGCGGCCTGGCGGACATAGTCGTTGACGGCATCGCGCTGCTCGGCCGTGGTGATCACCGGCACCAGGCGGTGTTCCGGGGCCAGCACCAAATAGGTAGCACCGAACAGCGTGTCCGGCCGTGTGGTGAAGACGCGGATGACGTAGCGCTCATCCGGATTCTCCGCCTCCAGCGTGAAATCCACGTACGCCCCTTCGCTGCGCCCGATCCAGTTCCGCTGCATCAGCTTGATCGGCGCAGGCCAGTCCAGCCGGTCGAGGTCGGTCAGCAGGCGCTCGGCGTACTCGGTGATCCGCAGCATCCACTGCCGCATCGGGCGGCGGTAGACCGGGTGATTGCCGCGGTCGCTGCGCCCTTCGTTGGTGACCTCTTCGTTGGAGAGCACGGTGCCCAATGCCGGGCACCAGTTGACCGGGACCTCGGCCAGGTACGCCAGCCGGTGTTCGTCTTTGAACGCTTCGATCGCCGCGGCCCCTTCGGCCTTGATCTCGCCGGGAATGGGCAACTGGTCGGTCGGCCGGGCGGCCCCGACCACCCGGCGCCCCTCGGGATCGGTCCAGCGGTGTTCCGGGTCGTACCACGCGTTGTAGATTTGCAGGAAGATCCACTGCGTCCAGCGATAGTAATCCTCCTCGCAGGTGGCGAACTCACGTTCCCAGTCGTAGCCGAGACCGATCGCCTTCATCTGCCGCTTGTACGTCTCGATGTTCTTCTTGGTGGTGATGCGCGGGTGGATGCCGGTCTCGACGGCGTACTGCTCGGCGGGCAGGCCGAACGCGTCCCAGCCCATTGGGTGCAGCACGTTCCAGCCGCGCATGCGCCGGTAGCGGGCAATGATGTCGGAGGCGATGTAGCCCAGCGGGTGGCCGACGTGCAGCCCCGCCCCGGACGGGTAGGGGAAGAAGTCGAGCACGTAGAACTTCGGCCGCTCGCTGCCCGGTTGGCCCGGGTTGGCCGCGCGGAAGCTCGCGTGCTCATCCCAGTACCGCTGCCACTTCGGCTCGATCTCGGTGAAGGTATAGCTCGCGCTCATGGGGTCATCACTGTCCTACGGCCCAGCCCCACCCGCGGGTCCCCGACGAGTGAACGAGGATAGCCGACGGCGATGACGGATTCAACGTGTAGCGACGGGTCGAACAGGCCCGCTTGTGGTTACGCCGCGGCCGCCGTCCCCGGCCTTATTCCTCGGACGCCGAAGCCCACACAAAGCCCGTACGGCGCAGTGTGTTCTCGGCGTCGTACCACGCCTGCATGAGGTGTAGCCTCTCTTCGTACTCGGTGGTCCGGGCCAGCTCCACCCGCCGTTTCTCGAAGTCGCCCGCATAGATCGGCTTGATCTCTTCCAGCTCCGCGACCACCCACTTCTGGTCCTCGGTCACCTGCACCAAGGCTACGCGATGTACCGGGCCGGTGCTCGGCTGCGACTCTGCCAGCGCAAACACCTGCTTGTGCAGAATCGGGGCCAGGCCGACGTATTCGTGAATGTAGCTCGGGACACGTGTGAACGGCGCTCGCGGTGTGAACGGGCCGAGATAACGCGTGTACCCGAACCTGGTGCCCCGCACTGCCGCCGGCTGGGTGCTGGCCCACTCTTCGGCCGCGGCCAGCAACTGTTTCAGCTCTCCGACGGACTCCACCGCCGCCTCCAGCCCCACCGCGCGTGCGTTGCTGGCCAACTGCCGGGCTTGCTCTCCGGCCAGCTCGTGTGCTTTGAGCAGCTTCAAGGCCTGGACGAGCTTGTCGCGGACGACGTCGATCGAATCCGGCGGCCCGCTGGGCTTGACCCGGATGACGCGGAAAAAATAGGCCTGGTAGGAAAACCACTGGCCGGTCTCGCGGTCCCTCCGGAACTCGAACAGGAGCCGGCTCGGCTCGAACAGGTTCAGTGCCGAGACCGCGTCTTCCGGGTCGGCCGTGACCAGTCCCTTCACCCGGAACGCCAATCCCGCGGTCGAAATCCGGTCCCGGGGGTCGGCGCCGAGCTGGAAGCTGGCCAGGCCCAGGCCGGGCACGCCCTGCAAGCCCTCGATGTCCAATAGCTCGGTTTTGTCGCAAATCACCTGGTACGGATCGGAATGCTTGTCGCGCAGCTCCTCAAACGAGACCAGCGCGTCGTCCGCCGGCGCAACGCGGAAGCTGTCCTCGCCGCGCGGGGCCGCTTCCCACGGCCGGCGGGCCTCGTCCCGCATCTTGTTCACCAGCCGTTGGGCTTCCTGGATCGCCTTTTCGGCGCGGTAGTCCTCCCGCACCTGCTCCTCAACTTCTTCGTAGGTCCGCTGGACCTCATCGTATTGCTGCCGAACCGGCTGTGTGCTCGGAGTCGTCGGGCGCGGTACCCGTTCGACATACTTGTGCTTGTTCTGCTCGTAGTAGCGCCGGGCCTCTCGCCCCCGAACGCTGACCTTGTTCTGGATTCGCCCGGGGTCCACGGTCAAATACTCGACTTGCACCCGGTCGGGCTGACGGTAGCCGAACACGAGCCGGTCCTCTTCGTGGGCGGTCTCGCGATCCTTGGCCTCCTCGAAGTAGGCCTGGATATCCTCCTCGGTCGGCTCCGCTACCGAAGGCAGGAGTGCCGTGGATTCGATCACCGCGAGCTTGACGAGCGCTTCCTGGGCTTCGTCGCGGAAGGCGATCTCCGCGCGCGGCAGACTGCCCCCGAGCGCATCTGCGTGGAGCTGCTGGACCTCGAAGATCGACAACCACGCTCCCGCCAACCGGTAGATCGACTCGAGGCTGCGATTGGAGTCGTCACGCACTCGGGCCAGATAGTCGCCGCCGATGCCCTGGCTGCCCAAGAACGCCACGACTCGCTCCCGGCCCACCTGCACCCCGATCTGTCTGGCTTCCTCCATTAGCAGATGCCAGGCCAGCACTTGTTCCTGCTCGCTCGCGCGGGCCGCCATCAGACCCCAGGCGTACTGTTGTAGCGGGTCCCGCGCACGGCCAGCCAGCCCCAAGCGGTCCAGGAGATCCAGGGCATTGTGCATCCGCTGCAGGTCGAGGTTGGTGATGTCTCGTCCGAAGGCCTGGCCGATGTCCATGTCCACGCCTGAGCGCCTCCGCGCCGCCCGGCCGATCACGTCACCGAGCAGGAACACGACCAGCAACAACGACATGACAACCAACATCAAAACGCGGCTGTATTTGCGAAAGAGTCTGCTGAGCCTCATATGTGCGCGTCCCGACTTCGGTGAATCGAATACCGCCGGCTACCTCTCCTCGGCGGCGCGAAACGCCCATCATATGAGCTACGGACCTGCTGGCAAGACGCGGATCCTGCTGGTCGGCACACGCGGCCGGCATCGCGCCGGCCGAGAATGGGCTTGGCACCAGGGCCGGCGGCCCGAGACCGTCTGCCCCAAGCCCGTGACGACCGATAACGGCTGCGGGTAACCGGCCAACCGCCGCGCGGGGCCGTAAGAAAACTTGCCCCGCCGCGACGCCGTTTTGTATGCTTCAAGCGGACCAGATGGCTTCCCCTCGAGGAGTGAGATCCGTGGTGGCATACGGCTGGCGGGCCCGCTTCTGGTGCCTGCTGTGTGAAGAGCACGGTGCGACGGCAACCGAATACGCCGTCATGCTTGCGCTGATCCTGGTGGTGATTCTCGCGGCCCTCCAACAGTACGGCCAGGGATTGTACGATCTATATGATACCGTCAACACCCAGGTGCCTTGGTAACCTCGTAGCCGGATAGGGCTGTGGACGCACAGGTCTTCGTCTTGTGGATGCTCGTCATCGTGGCCGCCGCATTGGCCGGCTGGTGGCTAGCCGTCCGCCCGAGAGCTTCGTACCGCGGCATCGCCACGCCCGTTTCCTTCCTGATTATAATTGCCGCCATCTTGATGTGTGTCCTGGCCCTGAGCGGCCCGCGGGCAGGGGCACACCGCCTTCCCCCGCCAACCTACCCGGCCACGCTCAACCGCTGAACCTTCGATTCGACGATGGAATCTCAACACGCCCTGTGACGCCGGCGTCCCGACGCTGAGAGCATAGGCGGGGTGGCTCTGGCGCAGGGTTTCTAACGGACGTTGCAGATCAGTCCAGGCGGGGTACGCAGCGGATGCGCCGCTACGCCCGTGGGTGGGACTTGTCGTAGGATTCCTTGACCGCGGTGCCGGTCACGTGCGTGTAGATCTGCGTGGTGCTCAGGCTCTGGTGCCCGAGCATCTCCTGGACACTGCGCAGATCCGCCCCCTGCCGCAGCATGTGCGTCGCGAAGCTGTGCCGCAGCGTGTGCGGGCTGACCGACAGATCGAGACCCGCTTCCAGCAGGTACTTGTCCAGCTTGCGGCGGACGCTCCGTGTGCTGAGCCGCTGGCCGTGCTTGTTGATGAACAGTGCCTGCAGGTTCGCTTGCGGGCTCTGCGGCCTGTTGCGACGTAGATCGAGGTAGTGGATGACCGCCCGCACTGCTCCCGGGCCGATCGGAATGACCCGCTCCTTTTTGCCCTTCCCGCGGATGCGGACCACGTTGTTGCTCAGGTCAACGTCGGCGATGTCCAGGGCGACCAGCTCGCTGACGCGGATGCCGGTCGAGTAGAGCGTCTCCAGAATCGCCCGGTCGCGCGCCCCCAACAGCGTCGTCGTATCGCAGTTCGACAGGAGCTGCTCGATCTCAGCGAACTCGAGCGATTTGGGCAGCCGCTTCTCCTGCTTCGGCGTGCGGATCGGAGCAACCGGGTTGCTCGGCGTGTGCCCCCGGCGTACCAAAAACTTGTAGAAGCTCCGCAGCGTCGCCAACTTCCGGGCCACCGTGCTCTTGCAGTAGTTCCGGTCGCGCAGCTGCGACATGAACAGGCGTACCGTTTCGGTGTCGGTCTTGAGCAGCCGCCGATCCAGACCCGCATCCGAGACGTCGGGCAGCGGCAGCCGTTGGCCCGCCTGGGGTTTCCCGTTGTCGCCAGGCTCTTCGCGCGGACCATCACCCGCCTTCGTGCCCAGTTCACACAGATAACCGCAGAACTGCTGCAGATCGGCCGCATAGCACCTGGCCGTGTGCGGCGAGAAATGCCGCTCAGCACCAAGGTAGTCGATGAACTGCTGAATCAAGCTCGGTTGTTCGCTCATCGCTGTACCAATACCTGCGCTCAAAGGGTCTCGGCTCGGAGCCGCTCTATCCACACCACCCAGCACGCTGCCCGCCACCAACCTCCTTATGTGACCGCAGCCAGTTCGCTCGCGATCTGCTGCTGGGCGACCTCGTGCGTCAGGACGGCGGCGTCGAACCAATCGAACTCACCGTCCGCGTCCCCGGCCATCCCGATCAAGGAAGCCATTACCGCCAACTCCTGGCCTTCGTAGTACCAGAAGACAAAGTGATGACGGCCCTTGCTCAGCCTCAAGCAGCGTCGCGTCGCGTTCATCGCTGCGCCTCGTCCACCTCTGTGGTCACGCCACACCGGCGCCACTGCTGATGAATCGGTCGGATCGCCGACCAAATCGAGAATCGCAGGAACAGTTTCTGCGATTTCACATACTGCCGCCACGCGTAGGGGCTGGCGTGCCCGTCCCGCTCGGCGGCGAAGGAACGCACCTCGTCCAGGATTGACTCGTGGGCCGCGTTGAAGACCCTTTGCACCTGCCATTTTGGGACCGTTTCTGGGACCGCCGCGGCCTCCTCCGGCACCCCCGCGCCCGACGCCTGCCGCGACGCGCTGACCGGATCCAGCCCCTGGTGACTCACAGCCGGCGGCACCGTGTACCACTGCATTACCAGACCGACGATCGGCGGGTCGTACGGGTCGTACTCGGTGATGGCCGTCACGATCGTGGCGTCCGCCCCGAACTCGCGGGTCAATTCCAGGGCATCTTCGGGTGTTTCCACCTGCGTCTTGCCCGCCCGGGCCAACGCCGCCAGCGTGAGATTCACCGGAATCACCGATGTGTCGGGGAAGGACAGGAACTCCGAGGCCACAATATCGGTCACCTGGAGCGGGTCGAAGTCGGTGCTCCCACTCAGGTTGATCACCGGGGCAACAACGAAGACCTGCGGGCGTGACAGCTCTGACTGCCGGGCGTCCGGTCCCTGCTCCTTGTTGGCACAGCCGAGGGTGAGGAGCGCCCCCGCCGCCCACACCCCCACCGAAACCAGGGCCCGCAGAAATCCTGCGCATCGCGTCTTCACCTTAGGTCCAACTGCCGCAACGCTCGGAGGACGTGGAGCCCACCTGATTATAGGCCCCCATTTTCCGTCTCTCCACGCACGAAGTCGGCCTCTCCGCTGGGTGGGTTGCACCCGCCGTGCGCGCTCCCGAAGACCCCCGGCCGACCCTCGGCTCTCCAGGCTGCCCCGCCAGCGGGCCCATCTCTGGAAGCCGGGTTCCCACATGCGTTCCTACTCCCCCCCCAGCCTGACGGAGACTTCAGTCTCGGTCCCAGCGCCTGGCGACGTGATCCCCTGCCGCTGGCCGACTCCATAGCCTTCGTCTTCCGTCGTCACTGACCAGATGTTCTCGGTGCCGCTGCGCGCCGAGACGAAGAAAACACGCCCGGCCGGGCTCCAGGTCGGATTGAACGATGCGTGGCCCCCGTCGCCCAGCTTGAAGCGCAGCCCGGTCTCGACATCGACGACCCACAGGTCGGCGTTGATCGCTTCCTGCGAGCTTCCCCGCAGGCCCGGCCCATCCGGTCGCACTGCGCAGAAAACAATCATCTCGGCGTTCGGGGACCAGCGCGGCCCGATGCACGCCGCCAGGTCGCTGTAGGCCACCTCGGTCGGGTGGCGGGCTTCCCCGTCCGCCAGCTCGATTGTCCACACGCTGAACCAGCGGCTGCCACGCTGGCGGGCACGCTGGAAGGCGATGCGTTGGCCGTCCGGCGACCAAGCCGGGAACATCCCATACGCCAGGAAACACCGCACGCCCGGCTCGTCCACCGAGAGCGTCCAGATCTCCCAGCGCTGGCCGCGGCGGGTCCAGACGGTATAGGCGATCTGTTTCCCGTCGGGGTGCCAGCAGGGGGCGATCTCGTCCGTGCGGTCGCGCGTGAGCTGCGTTAACCCCGTTCCGTTGCGGTTCACAACCCAGACATCCCAGTTGCCCGACCGGTTCGAGCAGAAGACGATCCGCTGACCGTCCGGGCTGAAGCGCGGCTGGATGTCGTCGGCCGGATCGCTGGTCAGTTGCGTCATGGCGGTGCCATCGACGTGCTTCACGTAGATATCCGGGTGCTCGGCGTTGCGTGTAGACGCGAAAGCGAGCATCTGGCCGTCGGCGTCCAGGTCGGGGTCAAAATCCCGGCCTTCGCTCGTGAAAGTGTGGCGTGTCAGGTTGGTCACGAGACGGTTCTCGAACGGAACCTCTTCCAGCTCGGGCTGTTCGCCGAAGAAGGCGATCCCCGGCAGGGCGGCCGCGTGAGGCCCGTCAGGGGCTGGATCGACACGCCCGGGAGGTTGAGCTTCGGCCGGCGCCACCGGCTGGATTGGCCGCTCCCGCGCCGCGCAGCCCCACAGCAAAACTACACTTACGGCTGACATACCGGCCCAGCCGCCCACTCTGGTCCACCACCACATTGGATAGTTCCTTGTTCCCGCCGCTACGAGTCGGTCCGGTCACAGCCGCTGGTGGTATCGGCTATTACAGGGCCGGCTTCTACTTGCGCGACAGGTGTTCGCCCACGGCCGCGTTTCTAGTTATCGGCTCTGCCGCCGCGGTGAGTTGAAGCCGTGGGGCAGTGCGTGGCGGCGATGACGGACTTTGCGCGTCCGGCGCGGGATGGGCCCGAATCGAACGGGCGTAAGGGGGGCCCAGGGCAGACGGTCACGCCGCCGACCGGCAATTCCCTGGAAAGCGATCGTAGCGCTCGGCCTACGGAGCCGGCGGCAACGCCGGGAACTCGCGTGACGCCCCCGCCTTGTCGAGCGCGTCGTGGACTGGAGCGGCGGAGAGGAACAGCGCGGGCAGCGTGATGGCGTCTTCGGGGCGCCCGGCCGGGTAAACGAGCATCAGCGACACGGTCGGGCGGCCCCAGCTCTTGATCTCCTCGTGCATCACCGGGTTGTAGTTGGTGAAGTCTGCTTCGATCGGGATGACGCGCAGCGCGCGCATCTTGGCACGCATCGAGTCGGTCTCGAGCGAAAGCTTGTTCACCTTGCAGTTCGGGCACCAGTTCGCCGTGTAATCCACGTAGACGGTGTAGCCCCGCCGCGACAACTCTTCGGCCAACCCGCCCGGTTGCCACGGTTGCCAGGGAATGTGATCGTTCCAGCCAGAAGCTGCGACCCGGGCGATGATTCCCTCCGGTGTGAGTGGCTCGTCCTCCGTCTCCGCCGCGATTCCGCCCGACGGACCGGCCCAGTCGTACATTACCCGGAAGCTGAACCACCACCCGAAGGCCCCGACGGCCACGGCGACGCCCCAGGTGGCTAGCCGCCTGGTCGTCTCCGACGTCGGTTTGGCTTTTCCGAGCAGCCACACCGCCAGTGCCAGGAACCCCCAGAAGGCAATGGTCCATACCACACCCTGACCACCCAGCATGGCCTCCAGGATCCATAACAACCAGACTGCCGTCGCGAGCAGGACGAACCCCATGGCCTGCTTGAACGTGACCATCCACGGGCCGGGCTTGGGCACATACTTCAGCCAGCCGGGTCTGGCCGACAGCAGTAGGTATGGGCTGGACATGCCTAGGCCGGCGGAACTGAAGATGATGAAGCCCACGATGCCCGGTTGCGTGAAGGTGTACGCCAGTGCGGTCGCCAGGAACGGCGCCGTGCACGCCGTGCCCAGCAGCGTCGCCAAGAGGCCCTTGAAGAACGAGCCGGCGTAGCCCTCTCGTCGCGTCACTTCGTCGAGTGTCCCCGCCGCGGCACCGGGCAGAACGATCTCGAAAACGCCGAAGAGGCTTAGCGCCAAGACAAATACTATCGATCCGACGCCCAGCACGACGCCGGGATTCTGCAAGGGGACGTTCCCGACCGCCGAGAGGGCCGCGAACACCCAGAACCACACCATGATCCCGGCGCAAAACGCCAAGCCCAGTCGAAAGACACGCTTGGGATCCTCGCCCGCTTGCTGCACGAAGCTCAGCACTTTGATCGAGACCACGGGCAGCACGCAGGGCGTTATGTTGAGAATTAGCCCACCGAGAAACCCGAAAATCACCATCACCGCGAACTTCCACAGCCCACTCTCGGGCGCTGCGGTCGCCGTAGCGGTGTCTTCCGTCAATCCTTCGTTAAGCGGTGGCTCGGCCGCCGCAGCCGGCGCGTTCGGCGTGTCCGCCACGAAGCTGACGAAACCCGCCGCCATCTCCGGCGGGTAGCACATGCCCGCATCGGTGCAACACTGATAGTGGAGCAGCACACGCAGCCGAACCGGGCCGGCGCGGAACTTCTGATCCGTGATCTGGAACGGGACGCGAACCTTCACTTCGCCGGATTGCTCACGCACCTTGCCCAGCCCCGGCATCTCGCGGACGTGCGGCTTCGGCCAGATCGGCTTCTCGAACGTGACGCCGTCTACCTTTTCGCCGTCGAGCTCCTCGGCCACGATGAACAGGCGCGATGGAATAAGACCTTCGACGCCGGGGTCGCGGTCCTGGATGTGGTGCCCGCGCTGGACCTTGATGATCGCCGTCACCTCGGCCGGCTGCTCGATCTTGATCTTGTCAGGGTAAACGCTGAGCCGGCTGCCTTTGATATACGGCGCCTCGGACAGCGCCGGTGGAATCTTCTGACGGGCTTCCTCGAAGAGCTTCTGGTTAGCCGGCTTGCCCATCTCGGCCGCGACCGGCAGCGTCAGCGACGCCGTCTGCTCGATCGGCAGACATAGCTGTTCTTTGCACGCCGATGCCGTGACGGTCGCTTTCAGCTTCAGCGGCGTGCTTGGCTTGACGCTGGCGTCCAGCGCCAGCGGCGCCAGGAACACGACGCGGCCGGAGAGCTCCAGGTATTCGATGCCGGCTGCCTCGGCCAGGCTCGGTCGGGGAAAGCGTACGTCGCCGATCTTGACGCCGGGCGGAGCGTCGAAGCTGACGACCGTGGGGATGCCAGCGTGCAGGGCGGGGTGATAAATGTGCCAGCCCGCTTCGATGGTCAGTTCCATCGCCAGTTCGGTCCGCCCACCCGGCTGAATCGCTTCGTGGGCGGCGTACAGGCGGGTGGTCAGCTTGGGCTCGGCCGGCTGAGCGGCAGCCTGCGCCAGCGTCACGAGGCTCAGAAACACGGTGGCGAAACGCATCGGATAGCCCTCTCGGTTCACGGACGACGCTCCTGGAGACCCACTACTTGTCCACACATCCCCCAATATACCGGGACCTCACCAATATACCCTATTGCTTCGCCGGAGGTTCGCCCCTTGCGAGAAGCCCCCGCCCGTCGCCGCCGGCCGTCGCAGGCCTCGGATCGTCCGACAAACCCGGCAACCGCGCTCGGCGGCCCCCAATTCCCGGCTGCCGCCAACGATATCCCCGACCGGACGATCTCGGCCGCCCCGAGCTTGACAACCCGCCGCGGGCACCGATAGCCTCAGGCCGTGCGAGATTGTGAGGCGACGTTATGGAAGTCCGCATGGACTTGGCACAGATCGTGATCTCCGAGACGCGCGACCAGCAACTGATCGTGCTCCGCGAGCGGAATGGCGAACGCGTCCTGCCGATCGTGATCGGCCTGAGCGAAGCCCTGGCGATCGACCGGCGGGTCAAGGGCGTGCAGCTCCAACGCCCGATGACGCACGACCTGCTGGCTAACGTGATCGACTCGCTCTCGGCCGAGCTCGAGAAAATCGTCGTCAACGACCTCCAGGACCATACCTTCTACGCGAAGCTGGTCATCCGCCGCCAGGGCGAGCTCATCGAGGTGGACAGCCGACCGTCCGACGCGATCGCGCTGGGCGTGGCCGGCGAGGTGCCGATCTACGTCGAGGACCACGTGCTCAAAGAGGTCGCCCAGTAGCCAAGCACACCTGCCCGGGCAACTACCTCTACAGCGCTATGAATTCAAACCGCCAAGGATGCGGAGAACGCCAGGGATTAGGGCGACACGGCATTACGGCGGCGACGTCGGGATGGCCGAACGCGTTGCGCCGTGCAGCCACCTGGGTGGCGACCTGTGGCGCGGGCCGCCGAACCTCGATGCTCATAGCCTCTTGGCGCCCTTGGCGCTCTTGGCGTCTTGGCGGTTTCGGCGTTGTAGTACTACCCGGGCCGTTGACAGCTACGTTCCGCTTCGTTTACATGACACGCTGGTTTGTCGAGTTTGAAAGCCTCTTGTGCTGAGAAGGGAGCGCCACGCATGGCCGCGAACTTACTGTTGGCCCTCGCCTGGAACTGGTGGTTAGCCATCGTGTCGGTTGTGATCGTCATCGTGCTGCTGGTTTACCGGAGCAGGCAGCGCTGAGCGTTCGGCAGTTGACCCGTCCGGCGCGTTGATTGGCCGGCCCTTCGGGACCGGCCGCACACTGGCGTTCTGACGCCTCCTTCCACCGCCGGTGGACCCTGCTGACCCGCGACGCGCGGGCAGCCCGCCCGCCGACGTATTACGGGTTGCCCTTCGCCTCCCGCGTGCCTGACCGACCCCGCGACACGCTGTACGTCCCCGCAAACCCCACTACCGCCAGCCCGACGGCAGCGGCAACCGCGCCCGCGGAGTACCCCCGACGGCCCCGGGTCTCCCAACTCGCCCGGATGTGCTCGGCCAGATCCGCGTCGGTCGCTTGCTCGACGCCGGCAATCCGCCAGCTCGCCGCGAGCTCCCGCAGCTCCGCCGCGGGCCGCCTTTCCAGGGCCCTTTCGCTCGGCGTCCGCCCGAACGGCCACAGCCCCAGCACCGACCCCAGCAGAATGCCGAGCAACACGCCGACGGTCACTCGGTGGTGGCGCCGGAGCAGGTACTTCAGCAGGTTGGAGAGCCCGACGATCCCCAGCACCGCCCCGATGCCCACCGGAACGATGATCCGCAGGTTCAGATCGGAAACCGCCCCGACCACCCGTTCGTACTGGTCCATCACCAACAGCATGTAAGAGCCGGAGATCCCCGGCAGCACCATCGTCGTCGCGCCGACCAGCCCGTTGACGAAGTCCATCCCCATATTGTGCGGCAGGCTGCCACTCGACTTGAGCAGCACGATCCCCAGCATCAGCGCCAGCCCGGCCAACGTCGCCACCACCACGTCGGCCCGCAGCGGCCGTAGCGACCGGGCCAATAGCGGTGCCCCCCCCAACGTCAGACCGATGAATAGCGCGTACATCGCGCTGGAATAGTGAAACAGCAGATACAGAATCACGCCGGCCAACAGCACGATGGCCCCGACCGCGCAGCCACCGACGATCCCCAGAAACACCAGACGCCGCAACGAGAAGCGCAGCGCCGTCACGTCGGCCACGCTGTCGATGAACTCCTGGTACACCCCCATCGCCAGAATCATCGTCCCGCCCGAAACCCCGGGAATCAGGTTGGCGATCCCCATCAACACCCCGGCCGCCGCCGTGCGCAGCAGGCCGGGAGCCTTCGCTGCGGCGGGCCGGTCAGCGGCAGCGTCCGAACGCATCTGCGGGTTCATGGCGGCGGAATGTATGCGGCCCCCACCCGGATGTCCACGTAGCCGTCCGCGGTTATACTGCCGTCCGCGGTTGCGTTAGCCCGTATATTTCACGAACCACAAAGACGCCAAGACACAAAGGCCCATACCATAGAAGTCTTGGCCCGGAGTGAGACGCGTGCCGGAGAAGACAGGCTGTCTCAGGGCTTTGTCTTTGACAAAGGGCGGATCGCCCGGAAGAACGCGGTTCCTCTTCGTGCCTTCGTGTCTTGGTGCTGAAAGATCGGGGTTAGCGCGTCTGGACGAGGCCCTTCAGATCGAGGCGATATGCCCATGACCGACACCCAGCCCAGCCCCGGATCGTGGCCGGCCTACGCCCGGCTGGTCATCGAGCAGGCCATCCGCGAAGACGACCCCAAAACTATCAAGCCCCCGCCCAGCGGCTCACAGCCCTTCGGCGGCGCGTTCGTCACCCTGCGTATGTTTGGCAGCCTGCGCGGGTGCATGGGCACGCTCGACGCGGACCAGCCGCTGGCCGAAGCGGTTTGCTACGCCGCCGTCAACGCGGCCGTGCACGACCCGCGCTTCGCCCCGGTCACCCCGGCCGAGCTGCCCGACGTCACGATCGAGGTCTCCGTCCTGTCTCCCCCGTGGCCGATGGGCAACCTGGACGATCTCGAGCTGGGTAAGCACGGCATCATCGTGCGCGGTGGTGCCCGCCGCGGTCTGTTCCTGCCGCAGGTGGCCACCGAGTACGGCTTCGACAAGGAGACCTTCCTCACCCGTTGTTGCGGCGAAAAAGCCGGCCTGAAACCCGACGCCTGGCGCGACCCGACCACCGAGGTGCTGCTGTTTACCACCGAGGTGTACAGCGACGCGGCGCAAGACGCGTAGCGGCCCCCGACGTACGTCGGGGTGCCCGGCCGTCCGAACAGAGCCGCGCCCGTAAGGAAGCGGCCAGCCCCGCGGGGTAGGCCGGCGGCAGGGAGGTCGGCGAGCTACCCTCCCCCTTTTTCGGCCGAAGGGTTCAGTTTTCAGGCTTCAGGATGTGGGAGCGGCTGAAGGCACGGCGACGATTCGGTCGGAGAATGGAGCGATATCGTCGAGGTGACGGTGCAGGGGTGACGCTTGGGCAGAATCTACTAGAACCAGTTCAATTTGGCCAAGCCAGCTTCAAACTGGGATGAAACTTCTTCAAACCGAGCATACGATCCACGAAACAGCCCGGCTCGAAGAGGAGGCCACTCGTCTCTCTCGCGCTTCACCTCGTCAAGCAATTCCTTAAACGGATTCTCATCTCGCATGCCGTATTTCCAGCCAAAGCGTCCTATAGGACCCCAGGAACGGTCCTCGAGGTCGACGTGACTCAGGGCATAGAGTATTTCAAATCGATCAAAAAGATACTCGTACCGATTGCCAAGAAAGAGAGCATCTTCGAGGATTGGCTGCATGCGAGTAAAAAGGTACTCGCTTTGCGGGGTATACATTTTCGACAAATCAGGGAGTAGTTTGAAGGCGTCGCTTCGTTTGAGCTCGAGCATCGCGCGGACGGTCGCTTGGAGTACAGTTGTACGCTCCGCGCGCTGATGGTGTCGGACTTCGGTACAGAAGAGTGATCGCAGTGTGCGGTAGTTGTCTCCATGGATTGCAGCGATTCCAGTCCCGTACATGGCAAGCAGCATGGGATACCAACGGAGGCTCAACCAAAGAACAAGCCCACCCTTGGCTTCTATTTCTCCGGCCAGTACGTGACCAATCTCACGAACAACGGATTGCTGCGTTTCGTCAGCCCATTGTCCGATTACGATCCCGATTTGCAGGAGAGTTGCCACAGACTCTTCGTACGCCCGTAAGCGTGCCGTCAAATCATCAGCGCTTGGACTGCTTCCTTGGATCGGAAATCTGTCCTCACTGAGGCGCTGGCGCACTGCGCGCAGTTCACCTTTCACGAGCTCATGTAACTTGATGCGGTGCTGTGGTGCGGAAAGATACTCCTTAACCCGCTCAAGAGGTGAGCCAGGCGCACTCACCTGGTCTGGGGCATGAAGATGTGCGGGGACTTCGATCAGAATGTCGTCCGCGTCTTTCCTTTTGCCTGGGTCAGCGTCAACTTCCGGGATCGTGAAAAACAGATCACCGTCCCCATCAAGGTACCCATAATGGGGCGTCTGCCGAGAGTGCGGATCTCTGCCAACTCGGTCGTAGACATACGGCATTACGACGTTGGCACTAAGCAACCCACCGGTAGTTCCGACAGCGCCTTCTAAGGCATCGAGGAGGTGGCCGGTAAAAATCGAGTGTCCGTCCCGAGGACCGCCGCTGTCCGCTACCAGTTCATCAGCCTTGCCGGCGGTCAGTACCTGACGCGAGAAACGCGATAGCATGTCACGCACGAATCGGTTACTTCCTGGGGCCAGCCCGCGCATCGCCAGCAAGCCACCATAACACGCATCCATGATGAACAGCAGGTGCTTGGCTGGAATGACGTTGGAGGTGCTCACCAGCTCCTCCCAAGGCAGCAACGTCGACGTATCATCGGTTTTGCCAGCGACCGGAACCAAATAACCCGCTTCACGACGGTAGCCGGGCACCGTGTGGCCATGCCCAGCATAGAACACAATGACGCGGTCCTCCGCGACCGTCTTTTGAACGAATTGGGCCATCCCTTTTCGAATCTGCTGGAGCGTCGCACGCGCGTCCAGCAAGAGGGTCACATTCCCCTTTGGGAAGTCGAATCGATCGACAAGTTGATCAGCGAACGCTCGGGCATCGTTGCAGGCATAGCCAAGCGGCGAGGCGTGCCGGTAGGCATCAATGCCGACGACGAGCGCCCAACTGTTCTCATACTCGGGATTGTAGCGTGAACGCTGTGCCATGATCGTCACTCCGCGGCGCTGTCTCATGTTAGCTCGCGGATTCCGATCTCGCCACGCATGTCGGATCATCGACAGCCGTGTAGGTCGGGTCATCGACCCGACAATCTTCTCGCCTGTCCGCGGATCGCCTCCGGGCTTCCCCGGATGGTCCGGGGGCTTCCCCGCGTGATCCGGGGGCTCCCTCCGATCCCGGCGCGGCTTCGCCGGCTCGTCACGTGCGGGCACCGGACCACTCCCGGATCGCAGCGGACCCTCCGCTGAGGGCGGCGGGGCGTTCGCGGAAGGCAGCGGACCGTCCACTGAAGGCAGCGGACCGCCCACTGAGGGCAGCGGACCGTCCACTGAGGGCGGCGGATCACCCACTGATGGCAGCGGATCGTCCACTGAGGGCGGCGGACCGCCCACTGATGGCAGCGGATCATCCGCTGCCAACCGGGGATCGGCCACTGAGGGCGGGGAGTGCCCCGAAGAGGTCCGCCAGCAGCGCGATTACCGGACGTTGGCGGTTCGGGGCAGCGTGACGGTCTTGCGGGAGAAAGGGGGCGATTCGGGCCTCACGGCCGCCCGCTTGGCACTGTACCGGACGTGTCGGGGAGCGTATCATAATTTCGGAGCGGAACAGCGCCCCCCGGGGCATGTCGCGCCGGGGATGATTCAAACTAATCCGAGGAGCAAACCATGGCAGCCGACTACATCCCCGGAGCGGACGGCGAGTTTGACGCCTGGCAGGACAATTTCATCACGTACGCCAGCGCCAACGCGGCGGCGCTGGGGCTCGACCCGCTGATCGACATTGCGCCGCTGACCGCGGCGCAGACCACCTGGACCACCGACCGCGCGGCCAACACCGCCGCCCAGGCCGCGGCCGAGTCGGCCCGGCAGGCCAAGGACGCCGCCCGCGGCGGGTTGGAAGGCGTCATCCGGCCGCTGGTCGCGCGCTTGCAGGCCAGCAGCGCGGTGGACGACGCCGAACGGCAGGCGCTGGGCATCACCGTGCGCGACATCATCCCGACGCCGGTCGAGCCGCCGAAAACAAGGCCGGTCGTCAGCGTGGACACCAGCGAGCGGCTGCGCCACACGATCGGCTTCGCCGACGAGGCCACGCCCACCCGCAAGGCCAAACCGGCCGGCGTGCGCGGCGCACAGATCTGGGTCAAGATCGGCGACCCCGCTCCGGTGGACCCCAGCGAACTGACGTTCCTGGCGACCGACACGCGCACGCCCTACGTAGCCGACTTCGACGGCGCCGACGCGAACAAGGTCGCGCACTACATGCTCCGCTGGGAATCCACCCGCGGCGAGCCCGGCCCCTGGAGCGAGACCGCCAGCGCGACGATTGGGGCGTAGGGTCAACACGATCCAACACGAAAGGCGGCAAGCATGGCCTTGAAAGAGCTCACTTTAGACCAACTGTTTGACACGAACGGCAACATGTTGCCTGAGTGTTGCCAAAGACGCGGCAAACGCGCGACGCCCGGCCCCCACGCGTTTCTGAGCGGCCAGAACATTCCCGACGCCGAGCGCACGGGGCACTTGGACACGCTGAACAACGGCGGTTGGCGGATTGACGACACGGACGACTCCTATTATTGCCCTTTCTGCGTGGCTGCGATGCCTTCCTAGCGCCGATGGCCACTCCAGCCGTAGAGCGAAACGGCCAGTGGCACGATTGGGCCGTAGGATCAGAATGGCGAATGATCATCCGCCAGACGCGGGAAGACACAACGTAGGGGCCACACATGAGTGATAAGGGAAATGAGCGATACTGGGTAGGTAATAAGGACACCTACCGGAACATCCGATTGGTGAGAGCGCCGCTCACATTCGGGCATTCTCAATTCCGCTTCAAGCCCGAAAAGTCAACCACCTCCACGAACGACGCGAAGCCGAACGACTCGAAGGAGTCGGGGAAGACGAACTTCCCCAAACCGCTTTTTGAGCCCGCCGGGGGGGAGATCGACAAGGCGATTAAGGCGATGCACAAGTGCCTTGAACCTGAACTATTTGCGGAGTTCCCCACCCTTAAGACCGTCACGGATACCGAGGGCAAGTTGCTCAAGGTTCTCGTCCTTCGTGCCAGCGCCACAGAAGACGTTGATGACGAGTTGAAGATCCACTTGGTGCCGTACTTCGACTCACATCACAAAGCCTGTCAGAAGCGCTTTGAGCGGCGCCATCAGGTGCTGCCGGGAGAGCTGGGCGGGATGCTGGGCTGGCTCGGAGAGGTGGAAGATACGGTGGACAAGTGGGAAGTCGATCATCCACGCGAGGACCGCCTCAATAACTGGGCAGACAAAACGCTTCGCCTGACCGAACTCGCAGAAAAACTGCATGACGCTTGGGACGCGCTGGCGAACTCGGCGTCCACTGGCTGACAAAGCAGCGGCGCAATCACTGCTCACAGAGCAGTGCCACATCTGCCTCGTTGCCTGAATCCTGAACCCTCACGCGCGGGCGGGACGCTCGCACTCCCCGTCACCGACGAGACGCCGATGCTCCCCATCCTGAACCCCGAACGCTGAACCCCGAACCCTCCGTCGTTGGTTCGCGGGCGAGACGCCCACGCTACCCACTGCCCGCTCGACGGGATGCGCATCAGCTGGATGTTGCCCTTGGCGTTGAACTGGTTAGTCGGTTCGAACCCGAGTGACTCATAGAAGCCGCGCGGGTCGCCGGTACTCATGTCAAGTTTCGCGCGCACTTCCCGTGCGCCGCTTTGGGAGACCAGTTCCTTGCCGATGCCTAGTCCCCGGTAGGCTGGATGCACCAAGGCGTTGAGCAGACGGGCACCGCGCGTGAGAATGGCCACGCCCACGAGGATGCCGTCTATCTCCGCGACGAATACCTTGTGGTGGCGGCCCTTCAGAATGTCCTCGAGCTGGCCGCGCCGCAGGAAATAGTCCTTACGCAAGACGGTATCAAAGAAGAAGCACAATGGGACGAGGTCGCCGGCGGCGGATGGACGGACGGTGAGCGCGGCGGGCTGCGGTCTCGGAACGCCGTTTCCCTTTTCCGGGGACTGCGCGACACGCGTACTGTGAGACGCACTCATGACTGAGCCCTTCCGGTCAGGACCGGCTCGCCGACCCCGGGCTCGGGAATGCCCAGGGCGCGGTGCACCCAGCGCTCCGGCACCGGCAGACCAAGCTGGTTGATTGCGACGGCCAGCGTGTCCGCCAGCACCTTGGTATCCACCGATTGGATCAACGCACGACGGAAATGAGGAACGGGCACGCCGTCGCCGAAGCGGGCGTGTACGAGCGGTGTCAACAACTCCCGCCGAATGGTCTGGCCTTCGTCGGCGATGTCATCAACCAGGAGGTCCTCGCGGACACGATCGTGGATCTCGGCGGCGGCGCGCGAGCCGCTGTCGCCCACATCGGTTGTCAGGTGTTGACCCAGCCAGAGTATGGTGATCTCTGTATTGCAGTATTCCTGCAGAGGTTGGTAGGGTTTGTCGCCGCCGCGCGAAGTCTCGACGAACTTCATGTCGATGTTCTTGCTGAACACCGCCACCGCATCCGTCCCCAGTGACTCGAGCATCTTCAGGAGCTGCTGTTTGTCGGCCTCGGGCGTGCCGGGCTCGAACTGCGCGACGCGCACCGGCATGCCGGCGATCTGCGAATAGATCAGCCAGTCCTTGAAGCTCAGGTTCTGGGCGAGATAGAGCAGGACCGAGGCCCGCAGCAGACCGCCCTCGAAGTGCCGGCCCGGCTGTGCGCGCGGCTTGTGGATTACCCACTTGTAGGGTTGCTCGTCGAGCGGGATGCCGCTGCTCGGTTGCTCCTCGGTCCGAACGTGCAGCCGCCACGGCTCGTGTGGGTCGGCGATCAGTCGCGAGTGAGGAACCGGAACGATGTCAACCAGACGTGAGTTGTCCCAAACGAGCTCGGCCAGCGCGATGCCGTGCCCGATCGCGTTGGCAAGATGGTCCAGCACGTCGCGGAAGCGGTCGAGTGCGAGCAGCGTCTGGCGGCAATAGTCGGCGGCCTGCTCGGCCAAGCGCGTCTGCCCGTTGCCGGTGACGGCCGGGTCGGGCGTGATCTCCCAATCCAGCCCGGTGAGTGCCAGGCGGCGCGTATTCTCGACGGCAGCCAGCCGCGGCCACTTTTGCAGCATCTCGCTGAACAGCTCGAACTGCATCTGGGGATAGCCGGCGTCGGCCGCTTGTAGAAACGCCAGGACGCGTGACGGCGTGATCCCCACGCTGGGGTAAGTGCGGGCGCTGTCGTCGCGCCAGGGCCGAATGACGCGCCGCAGGTCGCCTGAGCGAGGTGACCCACCGGGCAAGAGCGAGCCGAGGGTTCGCAGGAGGGTGGCGATGCGCCGGCGGGTGTGCTGCAACACGGGCGATTCTCCTTCGGTCCGCAGAGGGCGGCGACCCGCTAACGTTCCCGCGGGTGCTGCCGCTCGCGTCCACGCTCAAACCCTAGCGCGCCAATCTAGAAAATCTATGAGCAGCAGAAGGAATGCCGGCCCCTGTCGCCAATTACCGCCGTTTGACAGCTATTCAGCCCAACACAGATATGGAAACCACCCCCTCGTTCCACGGCTGTGTCAGCCGTGGGCTTGTGGGTCAGGCCATCAGGCACACGCCACCTGGGCGTGCCAGCTACCCCGCTGGCCCGCTCTTGGGAACCCGCCGCGCGGCATGGCGAGAGCCAGCCTCTTTTTCGCGCAACTTAATCGCCGGGCGCGTCCGGACGGGATAGATCGTCGAGCAAGCGCTGCAACTTCTCGACCTCGTGCGGCATGCCGATGCGCTCGAACAGTTCGCGCGCCTTGACCCACAGCTCGCGCGCCTGCTCGCCCTCGCCGCGCGCCTCGAACACGCTCCCAAGATTGCCGCACGCGTTGGCCATGCCCTCCAGGCGGCCAAGCTTCTCTTCGATGGCGAGCGATTTGCGGTACATCTCTTCCGCGCCATCCAGGTCGCCCCGCGCCTCGAACACGGTCCCGAGGTTGCCGTAGTTGGCGGCCATGCCCTCAAGTCGGCCGAGTTTGTCGTCGATCTCCAGCGCCTTGCGGTGCATCCGCTCGGCTTCGTCCAGATCGCCACGTGTCTGGCAGATCAGCCCGAGGTTGCCGTAAGAGATGCCTACGCCCTCGAGCCGGCCGAGCTTCTCGTTCATCTCCAGCGACTTGCGGAGCATCCGCTCGGCCTCGTGCAGATCGCCACGCGTCTTGTAGATCAAACCGAGGTTGCCGTAGTGGCGGCCGACGCCTTCAAGGTGCCCGAGCTTCTCGTCGATTTCCAGCGCCTTGCGGTGCGTCTCGTCAGCGCGGTCGAGGTCGCCGCGCGCCTGGTAGATCAGCCCGAGGTTACCGTAGCTGGTGGCGACCCCTTCGAGATGCCCAAGCCTCTGGGCGATGTCGAGCGCCCTACGGAACATCTCCTCGGCACGGTCGAGGTCGGCGCGCGTCTGGTAGATCAGCCCGAGATTGCCGTAGTCGGCAGCCATGCCTTCGAGCCCCCCGAGCTTCTCGTCGATGGCGAGGGCCTTGCGGTGCATTTCCTCGGCCCGGTCGAGGTCGCCACGCGTCTGGTAGATCAGCCCGAGGTTGCCGTAGTCGCAAGCCATACCTTCAGGCCAGTGGCGCTGCTCGTCGATTTCCAGTGCCTTGCGGTACATTTCCTCGCCCCGGTCGAGGTCCCCGCGCGTCAGGAAAACGTTGCCCAGGTTGGTGTAGGCCACCGATATGACCTCCAGGTCGGCCCTCTCCGCGCCGAGTTCGATCACACGGTCATACATAGCCTCTGCCTGCGCCAGGCGCCCGAGGCGCAGGAGGAACATCCCGTATGCGTTGAACGCATTGGGGTCGTCACCGCGAGCCACCGCGCGTGCAAGGCAAGCTTCAGCGTCCGTCAGACGGCCCTCGTCCGCCAGCCGTCTGCCTTCTTCGACGAGCTCGCTCCTCGCTGCGGCAACGGCAGGGTGATCTTCGTCACGAAGTGTGGGCGTTAGACTTTCCGGCGTCCGGGGCGAGGGAGGGGGTTCCGGGCGCCTAACCTTGGCGTCGGTCCCTTCTTCATGATCACGCAGCCACTGGGCCAAGTAGCAGCGCAGGCGATCCTTGAACACGTCGATTTCATCGAACGTCTCGAACGTCAGCTCCTTTCCCGATTCGAGACTCTTCTTGAACTCAAGGACCTTCGCAAGCTGCTCACCAGGGTCGCTAACCTGGCGGGGATCAACGGCCTTGAAGAAAACCACTACCTGGCGCATCGGGAGGTCCGGGTTTCTGAAGCACCCCATCGCGAGGTCGTATTCTTCCTCGGTGCCGGATGTGTACGTCCCGGCGCCTTCCTTTTGCGGCGGGGACCCCCAGCGGTCCCAGAGTAAAAGCACGAAGTAGTCAGAGCTCCTTACGTCCTCGTTGATGAAGCTCTGAGGGCGCCCCACACCGCCGAGCGTCATTTCCCAGCCGACCGGGATGAAGAGGGCGCCGCGTTTCAATGCGTCGGATTCGTTGTAGGCAGTGATGGTTTCATGAAACGCACGGCGCTCGTGTCCCAAGCCGCCAGGGGACGCGACAAACACACGGTACGCCTTGATGTCAGAGGCCATCGCCGAATCCCCTTGCGAAGTGTCCAGGGTGCCGCGTCCTGTGGGCAGCGCCGAGTGCCTCCTCCCATCCGACCGGGACGAACTCGACGCCGGCTCCATCGCCGAAGCCGAGGTTGAGCAAGTCGACCTGATCCTTGAACGCCCGGCGCTCAATGGCGAGGTCGCTGGGGGAGGCGATGAAGACCTTGATTCTCCGCTTGTCGGACATCGCAGAAAGTATAGCAACATTTGCAGTAAGAGGTAACCCCAACCTGCCTACTGGCGCTGGATGACGCCTGAGCGTCAGGAAAGTCGGTAACGTCCGGATGTCATTCCGACCGTGTCCGCCGATGGCGGACACGCGGAGGAATCTGGCTCAATCGCGCGAGCGAGGCCAGATTCCTCGGCGCGTCGCTTCTCGGAATGACGCGCTACCCACGCAAGTGACGCTCACCCCTGGATGTACGGCGCTGGATCGGTCAGGCCCAGCTTGGCGAAGGCGGCCAGGCGCAGTTGGCAACTGTCGCAGTGGCCGCAGGCGCGGCCGACGGCGTCAGGGTCGTAGCAGCTCCGCGTCAGGGCATAGTCAACGCCCAGCGCGCGGCCGCGGCGGATGATCTCGACCTTCGTGAGCTTGATGAGCGGGGTATGGATGCGCACCGGCCGCCCGGTGACGGCAGCCTTCGTCCCCAGGTTGGCCATCCGCTCGAACGCGGCGATGTACTCCGGGCGGCAATCGGGATACCCGCTGTAATCCACCGCGTTCACGCCGATGAAGATGTCTTGCGCACCGCGCACTTCCGCGAACGCGAGGGCGTACGAGAGGAAGATCGTGTTGCGGGCGGGGACGTAAGTGACGGGGATCTCGTCGCCGGCGGTGGGATCACGGTCTTTGGGCACCTCGATATCGTCGGTCAGGGCCGACCCGCCGAACACGCGCGGATCGATATCCACGATCCGATGCTCGCGCACCTGTGCGGCCGCGGCGACCTCCCGGGCGGCCTCCAGTTCGACGGCATGTCGCTGGCCGTAGCGAAAGCTCAGGGCTAACGCGTCAAATCCGTCCGCCTGAGCGATGGCCAGCACGGTGGCGCTGTCCAGCCCACCTGAGAGCAGCACGATGGCAGGGTTTGGTTGGGCCATGCGGTCAGTCTACAAGATCTGCACAGGGGTAAGAAGCGGGTGGTCGCGGACAGTGCTGCGTGCGGCGGACTGCGCGGGCTGAAGCCTGCGGCTCTTTGCGGCCGGTGACAGGCGGTCGGTCTCATAAGACAGCCGCCTCGAGGAACGCAGCCGCCGGGGTGCCCGCTATTCGTCCCCAATCTCCCAAACGTTTTGTAGGCTTGACTAGTGTGCGGCCCAAACGTGGCCCGCGGCGCTCGGAGAGCATCCGCTGGTTCCACAGCGGCCGGGGCTGGGCCGTCCTGCGCGGCACCGCGTGGGCCGATCGAGGGATAGACGCGGAGAATCGTGCCGTGAACACAGGGGCATGAATAGCGGAGTGTCTGAGATGTCTGATGACTGGAAGCGCTCGTTTATCGAGAAGCTGGACAAGGTCCGTGAGAATTGGGTGGAGCAATTCGAAGAGGCATTGCAGGACTCGGTGGTGCCGGCCTTCGACGAGTTGGCGGAGTTTCTGCGCGACCACGGGTTCCGCATGTCCGCCCCGGCACGCGACGGGGACCGCCGCTCGTTCAAGTTCGAGCTGACCGAAGAGACCTACCTGTTGATGATCTTTCGGTTCGCGGGGGCGGGCAGCTTCGAGTTGCGCAGCGAGTCACGTGTTTCGAAAGCCGAGCCCTCGTCCGAGTGCGTCGTCGCGCGCCTGGCCGACCTCGACCAAGCCTGTGCGCGGGAGTTCTTCCAGACCGCGCTCGACACCTTCGTGAACTCGCTGTGTGGCAAGTCCGCCCAACCGGCTGAGGAACTCGCTGCGGTCTAGCAGACCGTCGAGAACCCGCCGCGCCGGAGCTCTGCGTCCGGCAAAACGCCTCTGCGGGCCGTATACGTCAGAGCCGCAAGCCCGACGCTGCGGCCCCGGCAAGCCCACGCTCACCGGCTGCGCAAGCGCCGCTCACTGCGTCAGCGGGTTGATCACCAGCCCGCTGGCCAGCTTCGGATAGAAATACGTGCTCTTCTGCGGCATCAAGTCGCTGGCCTCGCAGACGCCGCGCAGCTCCTCCATCGTCGTCGCCTGCATCAGGAACGCCGTGCCGTTCGTCTGGTCGGCTTCACCGATCGCCGCGGCCGCGGACTTGACGTAGCGAACCGCCGGACTGGTCGCGCTACAGAGCTTGGGCGTCACCGTGCGATCTAGTAAGTACGCGTGCAGGAAGGCCAGGCCCAGCGCCCGCCACGCCGCACTGCGATCCGGCTCAAGGTCATCGAGGATGCCGCGCTGCCTCGGTCGGAGGGCAAAATAGCCCCGGCCGTTGGCTATATAGACCGCGACCGCCTGCGGGCCGAGGGGCTCCAGTTGCCGGACGACCTCCTCGGGGTTGCCCGCTTCCAGGGGCAGCACCTCCACTCGTTCGTCCGCCTCGAACATATCTGCGGCAACGGCCACACCCGGTAACACGCGGTGGGTGGGCAGGATCAGCAGACCCGGGTCCTCCATCGCGCAGAACACGCAGAGGACGAAATTCGCCGGATGGTCGTCGGGCAACGCCCCTTCCTGCCCGATCAGCCAGTCGCGGTACATCATCCCCGTGCTGTAGCGGTGGTGCCCGTCGGCGATATACGTCGCCTTGGCCCGCACGAACCCCGCGACCTCGTCGATTGTGGCTGAATCGGCAACCGCCCAAATGCGATTCTCGACGCCGTCCAGCGTTCCGATCGCCAGCGGCTCGGCACCCAGGGCCTGCTCGAGCCGCTGGGCCACTCTGTTGCCAGCATCCTGGTAAAGCCCGAAGATCGGGCTGAGGTTGGCGCCGGTCGCCTTGGTCAGGCAGAGTCGATCCTCCTTCGGGCCGCCGAACGTCCGCTCGTGCGGGAAAACGCTGCCGGTCCCGAACGGCTCCAGCCGCAGTCGGGCGAAGAACATCTTCCGCACGTATTTGGTCCCGGCATGTTGGTAATGCTGGTGGTAGACGTACACAGCCGGCTCGGCATCCCGCACCAGCGTCCCGTCCGCCAACCACGCGTTGAGTTGCCGGCTGGCGGCTGCGTAGGCCTCCTCCGGCCCGGCGCCTTTGGGGGGCACGTGTGGCAGGTCGATCTTCACGAAGTTCCGCGGGTCGCGTTCGAGCAGAGCCCGCTTGTCCTCGCCGTCCAGCACGTCGTACGGAGGTGCCAGCCGCGTTGAGAGGTCCCGACCGGCCGGGATGGTGGCGTAGCGGATCGCCGGAAAAGCTCGGATTTCGCTCATGGTCAGGATCCTGTTCGATTGGAGGGTTCGGCGGCTTGCCCGGCTGACGCCCCGCGGCGCAGCGCGTGGCCCCGTTCAGGGAAACGATTATAAGTCCTTGTCGTTATCTGACTAAGCGAAGCTCGATCGCGGACGCCATCCCCGCCGCGCCCGCCGCAATATATGGTTGACTGGACACCTGCCAACCAGTAGAGTAGCACATGTGGGGCCGCCTTGAGGCGGACATCCCCGGAAGTGTGAGCCAAGACGCGTTTTTGTCTTCTACCCGGCGGAGGTGGCAACCCATGTCCATCCAACGAGTTTCCAGATTCTTGCCGATGGCGGCGATCGCCAGCTTGATGACTATCATGTTGTTCGGTGGTTGTCCAGTTGCCCAGCAGCCCACTACACCCACGGACGACCAGGAGCAGCTCGAGCCGCCTGACGCGCCCGAGGCCGACGGCGATCTCGATCGTCCCATCCCACCGCCCGACCTCGACGGTGACGACGATCAGGACGATTCCGACGGCGGTGACATCGTTGACGGCGGTGGCGGCGCCGGTGGCGACGAGGGCGACGGTGGTCCCAGCTCCGCCTCGGTCACCGTCGATGAGCCGGCCGGCGACCTGGCCGTCCGAGGCGATCTCAATAACCCAGTCACAGTAAACGTCGAATTCTCCATCTACGACTCCCAGGGAGCGCTGGTCTCCGTCGAGTTCGTGGTCGTACGCGATGACGACGCCGACCACCAGCCCGACGGCTCCCCCGTACTCGATGAAACCTTGTCCTTCCAGGCCGGGAACAACACCTACAGCTTCGATACTACCAAAGCCCTGGGCCTGTTGGAGAACGGGTTCGCCCGTCTCCTCGTCGGCATCCGCTACAAGACCGTTGATGGCCAAACGAAGTTCGCTTACGCGCCCGGCTTGCTGAGCATCGACGACCAGCCGCCGGCATTCGAGTGGATCTCGCCGAGCCAGGACTTGCTCCTCAACCGCTCGACACAGCTCGACGTGAGTCTGTCCACGACCGATAACCGCCCGGTCACCGTCAAGGTCTTGCTCGATCCCGACCAGACGCCCGGCAACGGAGGCGAGTGGACGCTCATTCCCGACACTGATCTCTCAGCCGGCACCAACGTCGTGTTGGAGAGGACCGTGAACCTCCAGATCTTCCCCGCCGGCAGCTACTACTACTACGTGACCGTCTCCGACGGGATTGAACCAGCGTTCGGCTTCTACGCCCAGACGCAGGGCAGCCTGAGGAGACTGGGCCTGACCGATCGGCTGATTGGTGACTTCGCCCTTGACCAACTCACCGACAGCAACAAGGGCGCCATCCTTCAAGGCTTCAACTTCAACGACCTGGCCGGCAGTGCGATCGACACCATCCCCGATTTGAACGGCGACGGCAACGACGAGCTGATCATCGTCTCCCGCTTCGGCAAGCCCTACTTCATCGAAACCGACGGCGTGGGCTTCGGCGAGGCGTACATGATCTACGGCAGCAGCGGTCGCCTCAGCGGCGTTCAGAAGCTCAACGCCGTCGGCAGGCCCGGCAACATCCCCGGCCTGGTCTTTCCCGGAATCCGCAATCCCCTGAATACCAAGTATACCGAAGGCCTCTCGGACGTGTGCGTCGTTCCCGACATGGACGGCGACGACCTGCCCGAGATCGCCTTCTGCTTCCCACGCGTCGAGTCAATCAACCTGGGTGTTAGCCACCCGGCCTTCCAACACCCGGAGCTCTTCCCGGACGAGCCCGGAATGGGAGGCTACGAGTACGACGCCATCGACTACATGGGGCCCAGCTGGATTCCCAATAAAGCCCAGTTCGGCCGCGGCGGAATCGTGCTCGTCTCCAGCCACAACGAGATGCTCACGAATCCCGAGCAGTGGAGTCGCAAGTTCGACCGCGTCCTAGACCTGCACGAAGTCGGCCAGATGTTCAGTTGGATGACCAGAGCCAGCCTGGCCCCTTACCTCCGTAAGGTCGTGCCCAATGTTCCTTTCCTAGACTGTTTCGACTGCATACCGCAGGCCCCGGACCCCTGCGTCTGTGAAAGCGAGGACCCGAATGCCGTCATCTGCGAGGAGGGTTGCGGCGATTGCGGCGGCATCGCCGAGAATCCCGAGGAGACCGAGTATGAGTCGTGGATACAGAACCCGATGACGTCCCCCTTCGGAGGTGTCGCCTGGGACTCGTGGCTGGGAGGTGGGTGAGCGTCCTGCTGGCAGGGACCCGGTGGGTTCCACATGCCCTGGACGCTAGTCCCCGCTGATCCGCCCCTGGCAAACATGCCTTATTTCACGCTGGGGCTGCCCAACCCGGACTACATCCATCCCTGTGACGATCTCCTCGAGCCCGACGGCGAACCGGACGCCTGCGAGGTCCAGCACCGCTGGTATGGATGGATCGAAGAATACATGTGCTTGGTCGGCATCCCGTGGACGACCGCGCCGCCGTGCCTCGGCGCTTGGATGGTGGACGGAGGCATGCCGCCGCACAGCGCCTGGACCGGGTTCTTCGGCGGCAAACACGTGACCGCCCCCCGCTCCTACCCCCGCGGGGACGACCTGATACCGCCAACCTCGATCGGCGCCCGTGTGCTTGGTCAGTCCCTGAACGACCACTTCGGCACCGCCGTCGGGAGCAACGGAACCTGGCTGTACATCGCCGCGCCACTGCACACCGCGTTGGAGGCCGACGTCCCTGCGCTGGCGAGTGACCGGGCGAATTCGGGCGTGGTCTACCAGCTGCGGACCGATGCCCGCACCAGCGAGGACCAGCCAAACATGGCGCAGTTGTGGATCGAGCCCGGCATTCACACGTTCCAGGACCCGGACAACCCTGACGAGGAGATCACGGATTACATCCGCTGGCCCTACGTGGACGCGGAGATCCCCTCCCGCCGGGACTACACCATGCCCGTGCCACACCAGTACATCATCGAGACCGTCGGTTCCCTCCGCGGCATGTATTGGAATAACACCGCGGACGGCGAGACGCTCGATACCCGCACTATCAACGTGGACGGTGCCTGCCTGGAAGACTACCTCAAGGATCTGGCCGCGAGCATCGGCAAGGACTGGGTTGACGCCGACGACCTGACGTTCGAGATCTCGGACGCCAGCAGAGTGGGAGGTTACGAGCCCTACCCGACTGCCACCGCCGGATACTATACCGACCGCACGCCGCAGATCGTCGGCCCGCACGTGAACGCCGAGCTCTCGGCGGTCCGGGCCCTCAGCGACCTGAACGACGATGGCGTCCGCGACTTCGCCGTCGGGTCCGGTAAGATCACGGATCCCGATCCGAACAGCCCGAGTTATGGGCAGACGGTCGGGGCAATCTACATCCTCCCCGGTCGTCCAACCGGTGTCGAGGGCGACTACCTGCTCGAGCAGGTCCAGCTCGCGCCGAGTGACCCCGAGCGCCTCGAGGGCGTCATGCTGAAAGGCAGCTCGGCCGGCGAGACGCTCGCCCGCGTCTTCGAAAATGCCGGGGACATCAACGGCGACGGAATCGACGACGTGATCGTCGGCAACGAAGGCGCGTCGGGCGACACGGGCGAGGCAATCGTTATCTTCGGGTCGGACAAGCTGCAAAGCCCGCATTACGGTTGGACCGTAGACACCATCGTCGCCGCCGACCGCGCCATCCGCTTCGTCGGTGAGAACCCGGGCGACCTGGCCGGGGCCAATGTGGCCGGGGCCGGCGACGTCGATAACGACGGCTACGCCGACATCCTGGTTGCCGCTCCCGGTGCTCTGGGCAACAAAGGTTGCGTCTACCTGGTGTACGGCTCACCCGACCTGAGCGGCGACTTCAACCTCGCGGACATCGGCACCATCGACCTGCCCGGCGTGCGATTCCTCGGCCGCTCCACCGGTGATCAGCTCGGAGCCGGTATGAAGACGATCGCCGGAACCGCTCCCGGCGGCGGGTCCACGACCGCCTACTCGCGCGGCGTGGCCAGGCTGGGCGACATCGATGGCGACGGCCGGGCCGACTATGCCATCAGCGCCATGCTGGCCAACCCGGACAACCGGGAAGACGCCGGCGAGATCTACATCCTCTATGGCGTAGGCGACTAAAAGAAGAGAGAGTGGGCACGCGCATCTTGCCCGTGCTCGCATGTGCAAGCCAACCGGGCCCGCGTTCATCGCACGAACGCGGGCCCTCTTCTTGCGCAGCACATCGACGGCACGCTTGCCCAAAGAGCCGCGGGCTTCAGCCCGCGCGGCCGCGCGCAGCCCGAGTCGTACTGCCGTTCACGAGAGAGCGCGCCTTGAGCCGGCCGGGGAACCTCCCCGACGGCCAGGGCGAGTAAGGCCCGCCGCGGGGCAGTGGAGGCGAACCAGGGGGGGGGGGGGGTCCCCGGAACCGACGGCCCCAGGGCGGGGAGAAGCCCGCCTGCTGGAAACCCTTCACGGGAGGGTGGGCAGCTGGAATAGTGCAA
>JAUWAU010000024.1 GCA_030601885.1 Armatimonadota bacterium
CCTATCGGCAGCCTACGCGACGGCCCGTCAACCCGCTAAGCGGTGAACCACCAACCGGAGAGCCGTGTGCGGGAGATCCGCACGCACGGTTCGGAGGGGGGAGGGCTCAGGAACTCAACTGGGCCTTCCTACCTCTATCAAGAAGAGGCCGCGCCGGCTACACAAAGGGGACGGCTCGCCCTGCACAAAGGGGACGGCTCGCCCTACACAAGAGGGATTGCTCCGGCCCTGTGCTGTCGGCCTCCCTCGGCCAGCTCCCTGGGCTACAACGGATGGCAGTTGCTGGGCCGGATCCATACGTCACAGCCCCTCTGTGTAGCCGGAGCAGCTTGCTCCGGCGGCCCCATCGCCCAGCAGAGGGCTCTGACCAGGCGCGTTTTCAGCGCGGTGAGCCCGAAAACCTGCGTGACACACGTAACACCCGCCTTGGGCCGAAGGGTGATAGAGAAGGAGTGAATTGCCTGGAGGGGAATAGCCGAACACGGGGACAGACACCGTCTGTCCCCGTTTCGCACATGCGTGAGTGTGGCGCAGAACACAAGCAAGCCGTGCCACACGGTGTCGTCGGCGCCGTCTTCTACACCTCCACGAGGTCAATCTGCTCCGGGTCGTTGGCGCCGAGGGCAAGTGCGGCGGCAGTGGCGAGTTGGCGCGCCGGCTTCTTTGCCTCTGCCAGCGTCGGCAGGCCGATCTCCCTGCGGCGCGCCTCAATGATTCGCCAGCCCCAATGGTCCAGTGCCACGGTGTCCTTGCTCATCATCAGCCCCTTATACTCCCAGGTGTACTCCGGCCGCGCGTTCGGTCCGCCGTTGGCCACCGGCAGCAGAGCGTCGCAGATGATGAGCCGCGTCTTCTGCCGAACGACGTCCAGGGAATTGAAGTCGGCGATGTACGGGTCGCAGTTGTTGCCGTGGTGCTTGTTGGGGTTGTCGAACGAGCCGTAGTGATTCTTCATGGATACGGTTATGCCCGAGGTGGCGTGATCTTTGAGGATAGACACGTTCACCAGCGCCGTGATCTGCTGCGTCAGGATCTTGCTGATACGCCCGTTGAAGCTGCGGTGGCGCGTCGGCTCGGACTCGTAGAGGCCATCGTTGCCGTAGCAGCGCGGGCCGGGGCCGTCGCGGTTGATCTGGTACCCGGTCTTGATGAGGTCCTTGTCGCGGAAGTCCCACACGATGATGTTCTCCGGCTTCACGCCGCCGCTGATGAGTCCTGCGACGACGGCAGCGGTCACCTCAGGATGGGTCGAGGCGCCGGGTCCGAAGAGGCAGTTGATCTTCACGCCGACGACGTCATCTGGCGAGAACAGGCTGCTCCATGCCTCCATCGGGGAGTCGGCTCCGGTGAAGGTCATCATGGAGCGCTCCAGCATGTCCGCCACGACGCTGTTATCAATGATGCCACCTGTAACGGCGTGGTCGTGTTTGGCGAGGATGAGCTTCGATTTGCCCGCCGGCAATTCGGCGGACTTCTCCACCGGCGTCGGGGTCGTGCCCGGGCCCTGCGATTGCGCCAGACGCGGCCGGCAGGCGGAGAAGCCCAGCGCAGTGATGCCGGCGCCGGCGGCGGTGATCTTGCCTATGAAGTGCCGCCGGTTTAGCTTGTCCCTGTGAGTTGTCATGCACATGTCTCCGTTCCTTATACGCGCCGATCCCCCGCAGTTCGGCGACCCGTAAGCATACCAATACTCGCGCGAGGGTTCAAGGGGTCTGACAGCGAACTGTCTCGCTTGATACGATGGATTATGTGAGGGTTGCGACCCGTGAGAGAGCCGCACCGATGTCGGGGAGGCATGGTCATCGATGAGCAATCGCATGCGCTGCGCGAGACGGTTCTGGTACACGGCGGCGCTCGCGGCTGCGTGGGCTGCACTGGCGCTCACGAGCTGCGCCGACGCCGCGCGAAAGACGTATATGGCGCCCATGCGCGACGGGGTGAAGTTGGCCACCGACGTGTGCTTGCCGGGGGGTGAGGGCCCGTGGCCGGCGCTTCTGGCGCGCACGCCATACAACAAGAAAGGCCTCCCCCTCGAGCTGATCGCCACGCAGGGCTACGTCGCCGTGGCCCAAGACGTCAGAGGGCGCTTTGCCTCCGAGGGGCTGGCGATGGCGTTTCTGGACGGCGGCTGGGGCGAGCGTCAAGATGGCTACGATACCGTCGAATGGGTTGCGACACAGTCGTGGTGCAACGGCAAGGTGGGCACCTTCGGCGGCTCCGCCCTGGGAATAGCCCAGAACATGATGGCCGGCGCCGCGCCGCCGCACTTGGTGTGCCAGCACGTTGCCGTCGCGTGCTCCGATCTTTACCGTCAGGCGATCTACCAGGGCGGTGCCTTCAGGAAAGCGCTCGTCGAGGGCTGGCTGGGCGGCAACGAATGGCCCGCCGAGAATCTGGAGCTTATGACAGCGCATGCGCTCTATGACGAGCTGTGGGAGATGGTGTCGCCGGAGTCCAGACATTCGCACGTGACCGTGCCGACATACCAACTTGGTGGGTGGTACGACATCTTCTCTCAGGGCACCATCGATAGCTTCGTGGGTTTGCAGACGCGGGGCGGCGAGGGCGCCCGAGGCCGGCAGAAGCTGGTGATGGGCCCATGGACGCACGGGGGCAGCGCCCGTCGTGAGCAAGGCGAGCTGACGTACCCGGCCAACTGCACCGTCCGCGGGGGCATTGTGGACATGAAGCGTTGGTTCGACCACTGGCTCAGGGGCATCGACACGGGGATAATGGGGGAGCCCGCAGTGACGTACTACGTCATGGGCGATGTGGACGACCCGGCGGCGCCGGGGAACGAGTGGCGCACTGCTCCGATGTGGCCGGTGCCGGCACGCAAGACACCGTACCACTTGCGCACCGGCGGTCGGCTCACCAGAGAGCTGCCTGCTATGAACGAGGCGCCGGAGAGCTACAGCTACGATCCCAATAACCCGGTTCCGACCGTCGGCGGCGCCAACTTATTGCTGCCTGCGGGGCCCATGGATCAGGGGTCCGTGGAAGGCCGGCCCGACGTGCTCTGCTTCAGTACCGACTCTCTGGCCGAGCCCGTCGAGGTCACCGGTCAGATAGAGGTCCGGCTCTATGCGGCCAGCTCAGCGCCGGACACCGATTTTACGGCGAAGCTGACCGACGTGTACCCGGACGGGCGCTCGATGCTGGTGCTGGACGGCGTCATCCGGGCGCGCCACCGCAGCTCGGTCCGCACGGAAGAGCTGCTGCAGCCGGGAAAGGTGTGCGAATTCACCATTGATTTGTGGTCAACGAGCATTATATTCAATGTGGGGCATCGCATCCGCCTGGCCATATCGAGCAGCAACGCTCCCCGGTTCGACCCGAACCCCAATACGGGAGAGCCGTTCCGGGCGAGCGATACGACGCGTGTTGCGAGCAATACCATCTACCACGATGCGGCCCATCCGTCGGCGCTGCTGCTCCCCGTCGTCGAGGAGTCATCGAGCCAGCGGTAGGCGCGTGACGAGCAGGAGGAAGATGCCGTGTTAACCGATCACAAGGACATATCTGGCGGGGGCCTATTCGTCGTGCTGTGGCTGGCTGCCGCTGTGACGTTGGCCACCGGCGCCGCCGAGGCCCAGGAAGAGCCGTCCCCCGCCGGGCAGGCAAGTGCTGAAGAGCCGGCCCCGACCACCCTCGAGTTGAGGTATAAGCCGGAGCCCAACGGGGAGCGGCACTACAGCTTCAGCGCAACCGGCCCGGCCGCGGCCACATTTGAAGACGGTACGACGCTCGCCAGCTTCGAAGTGCAGCTCTCCGCCGACCTTATGGCGACGGTGACGCAGATCAACGAGGAGACGTTCGTCATCTCCGTTGTGGTACAGGAGCCGAAGGCCGACATCAGTGGCATAGAGCTGCCGATGGAGCAAGTGGGCGACGCCCGTCTCACTGTAGAGCTTACCCGGCGGGGGAAGATAGTAGCAACTGACCTCGGGGAGTCGCTGCTGCAGAGCCTGCGAATCCGGGGGCTCGACGCGGCACTGCTGCCGGCCCTGCTGAGTGCACTGGAGCTCCCGGAGCAGCCGGTGGGCGTCGGCGGGAGCTGGGAGTCGGAGGTGCGCACAGGTGCGGAGGACGCAGAACTCGTCGCCCGAACGAAGTCCACGCTCACGGAGGCTGCGGCCGGGCGGGCGAAGATCACGTGCGACGTCAGCATCGATCTGCCGGCGATGGAACTGACCGTGATGGACTTCCCGCTGCAGGTGCAGAGCGGCGGGGTGACGCTCGAAAAGCTGGTGGTCGATTTCGATCACCAACAAGGCGTTCCATTGGGAGCCGAAGGGCTGCTGCACCTCTCCCTGCGGGCCAACTTCCAGGACATGCCGCTGGAGATAACGGCGGATCTGAGGGTCAAAGTCGCGCCGCCCGAGCCGGCACCGGCGTCAGAGCACACCGAGGGCCAACAGCAAGAGGCGGAGGGGGAGCCGGAGGCGGCTCCGGCGCCTCAGGAATAAAACGCGCCCCACGACGCGCGTGGTGCGCCGCTTATGGCCTCATCGGGCACCGTGCCGCTCGGCACGGGCCTAGTGGCGGAGAATAGGGGCCGTGCGAGTGTCCGCAGACCGAAGCGGCCAGCGGACCGGCGCCTCGCGGGCGCGACGCCTGCGGGCATGCCTGGCGCCATTGCCGCGATCATCGCGTTGGAAGGGCAGCGGCCCAGCTACGCACCGGCCGAGCACCTGTGCGACAGGTACGGGGCCCCACGTGGCGCTGTCCTCTGAGTTGTCCCGGTTGTCGCCGAGCACAAACACCTCGTCGGAGCTCATGTCCTCCGCGGAAAAGAAGTAGTCGGCGCTCATGACAGCGTACGCGCACTCGTCGAGTGGCTGGCCATTCACGTAGACGCGCCCGCGACGTGCCTGCACGGAATCGCCGCCGGTCGCTATGACGCGCTTCACCAACAGCTCCTCCGACTCCGGCCGGCGCAGAACGACCACTTCCCCCCGCTGCAAGACGCCGAGGCGTGGCGTCAGTTTCTCAATGACGATCTGATCGCCTTCGTGCAGCGATGGCGCCATCGAATCGCCCTCGACCACCGCTATGTCGAAGACGTAGACATGCAACATTAGCCCCAGGGCTGTGCCCACCGAGATAAGCGCGACACGGTCGAGAGCGCGTTGAATCGTGCTGCGTGCGACCCGCACGTCAAGCGTGTGCCCACGCTGCAGCGCCACAGCACCAGCTACGGCTCCCCGATTCGCTGGTCGGTACATCAGATAGACTCCCTCCTGTGACGGGGCTGCCACCGTCCACGGTCTAGTACCACGTCGGCGCCGGGTTCTGTGCAGATTTGTTTACGTCGTCGTAATGGGGAAGTCGGGGTCAGGGCAGGAAGTTGTACATCTGGCGCTTGAGGGCGATTCCCAAGATGCTCCAGAAGCTGCCCACGGAGAACGAACCCAGTATCAGGCCGTGAAAGAAGCTCGCGGCAGGGCGAAAGGATGTCATGCCACCGTACCGCAGGAGGATGGTTTTCAGGAGCCAGCCCACGAATATCGAGGGGCACAGCAGGCTCATCGACCAGCTCCCCGAAACGGCAAAGCCGGCCGGGTGGAAGGGCCACCAGGGGAGCCGCGTACGCATCCACGTCAGAAAGATGGTCATCACAGCGCCCGCCAACATCGCCAGACAGGCGTACCAGTTGGTGCCCCGGGGGGCCGCCAGCCACGTCTGCAGCCGGCTGAAGGCCTGTTTGCCCTTGCCGGCGGAGCCGCCGATGCCGTGCCTGTAGAAGGCGTCTGTCTGCAGCCCAAGGGCAAAGATTACCCCAAGCAGGGCGGCCAGCAGCAGGGCCCACGATAGCGCGCGATAGTCAAGCCGCCTCCGCTCAGCCAGCTTCATGCCCTCCAGTTGGTGCGGCATGGCGTGACTGCGGTGCGCGCGATTGAACGAGAAGAAGAAGGCGAACAGCGACAGCGTGCGCTTGTCGAACGGCACCGTGCCCACTGCCTGCAGCATCATCGTGTCCGGGCCGGAGAAGTGCAGATCGTGAACCGGGGAGCCGAGCTCGGCGCGAATCCGGCCAATGCCGGTGGATATGCCGAAGTAGAGGATGAAGAAGATGAGGCTCGGCGCCCACGCGGCCCCGGAGGCGACGCAGAACAGCGTCAGCAGCAATACACCGGCCGCGACGCCGATGAGGGCCAACGTGTACGGAAGCGGCTCGCCGGCGTCCATGTGGCTCTTTGTCCCGTGCCACGCGTCGCTGAGCACGCGGTGCAGGTGCCGGCGGGTCGCCCAGAGGGCAAAGACCGCGAGCGTGAGATATGCGGCGAAGCACTGCTCATTGATGAAAGGCGCGGATGGCACGATGCCGAACCCGGCAGCGCCGGCAGCGACCCGCTGCACCTTCCAGAACAGATAGAAGAACCAACACGAGAAGGCCAGGTCGAGCGGGATAAAGAACGCCAGCCCCACGGCGAAGGGGAACACGCCCAGCGGGGTCCAGCCAATGGCGTTCCACGGCGCACCTCGGATTTGGCGGCCCAGATCGTAGAGCTCTCCGCCGACGTTCGGCACCTGGGGGAACAGGTAGTGCAGCCCGTTCAGGGCGTCGTAGATGGCGGCGAGGGCGAACCCCGCCCACATGAGCTTGCGGCGAAAAAGCGCGCCGGTGACATCCGTGAGCTGCAGTGGCAGCTCCACGATGGGGAAGCTGAGCTTGGCGTCCTCCGTCCATTGCTTGCGCACCAGCGCATTGATGCATAGCATGACGAAAAGCAGCACGAATACGAAGCCGCCCCAGGCGAGCATGGGCCGCCACCATGCCGCCAGATTCGGCTGGATGAACAGCGTGGAGTCGCCATCCTGGAGTCGCTCCAACGCCGGCAGGTCGCTCACGGCGAGCCAATCGGGCATGCCCTTGAGGAATAGCTCCTCCCACCTGTTCTCCGGCGTCGCGAAGTAGAACGGGTGGGCCATGACGGGGATGAGCACCTGCATCAAGTCCAGGCCGCCAATAGCCGTGGCCACGCTCACCGTGGCGTAAATGATGACGAGCTCTGCACTCGTGAGGGCGGCGCGTGGCGCCCACTTGCGCAGGAGCAGGTTCAGTACGTTCAGTGCGAGAAGGGTGAACACCACGTTGTAGAACAGCGATACGGTGGCGGGGTGGCTCTGGCGCCAGATGAGGCCGTAGCTGTCCCAGAGGATGTTGATGGGGATCAGGACGGCACTCAGCAGGAGCGCCCGCCACGTCACGCCACTGCGCGCCATGCGCCGATGCAAGCCCTCCTGGGGCTGCGAGGACATAGTGGGAGGAATCACCCTCGGTCGCCTCGGGCGAATCCGAGGCGTGGCAATGCGGCCAGGCATTTCGGGAGCATCGCTGCGACTCCTCTTGGGGGGCCAACGCTCAGAAAATGGATATTGACCAACTGTGGTTGGCGTGATGGCTTGCTGCCTCGGCGGCGGACGGTCTGAGAAGAATCTGTTTTCTGAGGGTTGACCCCAGCCTGCACAGCCTCCGACGGGGCAGAACGCGATTGGCCAAACGAATCGTCGAAGTCAAACATCACCTCAACAAGCCCACGGAGCAGTACGACTGCGAGCTGGTCGCTCGCGGGGACGGCTGGGTCGTGGTGCGGTACGTAACGGACCGCGACTATGACCTGGGGCCCGTCTGCCTCCGGAGGGGCACGGTGACGCTGGCCCACTACTGGGCGGATCGGCATTATGTGCTGTGGGACCTGCGGTCACCGGCCGGCGAGCGCATCGGGTGGCTCTGCCACATCTGTCGCCCGCCCGCCATTTCAGCCGACCGCATCGAGTACACCGACCTCGTCCTCGACATCTGGTTCTGGCCCGACGGCACTCACGTGATGCTGGATGAAGCAGAGCTGGCCGATTGTGTCGAGGCAGGACGGCTGTCGGAGGAAGAGGCGGATGCCGTGCGTCGCACGGCCAAGGGGGTCGTTCGAGACTTCTCGCGCGTCGTTGAGTCGATCGGGTGGCACGGGTAGCCTGCTATGCGTGGGTCCCGGATGACCGCGCAAGCACGGCTTGATCCCGTACGGGATGCCGCTTGCTACTCTGCGAAGTAGCTTGCTACGTAGCACGAGTCAGACAGGCACGAGCAAGCCGTGGCACCCGCAAGCCAGAGGCAGGAGGAGCGCGCAGACGCATGGCCGTCTCAGTGACAACCGAAGATCGCGCCGAGGAAGCGCTCGATAAGGCGGAGGTCGCCCACGGCCTCAGCGCCCGCGCGCTCATCCTGTCCGCGGCGCTCCTGGCCGGTTCGCTGTACTGGATTCGACAGGCCGAGCTTGTGAGTCAGCCGTGCCAGATCACCGAGAGCGTGCCGCCGATCCCCGCGGTGGCCGGCCTCATCCTGCTGGCCATCATCGCCCCGCTCCTGCGTCGCGTGCCGGCCTTCATGCGGCTCTCGCGAGCCGACATCCTCATTGTGTACGCCTTCCTGACCATCGCCACGCCCATGGCATCCGTGGGCGTCGTGCGGCTCTTCTTCCCCTGCGTGACGGCGCCTTTTTACTTCGCCGACCCCGACAACGAGTTCGAGCTGCTCGGCAGTTACATCCCGCAATGGGCCACGCCGCGGGACCCAGAGGTCATCCGCACGCTGTATGAGGGCAGCCTGGACGAGAGCGCGCCGTGGGCGGCCTGGCTCGGGCCCCTGGCCATGTGGTCCATCTTCTTCCTCGCCGTCTTCGTCGCCATGCTCGGTATCACGGTCATCTTCAGGCGGCAATGGGTGGAGAAGGAGCACCTCGGCTTTCCCATCGTTCAGTTGGTGCTCAACGTGGCGGAGGCCGAGCCGGGCCGGGCAGCGTTGTTCTTCCGCAACAGCACCATGTGGACCGGCTTCGGGCTCGCCTTCGTCTACAATCTGCTGAATATGCTGAACGCCTTTAACCCCGCCGTGCCGGCTCTGGGGAAGTCCTACGACATAGGCGCGCTGTTCACCGAGCGGCCAATGGATGCCATTCGGCCGCTGGTCATCCAGTACCGCCCCGCCGTCCTCGGCATCGGCTACCTCGTATCGCTGGAAGTGGCGCTTTCGGTGTGGGTGTTCTATCTGCTCACGCGCCTCGAGAACGTCTTTGCCGTGATTATGGGTTACGAGATCTCCGGCATGCCCTTCGACCGCGAGCAGTCGTCAGGCGGATACCTCGCACTGGCGCTGTTTCTCGTCTGGGTCGCACGTGGCTCGCTCAAGGATGTGCTCCGCAAGGCGTTGCTCTCGGATCCGACGGTGGACGATTCCCGCGAGCCAATGTCATATCGCGCCGCCCTGCTGTGCGCTGTGCTCGGGTTCGGCACCGTGGTGGCCTTCGCCGTAAGAGCGGGCATGTGGCTGTCAACGGCGCTCCTGTATTTCAGCATCGTATTCGCCTTTATGCTGGTTTATTCGCGCATGCGCGCCGAGGCCGGCGCCCCGATGGTATGGCTCTTCCCCTACTACGAGCACAAGCGCATGATCCTGAACGCCTTCGGATCCAAGCCCTTCGCGACGCGCGGGGACTGGGGCAACCTGACGCTCTTTTCGACATTCATGTTCATGTCGCGGGGCTACTATCAGTCCTCGCAGGCGTCGGTCGCCGAGGCGCTCAAGATAGCGGACGATGCACAGATACGACGACGCAGCATGGCGCTGGTCCTGCTCGTGGCAGCTCTGCTGGGGCTGCTGGGCGCCTACTACATGCACCTGCAGGTCTACTACCAGTACGGCAATAACGTCCTCGAGGGCGGGACGACGTCGGGCGGCTACCGCACGCGCCTCGCCCTTACCGAGTACACGGAGACAGAGGGCTATATGAAGGCGCACAAGCCCCCTGACTACCAACGCAGCGGGGCGGTGGGCGGTGGGTTTGTGGTGGTTACGGCGCTGGTGATCCTGCGGAGCTTCTTCCTCAAGCTCCCGCTTCACCCGCTCGGCTTCATCATGGCCACAGCGTACGGCAGCCCCACGTGGGCCATGTTCTTCGTCGTCTGGTTGACGAAGTCAATTGCCCTGAAGATCGGAGGTATGCGCTTGTACCGTCGTCTCATCCCCTTGTTCCTCGGCATCGCGCTGGGACACTTCTTCACCGCCGGCATCGTGTGGGGAGCCATCGGCAGCATCGGGGAGATGTACCGCCGGTACGTGGTGCACTTCGGCTGAGGCCGAGCAATGCCGCTCGTGCGGGCTGTCCGCGCCACGCTGTGAGGGCTGCATCTTTTGTGCTATAATGGCCTGCAGTGGGCGCTATTGAGACGCGGGGCGAACGCTGATAATGCTGGAACGTCGCTTGCTCAAGAACTTCGATCTGCTGCTGCCGGGCTGCGCGCTCGCCATCACCGGTTACGGCGCTATAATGATCTATAGCTGCACCAGCGTCGGGGCCGGCGAGGCAGCTCGCCTCGGGGCAGGCAAGTTCCAGTTGCATCTGGTGTGGATCGCCTTGGGCCTGGTGTGCCTCGCGCTTGCCGCTTCCGTGGACTACGTCAGGCTGGCGCGCCTCAAATGGCCCATATACGGCATCACCGTCGCGCTCCTGGTGGCCGTGCTGGCACGGGGCCACATATCGCACGGAGCTCGTCGCTGGATCGACCTGGGGGTCATTCGCTTCCAGCCGTCCGAGTTGGCTCAACTCTCGCTCATCGTGGTGCTCGCCATTGCTCTGGCGCAGCGCCCGGCGCTTCGCCGCTCCTTCGGCACCCTCGCCGTATCGCTCTGCTACCTGGCTGTGCCGATGGCGCTGGTACTAATGCAGCCTGACGTGGGGACGCCCGTGATCCTGGGGGGCATTTGGGTGGTCATGCTCCTGGTGCACGGCGCGTCCTTCGGCCGGTTGGCGGGCGTGTGCGCTCTGGGCCTCGTCGTCCTTGTCGTCGGTGTCGGGGCCCTGTGGACCACCGGTCACCTGCCTGAGCATCAAAAGCAGCGCCTGATGGCCTTCGCCTATCCGGAAGCTGATCCTGAGGGCCCGAACTGGCAGCCACGGCAGTCAGTGATCGCCATCGGCTCCGGCGGGCTCCTGGGCAAGGGGCTCTTCGAGGGCACGCAGTCGAAGCTGGACTTTGTTCCCTTCCAGGAGACCGACTTCATCATGAGTGTGGTGGGGGAGGAATGGGGGTTCGTTGGGTGCGTGGTGCTGCTGGCACTGTATTTCATTCTTCTGTATCGCGTTCTCGATATCGCCCTGGCGGCGAAGGACGAGTCGGGACGGCTGATAGCAGTCGGCATTGCCGCAATGCTGTTCTTTCACGTGTTCATCAACGTCGCCATGACGCTGCGGCTGCTGCCGGCCAAGGGGCTCCCGCTCCCCTTCTTTAGCTATGGCGGCAGCAGCATGATCACCGGCATGCTGGCCATTGGGCTGCTCGAGAGCATTTGCATGCGACGACACAAGATAGCGTTCTGAGGGCAAGCGATGGCATCTGGTTCAAAGCCAAGTCGCCGCAAGGGGTCCCCGACAGCGGTCGCCCCAGCGGATCGCGAGATGGTCCTGGTGGGCTGGCAGAAGCTCAGTATGCGTGTGCCTGCTGACTGGAACATTGGCGCCCTTGGCGGGGATGTCAAAGAGGGGTACCTGCGACTCGACGATGAGTCAATGCCCCGGCTCGAGGCCAAGTGGAACACGCCGCAAGGGTACACTGCTGTCGAGGGCGTTGTCACGCGCTACCTCGATGAGCTCAAGAAGAAAGCCGAGAAGTCGAAACGCGAGATCAAGCTGAAGCGTGACACGCGGCTGCTGAGCCGCCGGCGAAAGCGCAAGGCCTCCCTGGAGTGCTTTTCGTGGACCGAGGCGCAGCAGGCGCACGGCGCGGCGTGGTATTGCGACCGCTGCGGCCGCGTCGTCATCGCACAAGTGCTCGGGGAGGCCGGCGAGAAGCTGGCGCCGCTGGCCGCCGATGTGCTGGGGTCGCTGCAGGATCATCCGAGCGACCATTGGGCGCTCTGGGCGGCCTACGATCTTGAGTGCTACGTGCCTGAGGATTTCGAGTTGACCAATCAAAAGCTCATGGCGGGTCTGATGGAACTGTCCTTCACGCGCGAGTTGGAGAAGGTGGCTGTTTTTCGCTGGGGCATGGCCAACGTGTTGCTTCGCGACACGTCCCTGCTGGAGTGGGCCAAGCGCGATGTCGCCCCGCGATACCGGCGCATGTGCCGGTGCGAGGCAGAGGAGATCGAGGTGCGGGGGCACTCGGGCGTGTTGGCGCACGGCACCAAGCAGATTCTGCCGTATCGTATCGCCCGCTTTGTCACTCATTGCCGCAACCGCAGCTACCCGGATACGATACGCTGCTACATCTGGCACTGCGAGGAGTCGAACAAGATCTACGCGGTCGAGACGCAGACCGACGCGGGAGACCCGGACGTAGGCGCCGAGATCTGCGATCGTCTGCGATGTCACTGAGACGGCAGAGCTGCAGCCGACGGGCACGGACGCTGGCGCAGGTATCGACGATGATGGGGGTTGCTGCCTCACACGCTCTTGCTTTGCTGATGATTGCGCCCCTTTCTGCGGCGCCGCCCAGAGCGGGCGTGTCGGAGGAGGCCTTCAGGGCGCTGCGCGAGAGCACGCCCGCGCAGCAGCGCCAGCAGGCCACGATACTGGTTGAAGAGGCGCAGAAGCTGCATCGTGCCGGTCAGTGGCAAAAGGCCGTGGCGTCCCTGGAGCGGGCCGCTGAGATCGATCCGACGTACGCCCAACCGCACATCTGGCTCGGCTACATTCACCAGGAGCAATATGCTGCTGCGACGACGCCCGAGGCGCGCGGCAAGCACCAGACGGCGGCGATCAGCGCATACGCCGGCGCTCTGGCTATCGCACCGGAGGACCAGTACGCCCGCAGTGCCCAGGCCGGGCTGCTCTTCGCCGCGGAATTTCCCCGCACGCTCGATGTGGCCGTCCTCGCCCACACACCGGTACGGTTCATAGTCAATAACTCCCGCCTCACGGGTGTCGGGGAGGATAGTGGCGCCGTCAAGCGCGGCTGGGCTTACACGGCATCCGTCGTCTTCCCACCGGAGCACCCGGACCGGACGGGTGTCGAAGTGTGGCCGGAAGATCCCAGGAGCCTGGCGAGGTACAACCGCGTCTGTTATGGCTATGTCGCCGACCCGAGAAGCGAGCAGCTCCAGCTCCGATTCGCTGTTCATTACCCATCTCCCGGCCTGGCGCAGCCCACCATTGACCATACTCCACTGGCGCACCGAGTCATTAGCTGCCTCCTGCGACTTCACTGCTACGTGAGCGCCTATTTGGGCCAGCCGGAGTCGGCCATGGGCGACGAGATCGTCCGGGTGTGGCTGACCGACCGCGGCAACCCCGGCGGGGAGCAAATGCGGTCAAACATACTGCTCTGCGATGTCGATGTGGAGAGAGAGCCGATCGAATGGATTCGGGAGGTGGCCCACGAGTACGGCCATCAGGTACTGCCGCGGATCGGCCACATCGAGCCACTGGAAGAGGATGCAAGCGGCCTCATTGGCGAGCGGCTCTTCCTGCGGTGGCTGGCCGAGGACGTCCTCGGGGCGGCGAATGCACGCTGGCCCTCAGCGGCGGCGCGGCAGGCATTCGATGCGCTGTGGCCTCCCGGCCATTTGGCCCTGTATGCGGGCCCGATCCCGTACGGGACGGCGCCTCAGACAGCGAGCGAAGCTGCCGGGCTCGAAGCATCGCTTGAGGCGGGGGCCGGGGCGGTGGCGCTGGGAGAGTTCCTCGCAAGCCGCTGCGATGAGCCCGTCAACTTCTGGCTGTGCGAGGGGCCCCAGTCGCAGCGTCTCGGTGAGCAGACGCGGAAAGCGGCGGAGTACTTCGTCGGCCTCGTGCTCTACATTAAAGCCGCACACGGCCGTCCGATACTGGCGGACACGCTGCGCCGAGCCGAAGGCCAACCCGTGGCGGATTTCGTCAAGGCGTATGAGGATGTCGTAGCAGCGCACCTGGATCGCACCCCGTTGGCGCTGAATGCCGCCCTCTTCATTCCCAGCGAATCGAACATCCATAGCCCGCCGTATCGGACCTTGGCCCACGAACCCGGGGCGCTCTTCTCCCCCGAGGAGCATGCAACGTATCGTGTCTACCTCCCCGCGGGGCGATGGCGCGTGCGTCTGGAGCCAAGCGCACCCGGTGCGTCGAGCTTCGCCGTGGCCCTGGATGGCGAGCAGGAGCAGGGGATCGTACACGGCGGCGAGGCGTCGGCCCAAGGAGCGCTCTTCGAGGCCGGCACCCCCGGCTGGCACACGCTGCGCATCAAGCTGGCCAATGCCGACGACCGCGTGCGACTGCTTCGCGCCCTCATCAGCGCCGCGCCGGAGGAGCCGAAGCAGACGACGCCCGAATCGCCCGTCGCTGAGCCCCGCGAGCTGCCTGTGCCGGGGGGACGGCCCGCGCCCCCCGAGTGAGACAAACTAGTCCCTGCTTCCGTACGTCCGCGTCGGAATTGTCGGGCTGGAAGGGACTCCGCCGAAGCGGCTTCGTCCCTCGGGCCGTCGCCAAAGGGGCTTTGGCCCGTCGGCGACTCGCGAAGGCGGAAGCCCGACCTACGCGGGGATGGGGGCCGCGAGCGGCGCACTGAAGGCCGCAGCCGCGTAGGCGGGCCATTCTTGGCCCGCTGCCTTTGACACGCGAACTTACCGAACGAAGCAGTAGTAGACTGGGCCATACGGCGGCACTGTCCGGCACTCCCTGGCACACAGCGCGAGCTTCGGGGCTGTTGGACTGCCGTTGACGGCACGCGAAAAAGCGACGCAATCTCCTCGCACAACCATTACCTGCAACTCCGGAGGTGTGGGCCCGTGAAACTCATCGGCCTATGTGCACTGGCTTTCTTCGCTGCGGAATGCATCGTCCCCGGTCCGGCCGGCGCGGCCGAGCTCGCCGAAGTGCAGCACCTCGTGCCGGCCGACAAGAACCTGGCCCCCGAGTGGATGGAAACGCTCTTTGCGAAAGGGCAGCCGAAGCTCTATCGTGGTCAGCAATTGGATACCATCGGGATGCCCGTTGGCGGGCTGGCCGCGGGCCAGCTCTACCTGAGCGGCGACGGGCGGCTGGTTCACTGGGACATTTTCAACCAACACGTTCGGACCGGGTCCGCGCACTACAGCCAGGAGTACCGCGAGCCACCCTCGCCGGTGGATCAGGGGTTCGCCATCCGGGTGCAGGGCAACGGGAAGGTCGAGACGCGAACTCTGGATCGAACGAGCTTCCCCCCTGCAGCCCTGGTTGCCGAGTATCCTATCGGCGTCGTCGAGTACGTTGATGAAGCCCTCCCGGTGGCCATTCGGCTAGAAGCGTTCTCGCCATTCATCCCGCTCAACGCCGCTGACTCCGCACTCCCGGCGACGGTACTCCGATTCACCGTGGCCAATCGGAGCACGGCATCCGTCGAGGCGACGCTCGTCGGATGGCTCCAGAACGCCGTTCTGTTGCACAGTGGGGAAATGATGGGCGGATCTCGCCGCAACCGCATCGTGCGAAAGCCGGGAGTGACCTTCCTGGAATGCTCCGCGGCGCCACCGAAATCAGAGCCAGAAGGGCCTGTCCGACCGCCGCAGATCTTCGCCGACTTCGAGGGGCAAGACTATGGCCAGTGGACGGTCGAGGGCGAAGCCTTCGGACAGAAGCCTGCCGCCGGGACGCTTCCGGGGCAGCAGCCGGTGAGCGGCTTCCAGGACCAAGGCCTCGTCAATACCTTCCTCGGCGGCGACGCCCCTCACGGGAAGCTCACCTCGCCCGAGTTCACCATCGACCGCCGCTTCATTAACTTCCTCATCGGTGGGGGCAACCATCCGGGAGAGACGTGCATCAACCTTCTCGTCGATGGTGAGCCGGTTCGGACCGCCACCGGCAGGCGCCAGGAGCGGCTGCTGTGGACGTCATGGGGCGTTCGCGACCTCATCGGAAAGACGGCTCGAGTCGAGATCGTAGACGATGCCAGTGGCGGCTGGGGCCACATCAACATCGACCAGATAGAGTTCGCCGATGAGCGGCGAGTCGGCGGCTCCCTGGAAACGCGGGGAGACTTCGGGACGATGGGGCTTGCGCTGCTCGGCGGGGAGCAGGGCGTCATAGCGTCCCCCGCCATCCCCGATGTGCCGGGAGTATCCTTTGCGGCAGATGGCTCTCTGACGATTGGTCTGAAGTCGGACCGAGACGGTTTCGTCCGCACGGACCTCCACACACGCCCTCGGGGCGCTGTGGGACGCAAACTGACCCTCGCGCCTGACGGGAAAAGCACGCTGACTTTCCTCGTGACGTGGTGTTTCCCAAACCACCCGAACGGCCGGAACTACGCCAACCGCTTCGCCGATGCTCTATCAGTTGCCGAATACGTCTCGGCAAGGCTCGATCGCCTTGTGCACGACACCTTCCTGTGGCACGAGACCTACTACGACTCCACGCTCCCCCACTGGCTGCTCGACCGAATCCACATGCCCGTGTCCACCCTCGCCACCTCCACGGTCCAATGGCGAAAAAACGGGCGCTTTTGGGCCTGGGAAGGCGTGGGGTGCTGCGCCGGAACCTGCACTCACGTGTGGAACTACGAGCACGCAATGGCGCGGCTCTTTCCCGAGCTAGAGCGGACCGTACGCGAAATGCAGGATTTCGGCGAGGGCTTCGATGCTGAGTCCGGCCTCGTGGGCTTTCGCAGCAACCGCGCGTATGCCGCTGATGGCCAGTGCGGGACCATCCTGAAAGCGTATCGCGAGCATTTGATGTCGGCCGATGATAGCTTCCTGAAGCGGAACTGGCCGTCCATCAAAAAGGCGATGGCGTACAGCCTCAGCCGGGACGGCAACGACGACGGGCTCATCGAGAACTCCCAGCACAACACCTACGACATCAACTTCCAGGGGGCCAATACCTTCGTTGGATCACTGTATCTCGCCGCCCTGCGGGCGGCGGAGGAGATGGCCAGGCTCGTGGGCGACGCCGAGTTCGCTGCCCGATGTCGGAAGGTGTTCGAAAGCGGCTCGCGGTTGACCATGGAGCGGCTGTTCAACGGCGAGTATTTCATCCAGGACGTGGACCTCGCCGAGCATCCCAAGCACCAATATGGCGAAGGCTGCCTCTCCGACCAGCTCTTCGGCCAGGGCTGGGCGCATCAACTTGGCCTGGGATACATTTATCCGAGGGAGGCGGTTCGCCAGGCCATTCGGGCCGTCTTCAAGTACAACTGGGCGCCCGATGTGGGGCCGCACAATGCAGTGCACCCACCGGGGCGGTCGTTTGCTGCGCCCGGCGAAGCGGGTCTGTTCACCTGCACGTGGCCGAACTCGGAGCACTTGCGGGAGGGCGTCCGGTACAAGAACGAGGTGTGGACCGGGATCGAGTATCAGGTGGCCGGGCATCTTCTGTACGAGGGCTTCCTGCTCGAGGGCCTGGCCATCATCCGCGGCATCCACGAGCGCTACGATGGGGCGAAGCGCAATCCGTTCAACGAGGTCGAATGCGGCGACCACTACGCGCGAGCCTTGGCAAGTTGGGGATGTCTCACGGCGCTCGAGGGCTTCGAGTATGACGGGCCGGCAGGGCGCATTGGCTTTGCCCCTCGGATTACGCCCGAAGACTTCCGGGCGCCATTCACTGCCGCTGAGGGCTGGGGCACGCTCTCCCAGCAGCGAGCCCCTGACGGACAGGAAAACGCGATCATGCTGCGATGGGGGACCCTGCGGTTGCGGGAGATGAACATCGTGCTCACCCCGGCTCTCGCCCAGAGCGAGGTGGCCGTCTCCGTCAACGGACGCCCCATCCGGATTACAGTTGAGCGCGGACAGGATGGGCATACAACAGTGCGGTTCGATCGACCGATACGTCTTCGAGCCAATGATGTCCTCAGAGCCAAGGCCGGCAGGAAATGAGCCACCCGGCGCTTTGGCGCTGTTTTTGGGTGCGTTGACCGGTGCTATGCTTTGTGATATACTCACTGTGAATTCGGACTCTCCGTGCTGCGGCTCCGTGGAGCCGCCGTTTCAGGGCCCGGGTAGCCGGACTATGTTCTTGCGCTTGAGCCGGGCCAACGGGACCGCGCCTACGCCGTCATAGCTCTCGCAGACGCGCTACGTACGGATGCGTTCGTCGCATGTCTGCCCAAGCACTATCGACTGCAGCACGCTTCGCGCCACAAGCTACAGCACAGGGTGATGGCCATGGAGCGGAAGGCGGGGCCGCCGCAGAAGTCAACGCGTGCCCCCCGCGAGCACGCCGGCGGTCGGGAACGACCGCAGCGGGAGATAGCTGGCGTTGCCCTCATAACGGCCAGCGTACTCATCCTCGCCAGCCTCGTGTGGCATGCCCGCGGGCCCATCCCAGAAGCCATCTCGTGGCTACTCCGCGTTGTGACGGGCCTGGGCGCCTATGCCGTGCCCCTGGCAATACTGGCGCTGGGCTGTCGATTGGCGCTGAATGCCCCCGAGTGGCGCACGCGGGACATCATCATCGGTGGCGCCCTACTCTTCGTCGCCATTCTGACCTTCCTGGACTTGCTCGTGCCCATAGGCTACGAGTGGGACATGGCGCTCTTGGTGGAGCGCGGCGGGGTGCTTGGCGCGAGTGTGGGTTGGCTGCTGCGGCGGATATTCGGCGAGGCCGGCAGCTATATAGTACTTGCCGGCATGGCCGCGACGGCGATACTGCAGCTTAGCGATGTGCGGCTCAACGATGTCGCCTCGACGCTGGCCGACGGCTTCATGCAGCTCTGGGAGCGGGTCAGGCCGTCGCGCGAACAACGCGCCCAGCGCCTTCGACGAGAGCAGCAGAAGCGGGCGAGACAGCGCAAGGCCGCGACCGCGGAGTCGGCGATCAGTGAGCTGGAGCAGCATGCCCTCCGCGTGCAACCCACGCAGGAGAATCCGCCAGAGCCACCGCGGCAGCTCGAACTGCTGGCTGACGGGGACGTGGGCGTGGATGCCCGCGTGCGCCCAACTGATGCACCGTCCCCGACTCCGGAGGCCATCCAGTTTCAGCTCCCGCCGCTGGATCTGCTCGACGCTCCGGCGGACGAGGGGGACGGCGAGGACGCAGCCGAGACAACCGACAACATCATGCTGGTGGAGGACACCCTGGCCAGCTTCGGCATATCGGCCAAAGTGGTGCACCACGAGCGCGGCCCGGCGGTGACGCGGTACGAGGTGGAGCCGGCCAGGGGCATCAGGGTGAGCCGGATAGCCAATTTGGCGGACGATCTGGCTCTGGCTCTGGCCGCCATTGACGTTCGTGTGGAGGCGCCGGTGCCTGGCAAGTCCGTCATCGGCATCGAGGTGCCCAACAAGCGGGTGGCCATCGTCTCGCTCCGCAGCATCTTGGAGACCGAGGCGTACCAGAACGCCGGCTCCAAACTGGCCTTCGCCCTCGGCAAGGACATCGCCGGCCAGCCGGTCGTCGCCGACATGAGCATGATGCCACACTTACTCATCAGCGGGGCGACGAACTCCGGCAAGAGTGTCTGCTTGAATGGCATTATCACCAGCATCCTTTGCGGAGCAACGCCGCAAGAGGTGCAGCTCATCCTCATCGACCCAAAACGCGTGGAGATGACCTGCTACGACGGCATCCCACACCTCATGGCTCCCATCGTGCACACGGCGGAGGAGTCCGCGGATGTACTCCGCAAGGTCATCACGGAGATGCAGCGCCGCTACGACGTGTTTGCCCTCACCGCCGTGCGGGACATTGGGGAGTATAATGCGAACGTCTCCGTCGAGAACCGGCTGCCACTCGTGGTCATCATCGTTGACGAGCTGGCCGATCTGATGATGCAGGCCGCGGCCGAGTTCGAGTTCAGCATCTGCCGCATCGCCCAGCTCGCCCGGGCCACCGGCATCCATCTGGTCGTGGCGACGCAGCGACCATCGGTGAACATCATAACCGGCACCATCAAAGCCAACATCCCGTCCCGGATTGCCTTCGCCGTCGCCCAGCAAGTGGACTCCCGCACGATTTTGGACGCCAACGGCGCGGAGCGGCTCATCGGCAGAGGCGATATGCTCTTTGCTCCCGTATATGCCTCGAAGGCTGTCCGGGTGCAGGGGGCATTCACCAGCGCGGAAGAGATCCAGCGGCTCGTAGAGTTCCTCCGGGCGCAGGCCGAGCCGCAGTTCAGCATCGTGCCGGAGTTGCCTGCAGAGGGGGTCGGCGCGGCTGACGAGGACGAGGCCGGGGACGACCCGCTGTTCGCGCCGGCGGCCGAATTCGTGGCGTCTCATGACGAGGCGTCAGTATCTATGCTCCAGCGACGCTTCAAGGTGGGCTATGCGCGCGCGGGCCGGCTTATCGACGTGATGGAGAAGCGCGGCATCGTGGGCCCATATCAGGGCTCCAAGCCGCGGCAGGTGCTCATGGCGCTGCCCGAGCTCCACCTGTTGCTGGGGAAGGGTGAGCGGCCGGAATTGGCGGAGTCGCTGGCGTCAGCAGGGCCCATGAGAGAAGCACATGGCGACGGAGCGCCGATGCATCCATCCCCGCAATCAGCTCAATGAGCTGACGGGGAAGGAATGGATACGTTTCACCAAGTCGTGGTTCGTCTGTGATTCGCGGCGATACCACCGGAATCGTTCCACGGAGCTGCACCCAGCACGCTTTCCCGAGGAGATGGTGGGGGACTTCGTATCGTTCTTCACAAAGCCCGGGGAGTGGGTCCTGGATCCATTCGCGGGCACCGGGGCGGCGCTGGTGAGCTGCCGGGAGCTTGGTCGCAACGCCGTTGGGGTTGAGCTGGTGCCACGATACGCCGATACGGCTCGACGGCGGCTTGGCGGGGCCACAGCAGCCGGCCACGCGGCTCCGCCGCCAGGCTCCTCAACGCCGGCGCCGTCACGACAGGACGTCATCTGTGCGGACTCGACGCAGCTCAGCAGCGAAGGGCTCCGGGAGCAGCTCTGCCAGTGTGGTGTGCCCGGCGAAGACGGGGCGCCGTGGTTTGACTTCATCATCACGTCGCCGCCGTATTGGAACATGCTGCAGACGAGCCGTGGGGGCGTTCTCTCCACCCACAAGCAGCGTGCGGCAAAGGGGCTCGACACACGCTATTCGCATCTGCCCGAAGATCTGGGTAACACCGGCAGCTACGAGTTGTTTATCGAGAAGGTGGGAGCGGTCTTCGACCAGTGCCACGCCCTCCTTCGGCCGCGGCGGTACCTCGTGGTGATCGCACAGAACGTGCGGGCGCCCGATGGCTGTGTGAAGCCTCTGGCGTGGGACCTGGGCCGGCGCATATCCGAGACATTCACGTTCTATGGAGAGAAGATCTGGTGTCAAGATAGCAAGAAGCTCGGCATCTGGGGCTACCCGAGCGTATTCGTGCCCAACTACCATCATCACTACTGCCTCATCTTCCACAAGGAAGCCGCAGAGCGCGATGGGAAACGCCCGTGACGCGACGGCCTCCGACGAGGGCCTCTCGGTGGCCGTGGTGTCGCTGGGCTGTGCCCGGAACCTCGTCGATTCTGAGGTCATGATCGGCCTCCTGCGGCAGGCCGGGCACCGCTTCGTCGAGGACGTCCGAGACGCTGACGCGATAGTCGTAAACACGTGCGGCTTCATCCGCGAGGCCAAAGAGGAGGCCATTGAGGCGCTGCTGGAGTTGTCCGAGCTGAAACGGGAGGGGCGCTGCCGCGCCCTCGTTTGCTGCGGCTGCCTCACACAGCGATATTACGCCGAGCTGCCGGCAGAGCTGCCCGAGGTGGACGCCTTCATCGGCACGGGCGCCATCGTGGAGCTCCCGGCAGCTTTGAAGGCCATTGCGGCGGGGGAGCGCCCGACGATCGTTGGCGAGCCCGAGTTCCTCTACTCGCACGACACACCCCGGGTCCGGACAGGCCCCCTGTGGCTGACGTACATCAAGATCGGCGAAGGCTGCGACCACCAGTGCACCTTTTGCGCCATTCCGGCCGCGCGCGGGCGAATGCGCAGCCGAGAGGTCGAGTCCGTGGTCACGGAGTTTCGGAGCCTGGCCGCCGATGGCGCCGTCAAAGAGGTAGTGCTGATCGGCCAGGACACCACGAGCTACGGCCGGGACCTGTACGGCCGATGCATGCTGCCGGCGCTGCTCGAGCGCCTGAGCGAGTGCGAGTTCAATGGCTGGGTCCGGCTCCTGTACGGCCACCCGGCGCATCTGACGGACGAAACGATAGACGCCGTCGTGCGCTCGCCGCACGTCGTCAACTACTTCGACATACCCATGCAGCACGCTGCGCCGCGCATTTTGCGGGCCATGGGCAGGCAGGAGACGGTCGGGGAGAATCTGCGGCTCATCGAACGCGTCAGAGAGCGCTGCCCTGGGGCGGCCATTCGCACCACCTTTCTGGTGGGCTTCCCGGGGGAGACAAACCACGATTTTGAGGAATTGCTGGACTTCGTTACCGCAGCCCGAATTGACCGGGTGGCAGGATTTGTGTTCTCGCCCGAGGAAGACACCCCGGCTGCCACGATGGCCGACCAAGTGCCGCGGGAGCTTGCCGAGGAACGCCTGATACACCTGCTGGCGCACCAGGCGGATGTGTCGAAAGCCTGCAACGAGGCTCTCGTGGGGCAGCGCATGCAGGTACTCATCGAGGCTGTCAGCGACACAGAGGCCGTCGGGCGCAGCTACCGCGATGCACCGGAGGTAGATGCTGAGGTCCTCGTCGCGGGATACAGGGGGGAGCCGGGCGAGTTCGTCACCGCGGTCATCACAGAGGCAGAAGTCCACGACTTGCGCGGGAGAGCTCTGTAGCCTGGTATCGAGGCAGCGCCGAGGCCACGGGGCCCCGTAGACATAGACCATTGGGAGCGGGAGGTATGCCGTTGAGCACAAAGCGCGTTCGTGGCGAAGAAGCCGACGGAGTGCGGAAGTATCTCGCCGGCCTCATACATGAGTGGCTTCTCTCGACCCCCGAACCAGCCAAGGCGACCGACATCGCCACCAATCTGGGCGTCGCGGAACCGGTCTCGCCCCGCCTGGTGCGCGAAACGCTCCAGAGCGATCGCCGGTTCACGCACGTGGAGCGTCGTTGGGATATGACGGCGCGCCAGGAGCTAGCTACTCGCCCCTTTAGCGGCGCTATCACGGCGCTGCTGGAGGCATACGGCAAGCCGATCAGCTCGCAGATCATCGCCGAGCAGATCGCGGCGAGCCGGAAACGCCTGGTGGAGTTCTTCGAGGACATCGTTAACGACCTGTTGACCACGCGGGCGCAGTACGTGGCCCTGGACGACGACCTGTACGCACTGCGAGAATGGCTGCTCAATGTCGAGGACCGCGACGAAGAGCGGATCTTGTTCTACAACAGCCTGACGGAATCTGATCAACTTGCGGCTGCACAAGAGGCGATCGGCCGCAAGCGAATCAAAGGCAACAGCCCCGCAGACACGGCCGAACGCATATTGGACATAGTCGGTGGATCGCTCGCCAACAAGGCTCTCGCCTTTCTCGTCTGGCAGCAGCATGCGACGTCCAGCCCGGACGTGCTCTTCCATCGCATGCTGCGCGATGACCGATTCGTGCTGCTGTCGGGCCCGAGCTGGTGCTCACCGTCGTGCCAGGCTGAGCTGAACGAGAGGCTAGCGCGGCTCTCGGCCGAAATGGACGCAGAAGCGCATGAGGGCGAAGCAGACGCAGACCTGCACGCCATCCTGGCCACTCCGCCGCCGAAGGGCGTGGACTTCAGCGTATCGGATAGCGATATCGAGGAGGCCGTCGCCGCCATTGCGGCCCACGGAGCCGGTGCATTGGATCGCCTCGTGACGGAGGTGTTCGAGGTCTATCCGGGCGATGAGAGCTTCCCCGTCGCCATCCACACGCTGGCAAGCAGACTGACGGATCGCTCTGATATCCTGTGCGTGGGGCCCGGCGCCTACGCCGCGGCCGCCGCCATCCCAGAAGGCGTGGGCGACATCCCACCGGCATTGCGTCCGGCGTTCGTCGGCAAGCTTGGTGACGACAGCCTTCCCATGGATGTGATCCTCACCGACGGCGGGATCGGGCCCGAGCTCGCCGATCGTGTGCACGACCCGGAGAAAGAGGACGTTGGCGAGGAGGATGAGGTGCGCATCAAGCGGGGATACAAGCCCCCCGAGGAAGTACGCCATACCATCGCCTACCACCACCTCCAGGCGGGAACGCTGAAGGTGCGACAGATCGACCGAGAGCTCTTCCCCGAAGAGCCGCGCTTGGTGCGAATGATTCTCCAGTACGCCGGGGAAGAGGAGCACGTCGTTTGGATCGATAACGAGGCCGGGCTGCTCCACGGCCTCGGTGATTGGTACGCGCGGTACGTCCCGGCGCCCGGTGCGATCATTCGACTCGCCCCCACGTCGGCCCCGATTCGTCTGGAGTTGATCTACGACGGAGAAGCGGACTCAGCAGCACACGTAGACGAGGCGCGTGTCAAGGAGCTGCTCGCGCTGCGCGACGAGGCGCAGAAGGACGAGCAGAGCATGCTTGAGATCCTGTGCAGCATCGTCCAAGCTCACGAGAGTGGTGCGAGCTTCGAGACGCTCGTGGCGGAAGCCAACGTCGTCAGGCGCACTACCAAACGTCTCGTGGCCTCCACGCTCACCGGGTACCACTGCTTCCGCCCTCGGGATGAGAAGCCGACTCAGTGGCGCTTTGACGAGAACGCCCTCGAGATGGGGCGCATCAAGGCGAAGAAGCGCTACATGTCCGCCTCGCAGCCCACACAGGAAAAGGAATAAGAGCCCCTCATGGTGCGCGAAGTGTGTGATGGGCCCCGCGTCCGATTTGCACCGTCCCCCACCGGCGGGCTCCACGTCGGGCTGGTGCGCACGGCCCTCTTCAACTGGCTGTTTGCCCGTAAGCGCGGCGGCACGTTCATTCTGCGCATCGAGGACACCGACGAGGCACGCTCTACCGAAGAGTCGCTCAGGGCCATTCTCGACGGCTTCCGGTGGATCGGGCTCGTCTGGGACGAGGGCCCGGACGTCGGCGGCCCGTACGCTCCGTATATTCAGTCGCAGCGTCTGGAGCTGTATGACGAGCATTTCGAGAAGCTGCTCGCACACGGCAGGGCATACCACTGCTTCTGCACGCCGGAGGAGCTCGCCGAGCGGCGCAAGCAGATGGCGGCCACGGGCGCGCCGCCTATGTATGACCGCCGATGCCGGCGCCTCTCAGAGCGCGAGGCGGAGGAGCTGGCGCAGCAGGGCCGACCGGCGTGCCTGCGGTTCCGCATGCCCGAGGACGGTCTGACCGAGTTCGACGACCTCGTCTTTGGTCGCATGCAATTCCAGAACCCCACTCTCGACGACTTCGTCATCCGCAAGACCAGCGGCTGGCCGACGTACAACTTCGCTTGCGTGGTGGATGACGCCCTGATGAAGGTGACCCACGTCATCCGCGCCGAGCAGCACCTCTCCAACACCCCGCGCCAGGTGCAGCTCCTGGAGGCGTTGGGCTACGAGCCGCCCATCTACGCCCACGTTCCCCACGTGCTGGCGTCGGATCGCACCAAGTACAGCAAACGCCACGGCGCCACGGACCTCATGGAGTTCAGACAGCAGGGATACCTGCCCCAGGCCATGCTGAACTTCCTGGCGCTGCTGGGCTGGTCAACTGGCGACGAGCAGGAGATCATGTCCGCCGAGGAGCTCACGGAGCGCTTTGACCTCGACCGGGTGGGCAGGTCCGGCGGCATATTCGACACCGATAAGCTGAAGTGGATGAACGGGCAGTGCATCCGCCAGTTGCCCCCGGCTGAGCTGGCCGAGCGGCTCATCCCGGTGCTGCAGAGCGCGGACCTGCTGCCGGAGACGTTGACGCAAGAGCAGCGCGCCTACGCCGTGCAGGTCGCCGAGCTCATGGCCGAGCGGCTGCGGACGCTGAACGATATCGTTGATCTGGGAGCCTACTTCTTCTCGGACGAAGTGTCCTACGACGAAAAGGCCAAGTCGAAGTGGCTGCGCAAAGAGGGCGTACCCGATGTGCTTGAGCGCCTCGCGGATGCCCTCGAACCGCTGCCGGACTTCTCCGTTGATGCCATCGAGCAGGCCACCCGCGGTGTCGCTGCCGAGTTGGGCATCAGTGCCGCGAAGGCCATCCATCCCGCCCGCGCCGCTGTCACCGGCATGACCTTCGGCCCAAGTCTGTTCCACCTCCTGGAGCTCGTCGGCAAAGACCGCGTCATCTCCCGCCTGCGCAAGGCCGCGGAGCTCTCGCGAGCCGACGCCTTTGCCGCGACCGCCTGACCGCGTGCGAAGCACGGTGCGCTGTGCCGGAGCTTGAGCGGTTCCGCCGACCGATCTGTCAGGCACTCCAAAGACCAACGGCGTCCGCCAGCACGCCGTCTGCCCGGCCCACCGGACGCGAGCTCAAAGCAGCTCCGCTATTGCCAGATGATTCGTTGGCCCGCTGCCCGCGCCAAGATCCAGAGAGGCCCGAATCGCCGCCGTGACGTGCTGCTTACCGAGCCCAATGGCGTCCAGGACGCCCTCGCCTCGCGCCAGCTCGGCGGCGATCGCGGCGGAGAAGGTACACCCCGTGCCGTGCGTGTTTCTGGTCTCGATCCGAGCTGCTTCCAGCTCGATGAAGTCCTCGCCATCAAATACCACGTCGATGGCCGCGCCCGCTCGGTGCCCGCCTTTGACAACGACGTACTCGGGCCCCAGATCAGCGATGATGCGCGCCGCTTTCGTCACGTCCTGCGCGGCGTCGATGGGCATCTGTGCCAGCGCCTCGGCCTCCGCGACATTCGGCGTGACAACGAGGGCCAGGGGGACGAGCTGCTCCACGAGAGCGGCCTGCGCGTCGGGTCGGATCAGCGGAGCGCCACTTTGAGCCACCATGACCGGATCCACGACGAGCCGCTCAATGCCGTGCCGCTTGATCCCCGCGGCCACTGCCGCGATGGTCTCCTCCGTCGCCAGCATGCCCGTCTTGCAGGCGTCGCACCCGATGTCGTCCATCACCGAGTCGAGCTGCTCGGCCACGAAGTCGGCAGGCAGCTCGTGGATGGCCTGCACGCCGACCGTGTTCTGGGCGGTGACGGCGGTGATCACGGACATGCCGTATACGCGCAGAGCCATGAATGTCTTCAGATCGGCCTGTATGCCTGCTCCGCCGCTGGAGTCTGAGCCGGCTATCGTCAGCGCAACGTGCATTGCAGTCTCCCTTGGGTCTCGCGGGCCTTGCCCGGGCGCAGCCCCAGGCCGGAACCGGTGAATAGGTACGCGCGGGTTCTCCCCCAAGTCTTGCGCCGCCGGCGAGCCCGGCCTGCGACGTGGCTCACCGAGGAGCCGGGATCAGCATCGCCGGCCGGCCGGTGGCCCTGGCCTCGAGGCGCACCTCGATGAGCTGCAATTCTCCGTTGGCCAGGTAACCGCGGCGTTCGTCAACGTCCACTCGTGTGCGGGGATCCGCGGCGCCTGCGTCAAGGGCGCGACGAGTCGCCAAATCGGCCAGAGTCTCACGAGCTGTCGCGATCGCCGCGTCCAGGTGTACGAACTCCCGCCGGCCCTCGCGCCAGTGAAATACGTAGTTGGCCACCTCGCCCGGTCGGATTACTGCCTGCTCGCGGACCACCACCTCGCTGGCCACCGCCCCGATAGCGTTGGCGACCTCCGCATGGCGCGGAATGATGACGTGCGCGTTCAGCCGCCGTCCCACCTCCGGGAAGAAGGGTTCGACCGGTGCCCCGATGGCGATGATCGGCCTGGTGTACTCCAGCCGGAGCGACAGGGCCCCGAGTCGCCGTCCGGCGAGGCCCGCGTCGATCATCCGTGGGGCGAGCCGACCGTCCGATTCGGAGACCACGCCGTCCCCGAGTTCGCGCCGCAGGGCCTCCACGCACAGCCGGCGGATCAGCTCGGACGTGATCAGCTTCGCGATCCGCTCCGGAGGCTCTCCATACAGGCCGGCGAAGACGTCGAGCGCGTGGCCGGCCGCGCGCACGTTCCAGGCGGTGAACTCGCCCGTAGTGTGCAGGACATCCGTCGGCGTGAGGGCCGAGCGCTGGACGTAGCCGAGCCGTTCGAGGCGCTCGGTGCGAACCAGCGTCGGGGAGGGGCGCTCAAGACGACTCGCCAGAACGGCGCGCGATAGCGCTCCATCTTCCAGCGCCTCCAGGAGACGATTGTCGAGGTCGCTGAGGTCCGCGTTGTCTGCCGGGCGGCCGAGTCGGAAAAAGTCCAGCGGCGCCGCGGAGCCCCGATCCACGAAATCCTCCGACCTGAGGCGCATGAGCTGCCCTTCGACCTGAGGATCGGCATCCGCGAGAAAGCACAGGGGGATCACACGGCGGGGCCCGATAAGGAGTTGCCGATCAGGAGTGAACTGTACGTGGCTATCCCCGCCGAGGCCGGCGGTCTGGATCTCCGCCGCGGCGACGCTCGTTTGCCAGCCGCCCACGTTGGCGCCCTTGTCGCTGATCCGCACAAGATCGTGCTCGACTACCGCAGTATCGGTGGTGGTGCCGCCGACGTCCATCACCAGGGCATTGGGCTCGTGCGTGAGATAGCGCGCCCCCGCGACGCTTGCCGCCGGGCCGGACAAGATAGTCTCGACCGGGCGCTCACGCGCGACTGCCTCGGTGATGAGGGAGCCGTCACCCTTCACGACCATCAACGGCGCGGTGACGCCGTGCCGCTCGAGGACTCCCCGCGTGGCCTCGAGTAGAGAGCGAATGAGCGGCAGGAGCCGGGCGTTGAGGATGGCCGTATTGATGCGATTGATGTAGTTGTACCGAGTGGACAGCTCGTGACCGCAGATCACGGGCAGCTCGCAGCGTGAGGCGATGAGCTGGCGGACGGCGAGCTCGTGCTCCGGATTTCGCACACTGGCATAGCCCGAGACCGCAAAGGCCTCAACCCCTGCAGCCAGGAGATCGTCAACGGCAGCCACGCATTCATCGCGGTCGAGCGGTACCTGTTCGCGGCCGCCGATATCCATCCGAGCCCGGAGGACGCGATGCGGCTGCCACGCGATACGCGGATCGGGCCGGCCGTCGGGCGTCATGAGTATGGCCCCGGGGAGCCCGCCCTTGTCCTCGGCAATGGCGTTGGTGGCCAGAGTTGTCGAGAGGGCGACCATGCTCAGGCGTTCGGGCGCGTCGAGCTGCAGCCGCGACAGGGCGTCATCAATGCCGATCAATAGGTCGTGGTGCGTCGTCGGCGCCTTGGCTTTGGCGAGCACATCCCCGCTGCCGAGGTCGAGAAGGACACAGTCCGTGAAAGTGCCTCCGGCGTCGATGCCGAGCCCGAGCGTCCCGGGAGCAGCACGGCCGGAGCCGCTCTCAGAGATGGTCACCAATGTATCGGCCTCGGGGCGCGTGGGCCGATCTCCCGGCTGGATGCTGTCGAGGACCTGGTTGTCGCCCGTGGACACGGAGCGGTCGCCTGGCTGCAGAACGAGGATGTCGGGACGGTCCCACTCGCCGGCCAGCAAGGCCACGAGCAGCTCTGTGTGTCCTTCGAGCGCCTCGTATTGCCAGCCGAACTCCTCCGCCATATCCCGCGCATAGGCTTCGTACAGTTCTCGGCGCCCCAGGCCGGTGTCAATGAAGGCGGCGCGGGTATAGTTGCGCTTCCAGCTATCATAGAACTGCACGATGGCGCGCGCGTTGGCGGCACCGTGCTTCTCGGCCCACCTGCGGTAGCGCGGATCGTCCGCCGAGCAGCGTAGGGTACCGGCCTGCGACCCCGTACGCGACAGGCTACCACTCGCCGATGGCGCGCGTCCGCGCGGCGCGATCTTGTGCTCGTACCAGCCCGCCGTAATGTAGAACGTGCCCGGGTGCCGCTCGAACTGCCGCCGGTACTCGGCCCGAGAGCCGAGGAAGAGGGTCAGGCAGTCGTGGACTCGAGGGATGACGACGGGAACGTCGCGGGCGATGAGGCCGGCGGTGCCCCGGCCGCAGAGGCCGTAGACGAACACGACGGCGTCAACGCCCGCGGCGGAGTCGATCGCCTCCTGAGCGGAGCGCCGCAGCTCGTCCGGGCGTGCATGAAGGCCGGCGTCGAGCAGCACAACATCTACCTGGTGGGGTGATTGCGGCGCGAGGGCGCGAAGTTCCGGTTCGAAGACGCCGCAGGCTAAGACCTTGAGTTTCACCGATCAAGCCTTCTCCAGAGAAGCAAAACTGCCCGCCCGTGTTGAACCAATTCGGAGGCCTTCGCCTACGTCGTGGCTCGGCGGTCACTTATACAGCGCCCCATGGATTGGGTCAAGGGGCCCGGTCGGCAGCGCTGTGTCCCTGGCGGCGAAGTCGAGGTTATGGTGGGAATGGTGTGTGTGGTGAAGGAGACGCCGACGCTGCAGCCGAACCGGGCGGCATGTTTCCACGGCGCTTTTCTGGCTTCGTGATGCAGACCGTGGCGGAGCTCTTCGGAGCAGTTCTCCATGGCCCTGTTGGGCCACCCGGAAACGATGAAGATCTCCGCGCCGAGGTTGGTGGCTCTGTCTACTGAGGCAAAGGCTGGCGGGGATAGGCATCCCCGCCCTACAAGTCGGCCTGCGGCCGAAATCTTCGGGGTAGAGCATTCTGCGGAGGTGCTATCATGGCAACTGACGTGAAGATTGCAATCATCGGCGCGGGAAGCGCTTCGTTCTCTGCGGGCCTTGTGCGAGATATCTGCGTGAACACCGGCCTTCACGGCAGCCACGTGACGTTTATGGACATCGACGAGCGACGGCTGGACATGATTGCCCGCCTGGCAGAGCGGCTGTCCGCCGAGCTGAATGCGGGGCTGAGCTTCTCCAAGACCACGGTGCGCGCGCAGGCCCTGCAGGGAGCCGACTTCGTCATCAATACGGCCCAGGTCGGCGGGCATGACTGGGTGGAGGCACAGCGCAGCCTGGGGGAGAAGCACGGCTACTATCGCGGCGCCGGCCTGCACGCTTTTGGCCAGATGGCGTTCTTCCTCGACGTAGCGCGCGACGTCGAGCACGCGTGCCCGAATGCCTGGCTCATCCAGTGCGCCAATCCGGTCTTCGAGGGCTGCACGCTGATGACGCGCGAGACGAACACCAAGGTCCTGGGCCTGTGCCATGGCCACTATGGGTATCTGCGGGTCGCGGGGGTGCTCGGCTTGAACGCGGAGCACGTCACCGCTCAGATGCCCGGCTTCAACCACTGGATTTGGCTGACCGACTTCCGCTACAAAGGCGAGGACGCTTATCCGCTGCTCGATGAATGGATTGAGACGAAGGCCGAGCACTACTGGGCCAAAGATGATCGGACATACTCGGAGAACCAGATGTCCCGAGCCGCCATTCACCACTACAAGCTCTTTGGGCTGCTGCCAATTGGCGATACGCCCCGGCAGGTGGGTTGGTGGTATCACACCGCCCTCGAGACCAAGCAGCGTTGGTTCGGACAGCTGGGCGGCTTTGACTCGGAGATCGGCTGGGGGCAGTACCTCGAGAACCAGAGCAGGCGCGTGCGCGAGATCGCGCGAGCCGCACGGGACCAAAGCAGGCCCGTGAGCGAGACGTTCAAGCCGGTGCAGAGCCGCGAGCAGATCGTGCCCATCATCAATGCTCTGGTGAACGATGTTGAGGGGCTGTTCCAGGTGAACATCCCAAACCAAGGCCAGATCATCCAGGGCTTCCCCGAGGACCTGGTCGTCGAATGCCAGGGCGTCGTCAATGGCGCGGGCATCCGGGGCGTCACGGTTGCGCCGCTGCCGCGAAAGCTGATGGTCGGGGCGATGATCCCGCGCTGGTCTAAGGCTGAGCGGATGGTCGAGGCGATGTGCAGCCACGATCGCGACATGCTGTTGCTCTATCTGCTGGAGGACCCGCGAACCCAGAGCCTCGAGCAAGCGCAATCGCTGTTGGACGAGTGGCTGGCGGAGCCGCGGGACCAGGACCTGGCGCGCTTGTTCGGCGTTTGACAACAGCGCAGTTGCGGCAGCGCGCACATCGTGTCGTCACTTCTCGCGACCGGCGGGTTTGAGCACTGGTCGGGCCTGTCCCTCAATGAGCGCACGGAGTGGCTGACCGGTGGCGATAAGCCGGATACGCCGCCACGAGGGCATTTCTTTCAGCACACGGTCCTGCGAGGCATCACGCTCGACATTGAGCGCGGGAACGATCCGCATGGACGACCACAATGTGCTGTTCATCCTCGTCGATCAGTGGCCGGCCTTGTCCTTCGGTCACCGAGGCTCGACCATCAGCACCCCAAACACGGACCGTTTGGCCGCACAGGGCACGGTCTTCGCGAACGCCTTCACCTCATGCCCGCTCTGCTCGCCGGCTCGGGCCGCACTGCTCACGGCACGCTGGCCGCATCAGACAGGCGTCTACGACAACGTAGGCGTCGGGTACTCGCTGCAGCAGCCCCTGCCGCCGGACGAAGTGACGTGGATCGATGGTGCTGTCGGGGCGGGGCGCCACGTCGGCTACTTCGGCAAGTGGCATCTCGGTGCGGACGGGCCCATTCTGCGAGGGGCTCACCGTCATTCCGAGGCATTCGAGAAGCAGAGCAAGCCGTATGATCCCGCCACCAGTCGCTACAGCTACGCATCGCAAGTGGAGCGCTATAGAGAGCGAAGGAAGCAACTCGTAGATGGCAACCCGCCCTTTTGGGGCATCCTCGATGTGCCCAAGGAACAGACGGCGCCCTTCAGGCTTGCGGCGAACGCCGAGGAGTTCCTGGCCGAGTACGCAACTCGGGGAACGGACTGCCCCTTCTTTCTTACCGTTTCAATGGGCCCGCCACACTTCCCGCACTATCTTCCGAGAGAATACGCGGCCATGGCGAACGCCGACGCCGTCGAGTTGCCCGCAAGCCTTGGAGATGCCTTTCAAGGCAAACCCGAGTTTCACGCCGCGCCGTGGTGGCCCAGCATGGATACCTCGGCCCTTGACGAGGCGGAATGGCGGACCATCGTGGTGTTCTCCCAGCTCCACGTCGCCCTGGTTGACGAGGCGATAGGGCGGATTCTGCACGCGATCGAAGCACACGGACTCAGGGACAACACGACGGTGGTGTTCGCCGCCGATCATGGCGACATGTGCGGCGCTCACAACCGCTTCGACAAGGGGCCCTACTTCTACGACGAGGTGTGGCGCATTCCGCTGATCGTGAGAGTCCCCGGGACAGCGCCGGCGTGGCAGGATGCGTTCGTCTCAATCCTCGATCTGGGTGAAATGCTCTGCCGCTGGGTCGATGCGCCGGAAAGACCGGACAAGCCGCGTCAGGGAAGAGATCTCACGCCTCTTGTTGGGACGTCTGACCGTCCCGAGGGATGGGCGCGGGAGACGTTTGGCGTATACGACCTTTACAACGGCATGAGCTTTGCCATCCGCGCCATTCGGTCCGAGACGCACAAGTACGTCTGGAACCCCCAGGCCGTTGATGAGCTCTACGACCTGCGCCAGGATCCTCAGGAGATGGTAAACCTCGCGGGGCGACCCGAGCTTGCGCGAACTGAAGCGGAGCTGAAGAAGCGTCTCTTCGAGTGGATGAATGACATCGGGGACGACTTACCGCATCGGGCCGGAGACCTGCCACCAGCAGGCACCATCATCGCAGGCAACCGGATGGGGCCGTAAGCCGGCCGCGCCACTGTTGTAGATCCACTACCGGCGCAGCGCGAGAGCGTCGAGGCCCATGTAGACGCCGCTGGAGCTCGGATTCTTGTCGATGGTGCGGACCTCGAGCACGTGCTCGCCGGCCGTCAGTTCCCGCGTGCCGAGCCGCACGTCCTCAAGGCGGGTAGTGGCGCTATACATGTCGCGTGGCTTACCGAGGGGCTCGCCATCCAGGCTGAACTGCCAGATGCCGAAGCTTTGCCAGGGATCACTGCACGGCCATATCCATCCATGTCACTTTGATACGTTGCTTGCCCTTTGCCAGAGTCACGCGCACCTCGTTAATGCCGTTGCGCACCAAGTCGAGCGGCAGGAGCCACGCGCGGCGGCGTGGGGCGTCGCTGAGCATGCGATCGTAAGGGTTGTCCAAGAAGCCGCTGGTGTCGGCGGTTGGCTGCAGCTCGACGCCGTTGAACTGGACGGTGATCTCTGCGTCGTCGATGGGATCCTCGGTGTGCAGGCGCAGGCGCGTAGTGGTTTGGAGCTGGCGCTCGGGCAGAGCGACATCGAACCGGAAGGTCCGCGTCGCTCCCGGCTCGATGCGCTTGGACAACTGGTTCAGGTAGCTCCACTGTCCCAGCCAGTAGTGCTGCGGCTGCCGGGCGAGCCACTCCGGGTCGCGGAGGCGGGGCAGGACGTGGAATGGCGGCTCGCGCTCGAGCCACTCGAACCCCCGTCCGCTGCTCCGGTAGTACACGAAGTTGAACAGGCTGATGCCGTCGGCCCCACGCTCGTGGGCCAGATGCGCCGCCGTGTAGAACTGCGCGTCCCACGTGCGCGGATGGCCCACGGTGCCGTACCCGGAGCGCTCCGCGATGAACCATATCGTCCCGGCGCTGTGCGTGAGCTCCTGGTAGATGGCCGCGTTGGGCGCGAGCTCGCGGATCTTGGCCAGGTCGTGGACCACGATGGTGTGGTACGACCCAGAGCAGTTCAGCATGTCCACACCCGCCTCCACCAGGCGTTGCACGTCCAGGCCGGGTCCGGCCCAGCGTCGCAGCTCGAGCGGCACGCGGGCAGAAAGCCACCGGCGCTGACCGGGCGTTGCCGTCCGGTCCAGCACCGCGCGCACCCTCCGAACGAACTCCGTGATGATCTCGACGCGGCGCTCCATGGGGACGTCGTCGCGGAACATCACGTCCTCCCGCAGGAAGTCCAGCTCGAAGCCGTCCAGGTCGTACCGCTCGCACAGCTCGGTGATCAACGACAGCTTGTAGTCCCTGACCGCCGGCTCCCCCCAGTTGAGCCCTCGGCGGTCGCTGTACCCCGAGGGCCATTTCGTCTTGTGATCCGGCTCGAGCCAGTACTCCGGGTGCTCGGTGTAGAAGCGGCTCGCCCACGAGGAGCGCACGTGCTTCTCCCCGCAGAACTCCATCATGTGCACGTCGTTGAGGCGGAGGCTGACGAAGGGGGCCATGCCGCGCTTCCGGCAGCGCTCCACGAGCACCTTGACCCAGTCGCCGCCGGCCAGCAGGTATTGGCCATATTGGTCGGGCTCCATCCCCGTCTTCTCCATCCACCACTGGTAATGATTGGGCACGACCTTGCTTTTCCACCACGGGAAATGGCCCAGGCCAGGGCTGAGCATGTAGGCATCCACGCCCCTGTCGGCCACCTCGTCGATGGAGCCGGCGATGGCCTCATCGGTAATCGGCTCACCGCGTTTGTGGAACGGTGAGTCGCAGCTCCACACGTTGGTCGCGTCGTTGTTGTACAGCAGCTTGAACGGCGCCTTGCCCGCCGGTCGTGCCGCTTGTGCCTCCGCGGCGCCTGCGGCTCCGGTCAGCAGCGCCAGAAACACCGGGATCGCAGAAGTCATGGGAAGTGCCTCTCTCAGTACGGCGTGAGATCCTTCGTCGTTCCTCGCGCCGCCGAAGTGCTACTGCTGCCCGCGTTGCCATTTCAGCGGGAGGTCCGGTTCTTCCAGCATCGCGCGGCACAGCCCAACGCCGTCGCAGGTGCCCTCGGCCAACAGCCGCTCCGCCGTCGCCAAGGTGCGGATGCCGCCGGTCAGGATCAAAGGGCAACGAATCTCTGGCCGGATGGCTCTCGCCTCACGCTCGAAGAAAACGACCTCGCCTTTCTCCTTCAGCTCCTGTTCGCGGAAGGCGATGGGGATGGTCTCTGCAATGCCCCCGCTGAGCTCGATGGCGGCGATGCCCATCTCGTCGAGCATCTTGCAGATCGCCAACGCCTCGCCCTCCGTCAGCCCCTCGGGATGGAAGTCCGAGACGTTCTGCTTCACGAGAATCGGATAGTCGTCGCCCACGTCCTCGCGCATGGCGCGATACACGGCGGCAATGAAGGCGCGTCGCTTCTCCGGCGTGCCGCCCCAGTGATCCGTGCGCCGATTCGTGAGCGCAGAGTTGAACTGGCTGATGAGATACCCATGCGCGGAATGAATCTGGACGCCGTCGAAGCCGGCCTTTTTGCAGCGGCCCGCCGCCTTGGCGAAGTCGTCGATGATGCGCTCGATGTCGGAGGCGGACAGTTCCTCCGGGAGGAAATCCGCGTCATCGGCCTCCACTGGCGACGGGCACAGCGGCCTGATGTGCTTGTGCTCGGGATTGACCTGCCGCCCGCCGTGGTTAAGCTGGCAGACGATCGGCGTCCCGTGGGCCTGAGAGGCCTCGGCCATCCGCGTGAACGCGGGAAGGAAGTCGTCGCTATAGAACGCCGTCATCGTGTCACTGCAGCGACCCTCAATGCTGACCGCGGTGTGACCGGTGATGATCAGGCCCACCCCACCGGCGGCGACCTTCGCGTACAGCTCAATCATCTCTTCGGTGGGACAGCCGACATCGAGCTCGGCGGCCGACTCACCTGTAGCGGAACGGACCAGTCGGTTCCTTGCCTGGATGTTGCCAATCTGCAGCGGGGAGAATAGGGTCATTGGGGACCTCCAAACAGGACGACACATTCCTTGGCGGAGCGTCGTGCAGTGCATTATAGCTTCACGATCATGTGGAGGTCAAAAGACACAGGGCATTTGGGGTTGGTGGAGGGTTGACCCCAATGTCGCGCGGGCCTCGTGCGCTATCTGCCGTCTGGCCGCGGATCCTTGGACCACGTAAGTGCCCGTCTTGCATTCGCATGCCAGCGCGCGAGGTTCTCCGGGGGAATGTACGGGAACCGGGGCTGGACGATGGCTCTGTAGGTTTCCTCGTCCATGTTCGCTAATGCATCCGGCCTGAGGCACGAGGCGATCTTGGCCACCCACGGCGCTTTCTCCACCGGGTCCCATGTTCCCGCATTCAAGGGGCAGACCTCTTGACAAACGTCACAGCCATAGATCCACTGTCCCATCCTCTGCCACAAATGTGGCGCAACGGGTTCCGGGGCATCGTAGGTCAGGTATGCGATGCAGTGATCCCATCGCATGACGAACGGTTCGAGAAGAGCCCCCGTGGGGCACGCCTCGATACACGCCCGACAACCCTCGGGGCAGGCGGGCTCCAGCGTCGGCATGCCGCACGGGAGATCCACATCCACCAGCCAGCTTTGGAGATTGATCCACGACCCGTGTTCGGAATAGGCGAAGTTGTTCTTCCCGAAACGCGTGACGCCGCTCCTCGCCGCCGCCCATCGATCCGGCACGCCGCCCCGTCGCACCCGTAGGCCCATCTTCTCAAGGGCGTGCTCCATCTTTTTCCGAATGTCATGGTCGGGACATTCGCGGTAGTGCCAGTCGCACAGGTACTCTCGGCCAATATGCCCGGTCAAGCCCTCCGGAATCTCATACTTCCCATAGCGCCGCACACACACGATGATCGAGCTGGCCCACGGCGCCGAGGACTGCGGATCTGCCAGCCTGTTGAGCTTCCGGTACAGATGAGCCGCTTCAGGGAAGCGATCCGCTCCTTCCTCAACAGCGCGCCTGAACTCATCGAATGGCTCTACCGCGGTGACGCCACAGGCCGTGTACCCCAGGTCGTGCGCAAGTCGCTGGATCTCAGCGAGCAGCCCTCCGTTCAAGGCTTTCCCATCTCCTGCTGCACACGCACGAGCTTTGCATCGTTACAGACCTGTTCCCGGCCGCATCACTGTCTGTTGCGCACTGGCAGGTGCGTATCCTGCACACCTTGTCGTTCACCCGGGGTCGCATTCACCTTCATCTGTTGCCTCATGCACGGCAGGCTCTCGGTCCGGTCCGGGAATGCTCCTCCGTGGCAGCCGACGCGAAGCAGCACTCCTGCGTGGCAGCTCTGCAGCGGATTCCACGCCTCTGCCAGGTATACATCCCGACGTCGCCATGGCTGGTTCAGCCACCCGGAAACGATGAAGATGGGCCCGGCGGGGGGCTGGGGGCCGCCGGAGCAAGCTGCTCCGGCTACAACTCGTGCTACGTAGCGAAGGGTCGCTACTTCGCAGAGTAGTACGGGTGGGCCGACGGGCCGAATCTTCGAAGCAGTGCGCCATGGCTGGTTCAGCCACCCGGAAACGATGAAGATCTCCGCGCTGAGGTTCGCGGGCTCTCTCTACTGAGGCAAGCGACTCCGCCGAAGCGGCTATGTCGCTCGCGCGAAGGCGGAAGGCTGGTGGGGAAGGGCATCCCCGCCCTACAACACGGAAGCAACCAAATCTTCGAAGCAATTTGGTCCGGACATCGAAGCGCACCCGAAACTGTGGCCTCCTCGCCGCTGGTGCGAAAGCGGCCGGGAGCACGCGAGGCAGACTGTCTCTTTGTGCGATGTCCAGCACATCAAGCAGGTGCCGGGTGGGAAGACGGACGTGAAGGACTGTGAGTGGCTGGCGGAGCTGAGTGATCGGATCGAAGCGCTGGTGGCGTCCGAGCCGCTTCAGGAAAGGCTGCAGGAGATCACTGACGCCAACCGCCCCGGCGATGCTCTTCAGGCGTGGGCGAAGAACCCGCCGGCCGTCACCAAGATCCTCGTGGACCTCGACAGATAGCCCTCGGTCCTATACGTTCTCCGGCCACGGCTTCCCAGGCAGTTGAGTCGGGTCGATCGGGACATCGCCCAGCCCGTACTCCGTCGGCCCGAGTCGCATGTCGGACTCCATCATGTCGTCCCAGGTGACCAGCTTCCCGGTGTAGGCCGATGTCCTCCCCATAATGGCCGTCAGCGTTGACTCGGCAACGTTCTGCGCCTCGTTGAGCGGCTCGCCGGTGCGAATGCTCTTCAGCAGATCGATGTGCTCCTGTGTCTTCGCGGGCGGAGTCTTCGGGCCCTCGTAGCGCCAGAGCATCTCGCCGTTCAGGTCCCGGATCTCCCCCTTGCAGTTCGTCCAGCCCTTCGTCCCCACCAGATGCTCCGACACGTTCCTGGCGCAGTCCACGATCTGCCGGCACATGCTCTCGCAGTGCACGCCGTTGGCGTATTCGTAGTCCACCGCGAAGAAATCGTAGATGTCGCCCACCTGCCGGCGCACCCGCGCTCCCATCCCGAGGGCCTTCACCGGATGCGCCCCGAAGAACCAGTCGCACACGTCGATGTTGTGCACGTGCTGCTCCACGATGTGGTCGCCCGAGAGCCACAGGAAGTTGAACCAACTGCGCATCTGGAACTCCATGTCCGACCAGCCCGGCTCGCGCGGGTTGAACCTGACCGGGTTCCCGCACCAGTAGCACCGCATCGCTACGATCTCGCCGATCATACCGTCCGCCACTCGTTTCTGGGTCTCCACATACGGATGCTCATGCCGCCGCTGCGTGCCGGCCACCACGCTCAGGCCCTTCTTCTTCGCCTCCTCCCCGGCGTCCATGATCATCCGGGCGCCGACCGGGTCAACCGCCACCGGCTTCTCCATGAAGACGTGCTTGCCGGCGTCCACTGCCGCGGCGAACTGCGCGGGGCGGAAGTGTGGCGGAGTGGCCATCAGGACGATGTCCACGTCCGTGTCGAGCACCTTCTCGTAGGCATCGAAGCCGACGAACTGAAGGATATCGTCGGTTGCCGCGCCCCTCTTCTTGAGCCCGTCCAGAGTCCTCCCGAACTTGTCCTCGAAGAGGTCAGCGATAGCAATGAACTGCACCGCCGGGTCGGCACTCAGCAAGTCCCTCGCAGCCCCGCTTCCCCGGCCCCCGCACCCGATCAGACCAGCCTTCAGCGGCCGCTTGTCCTCCTGTGCCCGAAGAATCCCCGGCCCGATGCTCGCCGCCGCCGTCCCTACTGCGGCCGTCCTAATGAATTGGCGTCTCGACATATCTCCTGTTGCGTTGTTCTTCATGTGCGCCCTCCTTGTGTTGGGCGAGTACGGTTGGCGACCCCGCTATGGCTTCAACGGGCGAATGCGGACGTTGCGGTAAGCCACTGGCCCGTGGTCGCCCTGCAGCATCAGCGGCCCTTCAGTGCGCTCGGGGCCCGGCATCGACGCCCGCGTCGGCCCGCCGAGCTCGACGTTCTCGTGAATCACCTGGCCATTGTGGATTACCTTCACGAACTTGGCGTTCTCGGTCTTATTTCCATTCGCGTCGAAGCGCGGCGCGCGGAAGATCACGTCGAAAGTCTGCCACTGCCCCGGCGCCTTGCTGGCGTTGACCCGCGGCGGCGCGCCGCCCACCGGCTTCTTGTCGATCCACTGGCAATAGATGCCTCCGCAGTCCGAGTACTTCAGCTCCTTCACGCCCCAGCTATCGAGCACCTGGATCTCGTAGTGGCCCATGAAGTACACCCCAGAATTCGACCCCTTGGGCACGACGAACTCGATGTGCGCCTCGCAGTCGCCGTGTTTGAGATCGGTGGCGATGTTCGCGGTCCGGCCTGTATCGCCGTTGACGAAGATGCCTTCACCGGGCTCGATGGCGAAGTGCGTCTCATCGTCGGCTTTCGGTGTCACCTCGGCTGCCACGCGCCACTCATGCTTTCCGTCTTGACTCAACGCCCGCCATCCGCTGAGGTCGCGACCATTGAACAGCTCCATCCAGCCACTTTCACTCCTGCTGTTGGGCATGTCGGCCCTCCCGGTGCAACAGAATGAGATCGAAAGAAGCGTGACGCACACCAGAATCGCAAGTGCACTGAGGCCACGGGACACGCGTGGCCAGACGATCGATGAGTGTCTAGGATGCATACCGGTCACCTCTTTCACAGCCTTCCGCGCCCAGAGACGCCTGGCTCCGGCAATTCCGATCACCTGGTGAGTACGCCAGGAGCCAGCCGATTTCCTTCCTTCGGACTGGTTTGAAGATTTCGCCCGTCGGCCCACCCGTACTACTCTGCGAAGTAGCGACCCTTCGCTACGTAGCACGAGTTGTAGCCGGAGCTGCCAGCTCCGGCGACGCTCAAACTCCCCGCATGAGCCCCCCTCACCGCGGCCGCGGTGGCATTGTAGGTGAGCACCGGTGGCTCGCCAACCGCATCCGGTGGCCTCTCCACGAGTGCCGCGTCTACATAACGTACAGGTGTTCCGGCGGGTGAGGCCCCGCCCTTTGCTCACACCCGCAGCGGATACTTGCCGAACTCCCGGCACGCCTCGTAGAACGCAAAGATGTTCTCAACGGGCGTGGCGGGCACGATCTCGGACGAGGACCCAATGAAGAAGCCGCCGCCGCGTCCCGCATCGTGCAGCAATTGCCTGGTGCCGTCGCGAACGTCGCCCACTGATCCAAGCGGCAGAAGCTGCGAGCAGTCCATCCCCCCCACCAGGATCAGATTCCTCCCGTAGCGTTTCTTCAAGGCCGCAATGTCATTCCCAGCGAGCGGCTCCAGCGGATTGAGCCCCGCTACGCCGGACTCCAGCAGGTCGTCCACGATGTCCATCACATACCCGTCAGTGTGGAAGATGACCTTTATCCCCGCCTTCACCAGTGGCTCACATAGACGCGTCAAGTAGGGAAAGAACAGCTCCTGCAGCATCGCCGGCGAGAACATGGTGCGTCCTTTGTACGCAATGTCATCCCCGACGAAGAACAGCGGGCCGAGGTTGGCCTTGGCGTAGGCCTTCGCCCGCACGCAGTTCGCCGCGTTAAGCGTGGCAATGATCCGCTCGATGTCGTCGCGGGCGTCGTAGAGGGCGGTGGCGAAAAGCTGCAGCCCCATCATGCCGTACGCGGCATGGAAGCCAACTCCGCAGCCCGGTACGAACAGCGTCTGCGGCGCAAACGTGCCCCGAATGCCGGCGGCACGCTCCACTTCGGGCCAGATATCCTCTTCCCGCGGCGGGTCCCGTCGCCAGGCTTTCACATCCATCAGCGACTTGATCGGGTACTCGACGACCCAGTTCGTCCTCCCCGAGATCTTCCGCTTGTGGGTCTCGCTCTCTATCTCCTGCCCCTCGCTCCCCGGCGGCTGCGGCATGTAGACGCTGCGGCACATGTCGATCTCGAGGCCGTTGAAGACCCGCGCGGTGGCCACGACTCGGTCTTCTTCTCCCGGCGCGAACTGCTGATAGATCGGCCAGGAGTCGATGAAGTCCCATATCGGCACCCGATCCGGCTCTCGGAACTCCGCCGCCGTCATGATGCGGTCGTAGACGCGGGAATCGAGCACCTCGTCCACGCGTTCTGCATCGAGCGCTCGCTGTTTGATCTGCTGCTCTTCCGACATGCTCTACCCCGAAGATTTGGTCGTGTGCCTTTCTGTAGGCGAGCACCTGTCGCCGACGCGCCATAGCCGCTATGGCGACGGAGCGTGGCTCGCCGCCGTCCCTCTGTCGATCCCTGACAGATGGGTCAGCACAGCAATCTTCATCGTTTCCGGGTGCCCCAAAGGGCCATGGAGAGCTGCCTCGAAGATTTGGCTGCGGTGGCGTTGTAGCGCGGGGTCTCCGTCCCCCGCCTGGTTGCTGTGGCCGGCGGGGCTCTGGCGCCCCCTGCACCATCTTCATCGTTTCCGGGTGCCCCTGCGGGGCATGGGCAACTGCTCCGAAGATCTCGACGACTTCCCTGCTGTAAGGCGGGTGCGCCCACGCCCGCGTGCCGTCGGTCGCGAGGCGTGCATCCGACTAGGGCAGAAGATGCCGCCGAACGATCTCCATCACCTGCCGCTTGTAGCCCCGTGCGCTGGCCGGATCGTGGCCTCGCCCGTGCCGAATGACGATGTACTTCTGCAGCTCGTAGAGCAGGTAGAACACCTGTCGAATCTGGGCCGGCGGCGAGGTGTCTCGCTCGGCGCCGTATCCCTCCCAGAACGCTGGCTCCGAGATGCCGCAGTAGTCCAGAACGGCGAACTCGATCTCCGGATCGCCCCACAGCGCCCGATCCCAGTCCACTATGCCCGTGACCTTCCCGGTTTGGTCAACGAGGATGTTCTGGTGCCAGATGTCCATGTGCAGTAAGCTCGCGGGGGCCGATCTATCGAAGAGGGCCACGTGCCGATCAAGTAGCGTCCGCAGCAGCCGACTCTCCTCGTCGTCGTAGTGCCCGACGGCGACGATGTCGTCGATCATCTTGTGCCACATGATCTCGAACGCGGCGGCCCAGCCCCGCTGGGGCTCCATCGGCTGGTGCTCTCCCAGGTAGCCGTACTGGTCAGCCGTCAAACGATGGACCTGCGCCAAGAAGTCGCCGACCTGCTTGAGGACGCAATCGTAGCGGACGCCTCGCATCTCAGTCAGCGGCCGCCCCGGCAGGCGCTGCATGATGAGGAAGTCGCGGTCGATCAAGTCATGTGAGTCGTCGTAGGCGAGAATGGGCGCCGCCGGCACCGTGGTCTCCGCGAGGACGAGAGCGTGGATGCCCGGCTCCTGCCGCATCATGTCTCGCTCGTAGAAGACGAAGACGGCAGCGCGCGGAGGGGCAATGCGCAGCACCAGCTCCTCATCGTCGGCGCTCACGAAGAACGAGGTATTGAACTTGCCGGTGGGGATCGGCTCAAAGGATAGCGCGCCGTCCAGGTGGGGGCGATGGCGGCGGATCAGAGTTTCCAGGGCATCGAGGGCGAAGTCGTCCATGGTGTGCTTGCCCAATCACCGGGGTCGCGGCGAGAACCAGATCGCCCGGCGCCGTCCCCCCGCCACTGCCGACAGGAACCGACGCCGTTGGATTTCACTCGTGCTTCCCACTCGCTCTGCTTCCCTGGGCGAACAGGCGGAGGTCCGGATGCCCGTTCAGGAGCCGCCGTCCTCGAACCGGTCCCAGGCGATCCCCTTGGCGAACTCGCGGACCTCTTTGATCTTCTCGATGCTCACGGCAGGAGGCATCACTCCGGCGCTGGTGAGTACCACACCCCGCATCCCGTCAGCCTCATCGAGGGATTGCTCAATGTGAGCGCAGATCTCATCCACGGGCCGCATCCACACAGTGGCATCCGTTCCTCCGATGATAGCTTTGCTCGGGCAGAGATTCACGCGGTCCGCCAGAGTCGTATTGCCGATGGGCGGCGAGGTATATGCCTCGATGACGTCCGCGGGAAGGTCGTCGATCTTGGGCAGGAGATACTTGAGTTTGCCACACATGTGCATGATATGCGATTTCCCGTGCTCCTTGATGACCTTCCCGTAGTCGTTGAGATGACGCCAACAGTACTTCTCGAAGACTTGTGGGGAAAGCAGCGTGGTGGATGTGTTCTCCACGGATACGACGTAGTCGCACGGTGCGTGTTCGGCGATCACGTCGAGGCGACGAAGGAGGGCCTGATGCATCAACTCGATGACTTCGTCCGTTTCGTCGGGGCAGTCGCTGAGGAAAAAGTAGGTGCCCTCCGGTCCGATGGTATGCTGGATCAAATCCATGAGCGGGGAGATGCCCATGCCCGTGTGCACGATGCCCCGGTCTCCGACGAGCTCTACGACTTCCTCGGCCCTGTCCACTAGCTCCCGAGACACTTCGTACCGGTTGTGCTCGTAGACATGGCGGAGGGCGAGCAGGTCCTCGCGCGTCTTCACCGGGTACTCAACGGGATGCCAGGAGTGAGAGCCCTCGTCGAACCCCTCCACGCGTCTGAGTGTCCGCTCCGGCGTCTCCGTCAGCGTGACCCGCGTCCCGTTCCGGCGCTCGGTCCGCACGGCGACACGGTCATTGTGGCACCGCACGGGAGCCGGACTGCCACAGTAGTGGTCCAGGTCCAGGTACTCCGCCAGCTCCAGCCCACGCATCTTCCGGAATGTATCGGGTTGGAAGTCGATGTAGGAATTGCCGAATACTTTGACCCAGAACGGCAGACGATCGACTTCCTCACGACGAAGTGCTCGTCCGAATCGCTCTTTCGGGGTCATCCTGCACCTCCAGGTGCTTTCCCAACGCTCGCGGCTAGCCCGCGGCGGCCCGGCCGAAGGCCTCAATATAGGCCTCGGCGGCGCCCGGCTTGGGCTTCGAAAGAACCGGCGGGAACACGAGTCGTTCGCGGACCTCTTCGGTCACCGGGAGATCGCCGGCCTTGTAGCCCGGGTAGCCTTTGCCCAACGGCCCCCGGCCACGGGTAAAGACATCGAAGCCGTTGGCAAACAGAGGCAGCAGATGCAGCAGTGGATACCACCCGTCGCCGCACTTCAGCCCGGCCTGCTCGCAGCGTTGGCGGAATTCGTCCGTGGACAGGCCGCCGCATTTCTCCGGATGGTAGATCAGCGGAAACGCATAGAAGCCCGCGCGCACTGCGCCGGGATATACATACAGGGGATCGAGGCACTCGATGTCGCTCAGGCCCTCCTCTACTTCCTGGATGAACGCTGCGCGGGAGGCATTGAGATCGTCGAGCTTGCGCAACTGCACCAGAGCGATGCCGATGCCCAGGGGATGAGAGCGGAGCTTCATCCCGAGGCCCAGCGGCTGCAGCTCCTCGTAACGATCGCCCGGTAGGTCCAGCCCCCAGCGATTCGCCTGTCCGACGAGACAGGCTCGATTGAAGCACTCCTCGTTGTCGGTGACCAGCGCGCCGCCCTCGCCCGAGCTGACGGGCTTGCTCCCCTGCAGGCTGAACGCTCCGACGTCGCCGATGGAGCCGACCTTCTTGCCTTTGTATTCGGCACCGTGCGCATGGGAGCAGTCTTCGATGACGGGGATGCCGTGCTTGCGGCCGATCTCCATGATCGGGTCCATGTCACACACGTTCCCCCAGAGGTGCACGGGGACGATGGCCGCGGTCTTATCGGTGATGCGCTTCTCGACGTCGGCCGGGTCCATCATGAGCGTTCGCGGATCGACCTCACAGAACACGGGCTTGGCGCCGAGCAACAGCGCGGGGCCAATGGTGCAAATCCAGGTGTAGGAGGGACAGATGAGCTCGTCGCCCGGTCCCACTCCCATGCCGAAATAGGCCGAGTACAGCGCCGCGCTGCCGTTGCAGGTCGTGAGGCAAAAGTCGGTACCAATGTACTTGCGGTACTCCGCCTCGAACTCGCGCACCACGGGGGTCCCGCCCGAGAGCTCGTTGCGCAGCGTCATCTCGTACGCCATGCGTGCCTCGTCTTCGCCCACCTGCTCCCACGTGTCTTCTGGCATTACCTCGATGGCAGTCTGAACGAAGACAGGCACGTCGCGTTTCGGTTCGGTCTCCTGGCCGGGCATGGCTGTCCTCCAATGCGTCGAGTTGGAAACTGGGAAACCAGGGACAGTGAGGCTGTTGAACAACCCAGGCCACACGCGCGTTCGCGTAGCGCGGGCTTTCCAGCCCGCGATGTCGGCCTGGAAAGGCCGACCTACGCGGCGGGCAGACGGTAGCCAGACGACGAGCCGCCGGGGCGCGGGTTGTTCAACAACCCCACTGTCCCTGGTTTCCTAGATCAGCATATCCTCGTCCCAACCCAGCCTCACGAGCTCGATACGGTTAAGGTCCGCTACACCGAGGCCATACTTCTGCTCGGCAGCCGAGATGTGAGTGGTCGGCGTTATGGGACGGTCCTCAGCGAAGAAGGCCACCCGCTTCGTCCGCAGCAGCTTCGCACCAAGCGCGTCCACGGCGACGGGATCGAAGGAGACGAAGATGCCCTTGTATGGCCAGACGTATCGCGGGTCGTAGCCGTGTGGCCCCCGGCCGTAGAACTGCGGCGTCAGCGCGAGCAGAATGTTGAGGCGCGTTTTGCCCTTGACGCTCGGCAGATCCCAGATCGACGAGAGGCTCTCACATGCCCTCGGATGATGCGATGGGGGGGAGTCCGAGAACATTATATAGTTCTTGATGCACCCGCCCATGCCCGACCAGTGATGGCTTCGCGCCGGCCGGACGTTGATGAACGCCGTGCAGTCCACCAGCATCTGCCGCGCCTGCCGATCGGTGATCCGGATCCTATCGGGAGACACGCCGGCTGACGCAACGCTCCGCGCAAGCAGTTGCTCCACCTCCGGCGGCGTGCGCAGGCGTTGCCACACGTTGCTCTTGATGCCCACCAGTTCGCCGGGCTTGACCAATTCCCGCCAGGCGCCGGTGGCGTCCTCCGCCCCAACGAGCGCCGTGACCGCCTGGTCGAGCATGCTCCCTATCACCCGGAAGTTCAGAGAGCCATCCTCGGCCACTGCCCGCGCATCCCGCACGAGCACCACCTTGGCTGTCCGGGATGCCTCCACAGGGAGTTTCGCCGCGGTCGCCTGCGCCGTGGCCGTGGCCGCGCCTTGATCGGCACTACGACAGCTCGATCCCGACAGCCCCAGCGCCGCGGCCATCGCCGCCGGTCCGGCGCCTCGAAGAAAGTCTCGCCGAGTGACGCCCTTGCCGTTGCCCATCACTTCTTCTCCACCTTCCTGAGTCGCCGTTCTACCGCATCAACCGCATCGGTAGCTACTTTCTTCTCTGGCGCATCGAAGACAACCATCACGTGTGAGCCGTGTTGTCGAGCCACACACCAGCCCCCATCCTCGACACGGGCCGCACCGTCGGGGCCGGCATCTGGCAGGTAGTTGCTGGTGAAACTGGCGTGCGCTTCCTTTGATCGGTCCTCCCGAGGGTACTCAATCAAAAGGAGTCTGTACGACTTCTCGCCGGATCGATACCGGGCCAGCACCGCCTGTGTGTCCTGGCCGAGCTTGAGGATGTTGTCGTCGGAGATGAAATAGTGGTAGGACAGCGAACCGTGGGTCCGGAAGTACCGCACAGCCTCGGCTCGCAGGCCATCTGGCGGCAGCAGCGAGATAAGCTCTGGCACGCGGCCTTTCTCACGGATCGCATCCGCCACGGCCTTCCCCAGCGACAATACAGCCTTCCGGCTGGCTGGCGTCTCGCGCTCGGCCAAGACGCTCACGAAGAACCGGGCCCTCCAGAAGCGCAGCAGGCCCGCCGCATACTCCGACCCCTGGCCTATGCCTACTCCGGGGCCCTCGCGCTCGAAAGTGAATATGCCAAAGGCATCCTCCGAGGAGCCCATGTCGAAGACGTCCAGCACGATCGGCTCCTCGCTCTGCTTCACATAACGCTGTGCCAGCACGCGCCGGAAGTCGTAGGCAAGGTACACTTCCGCGGCGCCGTCGATGTACTTGTACAGGCTGCCGCGGTCGTAGGTCTCGTCAGGAGCCGCAGCCTTCCATCCCTCGGCCTCCTGCGGCGGACGGACGATGCCTTCTATCTTGGCGGCCCGCTCTTCGCACCCGCCGAACACCACTGCGGCACACACGAGCATGCCCATCACGACACTCCCGCTGCCTGTCAGGAAACGCGATCCCATGTCTCAGCACGCGACAATGCGGACTTTCGCTGCCTGTAGTTTGCCTCGCGCCCAGCATAACCTCTCGCCAAGGCTGCTGCAGTAAGGCAGTCTGGCGGAGGGTGCCGCTGGCGTACGGAGACCGGCAAGGGCGGCAACATCGATACGCCCACCCGCCGACCGCTACACCAATGCCCGCAGGTACCGAAGATTGTGCTCCGCTGCGGCACGCGGGTTGTCGGTTGGCGGCGTTTCCAGGATCAGGTCGCCGTCGTACCCGATCTGCTCTAGCGCCTCGATGGACTCAGGGATCTTGACGAGGCCCTCCCCGAGAAGGTCGCCCTCGCGATCTTTGATGTGCACCGCGGCGATGCGCGGACCGAGCAGCTTGATCTCCTCGACGGGGTCGTTCTCGAACGCGGTCGCATTGCCGATGTCGTAGTACACCTGCACACCCGGAGACTGCACGGCGTCTACCAGGTGGATTAGCTCCTGCGCGGACTTGCCATATCCTCGGCCGACGTTCTCCAGCGCGAGCACGACCTTGTGGGATTCGGCCGCCGGCGCGAGGGCCCTCATTTCCTCAATCCAGCGCCGTTGGCCGTCTTCGTACGTCACGTCCTCGCCGCCGGGCGTCACGGGCACGAGTATGACGCCCGCGCCAAGCTCCGCGGCGAAGCCGCTCAGATCGGTGAGCAGCGTCCTGATCTCTCGGCGCACTGCGTCGTCGGGCGAGGCGGGGCTGAGCTGCCAGCATGCCCCGGCGCAGAAGGCCAGCAACTTGCCACCGGCCTTCTCGGCCATCGCCGCCACCGCTGAGGGCCCATCTTTCCAGAGAGGAGTCTCGCGGTAGTCGGCGCCGATGTCCAGCTCCACGCCATCGAATCCGATCTCTGCCGCAGCCTGGAAGACTTCATCCCAGGGCATCCTCAGACAGCCGTTGCGAATTCCGATACGCATTCGATCAACACTCCTTCTATTGAACCGGCATTAGTCAGCTCGACAAGCGCACGCTTGCGTTCCTATTCGGCTAAACGATCGAGCACTGCTGACATCGATCCCACCGATTCCAGGAGGAATCGCCCGTCCGCCGGCGCGCAGACAGCAACTCCTCGACAGGCCGCTACCCCGATTATTGCTCAGGGCCGATCGGCGCCTCCCAGAGTCGCTTCAGGAACAGCGCCACCGGCTGAGCCCAGCTTTCCCACAGCTTCTCGCCCAGTTCCGCGTTGGCAAGCGACGGATCGCCGAATGCGCCTGTCTCAGAAAGCTCGTGGGTCTGCCAGGACCACTCGGGGATCGACTCGACCTCGAGGGTGGGCCGGACCATGCGATCGCGCCGGACCAGGTGCGGCCGATCCGCGAGCGTCTCGGAGGTCTCGGAGCGGCTTGCGTGGATGGCCGGCTGGCCCTCGCTCGGCTGACCATCCCAGATGTCCCGTCGCATCTTCCTCATTTCCGCATCCTGGTGCCCTTGAAACAGCGCGATGCGCAGGGGGAAGTCATCTCGGAACTGGTGGACTGTCTTCTTGATGGCCAACTGCAATCCGGGTACGTTGCCCCCATGGCCCGAGATAACCGCGATCTTCCGGAAGCCGTGTTCGACGACACAGGCCAGCACCTCAGAGGCCATGGCTATGTACGTCTCGGGCTGCAGGCAGAGCGTGCCGGCGAAGCGCATGTGATGCGATGCCAGTCCAACCGGCATAACGGGCAGCACCAGCACGGGGATCCGGAAGTCCTCCCAGGCGCGCCGGGCGCCGCTTAGCGCCACCCGCTCCGCGATGTGTATGTCGGTGTCGAGGGGGAGCATCGGCCCGTGCTGTTCCGTGGAGCCGAACGGCGCAACGGCGAGCGCGCCGTCGCGCGCGTAGTCTCGAATCTCCTCCCATGGGTGTTCGCCCCATCGCACGTTCATGGTCTTGCCTCCTGTCAGAAGTGGCGCCGACTGGTGCGTTGCGCGGGAATGGCTGCGGGCCGCCGCTCGGGCGCTCATCTCCGAGAGCTTTCCTTCGCGACGAGGTACAGGACCGCATCCCCCGCAAACGGAGCTGCGAACTCCCGGCTCCTGCCGCCGCTCTGCGCTTCTCCGGGCATTGTCTCCCCAGTGGTGGGGTTGAGCCATTCTACGGCAAGTTGCCCCGGGGCGGCGGCGGATCGGTCTTACCCATATCCTTGAAGTTGCTCCACGTATGTGCCCCGGTGAGGTAAACGGGCCTTCCTGCTGCATCGGCGAAGTAGCGAGGATTGTCGGGATGCACTTTCAACGGCCCCGAGGCCCGACTGACCGCGTTCTCTGACGGTGTCATCGTTTCCGGCCCTCGCTTTCCTCGATTCGTCTGTCGTTGGTTTCTGGCCGCTCCGATAGCGCTGAGCCTCTGCAGTATCTGCCGAGCAGCTTTGCCAGGCATGTCGATCTCGCGTGACACCGGCCGCTCGCTGCTGAAGTACTGCCCGGCCGACGTCCCGTCCACAACGGCGAGCATGTCTCCTGTCAACAGGTAGATTTTCGCCTCGATGGGCAGAACGGCCTTGCTCGGTTCGTCTTGGCCGCAGCCGAAGTAGGCAACCGGTTCCTCGCCCTGCAAGATGATTCCCTCAGTCGGGCCGAGCCGTTTGAGCCGATAGTTGGTCCGCGAGGGGGGCCGGTCTCCGTAGAACAGGTTGATGAACGTGACCTTGTCGCCGGGGGATAGGCTGTTGCCCTCGCTCACTTGGTGCACCATCAGCGCATTGATATATTCGTGCTGGACTTCCTCCGTGAGAATCTTCGAGGCGCCATCGGTGACTATGTACAGGCTCGTCGGCTCCGGCGACGTCTCAAGCGTCTCCTCGATGCCGCGGTCGTCGGCCAGCAGCCTCCATGTGCGGGGCGTCATCTGTGGGTAGGTCTTCCTGGCATACGGGCATGTCTTCAGATTGGACTCGACGTAGTACGTCCCGGGCTCGTTGGCAACGATCTCGTCGATCATCGCGAAGTACTTCCCCTTGGCCCAGAAGATATTCCGGTACCAGTTCGTGCCCTGGTAGTCGCGCAGGGCCGTGCGGGTGAAGCCCGTATGCGGCAGGTCGGCCATGGCATCGACCGCCGCGTAGGACGGATACTTGGCCCACAGCGGGTGCCACCACTGGAAGGGGAACCTCCCCTTGCCCTTGACGTCTGGGTCGTCGATGTGCCCGTCCTTGACCACCAGCACGGAATCGTTTCGGCGGATGTTGTTCTGGCGGTAGCAGCTTCCGATGAGCAGATCCTCGCCGAGGATGCTCAACTTGCAGATCTGGTTGGTGGCTCGGCCGGAGTGAATGCCGCGCCCGTTGCCCTCGAGCAGCAAGTACTGCCCCTGCGGGTCCCACGTGTGGCGGAAAGAGATCTTGTCGAACGTCGCCTCGTACTTGACGTCCCCGACGGGGCCGTCGGTCCCCTCGCCGCCGGAGCCCCAGAGCGGAAGGCCGGTGCGCGGATCATAAAGCCCCGTCTCGAGCGGCACCCTCCTCACACCTAACAACCCTTTCCACTCGACCGGCTCGACGTCTTGATGGTACAGGCGTTCGTACCCCTGAAAGCCACAATGCTCCAGCCACCACAGGATCCGACCGTCTCTGTAGTACCAGAACGCTAACGATGGATCGCCTATGCCAGCCCCCGAGACCACCCGGGGAGCGGCACCGTGGTAGCAGTAGTACGTATCGCCGAAGCCCGAGAGCCATCCCTTGTTGTTGCAGACGACCGCGAAGTACTCGGCGTAGCGGCGAAGCGCGCCGTTGTCGAAGAACGTCTTATCCCACTCGCCCAGGTAATACGAGAGCGCAAACCGCATGGTGATGAGCCAATAGTTGCCGGAGTTCTCCTGGGGTTTCGAATAAAGCGCCTGCTGCTCGAAGGCGTTTTGCGGCGCCGCCAGGTAGTAATCCCAGTGCGCCTCCCGCGCATAGAAGCGTTTGAAGTATCTCGCCACGGTGTAGGCGCCGGAGAGCGCCTTGGCCTGGTGGTTCCACGTCGGATTTCCCTCGGCCAGACGTGGCACCATGTGTGCCCAGCCGCTCGTCTCCTGCGGGCGCATGTGGAGGTATGCGCGCAGCGCATTGGTGATCTTGAGGCGATCCTCGTCAGAGAAGACCGGCGCCTCCTCCAGCGAATCCCACGCCCAACCCACCTCGTACGTGTCCCAGGCAGTCTGGAAGTACGGGTCCTCGAGGTACCGGTCGGCGACCATGAGGATCTCTTTCCGCGCGAGTCGCGCAACTTCGAGATCCCCGGTCTCCAGCCACCGCGGCAGATACCACTTCGAGAACCCGGCCCATCTGTTCCGGTCGATGTCGAAGCCCCACCTGCCTCTCGGCACTTCGCGCTCCTCCGGCTCGATCGTCCGCTTGGGGAACACCGTGTGGAGGTAGGGGAGACGGAGCGTCTCTCCGTCGGCTTTGAGCAGTTGGCAGAACGCATCGACCGCGGCCGATTCCCCGGCTTTATCACTACCTGCGACCACGACTACGTTCTGCTTGGGTGCCAGGCCATACGGCTCGGCGATGGTCCAAATAACGTAGCCGCCCGGCCCGGGCGACGCGGCGTCAACCCGGACGTACCGGTTGAAGTGCAGCCGAGCCACCAGTTCGTTCTTCATCATGGAGCCGACGGCGATGATCGAGTGGCCTGTCGAAACGTCCTCCAGTTTCGTTCTGACGGGCAACTTGGCTCCTGTCAACTTCCTGATCCGCGCCCGGATCCGCCGCCCCAAGCGCTTGTACTTCCGTAGGTCGGGGAGCAGAATGTCTGCCGCAGCCTGTCCTTTCCTGACGAGGTCGGTCTCGCGGTTCAGCTCGCGCACCCGCTGAATGGGCTTGGCGCCGCGCATCGCGAGAAGCTTCTCCATCTTCGTCAGATCCCGGTCGGGATCCACCTGCACCAACTCCACGTCGTCCAGAATCATCTGCCCCGTCCACGGGGCGCGAATCCGGACGCCGACTTCGAGCGTGTCGGTCTGGGGGTAGGTCTCCTTCAGAAGCACGTACTCGTGGTATTCGTTGTCGGCGACGGGAGCCTGCGGCAGGAACAGTCTCCGCTCCCACGGGTGGATGTCCTTCCAGTGCGACTCCTCTTCGCTCTCGCCGTACGTGCGCAGCGGCCAGGGCTGGATGTCGGAGACAAGCTCGAGCCCCTCGTCTATTGCTATGCCGGGGGACTTGATGTGGAACTTCGCCAGGTACCAGCAGTTAGGCTTGATCCTCGCGACCTTCTGGGTGACGAGGATCTCGTACTTGAGCCGCTTTGGCGTCCTGAGCTCGTCGGTGATCGTCCCCCCGGGATTGAGCGCCGTGGTGTCGATTGAGAGTGCCGCTTGGCCGGTCCTTGCCAGAGGCGACACGCTCGCGATGTCTGATTCCTCAACCTGCTTCACCCAGTCGCCACGGAGCCGGACCTCCCAACTGTTGGTACCGTCCTCGAAGCCGGCGTTCGTGACGAGGTTCGCGCCCGCGTCGAGCTGAGCTGCGCAGCCGAAGGCTGCCGCGATCACGGCAACGTTGACCAATTCTCGTCGCATCACTGACCCTCCACAGACAAGCATAGGACGATCCGCAGAATCAGGTGACGACCTGCTGCTGGCGCAGCGCGCCAGGGCGAACTGATGCGCAGACTGCGTCACTGCGCCGGTCCCGCCGTCGCGCCGACGCCTTCGGGAATTGCCGCTGCCAGAGCGCCATCGAAATGGAACAAGCCGAGAGTCTCGGCGTCCGGCTCAAAGCGCTTCCTCGGCGTGAATCGTCCCGAGTAACGGCGGATAGCACTGATCCGCAGTTCGTCAATGTCGCCATCCGCCGGCCGGAACCCGGTGTTCATCGAGCCGATCTGGATGGGCAACCGGAGCGGCTTCATCTTGAGTGGCTGCGTGTTGGGCGACTTGGCGCTTCCGACGCAGTGGTCCGACGATAGCTTTCCGTCGATGAACAGAGCCATCGACGTCTTCCCGCCGTCATCCAGCTTCCACTGCAGCGCTACGTGGTGCCACTGCCCCTTGCGCCAGTCGCGAACACTGGCCTGCACCGTGCGAGCCTCGTACTTGGAGTTGGAGATGATGCACGAAAGATGGCCGTTGGCCGAGTGTGATATCGTCAACGAGCTGTGGTTGGACAGATAGGGATAGTCAGGGCGAATGGGGCCGAGGTTGAAGAAAGTGTGTTCGAGCGACGCGCGCGGTCCTGACGATCGCGGCGCGACATGCCAACGTGGTTTGACCCAGAACTCGACGGTGCCCTCCGACAGCTCGATCGTCGTCGGGTTGAACGAGCTGAAGAATGCCGGCAGGGCCAGTGCCCGTCCGTCAACGCCGTCACTGTAGAGCTTCTCCGCTGGCACTGCCGGGCGCCGCGGGCTGCCGAAACGGCGCACGAAGGACCAGGTTGCCTCCCGGCTTGTCACAGTGAAGGTGCAGACGACGCCTGGGACTTCGGCGGGGAAGAGCACGGAGAAAGGGTCCTTCGGGCGCCACATCAGTTGCACCAGCGGCGCAGTGCCCAGCTCATTCTTGCCGAGCGGGTCGATGCCGTCGGTGCATTCGGCCGTCAGCCGGAACTCGTGCAGGTTCCGGTCCGTCTCGATCCGCAGATCGCCGCCGATGCGGGTACCCGCGCCCTCGCCCGTCGTCTCGTGTCCGAAGTGCACCGGGCGCAGCACAAGCCCCACCTGCGGCGCCGGGACGCTCGCGCCCGCCTCGCCGAACCGCAGTCGAGCGAACTTCTCCACGGTGTGAAAGCCGCTTCCGTCCAGGTAAACGATGGCGTTCTGCTCCTCCTCGCCCTCGGGCCGCGTGTGGACGATGTTGCGGCAAAGTAGCGCACGGCACGTCAAGCCCGCCTTGGGCGTGATGCCTAGATCCGCCGCGGGGATGGCCATTTCCACCGTCCAGCGGTCCGTTCCGCGGACCGCCTTGACCTGAGCCGAGCCGTCCCACTTGATCGAGTACTTCAGCAGCCCCTCCGGTGTCGGGGCAGAACGTGCCTCGAAGATGGTTCCCTTCGAATCAACGATCCAGTGCACGAACTCCTTCGATTCGGCCTTCGGTGCGATGAGCACTTCAACGCTGTCGCACAGGACGTGCTGATCGCGACCGGGCAGCACGGCGGAGATGTCCGCTGGGTTGGGGTCGAAACATTCAAACGCCACGTAGAGCGCCTTCTCGTCGTAGGCCAAGCGCGCGCGCGTCTCCAGCGATTCCAGGCGCAGAACCCGGTGGTCCATGAAATGCTCGATGAGGGGCGCCTCGGTCCACGCCGCTTCGTTGAGCCGACCGTCTACAGTGATGGGACCACGCGCGGGCGCAGCAACGATCTCCCGGCTGCGACAGGCGCGCTCGAACCAACTGGGAATCGTGTGCGCAGCGATCAGCACTTCCCGGCGCTCCCACAGATCGTCAACTTCCTTGTGCAGCTCGGCCAGATCGAGCTGCGAGAGATAGCCGGGCGCTGCCGTTTTCCGCAGGTAGGAGGCGAACAGCTTGTCGCGCGGCGCCCTCTTCTGAATCGCCGCCCACTCGGGCGCCGCTCGCGCCAAAGCCTCCCGTGCCGCCGACAAGTGCCTCTGCACCTCGGCCCGATCCCCGTGCTCGATGGCACGGCGCGCCGCCAGCATGTGCCCCCGGTGCCTTGCCAATATACGGGCTCCGTGCGTCATGAGGTACATGTTGAGGAAGTAGCCGTACGGGTGGCCCGCGAGCACCTCGGAGCGCTGCTGCAACTCCCAGAGGCGATCGAGCGACGCGGTCGCTCGTGCAGCGGCTTCAGCTTGCTGAAACATCGTCTGCGCCGGATCCTCGATGGTCAGGCGCTGCATCACTTCCTCCGGGAAAACGATGAAGAAGTGGCTGATGTTCTCGGCAAATGCCGGCGCGATGAGCGGCCCGGCCTGCTCGCCAAACCAGAACCGGCACGCCCGTTCGGCGAAGGTCTTCCGCTCCAGCGGCGGCGCCTGCTTGGTGCCGATGTCGCGCCAGACGCCGGAGTCGAACTCACGAGCCCCGGGCCGGTTCACATTCCACGCGCACTCAACTCCCAGCAACTGCGTCAGCTCCGTCCACCCGCGTCCCGAAACGTTCCCGAAGAGGATGTCGTCGTGCGTCGGGTAGTACATTGACTTCGTCCACAGCGGCGTGGTGATGAAGTACGGGCGCAAGCCCTTCCAGTAGGCGTACTCGTAGTAGAGGTGAAACGCCCGCCGGCCCCAGGCCTGACGCGCCAGGTCCAGGTGGCGTCGCTCGCTCTCGCGGATGCACACGAAGATGTCCGGCGGGAGAAGGGTGTTGAGGCGCTGGAGGAATTCGGTCAACTTGCGAGACGTCTGCTGGGCCAGAGCGCGCGCCGGCTGGCCTTCGCCCATGCTGGCGGCCGCTTGCTGATACACATAGTCCGGATCCAGATATCGTCCCGTGTACGGGTACACCACTGCCACGAATTTGAGATTCGGAATGCGCTTCTTGATCTCGCGGTGGTAGATGCCGAACACCGTCGCATCGGCCTTGGGGTGATCGTCGCCATACGTGTCGCGGCATAGAGGGCAGCGGTCGTTCCAGAGGGCCGGGTTCTGCCAGCCGCCGCCGTCGGTGGCATGGAGGTAGTAGCCGGTGTAGCCGGCGTCGGCCAGGAATTCGGCCGCCCGCCTGGCGCGGCGCTCGTGGTATTCCAGCCGCGACCAGCAGAAGTACCGCTTGTGGGAGCGATGGAAGACGACGTCCTTGAAATCGGGATTGTCGTCATCCCGCGGCGAGGTGCCGATGGCAGTGGTATCGCCGGCAATCGAGTCGATGCCCCGTGCCCGCCCGTACTCGTGCACTCCCTTCAGCGCCGCCCGCGCGACTGTGGTCTTCTCCGGCGCGTCGCCCGGTTTGAAGTTGATCGAGTTCCAGGCGAAGTTGATCTTGGCGCGGAGCATCCAGTCGAAGTAGCGCTTCTGGAAGGTGACGAAATCCCGCGCCGCCTCGCGCGCCTTCTCGAGGTCGCCATTCTGCTCCGCCGACAGAATGGCGTACCAGTCGCGGCGCAGCGGCTCGCTGAAGGGCACGCCGTTCATTCGGTATTTGTAGTCCGGCCAGTCTCGCACCGCGGCCGGCTGAAGCAGCAGCGCGCCGTCGCGGTTCACAATGAGCTGCCGCAGCGTCACGGCCGCGTACAGCGTCCCGAGCGTGTCACTCCCCACGAGGAACAGGCGAACATTTTCCCCTGCGCCGACCGGGTGGATAACGTACCCCTGCACGCCGGGATCTTCAGGTGTGACCGCAATACCCATGTCGCCGAGAGGGATCTCCTTGGCCGTGCACAGTGCAATGATGATCAGCTTCCCGGCAGGCAGCGGCCTGTTGAGGGCCAATACTGGCAACGGCTGCCCGCCGAGCGAGGTAATGCGTTCGTTGATCTCGCCGGCGCCGATCTGCGAGCGTTCGTCCGAGCCGGCGACGATGCGGAAGCCGTCAAGGGAGATCGGGGCTCCCACTGCGCGGATCTGCTGCGGAAGCGGGATGATCGTGTCGATGTCGGCATCGGCGGCACTGACGGCGACAAGCGTCAGGACGCCGGCAATCCCCCACCATGTGAGGCGATGTCGCATCTTCCTGACCGAACAGCGGTACCAGGCATCCTCGAAGATGGTCGTCATGGAGATCGCTCCTTTGCGACGAATATGGGCTGCCGCTCAGTCTACTACCTAGCCAGGACCGCACGCGCAACGCGCAGGACGTTCCCGCCGAGGATCTTCCGGATGTCATCATCGGAATAGCCGCGCTGGACCATCCCGATGGTGAACATCGGCCAATTAGTCCATGCCATGCTGAGCTTCTGGTGCTCCTGCCGCCATTTCGAGTCAAATAAGGGATCGTTCGGGGGCCAGAAGTATCCCCACCTGTTCCGCACCGCGCGGCGTTTCGGGATCTTCCGGGCCTCTCGCTCCGTCGCAGACGAGGAATAGGCCACATCCGTTCCAATGGCGACGTGCTCCGCGCCGAAGTTGCTCACGACATAGTCAATGTGGTCGAGCATTGCGTTGATGTCGCCGCTGCCGCCCAGGAACGCCGGAATGCAGCAAATGCCGATGTACCCACCGGTCTCCACGATGGCCCGGATCACCTCGTCGGGCTTGCAGCGAGGATGCTTGTTCAGTGCCGCGCAGCCTGAGTGACTGGCCACCATTGGCTGTTCTGAAGCTCTCGCCGCATCCAGGCTCGTCTGCCAGCCTGAATGGGCAACGTCAACGATCACGCCGACGCGATTCATCTCCGCCACCACCGCTCGGCCGAAGTCGCTCAAACCCCCATTCGCCGCCTCAGCGCAGCCGTCGCCGATCATGTTGCGCCGGTTATAGGTGAGATGCATCATCCGGCAGCCGAGCTGGAAGAACACGCGAATGTAGCGCAGCTCCTCTTCGACCGAGATCCAGTCCTGGGGCAGCGGCACGCCGTTGCTTATCAGGTACAGACAGTGTCTGTTCTGCTCTTTGGCGGCGACAATGTCATCGGGCGTGGCCGCTTTCTGAACGAAGTCACGCATCATGTCCGTGACGTAGGTGAAGCGAGCCAGTCGCTTCATCAAGCGAAGAGGGGACTGCCCTTCCTCACCCGCGTTCTGCAGGATGCACGTGACCCCGGCGGCCTCCCACGCCTGGACGAACTCCTCGCGCTCTTTCGCATCGGTGACGTACCGAGTCATCCGCATATCTTCCATCATGTCGCCGATCTCGACTTCGGAGGCGCCCGCTTCAACCGCTTCTTTGAGGGCCTCGCCGTCCACGGCGGCACGCGGCGCGAACCCATAGGACTCGCACACGATCGAGTTCCTGTGGAGCTCCATGCCGTGGTTGATGTCTCGTTCAGTGGGCTTCAGAATGCTCAAGGCGACTTCCTTGGCGTGCTCTATGCTCTCGTTCATCGCTTGCCTCCGAATCTACGCGGCATGAGAACTGCCGGTGTGAGCCCGATTCTGTGTTCGCCCGCATCCCTCATGGCACCAGTCGCAGGGCGCTAAACCCGTGCGCAGGCAGATTCATCGTTGTCTCATCTCGGACGATTTCCAGCTTCTCGCGGTCGCGTTCCAGCAGATCAGTTTGGATGGCGCTGCCGTATGCGTTGAGGCCTATACTGACCGGGCCGGACTGCCCGGCGACCTCCCAAAGGCGCAGCATGATGCCTCCGGAAGCGTCGCCATCGGCCGGCTTCAGACACGTGACGATAGCGCGCGCGGGGTCCACGCGGATGCCGGCCATACCTGTTCGCCGCTGTCGAAGGCGTCCAGCGACACCCAGCAGCGGCGAGGCCACACTTCGACTCCACGCGAAGGCCTCGGCTCCGTCGTAGCCGCCCGCGTGGGCTCGCAGGGAGTAGCGGAAGCGAAAGTCCGCCACGCCATGCTGGTCGTGGATGACCTCGCGATAGTTTTGGTCGTTGCCGAGGGCCTGAAAGGTGATCGAATCAAGGTCGAGGCGCAGGACGAACGCGTCAATGGGGGCGATGGTCACCCCAGGGCCTTCGGGCAGCGAGGCGTCCACAAAGCCCTGCACGGCGAAACGCCGTGTGTCTGCGCCCGGAAGCAAGTCGCCGGCCGGTTGGGGCAGCGGGCGGATCACGGCCCCCGTTGTCTCGATCCGCAGCACTGCGCCGTCCGAGAGCACGGGGAAGACATGGCAGAGACGCTCCTCCTCGGTCGTCGCGAGCTTGTGGAGGTGCGCCTCGAAGTCCACTCGGTCCAGATCGGCGTACACCGTGACAAGGTTGCTCACGGCAATGCCGGCTGTGGTTCCCGTAACCCGCAGCCGCGCGAGCACCGGGCCCTCGGCCACCACCTCCGACCGGACATCGGTGAGCCTGTGCTCCTGACCATCGAAGTAGACTGTCTGGCATAGGCTGCGGCTCGTATCGCCGGCCACCAACTCCAGGCCCGTGGCCTGGTGAATCAGACTGGCGATGCCGCCGGTATTGGGGTCCAGCTTGAGCCGGTAGTACGGGCCCGCCAGTTCGGTCGCCGTCGCGTGCAGTTTGTCTGTGCTGGTGCTTGGCGAAGGCCCGGCCTTGAACCGCAACGACATCAGCCCAAAGCCCGCCACCTCTGGCGAGACGAAGTACAACACGCGCCGGCCCTCCTCCTCGACCAACTGAGCGTCGAGGGTCTCGCGCCCGGCGGTAACCGCAGCGACGTCTGCCGCCGGCTCCATACGCACCAGGTCCGCTCGCGGCACGCTCAGGGCATTGAAGAGCGTCAGCTCACGCTTGCTCTCCCGGAGGCCCAGTCCGTTCCAGGCCCGCTTGAGCAAGTCCTGGCCCAGCCGCATGAGCTCGGCGCTCCATCGACGCCGCAGCTCGGCGTTGTGGAGTTTGTTCTCGTCGCCCTTGCCGTTCCATGCGTGATCGCCCAGCATCGCCAGGCACCACTCGGCCCGCTCGCGATCGGATCGGGTGGCTTCATGGAGTTCGGGCCGCACGAGCCCGGCGATGGCCAACAATGCTTCGGCTGCCAGGAACCGGCGTTCGCCGGCGCGCATATCCGCCGCGTATTTGGCCAGGGACACCGGCCACACGTCCCACGAGTGCCCGAAGCAGCCGCGCACGGTCTGCAGGAAGGGGTGTAGCTCCTGTGCCGCGTCCACGGCCTGGCAGAACTGGGGAAGGGTGGCATTCACCAGCTTCGGGTGCGGCTCCAGGCGGCGATTGTACTTGATGATAGCCTCCGCGAAGCCCCGGGCCTGCTCTCCGCTCGTTGGGGAGATGTCGCCATGCGTCCCGCTGGCCAGGATCGCCCGCAGCGGGTATGCTCTGCCGAGCTGCCGGTAGTGGGGCAGCCACTCCTGCACGATGAGATCGGGGTCGCGAAGGACGCCGCGAGCGCCCTGGTGGTAGCTCCACTTGCCGCAGGCCCACGGGTCCATTACGACCCGGACCTGGCTGCCGTCGGGTCCCTCGAAGAGAAAGACCGGAGGATTATTGAGTCTATCGAAAGTGGAATCGTATTTGTAGAAAGGCACCGACAGCCACCGAACGCCACATCCGGCCAGGATGGCAGCGGCGCCCCACGGCAGCGATGGCTCCTCGATGTGCTCGGCCACATCGATGGGGATGTCCCACTCCCGTTCCAGCCGCCGCGCGGGGTAGAAGGTGCGGATCACCCCCTCCACGCTCTGGAAGCCCCAGAGCGAATTGCACAGGTAGGGGCTCACGAACACGCGTCCCTCTTTAATGCGCCGGATGAGCTCGTCCTTTCGCTCGGGATAGTGCTCGACGAAGCACAGAGCTTCCTGCGTGACCGCCATGTTGTAGCGGTCGCGGTTGGCTGGCTCTTCGGCGTCCGTGCGGTTCATCTCGTCCAGGTGAGCCCGGACGATGTCGGCAAACGCCCGGCGGGTCTCCTCCTCAGTGAAGCCCCAGGTGTAATCGGGGCAGTTGTCATTGGTGATGTAGATCGTCCATTCGGACCCGCCGCCTGGCGCCCGAGCGCCGTCCGTTGCAGTCACCAGCATGCACGCTCCTGCGAGTATGGCGAATGGAGCCATCCCGACTGGGTCTCCTCTATGGCCAGAAGCCGTCAAGGCCGGTGTGGTTCCGTCCGCTTTTCCTACATCTGCGCCGGCGTCATTGGGGCCTGATACCCCGGCGCCCCCACCTCATAGGCCAACCGGTCCACGAACGCCCGATTCTCATCCTTTGCCAGGAACTTCGCCACTTCCGCCGTCTCGGCCGGTGCGCCGGCCTTCCAGCGAGGGTAAATCAGGTACTTGAACTCGAGCCAATCGCACGCAACAGGCCCGCCCTGCCAGGAATGGTCCTTCCCCTCCAGCCGATCGCGCTGTGCCGGCTCGCCGAAAGCCATCTCGTACACGCGCTCATCGAATGGCGCCAGCCACCGGCAAAGGTAGGGCGTCTCAGTGGCGCGCCCGTCCACGCGCGCCCACGTGGCGTTCTGGATGTCGCCGTTCCAGCACACTGTCATCTGCGTCTTGACGAACCGCTCGATGTCGGCTCTGTCGAACACCAGCCCGCGCTCATACAGCAGCACGGCGTGCGATAGCGACGACGCATAGTAGCCGCTCCGGTGCTCGGCGCCGATCCAGTGCTTCCAGCGGCCGGGGTCCTGGCGGTTGACATCCCATGGGCCCGACGGGTCCCAGTAGTGCCACGTGTAATGGTCATCAGCCAGCGTCAGGCAATGCTTATAGCGCGTGCCGAGCCTTATGGCCCTCACCAGATACTCGTCCTTCTCGGTCGCGGCGTACAGACTCAGCAGCGCCTTGATGATCTTCGCGTGCTTGTTATGCGGCTGTGTCAGACTCCCCTTTACCGGCTTGAGGTCGGCGTGGGTGATGTAGACCGCCCCCGTCTCGCCGAGGTCCTTGTATCGCCCTCGTGCGTCCCATTTCTTCAGAAGGTGATCCTCCGCGAGCGTCAGATACCTCTGGGCTGCCTCTCCGTACCTTGTCTGCAGCGCCGCATCGCCCTGGACGACTTTCGCGAAGTCGGCCATCAGCCCGGCCACCACGAAGCTGGTGAGTATCACGTCCACCTGCCGGTCCGGGTGCTCGGGATGTCGGAAGAGCTCCAGTGGCAGGCCGTACCAGCCAAGAAAGCCATCGCGACCCTTCTCCACGCAGTCGCATAGCGTGTCCGTCCGCTCGACGAACATGTCCAGGTATTTGGTCTGTTCGGTCAGCCGATACGCGACCAGAGGCATCTTGATGTATCGAGAAGCCTGCCAGGTGATGTCCTCCGGCTGCTCGGCGAACTTCGCCATGCGTTCTGGCGTGCAATAGGCGGCCGATTTCTCGACATTGCGCAGAAAGGCGTCCCGTATCTCCAGGTCCACGGGATCCGTGATCCGTGGCGCATCCGCGCGCGCCGGCACGGCACACATCAGCACTGTGATAGCCACTATGAGGATTGGCATCGTCGCAACGTCCGGACCCTGAGATCGTCCCGTCGCTGCACCCATTGCTCCACCCGGCGCCAGCCCGGACACGTCACTGGGGCATTCCGCGCCCGAGGTCGAATGCCCTCTCAAGAGTGCGTGAACGGTCTGCCGGTCGGGCTCACATTCGGCATCGGCTACGCTGCCCGGCAGCGCAGGCCCGCCGGAGGAGAAGAGTACTCCGCCCGCATCATTAGCAGGAGGCGCTGGACGGCCGAATGGCGCATCCCCTTCGCTTCACTCGGGATCGACCCAACGGGGCACCGCCGCTTCGAGTTCAACGTCACCGTGCGTAAGACGGCCGAGCCCGTGTGGCTGATGTGGCAGGGCACGGGCGGGCACGCTCATTGGCGCTCTTCGCGGTGGACGCCCGCTGCGGCTATCTGCCTCCACTGGGGAGTACGTACGCCAGGAGATTCTCCAGAAAACCTCGGAACGCGTCAGCGCGTTCTTGGGTGGCCGGCGCGATCGCGCCGGTGAGGTAGCGCTCGAAGCTGGGCCCCAGGACGATCGCCCGACCATCGCCGATCTGGCATTCCACCACGGCCGGCCGTCCCTGCCAATCCTTCGGCAGCACCTTCCAGCGTTTGTCCAGGTAGGCGATGCTGTCGAACATCTTCGCCCCAGCGAGGTTGGCCACGCGATTGGGCGTGGTGAACAGTGGGTGCTGCGGTGCCGCGATCTTGCCGCTTTCGGCGTCCTCGTCCTGCATCACGAGTGCCGGCCCAAGAAGAAACGGGTCCCAGCCCTCGTCGTTGAGGTGAGAGAAGACGGCTGTGCCTCCGGCCTGGAGCCACCGCAATAGCGGGGCGGGATTGCGGCGCATTTGCGCGGCGTCGAGCGTGCAGGCCTGCGTCCCGAAGAACAGCACGCCCATTGGCTGAAGCTGCTCAACGCTGTCCACGTGCTGGCACTTGACCCCGAGCGCCTCCAGCGCCGGGGCCAGGTAGTCGTCTTCGCCGGCGATGAGGCCGACGCCATTGCCCGTTGAGCCGAGCTTCTCCGGGCCGAGCGCCTCCACCCGTATCTCTTCGCCTTGGCCGTCGCAAGTCACCGTGGCCTTGATCACCCCGGGCTTGATGTCCCTCAGTTCGATCAACTGCCACTGCCCGCCGCCTTTGAGGCTGGCTGCCCTTTTGGCCCCCTCGAGGACCTGGACGGTTACCGGCGCCGGATCCTTGCGAGCACGGCGGAGAAGCAGGGGGAGCTTGGTGCTCCTGCCAGGGGGCAGCACCCGGGGCGCGCGCAGCTCGAAAGCCGGCTCCCATCTACTGGTGTCGAGGTCGTCCCGGCCGGCGCCGTGGAGTTTGGCGATCAGATGCGGGCTCATGCAAATGGCCTGACTGTAGCTCTTGCCGATCCCACTCCCGCCCTTGGTATACAAGGCGAATCCCATCTGCGCGATGTCAAGGTAGCGCTCCTCACCCGAAAGCTTGTAGGCATGCGCGAGCGCGTTGCTGACGCTCCAGCACGAGGCCCCCGGTCGCGTGCGCTCGTTGAATGTCGGGCAGGAGCAGGAGCGAAAGCCCTTGCGATCGGGCACGTATTCGTCGCGCACCAACCACTCGGCGGCCCGCAGGATGGTCTCGTCCACCCTCGGATCGTGTGCGTACCTGTTGTATAGCTCCAGCGCCGAGATCAGCAGCCCGCAGCACCAGGCGTACCCGCCGATGGGGTTGGGTTCCACCGCGGAGTAGCCCGCGGGGAAGCCCCAGTTGCCCGTCTCCGGGTTCTGTTTGCGTATCACATCGGCAATCTGGATCTTGGCGGCATTGAGGTAGAAGGGATCGTTGGTGGCCTCGTAGGCGTCCATCACCGCGAAGATGGCCCAGGCAGTGTCGCGTTCAGCGTGGTGGCCGATGCTCCAGTTCGTCGTGTGCTGGCCGGCCATGACATCGCCGAGGGCCAGCGCAGTCTCGAGCGACCGGCGCTCCCCGGTCATGAAATAGTGCTCGAAAAAGCCACGGTTCCACTGATGGCCACTCAGCGCGCTGGTGAGACCCGTGCGGGGGTATGCCGCTCCCAACTCCTCCTTCTTCATTCGCGGCTCGTACCCGCCGGTGTGAAACATGCAGTGGTGTCGCGTCTTGCCGACGTCCCGCGGGTTGGCGGCGTAGTGAACGAAGTCCACGTCCCGGTTGTGCACCGCCGCATAGCCCGCATTGTCGAAGAATTTGCGGTCGCCAGTGCGAATGAACTGCATCATCAGCCCATGCTGCGTGTCGTACTCGATGTTGCCCCAGTTGTATCCCCGCTCGCCCCACCAGTCGCCGAAGTTGAGGAAGCCATAGGATCTGTTGGCTTCACGCCGCCGCATGAGCTCGGCAAAGCCACGCTCTACCATGTCCTCGTAAGGCTCGAAGCGACCCTTCCCGCGCGGAAGCTGCTCGCCGAAGGCGCCGGAGTCGCAGTACCAGGCCGGTGGCGCCTGCGCGATGAGCGGCTGGCGCAGGTGAGCAGCCCAATCGCTCTTCTCCTCATCCCCGGCCCGGTGAAACCCCAGCCACACCTCGTGGGTGAAGCTCACGCCCGAGTGGAGTTTGTAGCCACCCTCGCGCAGATGGTAATACAGCCGGTCGCTCTCCACGGCATCGCCCAGCTCGGCATAGCTGTCCGGCGCGAACGGGGGCAGCAGGTTGACGCCGATGCCCATGCCATCGCGATTGAAGGTGAGCTGGCTGGGATACGTCTCGCGGAAGTGCCGAATGCCGACCCACAGGCCAAGGGCGCCGTCGCTCACATCGATCGCCTGTGGCCCCCACTCGCCCTCGTGTACGCCGCCGGGCTCCTTCAGCGACCAGTGGTTGTCGAGGTCTTGCCTCAGCTCGATGTTGCCTTGCGAGGCCGTGATGGACACGGGGCCCGCCTCGCCGGCGTCGCACGTCACTCGTGCCAAGGGCGTGAAGCTCAGGGGAATGCCGATCCCGTAGCTCCGGATGGTGGTGAACGTGTCGTCCACGCGGTCGTTCCCGACGGTATGCTGCACCTTCACCAGGCTGCTGCCGGCGAAGAAATGATAGCGGGCGATGTACTCAAACAGTTGGCTCCCGGCGGCGTCGGCGTGGGTGCCAGTAACCTTGACAATGGCGTGCAGGGGGCCCGGGCGTTCGATCTCGATGGTCGGCCTCGCGAAGATGGCATCGAGATGCTTGCCTTGGGCATCGGTGAGGCCGACGCCGGCGGGGATGTGTGTGCCCAATACGGACTCGCCGGCTTCGTAGTCGCCGTCGCCATCGGCATCGAGAAAGGCGGATTGGAACATGCCGCCGCGCCTGCGGTCGAAGACGACTCGCAGGCGGCCGGTGTCCACGGTCAGCTCCTCGTCACGCCCCGTGATGACAACTCCCTTATCCACCTTCCCTCGGCGGACGTCAGTCCCATACGCCAGCGTGCAGCTCACCGTGCTCTGCGCCGGCACGTCCATCATGAAGTCGAGCAGGACCCACTTGACTGAGCCATCCGGCCAACGGGCAGTGACCTCGCTCTGCAGGGGCATCTCCCTCCCGCGCCTGTCGAGCAAACGCATACGTTCGTCGTCGCCGAGCTGGCCCTGCGGAAACGGGAGGCCGACGGTGAAGGGGGAGTTGAGCGCCGGCACAGGCGCGGTGTTCTCGGCTGTCAGCATCACCCTCTCGCGCTTGGCCGTGCCCCGTACCGGGGCCGGGCGCACGACGGAAAAGCCCGTGTCCTCGGTGCTCACCTCTTTCTCGAAACCCATGACGACGATGCGATAGTGGTATTGCTTCCCCTCTTGCAGGTTCTCGAGGTAGATGCGATGGTTGTTGGCGGGAATGTCATCGGAGACCTCGGCCCCGTACTCCCCCGTGGAGCCGTACTGCACGCGCCCCATCGCCGGCCAACTGGTGATGAAGGTGACCTCCGCGCGTGGCTCCGGCGAGTCAAACAGGCAGCGCACGGCCACAGCGCTGATGATCTCCGGCGGCCGATAGAGCGGATGCTGCTCCGGGACAGTCACCGGCAAGCGATCCGAGGCCCCCGCCGCCCTAACGTCCACCCACGACATGCTGTCCCGGTTCTGCTCGTGCCCCTCGCGGGTGTCCTGGAACAGGAATGTCATCCGGTACACCGACTGATCGTTCTCCTGGTTGAGAGCGATGTCGGCCGCGAGGTACAGCGCATTGCCATCCGCGCAGCTTGCCGCCTTCACCACTCCGGGCCACTCAAACATCTGCGCGCCCTGCACGGGGCGAAGCATCATGTCCGTGCCCCGGACCCACTCCTTGTCGCGCCGGCCGGTATCGCGATCGTTGTCGGCGTCCACGTAGAGGATCAGAGCATCGTAGCTGGCCGGTGGCCATGTCAGCTCTGCGGCGAACTCTATCTTCCACAGATAGCGCATGCGCGCCACGGGGCAGAAGTATATCTTCGTGAAGTCGCCACCGGGTACGAGCTCGTTCCCGCAGTCCCCATCGGTCACGCCCTTGGCGCCGTCGTCGTGGATCAGCTCCAAGGCATCCTTGAAAGCGGGATCCATGCCGAGCTTCGCCTCGACCCCATCCGGTATCCCGTCCCCGTCCGTATCCGCCGCTTGTCCAAGCGCGGCACCTGAAACGGCGAGCAGCATTACCATGAGCACTATGAAGGCGTGCACGGCGGAACCGGGTTTGGCTGTCATGACAAGACCTCCTGCGCGGGCTCATTGACGGCGCCATCTCCGCATGCCAATTCCTGCGTACCGCACCCCGCCTCACTTGTCTGTTCCATCTGCCCGGCTTTAGTCCTTGTCTGGGTGGGTGATCACGCACTTGTGGCGCGTTGCCTTGCACTATGATGTCAGTGGAAATTGAGCCCGAATCGAAACAGAAGGTATAGTGGCGCCCTCCCCACGACCGCATCACGGTAACGCCGACCTTGCGTGGACGAGGCCGCGGGTCGCTGGCGTCTCATGAGGGGGCTCAGCCGCATACGAAGGAGCAGGGAAAGCGGCTCAGTTGACCGAAAGGCTCCGTATGACGCTCCGGACGGTGAGCGCCAGGAGCTTTCGACGGCGCGGATGGTCGCGTCGGCAAAGGAGAAGCGACGGTGAGCACGGACACAATAAACAGGCGCAGATTCCTGGGGCTGCTTGCAGGAGCCGCAGGGACGCTGCCGAGTCAGCGAACGGCTTTGGCCGATGCCCGGGCAAGCCGGCGCCCCAACGTCATCCTCATCATGGTGGACGATTGCTCGGCCAAGGAGTATGCCTGCTACGGCCACGCGACGCACCAGACGCCCAACCTGGACGCCCTCGCAAAGAGCGGCGTGATGTTTGAGACGTGCTGGTGCACGCCGATCTGCAGCCCGTCGCGCGCGATGATCATGACGGGGCGATACGGCTTCCGTACCCGCTGGTATCACAACGACATGAAGCCGCGTCAGGGCGAGCGAGGCTACAACCTGGCCGAGGACAATCTGACGATTGGCGAGCTGATGAAAGACGCGGGCTACGCGACTGCTATCGTCGGCAAATGGCAGCTCCGCGGCAATGAGGCCGAGCATGGGTTTGACGAATACTGCATGTGGTGGGCCATCAAAGGCACTTTCCAGGGGCCGATAGAGCCGCCCGAGGGCAACCTCCCCGGACGAGCGGCGCGGTACTGGCATCCGGCCATCGTCAGGAACGGGGAGCAACTGCAGACGACCGAACGGGACTACGGCCCGGACCTGTTCGTGGACTTCATCAACGATTTCGCCAAGCGGCACCGGGACGGGCCGTTCTTCGTGTACTACCCCATGTGCCTGACGCACATAACCTGGGATTTCGATCTGAAGCGGATGGGCTACGTGGCTCCACCGGGGCTCGACGAAAACGGCCGGAGAACGGGCCGAAAGGGAGGGCCCACCCTACAGGCCAACGTGGAATACGTTGACCATCTCATCGGTCGCCTGGTGAAGGACCTCGAGCAGCTCGGGCTCCGGGACAACACCATCGTGATGTTCACCTGCGACAACGGCACCGCCAGGTATGGCAAAGGCGTAACGTCCGGCGAGCGTGGGCCGCTCGTGCCCATGATCGTCAACTGCCCCGGCATCGTGAAGCCGATCGGGGCTTCCGGTGAGCTCGTTGACTTCTCCGACGTGCTTCCGACTCTGGCCGATTTCGCGGGCGCTCAACTCCCCGCTGATTACGTCATCGACGGCCGGAGCTTCGGGCCCATTCTGCGCGGCGAAGCTGGCCCAACACGCGAGTGGATCTTCAGCAACTACGCCGACAGACGGCTTATGCGCGACAAGCGCTGGCTTCTGGACGGGGATGGGAGGCTGTGGGACTGCGGCGACGATCGCAGCGGCGAGGGATATAGGGACGTCACCGACTCGAACGATCGCGAGGCAATCACCGCGCGGAGGCGGTTCGAGGAGATCCTGAAGAACCTTCCGGCGCCCGACCCGAACGACCCGCTGCTGGCCGCGTACACGGAGAGTCGGCAGAGGAGGAAGCAGAAAGCCAGGGCCAAACAGAGCCGACAGAAGGGCGGGAAGCAAGAGTAGAGAATTCCGCATGAATTCCGGGGACATAGTACTCATTTCGGCGCTTGGCGCTGCTTAACGCAGGCAAGAGGGGATGCGCGGCTGCGAGGAGAGCAAGAAGAAGGCTGGTGCGGTGTATGCGGTTCATCGGAGCGCCAGCCGATGAGCCGGGCTGTGCCGACGGATGCACGAGGCGGGCGAGTGCTAAAGGGCAATCGGCGGCACAGGGTCCGCGATCAGGGTCCAGCCCCGCACTCCACCCCGGCAGGGCACCACCGGGAGTCAGGAATTAAGTATGGCGTCGCCGGAATTCTGAAATCCACGCTCGCGTACAACCAGACATAGCTGCATAGCATAACCAACAGTTCGTTCTCATCCTCTTCAGTTTGCTTTTGGGGAACTTCCTCGCGTCCCACATGTGGGCGATCTACCAATCACAGCCCGCGGCGCGCTTCCCGGCGTGTGCGCGTGCACGGACGCGACGCCGGGAACACAGCTAGTCGTTGGTCGTCGAAGTCGTCGCGCCGGGGGCGCCTGGGGGAGTCTCCCAGCGCCCCCAGGGCCACGGCCAGCCTGTGTCAAAGTGGGCGCCAGCCTGGCAGCCCAGGCACTTGAATGTGATGCACTGCACTACGCGCCCCTCGCACCACACCTCCACCGCGAGGGCCCCCTCGGCGCAATCTGGGCAGGCAATGTCCTTCCCCGGATCGCTGCACCAGGCGGTGAACACCCCATGCCACGCGGCCCCCCTTTCTGCCGGAGGCCGCCTGCGACGCCAAAACATCACGGGTACATCCCCACATGCCGACCGTAGTCGTAGATCGCTCCCTCGACCCCCGTTAGCGCTTCGTGGGCCTGCCGTACCGCGCCGTTGGCGCTCGCGGCGGGAGTCAAACCGTTGTTCAAGTGATAAAGCTCCACGGTTTCGTGGACCAGCGTCTTGGCGAGGTCCTCCTCGCTCTGGAAGCTGCCGGGTCCCAACAGGATGACATCCGGCGGGACGCACGCACCAGAGTAGTGGGGGGTGCCAGGCTCGAACTTGTGGTACTCTACCTGGAACCGGCCATAGGGCGAGCGGGATTTCACGCTGGCCTCCACTCCGTCCACGTAGGCCTGGCGAAGGCTGTTCAACTCCGGCGAGCTGAGGAGCCGCTTCGGAGCCCTGGTGAGCGTCAGGAAATCCCTAATCAAGCCCCGCGCAGGCCCCACACCCGAGGCGCCCTGAATGCGCCCACGGCTCCAGGGCATCTCCCACCAACTGCTCAACGCCCAGGAATCGGCGCGTGAAGAATTATGTATGCTGTCCCCGGAATTCCTCGAGGCTGTCGGACGTCACCTCAGGGACTCAAGCACTCGGCTAATCGGCCGACCAGAACCTCCACCTGCGCGGGCGAGACCTCGAGGCCCGGGAGACGCTCCGTGGGAATGTCCTGGTCCCCAAGGGCCTCACGCGCCAAGTCGAGGATGAACTCCTTGCGCCGGGCCTCAACGGGCCCTATGTGCCGGCCCATGCACTCGAGCACCTCCTCGCCGCCAACGCGCAGAAGTATGTCCAATGCGCCTCGTAGGCCGGAGAAAATGAAGCGTGCGTCCCCCAGCTCGCGTAGCGAGAACTCGGCGAGATCGCGCTGGCCTGCCCCGGGCGCTGCGCCTACCGGGTCCAGCCACCGCAGGTCCGCGCGCAGGAGTTGAACGAGGAACCTGAGCGCTTCGCGCCAGTCCACGAAGGCGAGACGCTCGATGTTAGTGGTGGCTGCCGCGAACGCGTCCATGCCGAACGATTCGAGATCCTGGCCCGCTCTGAGAGCCTCCCATCCCATGTCCTGCAGATGGCGTCGGACCTCTGCCTGGAGTACAGGCACGACGGTTCGCAGGCCGAGCCGTGCGCACGTTCGCAGCAGGGCCCCGGAGGGTGATCGCGTCGCCTCCGTGCGGACAGATTCCGGCTGCGGCTGCAGGAGGCCCTCCAGCTTCGGCGCTGCCTCCTGCACGAGTAGCCGTCCACACAGGCTAATCGCGTTATGGGCGTCCTTCGTCTCCAGCAGGTCGACGACGCCGAGTCTGAATGCCCTCTTAAGCCCCTCGCCCGAGAGGGCCGCGTATCGGTCCTCAAGGAGGTGCCCCCACCACGATCCGAAGGTGCCCTCCGGGGTTGGCTCGGTGCGTGAACGGTGGAAGGTGTGCTCTATGTCTCGCCGAAAGTGCTCCCGCAGACACCCACCCTCTTCCGCAGCCGTCTCAGCGCGTTTCAGAAACGGCTGTATCTCTTTCTCCCAATAGTCGAGCAGCATCGCGTGTCCCTGCTCAACCAGGGCGGCCCAGCGATCCCGCGGCTCGCCGGCAGGGCGCGGCTCGCCCCGACGACGTCGCAGTATCTCGGCGACTTCGCGCCGCCACTCCTCACGCACAGGGCGGCCCGTGGCGTCGAGCCGGCGCACGCGCTCCAATATGTGTTGCGACATTCTGCAATAGAACTCACGGTACGTGCTCATAGGCCTGCCGGCATCCGGATCCAGCGTCTCTCCTTGTGAAGCCCGAAGCTCGGTCCTGCGTACAGGACCGCATCGTACCTGAACCACAGTGGCACCAGCCCCGGGAACACGTATTCGTTCATCAACTCATCGACACCTTCCGGCTCGGTGTTCTTGCCACTGGAATTCCGGGGACACCATACTTAATTCTTGGCCCGATGCTTGCGCGGCTCTCTCGGCTCTGCCTTCCGCCGGCCCAAGCGCCGATTGCGGGAATTCTGGTGTAAGTATACGTCGTGTATGTCCCAGTTGGCAAGTCCATCGGTGCAACGGCAGGGAGAAGGCAAAAGGGAGAAAGGAAGAAGACGGCGTCAACACGGCGCGGCTGTGAGCCGGGGGGGCGGGGTTACGCATCGTGTCGGGCAAATGTCGTTGGATGTCTGGTCGCGCCCAACCGCTGACCTCCCGACCGAGATGACAAATGGCTGTAAGAGCACCTGTGGGAGGTGCCCCTCTAACAGGGGCCATGCCTCTGACAGCCAAAGCTCGTTGAGCAAGTGCCGCCACCCGCGCTGCCGGGACGGCGCGAGAACAACTGCCGGGGGGAAATCTCCGCTTTCCCCTTGACAAATACCTATCATGAATGTCCCCGGGATTGACCCCCTGAATCCCGGAATTCCGCGGACTTCGCTTCCCGCAAAAGCAGGAAAGCGCGTGCGGCCGCACTAATCAACACCTACGGGCTCTGCTCCCCTGCTGAGTCGGCGGCGGATGCGGTGTTCGAAGCTGTTGGGAGAATCGGAGCCCGTGCACAAAGGAGGAGAACGCAATGCGGAAGTCCACACTCGTCGTTGCTGCAGTAGTACTCTCACTGAGTTGCTTCTGGGTGAGCATCCCTGCGGGGGCCGCGGAGGAGGCCGCCCAGAACGACGGCTGGGTCTCTCTGTTCAATGGCAAAGACCTGACCGGCTGGCGACAGATCAACGGCTCTGCCAAGTACGAGGTGGAAGACGGCGTGATCGTCGGCACAACGGTGACGGGAAGCCCCAACTCGTTCCTCTGCACGGAGAAGCTGTACGCGGACTTCGAGCTGGAATTCGAGGTGAACGTCGATTCGCGGCTTAACTCCGGCGTCCAGATCCGGAGCGAGAGCCTCAAGGAATACAAGGACGGCCGCGTCCACGGCTACCAGGTCGAGATCTCGACCAACGGCAATGCCGGCTTCATCTATGACGAGGCGCGCCGCGGCTGGCTCAGCACGGATCGCACCGACGAAACGAAGCGCCAGGCGTTCAAGGACGGGGAATGGAACAAGTACCGGGTAGTGTGCCTCGGGGATTCCATGAAGACGTGGGTCAACGGCGTCGCTGTGGCGGATGTGGTCGATTCCATGACGCGAAGGGGCTTCATCGGGCTCCAAGTCCACGGCTTCAAGGGGGATCCGCCGGCGCAGGTCCGCTGGCGCAATCTTCGCCTCAAAGAGCTGACGGCCGCTGAGGGAACAGGGCAATAGGGCTGCAAGAGCACCGAGCCCGCAGCCTTAGTCGGCGGGGCTGATTGCCCGGCCGTCAACGCGGACCTCGGAGTGGTCAACCAGCACCAGGTTCCGCAGCACATCGTGGTCATAGCGCAGAAGAGCGCCCTTTCCGCGCAGTTCAAACTGCGCGGCCCGTATGGTGCCACCATCCGGGTTAACGAGGAGCACATCGCGCAGGCCGCCGCCGGTTACCTCGATCGCCACGGGCTTTTCGTTCGTGGCCCCGCCTTCGACGGGGAGTACTCGTACGGCAAGCTCTCTGGGCGGGTTGCCCTCCCAGATCTCCAGCGCCGTGCAATAGAGCGCCGTCCTGCCCGTGTGACGGGAGACCACGAAGGGCACCTTGATGCGCGTCGGATTGCCCATGCCGATCGCAGTAAGAACCTGCCGTGGCCCCCCTCCCTGCGCCTGCGCGAGCCGGACTCCCACGTCGCCCGTCTGCCGCCAGGTGGCCTGCCAGTCGTCACCGGATTCGGCGCTGCGCCACTGCTTCGCCCACTCGTACCCATCGCCTTCGGGTGGCTCTCCCATATCCGCGAACTCCAGCGACGCATCGAGCGTGCCGCGGTTGTGATAGACCCAGTCGAACGTCACCTCTTTTGCTGCCTCGCACAGGACGACATCGATCAGCCGGTCGCCGGTGAGCGCCATCGTCCGCCGGATTCTCACGTCCGCATAGGCCTCATCCGCCCGGGCGCTGCAGAGGCCGGCGTCGTCGCTGAAGGCGGCGAACTGGAGCGTGCCCGTGCATGCTGCCTGGCTCTTCCCGTTCACCACGATCGTGTTGTGGCTGATCGTCTGCTTGAACCAGCCTCTGTGCGCCGGATTGCCGTACGCGATGGAGCCCGGATCTTCCGCCTGCAGCGCGCGCTTGCCGTACAGCACGAATCCGAGCTTGTCGGGGTGTCCGTGGCCGCCGCCGTGCGGGCCGTAGTCGAGCGCCAGGTAGTTCCCCGGTACGTACCGATCCACACCCTCATCGCCCGTCGCGCCGCTGCGAAGAATGACGTACCCGGCCGCCGGGAACACCGTCGAACCCAGCTTGAACTCCTCCTGCTCCTCAAGCTCCACGCCGAACAGCAGCGTCTCCAGGCTCTTCCTGCCGCTCTGCATGACGGGCAGCAGATGCCGCTTGTCCTGCCAGCGCGCGTAGGCGATCTCATACCTGGACCCGCCGCCCAGCGCATTCGACGTCCGGCTGTCATTGAATGCCGGAAGCGCCGCCCCCGGGGCCATGAACGCCAGCGGCGCATCGTACATCGCCTTGTAGCGCTCCGTGTACAGATCGATGCCGACGTTCCGCGCCGCGATGGCAAGCGGCTGCAGCGCGCTCATCGTGTAGAAGTGGTAGCCCCACGCGCTCTCGTACCAGAAGCCGTCCTCGGTGACCCCCTGTTCGATCTGCGCGCGAAAGCCCTTCGGCCCGTTAATGGCGTCGGCGGCGAGCTGCTCATTCTCCAGCGCCAACCCGACGAGCCCGTAGGCCGAATCGTGCCAGCAGCAGATGTTGTGGATGCCCCACTGGTGGTCGTGAATCAGCCACGCTGCCGGCAGCAGCATCTGCTCGGCGATCAGTTCGACGTCCTCGTCGCTCAGCGTGTCCCGGATGCAGTCGAAGCCCTGCACCACGGGAATGAGCCAGGTGGATTCGTCCAGGGTCTGCGGCCCGACGTGCCCGCCGCCCTTCGATGGCTTGCCCTGGGTGTTGTGCAGGGGGTAGTTGAGGTAGCGTTCTGCGTAACCTAACAGGATCTCGCGCGCCTTGCCCGCGTACGAAGCCTCATCCGTCAGCACGTACATGACTCCCAGGTCCCGAATGGCGCGAGAGAGCTCACTGTGGGGCCGATTCAGCACCACGTCATCGTACGGCCAGCCTGAGTAGACCTCGCCGCAGTCCGGGCAGACGTGTTTCGTGGCTGACTCGGTTTGCAGCCGCGCCCCGCACTTCTTGCAGGTGTACCAGTGCCACCACTGCCCGCCGCGATCGGGGAAGTCGGGCGTCCTCTCCAGCCATGCATCCGCGCGCTGCTGCAGGCCGTCGTAAATGGCCATCGCCTCGTCCGAGCGCTCGATCTTGGCCATGATCCCGGGGACCTGAGCCCTCGTGATCAGCAGGCATGGATGCTCAATGTCCCCCAGCGGAACAGCGAGGGTCAGCGTTCGTGTCTTCTCCGTGTCGTCCATGTCGCGCACCTTCGCGAAGAACTCCGTCGAAAGACGACTCAGCGCCGGCACCGCCTCTGCGCCCGCGACGGTCGCGGCCAGCGCCACCGAGACCGCTCGGCTTGAGGCGGCGGGCACGGCGACCTCTTCGGCAGAGAGGTCCACCACAAGCTCTGGCGCAGTGTCGCGCACCCCCACCTGCACACGCACGGGCTCCTCCGTGGTGTTGGCCAACGTCACCGTGTAGGCGATCGCGAAGCGCCCTGCTTCACGCACAGACTCTCCCGGCTCGACCGTCTCAATCCGCACCGGATCGCGCTCCAGTCTGACGTTGTCTACGAGCACTCCCGTGGATGTGCCTGTCTGCACCTGACAGCGGAAGACGATCTGCTGGAGCGTCTTGTTCGGCTCGTCGCCCCACAGCCATTGCGGATGCTGAAGGTCGATGGCGGCGGTCTGCCACTCGCCGGGGCGTATCCCGCCGGCGTCGGCGACGAGCCACGTGGCCTGCATCCCATCGCCGAGCGGATGGTCCGTGATCTTCACGCCCCACCAGGTAGAGCCGGCGCCCTCGAACTTGTAGTCGAACACGAGCCGATCCCACTCGCTCAGCTCGACCCCGCGATCCCCGAAGTTGAAGTAGAAGAACTGCGGGTCCGACTTCCCCGCGAGCTCCCAGCGCAGCGCCTTCGCGCCCTCAGACGCGTCAGCCGACAGAGCCGCGTTGTCCGGCCATCCGGCCAGTGCGCCCTCGAAGTCCTCCAGCGTCTTGGTGATCCCGGCAGCGAAAGAGGCCGACGATGCAAGTGCAAGCGTGAGTACACATCCGGTCAGCAGCACTGTTGTACGCATAGTGTTCTTCCTCGCTACGATGGTCCGGCCGCGCTCGGGGCTTCCGCCTGCGGAGCGTTCTCCCGGCCGCCGGCTCACTTGCGCATTCCCTCCACCGGCCACCAACTCGGATCGTCCGTGATGACGATCTCGGCAACCTGCGCATGCTGCGTGCGCGGCCGCAGGCGGAGCGTGTACTTGCCGGCTTGCAGGGCGAATACCTCCGGGCTGCCGGTGATCATACCGCCCGCAGGGGACCACGTCCACTCGTCCCAACGTCCGAAGACGCGCCAGCCAATCTGCAGTTGGCCGGAAGGTCTGCCGACGCGTGGATCCCCACTTGGCCCGACGACGAGATCGAACGCCGAGCGTTCCCGCTGCCCATGAGTCGAGCGACCCCAGATGGCGTACTCTCCGTCGCGCGGCACCTCGAACTCCCAGACGGCGCCGCTTCGCCCATCTCCCGCCGGCCGCAGCACATGGCCGCCGGCTTTCTCGATCGCTTCCACCTGCATGTTCTCGACGCTGGCCTCCTCCGGCTTCAATGCGATCCGCACCGGTTCGAACGGCGGCGTGCTCGCCTCAAGCGCGTCCGTGGGCGTGGATTCGTTGCCCGCGCGGTCAACGGCGGTGAGCTTGTACCAATACGTCGTGTTCAGCTCCAGCCCCCAGTCAACGAACTCCGTCTCCGCCGGTGAGCCGACGAGCGAGGCCTGCTCGCCGGCGAAGTCGGCCTCTGTGCCGCAGTAGACGTTGTAGTGCTCCACGTCCGACGCGTTGACCGCGGACCATGACAGCTTCAGTGTGTTCGGAGACAGCGCCGCGACCTTGAGGCCGCTCGGCCGGTCGGGCGGAGTGCTGTCCAGGGCCAGCAGCCCTTGGGGAACGAACTTCGCATCGTCGGTCAGCAGCAGCTTGTCGATGCACTCCTCGCCGGTGGTGGGCCGGAGCGTCAGCTCGTGCGTGCCGACAGTAATGCCCGCGCTTGACTCGATCTTCTGCCACGCCCACTCATCTCCAGCGCACGGCACCGAGCCCCATGCCTCTCCGTCACATGCGACAGACAGCGCTCCGTCGCCTTTCACGCGAGCCCACAGGACGTACTCAGCGCCCTTCGGTATGGTCAGCTCGAGGGAGAGGCTGCCTCCAGCCTCCTCGCCCTGACAGGCGACATAGTAGCCGTTGGATGACGTGCGCTGGTCGATGAAGTCGCGCACGGGAAGGGTGCCCTGTCCGGCCTCCGCCTCGATGGCCAAACGCACCGAGCCCTGCCAGTTGTCATTGCCGTTCTGGAAGGCTTCGTTGGACGGCCGGCTCGCCAGGCCGCTGTGTTCCACGGCGGTCACGACGTAGTATCCCGGCGGCTCCTGCGCCGGGCCACGCCACTGCCTGGCGTTGACCGGCTCCGCGGTGAGCCGCTCGTACTGCACGCCGCTCTCCTTGCTGCGGTACACGTGATACCCCCGCGTTTCGCGGCAGCGCTCGGGCGCTTGCCAAGTCAACACTACGTTGCCGCCTGCCACCCGCGCACCCAGGTCTTGCGGTGGGTCGGGGAAGCGGTTGATGGCGACGTAGATGTCGGTGTACTCCCCGAGGAAATCGCTGTTGAAGATCGTCTTGGTGCCGTCCGGGCTGCTGTTGGGATGTGGATGGGACGAATGGTGGTCGGGATGCCAGGTGACGCTGTGGGAGTAGTAGGAACTCATGTGCTTGAAAACGGCGTGGCAGATCTCCGAGCCGTCGGTGCGAAGGTACAGAATCGATCCGGGGAACTTCCCGCCTGCGGGAGTGTCCGACACGAACCACTCGCCATCAGCACACGGCCCGCCGTGGCCGCCGCTGCTGAGCTGCATGACGCCGCGCCTCTCGGTGCCGTCGGGGCGAATGCCCCAGATGGTGCCCTCCGCGTAGTACGTCAGCTCGCTCCCGTCAGGCAGCCAGTCGGGATGTCCGCCGGTGTGCGGGATGGACGCACGTTCGGCTCCGCCGGGGAGAATGGTCCATTGGGTGCGCGGTTCGTCGAAGTTGAAGAAGATCCGCCGGTCCGGCGCCTTGGTGAACCGCAGGCGGTGCCAGCGCTTCTCGAACTGCGCCTCCTCGACTGAGCCGTCCAGGCCCACAACGTATGCCGTAGACGGATCCTGCACTCCTCCCGTCCGCCCGCCGAAGAGGAACCACTTCTCCGTCGGGTGGGGCGGCATCATGGCGCCGAGGTCTCTGTTGACGCTCACGATCGTCTGTCGCTCCCGCGTCCGTGGGTTTGTGGCCACCACGTGAGTGCCTTTGTCGTCCTTGATGACATGGTAGTAGCGATCGGGGTAGATGACGCTCCAGTAACCGGAGCCCATAGGTTGGCCCTCGGCCGTCAGCATTGGCCGGAGGTTGGAGCCATCGGCATCCATTAGCCAGCGCGTCTTGCCCCCGGCGCGGCGGGTAAGAAAGCCCATGATGGACCCATCCGCATTCCAGCCCGGGATGTCGTAATAGTCATTCTGGTCAACGGACGGATCGCAGGTCATGCGCCAGGCGATGCAGCCGGTGGCCGTGTCGCGAAACACGGTGCGCTCGGACAAATACGCGTCGCCCCGTTTGCTGTGCTCCAGTCGCCGCCAGCCCTGGCGCTTCGCCAGTTCCGTCAGTCCATGCAGCTTCTGTGGGCGGGCCGCGGCGATTCTTGACATCACTTTCTTCTCCTCCGGGGTGAGTTCGCCGGTGAACTTGATCCAGTCCACCTTCACCATCTTCTCAGTGCCCCGAACGTATAGGCCCAGCGAAAGCGGCACTTTCCCCGTCCAGCCCAGAGTGTCGGGAATGTGCATCAGTGCCAGGCCGGGCTTGCTGAGCGCCGCCAGGCCGCCGCGCTTCTCGTTTGTCTTCTTGTTGATGAGCGTGACATTGAACATCCCGCTCATCTCGACGACCTTCGCAACGAAGAACGGCGTGGCGTCCAGGTCTACCTCGTCCAGAGCCCGGTAGATGCTCGTACCCCAGGTGACCTCGCCGCCGGGCGGATCGACCAACGTCAGTACGTCGCCATCGGTGGTGAACTCCGCCGGCGCTCGTGGGTTATTGGAGTACCAGTTCTCCACGTCCTTGAACTCGTCCACGAAATCGGCGGCCATCGCAGGAATCCCGGTGGCGAGCACCAGCGCGGCCATTGACAGATAGTTCGCGCGTCGCATCGGTCATTGCCCCTTGACACATCAGTCTCCTGTTGTTCCGACGCTCGTGGATGCTTTCCTCCTCGGTTGCGGCGCTATCCGCATAACAAATGGAGGAATCGGGGTCCCGCGCGGCGCGGCTCCCGCGGCGTGTCATCGGTCGCGCAACAGGGGTGGCTCGGCATCCATCGGATTGACACAGGCGCCTCCAGCACATACCCTACGTAATGCGGGCAGCCAGGGCGCAGCGCTGCCCTTGGTAGGCTCGATGTCTGGCAGTACTGGCTTCGGCGAGCGCCGAGCCAAAGCCGCGGTAGGGGAGGGTTGCGGATGGTCAAATGCCACCTTTGCACCCGAGAGATTGATGACGAGTTCGTCTTCTGTCCCTTTTGTGGGGAGCCGCAGACCCAGCTCCCGGCCGGTCTGTTGGGCGAGGAGCTCAGCGTCAAGATAGGCGAGATCCTCGGGGGAGCGCAGCGCCGGCTGCAGGCCGTCATCGGAGCCTTGTCGCGATACATCGAGACGCCCGTCGTGGACAGCATCATCAGCGGCGACATGGGCGAGCTGCACGGGGTGCGCCGCGAGGTGACGATACTGTTCAGCGACATCCGCAATAGCTCCGGCATCATCGCGCGTCTCGAGCCGGAGGAGGGTCTCGAGCTTCTCAACAACCATCACGACCGGATGGCTGCGACCGTGCAGGCCACCGACGGCGTTCTGGACAAATTCATCGGCGACGGAATGATGGCGTTCTACTCCAAGGGTGAGCTGGCGGATCATGCGGTCCGGGCTGTTCGGGCGGCCCTCCGGATGCGAGAGTATGTTACCGAAGCAAATGAGGACTGGCCGATGCCCGACATTCCGTTCCGCATCGGCGTGGGCATCAACACGGGCGTGGCCGTCGTTGGCAGCGTGGGCTCTCGATATCGCCAGGACTATACAGCCGTGGGCGCCGAAGTGAACTACGTCAGCGACCTGCAGATAGCGGCCAAGGAGCATGCGGTGGACATCGTCATCAGCAGGTCAACGCACGAGCTTGTGGCCGACCGTATCGAGGCGAAGCAGATCGGCGTGCTGCAGCGCCCGCCGGACGATGAGCAGGAGCCGGTGTACTACGTGGTCAGGGAGAGAAGAGCTTCCGACCAGGGCAAGAGAATCTCGGCCAGCCGACAAGAAGGGCTAGGCGATGCCGCTAAGAGCGCGGCCCAGAGTTGAAACGCCGGACAGCGAAGGGGTACAACCACGTGAACCTCTATTGGGGCGACATGCACGCGCAGTTCAAGCCGCAGTGGCAGCCGCATGGCGACTGGGAGGAGAGCTTGCGACGGGCCTTCGAGGCGGCACGCTCTCATCTCGACTTCTTTCCCATCGTCTACTACCCGGCGTTCTTCTATAAGACACCCGAGGGCCTGCACGTCGAGAGCGTCGGCATGCGGCCCGAGTTTGAGGCCGAGTGGGACCTGATCAAGCGGCTGGTGCGTGAGTACAATGAGCCCGGGCGCTTCGTGACCTTTCCGGGCTATGAGTGGACCGGCGACCGCACCCGCTGGGGCGACTGCAACGTGTTCTTCAACGACGACGACCCGCTCCTGGACCTCTCGCTGCACATCGACGATCTCCTCGCCAATCTGAAGCGGCTTGGCGCAATCGCCATCCCGCACCATACCGGCTATCAGGTCGGCGATCGGGGCAAGGACTGGGACCACCACGACGAGGACGTGTCGCCCCTGGCGGAGATCTTCTCCACCCACGGCTCGTCGGAGGGCTGTAACACGCCGCGCACGCTGGAGCGCAACGCTCAGATGTGCCCTCGCGTGTCCGGAGGCACGGTCCAGGATGGCCTGGCGCGCGGCTATCGGCTGGGCATCATCGCGTCCAACGACAGCGGCAGCGGCTATCCGGGCAAGTGGGGGATAGGACTGGTGGCGGCGTACGCCGAAGAGCTTACCCGCGACAGCCTGTGGGAAGCCTTCAAAGCGCGCCGAACCTACGGCGTAACGGGGGACAGGATCAAGCTCAGGTTCAGCATCAACGATCACTTCATGGGCGACGTCATCGAGTCGTCCGGCCTCGTGCGTCTCGTTGCCGATGTCGAGTGCCCGCGGGCGCTGGATCGCATTGAGGTCATCAAGAACAATCGCGTGGCGCACACGCTGTGCCACAACGGCGCCTGGGGCGTGCCCGAGAGCAGCACGGTTCGCGCCAAGATCCCCATAGAGTTCGGCTGGGGGCCGACGGCCGTCCACGGCTTCAAGGTCGGCGAGCACATCTGGCGCGGCTCGCTCTCAGTGCGGGAAGGATCGGTCGCCTCGGCGGAGGGCTGCTTCACCATGCCTGGTCAATCCATTGCCCAGCCCTCGCCGGGGAAGTGTTCGTTCCAGCTTCGCACCATCGACCGAAAGGGAGGATCTCTCACCGACTCCTCTCAGCAGACGGTAGTGTTCGAGGTCGAGGTCGCCGCGAATGCACCGCTCAAGCTGGACGTCAATGACCTGTCCATGACGTTTACACTCGCCGAGGCCATGCGGGAGTCGAAGCTTCTGGTCTTCGATACCAACGCGCGCGAGATGGTGAAAGAGCAGTTCGGCATCGACCCCGATACCGTCGAGAACCGCGACGTGTTCTATCACAACGCCTACATCGTTAAGCGCCACATGGCCATCCCACAGGCGGGCTATACGGCGAAGGTGCAATGGGAAGACGGGGACCTCGCGTCCGGACGCAGCTTCTACTATCTCCGCGTCAGCCAGCTCAACGGCCAACTCGCGTGGTCGAGCCCGATCTGGGTGGACGCCCCCGGCTAGTGCCTGCTTCCGTAGGTCCGCGTCGGAATTGTCGGGCTGGAAGGGACTCCGCCGAAGCTTCGTCCCTCTCGCGAAGGCGGAAGCCCGACCTACGCGGGGATGCGGGCCGCGCGCGGCAGCCACGGCTCTCTGTCTTGCTCTGATTCTCTTCGCATCATGTTCGTGTTTGACCACCTTGGCGGCACGTCGTGTTTTCATGACACGTGGCGTTGGGCCTATTCCTCCACGACTTCCAGGGCACAGACGAGGGGCGCCCCGCCCGTGACGGGCGCCAGCTCAATTGTCATCGTCCCCCTGGCCGCCACACCGCGGACCACCTTGATCAGCGCTCTGTTGGCAGCTCCGGCTTCCTTGACTATATCGACGCGGGAGAAGACCGTTCTGTCCTGTAGCTTGACGTGGAAGACGCGGCTTCCCGGTTCGAGGTCTTCTGTTTCGGCGAAGTGAAGCCTCACCGTGTACGCGTGTTCTTCATTGTCCGAAAGCTGGATGGTGAACAGCAACTGCCCCTGTAGTCCGGAAGTGTACAGCCACGGCGCCTGCGTGCCGTCAATGGCGTAATGATCCGAGTTGTACCGAAACCTGCGCTCTTGGCCCTGAAGCTCAACGGGCAGCGCCAGGGCAAGGTAATGATTCGACTGAGTCAGTGGCCTGGGGTGTGCCATCCAGAGTCTCCCGTCCGAATCCATCCGGTCGCCTGGTGCGTTGAGATTGACCCTCAGACTTCGTATCCTCTGAACCGCTGTCGGCTCATCGGTTGGCGTCTTCCTTTGCTTCTTCCTGGCCGCGGCGGCCTGGCGGACCTTCCGGAGCTCGTGTCGGCCACCGGCAAGGTAGATGGACCAGTTCTCGTTTCTCTCCGTCGGCACGAGGGCGAGTGAGGTCTTGTAGTTGTAGGGGCAAATGCAACTACTGTATCCCTCGGGTGCAAGAACGATTCCACCGGCCGGGATGACGCTGATCCAGCACGATGGTCTGGTCTCGGGGAACCAATGGGAGCCGCTGTCCGTGGCAATCTCGGCAAATCCGACGGATGCTGACCGGTAGGCCACAATGTCCTCTCCTGCCGCCACTGTTCCGCAGAAGTTCTTGCCGAACAGCGTGAATCTCTCCTGGGCCCCAGTGAGAGGGTTGCTCCTCAGCAGGCGTTCCTTTCCCGTGCGGAGGTCGAATGCCCAAGGCAGGAAGAGCGTGTCCCCAACGATGAAGGAGTGACGGATCACCCATCCACGGGCGGGGTCGCTGACCTCTTTCAGCGTCTTCTTCTCCCACAGTAGCTCTCCGTTCACAGTGGAGTAGACCGCGACGCCGTTGTCGCCTTCGTCGGTCGTCTTCTCCGCCGGGTTGGGAAGAGCCACGATGACATCGTCCTTGAGCATCAGCGCCTTTCTCTCCAGCGGCACTGCGTTCTTCACCCAGCGCAGCTCTCCGGTTTCCAGGTCCAGTGCCTTGAGCGAAGAGGCAAGACCATCCGTCCTGGCGCGCCGCTTCGACTGCTGGTATAGGATCTCGTCACTTCGATCGAGGAAGTACAGGTTCCGCCTGTCGGCAACGATCGCCACGGGGGAGACTGCACGTTGAGCGAGGTGCTCCCAGAGCAGTTCGCCGGTCACCTTGTCAAAGGCGAAAATGTACCTGGACTGCTGAATGGCCTTCGAATACGGCGTCTGCCCTGGCTGCGCCTCAATCTCGTTCCCGAGGGTGCCGACAAGGTGTTCCCCGGACACTCCCAGGTACTCCCATACGATGCGGCTGGCCCCGACGTCCGGCGGATAGTTCCCGAGAAGCTCGGCCATGGCGCGCCGGTGAGCCTGACCCAGGGGGAATACGTACTCCTTGAGCGTCCGGCCCGTTTGGGCATCGAGCCGGAGGCACTTGGGGCCCTGGAGACAGTAGACGGAATTCTCGTCGGCAACGATATTCCCGCCGCGGTGGGTAGGGGGGAATCGTCCGACGTTCTCGAGGTGGCGGTTCCACATCTCCCGTCCGTTGTAGGCATCCACGGCGATGATATCGTGCTGGCCCTGGATGAAGAGAACGCCGCCAGAGAAGAGCGGCACCGGTGCGCGCCAGTGCCGGGACACCATTCGCGCCGGCCCGGGGCCTCCCCACCAGAGCATGCCGAGCGGCAGGCGGGCGATTCGATCTCCTGACGAACTTGTCCGGCCGATGTCGGCATGGGGGTGTGTCCACTCCCCTGCGCCGGGGATGTTGCCGCGTTTGACAATGAGCCCCAGAGATGAACTCGACACTTCCCGTTCCGGCACGCCGCCGTCGGCCAACCACCGGCGAGTGGCGGAAGCGCTATCTCCCCCGGCAAGTTGACAGGCAACGCCGCCGTACGGTCTCAGAACCCGGTAGAGCTCTCTGGCTTCCAGCGTCCGAGTGTTGCTTCCCAGCTTGTCTCCCCAGATGATGAGGTTCGCGAAATAGGGGTTGTAGGGCAGCTTGTTCAGGGGGCCGTGGTGAACTGCCGCCCGGACGCCGAGAAGTCCGGCAGCGTCCAGGATCCTGCGTATGCTTGCTGCCTTCGCCCTGTCCGGCTCAAGGCAGTAGATGACCAACTCGGTGCGGTCTGCCAATTCACAGATCAACCGGCCGTCTCCCGTTCCGAGCATCAGGCAGTAGCCGGCCTCAATGCCGGAATTGCGGACGATGGAATCGGCCAATGTCCTGATCTCAGGATCCGCAGCAGGCTTCTTGGTCGCGTGCGTTATCTCCGTCCCGGTGTCCGAACTCCCTTCGCCAAAGCAATACAGTTTTCCGGCGGTCGAGCTCACGATGAAGTGTCCGTTGGCGGCACAGATGCCCCGCGCATTGCCGTCTATGGTTCTTTGCCACAGTATCCTGCCGGTGTCGGAATCCAACGCTGTGACCTGTCTCCGCCCCCCGGTGAGGACAGTGCGACCTACCTGGAGCATGAAGTAGACCCGTCCGACATCTGTCGCCCACTTGCTGAAGGGAACCGGGCTCATCCAGGCAGGCTTGGGTATGGGATTCCCGGAGAGCTTCTTGGCGTTTCTCAGAATCCCCATGTTGATGTAACGCACGTCCGGCTCCGCGATGTTTTCGTCATACGCGATCGTCTTACCGTTCCTGTAGTAGCGCGGGTAAGCCGCCATCAGTTCGCCCACGTCAACCTTGATGACCGGTCCCGCCCCGGCCAAGATCATCGCATTTCCGCTGGCTACCGCCAGGTTCTTGTCGGTCAGTGACCATTGCGGCTCTCCCGTTCGATAGTCGAGGGCGAAGAGCCCCGAGGCAATGCTGGAGCCCGGGTCTCGCTCTTCGTAGCGGACACTCTCCTCTACGTGCTGCTGCCGGCGTTTGAAGATGACCGAGTCTTCCCAAGCCATCACCCAGGACCCTCCCGGCTGATGGGGCTTGTAGCCGAGCCCGTTCTCATAGAAGACGAATTCCCCGGTCTCAGCATCGAAGCAGGCGGGGGCTCCCCTTCCTGTTGGCACATACAGCAGGTTGCGATGATGGAGCAGGTATCCCTGGGGCGCCACTCCGCCAAAGCCTGATGCATGAGGCAGGGTCATGAAGTGATAGCCGGAGGTGTCGTTTCTCCACCGCACAGATCCATCGTCCGGGTCGAGGCAGTAGATGAAGGCGCCGTCCCGCGACCACATACCGGCAGTGAAGAAGAGCCTGTCTTGCTCGATGAGGACGCCGGACCGCGCCGGCCAGTGCGAGATCATCTGATCGTTGCCGATCAGTTTGTCATCTCCCGGCCCGCCGCGGAACTTCCATACCAGTTCACCCATGCCCGCTTTGAGGCAGTAAAGGTACCCATCATCCGAGGCGACATAGACGCGGTCTCGATGGACGACCGGGGCGAAGCGCACGGGGCCCTCCGTGTAGAACGTCCACCTCTCCTCAGCGGAGGCGAGGTCCAGAGCATACACCTTGTGATCAGCGGACGAACCGAAAAAGACCATGTCGTGCCCGATGGCAGCTTGGGTGGCGTAGTCGAAGTCGATGTACTGCACCTCCCGGTTCGGCTCCCGCCAGGCATGCCTCGGGGGATGCTTCTCGTGATAGGTCCAGAGCAGCACGGGCGCCGAGGGGATCTGCGCATCCACATATCCCGTCCGCTGGTTGTTTCCCAGGTATTCCGATGTCGCGGTTGCCAGTGCAATGGAGCTGAAGCACAGGAAGAACGCCATTGTTGAAGCGCGTGTCTTGCTGATCATCGAACGATCTCCTTGTCGTCGAGAGAGTCCTCTTGGCTTCAGGTTGCCAGGCAGAGGCAATCGCTCGAAGGACGGGCTGAGCTTCACGTGTGAGTATATCATGATTGACTGCGATTGTTCGTACTTACGGTCAGTAGGAGGAATCGCGGGGGCGAGTCAAGAGCCGGGCCGATGGAGTCGAGGGAGGTCAGGTGGGAGCCGTGTGACGAAATAGGACCAACACGTCCCGGTGAGCTGTGATCGGGGCGGTTGACATCAGAACTATCACCCGAAAGGGGAGCATTCAGTGAGCCAAACAACCCGAGCCATCAACCGGCGGAACTTCATGCGCTTCGCGGCGGCGGGTGCGGCCAGCATGGCCCTCCCCGAGTTGGCCTTCTCCGCGGAGAAGCCCAACGTGCTCTTCATCGCCATCGACGATCTGAACGACTGGATCGGCTGTCTCGGCGGCCATCCCGACGTGAAGACGCCAAACCTGGATCGCCTGGCGCAGCGGGGCACGCTCTTCACCAATGCCCACTGTTCGGCGCCGCTGTGCAACGCCTCGCGGGCCAGCCTGATGACGGGGCTGCTGCCGTCAAGCACGGGCGTCTACAGCAACCGGCAGCCCTTCCGGCGCGTGCGTCCGGATGCGGTGACCCTTCCCATGCACTTCATGGAGCACGGATACCGTGCGGTGGGCGGGGGAAAGATCTACCACGGAGGGTTCCCCGACCCGCCATCGTGGCAAGAGTACTTCCCGTCCCAGAAACAGAACAAGCCACCTGACCCGGCGCCCGAGAACCCTCCTCTGAACGGCATTCCGAACACCGGGCACTTCGACTGGGGCCCGATAGACGTGGCCGACGGGGACATGGGCGATTGGCAGGTGGCGGATTGGGCCATCGGCGAGCTGGGCAAGAAGCACGACAAGCCCTTTTTCCACGCCGTCGGGATCTTCCGCCCGCACCTGCCCTGGTACGTCCCGCGGAAATACTTCGAGATGTACCCGCCGGAAGAGGTGACGCTGCCGAACATCAACGAGAATGACCTCGACGATATACCGCCCATGGGCGTCCAGATCGCCAAGCCAGACCGCGACCACAAGAAGGTCATGGAGACCAATAACTGGCGCAAGGCCGTGTCAGCTTACCTGGCCTGCGTGAGCTTCGCCGATGCCTGTGTCGGACGCGTGATCGACGCCCTCGACCGGAGCCCCTACGCCGATAACACCATCATCGTTCTGTGGAGCGACCACGGATGGCACTTGGGCGAGAAGCTGCACTGGCGCAAGTTCGCGCTGTGGGAGGAGGCAACGCACAACGTCATGATGGTCGTTGCGCCCGGCGTGACCAGGCCTGGCGTGAGGTGCGCGCGGCCCGTGACGCTACTGGACATCTACCCGACGCTGGTGGAGCTGTGTGGGCTGCGGCCCAAGGAGGGGCTGGAGGGCCAGAGCCTCGTCCCGCTCCTGAAAGACTCCAACATCTCGTGGGAGCGGCCGGCGTTGACTACGTACAAGCGCGGCAACCATTCGGTGCGCACCGAGCGGTGGCGATACATCCGGTACAATGATGGCACAGAAGAGCTCTACGATCACGATAACGACGAACTCGAGTGGAACAACCTGGCCAAGGGGCCCAAGTATGCCGACGTGAAAGCAGAGCTCGCGCGCTGGCTCCCCAAGGTCAACGCGCCGGACGGGCCGAGCGAAAAGAGATAAGTAGGGCTGCGCGTGCGTGCAGAGGCGGACCCCAGCCCGGCCCTCCCCGCAAGTCGCCGGCGCGCGGGGAGGAAGCCGTTACAACGGAGGCACTGCATGAGACTCGGGGGACACGTTTTTGGCGACGTTTCGGATCCTGAGAGCTGGATTGCCGTCCTGAAAGGGTGCGGCTACACGGCGGCGTACTGCCCGTTGAATGACGCCCAGGACGACGGCGCCATCCGGGCATACGCCAAAGCCGCTGCCGAGGCGAACATCGTCATCGCCGAGGTGGGTACATGGAGCAACCCCATGAGCCCGCACGAGGACGAACGCCGCAAAGCGCTGGCGTTGTGCCAGGAGCGTCTCGCGCTCGCCGACAAGATCGGCGCGCGATGCTGCGTGAACGTGGCCGGCTCTCGCGGCGAGAAGTGGGCCGGACATCACCCCGACAACTTCACGGAGGACACGTTTGACCGCATCGTCGAAGTCACCCGCAGCATTATCGACGCCGTCAAGCCGACGCGCACGTTCTACACGCTGGAGATGATGCCGTGGATGTACCCGGACTCGCCCGACAGCTATGTCCGGCTGGTAAGAGCCATCGACCGGGAGCGATTCGCCGTGCATCTTGACCCGGTGAACATCATCTGCAGCCCCCAGCGCTTCTACAACAATAGCGCTCTGATCCGCGCATGCTTCGCCAAGCTCGGGCCACACATCAAGAGTTGTCACGCCAAGGACATCGCGTTCTCGCAGAAGCTCACCGTGCACCTCGACGAGGTGCGCCCCGGCTCCGGCGGACTCGACTACCCGACGTATCTACAGGAGCTCGGCAGGCTGGATCCAGATACCCCTCTCATGATCGAGCACTTGCCTAACGAGGAAGAATACGCGTTGGCCGCCGAGCACATTCGCGCCGTCGCGAAGGACGTAAGTGTCACGATCAACTGACCGCGCACCACGGCGATACTTCGCCTCAGATGTCATCCTGAGCGACCCGTGGGAGCGAAGGATCTCGCTATCGGGGCCCAGCCCCCTCGTAGCTTTATCAGAGCGGGTCTTGCTGCCTCCGAAACATCTACCCGCGCCAAAAAAAGTAACCCCGGGCCGGTGGGTCGGAGGCTTAGCGGCCCCTAGAACGCGAAATTTCGTTCCAGAAATTCTGGTTTTTGGAACGCGATTGGCAACGGTGCGGACGGGCTCAGGAAGTGCTGGTCGTGGAGGCGTCGCTTTTCTGTAGTAGGGCGTCGCGCTGTGCGATTGCCTCTTCCAGTTCCGTAATGTACACTGGGCGAACGGCATCGAGTGCTGCTGCGAACTTCCGGGCTTGCTGCTCCAACGAAACCGATAAGTCAGTTTCCAATGACTGCACGATGCGCAGTTGGTCGCATGGCCGCAGCAGAGATATGTTTTCCATTAGCGTCTGCATGAAGGGCCCAAGCACTTGCGCACGAGCTACAGCGTCTCCGGCACCGACCGGTCCCGGGAGAACCAGGGGTGACAAGACGGCGAAGCAGGTCATGATGCGCCCGAAGCCCAATGCTCGCTCCTGCGCCTCGTCGGCGCGCCGGATGAGAGCCTTCTGCCTCGCCTCTCGCTCCCATCGCTCTAGGAGCCTGTCCGAGTAATCGAAAAATAGTCCTTGCATAGTCTCAAACAAATGTGCTATAATAGAAGGTATGAGCAAAACCTTTAGGCCGTGGGATGTCAATCAGCCATTGCTGCTGCCGCCGTCGGTGCAGGAGTTGG